>CAYQOM010000017.1:0-1512 GCA_964419145.1 uncultured Roseivirgaceae bacterium | reverse complement strand
GGCACGAAAAACAACATAAAACCGCCACCACCCGCTCCTGAAATCTTGCCCGCTAACGCACCAGCCTGAAGTGCTGCTTCATAGATTGCATCAATATGAGGACTGGAAACAGTCTTGGCTGAGCATTTTTTACTTTCCCAGCCCATACGCATCGATTCAATGAGACCATCAAAGTCACCGCGCAACAGGCATTCCTTCATTAACAGTGCCTCACGTTTGATACCATGCATCGCCTCCAGCGCACCAGTAATACCAGACTCTACATTTTTGCTCTGATCAGCAATAATTCGTGCTGATTCCCGCGAAATACCAGTGAAATACAATACCAATGAGGCCTCCAGCTCACAGATAATCCAATTTTTGATGCGTAACGGATTCACGATGGCACGTTCATCCGCATAAAACTCCATAAAGTTGAAACCACCAAATGTTGCTGAATATTGATCCTGCCGCCCTCCTTGCAACCCACAATCAACACGCTCGATTTTGAATGCAAGACGGGCGATAGCATAATCATCCAGTGGCAGGTTGAGCAACTCTACAAAAGACTTGATCATTGCCACAACCAAAGTAGAAGAAGAGCCCAAACCAGATCCGACAGGAGCATCACAAAATGTATTTAGCTCCAGTGCGATTGGCCTACCTTGATTGTAATATCGCACCATGTAGTTATAGACAGCCTTATGCAGGCTCAAGTTACCGTCCAGAGATAAAACCGGATCCAACTGGCAAACAGCCTCCCTTACCTGATCTTTGGCAATAAACCGAACAATCGGCTCGTCTATTTGTTTTACTACTGCGTAGGCATAACGGTCGATCGTCGCATTCAGTACATAGCCACCATGCGTATCACAATATGGTGATACATCAGTGCCACCACCTGCCAATCCCAGACGTAAAGGCGCTCTTGATCGAATAATTATAAAATACCTCCCACCTACCTTAGTAAATAAAGTCGAGATTAAAAAGCCTTTAACTCATTCTCAATACAAAATTCTTCGCTGTAAACGCCTTTGTTTAAAAGTGTTATTTCGCGATATTTAATCGAGAGTTCTGAACCAGAAACACAAAGGATAAATTTCAACTCTTGAAGAAGCAAAGATTGCTCCAACGTGGTAATCAAGTCTTCATCCCGGCCAGTTGAAGTGGCTCTCGACACAATCTCTCGAATTTTTGGAGGATGTACTGACAAATCATTACCAAGCCAATCCCGCATGGATTCAGCTGACTCGCCGCATGCCCTTGAAGAAATATTAACAACATCGTACCCCGATGCCTTAGCTAAGCAGAAAACAGAACTAGGTGTAAGCATGTGGAGATGATCAGGATATGCAAACCAATCCCATGATTCAAATCCCATTTTCCACGCTTTTAAATATGCTCCATTAGGGACTCTAAATTCAAGCACCGCACGTTCCGCAACAACTCCCTTTAATGATTCTAAAAATTGTTGCAAGTTTGGGATGTGCTCCAAGGCGTGATATGCATATATCACATTTGCTTTACGAGATA
>CAYQOM010000016.1:0-1654 GCA_964419145.1 uncultured Roseivirgaceae bacterium | reverse complement strand
ACTCTTATTTGTTTTGGCCAGGGGTCATCATTTTTGTCAGGCACAATCAGGATTCTGAATTCACCAGGTTTGGAGTTCACATAATCGATCACACGTACTTCACCACCAAAGGTTCCTACCGAAACACTGGGCCATCCTGAAAACTGAAGGGCGGGCCAGCCATCAAACTCTACCCGTACCTTTCTGCCTTTGCTAATGAGTGGGATGTCCATTGCTTTTACATACATTTCTACGGCTACGTCTGCTGATTGCGGCATGATCGTACAAACCGCATCTCCTTCTTTGATGGTTTCTCCTATACCGGCTTTCATGGCTTTTACAATGTAACCATCTTGTGGGGCCAGTATTTGATACTGTGAATTGCGTATTTCCACATTGGTAAATTCATTGCGTGCTTTTACAATGGCAGCCTGAGTATCAAAAGCTTCCGCGCGTGTATTGTTTAATTCCGATTCGGCTTTACTGATTTTGTCAAGGTACTCGGCTTCCACGCGTCCCAGGTCCAATTGTGCATTGAGATAAACGGCTTGCGTTTCCTGGTATTTGTACTCAAACTCCTGAAACTTAGTAAGTGGGATGTTGCCCGCTTCATAGAGTTTTTTGTTGCGTTGAAATTGATTTTCAGCATTTTGAAACCTGATCTTTTCGGCTTGAAGAGTAGCTGTGGCCTGTTCCAATTTGAGCTTGAGTGCATTGCGCATGGCAGTGATCTGACGTTCCAGGGCTTTGGCCTTTTGGTCTTTCGATATAAGGCTATTTTCCTTTGCCGTAATCTGCTGCTGTAGTCGGGTCATCAACTGGGGGTCGAAGTATTGTTCTTTGACCTCGCTTATGGTGATAATCGTATCTCCCTTGCTCACCAGATCACCTTCGCGCACATGCCATTTTTTTACCTGCCCTGCAATTACCGTTTCCACGGTTTGCGGCCGGTTCATGGGATCCAATGCAGTAACATTTCCGTTACCTCGAATATTCTGTTGCCAGGGCAAGAAAAGTAAAAGGAAAAACAAGATGCTAAATCCGATGAGCCATTTGGCTAACAACTTTCCGCCAGATGGTGTCCTCAATGAACGCAGCGAGTAAAGACTGTCGTAGTCTACCCGCTTTTCTATGGATCGGTTTGATAGTTTTAACATACTATTCGAAGTATTGATTAATTAATCCTTGTTTGAGTAAGGCATTGTAGGCATCATCTGCTACAATTTTTCCTTCATCCATTATAATTACGCGGTCACTGGCCGCCATTACTATGGGATCGTTAGACACTGTCAGGAGTGTCCAGTTACTCTCTGGGTTGATGACGCAGCGCAGCAGTTGTAGTTTATCAGCTTTACTCAAACCTGAAAAAAAATCATTCAGAACCATTAACTCTGGTTTCTTGACCATACATCTGCCCAGGATCAGTCGGTGTTTGATAGAACTAGGTAAGCCTTTTCCACCACTTACCACATGGGTATGCAATCCGTTAGGAAGGGTGCTGATGCTTTCTTTCAAGCCCACTTTATCCAGGGTGTCCATCACTTCCTTTATGCTGGTGTTACTTTTTCCTACAGTAATATTTTCATAGATGGTTCCATCAAAAATATCTTCTTGCGAAATGTTTTTAGCTACATTATCTCTCAAGTTGCCAATGTCCAGATCGTGTAGTGAATAA
>CAYQOM010000015.1:1914-2621 GCA_964419145.1 uncultured Roseivirgaceae bacterium | reverse complement strand
GCTGTTTCGGGTACGGTGTCTACTGTATTTTCTCCAACATCAATGGTTGCATTAAAATACATACCTGGAATAAGCTTTGGGTCTTCTTGTGTGAAATGAGCGTGGATACGTACAGTTCGATTTTGAGCAATCTCTTTTCCAATCAAATAAATTGTTGCAGCACGAGAGGAAGTTTCATTGGCCAATGTAAGTTTCATTTCCTGACCTACTTTTATTTTCGAGATATCTTTTTCAAAAACATATGCTTCCGCATGTAAATGATCAGTGTCCACAATTTTAAACATTACTAAATCGGGACTTGCATACATTCCGAGGTTTACATTTACCTCGGTGATGTAACCTGCGATAGGAGAAGTTATTTGTACCGTGCTTTTAATGACTCCCTTCTCAAGTGTCTCTGGGCTTATATTCATCAGTCTTAAACGAGCGGCAAGTCCTTCCACTTTAGCTTTTGTGCTCAAGTAATTGGATTTGGCCAACTGTAACGTCTTGGATGAGTTTATGTTTTCAGTTGCAAGCTCCTGTTGACGTGTATATTCTAATGCCAAATAGTCCAGTTGACTTTTGCTTTCTAAATAATCTTGTTGAAGTTGAATATAGTCGGGGTGTTCAAGTGTGATGATGACTTGCCCCTTTTTCACAGCCATTCCTTGAAGTAATTCTGTTTCTTTTACAAACCCACCAATGAGCGGTGATATAGTGACTAG
>CAYQOM010000015.1:0-1904 GCA_964419145.1 uncultured Roseivirgaceae bacterium | reverse complement strand
ACATCAAGGACACCTGTGGCAATGATGGGAATACTTATTTTTTGATGTTGTACGGGTCCAGTCTTGATCCCGATACTTTTAACTTGTTCATCACTTAGTATCACCTGGTCTTCTTCATGAAGCGCTGATACGTTTTTGCTATCCTCAGGAGCTTGTTCACAAGCAATAAGAGAAATGAAGAGGATTATGGTTAGTAGATATTTCATGGTTATTTTTTTAAAAGCTTCCGGTAAGGAATTCAAGGTTGATAATGGATAAGTTATATTGGTGCAGTGCGGAGATATAATTGGTGCGCAATGCCAGTGCTGAATTCAAAGATTGCAGGTACATGAGATAATTTATTTCTCCTGCTGCCAACGATTTTTCGAAGTAACTCAAATTAGCTTCGTTCTTAAGCCTTTCACGATCCGCTTGCGCAACTTTTTGTTCAACGGCTTGTTGTAGGTAGATGGCCTTTTTTGTTTCGGATTCCATCTGATAGCGCGCTGCTTTGGTGCGGGCAATTTGAGGTTTGATCCACAGAGGTAGGGAAACACCAACTTCAAACCCATGGAAACGAGATCCGCTTCCATAATACTCCTCTACGCCTACTATGTTTTGATAACCAACAAAGCTTTGGTTAAAATAGCCAAATGTAAGGTCTGGCAGAAACCCATTTTGTTGTACACGCTTTTGTTCCTGTGCAATGTTTATTTGCTGCTGTTGATAGGACAGCTCTGCATTGGTTATCGATGTAGTTTGCCCAAGCCAGGGCAACGGAGTCAGCTCACCCATCGGTAAAACGGGTTCGTTGGTTTGTAATAAAGTTTGCAAATGTCTTTGCTCTATATCAATTTCAGATTGCTGCTGTTGCAGCGCATTCTTCGAGGCCAGAAGATTGGCCTCTCCAGTCAACTTCTCTAACAAAGTGGCTTCTCCTGCACGATACTTAGTCTCCATAATGCGGGTCAACTCAGTGTAAAGACTATCTTCTGCTTTCAACAGCTTATTCACGGCAATTAGGAAATGTAATTTTTCGAACGATACTTTTACATCATTTATTAACTGATGTTGCACCACTGTAAGCTTTTTTTCTGCTCCGCCCAGATGAGCTTTGCCCAAACGAGCTTTAGCAGCCAGTAATGATGGGAAAGGAATCGTTTGGGTAATTTTTAAATTATTGTCTTGAGCTCGAGAATTAACCTGGCCGAATGTAAAAGCTGCTGACAGTTTGCCGATATCAACCTCTGACTTTTTTAATTGATCGAAGTATTTCACTTCTGAAAAAGTTGCAGCGACCCACCCATTATTTTTTAATGCCAGATCAACCGCCTCTTGCTGCGAGATGGGTTGGGCGTTAGCCGAGTAAAAGAAAATAAGTATGGGAAATAAAATTAAACGATTCATGATTCAAGGGATTTACTTTTTTTTTCGAAAATCGTGTAAAGTAACGGAAGCACTACCAACGTAAGTAAGGTGGCTGTTACCAATCCGCCAATTACAACGGTGGCAAGGGGTCTTTGAACTTCTGCCCCGGAACCCGTAGAAAGTGCCATTGGCAAAAACCCAAGTGAGGCGACAAAAGCAGTCATTAACACTGGCCGTAATCGAGTTTGGGTCCCGGTTTTTACCAGGTCATTCATGGAGAGCTTTGATGATCGCAAAGAATTGAATTCGGCCACCAATACGATCCCATTCAAAACGGCTACGCCAAACAATGCAATGAAACCAACGCCTGCAGAGATGCTAAAGGGCATGTCTCTTAACCACAAAGCGAAGATTCCTCCTATCGCTGAAAATGGAATGGCTGAAAAGATCAACAAACTTTGTCGTAGCGAATGAAAAGTGAAGTAGAGCAAAAGAAAGATTAAAATTAGAGCGACAGGTAAAGCAACAGCGAGTCGCTGCTTGGCTTCTTCCAGATT
>CAYQOM010000014.1:0-3125 GCA_964419145.1 uncultured Roseivirgaceae bacterium | reverse complement strand
TTCTGCCTCTGTCTCGGATTGCAATTGTTTAAGTTCTTCCGATTTCCTTTGAAGGCCGTTGAAATATTCAACAATACGGCGCTGTTCTGCTTTATCCTTAGGGAATCTCATAGAAAGCGGACCAACTCCGTTTTGGTTAATGATAGGAACGCCTTCGGCGACTGGTATTGGATTACACCCCACCCCTTCCCTCCCCGTAAACGGGGAAGGTGGTAGCTTTCCCCCCGTTTACTGGGGGATTATGGGGGGTGTTTGAAATTCCGAAACGTTAAATTGGGTTTGACCCCATCGTTGTGTGCAACAGTTTCTCAAGGTCATTCGGGTCAAACGATACAATCCAACTCCATTTCCCAAAACCTCCATGCTGATTAACAGCCTTGCACCACTCATCTAAAAATGCCCTTTTGGTTTTGTTCTGTTCGTTGTCTTGTCCTTTAGTTTCAAGGATTAAATATGCTCCGTTTTTTAGTTTGATAATGAAGTCCGGGAAATATCTTCTGATAACTCCCTGGTAGTTGTAAAGAATGGCGAAACCCAAATGATCGTTCTTTACGAATGATTCAACCACACTGCTTTCGTTAATAGTTTTCGCTTCAAGAAATTCCCATGTGCTGTCAACAACGGTAAAGTTGATATGTGTCTTTTTAAAGCCCTCACACGGTTTGCTTGTCCACCACGTGCGCACATCACCGGTTGAACGGATGGGATGTTCCTTGTCAAACACCGGGGTGAGTTGTGTCGTATTCTCTGCCCGTATTTCATTCCAGATATGCTGAATTACTTTGTTCATATTAAGCATAATCAGGATTCTTTTTTTTACTTCATCCTCATTGAACAATGGATTTTTTATCCTGATTTTATCCGAATAAATGAATTGCTCAATAATGCCGATGAGTTGTATCAGAAACGTTTCCTTACTTCCTTTCCAGTCGGGTTTCTTTTCTGAATTGTAAATCGTGGAAGCAATTCGGAAAATAATGGACTGTAAACGGAATCTTTCAGCGATTTCCTTTAAATCAATCTCCGTAAGCGCAGCAGGATTTGGCTTGCCTGCAATAATTGCCGCTAACTCAGCCTCCGTTATAGATTCATAAGGATCAAGTTCAAGCGGTTGCACTTTTTCCAGGGTAATAGATAGTTTCGGCCTGTAAACATGGTCAATCCGCAGAATATTGGGGAATGAAATTACGTGTGCCGTTTTCTTCTTAACAGGCTCAATCCTGGTTTTGGGTGTAGGCGGTAACGGCGGTGGCCCATCGCTTCCACTTTCATGAGGCAGGAACGTAAACGGTACGCCAAAGATGTTGACATACTCCGGTTCGAACAAACCGTCCATTCCCACATCGTAAGAAGTTCTCCGTAAACCACGGCCAACGACCTGCTCACATAATAACTGGCTGCTAAATGCCCGTAAGCCCATAATGTGAGTAACCGTTTTGGCGTCCCAACCTTCGCTAAGCATACCTACGGAAATCACATTTTGCTTTTGTTCACCAGGTTCTCCGATCTTGCCAATCGTATCTACCGTCCTTCTTAATAATTCAGCCTGTTGTTTTTTGGGTGGTTCCTTTTCTTTGGCTTGATTATCATCATTTTCTTCTGATTCTGCAGCGTCAATATCTATTTCCTCTGTTTCGGATTCTGCTTTCTCAAGCATCCTGCTGTCAATCCGCAATGTTTTCTTCTGATTGCATAAATCACCCAATCCGGCAACGGATAGTAGAAAAGCATCGTGGTCAAAGGCATATTTGATGCGGGCTGATGTGTACGTGGTGTTTGCGACAGTTATCATCACAGGCGGAATTTTATATCCCGCCTTTTCCCAATCGTCTTTCGTGGCCTTCCAATCTTTGCCCAACAGCAGATAGGCGTTTTTGATGAGGTCTGGAAGAGGTTCGCTTTCATCTGCCTTGCGGTTGATGTCATCCTTCACGGTGGCGTCCATGTAAATGTGATACAGCTTTGAACGCAGATTCACATCGACGTTGGCATCATCACGGATTACAACCCTCGGCGTTTTTACCAATCCTGACTCAATCGCATCATTCAACCCGAAATCGCTGACAATCCAGGGAAACAATGCATCTTCAGTTGCTTTTTTGCCTGATGGAGCAAATGGCGTTGCCGATAAATCGAAACACCGGAGGATTCCCCTTGCCCGGTGAATCCTGTCTAATCCACCCACCCAAACGGTGCTTTCTTCAATATCTTCTTTCTTTACGCCTTTTATTTTACTCTCTGCCGGAATTCGCCAGGCATGATGCGCTTCATCGTTTATCACCAACAGGTTAGTTGCATTGGCCATATCTCCCAGCACTTCGCGGACATACGCCTCATCGCTTTTGGCGCCCCGTTTGTCAACCGTCCTCTTCTTTTCCAGTCTTTCTTCGCTGTCCCAGGCGAGGGCGTGCCAGTTGATAATTTTTACCTTGCCTTGCCGCAAAGATTCCATCAAACCTGATGGAACGATGTTGAATTCCTCAAAGTAATTTTCTTTGCCAAAGGGATTCAACACAGATAAACGGTTGCGAACCGTCAGGCCAGGAGCAATAACCAAAATATTTTTGGTGAACCGGACGTCTTTACTATTGGCTACTTTATTCAGGACTTGCCATGCAATGAGCATACCCATGACAATGGTCTTGCCGGAACCCGTTGCCATCTTGCTGCACCATCGTGAAAACGCTCCACCATCACCCGGAATTTCAATGCCTGTGCGGTCGGCCTCCAGCGCTTCGGTAAGCCAAATCAGAGTCTCAATGGCTTCTAACTGGCAAAAGAAAAACCTGCGGTCTTTGCGTTCTTCGGGGTCTTGCCAGTGTTGCAGGAGTCTTTTGGTAATACCTGTAACACCAGGGTAGCCTTGTTCTCTCCATTTTTTTACTCGGGGGCGAATGGTATTTACCAACTCAATTTCAATAAAAGTTCCCGGATCATCAAATGATTTTGAGTTTTCTGAAGCCACAATATACCCGGCAGGTCTGCGTCCTTCCTGTAAAACAAATTCCCTTGTATCACGTATGTATTCCCAATACTGCTGCGGTTCTTCGTAAGGGGAATTGATGGTGAGCTTATTAATATTTTTCATGGATTGTTTTTAAGGAAAGGTATTTCTTCAAGTTTGA
>CAYQOM010000013.1:0-45858 GCA_964419145.1 uncultured Roseivirgaceae bacterium | reverse complement strand
GGGCATGGCCTACAGACCCGGTGATGCGGTTGCGCAGCATCTCCAGGTATCCGGTTGTATTCTGAATGCCCGCTCCGTAGTAATCACTCCAGGCCGTAGTGTTGGAAATGGTGTTGTCGTTGAAGATAATGTCCTGCATGTACTCAAAGAACACCGGTCGTGCATACACATTGGTAATGGTGTTGCCGGTGAACACTGTACCCGGTGAAAGAGCGGAATTGTTGCCGATGTGAAGAACACCAACTGAACCTCCGGTGATGGTGTTGTTCAGGAACCTGATATTTGTAGATAGGGAAGGCCTTAGAATAATTGCCCCTCGCTCTTCCGTGACGGAATTTGTATTGGGTAACGTAATCTGAAGTCGGTCAAAGATGATTGAATTCAGGTTGTTGATCCCTTGAATGGCACGTGTGTATGTGCTTCCGGTTGGTTGAATGCTCAGGTTTCGAAAGGTGATGAAACTGGCATTGTCTAACCGGATCACATAGTTATTGGTGCTGATGGGTTCGAAAGTAAGTATTGCATCAGTTGCATTGCCCGACTCAGCTTCAAAGGTGATGGTATTGGTTGCGGAAGCACCGGAAATGGCACCAATAATAACTTGTTCGTTAAAAGTACCTGTTCGCAGCCGGAATGTAACCGGTCCGCTTACCCCGCGCGTAGTAACATCTGTCACAGCTGCGGTTAAAGTAGTATAGGTACCGCCAGATCCAACCGTAAAAACGCCTGAAAGCGGTTGTGCATAACCAAAAGCGTATGTTAATGTTATGAATAGAAGAGCTATGAAGGCCCTTCTTTGGATAAGGATTGTTGCGAAGAGGGTCAGCCGCATAAAAATTTACATGAAGAAATTATAATCGTAGTGGCGCAGAACAGCAATACTAAGGTACTTCTTAAATCTGTTTCAATTCATTACGGATCATTAATAATTTTTGTTTAAGGTTTTTATAGAGATTATTGATCCTTAATAATAGATAAACTTGACGGGTAACCGTTTTTTTGTAGTTTGGAAATCATCTTAACAATTAATGAGCAACCGGACAGAATGTATTGAGAAGTTAGTTTCCGGGTCGTTTGATGTCCTGATTATTGGCGGTGGTATTACCGGTGCCGGCATTGCGTTGGATGCCGCATCCCGTGGGTTGAAAACCGCGCTCATCGAAAAGAATGACTTTGCCTGGGGTACATCAAGCCGCTCAACCAAATTGATACACGGGGGGTTGCGTTACCTGAAGCAGCTTGAGTTTGGGTTGGTAAAAGAGGTAGGAAGTGAACGCGCCATTGTTCACAAACTCGCGCCACACCTGGTGGTTGCAGAGAAAATGTTGCTTCCATTAAAAGAAGGCAGAGGGTTTGGTACACTGCTCACCTCATTCGGATTAAAATTGTACGACTGGCTTGCCGGGGTAAAAGAAGCGGACCAGCGAAAAATGCTAACACGGCAACAAACGCTGCGGCATGAACCCTTGCTAAAGCAGGATGGCATTAAAGGTGGTGGTTTGTATGCGGAGTACCGAACAGATGATGCACGCCTCACACTTGAAATTATTAAAACGGCTATTTCCTATGGCGCAGTTATCAGTAATTATGTTGAAGCCAATGCCTTTCAATATACGCATGAGAAAGTATCGGGTGTAACGGTTACAGACCAGGTAACACAAAGATCGTTTCCCATTCAGGCAAATCAGATTGTGAATGCAACCGGCCCGTGGGTGGATCAGCTTCGGGAAAAAGATAAATCCAAAACCGGTAAAACACTGCACCTTACCAAAGGTGTACACATTGTGGTGCCGCGCGAAAAACTACCCGTACAACAATCCATTTATTTCGATGTGCCCGATGGTCGAATGATTTTTGCCATTCCGCGCGGGCGCACTACCTATATTGGTACAACGGATACCGATTACGTGCAGGATATTGATCATGTTGTTACAACACAAGAAGACGCAAACTACCTGATTGATGCGGTGAACGATTCCTTTCCGGCTGTTAAGCTTTCACTCAACGATGTGGAATCAAGCTGGGCTGGCTTACGTCCGCTCATTCATGAAGAAGGAAAATCCGCTTCCGAGCTTTCGCGTAAAGATGAAATTTTTGTTTCGCACTCGGGTTTGCTTTCCATAGCAGGAGGGAAGCTTACCGGTTACCGCAAGATGGCTGAGCGCGTAGTGGACATGTTAGCTGAGCGATCTGAACGCGATGATTTACTCGAATGCTTTACCGATAAGATCAGTCTTAACAAGAATAATTTCAACAACGCAGACGCGGTTTCAGAATTCAAACAAAAAATAAGTGCCCAGCTAGCGTCATTTAACCTGGCAGCTTATACCGATTACCTGATCGAGAATTACGGTAGGCAAACAGAAGAAATAATTCGGTTGCTAGCTGCATGTTCAGATGCTGATCCTTCCATGCGGTTGGCTCGTGCCGAATTGAAATTCACCATTGAAAATGAAATGGTTGTATCCATTCTCGATTTCTTTATCAGGCGAACAGGCATGTTGTTTTTTGATATGCCGCGCTTGTTGAAGGTGAAAGATGCTATTCTTGTTGACATGAACGTAATGATGCGTTGGGATGCCAAGCAACTTCAAGTTGAGCAAGAAAAACTTGAGCAGGCAATTAAGGAAGCTCGGATTACTACTTCCTGAAATTTTGTTTCTATGGCTTTGTCTTCTCTGAGTTTCTCAGCGGATTCTTTGCGCACTCTGCGGTAAAAATTAACCGCAGAGAGTCGCGGAGAGCTGCGCAGAGGAGTTCGTATAGTTGGCTATTCACACAAACAATCCTATATTTCTTCTTTGAATTCTATTTCTTCATGGAAAAATACATCATTGCATTAGATCAGGGCACCACCAGTTCACGAGCCGTTTTGTTTTCAGCGTCAGGTGAGATAAAGGGAATTGCACAAAAAGAATTTCGGCAAATCTTTCCACAATCGGGTTGGGTGGAGCATGATCCCATAGAGATTCTCAACACGCAACTGGGTGTACTGGAAAGTCTGATTACGGATCATAAGCTTGATCCGAAAGCAATCATGGCTATAGGCATTACCAATCAGCGTGAAACCACCGTGGTGTGGGATAAGACTACAGGTCAGCCCGTATACAACGCCATTGTGTGGCAGGATAAGCGCACAGCTTCCATCTGCGAAGAAATGGTTTCGATGGGACTTGGTCCGTATGTGCGTGAGCAAACCGGTTTGGTAATCGACTCGTATTTCTCGGCAACAAAAGTTAAATGGATTCTCGACAACGTTCCGCAAGCAAGAGAAAAAGCTGCGCGTGGTGAGTTGTTGTTCGGCACGATAGACACCTGGCTTATCTGGAACATGACAAATCGAAAAGCGCATGTTACCGATGTTACCAATGCCTCGCGTACCATGCTGTACAACATTCAATCCTTGCAGTGGGATAAACGCATGTTACAGGAACTTGACATTCCAAAGAACATGTTACCGGAAGTAAAAGAATCGTGTGTCGACTTTGGTGTGTATGCATATAAAGGTGTTGCTATACCAATAACCGGTGTAGCTGGCGACCAGCAAGCAGCCTTGTTCGGACAGGCGTGCTTTGAGCCCGGCATGGCCAAGAACACCTATGGCACCGGTTGCTTCATGCTGATGAACACCGGCAGCAACATTCAACTCTCTAAAAACGGGTTGATTACCACCATTGCATGGAGCATGAACGGCAAGGTGGAATATGCACTGGAAGGCAGCGTGTTTATTGCAGGTGCTGCCGTGCAGTGGCTGCGCGACAGCCTGGGTATTATCGATGAATCCAAAGACTCGGAATACTTTGCCGCAAAAGCATTGGGCTCAAACGAAGTATACGTAGTGCCCGCCTTTGCAGGACTGGGTGCACCACATTGGGATATGTATGCACGTGGCGCCATCTTTGGCCTTACACGCGATACGGGAAAAGAGCACATCATCAAAGCCACGCTGGAATCGTTGGCGTACCAGACCAAAGATGTGCTGAATGCCATGGAAGAAGATGCCGGATTAAAGCTGGCGCGACTAAAAGTAGATGGGGGAGCATGTGCCAACAACATCCTCATGCAGTTCCAGGCCGATATTTTGGGTACCGAAGTAGAACGCCCCGAAGTGATAGAATCCACGGCCATGGGTGCAGCCTTTTTAGCCGGTATACACGTGGGGTTGTGGAAGAAGGAAGACATCATCCGCAACCGAAAAATAAATCAGTTGTTCAAGCCCAATATGGACACCGCCACCCGCAATAAACTATACAGCGGTTGGCAGAAAGCTGTGGATCGCACGAAAGGGTGGGTGGGGTAAGTGAAATATATGCAATGCACAAAATAAATATCCCCGCATGCGTTCTGGAAATGGGGATATTTCTTTTGGGTAATGTGTATATTTGGATGTTGGCAGTAATGCTTTTTACCAAGACTCGGTTTCAAAACAAAAATGACTATTGACTTAACAACTAAATCTAATGAATTAAAAGACTTCGTTAGACAATTTGAAACCACCAAATTTCTTGGTGACATCTCATCATTGATGTACTTTATTAAATCAAATAATCCGACAAGTACACTTCATGGACTATCCTCACCTCAAAGACAACTTTTCTATTTAGCCGGACTGAACCTTTCTACTGATGAACCTGACCATCCAAATTTGAAACATCAGTATAGTCAAGATGACTTTGAACACATCAAAAAGCTTTTGAACGAAATTGAAACCGGTTATGAACAATTTTTCTATCCAAAGCCAGGGGACGCGGTAGATGACGAATGGAAGCAGAAACGAAAAATTGCAATGCCAACGTTTCTAAGTTACTTCAATCAAGGTCTTCTCAACTATGACGAACAAATTATTGCAAGGGTAGAAGAATACTTTACTCCCTTTGACAAGGAAATCACTAATCATTTTGGCCTAAGTGTTCGTGATTTCCTGGAAATATATGATTTCATTGACAAGCTCCCCAATCAATTCCTCATGGAAAAGATAAATAAGAAAGAGGGTCAAAAGACGTGGGAGGAATTCTGTAATGAAATGATGGAAAAAGGATTAACACCTGATAAGTGGCAAGAGCATCTTCCAGAGCATTATGACAATCTATTCAATTGGATGTATGACAAGGGTAGCATGAATAGATTTACCAAAAAGCAACTTGAGGATAAATTTGGAAAACAAAAGGCTGAGTCGTTCCTATCGATTTTTACCTGTGAAAGAAAAGAGACAGGCTTTCTCTATTACACAGAAAAAAATGTAATTCACTATAAACCCATATTCAAAATTTCTGATGATTTGTATCAAGCCATTGAAATGAATCAAATCGTCCAGTCTATTTACAATAATCTCGTAGAATTCTGCACTCGGGATGCAAAACTTAAAGAGCCATTTTATAAAGTAAGGGGAGAAAAATTAGAGGACAAAATTGAAGAAGTTTTTCAAAAGTTCTTTAAGGGCAAAGCCTTTGTTCATCGAGGTTATTTTACACAGGATGCTCATGAACAAGATTTATTATTCTTATACGATGGCTTAGCTTTAATTGTAGAAGCTAAAGCATCAAAGAGAGACGAGCCAAGAAGAGAGCCAGAGAAAGCTTACCCTCTAATACTTTCGAACTTTGATGAAACAATTCAAAAGGGTTACGACCAAGCTTATAGAGTAAAGTCTAAATTTATTGACAGAGAAGTTTTGAAGATTTATAAAGACCAAGGACTCAAAAAACATGTGATTGACATCAGGACAAAAAACTATCATAGTGCATTTTCAATAATTGTTACTTTAGACAGATTTGGACAAATTCAAACGGACCTTTCGGGTTTATTAGATATATATGACGATGATGAATATCCTTGGAGCATTTGTATTGATGACCTAGAGTCATTCCTACTTCTTTTAGATAAGAAGGGATTGAAAAAGAACCATCTGACTCAATTTCTAAAGATTAGAGAAAAATTACATGAAAGACTCGTAGCAGGAGACGAATTAGAAGTATGCGGTGCATTTGTTGACAACAGACTTAATATTAAGCAAACACTTAACAAGGAAATTGTTTTCGTAATGACACCGGACTTAGCTGACGTCTTTGATCTTGTTTACCAGACACAGGGACTTGGATTTAAAAACGAGAAGAACATGGAGATGAAGACCAGTGGAAATTATATTCCGTTAGGTGGGTACTAAATAAGATTAGTTTTAAAAGCACTACTGCCAACAAAGTGTATGTGCCATTGTGGGGGTTCAGAGTAATTCGTAGTTTGTGTTTCAAAATAGCGTTCGGTCACGGTGGACAGTGACGGAGCAGGTCGCCAAAATCATTCCCTACGGTCATTCATTTTGGCTCCTATCCCCACAACGTCACATACACGAACGTTGGTGGCAAGTGTAACAGGCGACCACAGCAACAATAATACAATGGAAAATATACTATTCGACTTTATATCTCAATACGTTTCTTTGACAAAAGAAGAGAAAAGTGCTATTGTCTCTTTAGACATATTCAGAACTGTTAAGAAGGGGACGATGCTGCTTAAAGAAGGACAAAAATCAAAAGACAGCTACTTTGTTCTAAAAGGCTGTATTCGGACATATTATGTTGTAGATGGTGACGAAAAAACTACAGCCTTCTATACAGAAATGGAAGGTCTAACACCCCCTTGCGTAATTAATAAAAATCCTTCTGAATATTATATTTCCTGCATTGAAGATTCAATAATTAGTGTCTCTAACTCTAATATGGAAGTTGAAATGTTTAGTAAATTTCCAAAGTTTGAAACGCTATGCAGAATTTTATCTGAAGAATTATTGGCAAAAGAGAAAATCGATTTTGATGAATTTAAGACCTCTTCACCTGAACAACGATACCTGAACTTACTACATAAAAGACCGGACTTAATTCAGCGGGTTCCACAACACCAATTAGCGAGTTATTTAGGCATTATACCTCAATCATTAAGCAGACTAAGGACGAGAATTTTGGAAAAAAACAAAGAGTAAATCATTTCTTATCTTAAGAGAACGATTTTAAGCTTACCGCCAATCTACTTTTGCCGTATCATTTAAAATCTTAAAAAAGATATGCAAAAGAGAATTTTATGGATTGGACTTATTGTAGTCTTGACCAGCAGTTTGCAAGTGAAAGCCCAATATGCAAAGGGCGACAGCACATTCAGAAAACATTTTATTGGAAGCACGTTATTTGTTTTGGGTAATTTATCTTCCGTAAACAGACCCGATTTTGTCCAGCTCAATTTTGGCTATCGCATTACTGGAAAAGATGTTATTTCCTTAGAATTAAAAACCTGGAAGTATGCCTGGCCGCTCGGCATTCACCCAATTTTAAACAAATCATACGGAGACCCAGATGAAGAATTTCCAGGTTATATACGTGAATATGGTTTTGCTTTAGCTTATCAACGCTTTTTATGGAAAGGTCTTTATGCCGAAGTAAATGTTATGCCTACTTGGCAATCATTTATAGATAAAAGCAAAAAGAAAATGGATAATGGGTTTCAGATTTTCAATACGTATAGAGTTGGGTATCACGTAAAACTCTTTAAAGACCGATTTTTCATTCAACCTTCTTTAGCCATTACCCATAGACCGTATCACACCAAAATGCCAGATGGATTTAAGCAAGTTGATGATAAATGGTCTAAATTTTTATTCGGAGAACCGGGCTTGCATTTTGGGTTTAATTTTTAACTGAAAATCAATTCTACATAACAACAAATAAAATAATCCTCTAAAAACAATGAAAAAAATGAAAACTCTTTCTGGCGCATTACTGCTATTTACTTTACTATTTGTTGCCTGTGGCAAAAATGATGATGACAATCCCAATACTTACCCCAAACAAGTATCTGTAACTTACCGATTGAGTAGTACATCTGCCACAACACTTAGCAATGCGAATTATACCAACCAAAGCGGTGGTAGTGATCAGGTACAAAACTTCTCACTGCCATTCAGTAAAACCATCTCCATGACTGTAAATTACGGAGACCCATTATACCTCACTTTTTACGATTCAAACGGATCACAGATTAAAATGGAAATTTTGGTAAATAATGAAGTAGTAAATACAAAAACTTATTCAACCACCTCCGGAACGGTTGATTATTACTTTAAGTAAAAAAGCTCAAATTCTTACTCAATTCTACTAAAGGCATTTACCTCCACCCCGTTGTAGCAATACGGTTGCTGAATAAATTGCTAAAACTAACCATGACCACAGAAGAACAAATAATTTATTGTGAAACAAAGCTTATACAAGCTTTGCAGCACGCAGATATTGACGCACTGGAAGAATTATTACACGACAACTTAGTTTTTAATATTCCAACCGGGCAAACCATTACCAAAGAGATAGACATCGAAAACTATCGTTCTGGTATCATGACCGTTGATCGTATTGATGAAAGTGAGCAAATGATAAGTGTAATTGAAGATGTATGCACAGTTGTAGTTACCATTCACCTGCAAGCTAAATATGCAGACCAAATCATTGACGGCAAATATAGATACTTAAGGGTATGGAAGCGGGTAAGTAATGGATGGAAAGTGATTGCAGGTAGTGGCGTTCAAATACAATAAAATTTTACTGTAAAAATGAAAGCAATCATCTGTACTAAATATGGTTCACCCGAAGTTTTGGAAATCAGGGAATTGTCTAAACCCATTCCCAAAGAGAATGAGATACTTGTAAAAATAATGGCAACATCTGTAAATTCAGGAGATGTAAGGGTAAGAAGTCTTGATGTAAAGGGGTTTATGAAAGTAATTATGCGGTTGGTTTTAGGATTTTTAAAACCAAGAAAACCCATTTTAGGTACAGTTTTTTCGGGGGTTGTGGAAAGAGTTGGAAGCAAAGTTTCCAAATTTAAAAACGGAGACAAAGTATTCGGGATGACGGGTTTTAATTTTGGCACTTATGCTGAATATATTGCCGTCAATCAAAACAGCAAGATTGTTGAAATGCCTAACAATGCAAGCTATGAGGAAGCGGCTGCTATCATTTTTGGCGGACAGACAGCGATTTATTATTTGGAGAAAGCTAAGATAGCAGCAGGCATAAATACAAAATTATTAATATTAGGAGCAACAGGTTCAGTAGGGTCGGCAGCCATTCAATTAGCAAAACATTACAATGCTGAAATAACCGCAGTTTGTAGCTCCGATGGGCTAGGATTGGTCAGAGATTTAGGAGTGAATAAAATCATTCTTTATAACAAAGAAGACTTTACTGAGCAAACAGAAAAGTACGATATAATTTTTGATGCCGTAGGAAAGTATTCTAAAAATCAGTGCAAGCACCTATTAAACAAAAGTGGGATTTTCGTAAGTGTAAATGCAGGTTATGCTTCCGAAGAAATCCCCCAATTAAAACTTCTAAAAGAGCTATTTGAAAAAGGAGAGTTTAAACCTGCAATTGATAAAACTTTTCAAATGGACGAAATAATCGCAGCCCACAAATATGTAGAATCAGGACGAAAAAAAGGCAATGTCGTTTTGAAAATTAACTAGTTACAAAAAATATAATTCGCTTTCGATGACTAAAAAGAGAACGTTATTATTAATATTTAAAAACTTGAGATTTATGAATTTAAAACTTTTTATAGCCATAGGATTGGCTTGTACCACGCTCATTTCCTGTGAAAAAGAACTTTATATTAATGAACCAGGCAACTTAGTACCTAAAACTGTAGCAGAAGACCCCAGTTTACCTTCTATATCGGTGAACGGGACAACCCTCCATGCTGAGACTTACGGAAACCCTGATAGCTCTCTACTCATTTTTTTGCATGGTGGTCCTGGGTCGGATTACCAAAACGGACTTAATATAAGACTATTAGCAAATGACGGTTATCATGTAGTGTTCTATGACCAAAGAGGAACAGGCCTGTCTAAACGACATGATAAGCATACATATTCTATTCAACTTTACTTAGATGACCTCACATCGGTTATCGAACATTACAGAACTTCTCCGAATCAAAAAGTAATTCTTTTTGGCCATTCGTGGGGAGCTATGCTTGCAGCGGCATATATCAATAAGTACCCTGATAGAATCAATGGGGCAATTTTCGCTGAGCCTGGTGGATTCAACAAACAACTTCTTGATGAATATGGGAAGGCTAGTCGAAAACTGAACCTCTTTTTGGAAAAAACAAATGATGTTCTTTACTACGACCAATTCCTATCCGGTCGTGAAAATCAACACGAAATACTGGATTACAAGTTGGCTATAGCTTCAAGTTTTTCTTACGCAGAAGACAATGACGAAGGGATTGAAGGCTCCTCACCTTTTTGGAGGAGTGGAGCAACTGTTTTACAAGCATTTATGGACATTTCAGAAAACGAAGGGTTCGACTTTACCACCAATTTAAACCAATATCAACCTAAGGTTATCTTTCTGTACGGAGAAAACAACAAGTCATATGGATTGAGCTTTGCAGAAAAGGAAGCGGCATTTTTCCCCCATTCAGAAATAGTTCAAATAGATGACACTGGACATCAAATGATTTATTTCAAATGGAATTCTGTCCATCCAATAGTACTTGATTATCTAAACTCATTGAACTAAGAAAATGAAAACTATAAAACTTTTAATTGTATTTGCTTTATCCTTTTATATTTTTCAAAGAGCTGAGGCCCAAACGGTAAATTGGGACGCTCTTGAAAACACAAGGCATATTATAAGCCCTGCTGTTGGGTGGGATTATAGTATTTCATACAGCCTGGGGTATGGCTACCAACTTAAAACTAAAGTTCCAATAGTGCTAATCACCAATTTTTCTATTCCTTCTGGAGAGAATTTGTTAGATGATTTTAAAACTAAAATCGGAGGACAAGTTTTGCTACTAAATACATCCAATTTAAAAGGAGGTATAACTATTAAAGGAATCTATCGGAGGTTTGAAAATCCTCTTGTTAGATTGCAAAATTTTGGAAGCGAGATGAAAGGCACCTTAGGTTACTACAAACCGAGATGGTTTGTGGCCGGTGAATTTGGTTTTGACAAAGCTATTGTTACAAATTTCAAACATTCCGAATTGTACAGAGAAACTATATATGGAGATGCAAAAAACGGGTGGTATCAACCTGCTACTGGTGGTAATTTCTTATATGGATTGCAAACCGGATATTCTTTCAAGAAAGCGGATATTACGCTCAATTTTGGAAAGGTAATGACACAAGACTTTATGACAACTCCTTTAATACCGTTTTATCTAAGGTTGGGTTACAACCATAAAATAAAATGATGCCATAAAACAAAATAACAAAGAAGACTTTACTAGTAACCAAACAGAATAAATACTTTAAAATGATAGAAAAGAACCAACTTTCCAAAGCAATTCCTTTATCAAAAACGCTTGGAGTCCTTATTGGTTTCCCAATAATAGCTACGCTTATTTCCTTATTGCTTTTAAATCGTCCACTCATTACCAATCTCGGACTTGATTTCTTCAATACCTTTTGGCTACTCATTACAGGATGGTACTTAATCCAAATCTACATTGTTTCAAAAATCCTTCATTCTGAGGGTTGGAAATGGGCAGATATTGGGTTTTCATTTTCTAAAAATAGTACCCTCCTTTTCATTGGTGGCTATTTACTTTTTGCTTTTGGGTTGCTTGCTTTTATTGAATTGGCAATGGCAAATTCAATAGTAGACCCAGAAAAAATGAACAATATTTCTTCATTGACACCCAAAACAACCATAGCAAGGATAATATTTATTATTATGGCATTGACGGCAGGGTTAGCAGAAGAAATTGTTTATAGGGGGTTTGCCATCAAAGCATTGACAAGTAATAAAATCAATAAATGGGTAGCTGTTTTTATTGCAACCGTTCCTTTTATTTTTCAACACGGCTTAAAGTCAATTGACCAATTTTGGTGGTTTTTAACTTGGGGGGTAGTTTTTGGAGTACTGTTTGTATTGCTCAAAAAATTAACTTTCAACATCATCATCCACTGGCTTGTCATACTATCGGCAATGATTGCCGTTATGCAAGTAATTCAATGATAAAATCATTTAAGAACTATTTTAATCACATTTTACTTACGATAAAACACAATGAAATCAATTCTATTTTTTATACTCACTATTGCAAGTACAACAGTCAATGCCCAATCTTTATTAGTGCCTTCTACAAAATCGTTTGAAAAAAAGTGGCTTAAAAATGCGAACTACCAAATGACTTGGTGTGCACTCAAAGACACGGCTCAATTAGAAATTGGAACAGTCAGGACACAAATCTCAATTCAGAAGAAAAATATTACAGTAGTAACAGAAGTCAACATGAAAAATAGGCAAGCTCCTTGGATTGACTCCACTGTTGCTGTTTTAAAATCGCTAAAACCTATTAAACACTCCTCTTATAATATGCAGAGAGATATGGTTTTGAATTTTGGAAAAGTGGTAACAGGTTTTTACTATGACAAAATGAAGGATGAAAAAACAATAATAGGCGACACTACTAAGTCCGGCTATTTTGACAGTAATTTATATCCAATATTACTCGGATGGTTGCCACTATCAGAAACTTACAAACAAGATATTTCAATATACGACTATAATCCATCAGCTAAAATTGGTGTAATAAAGGCATCCGTTAAAAATGTATCGAGCAGCACAATTAAAACAGATAAAAATGGTATGAGAAATGTGTGGGTGGTTTTGGTTTCTGACGAAATTGGAAATAATGTAAATAATGTTAGTACTTATTATTTTGACAAAGAAGATAGAAAACTATGGAAACAAGAAATTAATACAAACGGGCGAAAAATGATAATGAAATTAGTTGAATAGAACCCTATGAAACAAATATTGACAAAAAATTGTATGAATTAAAAATGAAAAGTATAATCATTTTATATTTTATAGTTTGTATTAGCTTCATTGCAAAAGGTCAAACCAATGCCTCGATTGAAAGCCTATTACAGAGCGAAAAAATAACCGGGGCTGTTTGGACAACAGTACAAAACGACAGCATAGCTACCTTTGGGGCTGGAATTAAGTGTTTAGATACAGGAGAAAAAATAAAATCAACGGATAAAGTCCATGTTGGGTCAATTACAAAAACAATACTGGCATTGGGTATTCTAAAGTTAGCAACTGAAAATAAAATAAAAATTGATGAACAAGTAAAAACATATCTGCCCAACTTGCCCATTCAAAACGATTGGGAAGCAACAAACCCTGTAACAATTCGCCATCTATTGGACCATACCTCAGGCTTGAGCGACTTGAGGCTGTGGCATTTTTTTAGTACCACCGCTGACCCTGACACACCACTATCGGAATTTTATGCTCGAAACCTAGGAGTTTTGAAGGCGAAGGAAAAACCAGGGCAACTGTTTTCTTATTCTAATATGGGGTACACAATCTTAGGTATGATTATAGAAAAAGTTACTAACCAGCGATATGAAAAATATTTGGATGAGCATTTATTAAAGCCCTTAGAGATGCATAATAGTACATTTCAATTTACCTCGCAAGAAGGGTCAAATAAAACCAATAACTTAGTAATGGGGCATTTTGACGATGGCAAAATAGCACCCGCACTGCCTATTTATTTAAGGCCTGCAGGACAGTTTACGACAACGGCTCTGGATATGGGTGTATTGATAAAATTTATTTTGAACAAGGGAAAGGTGAATAGTAAATCACTCATTGACAGTGCATATTTTGAAGATTATGGGAGACCTTATTATACTATTGCATTTCAAAACGGGCTAAAGAATGGCTATGCTTATGGCCTAATGTTAAGAGACCGCCATGGTGTTATCGGATTGGCTCATTCTGGAAACATTATAGGGTATAGAGCTATGTTATACATTTTTCCTAATGAAAAAAAAGGGTTCTTTATTTCGCACAATATGGATAGCGAATCAGCTAACTATGAATTATTCAATCAAGTTTTAATTGATAATTTGAGAATTTCAAAGAATAAAAAGGAAGTTACGAACGCTGAAGACACTAAAGGGATGAGTGAATATGAAGGATATTATGTACCTAAATTCACAAAAGTAGAACCATTGAAATTATTTGATATTATGGGTTCATTTTCAAAAATTGAATTGAAGGAAAAGGGACTAACCGTATCTCCGTTTCAAAAACAGGTAATTTATTTGACTTATAAAGGAAATGGAATTTTTCAAAGTGCCGACAAGTTAAGTCCCTCGCATTACTTATATTCCAATGAGCAAGATAAATACCTAACAACAGGAATCTCCACATTAAAAAAAGTTAGTGGATGGCAGATATCGTTCTCTTTACTAAGCTCTATTTTAGGCTTATTTGGACTTCTTGCAATATTGGTTTCAGGAATTTATCAAACAGGTAAACACAGGCTAAATGTTGTTGAACGGCCTATATTCCCAGTTTTTACAGGAGTTTTTATTTTCGTGTTGTCCATAGTTTTTATTGTAACAAAAAATATTATTCAAATTGGTAACCAAAATTCAGGTGGGGTCTTGCTCTATTGTAGTAGTATTTTATTACCTGTTTTTACACTAATTTCCCTCATTCTATTTATTAGAAAAAATAAAATGCAGACTCTATTGCGGACGATAAATTTTAGGGCAACAATTTTGGTGTTTCAACTTATGCTATTGCTTACTGTTTATGGCCTTATTCCTTTTGCAACATGGAAGTAAAATTATCTATCATCTACTACTAAAACCCGTTGACTGACGGTATTTAACTTAATAATTGATACCAAGCAAATCCTAACCGATAATAATTTAAATTACAATCGCTTTTTCAAACTGAATGCTGATAGAAAGATATAAATCATCCTGGATAAAAGACTTTGAGAATATAAAACATGAAATCGAGAAAGGACTTCACGGGCTAGATTTCATTATTGAACACGTTGGAAGTACATCTGTACCTAATTTAGATTCAAAACCGATAATCGATATCGATATCATATATTTCAAACAAACAGATTTTGAAGGAATAAAATTTGGGCTTGAAAAAATAGGATATTATCACAATGGAAATCAAGGTATTGAAGACCGAGAAGTGTTTAAAAGGAGAAATATTATCATGAATGAACCCTTGGACACGATAAAACATCATCTTTACATTTGCCCTAAGGGCAGTAAAGCATTAGAGAGACATATTCTGTCTAGAAATTTTCTTAAAAAACATGAATGGGCTAGAGTCAGATATCAAGAAATGAAATACGAATTGGCTAAAAAAGCCGATCAGGATAAAAAGAAATATACTGAACTGAAAGAACAATATGTTAATGATTTTATTGATGATATTATCGAAAAAGAAAAAAATGAATATGCATCCTAAGTTTTTTCAATAAAGGTGCTAACAAAGTAATCTTAAAATTAGTGATTGAACGACAAAGACACCAGCCACCAACAGGCGTTTGGCTCAATGGCGGGTGAAGTGGTTAATTGAACATTCTACATCGCATCAACTTTTGTGGTGTAATGACAGTTTTGAGCTCCGAAATCCGCCACTGCGCCAAGCGCCAAAACGTTGGTGGCAAGCATAAACGACAACTCAAAACGACAGAAAGAATGAAAAAATATTTTTGGACACTTCTATTCCTGACGACAATAATGCAATCGGTATATCCTTGTTCGTCATTCGTTCTAAAAAATGGAAAGACAATCCTGTTGGGCAAAAATTTTGATTGGACTTTTGACAAAGGTTATATCATCAAAAATTTAAGGAACACTACGAAAGTTGCGTATTTCACACATAATGGAACATCTGCAAGTTTGACAAGTAAATACGGTAGTATTACGTTCAACCAAAACGGAAAAGAAATGCCTTATGGCGGAATGAACGAAAAAGGGCTTGTAGTAGAAATGCTTTGGTTAGACGATACCCGTTTTAATATTTCGGAAGACAAAACATATCTGAACGAATTGGAATGGATACAATATCAGTTGGACAATTTTCAAACCGTTGACGAAGTTGTCGCCAATGTTGAAACGCTAAAAATATATCCGATTAAAGGAAAAATCCATTACATATTGGCAGACACTTACGGGAAATCGGTAATCATAGAATATTTGGATGGTAAACCTATGGTTTACGAAAAGGAAGCCAACACTTGTCAGGCAATAACCAACAAATCGGTGATGTTTTCCGAAAAGTATATTGACAATATTCATGGTATTCGCCAAAACAACACATCGGAAATTTACCGTTATCATCAACTTGAAAACCAAATAAAGAAACTGCAAAACCCAAGTGATTTTTCGGAAAAAACTGCGTTTCAGTTATTAGAAAACGTAAGCATTCCCAAAGGCGATTTTAAAACGGTATGGTCTGTTGTGTACAACATTGAAACCAAAAACATTGCCTTTTATTCTCACAAAAACAAAGAAATTAAGCAAATCAATTTGAGCAACATTGACTTTGAACAAGGTTTAAGTTGTTTCAACATCAATCAAAATAAAGAAACGCTGTTAGACAACAAACTACAACCTTTTTCAGAAAAGGTAAATTTTGAAATGGTTTCAGCATCGCTGACACATTTAGGGTTTGATATGGGTTTGAGCAAAGAAATAAGCGAACATCAATTCAATCAAAAATTGGTAACACAATCCTATTTTTCTCAAAATTACTTTCATTTCGATATTAATATTCCTATGGCAGAAGCAGGTAAATCCTTGATTTTTTCGGTTATGGACAGCGAAAAGAATTTTAATAAAAAAGTAGCGGTAACAGGTGGCTATATTGAAGGGACAACAGTAATAGGTACGGCTACAAGACACATTTACGGTTTGAAAAATGGCACATATGCGATGATAGCCCTAATAGACGAAAACAAAAATTATGAACTTGACTTTGACAGCGAAAAAAATCCTGTTGAAAAATACGCAACTTTCAGCAATTTCATCCCAAAGTCAATGGCAGAAATTACGTTTAAAAATTCATCCAACTATTTTACCAACGACAACGCTAAACTGACAGTAGAATGGAGATAAGAATGCCAGCCACCAACATCGGTTTGCCGCAATGGGGGCTGACGTGCTTCTATGAAACTTTTGTGCTTAAACAAACGGCAGTGCTTCGATTGAACATTACTGCTAATAATCCCTCACTGCGGCAAGCCGCGGCACGTTACCACCAATGCTATACCACCGATTCAGATCACCTTGATTTTGTGGTGGGCATTGATGATAAGTGCCAGTGGAATGCGATACCGTTTCTGAACCAGTATCAGGGTATGTTTCATAAAGTAATTCTGTCGGATGAGTTTAATGCTACCTTGTTGAAAAACGAAGTCAGCGGGAGGTATAGCACAACCTTAAATGAAATGCGTGCAAAACAATTGATTATTACTAAGGCGAATGCGTTGCTTGAGGAAATCAATACCTATTAACACAAAAGCGCCAACTAAGTAGATCTCAAACTAAAATATTTAGGAATGAAAACCAGACCACTTGATTTCGTACTTGCGCTTTCCTTCATTATTCTCTTTATCCCACAGATTCATGCTCAGGAGGACAAGCAGTTAGTGCGTTTGGCAAAATTGGTAATAGATGAAGTGCAATTGGATCAGTACAATGCCCTCTTAAAAGAAGAAATTGAGACTTCCTTTCGGGTAGAGCCTGGCGTACTTACATTGTACGCAGTAGCCGAAAAGGAACGACTAAATCACATAACCATCCTTGAAATCTACGCCAATGAAGAAGCGTATCAAAAGCATATTCAAACGCCTCATTTCCTGAAGTATAAAAATGCAACGAAGGATATGGTGAAATCACTTGAGTTGATTGAAGTAAATCCGTTAATACCTGAAATGAAGATCAAGTAGCGCTTCTCACTCTTCTTTTTTTGCCCAGGAAGATTGCTCACTCTCCCAGTTATTCCAGTAACGCTGTAGTTGACGAAGATCGGCTTCAATGCATGGATATTGTTCAACCAGTTTTGGTTGATGCAATTTTCCTTGAACCAACTCTGAGGGGCGAATGCCTCCGGTCCACTCAAAATGCCCGGGGTCATAGAGGTAACGCCAGCGGCCACCCCAACGCATGCCCAGTTGCTCTCCTATGATGCCGATCTTTCTCCACAGCGCTTTGTTCTCCCATTGGGCTTCACCATTAACAATGGGCACCAAATCAACAGCTAGTCCGTATTGATGTTTGGATCTTCCGGCACCTTTGCGGGTGTAGGCTTTGCCCATACCTTTGTACTCGGCTTGTTTGGAATGGGTGCGGTAGGTTTCTACAATGGCCAGTTCAATGCCTTTTTGTTTGCAGCGTTCAATTAATTGCACAACCTTATCGCGGAAAATGGGGTGCAGGGCTTGCAATTCGGCTATCATGGGCAGATTACCACGATCTTTGCCGAACGTAAAGTTCTCATTCACCTTCCAGTTTTTCCAGCCATTGAGGGTGTCCTCCAGCCAATATTTCTTGTACTGTTCCAGCTGTATTTGGGCTAATTGGAGTTGTACCTGGTTAACTGAATCGTGATACGCTTGCTCGCGCATGCGCTTTTCAGTTTCAATTCTTTTGATGATTTCGACCTCCGGACGGCAATCGTACGATTCAAATAAGGTCGATTGCGCCTTAAGCGTGGTAAGGGAGATCAGGCTAAAAAGTAGGGAACCAATGAAAAAACGCATTGCTGCCACTGATTTAAACCACAAAAGTAATAAAAAGTGGGAACACGCTATATATGAAGCATTTAAAACAAAATCGCGACCAGATGAGTCGCGATTTTGTATGCCTAAGCAGTATTAAAGAACTTTAGGAGTCTTCCTTATTCAATTCGGCCAGCAATGCTTCGTATTTGGCTTTTGTGTCGGCATTTTCCGCAAGCGCCTTCTTTACTTTATTATAAACGGCCGCACCCACATATTCAGTAGCCAGCGACTTAAAGGTTTCCTGAATTTTGGCTGTTTGTTCCTCCTTGTACTTCAAAATCCCCTTAATGGCTTCTATTTCTTCAGGTTTAGCCTCGGCTTCCGCCAATTTGGTCTCATCATTAATGATTTTCGACAATTCATTGTAACGGGCGGCCGTAACCTTTTCGTTGTTTTTAACCATAGCCGATATGCTGTCGATGAGCTCTTCTTTCATGTTGTCAATAGAGTCCATAACAACAGCATACTTCTTCAATTCTTCTTCGGTTACTTCATCTTGCGCAAATACGCCTTGAAAACCCAGCATCAGAAACAACGCCAGACATAACTTTGTGAGCTTCATAGGTTATTGGTTTTTGTTAAAAATCAGGTACTTACAAGCTTGCAGTTTACAAGGATGTGCCGATTTATCCAAACATTTTTTTACAGATTCTAAAGGAATGCAACTTTTAAATTTTGTTTATGCAATCGATTGAATCATTTCATTTTGCCATATTCTCTCTGTAATTTTGGCGCCTCATTCAATAGCAATTATGACAGACGAATTACTTGTAAACGGCACGTATACGGTAAAACATGCCGAGGCAAAGGAGTGGGTTAAACAGCTAGCCGACCTGTGTAAACCCGACCAGATCAGGTGGTGCGATGGCTCAAAGGCAGAATACGATGAACTTTGTGAGTTGTTGGTAAGCAAGGGCACCTTTATCCGGTTGAATCCGGAGAAACGCCCGAACAGTTTTGCCTGCTTTTCTGACCCCAGTGACGTGGCGCGTGTGGAAGACCGCACGTACATCTGCAGTCGTAAGAAAGAAAACGCAGGACCAACCAACAATTGGGTTGATCCGAAAGTGATGAAGCAAACCCTTCAGCCGTTGCTGGAAGGATGTATGCAAGGTCGTACCATGTATGTGATTCCATTCAGCATGGGGCCGATCGGTTCTGATATTTCACAAATCGGTATTGAGATTACCGACTCTGAATATGTTGTGGTGAACATGCACCTGATGACACGCGTAAGCTCCAAAGTAATGGACTTGCTCGGTGAAGATGGTGAGTATGTAAAATGTTTACACACGGTAGGTGCACCCCTAAAGCCCGGACAAGAAGATGCCAAGTGGCCAACCAATCCAACTACAAAATACATAGTGCATTTTCCGGAAGAGCGTTCAATCGTTTCTTATGGATCAGGGTATGGTGGGAACGCCTTATTGGGTAAGAAGTGTTTTGCCCTTCGCATTGCCTCGGTAATGGCCAACGATGAGAACTGGCTGGCTGAGCACATGTTGCTAGTTGGCGTTCAAAGTCCTGATGGACAAAAAGACTACGTAGCGGCAGCCTTTCCAAGTGCCTGCGGGAAAACCAATTTCGCTATGCTTATTCCGCCCAAAGAATTTGATGGCTGGAAAGTAACAACGGTTGGCGATGATATTGCGTGGATCAAGCCGGGCAAGGATGGAAAGCTTTATGCGATCAATCCTGAAGCAGGATATTTTGGTGTGGCACCAGGTACGAATCAAAAAACAAACCCAAATGCCATGGCCACTATTTCGAGCAATACGATTTTTACCAACGTGGCCATTACCGAAGATGGCGATGTGTGGTGGGAGGGCATGACCAAAGAACCGCCAAAGAACTTGATCGACTGGCGTGGGCAGAAGTGGGATCCAACAGCAGGAAAACCTGCTGCGCACCCAAACAGTCGCTTTACGGTTTCCGCAAAGCAAAACCCTGCCATTGATCCCGAATGGGAAAATCCGAAAGGGGTTGAAGTCAGTGCATTTGTTTTTGGTGGAAGGAGAAGCACCACCATTCCATTAGTTTATCAATCTGCCAACTGGGCATTCGGTGTTTACCTCGCGGCAACCATGGGCTCGGAAACAACGGCTGCAGCATTTGGCGAAGTGGGCAAAGTAAGACGCGATCCCTTCGCGATGTTACCGTTCTGCGGTTATCACATGGGCGATTATTTCAATCATTGGTTACAATTTGGTCGTGGGTTGCCGGCACCGCCTCGTATTTATGGCGTGAACTGGTTCCGCAAAGATGCCAACGGCAATTTCATTTGGCCGGGCTTTGGCGATAACATGCGGGTGTTGAAATGGATTGTATTGAAGAGCCGGGGAGAAGTGAACGCTGTGGAAAGTCCGATAGGCTGGATGCCAACCTATGAAGACATGGATTGGACCGGGCTGGATTTTACACCCGAGCAATTTGAAAGCATTATGTCTATTGAACGCGAGGAGTGGAAGGCTGAATTGCTTCAACATGCAGAATTATTTGAGCGCATGTATGATAAGTTGCCAAAAGAGTTTATCTTCATGAGAGAATTGTTGCTGTCCAACTTATGGCGCTCTCCAGAGCGTTGGAAATTGGAACCGGAACGTTTTTAAGCAGAACACCTAAACCTAACCTAAATAGAAAGCCCCTCAGCAATGAGGGGCTTTCGCTTTAATGAAAGGGGCAGAGTTTTTAATGGTTTAAAATTTTCACATTAAAATGCTATCTTAACCAATTCGCCTGCATGAAATTTGAAAAGGAAATCGCGCGCGTACTGCAATCCAGGCTAACTACCAGTAATATGATAAATGTAGTTGATGCGTTAGGGTATACTGAAGATCAGTTTCAGCAGGCGTTTGAGGTGGCCTTGGAAATGGACAATCAAAACCTGGCCAAGCTGCTTTACTCAAATTTCAATGCTCGAAAGATTGTCATAGAATTTACGCTATTGGCTTATGATACGCCACGTTGATTCGAATCTGTAATGAGAAGCTCTCACTTTTAGTAAAATTATACAATCCTACTTTGCACCTTTGGCGTCTTACGTGAGACTACTCGAAGAACGGCTTCCACTTTTCCTCCGGAGAAGGCTTGGTTAACAAGCTCACTACAATTAACATCACCAGCGAAGCAACCAGTGAGGGAATCGCGATATAATCAGTATCAACAGGGAAGAGCCAGAAAGAAACGTTACTGACTTCAAGTAATTTGTTGATAACCGGAACGGTCATGCCTGCAATAATGGAGGCTACACCTCCAGCTGGCGTTACCCGCTTCCAGAAGAAGCTGGCAATAAGCACAGGTGCAAGCGATGCCCCGATCATCGTGTAAGATATGAACGCCATTTCCAGTACGGTTTCAAATTGGGTGACCATTGCAAAAGCTACCAGGCCGAGTATGACAATGCTTACCTGCTGAATGCGAATCAGTTTTTTGGAATCTTTAGTTGACTTAAAAAAGTATGGCTTTAAAATATCGTTGGAAAGATTGGTTGATGTAACCATTAAGAATGTATTACCCGTAGAAAGGATAATCGCAGTACCGGCTGCAAACAGCAAAGAGCCGATCACGGCAGGTATTTGTTCAAAACCTATTCTCAAAATTACTTCTTCCGACATCGCCCGGTTGATCGAACCGTCAGCTAAAAAGAAGCGCGGATCGTTTGAATAGATCGCATAACCTACAACGGCAATCGTGCACATAAGTACTTCAATGATTACAACTCCAGCCAGCATACCGATAACGGCTTTCTTTGCGGATGAGGAATCTTTTGCTGAAGCAAACTTCTGGTACATGCTACTCTCGCTCATCAGTAGCAAGAATGTAGGTAGGATAATTCCCAATACCCAAATGGCATCGTGGCCTTCGAACAAAGAAAGGTATTCAGGTCGTGTGTTTTCAATGGTTTGAACGACTTCACCCCAGCCACCATGTGAGGCAATCGCGAAGGGCAGGGTTAAGGCCATAGCCACAATCATGATGGTTCCATTAAAAATATCGATCGACACAATGGACACCATCCCCGCAAGGGCAGTAAACGCAATGATGATCAGGCAGGTAATAAACGTGCCGGTTTGTAAATCGATAGCGCCTTCTGAAAGAATGGAAATAAATCGCCCGCCACCCTTAAACTGGTAGCCGGCAATTACCAGGTACGCAACAATAATGGTAACGGTACCCAATATCCGGGCTGCACGGTTGTAGCGTTGCTCCAATAAATCGGTCAACGTGATTTTGGATATTTTCCGAACACGTTCGGCAATGAAGTAAATGGCAATTATCCCGATCCATGCACCAGCTGAGAACCACAACTCACTGAAGCCAGAACGAAAACTTAAGCCAGCCGTACCAAACAAACTTCCTGAACCAATCCAGGTACAAACCAACGTGCCTACCAACAGGTACACCGGTACTCCACGCCCGGCCACCATAAAATCTTCTTCACTCTTAACAGCCCTGCTTTTGTAGATGATGATCCCGATCAAAATAACAATGTAGGTAATGCTGACGATGGAGTAAATCATGTCGCTAATTATGTGATGGTTGAGCGCTAAAAGTAAAGAAAATTTGATAGTTTACTGCCTGATTTATGACCAACACTAAACCTCATGGAAGATAAAAAAGCCTTTAAGCCCTACATTTCGCCCAGCGATTTTATACCCGAGTTTACACTCAAGGCGGTATTGTTGGGTTCCATTTTCGGAATCATTTTCGGAGCGGCCACGGTTTACCTTGGCCTGAAAGTTGGCCTTACGGTAAGTGCCTCAATACCCATTGCTGTATTGGCAATTTCCATTTTCAAAAAGCTGGGCAAGGCAACCATCCTGGAAAACAATATGGTACAAACCATCGGTTCTGCTGGTGAGTCTGTTGCTGCTGGGGTAGTGTTTACCGTTCCTGCTTTATTATTTCTGGCCGGGGGTGAAGCGTACTTTCAATACTTCCAGATTTTTGTATTGGCCCTTGTGGGTGGTGTGTTGGGTGTGTTGTTTATGGTGCCGTTGCGCAGGGCATTGATTGTAAAGGAGCACGGTAATCTACCGTATCCGGAAGGTACTGCTTGCGCGGATGTGCTTGTAGCCGGAGAGAAGGGTGGGGCACTTGCCCGGAATGTATTTTATGGATTAGGTATTGCCTTCTTATATAAGGGCTTCATGTCTATTCTGGGTTTGTGGAAGGATGTTCCGCAATATGTTTTTGGCAGATCATCGGCTTTGCCTAATGGTACGGTGAATGCCGAAATTACGCCTGAACTACTTGGAGTAGGCTACATCATCGGTCCACGCATTGCCGGCATTATGGTGGCCGGAGGTGTTCTGTCGTGGTTGGTGTTGATTCCACTGATCACACTTTTAGGCGATAACCTGACTGCGCCAATGGCTCCGGAAACATCTATGCTGATTTCGGAAATGTCGCCTTCGCAGATTTGGAGTAAGTACATCCGTTACATAGGAGCCGGTGCCGTTACGTTTGGCGGTATCATCACGCTGATTAAAACGTTACCCACGATCGTTACCGCATTCAAAGATTCTTTCAAAGACCTGCGTTCGCGTAATGCACAAACCGCTGCCACACAGGCGCGCACAGAAAAGGATGTGCCGTTGATTTTTGTAGTAGTCGGTTCCATTGCGCTTGTATTTCTGATGGCCATTTTACCAAATGTGCCTACCAATTTTCTTTCGGCCATCATGATTGTGGTGTTCGGATTTTTCTTTGTTACGGTGGCCTCGCGCATTGTGGGTTTGATCGGTTCGTCTTCTAGTCCGGTATCGGGTATGACCATTGCTACGCTAATGGCTACTTCACTGATTTTTATAGGTATAGGTTGGACGGGTGATTTCTACCAGCCGATCGCATTGGTGGTAGGATCCATTGTGTGTATTGCCGCTGCCAATGCAGGAGCAACTTCACAGGATTTGAAGACCGGATTTTTGGTTGGCGCAACCCCAATGAAACAGCAAATCGGGTTATTGATTGGGGTGTTGGTTTCTACCGTGGCCATAGGCTTTACCTTGTTACTGCTTCATGATACGTTAGGGATTGGCATTGTTACAGAAGAGCATCCCAATCCGCTTCCTGCGCCTCAGGCTATGCTGATGTCGACCGTAATTAAAGGTTTACTTAGCCAGAATTTGCCCTGGGGATTGGTATTGGCCGGAATGGGACTTTCGGCTGTTGTTGAATTGTGTGGCGTAAGTTCATTGGCTTTCGCGGTGGGCGCTTATTTACCACTATCGACTACTTCTCCCATTTTTGTTGGCGGATTAATCAAAACGCTTGCGGACAAAGTAGCCAACCGGAAAGGAGAGGAGTCGGAAGTAAGTTCAGGTGCGTTGTTCAGTTCAGGTTTGATTGCCGGAGGCGCACTTACCGGAATTCTGGTAGCGGTGTTGCTTGGAACCAGTGTCAATACTTCCGAGGGTTCCAAGTCGGTGATCGGTGCCATCCACGATTCGGTTCACAGTGTGATTCCTGAAGGAGGCGACTTGATCTCCATCATCATGTTTGCGGTTCTTGGCTTCATCGTGTTCAGCTTTGCCAAGAAGAAAATCAACGCTTAAGAAGTAAGCTATCGAACAAACTACCCTCAACTCCCTCCTGGTAAGGAGGGGCGGGGGTGGTTAATTTGAAATGTCAATAATTTCTTTCAGGGGGATTTAATGCTTTTGTTTTTGATTTATGCGTCTTACCATCTGCATTGATGATAGTGAACATATTGAATCTCATAAAAAGAAATTTGACGCTTAACAATAGGATTACACTACCTCAACTCCCCTCCTGGCAAGGAGGGGCCGGGGGTGGTAAGTGGCTTAAGGCAACTCTTGAAAAGGAATGGCCGGGGGTGGTTAATTTGAAATATCAATTATTTCTTTCAGGGCATTCAAAGCCTTTGTTTCTGATTCATCCACCTTGCCATCGGCATTGATGATGTCGTACATATCCGTAAACACCTTGTACTTCACGGGAAATTTGACAGAAGAAAAATGGCTGAACGTATCGCGGAATAAGGTCTTCAGTTGCTTTTTGTCAAAGTCATCGTACAGGTGCAGGGCTTCGTTAAATTTCTTATTAAAATCTTCCGTAGAAGGATAGAGCTTCTTCATTTTTTCCAGGATTACCTGCTTCTCATCTTCATGAAAATCACCATCGGCATGTGCCATGTAGATATACAGAAACAGTACAAAATCCTGGAAGTTTTTATGAATCACCATGGGGAAACCTGTTAACTGCCTCAAGTTACATCAGGTACGCTTAAACCCCAAATGAGCATGCCAACAAAAAAGCCCCATCGTTTCCGACAGGGCTTTCCCGTTACCTATTAAGACGGAATTACATCATGCCGCCCATGCCGCCTCCATGAGGCATAGCAGGTTCAGGCTTTTCTTCCGGAATTTCAGAAACAACCGCTTCAGTTGTTAGCAATAAGCCTGCAATAGAAGCCGCGTTTTCCAAAGCGAGACGAGCAACTTTGGTAGGGTCAATGATACCCGCTTCAAAGAAGTTGTCGAACTTGTTGGTACGTGCGTTGTATCCAAAGTCCTTCTTGCCTTCGCGAACCTTGTTCACGATTACAGAGCCTTCCTGACCAGCGTTTTCAGCGATGGTGCGGAGCGGAGACTCCAATGCAAGACGGATGATGTTTACACCGGTTGATTGATCTTCATTTTCAGTTTGAACATCCTTCAAGGCATCAATGGCACGAACGTAAGCTACACCACCACCAGGAATTACACCTTCCTGAACAGCGGCACGGGTTGCGTGCAATGCATCATCAACGCGGTCTTTCTTCTCTTTCATTTCAACTTCAGTAGCAGCACCTACGTACAGAATGGCGACACCACCTGAAAGCTTTGCTAAACGCTCCTGAAGTTTTTCCTTATCGTAGTCAGATGTTGTAGTCTCAATCTGCGCTTTAATCTGGCTAACACGACCAGTAATGTCAGCTTTCTTGCCCGCGCCATTCACAATAGTTGTGTTGTCTTTGTCGATGCTAACTTTTTCAGCACGGCCCAACATATCCAGTGTAGCGTTTTCCAGTTTGAAGCCAAGCTCTTCGGTAATCACTTTACCGCCAGTCAGGATAGCGATATCCTCCAGCATGGCTTTTCTTCTGTCGCCAAAGCCAGGAGCTTTAACAGCCGCTACGCGGAGGGCGCCACGAATCTTGTTAACAACCAAAGTAGCCAAGGCTTCGCCTTCTACTTCTTCAGCAATGATCAACAAAGGCTTACCGGTTTGTGCAGATTGCTCGAGGATAGGAAGCAATTCCTTCATGCTGCTGATCTTCTTGTCGTAGATCAGAATGTAAGGGTTGTCCAGATCAGCTTCCATTTTCTCCGTGTTGGTTACGAAGTAAGGAGAGAGGTAACCGCGATCGAATTGCATACCTTCTACAGTCTTCACTTCGGTTTCTGTTCCTTTAGCTTCTTCAACCGTGATCACACCATCTTTACCAACTTTATCCATCGCATCGGCAATCATCTTACCAATGGTCTCATCGCTGTTGGCAGAGATTGTTGCTACCTGTTCGATTTCGCTGGAATCTTTGATTTTCTTGGATTGCTTGCGCAGGTGTTCAACAACAGCAATAACGGCCTTGTCGATACCACGCTTCAGGTCCATCGGGTTAGCGCCAGCGGCCACGTTCTTGATACCATGACCGAATATAGATTGGGTTAACACGGTAGCCGTAGTAGTACCATCTCCGGCTGCGTCAGCGGTTTTGGAAGCAACTTCCTTCACCAACTGGGCACCCATGTTTTCAATGGCATCCTTCAATTCAATTTCTTTCGCTACCGATACACCGTCTTTGGTTACGGTAGGGGCACCGAATTTCTTATCCAGGATAACGTTACGTCCTTTAGGTCCGAGTGTTACTTTAACGGCATCTGCCAGTTTATCAACACCTTTTTTTAGTCTGTCGCGTGCTGATGTATCAAATGTAATTTCCTTAGCCATAGTTAAATCGAGTTTTAGTTGATTAGATAATTCCGAAAATGTCTGAGTTTCTCATGATAAGGTATTCCTTACCGTCAATGTTGATTTCAGTACCAGAGTACTTGCCATACAACACGTGGTCGCCAACCTTAACGGTTACCGGCTTGTCTTTCAGGCCTTCGCCTACGGCAATCACTTTTCCCTTCTGGGGCTTCTCTTTGGAGGAATCCGGAATGTACAGTCCGGAAGAGGTTTTGGTTTCAGCTTCTGCGGGTTCAACTAATACCCGGTCTTCATTTGGTTTAAAGTTGATCTTTGCCATATAGGTAATCGATTTTAGAGTTTAACAAATTTGTTACTGTTGCACCTTTAACAGGATTTGTGCCAAGGCTAAAAGTGGTGCGAATAACGTACTTTAACATTACAAAATGGCAGGTTTTTCAAGGTTTTTGCCCTTTTTCAGGGTTAAATCCTGACAAGTTTGTCAGGTTAATAGGTCTGTCAGTCACAACCCACGTACACCAAATGGCCGTTACAATGACAGGGGGTTGAAATAAAAGCTTCTGAATTGTAAATTTTAAGGCAAAAACGAAGTCTATGGAACAGTTGTCGAAAGATTGGTTGACGCAGGGATTGATTGATTTTGAGTATAAAAAGTATGTGTTATTGGCTTACCTGAAGCGGGTAAAGCGCTCGTTCGATCGGGTGGAGCTTTATCCGCACATGGGCGACCTGGTGTTTCATTACCGTAATCTCCTGGCTATTCGCGACAATAAAACCTTGCTTAGGGAGTCCTTCCCCAAGGAGCTTTCGCTGGAAGAGTTTCATAAGCTTGAGCTCAGTTACCGGAAAATGATTGAGGACGATGCGGTGATGATTGAGTTGGAATCCATTATAGAATTTTCCATACCCCAAGTGAAGGATTCACTTCAGGAGGGTTCAGTTATTTTTGAGTATGTCGAATCACAATGTGAGATTTCACCGATAGGCGTGACTCCGCTTTATGCGAAGGAAGGATACTTGTTTGTAACTCAACCCCCCGAGCATGAAACCAATGTGTACCGATACCAGGTAAGCATTTTTGGTGATGCCCAGGATCCGCTACGCAGCCTGAACACAGAGTTTGTTGAGGCGATTTCCAAAACGCCAATGGTAACCTATGAAAGTCTGAAGCTCAATCTACTTCGCAAATACAAAGACTTTCCAAACCCGGCCACTTACCTTATCCTTTCGCGCATGAAGTTTCCTTTTTCAGAGACCCTTATGCCTGTGGCCAAGCGTTTGTTTGTAAAGCATTTGGCTAATGCGGCATAAAAAAAGCCCTGGAAGTATCCAAGGCTTTATAAATTACTTTCAAATTTTTCTATTCGTTCTCCGTGCTATCTGAAGAGCCTGCATCGGGAAGCGGCAGTGTTCCTGCTGGAGCTGCCTGTTCGCTGGCTTTATCTAAAATATCATTTGTGCGGCTGGTATTAGGCGCAACAAAGTTTGTGGTTAATAACAGGGTTAAAACCATAATGGTAATGGTGAATCCCCAGGTAAGGCGTTCCAATAAGTCACCAGTTTTTTTAACGCCAATAATGTTACTGGCACCTGAGCCACCAAACTGGCTGGAGAGTCCGCCTCCTTTGGCATTTTGTGCCAGAATAACCACTACCAGCAGAAAACAAACAAACAAAATCAATCCTACAATGAAACCGAACATACGCTATTTCCTTAATTCTTCAATTTGAGCCGCAAAGTAAGCCTTTTTTTGTGGAAACTTCCAAATAAGCTTTTTATAGACCTCTATGGCTTTGTCTTTTTTACCCTGCCGGATGAGTATTTCGGCCAACGTTTCGGATACAATGTGGTCACCAAATTCCCCACTTTTCAGGGTTGAAGCTAAGTCCTGATTTTCAGAAGGTTTGGATTTCGGTGGGGTAATTAACGGATTCGATTTGATAAATTGCTCAATCATTTCGATTTGCTCCCGGGTCTTCTCGCTCTCCGGCTGAACCTTCTTTCGGGTGGTCTTGATTTCATTGACCAGCGGCTCTAACTCTGTGTTCTTCTCTTTGATTTTCTTGATTGGTTTTTCAGCCCAGGCAGGCTCTTCAGGTGAGGGCGGAACCTTGTTTAACTCCTTAGCCAATTGAACAATGCGCTCTTTTTTGGAAAGTTTCTTCTTCGCAACGGCTGGCTTTGCATCGTCTTTTTTTACTTCCTGTTTATCCTGGACTATCTCTTGCTTTACTTGTTCCTCCTGTTTCGTTGGTTTTGGTTCGGGCATGGAGCCATCAAAATATGCCTCAAAGTTATGCTTCAACTCTTGTAAACGCTCCAGGTCATGAATCACCTCATCTGCATAGTCAGTCTCTGTAGATTCTACTTTTGCTGTGGACTGCTTTTCAATTTCTTTAACAGCTATTTGCTTTTTCTCCTGCTTGACCGCCTTAGTTTCTTCGTATTTCGGTGTAACATAATTAACCGGCTCCGACATAAGGTGCTTCAAGGCACTTCTGTCGGTGGCATAGACAGCAGCACGTTGAAGACGTGTTTTCTTCTCCGCATGGTCATGATCTTGTGATGCCCGAGCAGTGAGTGCCTGTAAAACCTGGCTATACGGATACTGGTTGGCTAACGTGTAAAGCAAATCGGCTTCTTCTGTGGAAGTGCCTGAGTGATGGTGCAGAATATTGGTGAGTTGATTTTCCACAGTAGTAAACTCCGTGCTGTTGGTAAAAATAGATAAAAATCACCAATTGGCAATTGACGCATTGAAGATGTCGAGCGTAAGCTGATCGAAAATCTGGCGGATTAGTGAATCTTCAATATCTGATAAATTCAAATCGTTGCTGAAGTCGCGATAAAACGAAAATGTCTTGTCTTTGAAACTCATGGTTTCATCTAACGTGTTCACATAGGTTACCCGAACGGTTATCGTTAAACGCGAAGATGCTGCGGCATCAATCTGACTGGGGTCACCGCTCGCGCGTGGAGCAATCTGCGTAACCGCGTAACTTGTAACAATGCCTTCCAGTTGCAGCTCACCATTTTCCTGTACCACACTCAGGTTGGTGTTCTGAATCATGTAGTCCTTCAACTGGTTGGTAAACACCTGCGCGAGGTTTGCCGGCCCCAGGTCAGTATTATTATAAAATTCTGCAATGGTAATGGTGCTGGCGTTTGTGCCTGATCCGGTAAAGGAATAAATGCCACAGGACGAAAACCACACAGGCGCTGCAAGTGTGATCAGAATCGTTACTACCAGATTGAATTTAGTCTTCAAGATCGTACTGTTTAATTTTCCGATAAAGGGTACGCTCTGAAATGCCCAAATCCCGTGCCGCATATTTGCGCTTGTTGTTGTTTTTTTGAAGGGCACGCACGATCAGTTCCTTTTCCTTCTTCTCAATGGAAAGCGAATCTTCTTCTGTTTCATGAGCGATGTCCTGAACTTCCTCATCGCTCTCAACGGCATGCAAACCAGCATTCGCTGATGGAATGTTCAATACAACGGGCTCACTCGTATCAGCATCAATGCCTTCAAATAGGGAAGGGTGGTCTTTAATAAGTTGCGATGCGGTACCCTGACGATTGTATAACTCCAGCACAATCTTTTTCAGGTCAACCACATCCTTCTTCATATCGAACAACACCTTGTACAAGATGTCGCGTTCTGAAAACGAATCGGCATTCGGTGCGGATGTACGATACAGTGCAGGTAAACTGCTTTCTTGCGGAATGTAGTGCAGTAATTTTTCCGCAGTGATTTCCTTGTCATCGGTCGAGAGCACAGAGATTTGCTCAACCAGATTTTTTAGTTGCCTGATGTTGCCGGGAAAACGATATTTCAACAAGGCTTCACGCGCATCATCGGTAAGCGATATGGGCTTTACCTTGTATTTCTCTGCAAAATCTGATGCGAATTTTCTGAACAGCAAATCAATGTCTTTACCGCGTTCGCGCAAAGGCGGAACATAAATTGGTACCGTACTCAGTCGGTAGTACAAATCTTCACGAAACTTTCCTTCTTCAACCTTTTGCATCAGGTTGATGTTGGTGGCGGCTACCACGCGCACATCGGTTTTTTGAACTTTGGAAGAACCGACTTTAATAAATTCTCCGTTTTCCAATACGCGCAGTAAGCGGGCCTGTGTTCCCAATGGCATCTCACCAATCTCATCCAGAAAAATGGAACCACCATTCGTAACTTCAAAATACCCCTTGCGTGCCTCATGCGCACCAGTAAACGATCCTTTCTCGTGTCCAAATAATTCGGAGTCAATTGTTCCTTCCGGAATTGACCCGCAGTTGATAGCAATAAACTGACCGTGTTTGCGGGCACTCAGGTGGTGAATGATTTTTGAAAATGATTCTTTACCGCTGCCACTTTCACCGGTTATCAATACCGACATATCGGTAGGGGCAACCTGCATGGCTACACGCACGGCATTGTTCAGCAGGGGCGAAGTGCCAATGATGCCAAACCGTTGTTTAACACTTTGTATATCTGCTTCTGAAAAACTCATGATTAATAGACTGCTTTCCCGATCAGTGTGGCTGCCGTGCAGTCCTCCACCAACACGTTAACGTATTGTCCTTTTTGAAAATTCTCCTTTGGAAAAACAACAACTTTGTTGGCTGTGTTTCGCCCTTGTAAATGATCGGTCGATTTTTTTGAAAATCCTTCAATCAGAACCTTATGTACTTTACCCACATCATTTCGGTTACGAACAGCGGAGTGCTCCGTCTGCTTTTGGATGATTTCCTGGAGCCTGCGCTTTTTCACTTCTTCTGGTATATCATCCGGGTATTTTTTGGCCGCTAAAGTTCCGGGCCTTTCCGAATAAAAAAACATGTAGGCAAAATCATACAGAACCAGATCCATCAATGATAACGTTTCCTGATGTTCTTCTTCGGTTTCGGAACAGAAGCCGGTTATCATGTCGGATGAAATGCCACAGTTTGCTCCCAATATTTCCCTTATGCGATTGATTTTTTCCAGGTACCATTCGCGGGAATATCCACGATTCATCATCTCGAGAATACGGGAGTTACCCGATTGAACCGGTAGGTGAATGTATTTGCAAATGTTTTCATACTTGGCCATGGTGTGCAACACATCATCGGTTATGTCTTTCGGGTGGCTGGTAGAGAAACGAACGCGCAACTCCGGACTTACATTCGCTACAAGCTCAAGCAGATTGGCAAAATTGACAACTGAGTCAATTCCTTTTTTTGTAATGAAAGCTTTGTTGTTTTCTTCTTCGCTCCATTTATAGGAATCTACGTTTTGTCCAAGCAGGGTCACTTCGCGATAGCCACGATTGAATAAATCCTGTGCTTCGGCTACAATGGATTGCGGATCACGACTCCGCTCACGCCCGCGTGTAAAAGGCACTACACAGAATGAACACATGTTATCGCACCCACGCATAATGGAAATGAATGCCGTTACGCCATTTGAGTTTAACCGAACAGGAGCAATGTCGGCATAGGTTTCCTCACGGGATAAAAACGTGTTCACCGCTTTTTCACCTTCATCCACCTGGCTGATCAACTGCGGCAAATCACGATACGCATCAGGGCCCGCTACCAGGTCAACAATTTTTTCTTCTTCCAGTAATTTTGATTTCAACCGCTCAGCCATGCAGCCTAACACACCCACCAACATTTCAGGCCGTTGTTTTTTTACCGCATTGATTTGCGTTAAGCGGTTGCGAACAGTTTGTTCCGCTTTTTCACGAATAGAACACGTATTCAGAAAAACCACATCGGCATGGTGAATGTCGGAGGTGGTATCAAAACCCTCCTTTGCTAAAATTGATGCTACGATCTCGCTGTCCGAGAAGTTCATCTGGCAGCCATAACTCTCGATATAAAGTTTACGCTTCTTTCCGGTATTCTGCTCCTTTGAAATGGCCACCGTTTCGCACGATTCCGTTCCTTCCAAAACACCCAAATCCTCAATCAATTCCTTCATTTTGCTAAAATCAGACTGCAAAAATAAGATTTAAATTCATAACGTGACATCTTGTCAGGGTATTTTAACTTTTGAGCCATAATGGTTAAAAAACGATGGTAATTCACGTAGTTTGGCGTTTATGGGAATTATCAAATCTGTAAGGGGTTTTACCCCAGTATTCGGGAAGGATTGTTACGTGGCTGATGGAGCCATCGTGGTAGGCGAGGTAACGATGGGGGATAACTGCACCGTTTGGTTCAATGCCGTTGTACGGGGAGATGTTCACTCCATCACAATCGGCAACAATACAAACATCCAGGATGGTGCGGTGCTTCACTGCACCTATCAGCGGGCAAAGCTGGTGATTGGAAATAACGTATCCATTGCCCACAATGCCGTGGTGCATGGATGCACGGTTGAGGATAATGTGTTGATTGGTATTGGCGCTATTATTCTGGATCATGCCGTGATTGGGGAGAACTCAGTGATTGCTGCAGGGGCTGTAGTATTACCCGGAACGGTAGTAGAGCCGGGAAGCATTTATGCTGGCATACCAGCCAAACGGGTTAAAGAGATTGGTGATGATATGCGGGAAGTAATCCAGCGAACCGCCCGAAATTACCCCATGTACGCGGGGTGGTTCAAAGCAGATAAATCAGAATAGGAAAGCGACAAAATTTTTCAATAGGGCTGATGAATATCAGTGAAATTCATCGCCTGTAATCTTTATTTTGATTATATTCAGTCGTTAAATAAGAAGTTGGTGGAAAACAAAGGGTTTGATGTAAAAGTGATACAGGAATACAGGGAAAAAATGAAAGCCCTTAAGCAATCTTATTTGCTTGCCGAAACGGATGAGCAGTCGGATGAATTTGTTCACTTTTATTTCATCGGAGAAGAAGAGGGGCAACCCGTCATATTTGATGCCGTAATGTATACGCTTCGGATGCAACATGAGAGCGAACTTTTTGAAATCGCTGAGCATAGGGCTGCCCAACATTTTCCTGACTATAAAAAAATTACCTACGAAGAAGACGAAAACGGTAACCTTGAAACCCTGGATGATGTAGAGGAAAAGATCGGGTTGTTTATGGCGGAAGTCATTATGGAACTCGAAGAAGATGGTCAGGTTAAAGTGAAGGAGCACGTAGATCAGGATAAAAACGTTGACTTTGGGATTGCCCTGGATATTGGCCTGCATGTAGAAAAAATTACCTCTGCTGTTATAGAAAAATTCATTCGTGATTTCAACGAGGATTCCCTTAACCTCGATCCCACACTCTACACCTTCCAGACGAATAGCGCTGAAACAGCCTGACCTCTTACGAACTTCTAAATTCTGGGCGAGGCATTGCCACGGGCAAAGGATTCTGATATATTTGCGCCTGCTTGCCGCAGGCAGGTACTAAATCCAATAAACTAATGAAGAATCTATTACTTGTTTTGAATGTCGTGTTGCTGATTGCCGTTGGCGTTCTCTATTATGTTCACTTTGCTCCAAAATCTTCTGGTGACTCTGCCAGCACCACATCTTTTGATATTGGTGAATTAAAAGTAGCCTACATAAATTCCGATTCAGTAATGGAAAAATACGATTACCTCAAAGCACGTGTTGAGGTTCTTGAGGCGAAAAAAAACAAAGTTGAGCAGGATTACGTCAATCGGGCTGAAAGCCTTCAGAAGGAAATTCAGGCATATCAGCGTAACATCAATAACATGACGGTAGGCCAGGTGCGTGCCGTAGAAGAAGACCTTGGTAAAAAGCAGCAGAATCTTCAATTGTATGAGCAAAGTGCCACACAGGAACTGATGAATGATCAGGCTAAGTTGAACAAAGAATTGTACGATCGCATAACTGCTTTCTTAAGCAAATACGGAAAAGAAAAGGGCTTGCACATTGTGTTGAAGTTGGATACATCGAGTGATGTGCTGTATGGCGTAGAAGCACTTGACATTACTGCGGATGTTGTGGCAGGTCTCAATGCCGAGTATGCCGCGGAAAAAACGCAGGCTGAACCAGCCAAGTAAAATCACTACTTAAAAGCATTTTGAAAACCGGCCTGGATGTGTTTCCAAGCCGGTTTTTGTTTTATATTTGAAAAGCTATGGCAAATTTTTTACCTGCTAACTGGGGGATTAAATCCCTGGAACAAAAGCAGGTTGCCTTTATGTTGGCAACCGGTTTTTTCATGGGGGTGTTTATCGCAACCTACCAGGTTACTGCTGACTCGTTGTTTCTCAATAGGTTAGGCGAGCATTTGGATAAGGCCTTCCTGATGACAGGTATATTGGGCATTGTATCCACTGCTATCTTTTCATTCCTGCAGAGCTACATCAGGTTCTCCTTACTTACCCTATTGGTGATCATTGGTATTTTCAGCTTCACCGTAGGCGTATATGTGTTGATTCATTTTGGTGAACCGCAATGGCAGAACCCGTTGATCTTCGCTATGTTCTGCTTTTCCGGACCAGTTGTGGCGCTACTGTTCCTAAGCTACTGGGGTACGTTCGGACGGTTGTTTAACTTCCGGCAATCGAAACGTATTATCGGATGGATTGATACCGGCCAGCTCATTGCGGCAATTATGGCCTCCTTTCTGATACCAGCTACCGCCCGTCTTTTACCCGATACTACCGACTACCTGATGGTGTGCGCAGGCAGCATTTTCATGGTTGGGATTCTATTGTTGTTGATTGCCGGTAATTTTTCGCTTTCCAAGAACGACCCGCGTGAGATCGAATATGAGGTGAGGAAGGAATCCAGTCTTCGTAGAATGTTTTCGGATAAGTACATTCTATTAATGTCATTATTGCTGGTTGTATCTATGACTGCTTTTGTGTTCAACCAGTTCTCTTTTCAGGAAATGGTTCGCGAGCAGTACCCGGATCAACGCGACCTCACTGACTTTAACGCCTTTTTTACCGGTGCTGTATATGCCTTGAGTTTGATCATGCAAACCTTTGTAAACCACAGAATTATAGGTAATTATGGTCTTCGTATTTCATTGTTTATTTTACCGATAGCGCTTGGGGTACTCTCATTGGGTTCCATTGTTGCAGGCTCAATTTTTGGTTTTGAAAAGGTGACATCACCGGCTGGTTTTGTGTACTTCTTCCTGTTTGTGGCCATGAGTCGTTTGTTCAACTGGACGCTGCGCGACTCACTGGAAAATCCCGTATTCAAATTATTCTTCATTCCACTCGATAGCCGGATACGTTTTAGTATCCAGGCCCGCGTAGAGGGATTGGTCAACGAGTCGGCCCGCTTTGTAGCAGGTCTGCTCATATTCGGCCTTGCATTTATTCCGTTTTTTAAGGTAATCCACATTTCCGTTTTCCTGGTGTTACTGGCTGGCCTTTACTTTTTGGTAGTAAACAGGCTTCATGCAGGGTATAAGGAGAAGATTCGGATGAAGCTTGAAAGCTCTGAATTTCAACAAGATAAATTGGAAAAGGGGCTAACACAAGTAACACAACGCCTGGAAGGTATGATGACCCTACCGGATTCCCGAAAGGCAATTTTTTCCTTCAAACTACTTGAGAAGATCAACGTTGGACAAACCTCGCAATGGGTAAACAGCCTGATCAAGAATGAGGATGAAGCCGTGCGTCATTTTGCGCAAAACCGATTGAGTGAAATGAAAGGACTTTCTGTTTCTGATAAGTACGTCATTCGGGTTGATCGTGACAAGGTATTGAATGAAGACAAGAGCATGTTAACGGCTGCTGAACTTCAGATGATCATTGAAAATGGAGGGGACATTACCAAGAGTCGCATTCAGCGCCTATCGCGATCAACAACAGCCAGTGACCGTCAATATGCAGCAGAACTTTTGTTGCATACTTCCGCTGATGAGTGTATCTCCTTTCTGATTGAATTGTTGGCCGATCCTGAACCGAAAGTTAGAAGCACAGCGATCAAGTCGGCTGTCAAAAAGAACTCCCCGGAAGTCGTAAATGCCCTAATTGAAAATATGGCCAACCCGATCTATAGCAACCAGGCCATGAACTCGTTGGTATTGATCGGTCAACAAACATTACCCGCTTTGGATGCAGCATTTTTCCGCAGCAACCAAAGTACCCAGTTGATGCAACGGATCATTCAAACGGTTGGTAGAATTGGGGGGCCACGGGCAAAGGATTTGCTGTGGAACAAAATTGATTACCCAAATAAGGTAGTGGTGTCGCAGGTTTTATTGGCGTTGGGTGAATGCGGATTCAAGGCTGGCATCTCTCAGGTAACGCGTATTAAATACGCCATTGAGTCGGATATTGCTGACATCCGGTGGAACTTGAGTGCGATTCAAGAGATTGGAACAGATGATTTTAACATTCACATTGTCAAATCGTTACGATGGGAAATCCAAAACGACATTGAGCACATATACATGCTGTTAGCGATGCTTTACGATACCCGATCAATTCAGCTTGTGAAGGAAAATATTGATAGTGGAACAACAGAAGGCATTACCTATGCGGTAGAATTGCTGGATGTGTTTTTATCAGAGCAATTAAAGCAGCGGGTAATTCCGGTGCTTGACGACCTGAGTGATTCGGAACGTATAAGCAAGTTGGACGTATTCTATCCAAGAACGAAGCTGGATGGCCGTCTCGTCCTCAAGTTTTTGATCAACCGCGATTTCACGCAATCAAACCGCTGGACAAAAGCCTGTGTGTTGTACCAGATTGGCCTTGAAAAAATCGAGGACTTCAAAATGGATTTGATTGCTCAAATGTTTAATCAGGATGCACTCATTCAGGAAGTGGCGGCATGGGCACTGGCAAAAATCAACCTGCAGGAGTATCATAAAAATGTGAAGCGATTACCGGCTTCCACGAAGAAATCGCTGGATGATATTGTATTGACCCAGAAAATGAGCCGATTCAGTAAGGTGATGTTTTTCCAGAACGTGCCGGTGTTTGAAGGGGTTCCGGGTATTACATTAAGTCAGCTGGCAGATATTTGCTCAGAGATTGTGCTGAAAGAAGGGCAAACCTTAACTCTGGACGAGCGGGCAAACAACAATTTTTATGTGCTGGCCAAGGGATCCGTTGATTTTTATCAACGTGGCGACCTGGTGGCCTCTTTCAACGAAGGGCAGTTTATCGGAGAGCTATTGGCGTTACCCAATTTTGTAAGTACCAACCTGATCAAAGCAAGCAATGAGGTAAGCTTGCTTACCTTGGATAAGGATCAGTTCTACGAACTTCTGTCTGACAATGTCCGGCTGGCGGATCAGGTGTTGGAATTCGTTTAAATTTGGCGGGAATCAGTATTTTTCATACATTTCGCTAGCATTTTTTAAACTGAGTTAACTTTTTTGATTTTTTAAACTATTTCCTGAAGCGTGATCCCAAGATTTAACCTTCAAATCGCTAACTTTCAGGTTCTTTGTGTTGGTGTATGCTGAGTCAATCATCTCATACGGACCACGAGCGGGAACTAACGGATGTGTTGGTTGATATTCAGCCAGACAGCGATAATCCGTTTCCCGGATTGCGGCCCTTTACGGTAGACGAGTGCCACTTGTACTTTGGACGAGAGGGGCAGGTTGATGACATTTTGCTAAAGCTTTCCAGAAACCGGTTTGTATGCGTAATGGGTTATTCCGGTAGCGGAAAATCCTCCTTGATGTCGTGCGGACTGGTGCCGGTTTTGTACGGTGGATTCGTTACGCACTCCGGTCCACATTGGCATGTTATTATTGCGCGGCCCGGTACATCGCCATTTGAAAATCTATCCGATGCTGTTGTTGATTATCTAATTGCGCATAACCGCATCCAGGCGGAAGACCGACAGGTTCATCGAGCCATTGTGAACTCTGTTTTGCGAAGCGGTTCGCATGGTTTAGTTGAAGTATCCAAATACCTGCAGCAACATAAACTGGAGAATGTATTTTTCATGATTGATCAGTTCGAAGAGCTGTTTCGCTTTCATGAAACCGAACAAGCCGAAGAGGTCTTTGATGAAACGCAGTTGTATGTAAACCTCATACTAACGGCCATTCAGCAAACCGACACTCCCGTTTATGTGGCCGTTACCATGCGGTCGGATTTTATTGCGCGGTGTTCCGCATTCAGTGGATTAACCGAGGTAATCAACGAGAGCAACTTCCTGGTGCCGCAGATGACACGGGATCAGAAAAAGATGGCCATTGAAGGGCCTGTGGCAGTAGCCGGTGGAAGAATTTCACAGCGACTGGTTAAGCGCTTGCTTAACGATATGGGAAGGAATCAGGATCAGCTTCCCATCCTTCAGCACGCACTCATGCGTACCTGGGATTACTGGATTGCCAACCGCGAACCCGGTGAGCCGATTGACCTTCGCCATTACAATGCCATTGGTAAAATTGAGCAGGCGTTGTCGCTCCACGCCAATGAAATCTTTGAAGAATTATCACCACGGCAAAGAGAAATTGCCGAGGTTCTGTTTAAAAGCATCACCGAAAAAACAGCCGACAATAAAGGGATGCGCAGGCCAGCCCGATTGGGACTGGTTGCGGAAATAGCAGATGCCGATGAAGATGAAGTAATTGAGGTGGTGGAGCATTTCCGTAAGCCTGGCCGATCTTTTTTAATGCCAGCCCACACGGTTTCACTTACTCCGGATTCGCAGATTGAACTTTCGCATGAAAGCTTGATGCGCATCTGGAACCGCTTAACGACATGGGTAGAGGAGGAGTTTGAATCCGCTACCATGTACAAGCGCATTTCGGATGCCGCGGCCATGTACCAGATTGGAAAAACCAGTTTATGGCGCCCGCCCGATTTGCAATTGGCGCTTAACTGGCAGAAGAAGCAACGCCCAACGCGCGAATGGGCACAACGGTATGATGAGGCTTTTGAGCGCGCCATTGTATTTCTCGATACCAGCCGGATTACATACGAAGCGGAATTAAAAAATCAGGAGTTACAGCAGAAACGTACACTTAGAAATACACGTGTAACCGCAATTATTCTCGGTGCTGCAGCTGTAATTGCTATTCTCTTTTTGGTGTTTGCGTACCTGCAAAAGATTGAGGCGGATAAAAAGACGTTGGAGGCACAACTACAGACAGATATAGCTAAAAAAGAAAGACAAGCAGCTGACTCTGCCAGAATTGTTGTGGAGAACCAAAAGCTTGAGCTTGAACAAGCCAATATTGAACTAGCAACAGCGAAAGTAAAAACTGAAGAGGCATTAAAAATTGCAAAATTAGAAAGGGATAGGGCTGAGGCTGCACTTATTACTGCTAAACTACAAACTGAAATTGCAGTTGCAGCCAGTGAACAAGAGAGAATCGCAAGAATAAAGGCCGATTCGGCCACAATTGTCGCCACGAATAACTTTAACCGTGCAGATAGACTTTACATGTTAGCCAAAGCCCAGGAAATGGCCGGTAAATCTGTTCAGGAAGATGATGATAAAGATTTGGCAGGTACGCTGGCCATGCAAGCACATTTCTTCCACAAACGTAACGATGGAAAGAAATATGATCCGTATATCTACAATGCTTTATACCATGCCTTAACTGTTTCATCAGGTTTAAGCTACAATGCTATCAAAGTACCAGGCCCTTCGCGCAACCGCATGAATGCCCTTGCTTTGTCGAATAAAGGAAGCATGTACTATGCCGCAGCGGCTGATGGAAGAATTTTTGCCGGTGATTATGAGAAACGTACGGGACAACCAACGGCATTTCAAAACCCCAGCCCCAATAAAGTTGTTGCATTGAGCAAGGACGACCGCTACCTGGCCAACGGAACAGACTCAGCCGTGGTCCAGATTTTTGATCTTCAGGCTGGCGCTCGTCCGGTTGCAGTACGCGGACTCAACGGAGGAACCAATGCACTTGAATTTATGCCTGATGGTTCCGGGTTGATCGTCAGCAAAACCGACCGAAGTATTTCGTTGGTTAATCACCTAACTGGAGTAGTAAAAACCATCGCTACACCAAATGTTGAGTTAAAGGCAATTGCCATCAGCCCGAATGGAAAGTCACTGGCAGGGGCCGCCTGGAGTGGTCAATTGGTTTTGATCAATTTAGAAACAGGCGCACAAGAAACGTTGGTAAACACTGATGCATCACAAATACTGTCCGTTAAATTCAGCCCGGACGGAAAGATGATTGCCTATGGAACGTTTGAGAAAAACGACAAACGTGGCTTAGTGAAGTTATACAACCTGAATGAACGCAAGGAGGAGCGCCAGTTTACGGGCCATAAAGCAGGTGTGTATTCCGTTGAATTCAGTCCTGATGGGAAGCTGTTGGCCAGCGCAGGCTCTGATCGACTATTGCAGATGTGGGTGATTGATTTTCTGGAAGACCTACCCATCCAGATGGATAACAATAATGGCTTTATCTGGGACATTGCGTTCTCACACGATTCCAAATACCTGATCGCAGCAGGACATGAATCGGAAATCAGGGTGTGGCCAACCGATCCGAACTTGTTGGCTGAACAGATTTGTCCGTTGCTAAAACGCAACATGACTCAGGAAGAATGGACCAAATATGTAGGAAGTGATATACCCTTTGAAAACACATGTACTAACTTGTTGATTAAAGATTACTGAGGCAGACATGCAGTACAAAACTATAGTTGGCTTATTTGTTTTACTGGTAGTTGCTTTCTCGGTGAATGCGCAAAACAATCGTATGGATTGTGAGCAGACGTTGAGTATGGCCACCGAAGAATTCTACGCAGGACGATTCTATGGCATACCTGCCATGTTAAAACCTTGTATTGACCGAGGGTTTGGCCGTGAGCAACGCCAACGTGCGTACCTTCTGTTGGCGCAAACATATTTGATTCTGGATGATCCCATTTCTGCTGAAAATAGTTACCTCGAAATCCTTCGCGCAAACCCTGAATTTGAGGCTGACACCGCTTTACACCCAATTGATTTAGTTTACTTGAGTAAAAAATTTACTGCTGATCCTATTTTTTCGTTGTTTCTGAAATTAGGTGGCAATACATCGCCCGTTCGGGTTATTCACACCATTAATCCATGGGGAAGTGAGATTTCGAATGATTACAAACTCCGATTGGGAGTACAGGTTGGCGGTGGAGTAGATTGGAACATCACCCGTGAGCTGGCATTGACAGCGGAATTTAATGCGCTCACAGCATCTTATAGAAAAAATCAGATTCGGGCAGATGGGGATGAGTTCTTATACGTTGGGAACCAGTTTTGGATGATGACGCCTATATCTATTAAGTACAGCGATGCAAAGGGAAATATCAGGCCATATGGATATGGCGGATTTGCGTTGCAGTGGTTGGTTTCAGAACGTGGACGGGTGACCTCCATTAAAACCGATGTAATCAATGAGGGAACTCCGCAATCGAATACACGGGAAAGCCCCGCGCTTACCATGACCGATTTTAGAAACAAAGTGAACTATTCATTTTTTGTTGGCGGAGGGGTGCGTTACAAGCGTGGATTGGATTATGTTTTTGCTGACGTGCGATACAGTTTTGGATTAAGCAATATTGTTGTGCCTACTTCAACCTACGGTCAACAAACGCCTGCGATTGAATTTGGTCATGTGGACGATTTATTTCGGATAGATAACCTTGCACTTTCGATAGGCTATGTGCGGCCACTGTATAAACCCAGAAAGCTGAAGAAGGCAAAGACCCGTTCTGTGTTGAAACTGATTAACCGAGGTGCCAAATGAAGCAGTTGAAATTTGTCATATCGATTGGATTGTTTCTGTTGTCGTTGCTCTTAATTACCTGCGATACCAAGAATAACGTGGAGCCAACATTTAAAGATTACTTCATCCGGTATTATGGCGAAGACGGTAATCATGAGGCGAAGGATCTGGTAGTTGCTACAGATGGGATTATTATTTTAGGAACTGAGACTTTAGGCTTATCCAACCGAGTTTACTTGGTTAAAACTGATTTTTCTGGTACCGTGATATGGAATAAAACACTTGGATCTGCTACCAATGCTGTTGCACAGGATATTGAGCTTATACCAAATGGTCCTGATGCAGGAAATTTTGCAGTATTGGCTAACGTTAGAAAAGCAAATGTGGACAGTCTTGCTATCCAATTAACTATTATCAGCAGTGACGGTGACAGTTTAAAAAGTTTACTAATCTCAAGATATGAAAGTCAGGAAGGAAAGTCTGTCACTCCTTTACTTGATGGCGGGTATTTTATAACCGGAAAAGTTTTGAATGCGGACACTATAAATGTAGAGCTTCCTATTCCGGATTTTGAGGACACCTTTGTAGGTCGGATTGATGAGAATCTTCAGCCAGTTGAATATATTAGAATTGGGAGCGCAAGCATAGGGTCTGGAGTTAAAATATTTCAATCTGGTTCTGTTTTTCATTTTGCGCGATACTCAGATGAACTAATCGGAGTTGATTCTGAATATGAGTCAAATTTCATTTTCAATTCTTTTATATCAGATCCAAGATCGCCATTTGAAAGTGGGTATGGAGGTAGCCCTACTCTTAATGAACAAATGGTTTCAGCAGCATTATCTACTTTTAATAGGTATGTCGCTATCGGTACGCAATCTGATTTAGATAACTTGAATAAACGAGTATATGCTGTTGCACTATCTGGATTTCCTGGTATAGCCTTAGAACAAGTTATTTTGAGTGGTCAAAATGACTATGAAGCAGTCTATGTTGCTGCGGGAGCTACGCGCTTTCTTGTACTTGCCAATGAAAGCAATGCCTCTGGTTTCAGAGATATTTACTTCAGGAAGATGGATGGATTTCTCGAAACAGAGTTTGATTTAAGATTTGGTGCCCCCAACAATGATGACCGCGGTGCAGCAGTTGCCGAGTTGCCCAATGGCGATATCCTGATTTTGGGTACCATGGAATTAGCTGGTCAGCAGGATAAAATAGCGTTGATTAAGGTACGTGCGGATGGGACTTTTTAAATATTTAAAATTTTGTTTTTAGGGTTACAATTTAGATAATGCGTTATTAATAGTTTATAGTTTGGTTTAACTGCTCCTATGCCTGCACTCTACCGCATTGTTTTTCTTTTTCTTGCTTTTTTTGGAGCGTTTTCAGCCTATTCGCAGGCCAATGTCACCATAACCCCAGCCGCCACATCCGGTGGTGTACCTATATGCGTAGGTGGCAGTCCGGTAGGGCTAACACCAATAGTTATTTCAGAAACCGATACCGGAGATGGACTTGATGATGATGCGATTGGCGGCCCTTTTAGTGATTGGGTAAACGTCACATTGGTGTTAGGTATTCCAGCAGATTTCCAATTTGTACCGGGTGTAGGTTCTGCTTTATCGTCCCCGGGCTCAGATGATGTGGTGATCAACTCCATCACGGTATTGGCAAACTCCGTTACCTTAAATTTCAGTGCATTCAATAATACTGGTACCGATAAATTCGATGCAATCGTTATTTCAGGTCTTCAGGTTCAGGCAGTAAGTGGTCCGGCTCAAACGCTTAACATCACCAGAACTGGAGGAACCAGTACCATTGCGGGTTTAGTGAATGGCACCGTTGTAGGATCCGTTACGAGTGTGTTGCCACCAACTCCGGTGATTACGGGAGACAATTCAGTCTGCGCCAATGAGCAAAATGTAGTATACGCGCTTGCAGTAGATACAGGAAATAACTATTCATGGATCGTATCCGGAGGAACGATCGATGGATCTTCAACCGGTAGTTCGGTAACGGTAGATTGGGGTGCTTCCGGAACCGGCTTTCTGCGGGTTACTGAAACAAATGCAACCACCGGTTGTGCGACCACGACCGCCAACTACAACGTCACGATCAACGCGAATCCGACCCCGGTCATCAGCGGTAACAACAGCGTGTGTGCGAATCAAACCGGAGTAGTGTACAGCACCCCGGCCGCAGCAGGCAGAACCTATAACTGGACCGTAGTTGGCGGAGCGATCACATCTGGCGCAGGCACCAACAGCATCACGGTGACGTGGGGCGCAGCGGGTGCGGGTACGGTTCAACTACAAGAAATTATTGATGCCACTACGTGTTCGGTGACCACACCATTCTACAACGTGACCATCAACGCCAACCCGGCACCATCCATCGCTGGCCCGGCCACGGCTTGTGCCAATGAGTCGGGTGCGGTGTACACGACAGCAGCCACGGGCAACAACTTTAACTGGACGGTAAATGGGGGAACCATCACTGCAGGCCAGGGCACGAACAGCATCACGGTAACGTGGGGTTCAGCGGGCGCAGGCACCGTTCGGGTAACCGAGACGATTACGGCTACCGGTTGTGCGACCACGACCGCCAACTACAACGTCACGATCAACGCGAATCCGACCCCGGTCATCAGCGGTAACAACAGCGTGTGTGCGAATCAAACCGGAGTAGTGTACAGCACCCCGGCCGCAG
>CAYQOM010000012.1:48365-58493 GCA_964419145.1 uncultured Roseivirgaceae bacterium | reverse complement strand
CGTTGGTAGCAATAGGGCCCGGACAAATTTGTGTTTCAAAAAAAAACGGTCGACAATTTTCTAACAAAGATTTTCCAAGTGGACAAGTGAACGGCTCCGCAGACAACTTGGACTTTGAAAAAATTAAAACGTGGGACAGACTAAAAATTAATGCAGCCGACCCTTCGCATTTTTAAGAAGATTGTGCTTCGACTTGCCCCACGCTTTTGGCACATGCCATAGCCTCGCAAACCCACCGCGACACCAAAGCTATGGCAAGAGCCAAATCCCCACCCGCGACCTAAATAAGGTTTTGGAAAAGCTCAATATTTGACGAAATTGTCCAAACTTAATAGTCCACATGAAAGAGCAAGGTTTTGGAGATTTTATACGTAGAATGAGGGAAGAAAAGAACCTCCCATTAAGAAAAGTAGCTGCATATCTGGACATTGACACTTCAACATTAAGTAAAGTAGAGCGGGGAGAAAGACCCGCATCCCCCGACTACTTAAAGCCATTATCAATAATTCTTGACATTGACCTAAAGATTATTCAAACAACTTTTATAGCCGACAAAATAAATAAGGACTTTGGTGGCCTTGAACATTTAACTGAAGGACTGAAAGAAGCAGAGAAACAACTAAAAAGAAAAAAGAAGTAATGTCGACCAAGTTTTTTACTAACCGCGAAGAAAATAGCTTGCTCAAAAAATTTGAGGGAGTATTTTCAAATATTGAAAGCATCAGACACTTTGATGCACTTGTTGGCTACTTCCGCACATCTGGATATTTCAAAGTAAGAGCATTCCTTGATAAGATACCAAGGATTAGAATTTTGGTTGGGATTAACGTTGACCAGTTAATAAAGAAATACCACGACAAAGGGCAACTTTATCTAGACAATCCGGACGAAACAAAAGAAAATTTCTTGGAGGAGATTATTGACAACATTGAAAAAGCAGACTATGATGAGGTAACAGAAAAAGGTATAATTCAATTTATCGAGGACCTCATGAGCGGTAAAATTGAATTAAGAGCGCATCCGAAAAAGAAAATTCATGCAAAGGTTTACATTTTCAGGCCTGTTCCATTCAATGAACACGCTCCATGCGAAGTAATAACTGGCTCGTCCAATTTGACGGACTCTGGACTAGGTGCAAATCCAGAATCTAATTACGAGTTTAATGTAAGCTTACGTGACTATCAAGACGTAAAATTTGCCACAGAAGAATTTGAAATTCTATGGAATGAATCGGTTGCTATTCTCCATGCAGAGGCGGAAGCAATAAGAAAGAAAACATACTTGAGAGATGACTTCACTCCTTTTGAGCTTTATATAAAAATGCTCATTGAATATTTCGGTAAGCGAGTTGACTACGACCCGTATAATATTGATTTGTTGTTGCCCGACAAATTTATGCGCCTTAAGTACCAATCGGATGCAGCAAATCAGGGCTATGCGATAATGATGAAACACAACGGATTTATTTTGGCTGATGTTGTGGGTTTGGGTAAAACTATCATTGCCTGTATGGTAATTAAGAAATTTATTTATGAAAATGGTACCCACTCAAGAGTTTTAGTTGTCGTGCCTCCAGCCCTCGAAGCAAACTGGAGAAGAACAACCGAAGATTTCCAAATTAAGAATCATTTTGAGTTCATCACACTTGGAAGTTTACATAAAGTGTTGAATGAAGAAAATTACACATACTCAAATGCAGATAAATTCGATTTGATAGTTGTGGATGAATCCCACAAATTCCGAAACGATTACACCGAAATGTACTTAGCACTTCAAGAGATTTGCAAAAAGCCGAGAAGCAGGCCTGCTGAAAACGGAGACACAAGAAAGAAAGTAGTCTTAATTTCAGCAACACCATTGAACAACAGGCCAGAAGATATTGAAAATCAGCTTTATCTTTTCCAAGACAGACGCAACAGCACTTTAGAGAATATTAGAAATCTTCAAGATTACTTTAAGCCACTTAATGAGCAATACAAAAAACTAGCTTCAGAGAAAGTATTGAATATTAAAAAGTTAAAGGCCTTATTCCAGAAACTAAGAGACGATGTCGTTGAACCGCTAGTAATTAGAAGAACAAGAACGGACATTGAGAAAAATAGAGAGTACTTAGAGGACATGAAGAGCCAGGGAATTGTTTTTCCAAAAGTTGATGACCCAATTTCTTTGTATTATGAACTAGATGGTAACTTGGCTACTCTCTTCTTCGAAACGGTTTCGTTAATAACCGGATTAGATGAACATGGAAATGAAACTGATGGATTGGGCTATTATCGTTATCGGGCAATTGAGTTTCTAGCAAATGAAGAGGATAAGAAAGTTTACGGAAACGTGAAATCAATTTCAGGTCGTCTTAGTGCAATCATGAAAACTCTGCTAGTAAAGAGACTAGAAAGTAGTTTCTATGCTTTCACCCAATCGATAAAGCGTTTTCAAAAAGCCATCAATAACATGATTGAAATGCTTGAAAATAATCGCGTGTTTGTGGCACCTGACCTTGATATAAACAAACTTCTTGAGGAAGGCTTGAGTTACGACCAAATTGAAGCAAGAATTAATGAGAAAGGTGGAAACAACAAAGAATTCAAACGAAGTGCCTTTGACAAGCAATTCGTTGATTTGTTAAAAGCAGACAAAGAAAAAGTTGATGACTTGGCTAAACGTTGGAGCAAGGTTAAGAAAGACCCTAAACTTGAAACATTCAGAGAGAAGATAAAAAGCGAGTTCTTTCAAAAAAAGAAAAATGCGAGTAGTAAGCTCGTTATTTTTTCGGAATCAAAAGAAACAGCAGAGGAACTTGCTAATAAAATCAAGGAGAATTTCAAGTACAAGATACTAACGGTAAGCGCTGACAATAGAAAATCAGTTGAAAATATTCTCAGAGAAAACTTTGACGCCAACTTAGAGGATGATAAATGGAAAAATGATTTCGACATAATCATTACAACAGAAGTGCTAGCAGAAGGTATTAACCTACATCGCAGTAATATCATTGTCAACTACGATGTTCCTTGGAATGCGACAAGACTGATGCAACGCATTGGTCGTGTTAATAGAATTGGTTCACGAGCGGAACAAATCTATGTTTATAATTTTTATCCATCAGCACACGGTGATGAACAGATTAAGTTAGTGAATAATGCACTCCGAAAATTACAATCATTCCATACAGCATTTGGTGAGGATAACAAAATCTTCTCGCTTTTAGAAGAAAAAGGAGACGGGGCATTGTTTGGAAATAAAATCCAAAAAGAAGAGAGCGAAATTCTGAACTACTTGAATGAGTTACGGGATTTTAAGAAGAAAAATGCAAAACGATTTAATGAAATTTCAAAAATACCAAACAAAGCAAGATGTGGCCGCCAAGCTCTGAAGGCGCAGCAACTTACACTTACGGAAATCGAAACGGGCGAAATAAACTATCCACTTCAAAATACTTCATTGACTTATCTGAAAAGTGACAATCATCCTGGTATTTACTGTTTGATAACACCTGAGAACAACATTATTGAGTTGAATTTTTTGCAAGCAGTGAAAGTTTATAAAGCTGACGAAAACGAGAAGGCTGCTCCGTTACACAAGCATCATTATGAACAAACATCACAAGGTCTTGATTACTTTAAGTCAGCAAAGAATCAGGAGAATGTTCAAAACATATCCAGAAAGAATTTAAGCCCAGCAGAAAATAAGGCTGTAACAAATCTAAATGCAATTTTGAAGTACACTCCCACCGAGCAAAAACGAATGGCATTGCAAAGAGCACTAGATATTATTAAGAAAGGAACTTACGGTTCAAAAGGCTTACCAAAGAGTATCAATGATTTCTTTACTGAAAACGCCAAGCAGTTAAAAGAGCCAACAAAGTTTATAGAAAAATTATTTGTGGATTTGCTAGATAGTTACGACCTCTCCACCAATGTTGAAGTTTCCTCTGAAGTAAAATCACATCAAGGCATTATTAACCCAAAAATTGTTTTAACTCAAAGTTTCGTATAAAATGGCGAATAGAACGCAATTACAAATAGCTTTACAAAAGCCTTACGACAGAGTATTATTTGGTAAAGAAGTACTCAATCAAGTCTTTGGGTCTTGCTTAATACTTAGTAACAGCCCTGTTCCCGCATCGATTCAGCCAAATAAATCGGAGCAAGCCGTAATCCAAACTGTTTCTATCTATGGTAAAATAAATCTTGATGATAACACAGAGATAACACTATATGAAATAGGCCTTCAACCAACTGTGCGCATTGAGCAAAGTAAAGTTGCCATTCAACGATATGTAAGAAAATTGCTTACCGCTGGCCAAATTGCTTTAGTCAATTTTATCGCTCCACAAAATAAGAAGGTTTGGAGACTAACCTTGGTTGCTAAAGACAGTGAATTAACCGAAGATGGAATTAAGGAAAAGACGACACACTCAAAGCGATATACATATTTATTAGGCCCATCAGAAACTTGCAAAACAGCAGCAGAGCGTTTTGAGACCTTAAGCACAGAAAGGCAAATTACATTTCAAACGCTAGTAAATGCCTTCTCTGTTGAAAAACTTAGTAAGGCCTTTTTTGATGAGTATACCTTGCATTACCAAAATTTTTGTGACTACCTGCAAGATTCAAACTTCAGGAAATCAGTCTTTAAGATTTCCATTCCAACCAAAGCCACAAAAGATGAAAAGGAGAAAGCCTGCAAACCAATCCGCGATTTTGTTAAGAAACTTTTAGGTCGCATTGTATTCCTATATTTTGTTCAGAAAAAAGGTTGGCTTGGGGCTAGTGACACAGAGTATAAAGACGGTCTGCCTGATTTTATCAAACAACTCTTTAAGCAATCAGGCGGTAATGATGCATTTTATGATAGTTGGCTAACCACCCTATTTTTTGAAACATTAAATAAAGAACGCCAAAATGATGATTTCAAAATGCCAGATGGCAAAAAAGTAAAAGTACCATTTTTGAATGGCGGCCTGTTCGATAAAGAAGAACATGACGAACACACTCTAACCTTCAAATCCAAGCTATTCCATAATCGTGACTTTGAAGAGACTATTTTAACCGAGAAGAATCGTGACAATGCCAGAGGGTTTCTTGACTTCTTAAATGCATTTAATTTCACCATTCACGAAGACAGTCACGATGACCATACCATTGCAGTTGACCCTGAAATGTTAGGGCACATTTTTGAAAATCTATTGGAAGACAATAAGGACAAAGGGGCTTTTTACACCCCCAAAGAAATTGTTCACTACATGTGCCAAGAGAGTCTAATTGAATACCTCACTACGCATTTAAGTAAAGAGTATACAGTTTACAGAGAAATTGGTAATGCCCAAGTTGAAATGTTTGGTAACGAAAGCAGACAAGGACAACTCAAAATGATAGAGCAGTTGGGTGAGAAAGCTTTGAACCATGATGACGTAGACTTTATAGTAAAACATAAAGATGTTAAACGCTTAACGAAGCAGCAGCTACATCGGATAGACCAATTACTTGACAGTGTTAAGATTTGTGACCCAGCCATTGGTTCTGGCGCGTTCCCAATGGGATTATTGCAAGAGATACATAGTATAAAAGAAGTAATAGCTTTTGAATTAAATCTCAAATGGAAACCGGCTGATGTTAAAGAGAACATCATTCAGAATAGTATTTATGGAGTAGACATTGAAAAAGGGGCGGTTGACATTGCACGGTTGCGTTTTTGGTTGAGCTTGGTTGTTGATGAAGAAATACCTAGAGCCTTACCAAACCTCGATTATAAAATTGTTGTTGGCAACAGTTTGCTGAGTAAGTTTGAAGGTGAGATAATTGAAATTGATTGGGAAAGGAAAACTTATAAGGCTTTAAATGAAATTTCTAAAAAGATTCAGCAAAATGAAGTTGAGCGGTTGCAATTATTAAAAATAATTGCTGATAAGCAGAGAAAGTTCTTTAAACCAGAAGCAAAAGACAAAAAGAGGTTACAAGCTGAAATTCGAAACCTTAAATTAGAGCTATTAATCAACCAGCTATCATTTAATAAAGAGATTTACGAGAGCAACAATAAGCTCGCTTTAGATAGTGGCCTAGGTCTTACCTCCAAAGAAAAAGCAAAGAACATTGAAATAATCAAGCAACTCGAAAACTTCAAACATGTTATTTTAAAACTTCAGAAGCTAAAAACAGACAAGGTTGCCCCTTTTGAACACTTTGATTGGAAATTGGATTTTCCTGAAGTGCTCAATCCATATTTGGTAACGAGTGATGCCGGATTTGACATTGTAATTGGGAATCCCCCCTACCTTAATTTCAAAATGTATTCGACAGAAGACAAAGAACTTTATAGGCATTTGTACTCCGAAGTCTTCGATGGTAAAGCAGATATTTATTACTACTTTTTTTATAAATCACATGAAATAAGTAAGAGGCAAGGAGTTACTTCTCTAATAACTTCTAGATATTGGATTGAAGCGGAATATGCCAAGAAACTACGAAGGTTTATATCGTCTAAAACAACATTAAAAGAAATAATTGACTTCAAGAATGTTACAGTGTTCGATGGAATTGGTATAAAGACATGCATAACAAGCTTCTTGAATGTACCTGATTATCTCGAACATTTTCACTATCGTTATCATCCAGGAAAGAAAATTGACTACATAGATTTAAGTGAGTACGTATCAAATCATATTCCAGCTGAAAATATAACGACCAAAGATTCATGGAACTTAACGAATGAAGCATCAACAGATATTTTAAAGTTGATAGAGCACGAATCTGTCTCGCTTGATGAAATAGCCAATTGCAAACAGGGTATTGTTACCGGACTTGACAAAGCATTCATTACCACAGAAAATGAATTTAAAAACCTCCCAAAAAAAATAGTGAAGCCGTGGCTAAAAGTTGGAGATATTCAAAAATACGCAATTGAACTAGTCGAAAAGAGAGAATTAGTTTATACAAAGCTTATCAATTCGATTGACGAATACCCAGAACTAAAGCAAAGACTTCTGCCCTTTAAGTCAAAACTTTCTAATAGACGCGAAGCGAAAAACGGTAAGATTAGATGGTTTGATTTGCAATGGCCAAGAGAGCAAGAGCTTTTCGAGTCAGAGAAATTAATTTGCCGATTTAAAGCTTCGGAAAATACATTTTGTTATGATGCTAATGGATTTTATTCTAGTGCTGACACTACCGTAGTGGCACTGAATTCTAATGGCAAGAAAAAGTATGAAACGAAATATTTGCTAGCACTCCTAAATTCCAAAGTCTTGTCGTTTTACTTTAAGTCATACGGTAAACTAATGGATTATCGCTATGAATACTATCCTGGACCAGTTGGAAGATTAAAAATCAAGAATTCAAATCATCAAAAGACATTCAGTACCATTGTTGACTATATACTTTATTTAAAATCCAAAGAGCTAGTCAATGTAAATGAACAACTCATCCCCACATATTTCGAGCAAATAATCAACGGAATGACTTATGAAATATATTTCCCTGACATTATCAAGCAGAACAGACGTGAAATCATTCAACACTTAGGTGAACTACCAAAATTCACTGATAAGACGAATGATTCTGAAAAAATGAGCATCTGTAAATCTGTTTTCAATAGACTTAATGAAAGGGAGCACCCAGTTAGGGTGAATTTATTTTACATGAATTCTATTCCAGAAATTGCAATCATTGAAGGAAAGCATGAGAATAACTGAAATTAAAATAAATAACTACCGTGCGTTTTATGGAGAGCACAACCTTACTCTTGATAAGGATGGCAAGAATCTCATGCTTTATGGTGAGAACGGTAGTGGTAAAAGCTCTCTCTTTACGGCATTAAAAGACTTTTTTCTTTCGTCTTCCCAAAAGTTAAAAGAGGTTGAAGAAAATATATTTGCTCCTGCATCACATAAAAACACGGGGAAAATTGAAGTTACGCTCAAAGAAAATGGAAGCTCATCCAAGAGCATAGTGTTTGAGCTAAACTCTATTCAAAAGGAAATTGTAAGTGCGGATAAAATTATTATTTCAGACGCTAATAAGATTAAGGGATTTTTTGATTATAGAAACCTTCTACGTACACATTTAAACCACAAAGAACAAGTTGACCTGTTTGATATAGTAGTTAGCGAAGTACTTTACCATTCAATCAACCGTTTTTCAAATAAAGAAATAGGTAAAGAGTGGCAAACTCTGTATTCAGATACCTATGAGAAATACCAGACTTCTTACGTTAAAGAAACAACCATAAATTACATAAAGGATAAATTCAATCCTGGGCTTAAAGAAATTCTTCTTTCAATTGAAAAGGATACCAACATTTTTATTAAATACTTTGGTATTAATGTGGATGTAAGTCTTCTATTTAATGGTTTAGAGTATCACGGCAGAAGAGATTTAAGAGGTAACGTTATTCAACTTAAAACTAAGTTTTTCACAAAGGATGTCCCAAAGCATCAATATTTTCTGAATGAGGCGCGGCTTACTGCTTTAGCCATAAGTTTATATCTAGCTTCGATAAAAGTAAATCCGACAAAGGGAGCGTTGAAGCTGTTGGTTTTGGATGATTTACTCATTGGTCTCGACATGAGTAATCGATTGCCTCTACTGGAAATATTGAAGAATCATTTTGTAGACGTTAAACCAGACGACCGCTTTCAGATTATCATGACAACATACGACAAAGTATGGTACGAACTGGTAAAGAATTATTTTGGGGTAAGCCAATGGAAATTTATTGAGGTCTACTCAAAACGACTAGAGAACGGAGGTTTTGAAATGCCAGTTATAAAATATGACAATGGCTACCTCGACAAGGCCAAGAAATATCTTGGTGAAAAGGATTTCAAGGCTTCAGCAGTTTACATTCGAACAGAATTTGAAAAAATAGTTAAGAAAGTATGCGAGGACAAAAGTCTAACGGTCCGATACAAACAAAATCAGAAAGAACTCAAAAGTGATGATTTCTGGCATTCAATTACCACACAGACAGACATTGATGTTGGGCTTGTAAAGGAAATTGAAATACACCGTGGAGTTGTTATGAATCCATACAGTCACCATGATTTAGAAAAACCCGAATACGAGAAAGAACTAACGGACACTATTTCATCCATAGAAAAACTAATTGCTCAAATGGGGACTGTTAAAAAGACCAAGACGATTGAAAGGTTAGAAAAAGAAGTTTCTGACCTAACCAATTCCGTTGCAGCTAAAGAGAAATTAATTCATGAAATGGGGACAAAATTGAAGACTCCAACATCGTGACAAGTAGTAAATAGGACTAACCATGTCGCACACACATTGCTTGGCCGCACATACATCCCGCATCCAAAGCCAATCAATAAGTGTGCTTAGTACTGTGTAAGTGGACAAAGTTGAAATGAAAATTGCCCCACCGCACAACTGAATTATAAACAGAGGTGTAACATTAACGGGGGGACAAAAGACAAGGCTACGAATGAAGTTCGGAGAAGGGCCCTACAGCTACCAACAAAATGTTTATGCAATGTGGGGGTTTGGTGTTAAATTAAAGTTTATGTTTCAAAATGTAGTTTGGTCACGGGGGACAGTTCGGAGCAGGTCGGGCTTAACATTCCGCTGCGCTTCATTTTTAAGCCCTCCTATTCCCCACACTGCATAAACACAAACGTTGGTGGTAATTGGGCTGGCTCTTGGACATTGACGTACAAACCAAAACATTCGGACGGGAAAAAAACAAAACAAAATTCGACTTCGGCCCGTGGACAAGTCTCAACTTGGTGGAGAAATTGGTGTTCGCTGACAGTGGAGAGAAAAGAAAAGGATAAAATTAAAATCGCCCGCGGACAATTTTATCACGGTGGACAATATTGGACTCCGCTGACAATTCGGGACAGAACGACATTATTAAAAAGAAAGAATAATTAAGTACACCCATGACTTCACAGCATTCGAGTCAATTGGATAATCAGTATAGCCTGAAAAATATTTTGATAATTTGGGCTTTATCGGCAATACCAATGGGTGTTCTTGGATTTGTTATTACTCCAGCAGTGGTGGCAATTACAAATTGGCCCGCGTTAATTGTATACTGGATAGCTGTTATCATTGGACTGGTATGGCAATTCATCCTTTCATTAATCATTCTTAAACGTGATGGGCATGAATTAAA
>CAYQOM010000012.1:0-48355 GCA_964419145.1 uncultured Roseivirgaceae bacterium | reverse complement strand
TGGCGGACGGTAGTAACCAGAATGAAATACCAAAGACCGGTGAATCCCAAAACTGGTAAGTCAAACTATTGGCTGCTTTTATGGACAATACCGTTTATTGTATTAAGTGCATTGATACAGTCCGGTGTAATCAGCTTGCCTAATATAGATAGCTTGATGGATCCGCTTATTAAGCATTTGCCAAAATATGATTTATCAAGTTTGGCTACAACCGAATACAAGGGTGCTTGGTGGATTCTTGGACTATTTATAGTAACAAGCATATTCAATTACTTTTTGGGTGAAGAGTTTATGTATAGGGGAATACTTTTACCTAAAATGAATGGGGTATTTGGAAAATGGGATTGGTTTTTCAATGGTATATTATTTGGATTTTATCATCTTCATAAGCCCCAGATAATACTATCAACAGCTCTATATTTTGGATTAGTATTTGCCTTTCCATCAAAGCTTTTCCAATCAAATTGGATGGCAGTCATTATCCATGGACTAGAGGGGTTATTGGGAATAATAGTAGTATTGGGAATAATTCTTGGACTATCGTAGATTAACAATATGAAGTGACTTCGAATCTATCAACTGATAAATGAAATACTCGGTCACGATGACGGATGAAGCCCAACTACCACCAACAAAATGTTTCTGCAATGGTGCCGTGACGAGTTAGTTTTAAGTTTTATCTTCGTTCAACGTTTTTGTTTCGTGGGACAGGACGCGGCTTCGATAAGGCACCACTGCAGAAACACAAACGTTGGGCACCATGGCATAAAAGACAAAAAACCTTTAAATTAGGGACTATGAAAGCTAAAGTAAATGACGTGAATATCGAAAAAGACAAACTTGAAATCATCAAGTGGGTGACGACATTAAAGGATGAGACCTCAATCGAAAGACTGAAAATGTTAAAGGAAAGTCGTTCAAAATTAGACTGGTGGGACCAGATTTCAGACGAAGAGAAAAATGCAATTGACAAAGGACTAGCTGACATTAAAGCTGGCCGACTAAAGCCACACAAGGAAGTTAAAAAGCTCTATGAGAAGTGGTTATAGAATTCAGTGGTCAGACAGAGCCATATTTGACCTTCAAAATATCATAGACTATCTCCTATACAAGTGGACTGAAAAGGAAGTCAGAAACTTTGTAAGGAAACTGGACAAGAGACTTGAACTTATTTCAATCAATCCACGAATATTTCCCAAGACAAACAAGAGAAAAAACGTTAGACGGTCTGTGCTGACAAAGCACACAGTCATTTATTACGAGACATCGACCGACACAATTAAAATAGTGACGTTGTTCGACCCAAGACAAGATCCCAAGAAATTAAATCTATAGCAAGCCACGGTGCCCAACAACAGGTTTGGGCAATGGCGGGGTGACGAGTATGTAAAAAGTTTTATCTTCGCTACAACGTTTGCCCACTGCGGACAGTGACGACTTTGTCGGCCTTAGCATTCCGCGATGCTTCATTGCTAAGGCCTCCTAAGCCCGCCACTGCCCAAACCCAAACGTTGTGGCCCATTGCCCGACCGAAAAAAGAAAGAGTAATTTTTAGTAACTTAGGACTGAAATAACGCACTTGAAAATGACTACCAAAGACATAAAATCTGAGATACAAAAGTCACTTGACAAAGTACCTGAAAGCGTACTTCAAGACGTACTGGACTATTTAAGGCAAGTTGAAAATCAACCTATTGAGAAAGTGAACCTCACAAGGAATCTAAGAGACATTTTAACTGAAGACAAAGAACTCCTAGAAAGACTTGCTAAATGATTGACATTAACGAAGTCGAAAAAATACACGACATTCTTATAGACAAGTTTGGTGGAGCAAAGGGCATTCGAGACAAAGGACTCCTTGAATCATCCATAAATAGACCTTTTCAAACATTTGACGGACAAGAATTATATCCTAGCCCGGTAGACAAAGCCGCAGCAATTTTTGAAAGCATAATAACCAATCATCCGTTCATAGATGGTAACAAACGGACAGCATACGTACTCATGAGACTGATGCTTAAAAACCATAACATTGACATTAACTTAGGACAAAACGATAAGTATGACTTTGTTATTAAAGCAGCAAGCGGACAATTGACATTCGACCAGATTAAAACCTGGATAAATAACAACTTAAAGTAAAGGCAACGGGCCACAACACCAGGTTTGGTCAATGGCGGGGTGATGTGTAAAATAAAGTTTATCTTCGCTACAACGTTTGCCCAATGCGGACAGTGACAACTTTGTCGGCCTTAGCATTCCGCGATGCTTCATTGCTAAGGCCTCCTTAGCCCGCCACTGCCCAAACCCAAACGTTGGCGGTAATGGCATTTAAGACGAGTGAACAAATGGACAAATCGACATTTGAGATTACAAAGATGGACTGCCCATCCGAGGAGACGTTGATAAGAATGAAGCTGGACAGTTTCTCAAACATTAAAAACCTGGACTTTGATTTAGAAAAACGTAGGCTGACAGTTTATCATGACGGACTGACTAACGAGATAGAAAAATCAATAGACGACTTAAAACTAAATTCAAAAAGAATTGGGACTGAGAAAATAACGACCGACTTAAACCTTGACAACAAAAAAGGTGAACGACAGTTACTGTGGACAGTTCTTCTAATCAATTTCGGTTTTTTTGCAGTTGAGAGCATAACGGGACTCATTTCAAAATCAATGGGGCTCGTGGCCGACAGCTTAGACATGCTGGCGGACGCTTTAGTTTACGGACTAAGTTTATATGCCGTAGGACGGACAGGTCAAGCAAAGAAAAATGTAGCCCGACTAAGTGGATACTTTCAAATGATTTTAGCAATAGTTGGTTTCATTGAAGTAATCAGACGGTTCGTTTCGGCAGACAATCCCCCCGACTACACGACAATGATTATCGTTTCAATCCTTGCATTAATCGGCAACGGAATTTGTTTGTACTTACTACAACGGACAAAGAGCAATGAGGCCCACATGAAAGCAAGCATGATATTTACATCAAATGACGTCATTATAAACATGGGAGTAATTTTGGCCGGTGGACTGGTTTACTTTTTTAATTCCAACAAGCCGGACTTAATTATTGGGACAATAGTTTTTGTAATCGTGACAAGGGGAGCGTTGAGAATCTTAAAATTATCGAGAGCGTGAAATGCCACTACCGCCAACAAAAGGTTTGTGCAATGGCGGGGTACGGTGTCCTCATAACTTTCGGTTTCTTTATTTAAATTGTCACGTGGGACAAGGCGCAACTGGTCGGTCTTGGCATTCCGCTTCGCTACATTGCCAAGCCCTCCTATGCCCGCCACTGCACAAACCCAAACGTTACCGCCAATACGCAGACAGAGAAATCAAGGAATCAAAAAATAAATAGACTATTGACTTGTCCGCAGATAGTGACGGCAAACTTTTGACCTGCTCGTTTCCGCAGACAGTAACGTAACGGGTAACTTTTGACTTGCTCGTTTTCGTAGACAATAAAGTAACTCTTGACTTGATGCAAAATTCCTGTTTAAAGTTTCAGCAGACAATTCAGTAACGCGAGACAGCGCCCCCCCGAGCGACTAAAGAGAACGCGCGTAAGCGCGAATTTTTTTTAGGTTTGGCGAAGGATATTTAGAAAAATCGCCTTAAAAATTTTTTTCAGACAATTTTGACCTAAATAACGACCCAACAGACAACGTTTGGTAAAGGTGGAGCCAGACGCATCCCAAATAGTTAGCGGTAGACTCTATCGAGTCATAAAAAGTAAGCGGTGGACGCGTACTGGCGGTAACAACAGGTTTGTGCCAGCTTGCGGGTGATGTGTGGCTATGAAGTTTTCGTTTCTTTACTTAGTTTCGTAACGGTAGACTGCTTGGACTGGTCGGGCTTAACATTCCGCTACGCTACATTTTTAAGCCCTCCTATCCGCAAGCCGTCACAAACCCAAACGTTAGCGGCAAGGCTGCGGGACAATCCTGACCACCTAAAATAATGACCGACAGAGTAACATGTCGGTTTTCTTCTGACACCTGTATTTTAGCATTTGCTTAAATAGACAATTTACCTACCTTTGGGACATGGAAACATGTATTCGACAGCAAGCCGACATCAAACAACTGAATAGATGCAAGGACTTAATTGAGGACTTGGATGAATCATTTGACTATTTATCCAACGGACTGGAATTGGCTGGCAATAAAGTCCGACTTACAATTCTTTTCTTATTGTATCAAGAACAAAGACTTTGTGTTTGTGACATCTCCGACATTTTGGGAATGACCATATCATCAGTTTCACAACATTTGAGAAAATTAAAGGACAGGAATTTAATTAATTCAGAAAAGGAAGCTCAAACAATTTACTATTCCATGACAACTGAATTCCAAAAGCTATTAAAACCATTCTTTAAATTAATTGAGGACAATAAAATTTTAGAGACTATATGAAAAACGAAAAAGGAATTTTGGGAGCAGGACTGTTTTCAGCGATTACAGCATCCTTGTGTTGCATTACACCAGTTTTAGCATTAGTAGCTGGGACAAGTGGAATGGCCGCAACCTTTTCTTGGATTGAGCCATTTAGACCGTACTTCATCGGAATCACAATTTTGACTTTAGGTTTTGCATGGTATCAAAAACTAAAACCACAAAAACAGGCTGACTGTGAATGTGAAACCGATGAAAAAAAGAAATTTATTCAAACCAAGACATTCTTAGGTATTGTTACCTTGTTTGCCGCGACAATGATTTCATTTCCTAATTACGCTCACATTTTTTATCCCAAGGCGGACAAAGAAGTAGTTATTGTTAAAGAGTCAAATATTCAAAAGGCTGAATTTAAAATTGACGGAATGACTTGTACGAGTTGCGCTGAGCACGTTCAACATGATGTGAATAAATTGCCAGGAATAATATTGGCGACAGCATCTTATGAGAACAACAATGCAATTGTAGAATTTGACAACTCCAAAACAACACTGGCAGACATCCAAAAAGCAATTGACGGGACAGGCTATAAAGTTATTGAAGCAAAGATTAAATGACATGGAAGTACTAACGAAATCAATTATTACCTGTCCAAACTGCGGACATAAAAAGGAAGAGGAAATGCCGACTGATGCTTGTCAATACTTTTACGAGTGTGAGAATTGCAAGACAATTATTAAACCATTGCACGGGGACTGTTGTGTGTATTGTAGTTACGGGACAGTGAAGTGTCCACCGATTCAAGAGAATAAAAGTTGTTGTTCATAGAGTGGACAAGCAGCCCAGCCGCTAACAAAATGTTTCTGCAATGGTGCCGTGACGAGTTGGTATAAAGTTTTATCTTCGTTCATCGTTTTCGTTTCGCGGGACAGAACGCGGCTTCGCAAAGGCACCACTGCAGAAACACAAACGTTGGTAGCAATAGGGCCCGGACAAATTTGTATTTCAAAAAACGTGTACGACAATTTTCTAACAACGATTTCCCAGGGGACAAGTGAACGGCTGCGCGACAACTTGGACTTTGAAAAAATTAAACTGGGACTGACTAAAAATTAATACAGGCCGCCCTTCGCATTTTTAAGGAGATTGTGCTTCGACTTTGCCCTGCGCATTTGGCACATGCCACAGCCGCGCAAACCCACCGCGACACCAAAGCTATGGCAAGAGCCAAATTGCCAAACGCACCAAAATAGGGCCTATTTGGCCCATTTTAGAAAACTTATAAATTTTTTCTACCCCATGGAAAACTTTTTTGCTACTGTTATCGTATTATTGTTAGTGAATATTCACTCACTTAAACCAATGATTTATGAATGGCAAGAATAATATCGCAACAGGCTTCCTTACGATGGGAGCATTTATGGCCTACGGCTTTCTTCTTATTTATTTGAGAGATTTCGCTCCGGGAAAGGAAGAATGGGTCAATTCCTATTCTGTAGGCAAGCACTTTGAAAGTCGTTTGGCCCATGTACACGGCAATCTGTTTGCTTTTCTGAATATCGTCATCGGTTATTTGCTCGTACATTTTCAATCGCGGCTGGACAATACAAAAATTATTTCCTGGCTGGCCTTGTCCGGCTTGTTAATGCCTATTGGAATATTAGCGGAAGTATATTTTGGAGCGCCTCCTGTGTTCGTATTGATTGGTGCAATCGCAATGACTGCTTCTGTTATTTGGCTGGGCATTTCTTTCTTTAAAATGAAAATAATTAACAACGCTTAAAAATTCTCAATTATGAAATCAACAAACGCTATTGGGCTTGATAAGGATCAGTCGCAACAATTAGCAGATAAGCTAAACGATCTGTTGGCCAATTACTCTGTCTTCTACCAAAACACCCGTGGTTACCATTGGAATATTAAGGGAGAAAAATTCTTTGAGCTTCACCTGAAGTTCGAAGAATTATACAATGACTTGCTATTAAAAATTGATGAAGTGGCAGAGCGCATACTTACGCTCGGTCATTCGCCAAAACACAATTACTCCGATTACAGGACTGTGTCTAAAATACAGGAAAGCAAGCAAGTTACAGATGGCATTATGGCTGTTACCAACATTCTGGACTCATTCAAAACAATCATTACGCTCCAGCGAGAATTATTGAAACTATCAGAAGAAGCGGGTGACGAGGGAACAAATGCGTTAATGAGCGATTACATCCGTGCCCAGGAAAAATTGATGTGGATGTATTCGGCATTTTTAAACAAGTAACAATTACAACATGGAAGTCAAAGAACGACAACTGGAAATCATTGAAGCAGCAGGTGAAATATTAACCGAGTCGGGTATTGCCGGATTAACCACAAAGAACCTGGCGGCAAAAATGGGCTTTGCTGAATCCGCTCTTTACAGGCATTTCAAAGGCAAGGAGGAAATAATTGTGACCATGCTAAAATATCTCGCGATGGACATGGACAACCGATTGACCAGCTCAGTCAGCGGTATTGATAGTCCAAAGGAAATGCTGATAGCTTCATTTAATAATCAATTCGATTTCTTTAAAAAGCATCCTCATTTTCTGGTGGCTATTTTTTCAGATGGATTGTTGGAGGAAAGTAAATCCATTAACGAAGCCATCTTACAGATTATGGGTACCAAAAGAAAGCACCTGCTTCAAATTATTCAGAAAGGACACAAGCAGAAGCAATTCACCGATACGCTCTCAGCGGATGAATTGGTACACATTATCATGGGAAGTTTCCGGTTGCACATGTTACAGTGGCGCTTATCAGGCTTTTCGTTTGATCTGAAATTGAAGGGGAATAGACTGATGGCTAACCTGCTGACTTTAATTCAATCGAATAAATCCATTTTATGAAAATCATAGTCCTTAAAACATCAGCAATTTTTCTAACACTCTTTGGACTTATCACTGTGTTCATGAGTGGTTCTGTGATTTTTGATTTATTCGGCATCCGCGAAAAGGAAGGTAACTATGTTTTATTCATTGTGGTGTCAAATTTTATCTGCGGCTTTCTTTACCTGGCGTCTGCCTATGGTTTGTTCATCCGCAAGAAATGGGCTACGCATTTGTTGATGACATCCCTGGCAATTTTGTCTTTAAGTTTTGCAGGTTTCATGTGGTATATCAATACGGGTGGCATCTATGAGCAACAAACCATTAAGGCAATGCTCTTCCGAATAGTCTTAACTTTTTTGTTTACCGGAATATCCTGGCACTATATCTCAAAAGAAAAAATAAATCAGCAACAAATAAAAACAAAAACTATATGAAACGCTCAACTAACATATCAATTTTTACGGCCATGCTCCTTATCAGTATGATAAGTTTTACATCCTGCAATGAAAGTGATCCAATACCAGCAACAGACCTTTTAAGCCAGGTAAACCGTTTGCCCAAAGAGGCGTTAAGTACGGACGAAATAAACAGCCTGACCTTTATGCGAGAGGAAGAGAAACTGGCGAGAGATGTCTACACCACACTTTATGCTAAATGGAAAATCAACATTTTCAGCAACATTACCGATAGCGAACAAACTCATATGGAAGCTGTTCTGCAATTACTTAACAAGTATAATTTGCCTGATCCTGTGGGCGATAACACGGTGGGTGAGTTTAACAATACTGATTTGCAGGAGTTATACAACCAATTAATTGAATTGGGTTCTACCAGTGTATCGGATGCACTGAAAGTTGGCGCAACTATTGAAGACCTTGACATATTCGATCTTGAGAATGCATTGATTAAGATAAATAATCAGGATATCACGTTGGTTTATGAAAGTCTGACTAAAGGCAGTCGAAATCACCTGCGATCATTTTACTCCAATATTCTGATTGCCGGAGAGACTTATACTCCTCAGTACATAACCCAAGAAAAATTTGATTCGATTGTTAATAGTCCAATGGAAAAAGGGAAATAAAAAACAAGATTTTTGACATTACTTAACTATGCATAAAATGAAACCAGATACAAACACATTAATTATTGCACTGATACTGCTGAGCGCATCAACCGTATTCTCATACGCGAAAAATATCGAGCAGGCTTCCTTAAGCAAGGACGAAATCGAGAGTTTAACGTACATGCGTGAAGAAGAAAAATTGGCGCATGATGTTTACGTTGCGCTTTACGAAAAGTGGAAGAATCCCATTTTCAATACCATTAGTGAAAGTGAACAAAGGCACATGGATGCCATATTGCAGTTACTCAACAAGTATGATTTACCTGATCCGGCAGGCAACAAAGGCACTGGTGTGTTTACGAATACCCGGTTACAAGAATTGTATAACCAATTAGTCGAGCAGGGTTCACGCAGTATGAAGGATGCGTTGAAAGTTGGGATAACGATTGAAGACCTTGATATTTTCGATCTGACGAATGCTATGTCCAAAATTAACCATGAAGATATTAAAATGGTTTACGATAACCTGAACAGAGCCAGCCGCAATCACCTGCGATCATTTTATTCCAATATCCTGAGTGCGGGAGAAACCTATACACCACAGTACATATCCCGCGAAACATTTGATGCTATCATTAGTAGCCCTGTGGAAAGGGGAAAAGAAAATCATAAGGGAGGAGGAAATCATAGGGGAAAAGGAAAGAATTAAATCAAACTGAATATGAGAACAAAACTGATACTTCCAATTCTCATTGCTTCTTTTGCCTTTACAGGAATCGGATGCAAACAAAAGAGTGCTGAAGTACATCATCATGAAGGTGAAAATGTGGTGTTATTGGATGGCGGCAAAAAGTGGTTGGCCAACGCGGAGACAACTCAAGGAATACAAGCGATGATGGGTGTCATTGAAACGTATCAGGCAAACCCAACTTCGGATGTGAAACAACTCAAGGAAAATTTGGAGCGTGAACTTACCGGCATTTTTCAGAAATGCACCATGAAAGGTGATTCCCATGATCAACTTCACAACTATTTGTTACCACTCAGAGAGAAATTGAAAGTGCTTGCCAATGCTGAAGATGAACATACAGTTGAAGAAATAAAGCTATATCTGGAAACCTATAAAGACTACTTCGAATGAACCTGAAAGACGAATTTAAAGAGCAGAAACCCCTGCAAACCAAAAAAGTGTTTAGCTGTAAGGAAAGCGTAACGACCATACAGTTAAGCGCATCTGCACAGTTAAAGGAACACACCACGACCGTGCCGGCTTTTCTGGTATGCATTTCGGGTGACGTTTTATTTGAAAATGAAAAAGGAGTTAAAGAGAAACTCCATTCCGGTGATTTTGTAAATATTGAACCATCCGTTAAGCATTGGCTGAATGCGGAGACTGATAGCCTTTTATTACTCATCAAGTAAAAAAAATTTGCATCAACATGTTAGTGAATATTCACTTTGATAAACGTACAATTCTGATCCTGCTTCTTATGGCAGGTCTTCTGGTTAGCCCACCTCTCCAGGCACAAGTGTGGACGCTCCAACAATGTCTTGATACCGCGCAGCAACACAATAAAAACCTGCTCGTATCCAGAAATAATGTAGCCATCAGTCAACAAAAAGTTCAGGAAGCACAGGCGGGTTTGATACCAAAAGTCTCGGTCAATGCCGATTACAGGTATTACGCAGAACTGCCCTATCAATTTATGCCGCAGTCCGCTTTTGGCGGACCTGAAGGAGTATTTAAGGAAATTCAGTTTGGTGTTCCTCATAATATAAATGCAAATCTACAACTCTCCATTCCTTTGTATAATCCCCAGGTGTATGGTTCTATAAAGTCATCAAAGATTGCATCTGAGCTTGTTGATTTACAAAACCGGAAAAGTGAAGAGCAAATTGCCTATGAAGTAATCAACCTGTATTACAATGCACAGATTCTTCGCTACCAGGCGAAATTAATAGAAGGTAATTTGGTAAACGCCAAAAAGCTCTTACAGAATATGCAACTTCTTAAAGAGCAACTTCTTGCCAGGGGCACAGATGTATCTAAAGTACAATTGCAGATAGACCAACTGACCAACCAGCACGCCATGGCGACAAGCAAATATGCACAGGTGATTAATGCCCTGAAAATTTCCGTAGGAATCGCGATGTCTCAAAACCTGGAGGTAGTTGACACCATTGCCACTGCCACTCCGCAAGCATACACCTACACCGCTACTTTGGATACACGCATCATTCAAAAACAGAATTTGCTTTTGCAGAGTGAGATGAGCGTATTCAAAAACTCCCGGCTCCCTTCGGTTTCCCTGTATGGAAGTTATGGGCTCACCGGTTTTGGTTATGATAAGGCCCCGAATGAATTTCTAAAATTTTACCCGGTAGGTTTTGCCGGACTACAGCTTTCTTATCCATTGTTCAACGGTACCGTTACCAGGCAAAAGATCTCCCAGAAAAAATTAGAGATTACCAACAAGGAACTTCAGGCAAACTTATTAAACGATCAGAGCGCATTGCAAATTGAAACCGCACAACAGGAAAAACTGGTTGCACAGCAATCCGTTCAGACAACCCTTGCGCAAATTCAACTCGCACAATCCATTTATGATCAAACGCTTCTTCAACAAAAACAAGGAGTAGCATCCCTCACCGATGTGCTGTTGGCCGATAATGCCTTGAGGGAAACACAGCAAGCTCATGTATCATCATTGATTGACTACCTGAAAGCTGACTTAGACTTGAAAAAAGCAACCGGCAACCTGTCCTTTAACTAATTATATATAGCACATGAAAAAGATTTTGTACATCGCCATACCCTTAGCCCTGATCGTTCTGACCGTAATGCGTTTAAAAAGCAATAAGGAAACAGCGCTCAATCGAATTTATACCTACGACAAGGAGCAGGCAATACAGGTAATAACCGATACCGTTAAATCAGCGTATGCAGATTATCAAAAATCCTTTACCGGAATTTTCGAGCCGGATAAGGAAACAAAACTAAGCGCTGACGTGCAGGGAAAAATTGTCAGTGTATTCGTGGATGTTGGTAGTTATGTAAAGAAAGGCCAACCGTTGGTTAAACTGGATGACGCGCTGCTTAGTTTACAACTTCAATCCACAGAAGTACAAATTGAAGGATTGGAAGCTGATGTAAAGCGATACTCAATCCTTTCTGAGTCGGATGCCATCCAGGGTGTGCAGTTGGAAAAAACGCAAATGGCATTAAAAACCGCGAGAATACAAAAGGGCACGTTATTAGAACAAATCAGCAGAACAACTGTAGTTGCTCCGTTTAACGGGATCATAACACTTAAAATAACCGAGGTTGGATCATATGCCGCACCGGGAGTACCGTTGCTGCAACTCACCGATATTTCATCACTTCGCTTTACAATTCAGGTTCCCGAAAATGATATCATGCTGTTTCAGGCCAATGAGAAGGCAGAGGTCTTCCCTGATTTATATCCAGCCATTACACTGGCCGGAAAAATTTCATTGATAGGAAGTAAAAGCAATAATGCCAATTCCTTTCCCATTCAGACGGTGGTGAAGAATACACCCGACATGAAAATCAAATCAGGCATGTTTGGAAAAATGGTGATTTCAGAGAAACCCGATACAAAACAACTTACCATTCCGGCATCGGCCATTGTAGGATCAGCCATAAAACCACAAGTGTATGTAGTTAAAAACGGGAAGGCCATACTTCAAGACGTAACCATTGCTGACAGGAAAGGAAGCATAGCCATCGTCCAATCCGGACTGAATGCCGGTGATGTTATAGTCACCAACGGACTTATCAACCTGTACAATGGAGCACCTGTGAAAAGTAAGATTTAATCAAAATGAACATCACTGAAATTTCGATTAACCGCCCTTCACTGATTATTGTTTTATTCAGTGTTTTTATACTGGCCGGTTTTATAGGTTATAAAAACCTTAGCTACGAGTTGATGCCCGACTTCAATCAGCCGGTGGTAGTTGTTAAAACCGGTTATCCGGGGGCTGACCCTACAGAAGTAGAAACCTCCGTTTCGCGAAAAATTGAAGACGCTCTGTCAAACCTGGAAGGTGTTGATTTTATCGTAACGAAATCTTTGCCGAATGCCTCTGTTCTCATTGTCAATTTGAAATATGGAACAGACCTCGATCAAACCATGCAGGATGCACAGCGCTACATTGATAATATCCGTAGAGATTTGCCCCAGGATATTTTGAGCCCGGTGATGAGTAAAGTTTCGCCCAATGATTTACCCATCATGCAAATCAGCGCCACGAGCACGTTGCCGTCCACTGAATTTTATCAAAAAATGAAAGACGACTTTCTCCCACAAATCCAGCAACTAAAAGGAGTAGCTGAAATTACCTTGTTGGGCGGGGAAGAAAGAGAGATTCAGGTTAAGATTGACCAGGAGAAATTGAAGCTATATAAGATTTCTCAGTATCAGGTTACTGAGGCAATCAATCGTTCCGGCCTTGATGTACCTTCGGGAAAAGTGCAAACAGCTTTTGTTAATAATTCTGTAAGGCTAAAAGGACAGTTTACCTCAGTTGAAGATATCAATAATGTGCAAGTGGCTATGCCGGCACCCGGCAGCCCCGTGTATGTAAAAGATATAGCTACCGTTACTGATGGAATTAAAGAAATAACATCGGTGAGCCGATACAATGGCGTAAATGGAATTGGCCTTTTACTTAAAAAGCAGGGCGATGCGAATGCAGTGGACGTTTCCAAAGCCGTGCGCGAAAAATTCAGTGCCATTGAAAAGCAGTATACATCCGCAAACGTAAAATTTACCATAGCAGATGATTCTACGGATAACACGATTGCTGCGGTAAATTCGGTAGTGTTTGATTTAACCTTAGCCGTAATATTAGTATCGGTTGTGATGCTTCTGTTTTTGAGAAGCTTCCGAAATTCACTTATCGTTTTGGTGGCCATACCTACCTCATTGGTAACAGCCTTTGCCATGATGTGGTTGTTGAATTACACACTTAACTTAATGACCTTGTTAGCCATGTCGTTGATCATCGGGATACTTGTGGATGACGCAACGGTTGTTTTGGAGAATATTCAGCGGCACCTGGACATGAAGAAGAACAAACGGGTAGCCGCTTTAGATGGCCGCATGGAGATAGGTTTCTCTGCCTTGTCGATCACCTTGGTTGATGTAGTTGTGTTTCTTCCAATTTTATTCTTACAGGTATTCGTGGCCGACATGCTCAAGCAATTTTCGGTAGTGGTAGTTACCTCTACCTTAACAAGTTTACTGGTGGGCTTTACATTAACACCCTGGATGGCTTCGCGCATCGGCAAATCGGAGGATTTGCAACCCACTAATTTTTTCAATCAGTTTTTACTTTGGTTTGAACATCAGCTAAGCCGGTTTATTGATTGGTATGGAAGACGGTTGGAGTGGGTACTCCATCACAAACTTATTTCTACAGCCATCATTCTTGTATTGTTTGTCTTTACCCTCGGTATAATGAAGCAGGGCATCATCGGGAAAGAGTTGATCGCTACCGGAGATCAGGGCAAGTTCCGGATGAACCTGGAGTTTGATAAGACTACAACATTACAGCAGAACAATATCGTCACACAAAAAATAGAAAGTTTTATTGCTGCACAACCAGAGGTGCTGACTGTGTTTAGCAATGTGGGCGGGCCGAGTTCGGGAATAGGTAGTATTGGTATTGGTTCTTCCAATAAATCAGAGTTAACGATCCAGCTAAAACCTGCCAATAAACGTGGCCACAAGCCAACCGAGGAATTCATGAAGGAAATTCGCGAAGCATTGAAGGCAGAATTTCCGGCCATTAATTATTCAATGGCTGCATTAGGTCTTGTACCCCGTTCAGCACCTATCGAAATTACATTGAGCGGAAGCAATGGAAACGAGGTGATGAAATTAGGAAAGGAATTGAAGTCTGTAGTTGAAAAAATTCCGGGTGCCGATAATGTTCGTCTTTCAGTAGAAGAAGGAAGCCCGGAATTTCAGGTAGTTCCTGATAAGGATAAGATGCAGCGGTTAGGGCTTACTACGGCCTACGTTGGCCAAAGCATTCGAACTGCCTTTACAGGAAATGATGATGCTGTGCTTACAGAACAGGGAACAGAATATCCGGTAAGGATTTGGCTGGATGAATTTGACCGTAAGAATATTGAAGATGTTGGTTCATTAACCATTGTTAATCCGCAAGGGCTACCTATTAATGTATCCCAGTTTGCCGAAATCATTCAGGATAACTCCCCTTCTTTATTGGAACGATTAGACCGGCAACCATCCATCACATTAACAGCAGAGGCGCTTGGTCGCCCTTCGGGAACGGTGGCCGATGAGGTGGTGGCTTACCTCAAGCAAAACCCATTGCCCGATGGTGTTAAGATGATTTGGGGCAGTGATATAAAAAGGCAGAACGATAGTTTTGGCGCACTCGGTTCTGTTCTGCTTATTTCATTTATCCTTATCTACCTGATTATGGTAGCTCTTTATGATAGCTTTGTCTATCCATTTGTGGTGTTATTTTCCATACCTGTTGCTGCCATTGGAGCATTCTTAGCGTTGAACCTGACACTGAGCAACCTTAGTTTATTTGCTTTACTGGGCTTAATCATGCTGATGGGATTGGTGGCAAAAAATGCAATTCTGATTGTGGATTTTACAAATCAATTAAAGGCCTCCGGGCAACATTTTAGGGAAGCGTTAATTAATGCGGGCAAAGAACGCATGCGTCCCATATTAATGACAACCCTGGCAATGGTTATTGGCATGTTACCGATAGCTTTAGCCAAAGGTACAGCCAGCGAGTGGAAAAATGGATTGGCCTGGATCATAATAGGCGGGTTGCTTTCATCGCTGATTTTAACAGTGTTCCTGGTTCCAATGGTTTATTATGCAGTTGACACGATTAAAGGAAAATGGAATATTAAATAACTTGTCGATGATTTTCAGACTTAATGTTTGGAATTAGTTAGAATGAACATCTAAGTGGGAATATAAATCAACTTTATATAAATTGAACCGCACACATATTGCCTGGCCGCATATACCACCCACATCCAAAGCCAGTCAATAAGTGTGCTCAGTTCAGTGTAGGTGGAAACGAAGTCAATTAAAAATGCCCACCGCACGACTGACTAAAAAGATTGGTGTGTTAGTTAACGGGGGACAAAAAACAAGGCTACGAATGAAGTACGGAGAAGGGCCCTACAGCTACCAACAAAATGCTTATGCAATGGCGGGGTTCGGTGTAAATTTGTAGCTTTAGTTTTCAAACAACGTTTTGTCACGGTTGACAGTGACGTGTAGGTCGCGCTAAACATTCCGCTACGCTCCATTTTTTAGCGCTCCTATTCCCGCCACTGCATAAGCACAAACGTTGTGGGGCATAGGTCGACCGAGAAAAAATTGAGTAAAAAGACGTAAATTCGTGTTACAAAAATAAAAGAATGACATGGGGACTATTGAGTTGAAATCAGACCTGCACAAAATCCTAGACAGAATTGAAAACGAGCAGTTATTGCGGACAATTTATGACTTTCTAAAGCAAAGAGAGACCGCAAAAGAGGGACAGATATGGAAAACTCTGACCGAAGAACAAAAGAAAGAGGTCTATTTATCCTATGAAGAATCTCAAGACGACAAAAATTTGACTGATTGGGAGACTGTTAAGAAAAAGTATTAATGCAAGTCTATGTTACCCTAAGAGCCGAACGCAACTTCGACTCGATCGTAGAATATATAAAACATAAATGGGGAGAAAAAACAGCTAAGGAGTTCGTTCAAAAAGTCGATGAGATTTTCATACTTCTTAAAGAGTACCCGTTAATGGGACAAGTTGAAAACAATGACATTAGAGGTTTTCAATTATCACGACAGATAAGAATACTCTATAGAATAAGAGACAACAAGATTATAATTCTTTCATTCTTTGACGTTAGACAAGACCCAAAGAAAAAATTAGGATAAGACCTACGCCCCACAACACCAGGTTTGGTCAATGGCGGGGTGATGTGTAAACATAAAGTGTTATCTTCGCTACAACGTTTGCTCTCGGTGAACTGTGGTGGTCAAGTGAACCACTGCCCAAACACAATAGCGGGCGACACAGTCGCCCTCTCCACCTCCCCTTTGCGGCCTGCGAATGCCTCGCTACGGCTACTGAGGGGCGTTAACCCGCGGCCACCGGCTCGCGATGACCCACCCATGTAAACCGTTTCACCACATACTCAGGGTTTGTGAACGAAGCATTGCCAGAAGGATTACCACCCGTTACATGAAAATCTGAGAAGCCGGCATTCTGGTTCATATAAATACCGCCTACCAAATTGAATGATACCGGAGTAGCCGCCAACGCCATCGCGTCTGCAATCTTTTCACGAACTGAACTATCGGTTGTGTACGCTCCACATGAAATAGCACCATGGTTAAGCGCCATCTCCTGCGCCAGAGCAATCGAATGATCGGTGTCTTTGGTTTTAATCAACAAAGCAATGGGGCCGAATAATTCCTTACTGAAAATTTCCTTCTTCGCTGCATCAACCTCCACTAGGATGGGTGTACTGATGCGTGCATTTTTAAACATCGGGTTTTCAATGGAGCGCGATTTAACCCAAATTTTGCCTGGAATCTTTTCAGCATCCGCCACACGTGTGCAGGTGTTTTTATTTTGAATGGCACCCAACACAAATGGTCCCGCTTTCGGGTTATCTGCCAAGCTGTTGATGTTGTCCACCAGTTTCTGCGCAAATGCATCAAAGCTTACAGTGCCCGAAGCTGTCTTTATTCCACTTTCAGGAATGTAAAAGTTTTGTGGCGCGGTGCACATCTGGCCTGAATATAATGACAATGAAAAAGCAAGATTGGAAGCCACTTTATCTGCATCAACCACAGAATCCAGAATAACTGAATTCACTCCTGTCTTTTCTGTAAACACAGCTTTTCCTTGAAGGCCTTCCAGGTAACTGCCGAACGCACTGTTTCCCGTAAAGTCAATTAACTTAACGGCTGGATGCTCGGCCAACTCTTTAGTAATCGTCTTATCGTATGCATCAACAGCCAGTTGGCAAATGCTTGGATCAAGATTTTGTTCGCTCAATACCTGCTGAATTTCTGCAACGACCAATGCTATCGGCAACACTGCGCCAGGGTGTGGTTTTACGATAACCGGATTACCCGTTACCAGACCCGCGTAAAGCCCGGGAACGGTATTCCAGGTAGGAAATGTTGAACACCCGATAACCAATGATATTCCTTTTGGTACGGCACGCCACTCTTTGTTCAACTGAATATTGAATTTTCCCATCGGTTTATCCCACAACGTAGCGGATGGAAATCGTTGTAATTCTTCATAGCCTGCTGCTATGGCTTCTAACGCGCGATCTGCAGCATGTGGACCCGAAGCCTGAAACGCCATCATATAACCCTGACCGGTTGTATGCATGGTGGCATACGCAATTTCAAAAAATCGCGCACGAACACGCTCCAACGATTCAATTAAAATTCCAGCTCTATCCTGAGCGGAGACTTTTCTCCACACATGATAGGCGTTTTGTGCACGACTGACTAATGTATCAATTGAAAAGGCCGGGTACGTAATACCCAATGGTTCTTGTGTGTAGGGCGATTCTTCAACACCAATCCATGCTACCGGATCTGCCTGCTTCAGTAACTCAAACTTTTTCCCTAATGCCGCCTTAAAAGCTGCTTGTCCGTCTGCATCAGCGGTTTCACCATAAACAGCCGGTGCAGGATGCTCCGGGTAAGCGGCAAAGAATGTGCGTTTGTGTAATGCATCAATAGCCTGATTCAAAAGTGCGTTGTGTTTCTCGAATAATCCCATATCACAAATTCAATTAAATTTTTTACTTGTTGTAACCAAAAACTTTCTTTAACAATTCGGTTGTGCGTGCCACCGGGTCTTGTCTGATTTTCTTCTCCTCACCAGCTATGAGTAAAAACAAACCATCCATGGCTTTGGTTGTGGCGTAATCATTCAAATCAGGATTTACCTTTTCCACCAATGGAATTTTGTTGTATGTATTAATGATGTCGCCATAATATTTTGTAGCATTCACTTTATTCAGTGAGTTGGCGATAACCGGTGTAAACTTTTCGCGAAGCTGGGCTGATGTGGTGCGCTTCAGGTATTCGGTTGCTGCATCTTCTTCTCCTTTTAAAATTCCCCACGCATCCTGTATGGTCATTTGTTTGATGGCGTTAACAAAGATTGGTTTTGCTTCTTTTGCGGCATCTTCTGCACCCCGATTCAGCGTCATGACAAACTTATCCACTTCATTGCCCAATCCGATCTGACGCAGCTTGTCTTCTACTTTTTTTACATCTGGCGGAAATGGAATCTTTATTTGCGGATTTTTGAAGTAACCATCCAGTTGTGAAGCTTGATCAGAACCTGTTGAAATGCCCTTGACCAATGCCTCTTTAAGCCCTTCGGCTACTTCTGCCGTTGTCAGTTCACCTCCGCCAAGCGACTTATTTAAATCGCCCAACGCCTGATTGATTTGTGCTGAGGTGCATGCACCCAGTACAAATGCAAAAATCCATAGTAAATGCCTCATACAATTCATCATTAGGGGCACCAAATTACCCAACAATTTGTAAAAACCTACAGGGTTTCAGCGCAGTGTTTCGCGCGTGATCTCAGAAACATTCTTGCATCCCGCAAGGCCCATGGTAAGCTCAAAATCGGCCATAAAATTTCGTAAAACCTCGTACACGCCCGCCTCTCCAGCCAATGCAAGTCCGTACACATACGGTCTGCCGATACAAACTGCCTTCGCTCCTATGGCCAGGGATTTAAACACATCGGCCCCACCGCGAATGCCACTGTCAATGATTACAGGAATGCGTCCATCAACAGCACTTACAATTTCTGGCAACATCTCAAACGTTGAAACGGAACCGTCAACCTGTCGGCCACCATGGTTGGAAACCACAATGCCATCCATTCCATAATCAACAACCTTTCGGGCATCATCGGGATGAAGTATGCCCTTTAACAAAATGGGAAGTTTGGTTTGATCACGCAGAAATTTCAAATCGTCCCAGGTGGTGCACGGATTGGAATACGTGCTAATGAATTTCTGCACGGCCTTTATCGGTCGGCTGGATTTAAGTTTTTTAAAAAAGCCCTTACCGGGATATCGGTTCACCATGCTCACCAGTCCGCGCAACGTTTGCCAGGTGATTTCACGCTTTGTGTTTTCCCGTGCATCAGCTTCATCCATCATCTGTTGAAAAATAGGATCGGATGTGTACTGTGCAATTCCTTTTCCTTCGAGGAATGGAAGGTACGCCAATTCAAGATCGCGCGTACGCCAACCCAACATGGTTGTGTCAAGCGTAACTACAATGGCATCACATCCACACTTTTCAGCGCGTTGCACAAAACTTTTTACCAATTCATTCGACTTGCTCCAATACAACTGAAACCAACGCGGTGAATTTCCCATCGCTGAGGCTACTTCTTCCATCGGCCGCGAGGCCTGGTTGGAAAAAATATACGGTAAACCTAATTGCGCTGCCGCGCGACCAACAGCAAGATCAGCTTCGGGATGAACCATTTCCAACACACCAATTGGTGACAACAGAAAAGGTGAAGGAATTTTTTTACCGAATAAGTTAATACTGATATCACGCTCGCCCACATTCTTCAACATGCGTGGAGCAATCTTAAAAGCTTCAAATGCATTCCGGTTTGAACGCATGGTACTTTCAACACCGGCACCTCCAGCAATGTAGGCATACGCTTGTGGCGACATCGCAGCTTTAGCGGCCTCCTCCAGGTGAACGGGATCAATTTCTATAAGCGGAAGTTTTCCTGAAAAACCTGAAAGGTAAATTTTCTTTTGCCAATCCAGAGCCGAAAACGGATTCATAATGCGGGAATTAGGATAAAAGATAAGGAATCACCCGAACAAAATATCCATTTTTTAATTTTTATCTGATATTTGTCCGCGTTATAACTATGAAAAAAATTCTTGCTGAAATTATTGCCATAGGCGATGAACTGCTGTATGGCCAAACCCTCGACACAAATTCACATTGGATAAGCGGAGAACTGGATAAGGTTGGGATAAAAGTTGTTCGAAGAACTACCGTTGGGGATATTGATTCTGAAATTCTTACCGCTTTCGCGGAAGCAGAAAAACGGGCTGATATTATTTTGATAACCGGTGGATTAGGTCCAACCAATGATGACCTTACTAAGCCATGCCTGGCGAAATATTTCAATTGCAAGATTGTAATGTTTGAAGATGCCTTGCGTGATGTTACTACATTCTTTGCCAGTCGGGGTCGTGAACTGACGGAACTTAATCGTCAACAAGCGGCACTTCCGGAATGCTGCAAGGCAGTGCGCAACGAGTTGGGAACAGCTCCGGGCATGTGGTTCGATCGTAGTGATAAAGTTTTCGTTTCGATGCCGGGTGTACCGCACGAAATGAAGAAGATGATGACGGACACCATTATTCCACAACTGCTCCAGAAATATCAAACTCCAACTATCCGTCATCAGATCATTAAAACGGTTGGTATTGGTGAATCATTTCTCGCTGAAAAAATTGCATCATGGGAAAATGCATTGCCCCCACACATCAAACTGGCTTACCTACCCAGCCTGGGTGAAGTAAAGCTACGCCTCACAGCCATAGGACAATCGGCTGAAGCGATGGATGCCGAATTAAAGGAGTGTGTTGAAAAACTAAAACCGTTGGCATCGCAATACATTTATGGTTACAACGAAACTCCGCTTGAGGCTGTAATTGGTCAGTTGTTGCGTGATCGTAAACTCACGCTTTCAATCGCTGAAAGTTGCACCGGAGGATATTTATCGCATCTCATCACCTCAATACCCGGAAGCTCGGAATATTTTCTTGGCACGATGATTCCGTACGCTTACGAAATAAAAATGCGTCAGCTTGGCGTTAAACCTGAAACGTTGGAAAAGCATGGTGCCGTTAGTGAACCCACCATTATTGAAATGGCTAATATTGTTCGCGCCAAGTTCAATACCGACATTGGTGTTGCCACCAGTGGAATTGCCGGACCGGGTGGTGCAACACCTGAAAAACCTGTTGGCACGGTTTGGATTGCTTATTCAGATAAACACCAAACCGTTACGCGTAAACTTCAACTCTCCACTGACCGCATGATCAACATACGCATGTCATCGGTAGCGGTATTAAATCTTATCCGGTTGAGTTTACCAAAATAAAATGTCACCCCAACCTATCGATCAGGGTGACATATAGAGTTATTGACTGACTACAAACTGTTGTAACCTGACTCACCAAGTTTGGCATGTGCAACAGCAAGCCGTGCAACAGGCACTCTTGGCCCGGAACAAGAAACATAGTTAAGTCCTATCTGATGGCAGAACCTGATTGACTCCGGGTGACCGCCATGCTCACCGCAAATACCAACCTTAAGCTCCGGATTTCCCTTGCGACCATCCTGTACTGCCATTCGCATGAGTTTTCCCATCGCCTTGCTGTCCAATACTTCAAACGGATTTTCTCTCAGAATTCCATGTGTGATGTAGTAAGGCAGAAACTTATTCTCGGCATCTTCGCGCGAAAAAGAAAACGTAGCTTGAGTTAAATCATTGGTGCCAAATGAAAAGAAGTCGGCTGTTGTAGCAAGTTCCTCAGCTTGTAAACAAGCACGAACAGCTTCAATCATGGTACCGAATTTGAACGTAAGCTTGATATTTCGTTCTTGCTCCAGCTTCACTTTTACTTCTTGAACAAACTCGGATATCAGTTTTAATTCTTCTGCAGCAACAACTTGCGGCACCATAATTTCAGGGTGAACCTTCACGCCTTTCAACTGACAATCAGCAGTAGCTTCCAGTATGGCCTGTATCTGCATTTTATAAATTTCAGGATACGTAATCCCTAACCGAACACCACGGTGACCCAGCATCGGGTTTACTTCGTGAAGTTCCTTTACTTTTCGCAACATCTGTTCCTTCTTCTGAATGGCTTGTCCTACCAATTCAGCACCCGAGGCATTGAATGGATGCGTTGCGTTTTCAGCAATTTTCAAGTCGGCATGCAGCAACCGCAGACTACTGAACAGGTTGTTTACGCCACTTACCGTTTCTTTTAAATGCACCAGATTACTTAGTTCATCTCGTAGTACATCTTCAGTAGGCAAAAACTCATGAATGGGAGGATCCAACAACCGGATGGTAACAGGCCGTGGGGCCATTGTGGTCAGAATTTGTTCGAAATCCTGACGCTGCATTTCTTTCAACTTGTTGAGTGCGCTTTCCCGTTCTTCGGTAGTAGCTGCTAAAATCATTTCAATCACGATAGGCAGCCGATCAACCGCATTGAACATGCGCTCCGTACGGCACAAGCCAATACCCATAGCGCCATAGTTCAACGCCTTCTGAGCAGCCTCGGGTGTATCGGCATTCGCCATCACTTTCAACATCGCCAATTCATCCGCCCATCCCAATAAGGTTTTCAACTCATCTGAAAACGTTGGCTCAACCATGGGTATCATGCCTTTGTATACCTTACCGGTTCCACCATCTATGGTAATGTAATCGCCTTCATGCAAAATCTTATCACCGATAGTGGCTTGCCGAAGTTTTACATCTACATGAATACCTTCCGCCCCCGCTACACAAGGTTTGCCCATGCCTCGCGCTACAACCGCAGCATGCGAAGTTTTTCCACCACGACTGGTAAGAATACCCTGAGATGCGAAGAACCCATGAATGTCTTCCGGTTTGGTTTCTTCACGAACAAGAATCACCTTCTCACCAGCCCTTCCGAGCGTCTCTGCCCTGTCTGCATCAAATACAATTTGACCGGAAGCTGCTCCCGGTGATGCCGGTAAACCTTGTGCCAATGGTTCCTCTTTATTGGAGGAATCAAGACGTGGATGAAGCAACTGCTCCAGCATGTCGGGCTTAATGCGAAGCAAGGCTTGTTCTTTTGTGATGAGTTTTTCCTTTACCATTTCCACAGATGTACGCACCAACGCGGTGGTGTTCATTTTTCCATTGCGCGTTTGCAAACAATACAACACGCCCCTTTCAATGGTGTATTCGAAATCCTGAACTTCTTTGTAATGCGATTCCAGTTTTTTTCTGAGCTCTTCCAATTGCCTGTATTGCTCTGGCATTTCCTGCGCCAGTTGAGCAACGGGTTTAGGTGTGCGGATACCGGCAACGACATCTTCGCCTTGGGCATTAGTAAGATATTCACCATACATCACATTTTCTCCGGTGCCCGGATCGCGGGTAAAGCCAACCCCTGTGGCGCAATCATTACCCATATTGCCAAACACCATGGTCACCACGTTTACCGCAGTACCGTTGGCCATCTCCGGTGTAATCTTGAATTCTCTGCGATAGTCGACAGCCCGTTTACCCATCCATGAATTGAATACAGCTTTGATTGCGATCTCAAGTTGCTCGTATACATCTTCAGGGAATGGTTTGCCGGTTTGTTCTTTTACAACCAATAAAAACCGATCGGCTATCTCTTTTAAATCTTCCGTGCTTAATCCAACATCAACCTTCACCCCTGCACGTTTCTTGATTTCTTCAAAATGAATATCAAATTTCTCATCGGGCACACCCAATGCCACTTTGCCGAACAACTGAATAAACCTGCGATACGCATCATAGCCAAATCGTTCGTTACCGGTTTGTTTGATCAATCCCTGCAGGGTAACTGAATTCAATCCCAGGTTCAGAATGGTATCCATCATACCCGGCATTGACATCGCAGAGCCGGACCGAACGGACACGAGCAATGGATTTTCTACATCCCCAAATTTTTTTCCGGTAGCTTTTTCCAATTCACTCATCTGAATATGAACCTGATCCATCAGGCCAGCCGGCAATTTTTTGTTGGTATCGAGGTAAGTCAGGCAAGCCTCGGTGGTTACTACAAATCCGGGCGGTACATTCAACCCGATTTGTATCATTTCACACAGGTTGGCGCCTTTGCCGCCCAGCAGTTTTTTATTCTTTCCATTGCCCTCTTGAAAAGCGTATACAAATTTGGTTTCAGTAGTCATGGTTTTGGTGGCTTTTGAAGTCGGTCTATCAACAGTTAGCGTATCCATAATTAATTGTGTTTAAACGTGTTTGAAGCTACCCCAGCATATACTTAAACAGAATGATAATCGTCACTCCTGCACGCGATTGAAATCAGCTTTTAGGCTTGATTTTACGGTTGAATACAGCTCGGAAATGCTGTTCTATAACACATCAAAAATGCTAACTTTGCCCCCGTAAACGATTGAATTATGGCGCTTGTTGAGCTGATAATGCCCAAAATGGGCGAAAGTATTATGGAGGCCACCATTTTGTCATGGCTGAAAAAGCCGGGCGATAAAATCGAGCAGGATGAGTCGGTATTGGAAGTAGCCACCGATAAAGTAGATACGGAAGTTCCCTCCACCCATGCCGGTGTGCTTAAAGAAATTCTGGCTAAAGAAGGTGAGGTAGTGAAAGTAGGGAAACCCATCGCGATTATTTCAACTGAAAGTGATGCTGTTACCTCCACCGAACCGAAAAAAGATCTGCCTAAACAAGCCAGCCAGGAAACCAAAAAAGAAGAGCAGGTTGTCAGTCAGCCGGTGAATGGAAATGGATCCACCCATCATGTTTCCGATTTTAAGTCGGCCTCGCGTTTTTACTCCCCACTGGTAAAAAATATTGCAAAAGAGGAGAACATTGCTGTTGCCGAACTGGAAACCATACCCGGAACAGGCCAGGAAGGACGGGTAACCAAGAAAGATATTCTGGCTTACCTGGAAAACCGTAAACTCGGTAAGAGCATACAAGTTGCGCAAGCCTACAAAGCACCTCAGGGCGTTCCGGTATCCATCAGTGGTAACGATGAAATCATTCAGATGGATCGCATGCGCAAGATGATCGCAGAGCGAATGGTGGACTCCAAGCGCATTTCACCTCACGTTACTTCGTTCGTAGAAGCCGATGTGACCAACATTGTTTTCTGGCGAAATAAAATGAAGGGCGAATTCCAGAAGCGATACAATGAAGCACTCACGTTCACGCCTATTTTTATTGAAGCGCTCGTGCAGGCCATCAAAGATCTTCCGATGATCAACATTCAGGTAGATGGCGATCGAATCATTAAGAAGAAAGACATCAACATCGGCATGGCAGTAGCCTTGCCTTCTGGCAACCTGATTGTTCCGGTAATTAAAAATGCGGATCAATACAGCCTGACTGGTTTGGCCAAAGTTGTAAACGACCTTGCCACAAGAGCCCGCGATAATAAGCTCAAAGCCGATGAACTTTCAGGCGGAACGTATACGATTTCCAACGTAGGATCATTCGGTAATGTGATGGGCACACCAATCATCGTGCAACCACAGGTGGGTATTATGGCGGTTGGTGCCATTCAGAAAAAACCGGCCGTATTGGAAACACCGTACGGAGATGTGATAGCCATTCGCCACAAAATGTTTCTCTCACACTCCTACGATCACCGTGTCGTGGACGGATCACTTGGCGGAAGCTTCGTAAGGCGTGTAGCCGATTACCTGGAAAAGTTTGATGCTGATCGGGCGCTTTGATTTATTAGAGCCTTGCCTTATTAAGCGTAAACCAGTTTCCATTCCCTACTGCTATTAATGTGATGCAGTATAAGCTTCCAGGGTCAGCTGCTGATATTTGTATGCCTGCCAATTGATCAATCGTATCTTTTCCACTCGCAGAACGTATGGTCACAGCCTTTGCTCCAGACGCGCGAATAATCAAAATACGACCTCTTTCAGCATCCGCATCTGGCAATAATATTTCATTGGTCTCCGGGTCAGCGATAATAACATAGTCTTTTGGATCAACCAGATAATTACCTTGACCGGCTATGGTAAATACAACCCCATGCGAGCCGCCAAAATGAAAATTAAATTGGGGGGGCAACCCAATACCTAACCGCGAATCTTTCTCATCCCATAACAGGTTATTGTTTCCGGCAATATTTGAAGAGCCTGTCCAAAACGCTACCTGACCCGCTGTTCCACTTCCGCCAACACCTCCTCCACCAGTGTTATCTACTCCCGGTGCCCACGCGGCACCATTCCATTTCAACACCTGTCCCGCTGCGGCACCACCCTGCAAAATTTTTCCTGGAGCTACGTTAGAAATTTTTATATCTGTAACTACACCATTGGCCAGGTCGGCTGTTGCAATCGTTGCATCAGCAATTTTTATTGACGTAACTGAAGCATCCGCCAGGTCGGCTGTGGCAATTGTACCGTCAAGAATTTTTGCTGACGTAATCGCACCGGTTGTTACCGTAGGATTTGGATACGTTCCGGTCAAATCACCACCGGCTGCGCCACCTGGCGCTACACCTGCAATGGTAACATTGGAGGCCACGGTAATCCTGCCCTGTGCATCTACCTGAATTCTGGGAACAAGTGTTGCGCTGCCATATACACCAGCGGTCACCCCAGAATTAGAAAGCTTAGTGCTTGTAACAGAGCCATCTGTAATTTTTGAAGTTGTAATTGCGTTATCACGAATGTGGTTGGTGGTAACCGCACGATTCGCATCCGTAGCGGCATCACTTCGCAGTTCTGTAGCGGTTACGCCATTGGTAGCAATGGCAATGGTACCTGCTGAAATGATTGTTCCTCCCGACAAGCCAGTTCCAGCAGTTATGCTGGTAACACCCTGAGTATCGGTTTGAGGAGCCCACGCTGTTCCATTCCATTTTAGAACCTGGTTGGTTGTAGCGCCACTCTGTGTCAGTTTTTCGGGGGCAACGTTGCTGATTTTTGCATCTGTTACAGAAGCATTGGCAAGATCAGCCGTGCCGATTGTTCCATCTGCAATCTTAGCAGAAGAAACAGATCCATCAGCCAAGTCTGTTGTAGCAATGGCTCCGTCAAGAATTTTCGCGGAAGTAATAGCATTATTGGCAACTGTTGGATTGGGATAAGTTCCACTTAAATCGCCACCGGCTGCACCACCAGGGGCTACTCCTGCAATAGTGGTGTTTGTTACTAACGTAATCCGTCCTTGTGCATCCACTGTAAATTGAGGAACTGTTGTTGCACTTCCATACGTTGCAGCAGTTACACCTGTATTCGAAAGTTTTACACCTGTTACTGCACCATTGGCAATATCTGCCGTGGCGATTGTACCGTCTGCAATTTTTGAGGTTGTAACAGATCCATCAGCCAGCTTAACAGTTGTTACTCCTCCATCAGCCAATCCGATGGTTCCGGTAACAGTTATCGGTCCGCCCGTGAGGCCTGCCCCGGTATTGATAGCAGTTACTGTGCCCGTCCCAAAACTATCTTCAATAACAATCCAGGCAGTTCCGTTCCAGTAATAGAACTTGCTGTCACTGGTATCAAAAACCAACAACCCCTTTTCGCCAACAGTCAATCCCGTTATAGAAGTCCGTTGAGCGGTTGTGAGGCGTGGCACCAAAAGCCCCTGATTATTTCCAGGGGATTGTAAATCCAATACAGCCTTCGCGTTTGGGCTATCCGTTCCAATACCCACTTGCGCAAACGCACCTGTTGAGACAACTATTAATGCAATAAGAACCTTTACCTTTCGAATCATGACACAACTGATTTTATTGATTAAATACCTGAACTGTAATTAAAAGTCACCGCTTTAAGGAAAGAAATCCTGTCAATGGAGAAGCATCAGGTAGTTCGATTTTATAAAAATAATTGCCAGATGGGAGTTCTTTTCCATCCAGACCAACGCCTTCAAATCGCTTGCCTGCAACGGTATCATCATACCCTGCCATTTCAAAAACTTTGTCGCCCCAGCGGTTGTAAATCGTAACGATACTTCCTTCTGGCAAATTGGCTATCTGCATATAGCGATTGGCTTCATAGCCATTTGGCGCTATGGCGTTATACACCAAAATTCCCGATACGTCTGCGCGTGCCAGAGTCAATAATATTTCTGTTGGAGGTAATGTACTGGTAATTGTTCCATTTGAAAGTGAACCGGTAAGTGTAGCCGAACCAAGATTGGTAAACGGAACTGTAAGATTGGAAGATTGAACAATAACAATGTTTCCTACTCCCAATGCATCCTCATTACGCACCGGAAGTGTTACAGTTGCATTTTGAAGAGAGCCTGACACAGGTTCAACAGTGAAATAACGCTGATCAGAAATTGTATTTAGTGAACTTGATCTGGGCAAGACAACCGATCCATTTAACTCAGTAACAGAAACGCGCACTTCCGGTGAGCCAGTTAAATTATTAAGTTGAACAGGCAGATACACGGTTCCATTTCCCATAGGAAACAATTTTGTGCCCGCACCTGAGTGCTGCACCGCGCCATTAACATGTGCTACGTCTGAACCACCGGTAATGATTGCATCGCTATCGAAAATGATTTTCGAATTGTTTTCAGCCACCATAATTCCATCGTTGAGAATCAACTCCCGTTCCACCACAATATCCGCCAGAAACTTTTTAACACCACCACCTTCAATAGTTAGCCAACTAAACGCCTGAGCGTTGTGGTTAATAACTTGTTCTGTACTGGTACTATTAAATGTGATTCTACCATCACCGGGAACATACGTTCCAGTATTCAGCCATACGCCACCCATAACCAGCGAACCGTTATTGATCAACGTACCTTGATTAACCAGGCTATCACTAACGGCAAGTATGAAGTTCTCTTCAACACTTACGGTGGCCCCATTCTTGATATAAAATCCTTGTCCGAACAAGACGCTCGGGCAAAGAATGACAATAAAAACTAACCACTTCATTGTATTCAGGCGCATTTTAAATACGGAATTAATTGAGTGAACACTAAATTACGGAATATTGATCTGAGATTAAGCGCATAGGTAACTTGATTGAGTTATATCAGTCAAAATCTAGTCGTTGCCAACTGAATTATTGGCTGAACCTGGTTGTTTTGAGGCCTTAACCTCTGTTTTCAGGGTTTCGAGTTCCTGCCTGTTCTGCTCAACTTGCTCCTTTAACTCAGCAATTAGCTTCTGCTGTTCCTGCACAGCTTTTACCAACGGGGCAATAAAATCAGTGTATCTCAAACCAAGTGTACGTTCAGCATCGCCCCCAACGGTGAGTATGGCATTTTCATCGCCAACCAGTGTTTCAATATCCTGTGCCAGAAAACCCCAGTTCAGTTTACCATCATTAAAATTATTCATTTGATAGCTAACCGGATTCAGCTGCATGATGAAGTCGAGACCAACATCAAGTGACTTTATATCTTTCTTCAGGCGTTTATCCGAGGCTGCCGTAAACCCAACTTGGCCTTCAATTACAGTAACAGTTGTATTTCCAATCCGGACTTTGTTGCTGGCGTTTACAATAGCGCCTTCGCCAATAGCCGTTGCATTATTCAGGCCACCAGCACTGACATCAGCATCAGTTCCGATAATTGTTAATCTTGTTCCAGTGGCGTTGGTCCCTGCAACGCGTGTTCCAATTAAAATATTTGAGAATCCTGCAGTAGAGTTCTGACTTGCCCGTTGACCAATAATAACATTACTTGTTCCGGTTGTCATGCTCCAGCCAGCCTTTTCACCTAAAAAAGTACTGACATTCATAGTTGTAACGGCTTCACCAGCCTGCGCGCCAACAAATGTATTCCCTTGGTGATTCCCCACCCTTCCGGTATGCCAACCAATGATCACACTCAAGTCAGCATCTGAATGAGCTTCCCCTGCTCTTGTTCCCATGAATACATTATAATTTCCAGATGAATTAGACGCACCTGCTCGCCACCCGAATGAGGCATTATCTGTTCCAGCAGTTGCCACCTGATCACCCGCAAACAAATTTCTTGTACCAATATTATTGATAAGTGCATTTGGACCAACGTTTGCCCATACCGCAACTCCTCCTCCAGAAGTTGTCAATACCTGCCCCGAAGTGCCAACTGAAAACTTCGAAACATCAATCGCTGCACTACCACTTATATCCGCATTTACAATTGACCCGTCAGCAATTTTTGCGGAATTGATTGCGTTGTTTCCAACCGTTGGATTGGGATAGGTGCCCGTCAGATCACCGCCTGCTGCACCGCCCGGTGTTACACCAGAAATTGCTGCAGTGCCGGCAGTAGTTAACCTTCCTTTTGCATCAACGGTAAACGTGGCTACCTGCGTGGCCGATCCATACGATCCCGCTGTAACGGTAGTATTCCCCAGATTCAACCCTGCAGAATAAGAACCTAACACATCTCCTGCCGCAGGAGATTCTGTATCCAGCACAACTGCCGCATTAAGACGGTTTGTATTTATTGTGCCCGTTGTTGCCGCGTTGTTAACAGCAGTAACCACATTATTTCCAGCAGTTGATGCAACTGTAGGACCAGGATATGTTCCTGTTAAATCGCCTGATGCGGCTCCTCCAGGCACAACACCAGCTATCGCTACTCCTGAAGCAGCCGTAATTCTACCTTGAGCATCGACTGTAAGTTGAGGGACAGTTGTGGCATTACCATAAGAGGCAGCAGTTACTCCTGTATTCGTTAAAGAAATAGTGCCGGTTGTCGTTATCGGGCCGCCCGTAAGACCAGCACCTGTAGCGATGTTTGTTACCGTTCCTGTTCCTGTATTATCAGCTTGCGGAGTCCAGGCCGTTCCATTCCATTTCAACACCTGCCCCGGTGTTGCTCCGCTTTGTGTAATCTTACCGGGAGCTACCGTGGAGATTTTTATATCTGATACTGCACCATCCAAAATTTTGGCAGTAGTAATCGCATTGTTGGCAACTGTTGGCGAAGGATACGTACCCGTAAGATCGCCACCTGCTACCCCACCGGGTGCAACACCCGCTATCGTAACACCAGATGCAGCAGTGATTCTTCCTTGCGCATCGACAGTGAGTTGCGGAACTGTGGTGGCACTTCCATAAGAGGCGGCAGTTACACCCGTATTCGATAAAGCAATGGTGCCGGTTGTGGTTATCGGGCCTCCCGTAAGTCCGGCACCCGTAACGATGTTTGTTACTGTACCCGTTCCTGTATTATCGGCTTGAGGGGTCCACGCTGTGCCATTCCATTTCAGAACCTGCCCTGCTGTAGCACCCGCGGAAGTTAACTTGCCAGGAGCAACATTTGAAATTTTTGAATCCGAAACTGACCCATCAGCAAGATCAATAGTTGAAATTGTACCGTCTACTATTTTCGCTGAAGTAATAGCATCATTGGCAAGTGAGGGGTTAGGATACGTTCCGCTCAAATCGCCTCCAGCTACTCCACCCGGAGAAGTTCCGGTTATCGTAACATTATTGCCACCCGAAATAGTCAGCAAGCCAGTTCCTGAATTATAGCTGAGTGTCTGGCTGTCAGTTCCGGCACTATCCTCAATAACTGTCCATCCTGCTCCACTCCAGTAATAAAACTTATCGGTATCGGAATCGAAAACCAGCAAGCCCTTATCCCCTTCTGCTAAAGAAGACACAAATGCGGCATCCGTACGTTGTGCAGTAGTTAATCGTGGTACCAGAAATCCTTGATTATTATTGGGGGATTTGAGCTCAAGTACTGCCCGTGGATTTGGATTATTTGTTCCAATACCTACCTGGGCAAAAGACGAAATAGTAAATACGCACACGAGCAAAAGGCTGCCTGTGAGCCATGAGAGGGTGATTCTTTTCATAGGGTTAGGAGGGATTAATTAAGTAAGCTACAAAATTTGGCGATCAACTATTTATTACTTTAGCAACTTATTTTAAAACCCAATAATCAAGATGAAATTCGGTACAAAAGCGGTGCATGCGGGTGTTGAGCCCGATCCTTCAACCGGGGCGATCATGACCCCAATTTTCCAGACCTCAACCTATGTACAGGAAGAACCTGCAAAACATAAAGGATACGCCTATGCCCGCGGAGCCAACCCTACCCGCAACGCACTCCAGAAAAGTATTGCTGCTTTGGAAAATGCTTCATTCGCCTTATGCTTTTCGTCCGGAATGGGCGCTACCGATACCGTTATTAAGCTGTTGAATCAAGGAGACGAAGTTATTACGTCTAATGATTTGTATGGGGGATCATACCGTATGTTTAAAAGAGTGTATGAACGTCTGGGTATTAAATTTCATTTTATTGATCTGACACATGCTGAGAATATTAATCAGCACATAAACAGTAAAACACGTTTAATCTGGTTGGAGACACCCAGTAATCCGCTGATGAACATCATCGACATTGAAGCTTGTGTTGCCATTGCCAAAAAGAACAACTTGTTGGTTGCAGTAGATAATACGTTTGCTTCTCCGTATTTACAAAATCCACTTGATCTGGGTGCTGATATGGTGATGCACTCCGTAACCAAATACCTGAGCGGACATTCGGATGTGATTATGGGCGCATTGGCAACCAATAACGAAAAGCTTTATCAGGAATTAGCCTTCATTCAAAATTCATGTGGCGCTGTTCCTGGCCCTCAGGATTCGTTTTTAGTATTGAGGGGAATTAAAACCTTGCACCTGCGCATGGAACGTCATTGCCAGAATGGAAAAAAAGTGGCCGAGTTTTTAAAGAATCATCCTAAAGTTGGCAGGGTATATTGGCCCGGCTTTAGCGATCACCCCAATCATGCCATTGCAAAAAAACAAATGCGCGACTTTGGAGGCATGCTTTCTTTTACCTTGAAAGATGATAGTCTTGAAAAAGCCTTCACCTTGATGAAAAGTGTGGAGTTATTTTCGCTTGCAGAATCACTTGGTGGTGTGGAATCATTAATCAATCATCCGGCATCCATGACGCACGCCAGCATACCCAAAGAAGAGCGCATCAAGAACGGCCTCGTAGATTCACTCATCCGCCTGAGCATCGGCATTGAAGATGGAGAGGATTTGATAAGTGACCTGCAGCAAGCATTGGATCGGGTGTAACTCGGGATTCTTTACTTGCCCTTTGCCTTTTTCGGTTTCTGCTTTCTGGGTTGCGAAATTTTTCTGCTTTTTTTATCAGTCTTCTTTGCAACCTTAACACGCTTCTTCAGGCTAATGTCTTTTTTGCCGCGTTTTGTCTTTCGATCGGTTTCATAAACCACCCGTTGGTCCTGGGTCATGCGTGAACTTTCTTCTTTCGGCAAAGGACCTGTTTGTGCCTTGACGGCAACCGAAATCAATACAAACCCTACTAGTAGTAACCATTTCATATTGCAAAACTACTCATAGAAAAAATACCCAAGTATAAGCGTGTAGTATTTTTATCAATTTTCTCGATAAATGACTTGGGGATAAGACCTTAGATTCTGTTGCACCCTTTAATTAAGCTAATTCTTTTAGATAAGCTGTCGAGGCATCCCTGTAATAAATCCTAAACAAGCGAACCCATTGGCCGTATTGGAAGGAGAATTTCGAATGTACTTCCTTTACTAACCTCCGTTTTCAAATCGATTTTTCCACCCAATCGATCAACAAGGATTTTTACAATGGCCAATCCAAGGCCGTTGGAGCTTTCACCACCTGTTGGGCGAGCAGTCAGTTTTTTAAATTTCTGATACATGAACTTAATATCAGCCGGGTTGAATCCCGGGCCTTGATCTTTTACAGAAATAGAAAAAAACTCACCTTTCGTTGCAGAGTTGATTTGAATAACCGTATTCCGTGGAGAGAATTTAATAGCATTGGATATCAGGTTATCCATAATTCGAGACAAATACTCCTGATCAGATTCGATAGGTTCGGTTACATGTTGCTCCAGCGCAATCTCAATTTCCTTGGCTGAAGCACCCGGCCGAAAAGCATTGGCCCGTTCTGTTAAAAATGTACTTAAATTGAATATTGAAAATTCGGGTTCTCGATTTACTTCCAACGCATTCACATCCAGCAAATCGGTAATCAGGTCCAATCCTGAACGCGTAGAGTCTTTGATCAACCCAAGGTACTTACTTTGATTTGTATTAAGCTCGCCCTCCATTTCAATCAAGTCCGACAAACCTTTTATTCGGTTCAACGGAGATTTTAAATCATGAGCCACAATATTCATCAGCGTGTCCTTCTCATGATTGATGTCGGAAAGTTCAAGGTTACGTCTTTCCAATTTCTCATTTTGTTGCGTGATCTCCTGGCGTTGTTTCTCAATCTTTTCATTTTGATTGGCCAGCTTAATATTAGCCCCTTGACGTTTCTTACTGTTCCGCCACTGCATCAGGAATAAAGCAGTTACAAATCCAGTTATGACAATGAGAATGATATTTTCCAATTGCTTCTGACGAACCAACGCATCAGCCTCGCCTTGTTTCACTTTCAACATTTCATTCTCGCGTTCTTTCTTTTCAATTTCCAGTTGAAACTGAAGTTTCTCAATCTGCCGGGCTAATTCAATACTTTGCAACGACTCCTTTAAAATTAAGTACTTGTTTGTATAGGCAGTTGCTTCAGCTAATCTACCTTCACGCTCATTGATCTTACCTAAATAAAAATTTGCGTCACGCTGCAGATCAAGGTGTGTCTGATTGTTTATCCGCGCAACTTTGTCTAAAAAAATTCGGGAGTTTTTAAAATCCCTCTGCTTATAATAGACAATTCCCTTTAACAGGTTTGCTCTTGGCAAGAGACGAATGTTGTCCGTTTTGATAATTATAGTATAGGCTTCGTCAGCCAATTCAGCTGCATGATCCATGCTATCATTGGCTGATAGAAATTCCCCCCATCCTAATTTAATCTCTGCAAGACTGATGTGATCATTAATCTTTACAGCGATTGAATCGGCTCGTTGAAAGCAACTATTTGCATCAAGGGAACTTTTCATTTCACTGTACACGGAGCCTAACTCCATCAATGCGGATAAAAGTCCCCGGGGCTCACCAATTTGATTGCGCAATTGGTACGCCTTCAGCGCCATTTCCAAGGCCTTTGGGTAATCCTGCTGTGAACGATAAATATTACTTAAACTCCTGTACACATAAGCAAGACCAACAGGATCATTTAACTTTTCAAATATGACCTGACTTTTGATCAGATTATCGTAAGCACGCGTCATATCACCCTGGTCATAGAACAGGCGACCAAAATTGTTATAGCAAAAAGCCAGTTGCGAAGAGTCATTTTGCTCCTGGGCCACTTCGACAGATTTTAAATGATAATCGAATGAAGATTTATAATCACCTTTATAGGCATTGGCCAAACCAATAAAGCTTAGTGGTTTTGACAGTTCTTTATCAACCTTCAGTTCAAGTCCGAGGGTATACGCTTCATTGCAATAAAAAATGGTGCTATCGGGGTAAGAGAGGCGATACTCGAATCCGATATCATTTAGTAAATTAAACCGGTCTTTTCCGGTTGCTTGTTTAAGTTGTTTGTGCAGGCTGTCGATAAGGGAAATATTTTGACCCTGAGCCTGGTCATTTACCATGACCAAAACGAACGCGATCAAAATAACTCCAACTCTTTTCATACTACAGCAAATTAAAAAAGATTCTATAGCCTCAAAACAACCGACCGGAATATTAACTTGTCAATCTTCTACAAAGTTCAATTCCCGTCCAAAGGTTTCCCGCAATGATCGAAGGGCAAGCAATGCAATAATAATTGTACCAACTCCTACAATAAGGGCACCTATAATTATGCCCGTATCATCCCGTAAAAACTTGAAAGCAAACGTTAGGGGTACAACCGTTCCGCGAATAAAATTAGGTACGGTGGTAGCAACAGTTGAACGAAGATTCGTTCCGAATTGCTCAGCCGCAATGGTTACAAATAAAGCCCAGTAGCCTACACCAAAACCGAGGCAAAAACAGGTAAAATAAAAGAATGTATCGGTGGCAAAAGGAGGGTACAAGTACAGCAAAACAAATCCTAATGTGAGAAGAATAAATACAAAAACAATTTTCTTTCGCGATCTAAACCATTGACTTAACAATCCACTGCTCATATCTCCGGCCACCAAACCCAGGTAACTGAACATAACAGCATCACCAGCAACGATCGGGTTTAGAATTCCAATTTCCTGCGAAAATTCCGGAGAGAAGGTGATCAATATTCCAATGGTAAACCAAATCGGTAATCCTATAAGAATACAATTCGCGAACCGCTTAAACCGATCAAACGAAGTAAACAGAGAAATGAAATTTCCGCGCTCAACGGTTTGTTGCTTCACTGTTAAAAACATGCCCGATTCAAAAACGCTCACCCGCGCCAGTAGCAGTATTAGACCTAATCCGCCACCAATAAAATACGCCACCTGCCAATCGAAATGCTTGGCAACTACGTTTGCCAGCACGGCTCCTAATAACCCCACACTGGCCACCAACGTAGTTCCATATCCACGTAAACGTGTTGGAAGAACTTCCGAAACTAACGTTATTCCAGCGCCCAACTCACCCGCCAGTCCAATGCCTGCAATAAAACGAAGCCATGCATACTGATCAACGGTGGTTACAAAACCATTGGCGATGTTTGCCAGTGAATACAATAGAATTGATCCAAATAAAACGGACAAGCGACCACGTTTATCGCCCATTATACCCCAGATAATTCCACCCACTAGCAACCCACCCATTTGCACGCGAAGCAAAAATTCACCTTGGTCAAATAGCGCTGCATCGGGTACACCTAACCCACGAAGACTGGGAATTCGCACAATGCTGAAGAGCAGTAAATCATAGATATCTACAAAATAACCGAGCGCTGCAACAATAACCGGAATACTAAAAAGCTTTTTAAAGTCTCCTTCCTTCATAGGTTAACGCATTGAACAGGCAAAGTCAAAAAATACTTTTGTAAGTGCAAAACCTTTAATTGCCATTGATAAAAAAATGTAACATGATTTTGTAATTTCAGGCTATCATCGTCAAAAAATTTATCCTAAAACCTATGAAGAAGCTCTACTTGATCGCACTAGGTCTTTTCCTGTTGTGGATGCCAACCTGGGCACAACGAAAAGGCGCTACATCAACAGCAAAAACTACGGTTAGCTATGATGAAAAACTTTACAACGGCATGGAATGGCGAAGCATTGGCCCTTATCGAGGTGGCCGTTCTGCTGCCGTAACGGGTGTACCGGGCAAGCCGAACCTCTTTTACTTTGGTGCTACCGGTGGTGGCGTTTGGCGTACTACTGATGCCGGAAACAGCTGGGAAAATATTTCTGATGGATTTTTCGGTGGATCAATCGGTGCCGTAGCTGTAAGTGAGTGGGATAATAATGTGATTTACGTTGGAGGTGGAGAAAAAACAGTTCGCGGTAATGTGTCGTATGGATATGGCATGTGGAAATCGGTTGATGCCGGCAAAACTTGGACGCACATTGGCTTAAAAGATTCGCGCCATATTCCTCGCATACGAATACATCCGAAAAATCCTGACATTGTTTATGCAGCAGTATTAGGTGATCTATTTAAATCTTCCGATGAGCGCGGAGTATATAAATCAATTGATGGAGGGAAAACCTGGAAGCGTACCCTATTTGCCAATGCCGATGCAGGCGCCATTGATCTTTGCTTTGATCCCAATAATCCGCGCATTATGTATGCGAGTACATGGCGAATAAGAAGAACACCGTATAGCCTTGAAAGTGGTGGCGATGGTTCAGCCATGTGGAAGAGTACGGATGGCGGAGAAACGTGGACAAACATCACATCAAACCAGGGATTACCAAAAGGCGTTTGGGGAATTGTGGGCATCTCGGTTTCTCCTGTTAACTCCAATCGTGTGTATGCCATTATTGAAAACGAAAATGGTGGTGTGTACCGCTCGGATGATGCCGGGGAAACCTGGCGTAAGATGAACGACAACCGTAATCTGCGGCAGCGTGCCTGGTACTACACGCGCATTTATGCCGATACCAAAGATGAAGACATCGTTTATGTTTTAAACGTTTCGTATCACAAATCAAAAGATGGAGGCCGCACATTCGAATCAGCCAATGCACCACATGGCGATCATCATGACTTATGGATAGCACCCGAAGACAACCAGCGCATGATCATGGCCGATGATGGTGGCGCACAGGTAACGTTTGATGGTGGCGAAAACTGGAGCACCTACCACAATCAACCAACAGCGCAATTCTATCGTGTTACAACGGATAATGTTTTTCCATATAGGATTTATGGCGCGCAACAGGACAACTCAACCGTAAGAATCTATCATCGTACCGATGGCTTTGCCATTACTGAACAAGATTGGGAAACAACGGCCGGCAGTGAAAGCGGTCACCTTGCACCTGATCCATCCGATCCGGATGTGGTTTATGGCGGTAACTACGGTGGCTTGCTGGAAATGCAAAACCACCGTACGGGTGAAAGTCGTGCCGTAAACGTTTGGCCAAACAACCCCATGGGGCATGGCGCAGAGGATATGAAGTATCGCTTTCAGTGGAACTTCCCGATTTTCTTTTCACCGCATAATCCTAAAAAACTTTACACTACTTCAAACCATGTGCATGTTTCATTAAACGGTGGACAAAGTTGGGAAACAATAAGCCCGGATTTAACCCGCAACGATAAAACCAAACTCGGCCCTTCAGGCGGACCGATTACCAAAGACAACACCAGCGTAGAATATTACTGTACCATATTTGCTGCTGGCGAATCGCCATACGAAAAAGATTTTATCGTAACCGGATCGGATGACGGACTTGTGTATGCCACAACCGATGGCGGAAAAGAATGGAAAAACATTACACCCCAAGGTATACCTGAATTTATGATGTTCAACAGTGTTGAATTTGATCCGCATACAAAAGGAGGAATTTACGTTGCCGGAACACGCTACAAACTGGGCGACTACAGACCTTTTCTCTACAAATCAAAAGACTACGGAAAAACCTGGACAAAAATTACAGATGGTATTGATGCCGGGCATTTTACCCGCGTACTGCGTGCCGATCCGAAAAGAAAAGGTTTATTATATGCCGGTACAGAATCAGGCATGTACATTTCGTTTGATGATGGCGCTAGCTGGAAACCTTTCCAGTTAAACCTGCCAATCGTACCGATTACCGATCTCACCATTAAAAACGATAACCTGATTGCAGCAACACAAGGAAGAAGTTTTTGGTTAATTGACGACCTTACTCCTTTACACCAACTCAGTGATCAGGTTGCAGCAAGTGACTCATATTTATTCAAACCCATGCCATCCTACCGCATGGGCCCTGCCTTTAGTTTTGGTCGCGCATCCAGAACAGCAGGCCAGAATCACCCAGGTGGTGTAATGGTACATTACTACTTAAAAGATACGGCAAAGGCTGAAGTGAGTCTGGAATTTTTACAACCTGATGGAAAGCTGATCAAGAAATATTCAACAAAGCCAAATCCAAAAGACAAAGTTGAAAAGCTATCGCTAAAGCAGCCGGGAATGAACAAGTTTAACTGGAATATGCGCTACCCGGAAGCCGATCGCTTTGATGGACTAATCCTTTGGGCTTCTTCATTGAACGGACCGCGCGCTTTACCCGGAACCTATAAAGTAAGACTTACCGTGAATGGAAAAACGCATGAAACTGAATTTGAAATTCTGAAGGATCCACGGTCTGATGCTACCGATGCTGATATGAAAGCTCAATTTGAATTTGCACAGGATGTGCTCGCGAAAGTAAGTGAAACCCACAATGCCATTAAAAAGATTCGACAGGCACGCGAGCAAATCAATCGGGCCATTGATCCGATCAAAGACCAAAAGGATGCGATGAAAGATGTTCTTGATAAAGCCAAAGCAATACAAGATCAAATGAAAACCATTGAAGAGACCTTGTATCAAACCAAGAACAGAAGCGGTCAGGATCCGCTAAACTTCCCGATAAGGCTTAACAACAAGCTGGCACACCTGAATTCATTGGCAAGCTCTGGAAACTTTGCTCCAACCGAGCAAATGGTGGCCTTTAAAAACGAAATCACGGCTGAGATCGACAAGCACCTGAACAGCTTAAAGAAAATCTTTGACGAGGAGATTCCGGCTTTCAACAACCTGGTAAAACAAAAGAACATTGATGCCGTGGTGTTGAAAGAGTAGCATGGGTTTAAGCAAACTTCTAAGGCCATTTCCTTTACGGATTTGGCCTTTTTTGTCTAACATATTTTACCTCACCCAAATTTTTCCACGGGTTTTTTCTAATTTACTTTTGAAATGAAGGTGAACATTTTCGTGCATTTGCTGATCTCGGTAATAACTGTTACCAATACTGTGTGGGCACAGAAAAAAGAAGTTACGTTTCCACCATCAAAACCACTATCGCAAAGTTCAATTGATCAATGGTCAGCTGATGATGGCCTCATATCCAATAACCTGACCAGTGTAGTCCAGGGTGATGATGGCTTTTTGTGGATTACGGCATATAACGGACTGATACGCTTTGATGGTCATCGATTTGAGTTATTCGATCGTGAAAACACGCCTTTCCTGCAGTCTGATGCTTTTTATCAAACAATAAAAGAAGGAAACAAACTCTGGCTGGCCACACAAGGCAGTGGCATTGTGATCTATGAAAATAATATACTTAAACCCTACCAACCCAAAGAAGGCAAATTACCAAGTTCCATCCGGTGTTTGCTCATTACAGATAGTGTAACATTTGTTGGATCAAACAATAACGGCCTATTTATTCTAAGGAATGAAATTGTTGAAAAACCAACGTTTGACCCGGTTAGCAACACCAGCATTATGGCCATAGTAAAGGATACCAATGGGTCGATTTGGGTCGGCACCAATGGCAATGGCGTAATCAAAATCGAAAATGGAGAATTCTCACACTACACCACTAAACAAGGCATATCCGGAAATGTAATCAATGCCTTGTATGCAATGCCCGATGGACGCATTCTGATTGGCTCTACCAATGGGCTCGACATTTTGACGGAGAGCAACATTACATCTATTGATCTGTTACAAAACATCCAGATCAACGCACTCACTCTAGACAATTACGGTTCCATTTGGGCAGCCACTGAGCGTGGTGTAGCCAGAATAAATGAAGCTGCTCAAACAGAAGAACTGTTTACAAAAGCACAAGGATTACCTACACTCGAAATTACATCGTTGACATTTGACTCAGAAGGAAGCCTGTGGCTGGCCACCAGTAAAGCCGGATTGCTGCGATTGAAAGACACCGGAATCGTAACCTACTCCGAAGCCAACGGACTTTCACTTGATCTGGTAAACATTATTGCAGAAGGGCCGAATAAAGAATTATACATCGGCACAGATGGTGGCGGAATTGATGTTTTTGCTAATGGTACGTTTACAAGTCTTGAACTTGGACATACGCTGAACAACATCGGCATTCGTGATGTCTGTGTTGATAAGGATATACTTTGGATCGGCTCCTACAGTGGTCTCTTACGCAAGCAAGGCAATAAAGAAACTTTGTACAATATCGAAACAGGGTTGCCTGCACAGGACATCAGAAGAATTCTAAAAGACAGGAAAGGGGATTTATGGCTTGCTACGCGTGCCGGGGGTGCCATTGTATTTTCAAATGGAAAAGTAAAAGCAAGCTACAATAAGGAAAATGGTTTAGATGCCAATTACATTCTCTCCATCGAACAAGATAAAAACGGAACAATCTACCTGGGCACAAATGGTGGAGGATTAACGCTGGTTGACCAAGGTGGAAAACTAACAACATATCATGTAACCGATGACGATTCCGGGGTGCTTATTTTCAACATGCACATCGATAAGCAAGGAAACGTATGGCTGGTGGCAAACACGGGAATATTTCATTTTGATGGAGCGCATTTCACTCAGCTTGATTTGGAACATCATGTTAAGGGAGAAAGTTACTTCGATTGGGTAGAGGATAATGAGGGTAATGTGTGGGTGACTACCAACAAAGGCATTCTACGCATTCAAAAAGATGAAGCGGTTAACTACATCCAAAACAAAAACACACCAATCAAAACGCGCCTGTACAACAATTACGATGGTATGAAGAACAAAGAATGCACAGGGGCAACTCGCGCTACGTTGGCTTCAACCGGGGAAGTATGGATTCCAACAATTGGTGGTGCGTCCGTAATCCATCCCGACCGAATGATTGAAAATCCGATCATTCCTCCCGTTTACATTACGCGTTTAATTACGGATGATCATACGTACCTAAAAGACGAACTACCAAAAATCAAATCTGACAATATCCGGTACACCTTTCAATTCACCAGTCTTAGTTTGGTTGCTCCGGGACAAAATCATTTCAAATTTATTTTGGAAGGGTTTGATAAACAATGGATTGATGGTGGCCTGGAACGTGAAACATCCTATACGAATTTGCCACCCGGTGATTACACATTTAAAGTAATCGCCTCAAACAATGATGACCTTTGGAATACGAAAGGCGCTGAATATAAATTTCAGGTACAACCATTCTTTTACGAAACGGTTTGGTTTTACCTTGCATTGACACTACTAGCTGCAGGCACACTCTTTGTCATTTATAAATGGCGGGTTGCCGATATTGAAAAACGGAATCGTGAATTGAAAAAAGTAAACAGTGAGCTCGACAAATTTGTATATAGTGCGTCACATGATTTACGCGCCCCGCTTGCATCCGTGCTTGGATTGGTGAATGTTGCCAGATTGGGTGACGGGAAGGATATTCCGCTTTACCTTGATTTAATCGAAAAAAGCATTCAACGGTTAGATGGTTTTATACGCGACATTATCGATTTCTCCCGAAATGCCCGCATGGAAATCATTCGTGAAGAAATAACCTTTAACACGCTCATTCATGAAGTGATGGCAGACCTCCGTTACCTGGATGAAAAAAACCGTATTCTCCGGATTGTAACGGTGAATGGCCATGGAGTTTTTCATTCTGACTCCAGGCGACTGAAAATTATCCTAACCAACCTCATATCCAATGCAATTAAATATCATAACCTTCGAAAAGAAGATCCCTTTATAGATGTAAAAGTTGACTATACCGAAATCCAGGCTACAATCCGGGTTATTGACAATGGATCGGGGATTGCCGAGCAGCACATGCTAAACATTTTCAAAATGTTCTATCGCGCCAATGAAAACATTAAAGGGTCGGGGCTTGGTTTGTACATCGTAAATGAAACAGTCGAAAAACTGAGAGGCGAAATAAGTGTTTCATCCAAACTTGATGAAGGAACTACATTTACAGTTAGCCTGCCAGCAATCGGAAAATTGAACGCCAATTAAAGCTTAATTACACCGCGACTAATCGCATACCAGGCAAGCGGCCCGATTAATGGTAAGAGAATTATAACTACCGTCCACAATAAACGTTTCTCCATAGTATACTCCCTTCGCCACACATCAACAATTGCTAGTATCGCAATTATAAGAATAAGTAATCCCCATATTCTTACCATAATTCAAAAGGTTTAGTTTGACTCTAGAATTTTAAACAATTCATCAAGATTAGGCGTAATGATGATTTCAGTACGCCTGTTTTTCTGCTTATTCTGCGGGGTATCGTTTGCAGCCAAGGGAATAAACTCACCCCTACCGGAAGCGGTGATCTGCTTTGGCGAAACACCTGCCTTGGTTAAAATTTTTGTAATGGCAGTAGCGCGCATTACACTTAGATCCCAGTTATCTTGCATGTATTGCGATTTTCTGGAGATGGGCACATTGTCTGTATGCCCTTCAATCAAAATATTAATATCCCTTTGATCTTTAATGGCCTTGGCTAATTGCTGCAAAGCAGTAACACCTTTACTGTCAACATCAGTACTACCGGAAGCAAAAAGAAGTTGCTCCGCCAACGAAACATATACCTTTCCATTTTTAACATTTACAGTAAGGTCATTCTCTTTAAAATTTAACAACGCATTAGATATTTTATTTTTAAGATCGTTCACAGCCTTATCCTTGGCCGCCAAAACACTCTCCAACTCCTGCACCTTTTTTTCACGTTCAGTCAGGCTTACATGAAGCGAATCGTTCATTCTGCGGGTGCGGTCAAGATTAGCCTGAATAGCTAATAATTGCTCCTGTTGCTGCGCCAAATCACGATTAAGTTTTCCGCTACTAGTGAGCAAATTTTTATAATAGGCATTGAGCTGCGTGTATTCCTTATCCAATTCATTTAACCGGGCTTCACGCGCACGAAGGGTTTCCGCCATAGCAGTTGTGTCGGCCGAAAGTTTCTTTACACGCTCATCCAATTGCTGCAAAGATTCATTAGCCTTTTCAAGCTGACCTTCCTTGTCTGCTAAATCCGCTTCAAGTTTTACTTTTTGTGCAAGCATATCATCGTATTTCTTCTTGGTAACCACACAAGAAGAAAAGAGAATAAGAATTAAAAATGCAGTTGTAATGCGTAAGTTCATCAGTTTAAAAAATTAGTTCAACAAATATCGTACAACCTGACGGAAATAAAAATCCATCAGCACTGCGTACAATACTTAGTTTACGGTAAATTCATGTCCTGACAAAATCTAAAAAAGTCATATGATGGAAGGAATGCTGAAACCAGGAACACTAAAAAACAAAACAGTTATTATTACAGGGGGCGGCACGGGCTTAGGCCGATCAATGGGGAAATATATGCTGGAGTTGGGCGCAAATCTTGTGATTACGAGTCGAAAGCAGGCTGTATTGGAAAAAACAGCAGAAGAGCTAAAAAATGAAACCGGTGGCAACGTTTTGGCGGTTGCCTGCGATATCCGGAAATATGAGGAAATCGAAAATGTAATACGGCAAGCAGAAGAAACTTTTGGTCAGGTACACGGAGTGCTTAACAACGCTGCCGGTAATTTCATCAGCCCTACGGAACGCCTTTCTCACCGCGCTTTCGATATTGTTGTAGACATTGTACTGAAAGGAACATACTACACCACACTGGCTGCAGGTAAAAATTGGATTGACAAAAAACAGCCAGGGGTATTCCTGAATATTGTAACTACCTATGCATGGACAGGCTCAGGCTATGTGGTTCCATCGGCATGTGGAAAAGCCGGGGTATTGGCCCTAACAAGATCGTTGGCTGTTGAATGGGCTAAATACAACATCAGAAGCAATGCAATAGCGCCTGGCCCCTTCCCTACTGAAGGTGCCTGGAGCAGATTGTTGCCAGGTGATTTAGTAAAAAAATTTAATCCGGCAGATCGTATTCCCCTTAAACGGGTTGGCGAACATCAGGAGTTAGCCAACCTTGCAGCATACCTTATGTCAGATTATTCCGCATACATTAACGGTGAAGTGATTACTATTGATGGAGGCGAATGGCTTAGAAATGGTGGTGAATTCAGTCACCTTGAACACATACCTGAACAAATGTGGGATATGCTGGAAAAGCAACGGGGCCGATGATTAATTCTGAATGGGTTGTATGGTAAGCTGATCTTCAAAACTGGAACAATAGTAGACGTTGTTTCCGTCCTCAAACAATGCTATTGATTCAGCTTCAACAGGAACAGAAGTCAAAAGTTGACCCCCAGCATCGTACAGGTAAGCTAAATCCTGTGTAACATCTGCCAACACATAATAAACACGACCAGAACCAAAATCATAGAACTGAACATCAATAGTATTCTTTCCGGCAAAGTCATTAATCAAAATTCGTTGACCCTGTTCATTCAAAAGTTCAAATTGCTTTGAATTTTGTCTGGCGATCGTGAAAGATTTTTGATTACGTTCAGGTATCAGCGCAAATACATCATCAACCGCAGTTTTCACTAGAGGCTCCCGACTAATGATCTTTCCTTCAACATTGAATTTAACTTTCACTCCATCTTTTGTCACCACAACAAAATTCGTTGTCGCCACAGTATTTCCAGGTTCAAGAAAATATCCACCTGCAGGTTTGTTCTCCAGATTGAGCGGGAAACCTTTAATATCCTCTCCTCTTCTATTAAAGAGATGAACAACTCCATCTTTACGAATAGCAAGGATAAAATCCTTTCCCCGGATGCGATGGTGCTGTGCAGAAACCAAAAGCGGTCCATCAATGGATCGGGGGTTCCAACCATCCAGGTTTTTTCCTTCTTTGTCCAGCAGCCATAATTTACCCAATTTTTCGGTTAACAAATATCGATACCGTTTGCTGTTATCATAGTCAACCACTTGAACAAATTCAATTAATTGATTTGGAGCAGCAATAGGAAACGGAGGCACGGTGTTTCCAAGACGATCAATAATCTCCAACTTACCATCAGCCATAAAAAACAATTGGAGCTTATTGTTACTCAAGAAGTCAACCTGATCAATCCGATCGATAATTTCCCCCTGAAGATTACGCTTCCATAGGCGCTTTCCGTCCAAAGAGAGATAATGAAGTCCATATATAGAATCTTGAACCACAATTTCATTTTTCTTGGTCACATGATTCTTTACAAGAAAAGGCCCGTTAATTATGCGATGTTCTAAATTTGCTTGAATTCGATTAGGTTCTTGTTGCGCAACGTTATCCTGATCATCTACAATGAGGGAAACATTCGTATAAAAATTATTATTCAATGAGCTGAATTGAATTGCAGCAAAACTCAATGTGTTCAACTCTCCACGTATTGATTTATTCAACACATTTGTCCACCTGGAGTTTAACCGCTTCTGAAGATAGCCATACGCGCGGGATGGATTTATATAAATACTGAAATTGGATTCAAGTAAAGTAGATTCAAGATATTGATTAAACAATACTGACTTACCCCACACTTCTTCGCGATCGATGTCATCCAAAAATCTCCGAAGGTCTTCAACTCGTTCTGCTAGAAGTATCGTATTCTCAATTTGACAATAGTAAGTTCTTTCAAATCCATTTACCAAAGGCTTGAATAGTTTTTGAGGCAAATTCATTAAATCAATTTCCTTTATTTCATAGGTGGAATATCGCTCGAAATAAAGAGAATCTTCTTTTTCAGTAGCTACCGCCAGTCGATCAAACGTATTCAACCATTGGTTGGCATTTGATACCGAAAGCAAAACAACTTTTGAGAGCTTGTCACCCCGGTCTTCAAAATAACAAATTGCCAATTCCTTGCCCAGACCCGAGTAAAGTTCCTCTGGGTCTATTTCTCCTATTACACGAATTGAGTCGAGAAAGGCATTGCGCTTACTGATCGGTAGTCTGTTAAAAAGATTTCTTCCATCTGTTATACCAAAACTCGTTACAGCCAATGCCCGCATCGATGCATATCGCTTCAATGAAAAAGACACTGGAGATTGATCGAAAAAATAATAGAGCAACTGATCTGTGTTGGATCCGTCTACCGAACTAAAGCCATTTAAAATGATATTATTTGAATTAATTTTTACATCCAGTAATGAAGCCTGCCCCGAATTTAATACTTGTCCTTCTTGCAAAAAGGTTATTAACCACTGCGAAAATCCATTAAGGTTTATGTATACGTTACCCGCATCATGTTTAACATTCGGAAATTGTTGAACCCCCGACAGCGTTGTGCCAAAATTTCTTTTTCCTCCCGACTTATAGGTTCGGATTATGTCCTCAACCAAAAAAGGAGTAAAGCTACCTGCCCAGATTCCCTCGAAAGTTGTCCATGAAAATACACGATCCCCAATTCTTACTTCACTAATTTGTATCCCATTGAGTTCACGTTGCGATATTTTAGAACCTTTCTCTCCAATAGATAGCAGAAAAGCTCCAACACCCTTAGCCTTATTGTCAGGTAAGTAATAAACAAAATCAAAATCATCCTTTTTGGTAATGTGAAGGGATACCAATAACTTATCTGCAGACTTTACTATCACCTCCCACAATTGCCTGGAATCTCCATCAGCAGTCGAACCAATTATAACCTTTTGAACCGCTGACCAAATTGCAGTTTGTTGGATTTGGCTCTGGCAATCTTTACAATCACCAACCTCATAGACTAAAACCGTTTGTTCAGCAATTACATCCCAAATAGTGGTAGCGCGCTTATCAAAATAACCTTTATATAAAAGAAATGCTGCTATCGCCATGATAACCAGCAGCGTCAAGACAAGTGGCGTTCTTTTCACTATTAGATTTTTCGATTTCTAATTAGTTTTCAACTTACCCACAATTGGTGTAAAAATCTACTTTCTACAGAAAGTCCAGACTTTTACCCAACAAAAAAGCCCCACAAAATTGTGAGGCTTTATTTGGAATAAAAAATAGGCA
>CAYQOM010000011.1:60653-66505 GCA_964419145.1 uncultured Roseivirgaceae bacterium | reverse complement strand
GCGCACCACGTTAGGGACGTGGGGGTCGGAAGTTCGAATCTTCTCACCCCGACAAGGCTCGGTTTTCAACTGAGCCTTTTTCATTTTTGGGCATTACTTCGTTACTTGAACCAAATCCTGGTTTATTTCATTCTTACTTAAACAAAGCTGAAAATGAATGATGCATACACCATACCCCCACAAACCCGCATCGGTCATGTGCACCTGAAAGTATCTGACCTTGATCGTGCGCTGAAATTCTATCGCGATTTATTGGGATTTGAATTAATCACCATGTATGGCGATCAGGCTGCGTTCATCTCAGCAGGTGGGTATCATCACCACATCGGGCTCAATACCTGGCAAAGCAAAGGTGCGCCACCGGCATCGCCACAGGGCGTAGGACTTTTCCATACGGCTATTTTATATCCTACCCGAAAAGATTTAGCTGCAATATTGGATCGCTTGCGTCAACATCGTTATCCGCTTACCGGAGCTTCCGATCATGGAGTTTCGGAGGCGTTGTATTTGGATGATCCGGATGGAAATGGTGTAGAGTTGTATTGGGATAAACCCCGCGATCAATGGCCTCAGAAATCAGATGGCTCCATTGAAATGTATACGAGGGCGCTGAACTTAAATGATCTGCTGGAAGAGCTAAACCGATGAAAAGCCGTTCGCTTACTATTCATATTTCTGAGTCGATTGGTTCGGCCTCTGCTCAGTTGATGCAGCCGGATAACATGCACAGCATGCTTACGCTGGCGCACGGAGCGGGGGCCGGAATGAATCATAAATTTATGATTGAACTGTCGGCAACGCTTGCCGCGGAAGGTATCGGTACATTGCGTTTTAATTTTCCGTACATGGAGCAAAAGAAGAAACGACCTGATGTTCCGGCTGTGGCACATGTCGCAGTTGAAGCTGCTCTGCAACATGCACACCAGTTGTTTCCCAATGTTCCCATCTTTGCTTCCGGGAAATCATTTGGTGGAAGAATGTCTTCGCAATGGCTGGCACTTCAGCCGCACGAGTTTATAAAAGGAATAATCTTCTTCGGTTTTCCGTTGCATCCTGCCGGTAAGCCGGGAACAGAACGTGCCGATCATTTAAAAAAAGTATCCGTGCCCATGCTGTTTTTACAAGGTACGCGCGATGAGTTGGCTACGTGGTCGTTGATCACTGAAGTCTGCAGCGATTTACAGCAAGCCACGCTTGTTGCATTGGAACAAGCGAATCATGCATTCTACATTCCCAGGAAAAATGCTTTGCCCATACTCGCAGCAGAAACGGCAGCATGGATTAAGAAAATTCTTAATGAGACAACCTAAAAAATACATATGCTCGATATTGTAATTGAAGCCCGACAGGCATCGTTGGCACCCGGTATGGAAGTGCGCAGAATTCTTCCGTTCAGAATGCGCAGAATGGTGGGTCCGTTTATTTTTATGGATCATGCCGGACCGGTAAATGTTCAGCCGTCAGCAACTACGAACATGGATGTGTTGCCGCACCCGCACATCGGCTTGTCGACTGTGAGTTATTTGTTTGGTGGAAAGGTAATGCATCGCGATAGTTTGGGTGTTGAGCAAATCATTGAGCCCGGTGAAGTAAACTGGATGACAGCCGGAAGCGGCATTGCACACTCCGAGCGCTTTGAAGATCCAAACGTATTGGCGGGTGGTGAATTGGAAATGATTCAAACCTGGGTGGCTTTACCGGAAAAAGATGAAGAAGCGAATCCGGCTTTTGAAAATTATAAACGTGAACAGCTACCCATATTTACGGATACCGGAGTGTGGATGCGCCTGATTGCCGGTGATGCTTTTGGATTGGACAACACCGTGAAAACACACTCACCATTATTTTACCTGCACGTGGTATTGGATAAGGGCGCACGTTTTGGTTTACCCACGGGTCATAATGAACGTGCCATTTATGTAGTGAAGGGAAGCGTGGAGCTATCGGGTAGAACGTATTCGATGGGGCAGATGCTGGTATTCACTACAGGCGTTGATCCGGTAATTTTGGCGAAGGAACAAACCACACTAATGTTGTTGGGTGGTGAGCCGTTGGGAGAGCGGTTCATCTGGTGGAATTTTGTGTCGTCACGCAAAGAAAGAATTGAACAAGCCAAAGCCGATTGGAAAGCGGGCAGGATTTTGTTGCCACCTACAGATAATAAAGAGTTTGTGCCGTTACCGGAAGATAAATCACGGCCAGCAGGTAGTCCTCCACCAAATGCACTTTCGTAAACGCGTAATTTATTTTTTACCCTGCTTGAGCGACTTGAAGAATTTAGCCCAGTTAAACACGTTGAGGAATGGGTTCATTACCGGAGCATAGCGGTTGGTTTGTGAGGCAGCCCACTGATCAAGATAGTAGCGTTGATTGGCCGGGCCATCCATAGGCGTTGTTTTTAACATCAGCGCAAGCAACTCCTGATTCATTTGGCGTTGATCAATGTTGCTGTTATCCGTAGGAATGTTAAGCGCAAGAATTGCTTCTTTAAAAACTTCTTCAGTAGGAAATGCCATTACCTGCACTTCTTTCAGGTAGGTAACATCTTCAACCAACTCAATAACTACCGTGAGGTATTCGCTGGTGTGTTCCGGAACAATGTAATACTGACGCTCATATCCAACGGCACTGATCACCACACTATCCCCAGCCAATACGGGCATGGAAAAGAAACCTACACTGTTCGTAATGTTTCCCCGACCCGCTTTGGGTACATAAATGTGAGCTCCGGGAATTTGCAGGATGTCGCCATTTGCCTCTTCAGCCAATACAATACCCGAAAGCTGAATAATTCTGCGTTGACTTTGCGCCTGCGATACGATTGCCGTGCAAAACAGAAAAAAGGCTGAAAGGATAATGATACGCTTCACAAATGCAGTTTTTTTTGATTTTCCCTCGGCTTCAAAAATAAGGATTCAAGGTATAACAGCCTAATTTCAATACCTTTGAGATGATGAACGGTATGCTAAAGTTCTGACATGCGATTAAAAAATTTTAATCTGGCGTTAGGAACGCAAATTTTCAAGGCCTGTGCCGATGAATCGCGCCTGCGCATTTTACACCTGGTTTTTCAGAATGGTGAAATGTGCATATCCGACCTGGAGCAAATATTGGGTTTTACGCAGGCAAAAACCTCCCGTCATCTGATTTACCTGAAAAATTCCGGTATTCTTTCATACCGAAGGCATAACCATTGGGTGTTTTACCAGGTTAAAGATGAGGTGATGGACATGCTGAATCAGCTTTTTCAGTTTTTGCGAAAGGATCAGCAATTGCAGGCCGATCAACAAGTGTATAACACCATGTTTTCGAATCGTGAACTGGCCATCAATAAAGTGCAACTTCAGCCGGAAGGTTGGATTAAATAAATTCTGATTTTTTGTTCATGCCAAATTATTCTACTGTTTTTTTTGATTTAGACCACACCCTTTGGGATTACGAAACCAACGCCCGCGAAACGTTGCTTGAATTGTACCAGCATTATCACTTGCAGGAAAGAGGCATTGATGCCTTTACCCGATTTCACGAAACCTTTCGGGAAGTGAATGCGCAGCTCTGGCATTTATACGACCATGGAAAAATTACCAGCGAGGTAATCCGCGAGGAGCGTTTTAAAAAAATCCTTCAGCCATTTGGCATTACGGATGGCGAACTGAACCGAAAACTCTCGGAAGATTACCTGGCCGAATGCCCGAAAAAAGGGAACCTGATGCCCCATGCCATTGAAACCTTGGAGTACCTGGCCGGACGTTACGCATTAACGGTAATTACCAATGGGTTTGAAGATGTGCAACGCGTAAAAATTACCTCATCGGGAATCGGTTCTTATTTTGATCATGTGATTACCTCTCAACGGGCCGGACATAAAAAGCCCGCACCGGAAATTTTTCACTTCGCGTTAGCGTTACATGAAGCGACAGCGGATAACACCGTAATGATTGGTGATAACGTGCTGACCGACATAGCCGGGGCTAAAAATGCTTCGATTGATACGGTATTGTTTAATCCGGATGGGGTTAAGCATGAAGCAGACGTTAACCATGAAATACAAAGTTTAAAGGAGCTTTGTACGCTGCTTTGATTAACTTTGCCGCCTGTTTGAAACGCATTCATTCAATTCAAAATTTCATCTGTTATGCCTAAAGGATTTTTCAATGTTCCCGTACCTAAAAATGAACCTGTTTTACCATATGCCCCCGGCAGCAAAGAGCGCGAGCTTTTAAAGAAGGCGCTTCAGGAGGCGCGCAACCAGGTGTTGGATATTCCCATGTACATTGGTGCGGAGGAAGTTCGTACGGATAAAAAGAAATCACTGAGTCCGCCTCATGATCATAAACATATTCTAGGGCATTTTCATGTTGGTGATAAGCAACATGTGGAGCAGGCCATAAATGCGGCTTTGGGTGCGAAGGAACTGTGGGCCAATTTGGGCTGGGAGCATCGTGCGAGTATCTTTTTAAAAGCAGCTGATTTACTGGCAGGACCATACCGATATAAAATCAATGCGGCCACCATGTTAGGCCAATCAAAGAATGCGTTTCAGGCAGAGATTGATTCAGCGTGTGAGCTGATCGACTTTTTGCGTTACAACGTGTACTTCATGAGCCAGATTTATCACGAGCAGCCTGAGTCATCACCAGGCATATGGAATCGCATGGAGTATCGTCCGTTGGAAGGTTTTGTGTTTGCCTTAACGCCATTTAATTTCACAGCCATTGCGGGCAACCTGCCCACCAGTGCTGCCATGATGGGCAACACCGTGGTGTGGAAGCCAGCCAATACGCAAATCTATGCCGCGAATGTGATCATGCAGGTATTGAAAGAAGCGGGTTTACCCGATGGTGTTATCAATTTGGTGTATGTAAGTGGACCCGATGCCGGTGATGTAATTTTCAATCACAAAGATTTTGCGGGTATACATTTTACCGGAAGTACCGGAGTGTTTCAGGGCATGTGGAAAACCATCGGCAGCAATATCCAGAAGTATAAATCCTATCCACGCATTGTGGGCGAAACAGGTGGAAAGGATTTTATTATGGTACACAAAAGCGCGAATGCGAAAGAAGTGGCTACAGCCATTTCGCGTGGTGCGTTTGAGTATCAAGGTCAAAAATGTTCGGCTGCTTCGCGTTGCTACATACCTTCAAACTTATGGAGCGATGTGAAGAAATATGTGCTCGAAGATTTGAAAACCTTTAAGATGGGTGGCACGGAAGATTTCGGAAACTTCATCAATGCGGTAATTGACGAAAAGGCTTTTGATTCGATTACCGGTTACATTGAAACTGCGCGCAAAAATCCGATGAACGAAATTATTGCCGGTGGCAAGTACGATAAATCGAAAGGCTACTTCATTGAACCCACCATTATTGAAACGAAAGATCCTTCATCCATTACCATGTGTGAAGAAATTTTCGGGCCGGTGTTAACCGTATACGTATATCACGAAGAAAACTTCGAACAAACACTTGAGTTAGTCGACAGTACTTCGCCTTATGCCTTAACGGGATCCATCTTTGCTAAAGATCGGTATGCTGTTGAGTTAGCCACGAAGAAGTTGAGCAATGCAGCCGGCAACTTTTACATCAACGATAAACCTACCGGTGCCGTGGTTGGTCAGCAGCCGTTTGGTGGCGCCAGGGGGTCGGGTACAAATGATAAGGCCGGGGCCAAAGTAAACCTACTACGTTGGGCGTCCATGCGCACCATCAAGGAAACCTTTGTTCCGCCAGTGGATTATCGTTATCCGTTTTTGGATAAGGAATAATAATAAACCACATAGGTACATAGAACACATAGCACTTATCAAACTTAACTATGTGGCCTATGTTTCTATGTGGTTAAAAATAATT
>CAYQOM010000011.1:0-60643 GCA_964419145.1 uncultured Roseivirgaceae bacterium | reverse complement strand
CCGTTTTTGGATAAGGAATAATAATAAACCACATAGGTACATAGAACACATAGCTTGTTGGTAAAACTATGTGCCCTATGTTTCTATGTGGTTAAAAAATATTTTTTTATTCAACAGCTGGTGAACCCTTATACCAATCCACCTTCCTGCTGAAATACATCAACGTGGCTACAATCAGGAATAAGCCAACACTTCCGATTAACAATGAGAAGTCCTGTTGCAGGATGATGATGAAAATGAACGTGTAGAAGATCACCAATAAAGTGGTGAATAGGAAACTCAACTTTTTATCCTTTAAAAATGAGGTGGAGTAAGCTGCGATCAAGATTACAGTTGCTCCGGTTGAAATCCAGTATGCTATGTTATAGCCCACTTGTTCTGAAAAGCTTAACAAAAGTGTGTAGTATATAATGAGTGCCGCCCCGATAAGAATATATTGAAACGGATGTATCCTGATTTTTTGTGTGATCTCCACCAGGAACAAAGCAACAAAAGTGAGCATGATGATGAGGATTCCGTATTTGGCCGTACGGATGCTTTTTTGGTATTGATCCACGGGTATCAACAGTTTCAATCCGAATTCAGAACCGATTAACTCCTGGTGACTGTCTTTCCATTGTTGTGAGAACGGTCGGTTAAAATGCAGGATGTTCCAGGTTGCGGTAAAATCTGTTTTGGTTACCTCACGCGTGGTGGGTAAAAATTCACCATCAAAACTAGGATCGGGCCAAGGACCTGAAAGTTTTACCGAAGTTGTTTTTCCGGAAGGAACAAAATTCAACTGACTGCTTCCTTTCAGATTAAAGCTGATTTCGCTTAGTGCGACAAAGTCAGCTTCACTTTTCCAATTCAAAGGCGCAACAATACCGGTTGCGGTTTTTGTTGAATAGGCGACCTCATCATAATCATGTGGTTGAGCCACACGATCAAATTTATTTGTGGAGACGCCAATGTTTTGTGCTGGCTCGGAAGTTAGGTTCTGACTACCTGCTGTAATCACTGGTGGATTTTTACTGATGCCGCGAAGGTCACTAATGGCAATAATCAAATGCGCTTCCGACCAGAGAATCATATCGTCAGCAATTTCAAGCCGTTTGAAATCAGGTTTGCTGAATGAGGCTTTCATGTTGAGTGATGATTCGTACACCACCGCATCAAAAATTCCACGATGCAGTTTTTCAGGATTTACCTTTCCATTAATGTCAAGTGCTTCGGGTAGAAAAAATGCCTTGCGTGTACTTTCTTTTATTTCCACCTGGTCTTTATCTATCTTAATGGTTTCGCGATGCTTGTAGGGCACCACTAAAATGGGTCCGGATAGCGTTTGATTGCCCGACCATTTATTGGACACTTCAGCAATAACGGATTCAGCGCGATGTTGCCGTTCCACGATCATGTTTTCAATCCAGGCTGCTGGTATCAGCAGGATCAGGATTAAAAATCCGATGGACACAAGTTTTACGGTGATCGATTCTTTCAGCCATTGATTGAAACGATCGAGGAGGTTGGTTGATTTGATGGGTTCCATAGTTTATTTGTGTTGTTTAAAAGTACTTTTAAAATCAAAGTATATAAGTAAATTTTTTAGCGTTGTGCTTTGATCAATTCTTCCAATGCGTCAAGGTGTTTTTTAAAGGCATTTCGTCCTTTCTCCGTAGCCTTGTATTTTGTGTTTGGCTTTCGGTTTACAAATGATTTGGAAACAGAAAGGTATTTTTCTTTTTCTAATGCTTTCAGGTTTGAGGCCAGGTTGCCATCGGTAACATTCAATACTTCTTTCAGCGAATTAAAATCATATGCGTCATTGGTCACGAGCACAGACATAATCTGCAACCGTATACGGTGCTCCAGTATTCGATCAAGCTGGTCAAACGGATTTTTCACGAATCGTAACGATAATACATAACTGCGCCATACACCACATGCAGCACGCCAAAACCAAGGGCCCAGAATACCAGTCCGTAGCCCGGTAATAGTGCTGCCACCAAGCCTAATACGATTTCACAAAAACCCAGGTACCGAATTTCATTTACCGTTAGTGAACTCGCACTGATGAGTGCAAGTCCGTAAAAAATGAGGCAGGCAGGGGCAACAATGCCATAGTATCCGCGAGACACGAAAATCAGAATCAACAGCCCACCGGTTATCAACGGGATAAAAAGATTTGAAGTAAGTTCTTTACTGGTTTTGTTCCAGATGCTGAGGCCCATGCGTTTTGCCTTGCGTTGACTCATCACAAATGCGGTAACAATCGATAGCCCCAACACAATTGCTGCAATGAGCATGAGCTTAAAGACAATGGCTTTTTCATTTATAAAGTAAAACCGGAACCCAAAAGGGGAGTGGGGATAATAAATCAGATAATAAACGATAGTAGCACCAATTAAGGCATAGATACCAGCCAGCACACCCGAAAGGCCGCTAAGCGAAAGGAATTTAGCCGATCGCTCCATGGCCGACCGGATGGAGGCAATATCGCTTTGGTAATCGTGTATTTCTTTCATTAAAGTACTTTTGATTTCAAAGTTAAAGGATGAAACGTGAATTCCAAGCCATGGGTTGTGCTTTATTTACTGAGTTTTAGCATGATCCGTGATTAAGAATTAATCTTTAAAAACAAGTTTTTACATCCACCGCTGCGCGGTATCTTGCCGCCAGAAATTACCTGAACTAACCGCATTCACCGGTTTTATGGACTTTTTCACCATACTTCTCATTATTCTTTTCGCAGTTGCCATTATCGACCTCATTGTAGGCGTAAGCAACGATGCTGTAAACTTTCTGAACTCTGCCATTGGCTCTAAAGTGGCGCCTTTGCGTACCATATTATTGGTGGCCAGTGCAGGGGTCGTTTTGGGTTCCATGTTCTCCAGTGGCATGATGGAAATCGCCCGAAACGGACTTTTCAATCCGTCATTCTTTACGTTTGAGCAAGTCATGTTTTTGTTTTTGGCAGTCATGCTCACGGACATTATCCTGCTTGATTTTTATAACAGCTTAGGACTGCCAACCTCTACAACGGTTTCATTGGTGTTTGAAATTCTGGGCGCAGCGTTTGCCATTGGTGTGCTGCATTCATTTTCAACCGGTCTTTCATGGGGTGAAATTCAGTTGGATAACATTTTAAACTTCTCTTCGGCCTTCACCATCATCACCGGAATTTTCCTTTCCATTTTTCTGGCGTTTATCGTTGGCTCTTTGATTCAACGTGTATCACGGGTAATATTCACGTTTTCCATCAAGAAATCGATTAAATACTACGGAGCTATTTTTTGCGGACTCTCCATCACCACCATCATTTATTTTTTGCTGATTAAAGGGGTGAAGGGTAGCTCGCTTGTTACGGATGCCCAGGTGAAGTGGGTAATGGAAAATACCTGGAGCATTGTGTTGGCAAGCTTTGTTTTTTTCAGTGTGGTGATCCAACTGATTATGTGGTACACCAAAATCAATCCACTGAAGGTGGTGGTGTTGTTGGGTACCTTCTCCCTGGCGATGGCATTTGCTGGCAACGACCTGGTAAACTTTATTGGTGTGGCTGTAGGCGGTTTGGTTGCTTTTCAAAACTGGGCAGCTTCCGGTATCCCAGCCGATCAATACCAGATGGGAATTCTATCTGAAAAACTGATTACACCAACCTGGATTTTACTTGTGGCTGGCGTGGTGATGGTGGTAACACTTTGGACGAATGCAAAGAGTAGAAAGGTAACGGAAACAGAACTTTCACTAAGCCGGCAAGATGAGGGCGATGAAAAGTTTCGCCCCAATGTAGTGTCAAGAATAATGGTTGGCGTAGCCCTTCTGGCTGGCAGAACCACCGATTCAGTGCTTCCGCGTTCCTGGTCGAAAGCTATTGAGAGAAGATTTGAAAAAGGAGCTACGGATGTCATCAGTGAAAAAGATCAGCCCTCCTTTGACCTGGTGCGTGCATCCGTGAACCTGTTGGTTTCAAGTGTGCTGATTGCCTATGGAACCTCTCAGAAACTTCCGCTCTCTACCACGTTTGTAACCTTTATGGTGGCAATGGGTACTTCTTTTGCCGATCAGGCATGGGGAAGGGAGAGCGCGGTTTACCGGGTAGCGGGCGTAATGAATGTGATAGCCGGATGGTTAATCACCGCTGTAGTGGCATTTGCCTTCAGCGGGTTTATTGCTTTTATCCTGTTTAAAACCGGCCATGTGGGTGTAATTGTGGTAACGGTTTTAGCAGCATTCCTCATCATCCGCAGCCATGTGCGGTTTGCCAAAAAGGAAAAGAAGGAATCATCAGAAAAGCAATTGTTTGCCAGCAACCTGAAAGATTTAAAACAAGCCATTGATGAGAGCAACGAGGTTACGGTAAAAAATCTGAAAGTGATCATGAAGGTGTATGGCACCAGCGTGGAATCATTAGCCAAAGAAAAGCGTAAGGCAGTTGAAAAATCGATGTTGCGGATTAAAGAACTGCATGAGCAGAATGAAAAAATTCAGCACAAGATCATTAAGTATGTAAAGAAGATGCCGCGCCAAAACCTCGCGGCCAGTCGCTTGTATATTCTCATGTTTGATTACATGCAGGATCTGTATCAAAGTATATTACTCATCAGCGAAAGCTGTACGGTGCATTTACAAAATTATCATACATCACCTTCCAAGCGTTACTTGCAGCAATTGCAGGAAGTGGATAAAGGACTTCAAGGTTTTGCCGAATTGGTGTGTAAGGATATAGGGTCTTCTCACTTTGAACATGCACATGAGATAAAAGACCAGCAACAAAAGTGGCTCAGTCAACTGGATCAGTTTATCGATGATCAGATTACCGCCATACAGAAAGACAACGTTGGAAACCGGATTGGTTTACTGCAAATGCGTTTACTGCTCGAATCAAAAGATCTGCTGAATACCATTTATGGAATGTATAACTTGTATCTCGATTATCACAATCAGGGAACAAGTGAGAGCAAAAAACCATAAATGGCGCTTTTATTAACATACTTATTTATTGCCCTTTTTACTTCATTTCTGTGCTCCATTATGGAGGCAGTTTTGCTTTCTACGCCTGTGTCCTATCTGAAAGCAAAATTGGAGCAAGGCGTTTTGTCAGCAGCCATTTTTCTCAAACTCAAAGAAGATATTGATAAGCCGTTGTCAGCTATTCTTACCTTAAACACCATTGCACACACCGTGGGTGCGGCAGGTGTTGGCGCACAGGCCACGATTGTTTTTGGCGAGGCTTATTTTGGATTGGTTTCGGCTGTCTTAACGATACTCATTTTGGTGTTAACAGAAATCATTCCTAAAACTATTGGCGCAAATTACAGTCGCGAACTCATGGGCGTTACTGCAAAAACTATCCGGGCGATGATCTTTGTAACCTATCCGTTAGTCGTTGTGTCGGCATTTTTAACACGGCTGTTGTCAAGAAAGGAAGCAGGGTACACGACCAGCCGCGAAGAGATTTCGGCACTAGCAAACATTGGCAAGGAAGAAGGAATTTTCGGAGACAAGGAGAACAAGATTATTCAAAACCTGATTAAGTTGAAGGGAATTCGTGTACATGAAATCATGACGCCCCGTATTGTGGTGGTGGTGGCCAGTGAAGACATGACCTTAAAGGAATTCCTGGTCAATAAGGAGTTTTTACATTTTTCACGAATACCAGTTTATCACGATCACCGTGAAAACATTACCGGTTACGTTTTTCGCGAGGAGGTTTTTGAAAAACTGGCCGAAGATAAATTTGATTTAAGCCTGAACGACATCAAGCGGGAAATTGTAACCTTTCCGAAAACCGTAACCCTGTTCAATGCCTGGGAGAAATTGCTGAATGAAAAAGAGCACATTGCACTGATTATTGATGAGTATGGCGGTATGGATGGCATTGTTACCCTGGAGGACATTATTGAGGCTCTGCTGGGTTTCGAAATTGTTGACGAAAAGGACAGAGTGGCCGACATGCAGCAATTTGCGATGGATCGGTGGAAGGCCCGGCAAAAAAAGTATGACCTGCTAAAGGGGGACAGCGAAAAGCCGGAAAACAACGAATAAGGAGCCTGAGGGTTGCCAGCGTGTTTTGGCAATAAAATTCGACCTACATTTTTGATTTTAAGGCACCAGTACCTTAATATTGCACTCCCAAAAAACGGGTAAATTCCTCCTTAGCTCAGCTGGTTAGAGCATCTGACTGTTAATCAGAGGGTCCTTGGTTCAAGTCCAAGAGGAGGAGCTAGTATATATTACTGATAATAAGGCAGTTACAATTCTTGTTTCTGCCTTTTTTATTTTAGGTCTGGAAATCGCCAATAATTCTGCTTTGAATGGTTTTGACACCTTAAGTAAATTATTACTTATTACAATTAGTGCCCTGATTTAATGACTATAGCGATAATCATCATACTGTTTTCTCTCTTGGTTTATTTGTTCATACTTAGAAAGCCAAGCTCAACGTCTAATCCTTCAGAGGTAGAGACTGAAGTCAAGCGCAATTATTCAGGAATTGGAACGTATTCGCGAGAAAGGTTAAAAATTGAGCTGACTGGGGGTAATCACTATGCTGAAACTATTAATACTCTAGCAAACTATACTGAATTGATTGTCAAATTTGAACCCAACAATGCTTTTGATAAAAATGCAATTTGTTGTTACACCTTAGATGGTAGGAAAGTAGGGTATATTCCACGAAATCAGCGAAAGATTATTAAAACCTTAAGGGAAAACCCCAATTGCTATGCCTACTTATATGGGAAGCGTAAGTACAACGGAAAACTTTATGTTGAAATTGAACTGCTTCTTAATTTTCCTGAAGTAGAACTTAAGGAGGAAAGAGATAAGGATAGATTAAAGGGTTCTTAAATGAATAATCTTTAACTCTTAATGATCGATTGAATCCATGATAGGATATGATCTTAAATTATTATTAGATCGATGTTCTACTATTAATGAATTTTGATTCATCAATAAAGTCTATTGCAGACTTTGAAATTCTTCCGTAGTTTCAACACCGGTAGGTGGGACTATGAAAGCAAGCGTAGCATTGATTTTTGGTTTTTTTGGGATGTGGCTGATGGGTTTTTCCCAGGAGCCTTTTCATGTGGACGATGCGGTGGATGAACGGAATTTCATGCCCTACGAACTCAGCTTCTACGTTGACCCTACCAATCGCCTGAATTTTGTTGACATTACTTCGGTTGAATTCTCAAACCGATTTCAGACGCATCCCGGCTATCAGAATGTTGATTTTCAAACCAACGCTTCTTATTGGATACGCATGCCTATCCAGCATACCAGCGGCACCAGAAAAGTATGGTTATTGGAATTTTATGATCAAACCATTGATCACATAGAGGCTTTTATCCCTGAAAATGATGGCGGTTACCACATCGTAAACATGGGCGACCAACACGCCTTTTCAGACCGGCTGTTTCTGCATAAAAATTTTGAGATTCAGTTGGATATGGATCGCGACACCGTGATGGTTTATTACTTCCGGGTGCGCTCACACGAATTTGCCGATTTGCGGATTGCCCTGCGTTCCGTTAACCGGTTTGTGTATTATGCATTAAACGAATACTTCCTGTTCGGAACGTTTTATGGGATGATCATCATCATCAGCCTTTATAATTTTTTGGTGTACATCGCCATCCGCGAAATCAAAAACATTTTTTACATCTGTTATATATTGAGTGTAGCGGGGTATGCCATGAGCATGGATGGCATTGGCTTTCAATACCTATGGCCTCAACATCCGGAATGGAATAACTATGCGGTTGGTGTTTTTCTTTACTTGCTGATTTTATGGGCGCTCATCTTTACCCGAAAGTTTCTGAGCACCAAGGCAAACGCACCGATGCTGGATAAGGCATTGAAGTGGATGATCATAATCCGAACGGTGGTGTTTGGGGTGGAACTCTTTTATTTTCCCCAGTTTTTAACCTATCGGAATCTTGAAATCGTACCATTGTCGCTCATCTTCTACACTGCGATTACTGTTTGGCGTGGAGGGTACAAACCGGCTCGTTTTTTCGTGATCGCCTATGGTGTTCTGTTTACGGGTTTCTTTTTGCGTATGATGGTGTACTTCAACGTATTGCCGTTTACAACCATATCGCACTACAGTCTTCATTTTGCTTTTGTGCTGGAAATGCTCTTCCTCACGTTCGCGTTGGGCGATCGCATTCGCATTTTAAAAGATATGCGCGATCGGGCGCTTCGCAGAATCATTCACCAGCATGAATTAAACATGCAGCTGAAAGACAAAGTGAACCGCGAACTGGAGCAGAAGGTAAGTGAGCGCACCCTGGAGTTGGATAAAAAGAATCGGGAGTTGGAGGAGAGCAATCAAAAACTGGTAGAACAGGCCGATAAAATCAATAAGATCAATTCCATGCTCGACCTGGACAACTGGAAATTGAAAAGCAGCATTAAGGAAGTGTTGAACGAGCGACTACAGGAAAAGACCATGGATTACAACCAGTTCCGCACCCTGTACCCCGATAACCTGTCGTGTCACAGGTTTTTGGAACAACTAAAATGGGAGAGTGGGTTTCAATGCCGAAAATGCGGTAACGAAAAGTACTTTAAGGGAAGCCAGAAATTTGCCCGCAGGTGCACCCGCTGCGGGTATAATGAGTCCATTACGGCCTATACCATATTCCATAGCATCAAATTCCCTATAGAAAAAGCCTTCTACATCGCCTACTTAACGGTAACGGGTAAAAAGGAATACACCCTGGAAGAGCTGGCCGAAAAGCTATCCGTGGGTCTGAACACCGTATGGGCATTCCGAAATAAGGTGCAACAACGCCTGTCTGAGCTTGAAAATCGGGGTAAAAAGCCATCTGTTTCGCGGTGGGAAGAGGTTATTCTGGAGATTCAAACCCCTATTATCCAGCCAAAACAGGAGTCAGCACCCGTTTTCAGGCACCTGAATTAGCAAACGTTTCCGGTTTGTTTTTTTTATAGGATTTGGCTTATCGGTTGCACCTCGTTATCTGCATTTTTGAGCTTAAATCAATGTTTTTATTCGGTTAAAAACACTTAAAGAAAAGTATGCAACATCAACGTAAAAACTGGCGATTGTTGCAAAAAAACTTCCGCGCTTACTTGGATTTACCAAATTTTATAGAAAAGAGGGACGCATATGTGCAACCAAATTTCGAAATCTAGCTTATGAAGAGAATTTTACTGGTTATGATGTTCTCCACCATGTTGGGAACATTGGTATGGGCGCAAAGTCGCCAGGTTCAGGGCACGGTTGTTTCGGCTGAAGACAACCAACCGTTGCCCGGAGTAAACATTTTGGTACAAGGAACCACAAAAGGTGCTGTTACGGATGCCAATGGTAGTTTTAGCATTGAGTTAACGGGGTCAGAGAATACGTTGGTATTTTCCTTTATCGGGTACAAATCCCAAACGGTTGAAGTTGGCAGTCAAACGCAGGTTTCCATTATCCTGGAACCGGATGCCATGGCGCTTGAGGAGATTGTGGTAGTGGGGTATGGTACGATGCAAGAGAAGGATTTGACATCTTCTGTTGTAACAATCAAATCGGATGAAATTATTAAGACGCCCACCAGCCAGGCTATGCAGGCTTTGCAGGGTAAGGTGCCGGGTGTTCAAATTGTGAGTAGTGGGGCTCCAGGTGCGGGCCCAACAGTACGGGTTAGGGGTATTGGTTCCTTGCCTGGCCAGGGAGACTCTGATCCTTTATATGTTGTTGACGGAATGTTCTTTGATAACATTGACTTTTTAAATACTTCCGACATTGCTACTATTTCTGTTTTGAAAGATGCATCGGCAGCTTCGATTTATGGTGTGCGTGCGGCTAATGGAGTTGTGTTGATTACCACAAAGTCGGGATCTTACAATCAAAAAACAGAAGTAACCTACAGTGGTTATTATGGCGTACAAGTGGCGCAAAACGTATTGAAAATGGCCAATGCCGAGCAGTTTACAGAATATGCTCTGGCAACCGGCTCCCCGGCTGATGCTTCTTTCATCGACAATGCCTTTCAACGTTACGGCCGTAGCCGAATTAATCCGAATGTACCGGATGTTAACACCGATTGGTATGCTGAGGTGATGCGTCCTGCCAGCATTCAAAATCACACCATTTCAGTTTCTGGTGGAAAGGATAATGTTCAATACTCCGTGGGCATGAGCTATTTTGATCAGGATGGATTGCTGGAGATTACACCAAACAATTATAAGCGATTGAATTTCCGCACGAAGGTTGACTTCCGTGCAACCGAGCGATTGCAAGTAGGAGGAAATGTAAATATCAGTAATGCGCAGCAGTTTGTTGCTGAGGATGCTGCCTGGTTCAATGCCTACTTTGCTGTACCAATTATGCCGGTGTTTGACGAACAAAATACGAATGCGGCACCTTATCAACTTTCAAATGCGCAACAGCTTGGGTATCGTAACCCCCAAAACCCGTTCTACAATCTTTATTACAACAATAACCGTAACAACGTAGGTAAAATACTCGGTAATTTTTATTACGACTACCAACTCATCCCAAGTAAGCTGTCTTTTAAAATGGCTTACAACTATTCTTATCAAACAGTGAATTCGCGTAATGTTGATTTTGCTTATAGCACAGGCGTAGTGGATGTGCTGAATGCATTATCAAGAAGTAGCTCAACTTCCTTGAATCAAATTCTGGATAATACACTTACGTATACTAATGATTTTGGGGCTCACAACATTACGGTATTGGGTGGTTACTCGTTTAGAAGTGAGGTAACAGAGGGGACTTTTGCGCGAGCAGCAGACATTCCAACATTAGACCCTGATCGTGAAGAAACCTGGTTCATGCCTCCAGGTGTTTCGATTGATCGCGATAACTCCGGTGATTTCGGTAGTCGTGAGTTTGGCGCTTCTTATTTTGGTCGTATTGCGTATAATTATGATGACCGCTATCTTCTTTACAGTACTTTCAGAAGAGATGGTACCAATAAATTTCAACAGAAGTGGGGTAACTTCTTCACAATAGGAGGAGGATGGGTAGTTTCAGAAGAAGATTTCTTTCAGGTACCCTCAATTGATTATTTAAAGCTGCGTGGTAGCTGGGGCGAACTCGGAAATGACGGAGTTCAGGCCTCGGTTGGTCAAGGTACAGTATCGGCCATTTCAACAGCTATTGACGAGGCTTTGGCACAAGGAATTATCATTGACAATACATTTGATTTTGTTGACCGTTGGGAGAAAGTTGCCGAAACAAATATCGGCCTCACGGCACAATTCCTGAGTAATCGCTTGTCATTAGATCTTGATTGGTATACACGCGATACCAAAGATGCGGTTGTTATTCTTTTGTTGCCGGCACAGCGCGACCTGATTCGAAGAAATGGTGCCGAAATAAGAAATACCGGTATTGAAGCTGCCCTAAACTGGAGTAATAATTTGGCTGGTGGTATCAGGTATTCTATCGGAGCAAACTTTACCACATTGAAAAATGAAGTAAGAAGTTTACGCGGTCAACAATACCTCGATGCTGGTCAGGCTGAATTTTTGCAACGATCAATTGTTGGTGAGTCTATTAATGCATTTTTTGGTTACGAAATCAACGGGGTGTTTCAAAACCAGTCGCAAATCGACAACAGTGGCTACACCAGCGAATTCATAACAGAACGTGGCCTGGTGCCAGGAGATTTCTTCTTCAAAGATCAGAATGGTGATGGCAGAATTGATGCGGCCGATCGCGTGGTTCTGGGATCGATTCTACCAAACTTTATGTATGGTTTCGATTTTAGTGTAGCCTACAAAGGATTTGAATTAACGGCAAACTTTCAGGGAATGACTGGCCACAGCATATTAAATCGCAAGCGTGGTGAGATCATTTTCACCAATGACACAAATATTGATGCCGAACTCGCTACAAATCTTTGGAAGGGCGAAGGCACTTCTGATCGCTACCCTTCCGCAGCTGGGTTACGCAAGGCCTGGAATCTCAATATGAGCGATCATTTTGTTGAAGATGGTTCTTACTTCCGTATACAAAATGTACGACTCACTTATAATGTAGAAAGCAGACAGCTTTTTGGTATCAATTTGCCGCAGACGCAATTGGTTTTTACGGCTGAAAGACCGGTTACTGTGTTTAACTACAACGGCTTTAATCCTGAAGTTGCAAATGGTATCGATCGGCAAACCTATCCGATCCCGGCTGTTTATACGATGGGATTGAACCTCAAATTTTAAAAGACTTCAAAACATGAATGTTATGAAATTCACAACAATAATTACAAGAACGCTGCCGCTTTGGTTGGTACTGGTGTTTGTTACCTCTTGTGACAATATGCTCAATGAGCCACTCGATAATCAGGCACTTCAGGAAAATATCGACTATACCCAAACTGAAAACATGTATGCACACCTGGTTGGCGCTTACGCTACTTTCTATAATCTGCAATGGGAGACTTTTCCATTGATTTCGGTTCGAGGGGATGATGTTCATGCGGCTGGTGATCAGGCGCCTCTCACCGATACAGATGAATTCAAATACAATAGTTCCTTCTGGATGTACAACTCTGTATGGCAGAACCTCTATGGTGACATGTTCACCTTTCACGGGGCAATGGAAGAAATAGATAAATACAAGGAATTTGCTCCGAACCCAGCTGTTGCTGAACAATATAAAGCTGAGATTAGGGTGATGCGTGCTTTTGAATTGATGCAGATTGCCCGCCTGTGGGGATCAATCCTGATTCCATCAAGTTCTCAGTCGGAGGAGCTTTACCTTACCCCGTTATCAACTTTTGAGGAAGTGATGCAACATATTTCCGATGAAATGGATGAAGTAGTTCCGTTGCTACCCAATGTTCGTCCGAATCAACGTACAGATTTAAGGGGTGGTGTAACACGGTATACAGCACTTGCCGTAAAGGCTTTGGCTAACCTTGAAATGGAAAACTATCAAGGTGTTGTTGATGCAACTGACGAAATTATTGGTTCAGGTCTTTTCTCTTTAGAAGATGACTACTACAATCTATTCAAGAAGCCGGGTAAACTCAACAATGAGCGGTTATTAGAGTTACAATATTCTGACTTTGGCCAAGGCTCTGGTGAAAACAGAAGTTACCTCTACGCTTTTTTTGGTCCTAATGCATGGACACCCTCAGTTTCAGGCGCGGGTGCCGGTTGGGGCTTTTGGGAGCCAACAGAGAAATACATCAAGTTTATGCTGGATCGCGAAGAGAATATTCGTTTGACAACAAACGTTCTGTTCACACAAAATGGAATCGATATTATTGAGTCATCAGACCCCAAGTATAATCCGGTCCCGGCATACATTACCAACGAAACAGCCGATGGTGATGTGATTGGAAGAACAGATGGTCAGGCTGAATCCCGCGCGAAGTTCTCCAGCGGAAAACACTATTTGCCCTCTACGCAACTCACTCCGGGTCGTACCGATTATGGTACAGGAAACAATTTTGTATGTATTCGCTATGCCCAGATACTGCTTGTACATGCTGAAGCCGTTGTAATGGGTGCTGTCAGTGCTGAGATGACGGCTACGGAAGCTGTTAATGAAGTACGTGATCGCGCAGATCTTGCACCACTTAGTGCGGTAACGTTAGATGATGTGTTGGATGAGAAATATGCCGAGCTCGCGATGGAGTGGGGAACTCGCTTTGAAGACCTTGTTCGTCATAATCGAACCACAGAATTGAATGATTCCCGTAGAACGTTTGAAGAATCAAAGCGATTCCTACCCTATCCGCAGGCACAGGTTGATATTTTATCACAACTCAGGGATGCACAAATAAATAATTAAACTATGTTGAACATGAAAACATTAAAATTATTAATACCTGGTCTATTGATTCTTGCCTTTTCGTGTAAGGATAGTTTTATAGATGATATACGCAGGGTTGATCCGGGTGATGATGTATCAGCACCAGTGGTTAATGTGGTATATCCAGCCGAAGGAACAAAAATCAAAGTAAATGAAGATGTAACCTCAATTAACCTGAATTTTGAAGTGGTTGATGATATAGAAATCGCATCCGTTACAGTTAAGATTGATGATGAGTTGATCGTTAGTTACGATGAGTTTAAAGATTACCGTAAGTTTAAGCAGCAATACCTGTATACAAATCTGACCACGGGTACGCACGTACTTGATATTACTGCAGTCGATATTGACGGTAAAACCACTACCAAACTGGTAAACTTTGAGAAGGAGCCAGCGTATGTTCCAATTTATGATGGTGAAATTTTCTACATGCCGTTTGATGGCAATTTTATTGAACTGGTAAGTGTCTCTTTCCCTACAACCGTGGGTAGCCCTGGTTTTTCTTCAGAAGCAAAAGCAGGTACTAACTCGTATGCTGGCGCTGCAAATGGTTACCTGACCTTTCCTTCAGGCGAGTTAACAGCCACAAATGAATTCAGTGCTGCCTTTTGGATGAAAATTGATGCTACACCCGATCGTGCAGGTATTCTTGTTATGGGCCCTCCGGGCATTAACACGCGTACACAAGGCTTCCGTCTCTTCCGTGAGAATGCAGGCGGAAAACAACGTTTCAAACTTAATGTAGGGCATGGTGCCGGTGAAAACTGGTTTGATGGTGGAGCAAATGCAGATGTTGACCCCACAACAAACGAGTGGGTTCACCTGGCGTTCACGATTTCGCCAACACAAGGTACAGTATACATAAATGGAAATATCGTTTCTCAAGGAGCAATGACTTCGGAGATAGACTGGACTGGTTGCGATATATTATCCATTATGTCAGGTGCACCGCGGTTTAGCGAATGGGGACATCTTTCTGATGAAAGTAACATGGATGAACTTAGACTTTTTGATAAAGCGCTCTCTCAAGCCGAGGTTCAAAACATTATGGTTACTTCTGCAGAGGAAGTTTACGAACCCAAGTATGATGGCGAAGTTTTCTACATGCCTTTCGATGAATCCAACAGCGAACGCATAACCAAAACCTCTCCTACAATTGTTGGTACACCAGGCTTTGCTGGTGAGAGCGTACAAGGTTCTGATGCCTATGCGGGAGCAACCGATTCATACCTGACCTTCCCAACAACAGATTTAACCAATGATGAATTCAGCGCAGTATTTTGGATGAAGATTGATGCCACTCCCGACAGAGCTGGTGTATTGGTAATGGGTCCTCCAGGTATCAATACCCGCACACAAGGCTTCCGATTCTTCCGCGAAAATGCCGGAGGTAAACAGCGCTTTAAACTAAATGTTGGAAATGGGACAGGTGATAATTGGTTTGACGGGGGAGCAAATGCGGATGTTGACCCAACCTTAAATGAGTGGAATCATTTTGCCTTTACCATATCCGGTACTGAATGTAAAGTATACATTAATGGTACAGTAGTTTCGGAAGGTGCGTTTACAGGTGTTGACTGGACGGGTTGTGATGTGCTTTCCATTATGTCGGGTGCGCCACGCTTTACAGAATGGGGCCATCTTTCTGACGAAAGTTATATGGATGAACTCCGTATTTTCAATAAAGCATTATCACAAGCTGAAATTCAGACGATTATCGATGATGAAAATTAACATGATGTAATCTGCAGCCTGATTTCCTTAAGGTTGCGCATTACGTTAATTAGGTTTGGTGTTAGTTTAGTGTGAGGAAGGGTTCCATCAGTAAATGGTGGAACCTCCTTTTTAAAACCTGTAAGGTGATTAAGCGGTTACTTTTATTTTTCTACATAAGTGCAACATCGATTATCAGTTGCAATCAGGATGATTCACCCGGTGCGTTGCAACTATCAACCGCATTTATCGGCTCGGTGAGTCTTGATCTCAATGGATCCCTTACAGCAGGTGTGCCGGTTGATCAACCTGTTTATCTCACTTTTTTATCCGCGGTTGACCGAAATACGGTGCCTTCTTCAATTACGCTTTCATCCTCTACTGGCTTAGATATTGAAGTTGAGTATAATTATCTGAGTAATGATAAAGGTGTACTGGTACGGCCCGTGCAGTTATTGCAAAATGGTGTTGAATACACCTTAACCATTTCAAATACCTTGAAGGGTGTTCAGGGAGAGAATTTTTCAGGTCAACTCATAAAGTTTAAATCCATATCAGCTCCGTTAACCGTTCAATCATTTACCATAGGTGATGTGGTAATTACCTCATCGAACCGCGTACTTGATGTATCCCTTAATTTGACTATGACAATAGAATTTTCTGTTCCGGTAAATCCTGCAAAAGTTTCAGGCTCTATTCAACTACAAGGACCCGGAGGAGGAACGCCACTGCCCGTTCTTTCCAATGAGAATAAGACACTAACCATAACACGTAGTACAGCCTTGCAACCTTTTGGAAAATATACCCTTACCATTTCGGATAACCTTGAGGGCGTTAACCAGGAACCTTTCCAGGGTTTGACACAGGTATTTTATGCAGCGGCTGATCCCACCCCAAAATTCCCAACCATCACCGATGAGGAATTACTCACCTTGGTGCAACAACAAACCTTCAAGTATTTCTGGGATTTTGCGCATCCGGCCAGTGGAATGGCGCGTGAGAGAAATACTTCCGGTGATTTGGTTACCAGTGGAGGTTCAGGCTTTGGTATTATGGCGATTGTTGTTGGTATTGAACGTGGATTTATTACGCGACAACAAGGTATCGAACGCCTCGATAAAATTCTAGACTTTCTGGAAACGGCCGATCGCTTTCATGGCGTGTGGCCGCATTGGATGAATGGAAATACGGGTGACGTTATTCCATTCAGTACAAACGATAATGGTGGTGATCTCGTGGAGACTTCTTTTCTCATTCAGGGACTGATTACTTTTAGGCAATATCTTGATTCAGGAGACGCTACAGAGAGCGCGTTGATCAATCGCATCAATGCACTATGGCAAGGTGTAGAATGGGATTGGTACAGAAGGGATAATCAACAGGTATTGTATTGGCATTGGTCGGCCGATAAGGGTTGGGCCATGAACATGCAGATAAAAGGCTGGAATGAATGTTTGATCACCTATTTTCTGGCGGCTGCATCACCTACGCACAGCATACCTAAAACGGTTTACGATCAGGGTTGGGCTTCGAATGGTGGTATGCAAAACGGAAATACATATGAGGATATTCAGTTGCCACTCGGTTATCCTTTTGGCGGACCATTATTTTTCACGCACTATTCATTCCTCGGACTTGATCCAAGAAATTTATCGGATGCATATGCCAATTATTGGGAGCAGAATACGAACCACTCCCTCATTAATTATAAGTATTGCGTGCGCAACCCGAAGCAATTTGTAGGGTACAACGAAAATTGCTGGGGCTTAACCGCCAGCGACAATCACGTAGGATATTCCGCCCATTCACCCACCAACGATCTTGGCGTGATTACACCCACAGCAGCGCTTTCGTCTTTTCCATATACGCCTGATGAATCGCTGGAAGCACTGAAATTTTTCTACTATATATATGGTGATAAGTTATGGGGTAATTATGGTTTTTACGATGCCTTTAACCTTACGGAAGGTTGGGTGGCGAATTCGTATTTGGCAATTGACCAAGGACCCATCATCATCATGATAGAAAATTACAGAACAGGATTGTTATGGGATTTATTTATGTCGGCACCGGAAGTAGAAAGTGCCATGACGAAACTTGGATTTACAAATTGATAGTATTACGTGAACGCACGATTGTACCATAGTTTTCTTTTTCTTATTGCTGCGACAGCAATAATATCATGCTTAGATAAACCAGCGGAGTATTATGAAGTGCCCACTACATATTGCAATCCTATCAATCTTGATTATGCATATGTGCCTTCTACACACACCTACTATGCACAAGATGAATCACACCGTAGCACAGCCGATCCTGCTGTTGTAAACCTGCGCGACACACTGTATTTGTTTTCAACCAATCAAAACGGGTATTGGTGGAGTGCCGATATGCGCACGTGGAATTTTGTCCGGCAGGATTTTCAAAAAAACGGAAGAGCAGGCGACAATGTTTGTGCTCCGGGTGCTTGGGCTTGGGGCGATAGCCTGTTGTTTATTCCATCCTTTGTTGCGCCAGATCCTATGCCGCTTTATCTAAGCACGGATCCTAAAAATGCTAAGTGGACCATTCTCCGTGATTCATTTGAAGTGGGAACATGGGATCCATCTTTCTTTAAAGACGATGACGGAAAAGCATATGTATACTGGGGCAGTTCGAATTTTTATCCGCTTTACGGAATGGAGCTTGATGCAAAAAATGGTTACAAACCGATCGGAGAACGAAAAGAACTCTCTCGATTATTTCCCGATGAACACGGATGGGAACGTTTTGGAGAAGATCATACCGATACAACGATTGCACCCTATACAGAAGGTCCATGGATGACTAAGCATAATGGAAAATATTATTATCAATATGCCGCCCCTGGAACAGAGTGGAATATTTATGCCGATGGTGTGTTGGTGGGCGATAATCCGTTGGGGCCTTTTGAGTATCAATCTTATAATCCGTTTTCATATAAGCCAGGTGGTTTTATTACCGGTGCCGGCCATGGCAGCACATTTAAAGATAAGTACGGCAACTATTGGCATGCTGGTACAATGCTCAATTGGATTAAGTACAAGTTTGAACGGAGACTAGGAATTTTTCCGACCGGTTTTGATGATGACGGACAGCTGTATTGCATTACCGCATTTGGCGATTACCCAAATTTTCATGCATCGGGTTTGCGTGATCATCGTGAATCAACCTTTACCGGATGGATGCTCCAATCCTATAAAAAGAAAGTCTGGGCTTCTTCTTCCTTGTCGGGAAAAACTCCAGAATTGGCCGTGAATGAAAACATCCGGAATTATTGGAGTGCAGAAACCAATCAGAAAGGTGAATTTCTGGCCGTTGATTTGGGAGCTGAAGTGGACATCTATGCCATCCAAATTAACTATGCTGATGAGGGAGCAACACTTCGTGATAAACAAGATTCCATTTACCATCAATACATCATATGGCATAGTCATGATGGTGATAGCTGGGACATCCTGATTGATAAAAGCAAAAACCAAAAAGATATTCCACACGACTACATCGAACTGAAAAAGCCATTCACTACCCGATACCTTAAACTTGAAAATATTCATATGGCTGATGGAAAATTTGCCATTGCCGGATTTCGGATTTTTGGAAAACGCAAAGGTGCATTACCAAAACCTGTTGATGACTTTTCGGTGAATCGACATGCCGATACACGCGATGCTACTTTTACATGGCAACAGGTTGAAGGCGCCTATGCATACAACATTTATTATGGCATTGCACCTGATAAATTGTACAACTGCATAATGATTCATGAATCAGCAGAACGGTATTTCAGGGGGTTGAATAAGGGTGTAAAGTACTTTGCGCAAATAGAAGCGATTGGTGAAACCGGGGTTTCTAATAGAAGTAATGTGATTGAATTTTAATTGATTTAAACCAGACCAACATGAGAGGATTACAGGCAATTTTCATTTTTATAGCAGCCTTCATGGTGATGACAGCGTGCACACCACCCGCAAAAGAAGAACAGCAACAAGTATCGATAAGTGATGATTCGCTACTCACCCGCGTTCAATACGAAACCTTTCAATATTTCTGGGATAATGCAGAGCCTACTTCCGGCCTCGCACCCGAACGCACGCACATGGATAACATCTATCCCCAAAACGATAAGCATGTAGTTACTACAGGGGGTTCAGGCTTTGGATTAATGGCCATCCTGGTTGGCATTGAGCGAGGCTTCATTACCCGTCAACAAGGCTTTGAACGATTCAATCACATCGTTCATTACCTCGACACAGCTGAACGTTTTCATGGTGCATGGCCACATTGGCTGGACGGACAAACGGGCAAAACAAAACCATTCAGTCCGAAAGATGATGGAGGTGATTTGGTTGAAACCGCTTTTTTGGTTCAGGGCCTGTTAACCGTGCGTGAATATTTTAAAGATGGAAGTGAAGAAGAAAAGGCACTGGCTGCAAAGATTGATAAGCTTTGGCGCGAAGTGGAGTGGAGTTGGTATCAGAATGGCAAAGATGTGTTGTACTGGCACTGGTCGCCTAAGCATAATTGGGAAATGAATTTTCCGGTTGGCGGATACAACGAATGTTTGATTATGTATGTGTTGGCTGCTGCATCACCCACTTTTCCGATATCACCAGATGCTTATCACAAAGGGTGGGCGCGCAATGGCGAAATAAAAACGGATCGAAAATTTTATGATCTGGAAACCGTTCTGGATCATTACGAGCACAGCGATGATGCCGTTGGTCCATTATTCTGGGCACACTATTCCTATCTCGGCCTTGACCCGCGTAACCTGAAAGATCAATATGGTGATTATTGGTTGCTGAATAAGAATCACGCGCTTATTCATTACCGCTATTGTGTCGATAATCCGAAAGGATACGAAGGTTATGGCGAAAATTGTTGGGGGCTTACTTCCAGCTATTCTATGAAAGGCTACGCAGGGCATCAGCCCGATGGTGATCTCGGAGTTATTTCGCCAACAGCCGCTTTGTCTTCTTTCCCCTACACTCCCGAAGAGAGTATGAAATTTTTAAAATTCATGTATGCACCTGAACGCGACAGTTTGATAGGTACATACGGCCCGTATGACGCTTTTAGTTTTTCTTCGAACTGGTATCTGCCACGTTACCTGGCGATTGATCAGGGGCCGATTCCGGTGATGATTGAAAACCACCGCACGGGTTTGTTATGGAAATTATTTATGGGTGCACCCGAAGTTCAAGAGGGCTTGAAAAAACTTGGATTTACGTATTAAAATGTTTGCCATATGAGATTGAAAAATTATCTGTTTGCATGTTTTGTTTTGTTGATCATTTCCTGTTCATCTCCAGGAGATCAGACATCATCGGTGGATAGAAAAATTGATTCGCTGCTAAACGAGATGACTTTGGAGGAAAAACTTGGCCAATTGAATCTTCCTTCTGCCGGACAGTTCACCACCGGGCAAGCCCAGAATTCCGATATCGCGAAGAAAATTGAAAAGGGTTTGGTAGGCGGACTGTTCAACATCAAATCCGTTAACGCCATTCGCGAAATGCAACAGATTGCTGTGGAGAAAAGCCGGTTGAAGATACCCTTGTTATTTGGGATGGATGTAATTCATGGCTATGAATCGGTCTTCCCAATTCCACTTGGGTTAAGCTGCAGCTGGGATATGGAACTGATTGAAAAGACAGCACGTGTTGCGGCACAAGAAGCCAGTGCCGATGGCATTAACTGGACGTTTTCACCGATGGTGGATTTGTCGCGTGATGCGCGATGGGGCAGAATATCAGAGGGAAGCGGAGAAGATACGTACCTGGGTTCTGAAATTGCGAAAGCCATGGTACGGGGTTACCAGGGCGATGATTTAACGGCAAACAACACCATCATGTCGTGCGTGAAACATTATGCGTTGTATGGTGCGGCCGAAGCCGGCCGCGATTACAACACAACCGATATGAGCAAACACCGCATGTATAACGAATATTTTCCACCCTATAAAGCGGCTGTTGATGCAGGCGTGGGCAGTGTGATGGCATCGTTTAATGAGATTGATGGCATTCCGGCTACTGCCAACAAATGGTTGTTGACTGATGTGTTGAGAAAAGAATGGGGGTTTGACGGATTTGTAGTTTCTGACTACACAGGCGTTAGCGAAATGATTGATCACGGTTACGGTGATCTTCAGACCGTATCGGCAAAAGCATTGGCTGCCGGACTGGATATGGATATGGTGAGTGAGGGATTAGTCAGTACACTGGCGCAATCATTGAAAGAAGGAAAAGTTACAGAAGCTCAGATTGATGCCGCTTGTCGAAGGATTTTAAAAGCAAAATTTCAGCTAGGTCTATTTGATGATCCGTATCGCTATTGCGATGATACACGCGCCAGGACAGAAATTTTCACGGCTGAGAACCGCTCCTTTGCACGCAGTGTGGCTGCACAAAGTTTTGTGTTGTTAAAAAATGACAAGAACATCTTGCCACTTCAAAAGAAAGGAACCATTGCATTGGTTGGACCGCTTGCAGATGCAGCCACCAACATGACGGGTACCTGGAGTGTGGCGGCTCGTTTTTCTGAATCGATTACGGTTTTGGAAGGCTTGAAAAAGGCATTGGGGGATCAGGCTAAAGTTGTTTATGCAAAGGGGGCAAATTTACATGAAGATGCTGCCATTGAAGAACGCGCAACCATGTTTGGAAAATCCTTGAATCGTGATCCGCGATCTGCGCAAGCTATTCGCGATGAAGCGTTACGGATTGCAAAATCAGCCGATGTAATTGTTGCGGCTGTTGGCGAATCGGCAGAGATGAGTGGCGAGGCTTCTAGCCGGGTGAATATTGATATTCCGCAAACGCAACGCGATTTGTTGAAGGCGCTGCTGGAAACAGGAAAACCGGTGGTATTGGTATTGTTTACAGGCCGCCCGCTTACGTTAACATGGGAGCATGAAAATATACCGGCTATACTGAACGTGTGGTTTGGCGGAAGCGAAGCTGGTGATGCCATAGCCGATGTATTATTTGGCGATGTTAACCCTTCCGGAAAACTAACAACAACATTTCCGCAGCATGTGGGGCAGTTACCGATGTATTACTCCCATAAAAATACAGGACGACCGTTGTCGGAAGGACAATGGTTTCAAAAATTCCGTTCCAACTACCTCGATGTCTCCAACGACCCGGTTTATCCGTTTGGTTATGGATTAAGCTATACCACGTTTACGTACGATAAGCTTTCAGTGGACAAAAAGGAAATTTCGGCTGGAGGATCAGTGACAGTTACAGTACATGTAACCAATACCGGTTCGCGTGAAGGTGCTGAAGTTGTTCAGTTGTATGTTCGGGATTTGGTGGGCTCCCTTACACGACCCGTTAAAGAATTGAAAGGGTTTCAAAAAATTATGTTGAAACCAGGTGAGTCGAGAGTTGTCGAGTTTACACTCACTGAAAAGGATCTATCGTTTTATCGGGCCGATTTAACTTTTGGCGCAGAGCCGGGCAAGTTCCATGTTTTTGTTGGCGGAAATTCACGCGATGTGCTGCAGGCTGAATTTGAATTGAAATGAGATTACTTTCTTTTCTGATAGTCATTCTTTTGTTTATCTCTTGTGAGGAGAAAGAGAAGGAAGCGAGGGATCGGTTAAATGTTATTTTTATTCTTAGCGATGATCACCGTTATGATTTCATGGGGTTTACGGGAAAGGTTCCCTTTCTCAAAACACCTGGAATGGATCGCATGGCCGCAGAAGGTGTGCATGTTAAAAATGCATTTGTCAGCACATCGTTGTGCTCGCCAAGCCGGGCGAGTATTCTTACGGGCCAATACACGCATCACCATGGTGTGGTAGATAACCAATCGGCTATTGCTGATTCGGTCATCTTTTTTCCTGAGTACCTGCAACAGCAAGGATATGAAACTGCTTTTTTAGGAAAATGGCACATGGGCGAGCATCACGCCAATCCGAGAAAGGGTTTTGATCATTGGGTAAGTTTTACCGGTCAGGGTGTTTATTATAACCCAACCTTGAACATCAATGGCGAAGAGAAAAAGTATACGGATTCAGCTTACATCTCAGATTTGTTAACCGAATATGCACTTGAATTTTTGGATACGCGTAAAGCTGACAAACCTTTCTTCATGTATCTATCGCACAAGGGTGTTCATTCAGAGTTTGCTCCAGCCAGGCGGCATGATAATATTTATTTGAATGAGCTGGTAGCCTATCCACCTTCTATGTTTCCACCCGGAAATGAAAGGGCACAAGACAGTATCAAATATAATTATGATGACTTGCCGCAATGGGTGAAGAATCAGCGGCATAGCTGGCACGGTGTGGATTACATGTATCATGGAGCTATTTCGTTTGAAAATTTTTATAAAAAATACTGCGAAACGTTATTAGGTGTTGATGAGAGCGTTCAGGCAATTTTGAATTACCTGGATAAACATGACCTAATGAAAAATACGATTGTTTTCTATATGGGCGACAATGGATTTTCGTTTGGAGAACATGGTTTGATTGACAAGAGACAGGCGTATGAAGAGTCGATGCGTGTTCCCTTACTGGCCATGGGTGGAGGCCTGGAAAATGGTGTGCTTACGCAAAACATACAGAACATTGATATTGGCCCAACTATATTGGATTTAGCAGGTATTGATACCCCTGGGAATATGGATGGGCGTTCATTCAAATCCTTGCTTCAGGGTGAACCAATTGTATGGCGCGATACGCTGTATTACGAGTACTTTTGGGAACGACCTTTTCCTCAAACGCCAACGGTGTTTGCTGTGCGCACCAATAAGTATAAATATATTCGCTATCATGGTGTATGGGATATCAATGAACTATACGACCTGGAGCATGATCCGCTGGAGATGAATAACCTGATTCGCAGTGAGGCGCATCAGCAAATTGCCAATGAACTGAATGAAGCTATCTTTGCCTGGCTTGAAAACACCAAAGGCATGCAGATGCCGTTGCGAAAAGATCAAGGCAAACGATTTGATAATAAATTCTCGGGTACCTACTAAAGCTATCGCTTAAAAATGCAAAAATTTGGAATCCTTATTGGGATACTTATTTTGGTTTTTGGTTCAGCACAGGGTCAACAGCCGTTTCCGTATTGGAATGATGTACAGCAAGTAATACTGGCTGACCTCTCTGATCCAAAACCGAGGCACCAGATTTTATTTGTCGGAAGTTCTTCGTTTACGATGTGGAAAACTGCCAATGAAGCCTTTCCTGAAAAAACGATTGTGAACGTTGGTTTTGGTGGTTCAACCTTACTTGATCAAATTCGGTATATCGATTACGTGATTACGCCTTACAAGCCACGGCAAGTTGTCATTTACTGTGGTGAAAATGATATTGCTTACGACTCAACTGTTACAGGCCATGAAGTGCTTAACCGATTTATTAAGTTGACAGAGCTTATCCGTGAACGCTTTCCGGATGCACATCTTTCCTATGTTTCCATGAAACCGAGTCCGAGTCGTGAAAAACTTTTGCCTGTTTATCGGGAAGGAAATGAACTGATTAAAGAATATCTAAAAAGTATCAGGCGATCCTCCTATATCAATGTGTTTGATGCTATGCTGGATTCAGCGGGCAATCCCAGAAGGGAATTATTTCTGGGCGATATGCTCCATATGAATGAAGGAGGATATGCCATATGGAGAGAACTGATCAGGCCACATTTGAAATGAACAGAGGTTTGTGAAGACACAAACCTCTGTAATGATACAATCAAGTCACGCAAGCTTACCAGAACACCGCATACAATACAGCACACAGTATCAGCACAATCGTAGCGCCAATATTAAACGCTGGACCGGTCTTGAATAATTCTCTGTTAATTGGAATTCCTTTGGCATCAGCCGTTTTTGATTCGTAGAAGCTGATGGCTAAAATGATGGCCAGTGAAAGAATAGCGGTAATGAACATTTGATCGAGGAACGGAATGTTCACGAACATGGCCGCATCCGACCAGCCTTTAGGTCCAACCTTAAAATAAAGTGCAATGGGTATGGAGCTGATGATTCCCCATATCGCCCCGTTGTTGGTGGCGCGTTTAAAGAACAATCCCGCAAGGAATACCGCCAGAATACCCGGACTAACTACACCCGTATACTCTTGTATGAATTGAAACGCCTGACCAAGATTGCCGAGCAGAGGCGCAATCAGCATCGCAATTACCAACGCTACCGCTCCGGTAATTCTTCCGGTTGAAACCGTTTGTTTGTCGGTAGCTGTTTTGTTGATGTATGGCCGGTAGATGTCCATAGTGAAAATCGTTGCTGTGGAGTTAAGCATGGAAGCAAGTGACGAAACGATTGCTGCTGCCAATGCAGCCAACACCAATCCTTTTAATCCGGCAGGAATGAAGCTGCGGATTAACCATGGCCAGGCATTGTCGTTGGCAATGGTTCCGGTTGCTGTTACAAAACTTGGATCAAGTGTTTCTTTCGTGAGCTCACCATTTGCATCAGCGTTCAGCACAAAAGCGATGATACCCGGTATAACTACTATCAAAGGCAACAACATTTTTAAAAACGCAGCAAACACAATTCCTTTTTGTGCTTCCCCTAAGCTTTTGGCAGCGAGTGTTCGTTGAATGATGTATTGATTGAACCCCCAATAATATACGTTAGCTACCCACATACCGCCAAGCAATACAGCAAGGCCGGGTAAATCCCACCAGGCATCTTTTCCATTGGGATCGATGATTTCTCCTTTACTTAGAATCATGGAGAATTTTTCTGGAACAACATTGAGGATGTGGACAAATCCGTCAATGACACCACCGGTGGGTGACACATGCTCCAATGCAAGATAGGTGGTCATCAGTCCGCCAAAAATCAACAACACTACCTGAACCACATCTGTCCAGGCCACGGCTGAAAGTCCGCCATACAACGAATAAGCAGCGGCAAACAATCCTAAACCAATAATGCTGTACATCATCAGGCTTCCATCACCGGTTCCAACAATGGTGTCGAGCGCACGTGCGCCCAGGTAGAGTACGGAAGTCAGGTTAACAAATACAAACAGTCCAATCCAGAATACTGCGAGAATGGTTTTCAGGTTGGTACTGAAACGCTTTTCTACAAATTCGGGAATCGTGTAAATGCCTTTATTGATGAAGATGGGTAAAAAGAATTTTCCAACAATCAATAACGTGATGGCGGCCATCCACTCATATGAGGCGATTGCCAACCCAATGGCAAAACCTGAGCCCGACATACCGATAAATTGTTCAGCTGAAATATTCGCGGCAATCAGTGAAGCACCAATCGCCCACCAGGGCAGCGATTTGCCCGCTAAAAAATAGTCTTCTGCATTTTTTTCATGCCCTTTTTTATCGCGGGAAACATACAGGCCGATACCTAAAATGAGTCCGCAATAGGCGACAAAAATCACAGTGTCGAGAAACGTTAAGCTCATAGGTTAAAATCAGGTTGAATGAGGTGAAATATAGCGCTTTAATCGATTCTGTAAGGCCTAAAAACAAGGAAATTGAAGGCTTAAACACACTTTTTTGAGAGCTGATCATCAAGGCAGCAAAGGATTAAAATTGCAGGGACAGAGATTAAATAGAGACAAAATGTCTTAAAATACCCCGTAATTGAATACAAAAAGGTGTCATTATGGCTTAATTATTGGATCGGCATATTTTTTCAGGATAGGCATGACGTAAGTGATTTTGAATGTTTAACCAAACAAAATAAAACTATGAGCCTTATCAGATACAATTCCGCACTGAACGATTTCGTACCGACATCCTTCAGCAATTTGATCGATCGTTTTTTCAATGAATCCGTAGCCCGCACAGGTGGTTCTGCGTATTCGTTTGTGCCACGCGTTGATGTGGTTGAAACCGAAAAAGCCTATGAAATTCACGTGGCCGTTCCGGGTATGAACAAGGAAGATTTCAACATCGACCTGAAGGACAATTACCTGACCATCAGCGGTGAGCGTAAGTTCCAGAATGAAAAGAAGGAGAAGAACTTCTACTCGATTGAAACGCAGTATGGAACATTCAGTCGTTCATTCTCGCTGCCCGAAAATGTAGATGCTTCAAAAATTTCTGCAACCTATGTGAATGGAATTCTGGAGGTAACGGTACCAAAGGATGAGAAAAAAGCACTGAAAACCTCAATAAAAGTTAATTAAAGGCACTAGCAAGTAGGGTTAGGTTAGGTGAGTAGCCTCGTCTCCGGCAACGGGGGCGGGGCTTTCTTTTTGTTTATCACAGATTAATTTGCCCGCTTATCTAAAATGCGGCTGAGTTTTATCCTTCGAAATAAAAAATCCGTTAACTTTCTTATTGCTGCTAAACACCTGTTGATATGAAGCGTACGATTATTTTTACCCTGCTCATTTTATTGGTTGCGATTGCCGGAGGCGTAATCGGATCCTGGTATACGGTACATTACCTGGATTCTATTTCTGCTCCTTATTCTTCCATTGAAGATCGGCAACGCATGAAACTGACCAGCTTTGATTCGGATAGTACCTATCGCGTTCCCGCAGGAATGGATTTTCTCACTGCTTCCAAAAAAGTAGTGAGCGGTGTGGTGCACATTCGTACCACCTATGGTTCAGGAATGTTCAGTCTCAATCCGTTGGAGTTGTACTATAAAGCGCCAGCCCGTTCTTCTGGTTCGGGAGTTATCATTTCCGATGATGGATACATCGTTACGAATAATCATGTAATTGAAGATGCAACCAATGTTGAAGTTGTCATGAACGACAACCAACGTTACTATGCCAAAATTGTAGGCACCGATCCAAGTACCGATCTTGCTTTGCTGAAGATTAAAGCAAAAGAGCTTCCCTTTATTCGTTATGGAAATTCGGATGGCATTGGCCCGGGAGAATGGGTGTTGGCCATCGGTAATCCGTTTGATCTAAACTCAACCGTAACGGCTGGCATTGTAAGCGCAAAGGCAAGAAACATCGGCATCCTTCGCGATCGGAATAACCTGCAGGTTGAATCCTTTATTCAAACCGATGCTGCTGTGAACCCGGGTAACAGTGGGGGTGCATTGGTAAACCTGAAAGGCGAACTAATCGGTATCAATACAGCAATTGCCACAGCTACTGGGCAATATTCAGGTTACTCCTTTGCCATACCAGTAAGCCTGGTGAAAAAAGTAATGGACGATCTGTTGGAGTTTGGTCAGGTGCAACGCGGTTTGCTAGGCATTCAGATTTCTGATGTGGATGCAAATGTTTCGGATAGGCTTTCGCTTAACGTGAACCGGGGTGTGTTGGTGAACCGGGTTAGTCGCGGTGGCGCGGCAGAAGAATCGGGCATTCAACAGGGTGATGTCATTACGGCTATCGACTCACGGCCGGTAAATACAGTTTCCGAATTACAAGAGTGGGTTGCCCGCAACCGACCTGGTAAAGAAATTTCGGTAACGTATGTACGAGGGACTGAAAATGTTACCGTACGTGCCCGCCTAAAAAACAGCGATGGTAACGAAGCACTTATTGAGCCCGAAATCAAAAATGAACTCAATGGTGCTTACTTTGAAGATGTGCCGTATTCCGACCTGCTCAATTTAAAACTTGAAGGAGGAGTACAGGTTAAAAAAGTGGAAGAAGGAAAATGGCAAACAGCCGGGTTGCGCGAAGGCTTTATCATCGCGTATGTGGATCGGGTACCGGTGGATAACCTCGCTGATTTGAACCGCATGCTGGAGTATAAAAAGGGCGGTGTGCTGATTGAAGGCTATTATGCGAATGGTGAGAAGGCAACCTACGGGTTAGATTGGTAAGCATTACTCAGGTGTTTTTCGGATTGATTTTTTGCCCGCAAACGCCATAGTTGCCCGTAATTCTCCATAACTGAATTTACCACCCAGTTTATCGAATAATTCTTTTGAGCTAAAGGCATCAGGCATCTCATTCATACCCTGTAAAATTTCTTCAACCCGTTCCTCAGGCACAACTTTGAAAATATTGACGCGGCCCATTTCAACGGCTTTGGCTAAGTGCGATTGAATGGTTCCGGCCACAAGTCCTCGCTCCTTCGCAATTTGCTCAATCGTCATGCCGGCATTAAAGTAATCCAGGGTCACATCATACGTACTTCGCTCATTCTTTTTGGAACGTGTACCTTTCTTTTGCCTGGGTTTTGATACTACCGGTTCAATGGTTTTATCAATTTCCTTTTGCATGGCGTGGCGCGTTACCGATCGTTGTTCGGCCAACGCGGTTAATCCTTCCGGATCTTCCCCACTTAAAATGGCCTGCGTAAGGATAGGTGCTTTGTCAACTTCCTCCAGTTTTTTTGAAAGCAATTGATCGATATCCTGCAAGCTGGTCAGGTAAGCTTTTACCCGTTTGCGATGTTTGGTTTCTGCGATGTGGCGTAAAAGTATTTCGAGATTTTTATACAACAGATTTTTGTAGTAGGCGCTCCCTTTTTCAATTCGATCCATTAAGGTTTGATAATCCTTACGATGAAGCAGGTTATCCAACTGCTGCTTGAATTTGATGGTCGTTCCACTTTCAGCAGCCAACGATTCCTGTATTTGCATCAATACCGGTTTTGTAGCGATGTCGTTTACCGGATTGTCGGAATGGCCTTTTTGTAAAAAGCGAATCTCCTTAACCAGACTTTCAAAATCGAATGTTTTGCTCAGCATCTCAAAAGCAAAATGTTGCTGACTTGCCTTTAGCTCGGCAAGTAGTTTTGAAGGTTTGTTGTATTGCTCAGAAAACGCGACAATATTCTTATTGGTGCCAATTACCCTGGGGTTGATTGGGGTGCGCAGGATCAGTCCGTCCAGTGAGCGTAACCGGGAAAGCGCTACGTAAACCTGACCATCGGCAAAAGCCTGATCCACATCAATGACAGCTTTATCAAAAGTAAGTCCTTGGCTTTTGTGCACGGTAATGGCCCATGCAAGTTTAACCGGATACTGGACAAACGTGCCCACCACTTCTTCATCAAGTTCGCGGGTATCAGCATTAACGGTATACTTTTTATTTTCCCATGTTTCTTTTTTGAGCGTATACGTGTCGTGCGAATCTGCCATAACCACCGTAATGCTGTCTGAAGAAAGTGTTTTTACAGTAGCCAGGTTGCCGTTCACATATGCGTTTCCTTCCGAATCATTTTTAATGAACATGATTTGTGCGCCTTCTTTCAGTTCAATTTGTTGGAGCACTGGATACATGCTTTCCGGAAAATCTCCTTGAATGATGGCGTCAAAGTAGTAGGAGGGTGACTTCAACTCGCGCAACATATTCCGGTTCAATTCATCGGCTTTATAGTTATGCGTGGTTAGGGTAATGACTTCCTTTAGTTGCTTAATCGACTCAGCCGGTTGATAGTACTGGTTTAGTTTTTCAATGTCCGACTCTTGGATAATGTTGTTGCGCAGGTTGTTCAATATGTTGATAAAGGCATTATCCTGCTGACGAAAAATTTTATCCAGTTCAATGTAAACAAAGGGCTCGTGTTGGAGTGCCTTTGCTTCATAAAACCAGGGCGTTGTGTAATACCGCCCGAGCACCTGTGCTTCTTCACCCTTAACTACCGGGGGCAGCTGATACAAGTCACCAATAAACAGCACTTGAACCCCACCAAAACTTTGATAAAAATTTCCGCGCGCAGCTTTCAGGCGGTAGTCGATTGCATCCAGTACATCGGCACGTAACATGCTCACCTCATCAATCACCAGTAAATCGATGGATCGGAGTACCTGTTTTCGATCACTGTTTAACGGATGTTTTCTTCCCAGCACATCGGTTGAAAAGTAACTGCCATTATCCTGAAAGTCGTGTGGAAGAAACCGTTCGGGCAAAAAGGTGCCTCGCGGCAGTAAAAATTGTGAGTGGATGGTAACGCCACCGGCATTAAGTGCGGCAATCCCGGTAGGGGCAATCACCACAAACGATTTATGTGTTTTGCGAGCGAGGTTTTTTAAGAATGTGGTTTTACCCGTTCCTGCCTTTCCGGTAAGGAAAATATGACTGCTTGTTGTATTGATAAATTTAACCGCGGCATCAATCCGGTCTGTTACGGTTTGTTCAAGTGATGGGCTGCGCGAATCGGTCATCCTGCAAAGTAAAGGCATCCATCAGAAGTAAGCAGTTTTCTGCACGAATTCTTGCCAGGATAAACACCATAAATATGCCTTCCAAACTGCAAATCCGTTAGATTTGCAGCTTTACTAACAGATCATGAAGAACTCAGCCATTCAAAAAACGCTCGTATCACTTGGTGTCAAATCATCCAATTCGGGTGTATCAACCGGAAAAAAATGGATCAAAACAAAAGGACCGGTTATTGAATCGTATTCACCGGTAGATGGTGCCTTGATCGGCTCCGTTCAGGCTGCCGATGAGAAATCCTTTCACGAAGTAGTAGCCGTTTCAAAAGAAGCGTTTAAGGAATGGCGGAAATGGCCTGCACCAAGACGCGGAGAAGTGGTGCGGCAAATTGGTGAAGCATTGCGTGCCAATAAAGATGCGCTTGGTAAGCTGGTTTCTTATGAGATGGGGAAATCGCTGCAGGAGGGACTGGGTGAAGTGCAGGAGATGATCGACATCTGTGATTTCGCGGTAGGTCTTTCACGGCAGCTTCACGGATTAACCATGCATTCTGAGCGCCCCAACCACCGCATGTATGAGCAGTATCATCCGCTCGGTATTGTTGGTATTATATCTTCCTTCAATTTTCCGGTAGCGGTTTGGTCATGGAATACCATGTTGGCCTGGGTGTGTGGCGACACGTGTGTGTGGAAGCCATCTGAAAAAACTCCGCTGTGCAGTGTTGCCTGCCAGAACATCATTGCAAAAGTGTTTGAGGCCAACGATGTACCGGAAGGTGTTTCCTGTTTGGTGAATGGCGATGCGTCAATCGGAAAAATGCTGGCACAATGTGAAGATATTCCATTGGTATCAGCAACGGGTTCAACCCGAATGGGCCGGGCTGTTGGAAAAATGGTGGTTGAGCGTTTTGGTCGCCCTTTATTGGAGTTGGGTGGAAACAACGCCATCATCATCACGGAAAATGCAAACCTGGATATGGCCATTCGCGGTGCATTGTTTGGGGCGGTTGGCACGGCCGGTCAACGGTGTACCACAACGCGCAGGTTAATCATTCATGAAAAAGTTTATAACGATGTTAAGAATCGCCTGAAGAAGGCATACAGCCAGTTGTCGATTGGTAATCCACTTGATTCAAAGAATCATGTGGGTCCGCTTATCGACCAGAATGCGGTTTCGCTTTATTTAAATGCGCTTAGTGAAGTAGTAAAGCAAGGCGGAAAGTTTGTGGTGGAAGGCGGTGTGTTGAAAGGGAAGGGGTATAACTCAGGATGTTATGTTAAGCCGGCTATTGCCGAAGTAAAAAACAACTACCCGATTGTTCAGCAGGAAACCTTCGCCCCGATTTTATACCTGATTAAATATAAGAACCTGGATGAAGCCATTGAGATGCAAAACAATGTGAAACAGGGATTGTCATCGGCCATCATGACTACTGACCTGCGCCAGATGGAGCAGTTCCTGTCGCATGCGGGGTCGGATTGTGGCATTGCCAATGTGAATATCGGTACATCCGGGGCCGAAATAGGCGGGGCATTTGGTGGCGAAAAGGAAACAGGAGGAGGCCGTGAATCGGGTTCGGATGCCTGGAAAATTTACATGCGCAGGCAAACCAATACCATTAATTATGGCGACTCCCTGCCCCTGGCTCAGGGCATTAAATTTGACATTTAAACTGCTTGGAATTCAGTTACAAACATCTATTTTTATAAACACGTATACCCTAAATTTTTATGGCTGAGAAGAAGTTTCGCACCGTTATGTTGATTGATGACAATGAGATTGATAACCTCATCAATCAAAAGATGATTGAGTCTGCCGCAGTTACGGAAAACATCTACACCCACACCGGAGCGAAAAGCGCCATCGAATTTTTGCGAAACATGGAACGCCTGGATGTAGCCGATAAAGTGTTACCCGATGTAATTTTTCTCGACATCGATATGCCGCTGATGGATGGCTTTCAGTTTTTGGAAGAATTTGAGAAACTCAGCAACGTAGCGAAGAAGAAATGTAAGATCGTCATGCTTACCTCCAGTATCAACCCGCAGGATTTCAGCCGATCTAAAAAATATGAGAATGTGAAGCTTTACCTGAATAAGCCGCTCTCTCACGAGAACATTCTGAAGCTTGAAGTCTGATATCAATACTCCGTTAGATTTTTGACCAACTTTTCATCCAATCGTACCAATAAGGTAGGCGCAAAATAGCTGGCCTGTGCGGCCTGCAACTTGGGTATAACCGCATTAATCTTTTTCGCTTTCTCCCGTTTGGCTTCACTCACAGCTATTTTTAATATTTTAATAAACAGTTGAATGTTTTCGCAGGCGTCTTTTCCAATTAACCGTATCTGACGCTGAATGCTGTTTGCGAGTTGGTTGAACAATTCATAATCGCGAAGCAATACATATTGAAGGGCCAGCAGCGATTTAATTTCCAGTTGGGTGATAGGGTACTTTTTCAGGCTTACTTCGTTCAATAAATTGTTGATCAGTTTGGCGGCTTCATCAAATTTATCAGCATAGTAAGCCGACAAGGCTTTATACGTTACGAAAATAACGTGCCGGGGTATATCCAGCACATCAGGTTCATAATCCACAAACAAGTTATCGTTTTCGGCATAGAGGTCGCCTTCCGTATTCAGGCGCAGGTGGCGTTCGAGTTTGGAGATGAGGAACTGCGCAGGGAACGTATAGGTTGCGTAGTTTGTTAACAGGTTGCCTGCGGCATCGTTCACTTCTTCAAAATACTTTTCAGCCTGCCGGTAAACTTTGTAGTGATTGTAATACTCCAGTTTCAAAAACTCAAACACCAGGTTCAAGTGGTAGTAAATGGAATCCAGGCTGTAGCTTTCAAAAATCTTCTGAACCTTGGCAAAGGTATCTTCAATCGATTCGGTATCCTGCTGCAGGTTTTCATCCGGCTCAACAAACAGCCTGTGGAAAACATGCATAGCGCTGCGGTAAACATACAAGCGGTGTGATTCGTACAGGTTTGAAACATTCGACATCTCCTTTAATAAAAGTGAGAGTCCGAGTTTCTCTACCTCATCACCTGTAAATAGATAGCTTCCGAATTTCTTAAAGTAATCCGCCAGCAGGTCTTCCGCTTTATCGAGCGCCAACATATAAGCCACATGGCGGTTGTACAACTGCGAGTACTGGAAATAATCGGGCGAGTTTACCTGGAGTTTTTTAAGCGATTTATAAATGATGGTAAGCTCGTTAGCCAGATCGTAATCGATCAGTTCTTTTTCAAGTTTTTTTAGGGTGGCAATGGCGATAGTGCGCTTCTTGGTAAATACAATTTCGTTGATGTTGGCCACCTTGCGCAGCACGTCCGTACGTGGGCTTTCCAACTGCTGCATCAGGTACTCTTCAATCTTTAGGTTTAGCCGAGATCGCAGGGTATAGTATGCATTGGCGTTCACTTCCAGTTCCGTCATAATTTTGGTATCGGAGAGGGAGCGTTCGCGAAGGGCTTTTAAGAGGTATGCGGATTTTTCAGCATTGCTTTCAATCAACGAGTCGTGGATGGCTTTAAAATCCTTCTCAGAAAGTTGCTTGATGATGTTCTTGAGTTTGGCCATTGCTGCAATTTAACAAAGTGAAAATTTACAAATTTTATTAACGCCAACAACAATATATTAACCCGACTTTACAATTTTATCCGCCCGAGCGGGACTTTGGCGAGTGTGGCCATGTCGTTCAATGCAAACTTTGTAGCTTTGAACGTATTGATTCTGTTGTGTTGAGCTATCGTTTCGTCATAGGGTTTATCGTATTGCTGGGTTCGCAAGCTTCGGTTGCGCAGATGGTAACGGAACGTCAGGCCTATACGAATCTTCAAAAGGGAAAGTGGGATAAGGCGTGGACGCAGGCAACAAAAGTTATACAGAAAGACAGTACAAATGTGGCGGCCTGGTACGTATGTGCCGCTTACTTTTTCGATCCGGCTAACCCGGCCTATCAGGTTGACTCGGCCTATAAATACACCATGACTGCTCTCAACCAACTACCGCTGGCTGGTGCCCGGCAACGCGACCGAATGAGGCGTTTCCCATTGGATAGTGCCGACCTTATCCACACCCGCCAGTTGATTGATAGTGCCGCATTTGAACGGGCCAAAACCATTAACACCGAGCAAGCCTATCTCGATTTTATTGATCACTTTCCATTTGCCCGCCAACTTGACCGGGCACGAGAGCTCCGTGATGAGGTGGCCTATATTGACGCCCTAAAGGAGAATACGTATTCCAGTTTTTTAAAATACCTTAACCGATACCCGAATGCATCACGCGCGCCCGAAGCCCGTGAACGATATGAAAAATTATTATTTGAAGCGAAAACGAAAGACCGAAAGCTGACCAGTTACAAGACATTTATAAAAGAGTATCCGGCATCACCTTACCGCCACCGGGCCGAGCTGCAGGTTTTTGAAATCTCCACAGCTTCGGGAGAGCCGGATGATTTCATGGCGTTCATGAAGGAGTATCCGAACAGCCTACTCTTCAACAAGGCCCGAAATATTTTTTACCACATCGCACAGGAAAACAATATAGCCATTCCGTCAGCTGTTTTAAATGATTCCTTAAAGATGTTGATCAAGCTGGAGCAGGAATACCTGGTTCCTGTTTACCGCGATGGGAAATTTGGTTTTATGGATGCCCATGGGAATGAGATCATAAAACCTTTGGCAACCGAAATTGGACGGGAGTATCGCTGTGGAAATATTCTGGAAGAACTGCTGGTGCTTGATCAGTTGGTAGTGGCACGAAACGGAGCAGTTGTTTTTAAAGGTGAGGTGGAAGAATTAGATGACCTGGGTTATGGCTTCTTGTTTATTTATGGAAATGATTGCGGAGCGGTTGTGCATAAATCGGGTTTTGTTATAGAGCCATGTGTTGACGATGCCCGTGTGCTCAGTGGTGCTTACCTGGCAATACGAAAGCATAAGCAATGGAGTATAAAAACATTTACAGGTCGCGAGTTAGCCATTGGTTCTTTCGATGATGCAGATGCGATTGATGACGTATTGGTGCTGAAGCAGGTAGGCAAGGTTATATTGAAGCGCAAGGAGCAGCTTGCGCCAGCAGCTGATCAGTTGCCTGTTACATTTGGAAATAAATATGATGAAGCAAAGCGTTGGGGTTCGGATATGATCTGGGTTCGAATGGGTAACAAGCAAGGATTACTGGATATGAACCTGAAGGAGCGAATTGCACTGACAACCCGCGAAATACAACCGGAGTTTTTTGGTGCGGTTTCAAAAACAGCAGATGGATACAAGACGTGGACAAAAAGCGGAGGAGAATCTGCAGCGTTTAGTCAGGTTAAAGTACAAAAGCCATGGGTAGCGGTTAAACACGATGGTTATTGGCGCATAGCCAACCGGTATGTAAATACGTTTAGTAAATCTACGTTCGATAGTATTTACTTTATTGGTCCGTTTTGTATGGCTGTTCGAGGTGACACCACGCATGCATACCTAACCGATGTACATTCCGTTGCGTTAACCGGTAATACGCGCGTTCAATTTTTGCCCGGTAAAGATTCTGTTTATTTCATGTTGCTTGAAGAAGGCGATAAAAAGCAAGTATTCAGTTCAACAGGTGAACGATTGTTTTCAGTTCAATACGACCGAATTGATTTTGCCGGTGAAAACTTTTTTACAGTAATCAAGAAAGACAAACGTGGCTTGATAAACATACAGGGCAAGCAGGTGGTGGCACCCGATTACGATGCTATGGGCAATATTGATCAAGGAACGGTGCCGGTTCTGAAGGATAAAAAATTCGGAATGCTGGATGTGGTGAACCGAAAAGAGATTAAGCCACAATACGAAAAGAACATTGTTCGATTTAATAGCCAGTTGCTGATTGCATTTAAGGGTGGCTATTGCGGGCTAATCGATTGGAATAATAAATCGATAACTCCTTTTGAGTATGAAGAGATTCGTTATTGGAGTGATTCTAGCGCACTGGTGCGGAAAAATTACCAATGGTTGGTGTATAATTTTGTTGAGAAGAAGGTTATTGCAGATAAGATAGGGAAGTTTATCTGGTTGCGGGAAACCAACGGAGATAAGCTCGCCATTGTGCAGCAAGAGCACCGTTACGGTGTGTTGAGTAGTACTCGGGGATTTATTTTACAACCCACCTTCAGCGATATTGTTAACCTGGGTTCATCTGCGCATCCACTTTATTTTACCGAAAAGCATGTGGAGGAAGCCTCCATTTATGTGGTGATTTATTACGATGAAGACGGGCAATTGCTGCGCAGGCAGGTTTTTGAAAACGATGATTACGAGCGCATTTACTGCTCACAAAATTAATTGAGCGTTCATCCTGTATTTACAGCGCATCCTTTCCGGAAGTAGTATATTGCATTCTTAGAATTGATATTATGAGAGTCTTAGTTTTGTTATTCTTTGTTGTCCTGATCGTTCCGGTTTTTTCTCAACCATCTGAGCGACCTAAACTCGTTGTTGGTATTATGGTGGATCAGATGCGTCAGGAATACCTGTATCGGTATTGGGATAAATACGGTGATCACGGATTTAAGCGATTAGTCAACCAGGGATTTACTTTACATAACGCGCATTTCAATTATGCCCCAACGGTAACCGGTCCCGGTCACGCCTCGGTTTATACCGGCACTACACCGGCTGTTCATGGCATTATAGACAATGCGTGGTTTGATAAAGTAACCGGCAAAAGTGCCTATTGTGCTGGTGACGACACTCAGCAAACGGTTGGAAGCGAAACAACTTCTGTTGGTAAAATGTCGCCTCATCGCATGCTTACTACCACCATTACGGATGAGTTGAAGCTGGCCACACAGAAGCGTTCAAAAGTTATCGGTATTTCATTTAAGGATCGGGGTTCTGTTTTACCTGCCGGTCATTTGGCGGATGCAGCGTATTGGTATGATGGCAGTACCGGTCGGTTTGTGACCAGCACCTACTACATGAGCAAATTGCCGGCATGGACAGAAAAATTTAATAGCCTGAATTTGGCCGACAAATATTTGTCAGGAACCTGGAATACATTACTCCCGATTGATCAGTACACCGAAAGTGGACCGGATGTAAGTCCGTATGAGGGTAAGTTGGGTGAGAATAAATCAACTTTTCCCTATGATCTGAATACGCTTAGAAAAACCAACGGAAACTTTAATCTCCTCTCACAAACACCGTTCGCCAACGATTACCTCACCGAATTTTTTAAAGCCGTTATTGATGGCGAGAAAATGGGCAGCGGCAAGGACACAGATTTTTTGGCTATTTCGTATTCAGCACCTGATATTATCGGGCATCGTGTTAGTCCTCAGTCTGTTGAGGTTCAGGATGTGTACATGCGTTTGGATAAGAACATTGAAGACCTGTTGAAAAAACTCGATCAAACGGTTGGGGCAGGAAATTATCTGGTGTTTTTAACTACCGATCATGGCGTAGCAGAAGTTCCACAGTATTTAGCAGATAACAAAGTTCCCGCAGGCTACATCCGTTCGAGTCAGTTAGGTGCTGAACTGAAAGAGTTACTCAATCAATATTTTCCTGATCGTGAAATTATCCGGTCTTTTTCAGGAGATCAGATTTTTTTTAATCATGAAGCGTTTAGTACCGATCCGCGTTCAGGTGGTGTTGAGTTGATGTTGGCCACTGAAATCGTTTCTAACTTTCTAATGCAGCAAAAAGGTATTGCCAATGTATTTACCCGCCAGCAGTTGCGCATGGGCGATTTTAATGAGGGTGGAATCAAGGGAATGTCCATTCGAGGATATCACCCGAAGCGTAGCGGTGATCTGGTAGTGGTGTTGGAACCCGGTTGGTTTGAAAGCAGTCGCATTCAGGGCACTACGCATGGCTCGCCTTATAGCTATGATACGCACGCACCCATTATTTTCTTTGGTAAGGGGATCAAGCAAGGATCATCCGTTCAATATCATACGATCACGGATATTGCGCCAACGCTATCCATGCTACTGAAAATAAAATTCCCCAACGGCTGCTCGGGGCAACCCATTGGGGAATTGTTTGAGAAGTAGGTGTAGGATTATGTTCCGGCAAATACACCAAATACGCCTATCATATTCAGTAACACCACTAAAATAACAAGCGGGCATACGTAGCGGATGAAGAATATCCACAACTGCATGGCAGTTAAACCGCCAATAATTTTCTTTTCGAATACCGGGGCACCGATACCAATTTCGGCTGCCATCTTTTTAACATCCATTACCCAACCGGTATAGATACAGGTCATTAGTGCAACGACCACTATAAACAGACCTCCCCACAGTGCGTCCATAATATCCAAAAATCCTGTTTTGGTTGAGCCAAAAATATCAATTGACATTTCGGTAAATAATTTGGATGCGCCACCTGACAAAGCTGAAGGAATGCCTACAAGAAAAGCGAGTATGCCTACTGTCCATGCAGCTTTCTTCCGACTCCATTTCTTTTCGTCAATCAAATAAGAGGCAGGTACTTCAATCATGGAAATGGATGAAGTTAACGCAGCTACACATAACAACAGGAAGAAGGAAGCGCCAACAATGTTTCCACCGGCAGGAATGGAATTAAACACTTCCGGTAGTACCTGGAAAACCAATGCGGTACCTTGTGCCGGATCTTTACCAAAAGCAAACACCGCAGGAAATATCATCAAACCGGCAAGCAAAGCTACGCCAGTATCCATCAATCCAATCCACACACCACTGGTTACTATGTTATTGCTCTTAGGTAAGTAAGAACCATAGGTGATGAGAATTCCCCATCCAACAGAAAGTGAAAAGAAAGCCTGACCGAGTGCAGCCAAAACTACCTGTCCATCAATTTTACTGAAGTCGGGCGTGAGGTAATAGCGCACGCCTTCCATAGCGCCAGGCAGTGTTAAACTGCGCAGCATCACCAGAAATACCAATAAAAACAAAACAGGCATCAAAACCTTTGATGCCTTTTCAATTCCACCGGATACACCACCCAATACAATCAGAATGGTAACCAGCATGAATACGGCAAAGAAAGGAATCACGTATGTTGGATTCGCCTGGAAGGTTTGAAAGTCTTTAATAAAATCAGTGAACTCACTGACGATATATCCGATTGTCCAACCAGCAATCACACTATAATAGCTTAATACAAAGAAGCTCACGAGTAGCGCCAATACAGCGCCACTGGCCATCCAGAATTTATTTGCGCCCGTGTTTTTAAATGCACCGATGGTATTCTTTCCGGTTAACCGACCAAAAGCAACTTCATTATAGATGAGTGGCAAACCGATTAGTAATACGCATAGAATGTATACAAACACAAAAGCACCGCCACCATTTTGACCGGTGATGTACGGGAAACGCCAGATGTTACCCAAGCCAACAGCAGAGCCCGCTGCAGCCATGATGAACCCGAATTTCGAGCCCCATTGACCACGATTATCAGAAGATTGTAACGACATATTCAGTTAGGATTTAAAGCGCGTCAAATTGTGAAATTTAATTGATTACGCAAAGGTTAAGGTTGTTTTATATCTTTGCTCGAGTGTTTGATAAGTACCTAAATATCAGTTCGGTTACCCGATTTTTCAGTACATCGGTGCTGGTAATTGCATTCTTCTCCGGTTGTAGCGATGAGGAAGTAAAACCGCTTGATAAACTTTCATCTTATCAAAAACAGGTGCTGGATTACTTTACTGACGTGGCACTTGGTTTTGAGTTTGGTAGTGCCTCTCAAGTTACCCGTAAATGGAAGCAGGACATCGTGGTTTTTGTAGGCGGAGATAAAACCGCAGAAATGATGACTGAACTGGATGAGATTATTGCCGAATTAGAATCACTCTCCGACCAACTGGACATCTCCATAACCGCAGACACACTTCAATCTAATTTTTATATTTATCTGGGAACAGGATCTGGTTTTGTTGAACGGTTTCCGCCTGCGCAGCAACATGTGGCCTCCAACTGGGGATTGTTTTATGTATACTTCAATGGTGCAAATGAAATGACCGGAGCTGTTATGTATGTGGATTTGGTGCGCACCACGCAAGCTGAAGCGCGCAGGCATTTGTTGCGCGAAGAATTTACGCAGGCATTAGGGTTAGCGCGGGATTCAAACCTGTATCCGGAAAGTATTTTCTATAGTCCGTGGACAACCACTACTGAATATGCACCCATTGATCGGGATCTGATCCGGTTGCTGTACCATCCTGATGTGGCAACAGGCCTGGATGAATCAGCTGTGCGCGCACAGCTACCAGATATTATTCTTGAATTGAATATTGGTTCCTAGACGTTGAGTTGAGACGCCAACACGGCAAGCCCTTCTTCAAAACTTTTTGGTGCGTAGCCTAAATCACGAATGGCTTTATCCAGGATAAAGCCTGTCTTCAATGGCCTCCGTGCAGGTTGCTTGAATTGTGTGGAGTCCGTTGGGTTGATCAGAGATTCATTCAACTTAAAAAACCGCGCAGTTTTTATCGCAATATCGTAAGGACTTAAAAAATCCTTTCCGGAGATGTGGTAAATACCTGTAGCTTTTTTCTTTGCGGCTAACCAGCAACCCATCGCCAGGTCTTCGGCCAACGTGGGTGTTCGCCATTGGTCGTTTACTACGTTAATGGTTTTTCCTTCTTCGAGACTTTTCTTCACCCACAACACAATGTTGGAGCGGCTCATGTCAGTAGAAACGCCATACACTAATACCGTACGAAGAATGCACCAGGACAGTGAGTGCTCCTGAATAATTTTTTCAGCAGCTAATTTACTTTCACCATAAAAATTTACTGGTGAAGGAATAGCCGCTTCATCCAGCGGACCTTCCTTTCCATCGAAAATAAAATCAGTGGAAACATGAATCAGGTGAACGTTATACTGATTACAAGCCTCAACGAGATACTGTACTGAAGTTACATTGGCCTTCCAGCAAGCTTCCTGTTCTGTTTCGCAGCGATCAACATTGGTCATGGCTGCGGTGTTGATGATTACATCCGGTTTTGTACGGGCAATGACTTTATTTACCTGTTCCCGGCTGGAAATGTCCAGCAACTGAAATTCCCCTTTGCTTAAAGGAAAAACCAATGGCCGGTGAGCCGTTGCCACAAGTTGTACATCAGGTTGTTGTTGCAACAGGGTAATCAGCTTTTGGCCGAGTAAACCGTTGGCACCTGTAATCAGTATCTTCATCCTACTTGCTTTCGGGGTATTTGTATCCGTAGGTTTTTTCAATTTTGTTCTTGCTCATCTCTTCCACGGTAACCACCATGGGCACATCCACAACTGGCCGATCGCCCGGGCCTTTTTGCACTGCTGCAATTTTATCGATCACATCAAGCCCTTGAATTACTTTACCAAAAACGGTGTAGTCACCATCCAGGTGCGGGGCGCCACCAACTTCTTTGTAGCGGGCGCGTTGTTCTGCAGTAAATGAAAACGACTTGTATTCAGGTTTGTATTTTGTGATCAGCGTATCAGCTTGTTCAAAAAATGAGCCCAACCACGCACCATCACCTGCGCGTTGCTTGGCCACTACTTCTTCTCGAATGGCCTCACATTCTGGCATAAACAGCACTTCGCGTAGGTAGTTATTTTTACGGTTGTACTGAATGCTTTGCTCCAGTTGGGTCAATTCTTCATCGGTATATTTTTTCCCCTGGACAATATAAAACTGACTTCCGCTGCTGGCTTTTTTCGGGTTGGCTGTATCGCCTAAACGAGCTGCTGAAAAAGCGCCCTTTTCATGAAAATACTGCGGAACGAACTCGGCATCTATGGTATAGCCCGGTCCGCCTGAGCCCAATGCCTGACCCGGCTCTGCATTTTTTGAATTCGGGTCACCTCCTTGAATCATGAACTCTTCAATCACGCGGTGGAATAATAAACTATCGTAGAATTTTTCCTGAGCAAGCTTTACAAAATTTTCCTTGTGCTTGGGTGTTTCATCGTACAGAATGGCCACCATATCGCCATAGCTGGTTTTAATGGTGACCACATAGTCGCGACCTTTTTTCTGTGCGCAACTGGTTAAAAAAAATGAAAACACAATGAGGGAGGTCAACAAACGATTCATACAACGCGATGGTTTAATAAGGGGGTAAAAATAAGAATTTGAGTGATGCAAAAAGTGGCTAAGAATTAAACGCCTTTGAAATTTTAAGCGATAAATCCATAAAAATCATTTTTGGGCTGCCATTCCGTTCCAGGTGGTAGCTGGCTTCGCTGATCATTCGGGCGGCATAATCCACCCGTGCCAGGTTCATCACTTTGGAAAAGTCTTGTACAAATTTCAGTTCTTCTCCACGTGAGCGTTGAATGGTAGTAGCGCCTCCCAGTTGAAGCAACACTTCGCGCATTATGTTCAGGCTGTATTGCAACATGTTGCGCTGATGCAATTTATCCAGTCCATGAAAATCATCTGCAAAAGAAACCAATTGAGCAAAATTCATTTTAAAACAAGCCCGCATCCATTCAGCAAAACGTTGGGCTTGGTCATCTTCCTCATCATCTTCGCATAACGCTAAAGCCAGACTCAAATTACCTTCAGCTTGACGAGCGATAGCAGATGCTTTTTTTATTTCAACATGCTGTGCCGTCAGCTGCGATTCGATATCTTCATCGGAAAGCAATGGAACAGAAATAATTTGTGTGCGGGAAATGATAGTGGGCAACAACTGATCAGCAGCATTGCTCACCAACAGGAAGTAGGTATGTGGTGCCGGTTCTTCCAGAATTTTCAGAATTCCGTTGGCGGCAGAAGGATGCATTTTTTCTGGCTGCCAGATGATCATTACCTTAACCTGGCTCTCGAATGGTTTGAGCGAAAGCGTTTTTATAATCTCCCGACTTTCTTCACGCGAGATTGAGGCTTGCTTGTTTTCTCCACCATAAAACTCCGTCCAGGCATCCAGGTTAGCATAGGGTTGGGTTAATAAAAACTCACGCCATTGTTTCAGAATATCCGATTTGAAGCGTTCTTCATCTTTATCGCCTTTCACATTGCTGAGTGGAAAAACAAAATGTGTATCCGGATGAATAAATTTTAAACTCTTCCTGCAGGCTGCACATTCACCACAGGCGTCATCCCCTTTTTGTTCGCAATGCAAATACGTGGCATAGGCAAGCGCCAAGGGTAAATTCAAGGCACCCTCTGCGCCAGCAAAAAGTTGGGCGTGTGCAGCGTGCCCGTTTTTTACGGATTCAATTAGTAGTGATTTTACCGTAGTAAGTCCGGGAATGCTTTGAAACTTCATATCACTTTTTCTCCCAAATCCGGTTTTGTGCCGATTGCTCAAACACGTGTTTCAAAATATTTTTTTCAACCTCGTCCAAGGGCTTGTTGCGTCTGGCCATCACTTTGCTGGCAGTTTCAAATGCTTTGTTCAGTTGAAAGGTGGTAAAACCACTGGCACCACCCCACGCAAAAGAAGGGATGAAGGTCCGGGGAAATCCATCGCCAAAAATATTGGCTGAAACGCCCACTACGGTTCCGGTATTAAACATGGTGTTGATGCCGCATTTGCTGTGGTCGCCCATCATCAAGCCGCAGAACTGTAATCCGGTATCATGAAAACCACCTTTGGCGTAATTCCAGATTTTAACGTTCTCGTAATTATTTTTCAGGTTTGAGGTGTTGGTATCGGCACCCAGGTTACACCATTCACCTAAAACACTATTTCCGAGAAAACCATCGTGCGCTTTGTTGCTATATCCAAAAATTACGGAGTTGCCAATTTCACCACCCACTTTTGAGAATGGTCCGATGGTGGTGTCACCACGCATTTTCCCACCCATGTTTACATGCGAACCTTCGCATAAGGCAAAAGGACCTTTGATCAATGCACCTTCCTGTACAACAGAATTTTTTCCCAGGTAAATCGGGCCATCTTCAGCATTAAGCACAGCCGTACGAAGCGTAACGCCTTCTTCCAGAAAAATTTGATCTTCGTTATAGGTGCGGGTATGCTTGTCGGTTATCGGAGCAGATTTTCTTCCGGATGTTATGCGCTGGAAATCTGATCGTATTTGTTGTGCGTTGTGCTGAAAGATTTTCCACACCTGTTCGATCATCACCACTTCGCCCGCATATTCTTGTGTAGCGGATGCGTTATTCCAATCCAACGAAGTTGAGCGAACGGCCAAAACTTTTCCCTGCTTAACAAGTGATGTGTTGAGGGGTAATTGCTGGATGGTTTTCACCACCTGTTCATCCGGACAAAGGGCACCGTTTATCAACAGGTTATCCGATGCTGGCTTTACAGGAAATTTTTCAGCGAGATAGGCCTCTGTCAGAAAGGAAACTTCACCCAGGTAGTGTTGCCACTTTTCGGCTATGGTAACGATGCCGATGCGAATGCTTGCAGCAGGGCGTGTGAAGGTAAAGGGTAATAATTGTGTACGAATTGACGGCTCGTCAAACAATACGATGTTCATGGGAGTAAAGATATGCGATAAAGCTTTTCTTGTCGGGGATCAGCGCAAAAAAGGCGCTGAAAAATCCGAAACACGTATAAAAAAGAAAAGCCCCGGTGAATGCGGGGCTTTCATGCATATAAGAAGAAGTAATTAAGATTTCTTTCCGTATTTCTTCTGGAATTTCTCCACACGCCCCGCAGTATCCACAAACAATTTCTTGCCGGTGAAGAATGGGTGAGATGCAGAGCTAACTTCCACCTTTACCAAAGGGTACTCCTTGCCGTCTTCCCACTTAATCGTTTCTTTCGACTTAATGGTAGAACGGGTCATAAATTTATAATCGCTGGAAGTATCGTGAAATACTACGTCCTGATAATCCGGGTGAATGTCCTTTTTCATCGTTTTTAGCCTGTTTTGCCTCTTTTTTCTTTAAGGGACTGCAAAGATAGCAAGTGGTAATCTATTTTCAAGCAGGCAGTCGTGAATTTTGGCTATAGGTTTTAACGTGCGTATTTTGCCCGTTTCCTGATCGGCAATGAGAAAAATTCTGTTTTTGATCGGTTTTTGGCCTTTTGCCCTGGTGGCCCAAAGTACGTTTGTCCCCCTAAATGAGGCATATTACCACACCGTAGACCGGTATGAGGTTAAAACGGGCCGGATATTGCCACAGGTTTTTACCTCGGTCAAACCCTACAAGCGTTCCGACCTTGTTCTTTTTGCCGACTCCGCCAATGCGCTCGGTGCCTTTACCTCGAAGTCTGATCTGTTCAACCTGGAGTACCTTCGGAACGATAGTTGGGAATGGGCACGACCCGAAACCAACGACAGCCGGAGACCAATTCTGAAACATTTCTACAAGAAGAAATCGGATTTGCTGTTCGTTGACGTTCCTGATTTTGATCTGCATATTAATCCGGTTTTATATGTAGGCGCAGGAAGAGATTCCCAGCAGGACGACCTGTTGTTTGTAAACACCCGCGGTATTGAGGTGCGGGGTATGGTCGACAAACGGGTGGGCTTCTACACGTTTATTTCTGAAAACCAGGTGCGAATGCCTCAATACATTACGCAAACCATCACCCAGGATACTACACGAGGTTTTTATCCGGTTATTCCGCATGAAGGATTTTGGAAAACATTCAAAGAAAATCAAGGGTACGATTTTTTTCATGCGAGGGGGTATGTTTCATTTGAAGCCACCAAACACATTAACATCCAGTTTGGCCATGATCGTTTCTTTATCGGCAACGGGTATCGATCACTCATTTTTTCAGATCATGCACCTCCTGCCTGGTTTCTGAAAGGAAATGTGAAGGTGTGGAAACTCAACTACATGTACTTGCTTAATCAGTTCACGGCCGATGTGCGCGGGACTTCCGGAGGCAGCCAGGGTTTGAAAGGTGGATACCCACAAAAGTTTGTGGCATTGCATCACCTGAGCATCAACATTGGTAAGAAGTTTAACCTGGGTGTGTTCGAATCAGTGGTGTTTAGTCCAGATGATGAAGACGGTGCTGGTCGCTTCCGGATTGATTACCTGAACCCGATTATTTTCTTTCGCGCCATTGAGCAGCAAAACGGCAGCAGCGACAATGTGATACTTGGTGCTGATTTTAAATGGAACGCATTCAAAAATATTCAACTCTACGGGCAGTTTGTATTGGATGAATTTTTATTGGATAACATTCGTGCTGGCAATGGATGGTGGGCCAACAAGTACGGTGTGCAACTTGGCGCAAAGTATGTAGATGCTTTCGGTCTTGATAATCTTGATCTACAGGTTGAAACCAATGTGGTGCGACCGTACACCTATTCGCACAATACAAAATATGGAAGTTACACCCACTACAGGCAATCCATTGCGCATCCACTGGGTGCCAACTTCAAAGAGGTTGTAGGTATTGCACGTTATCAACCGCTACCACGTTTGAATCTTACAGGTAAAGTGATTTATGCACAGGTCGGTCGTGATACGGTTGGATTTAATTTTGGAGCAGACATTAACAAGAGAAATTCTTTCCGAAATACCTATTTGGCCGATGCTAATTTTGGTAACACCATCGGGCAGGGGGTAAGCAACACCGTTATGATGGCCAACTTTACGGCTACCTGGCAGCTGAAACATAATTTATTTATCGATGCTACAGCCATTATTCGCAACAGTGAAAGTGCGGTGCATGCCTTCAATAACAATTCCGTTATAACTTCATTAGCTTTGCGGTGGAATATCGCGCAGCGGTTGTACGAATTTTAGGTTCAATGAAAATATATCTCAGGATTTTACGATATGCTCCCGGGTACGCATCCAGGATACTAAAGTTTTTTCTCTACGCCATTCTGGGGGTAGTTTTTAGTGCGGGTTACCTGGCGCTTACCATGCCCATGCTAAAAGTCTTGTTCGATCCGGTTGTAAGTGCCTCTGTTCCGCCACTACCTGAAACATTTGAATTATCCAAGTCCGTTGCTGAACAGACATTCAATCATTATTTCATTGGCTTCGTTCAGCAATATGGTCCGCACAATACCCTACTTATTATCTGTATTGGTATTGTTGTGCTGATCATCATGGGAAATACGCTGCGCTATCTCGAACGACTTACTGCCTCTCGAATTAAGGTGGACGTAGTGAAGAATATGCGCATGGATATTTTCAGCAAAGTATCTAGCCTGGATATAGGTTACTTCAACAATCAACGCAAAGGTGACTTGATGTCACGGTTTACGAATGATATGTCAGAAGTGGAGGGCTCGGTTGCAAACAGCTTAAAGTCTGTGCTGAAGGAGCCGATAACGTTGATTGTATACCTCACCGTTCTATTTACCATTTCCTATAAACTCACGTTGTTTACTCTTATTCTGTTGCCGGTTACTGGAGGGTTGGTTGCTGAAATTATTAAGCGATTGAAGCGCAAAGCCAAGCAAAGTCAGGAGTCGATGGGAAGAATTGTGAACATACTTGATGAAACGTTTGGCGGCATGCGGGTGATAAAGGCCTTTAATGCACGCAATTTCATCTTGAAAAAAATTGATGACGAAACCAGTTATCACCGTAAGGTAAATTTATCCATTGCCAGGAAGAATGAATTGTCTTCTCCGTTGTCGGAAGTGTTGGGCGTGATCATTGTAGCCATTATTCTTTATTATGGCGGTAACCTGGTGTTGGGTGGATCGGGTGAACTGGAACCACAGGAGTTCATGGGGTTTCTTGTTTTTTATGCCTCCATGATTCAACCGGCAAAAAACTTTTCGAATGGCATTACTTCCCTTCAAAAGGGAACGGTAGCAGCCGATCGTATATTCAGAATTATCGATACGGAGCCTGCTATCAAGAACAAAGAAAACGCCATTGTACTTCAATCATTTAATCATAGCATTGAGTTCAGGCAAGTAGGTTTTACTTATGGTGCCGATATGGTGTTGAAAAACATCAACCTCAACATCGAACGGGGCAAAACGGTTGCGTTGGTTGGGCCTTCTGGTGGAGGCAAATCTACACTGGCTGATCTTATACCAAGATTTTACGATCCAACACAAGGTGAAGTATTGCTGGATGGAATTGGTTTACCCGAATATGAGTTGGAGTCATTACGCAGGGTGATGGGTGTGGTAACGCAAGAATCCATTTTATTCAACGACACAATTTTTAATAACATCGCCTTTGGCATGGAAAACGTGAAGGAGGAGGATGTGATTCATGCTGCCAAAGTGGCCAATGCCCACGACTTTATTGTGCAAACTGAGCACGGCTACCAAACCTATATTGGAGATCGTGGCTCCAAACTTTCTGGAGGTCAGCGACAACGTTTGGCCATAGCTCGTGCTGTGTTGAAGAACCCGCCCATCTTGATTCTTGATGAGGCTACTTCTGCCTTGGATTCAGAATCGGAGCGGCTGGTGCAGGATGCCCTCACCAACCTGATGAAGAACCGGACCTCCATTGTAATTGCGCACCGCCTCAGCACCATTCAGCACGCGGATGAAATTGTTGTGCTGCAAGATGGGCAAATTTTAGAGCGGGGTACACATGCCGCTTTGGTACAACAAAACGGGCTTTATCGGAAACTCAGCGAAATACAGAAGGCCTGATGCCGTGCTTTCTACGCATGTTTTGGGGTGCTTTTGCCTTTTTTGGTTAAGCTGAAAACCATTAAGTTTGTTTTCTCAATCCAGAAACCAATGAAAAAGAACCGTCTCATTTTTTACACAGCATTTGGTGTATTACTTCTGGTTATTCTCATATTTAGTATTGTCATTAATAATCTGGCAAAAACATTTGACCCTTCACTATTCTCTTTGTTAAAGAGAATGTGGATTTCAATTGTTGTATCTGTAATTCTCTTGCTGATGCTTTGTGTAAATGTTATTCTTCATTACCGTGATAACAGAAGAAATCAACGCGAAAAAGATCAGCTGAATCAGGAATTGAATACCTTGAAAGCGAAGTTGTATGACCTGCAGGAGGGTGCAAAGAAAACTCCTGCTCCTGAAAACCCCTCAAAATAAACATGGATAATCGGCACATTATTACTACTGAGTTACAGCAGTCTGTAACCATACTGGAAAATTTTTTAAACGAGACCACCAATACCCAAAAGATTGATGATGCAGCACGTGTCATGATAGATGCGGTAAATGCTGGCGGAAAGATTATCGCCTGCGGCAATGGAGGTTCACATTGTGTGGCCATGCACTTTGCTGAAGAACTTACCGGTCGTTATCGCGAAAACCGGAATCCGATTCCGGCAGTTTCTATTTCCGATCCCGGCCACATGTCGTGTGTGGGTAACGAGTACGGGTACGAATATATTTTTTCCCGTTATGTAGATGCCATCGGTCAGCCGAACGATGTGTTGTTGGCCGTAAGTACCAGCGGTAATTCCGCCAACGTTGTTCGCGCAGTTGAATCAGCCAGACGAAAAGGCATGAAAGTAATTGCCTTAACCGGAAAGAATGGAGGGAAACTTGGCCCGTTGGCCGATGTGGAGATTCGTGTACCACATTTTGGTTTTGCCGACCGCATACATGAAGTGCACTATAAAATTGTGCACGTATTAATTGTACTCATCGAAAAACACGTGTAAAACATGCTCGCAAAAACCTACGGCTGCGCGGTATTTGGTGTAGATGCCCGAAAGATAACCGTAGAAGTGAACGTGGGGCAGGGCACACGTTTCTGGATGAGTGGCTTACCCGACAGCGCGATTAAAGAAAGTGAGCATCGCATTGAATCCGCTGTAAAACAATTCCGGTATTTCATGCCTCGCGAGAAGACGGTGGTCAATCTTGCGCCTGCGGATATCCGTAAAGAAGGCTCCGCATATGATCTTCCCATTGCACTTTGTGTGTTAAAAGCTTCTGGGCAAATCGAAACCAACCGCTTGGAAGAATTTGTGATTATGGGCGAGCTTTCACTTGATGGCACCTTGCGCCCGATTAAAGGTGTATTGCCAATCGCTATACAGGCACGGAAGGAAGGCATTCATGGATTTATTCTTCCGAAAGACAATGAACGAGAGGCGGCCATTGTAGATGGCTTGAATGTTTATGGCGTAAGTACCTTAAAGGAGGCAATCGATTTTTTAGAGGCCAACCTTGAACTGGTTCCCGTTCAGGTGAATGCCAAAGAAGTGTTTACCCAGCAGATGTTTCACTACGATGCCGACTTCAGCGATGTACAGGGGCAGGAAAACATCAAGCGTGCGATGGAAATTGCTGCGGCCGGTGGACATAACGTAATCATGATCGGCCCACCCGGTGCGGGAAAAACCATGTTGGCCAAAAGGCTGCCAACTATCCTTCCGCCCTTATCGCTTAATGAAGCTTTAGAGACTACCAAGATTCATTCCGTTGCCGGAAAACTGAATCGCGATACATCACTTGTAGCTACGCGACCCTTTCGTGCGCCACATCACACCATATCGGATGTAGCGCTTGTAGGCGGAGGAGGTAATCCCCAACCCGGTGAAATATCGTTGGCCAACAATGGCGTTTTGTTTCTGGATGAACTGCCTGAATTTAAACGTACCGTGCTGGAAGTAATGCGCCAGCCCATGGAGGAAAGACGTGTAACCATTTCTCGAGCAAAAGTTTCGATCGATTACCCAGCCAATTTTATGCTGGTGGCCAGTATGAACCCGTGTCCTTGTGGGTATTATAATCATCCGGAAAAAGAATGTGTTTGCGCACCGGGTGTAGTGCAACGTTACCTGAGTCGGGTAAGCGGACCGCTGTTGGATCGTATTGATCTGCATGTAGAAGTTGTTCCGGTGAGTTTTGATGAGATGACGGCCAAGCGCAGTGTGGAGAACAGCGCACAAATTCGTGCGCGTGTGGAGAAGGCGCGCGAAATTCAGTCGGAGAGGTTCAAGGAGCAAAAGGACATTTACTGCAACGCCATGATGCCCTCCAACATGGTGAAGGAAATCTGTCAGATAAATGAAGCAGGAAAAGGTCTGCTCAAAACGGCCATGGAAAAGCTTGGGTTATCCGCCCGTGCGTATGATCGCATTTTAAAAGTGTCGCGTACCATTGCCGACCTGGCCGGCTCGGAAGAAATCAGGGTAGAGCATTTGGCCGAGGCTATTCAGTACCGCAGTTTGGATCGGGAAGGTTGGGCTGGTTGAATTTAACTAATTGATTTTAAGCTTATTAATTATTTTAAAGCGTGGCCTCTTTCATTATTTAGAATGATTCTAAATATTTGCATCTATTCTAAATCTTAACCCAACAAGTAATGATTCCATTGAAAGAAGCCACAGCAGAAAAACACAAGCAGGCAGAACGGATGCCATTTAACGTACGCATGTTTAGGGGCCAGTTGGGCAAAGAGGAATACTTCCTCTACCTCGTTCAACAAGCTGAAATTTTTAAAGTGATTGAAGATATCGGTACACCACATAAAGGATTGGATCGGTTAGCTTCGGTTCAAGCTGACATTCTGGAACTAAATGCTGCAGGTTTTGCACAAGAAGATGTGTTGGAGAGCACGAATGCCTACAGCCAATACCTGAGTAAGTTAAATGCTGAGCAAGTATTGCCGCACGTATACCTGAATTACCTGGCCATTATGTTCGGTGGACAAATGATGAAGAAAGCCGTTCCCTCTAAGGGTCGTATGTATGATTTTGAAAACATGCAAGAAGCGCTGCAAGCTGTTAGACGTGTGCAAAAAGATGAGTGGGCCGATGAGGTAAACAAAGGATTCGATTACCTGATTGCCATTTTTGATGAGCTTGAGAAGGTGACTGTGAATCAATAATCCTATTTTGAAGTTTTGTCCTTGTTAAGTCTATTTATCTGAATAGACTTTAGAAGATAATTAAACACCAAGCTGGAAATGGAGAACAAGGTTAATAAGTTTGTTCTCCATTCGGTACAGTCATGAGACGGACAATTTTTATTTATGGCTTTGTTCTGGCATTGGCGGTATTTCTTCTGAAAATGTTGGAATACCGTTTTCTCTTCCGTCAACTTTCCGCAGAAATTTACATCGGCATTATTGGGGTGTTGTTTACCATACTGGGTATTTGGATGGGGCAGAAAATTACCCGGAAGAAGAAAGTGTATGTAACACCTCAGGCCGGTGAATTTAAATTGAATGAGAAGATTTTAACTGAAACCGGTATCAGCAAACGCGAGTATGAGGTGCTGGAATTGATGGCCAAAGGCCTGACCAACCAGGAAATTGCTGATAAACTTTTTGTGTCGTTAAATACGGTAAAAACACATACGGCAAATCTTTTTGCAAAACTGGATGCCAAAAGACGCACCCAGGCCATCCAGCGCGCCAAGGAACTTCAACTTATTCCTTGAAACATCTCCCCCTTTCGAAGGATTTCTCCTAACTTAACTTCAAATCATCCTTTCGGGTGAGGGATTTTACAGCCTGAAACGGTTGTTTTGGGGCAAAAAAAATTCTATGAAAAAGATAATCCTTACTTATGGACTCATTTCAGGAGTCATTGTTTCCGTGATGCTATTGGTTCAGCAGCCTCTTTTTGAAAAGGGGATACTGAATATGGATAATGGTGTGTACGTGGGTTTTACCACCATGATCATTGCGTTGTCCTTAATTTTTTTTGCTATTAAGTCCTACCGGGATCAGTATTTAAAGGGAGTGATCACATTCGGTACTGCGTTTAAGGTAGGTATTTTAATTACGATAATTGCCTCGGTTATGTATGCACTCACATGGGAAGGATATTACACCCTTACGGATAGTGACTTTATGGAAGTTTGGCAGCAACATCAACTTGATGCCATGAAAGAAGGTGGTGCCACTGATGCAGAGTTGAATCAAGCTCGTGTTGAACAGCAAGAAATGGCTGATAATTATAAGAGCAACTTCTTCGTACGGTTTGGATTTACCTTAACAGAGATATTACCGGTCGGGTTAATTATTACTCTTGTTAGCGCAGGTATTTTAAAGAAGCGGGAAATTTTGCCGTCATGAATCGTATGAGGAAGGTAATTTCATTTATGCACATATCGCTTGACGGTTTTGTAGCAGGGCCGAACGGGGAACTTAATTGGGCTAAAGTTGATGAAGAACTTTTTGATTATGTGGGTAAGCGGATAAGCGAAGGTGATACGGCACTGTATGGGCGGGTAACGTACCAGATGATGGAAAGTTACTGGCCTACTGCCGGAAATAAGCCTACTGCCACAAAGCACGATATGGAGCATTCAAAGTGGTATAACAATGTTAATAAGGTTGTTTTGTCCAGAACAATAAAGGAGGCTGCTTCGGCTAATACAAAAATTGTCAGTGATAACCTTTCGGATAGAATAAATGAAATAAAACATCAACCCGGCAACGACATCTTGCTTTTTGGTAGCCCCACAGCCACGCATTCACTTATTCAGCTGAACTTGATTGACGGATACTGGCTATTTGTTAATCCAATTATATTGGGGAAGGGCATTCCATTGTTTACAAACATCAATGATAAAATTAAGCTTCACCTATTATCAACCCGGCAATTCAGCAGCGGGGTGACTGAACTGAATTACATAGTCGACAATCAATAGTTGTTTTTTTAGTTGGCTTCTGGATTGAGAAAGTTGTATTTTCCTACATCAAATGAGTGGGTATCGCATTAAAACTATTTTTTCATCCGGTTGTTTTGCCTGTAAACTGATGCAATGAAACTATTGGTAGTTGAAGATGAGCCAAGCTTGTTGGCCATGATGCGTAAGGGGTTTGCGGAGCACCATGTAAGTGTAAGCGTAGCCATGGACGGTAATACGGCTTTGCAAATGCTTAGGCAGCACAATTTCGATGCGGTTATTCTCGACATTATGTTGCCTGAAGTAAATGGACTTGAAGTCTGCCGGAGGATTAGGGCTGGTGGGGATGTTGTGCCCGTTATGCTGCTTACCGGTTTAGGTTCCAGCGAGAACATTGTTACCGGGCTTGATACGGGAGCTGATGACTACCTGGTAAAACCTTTTAAATTCTCTGAACTCGAGGCTCGTGTTCGGGCATTGATCAGGCGAAGCAATTACACCGATCAGAAGCACCACATCATTACCGTAGCCGATCTGACAATCGATCGGGTTTCCAAATCGGTACAACGAGGCGGGCAACTGGTGCGTCTTACAGCGCTTGAATTTAAATTGTTGGATTTTCTTGCCCGAAATGCCGGAATTGTTGTTTCACGTAATCAGATTCTGGAAAGTGTTTGGGATATTCACTTTGACATGAATACGAATGTGGTCGATGTGTACATCACGTATCTGCGAAAGAAGATTGATAGACCGCACCCCAGAAAACTAATTCACACCATTAAGGGATTGGGGTATGTTCTCCGGGATGATGAGGGCTGAGCTCAGGTTGATACTCCAATTCTTATAAAATTCTAATGTAGCATTAAGGTTACGTTAATCCTGCTGAGGTTTAAGAGATGTGTTCTCACTTAAATCCAGCCGATGAAGAATATACTCATTCCCACCACACTAGAGCCCGATACGCTTACAGCGCTTAAAATGTTGTTGGATTATTCGCGCCACGAACGCACAAAGGTAGTGTTGCTCTTGGTTTCAGAAATGCCTTTTGGAATAGCGGACATGTTATTTTCAGCATGGTCGGTTGATGAATTACCTGAAGAAAAACGACACGTGTTGGAATGCTGTCGGCACTTCACGGAAACTTTGCCAAATTCCACTTTTCACATCCATCATCAGGTTGGAGTAACCAATCCCATTTTGCGCAATATCCTTGATCATTACAGCATCAATCTTACTGTGATTTTGCAATCCTTTTATTTGGATAATGCATGGATCAACAAGCAGGTTTTCTCGTTTCTTGTAAAGTCCAGTAGTCAGTTGGTTTGCGCACCTGATAAGAGAAGATCACAATTGGATGGGCAGTTGATTTTTGCTGCAGGGAAAAGGAAGGTTAATACAACTCAAAACAACAATTGGCAGAAATTAATAAATAGTCGCGATGAGCGAGAAACCTCTGTGCATCTCCCTAATATGCCGATTATCAGATCTGATTTACCCGGAAAGAATTCAACATTTCTGATTTCACAGCGGGGAATTGTGGCGCAGCAATTGTTGGCTACCAGATTGGGCATACCACCAGGGAGCATTCAGTATAATTAAAATTTATTGCTTGATTTAAAGAAGAAGGATGGCTGCTTTTGCTATGATGATGTTCTGGACAACCCTGATCACGGTTGGGTTGATTTTAGTATTGAATAAATTAATTCCCAGAATATTTGGTGATGACTAATCAGTAGTTCCTTTACCCGCGCTGTCGCCTGGCCTCAAACACCACCACCGCACACGAAGTGGAAACATTCATCGAATCAATTTTTCCCTGCATGGGTATGATGATGTTGGCAGTTGAATTCTTAACCCATACATCCGACAATCCGGTTGCCTCAGTGCCCATCACAATGGCACAAGGTTTTGTAAAATCAGTTTGATCATAGGGTTTGGATGCTTTCAGGTAGGTGCAGTAAATGTTAATGGAGTTTTTCTTTAGCCAAGAAATGGTTTCTTCACTGCTCGATTGTGCAATTTGTTTGGTAAATACACAACCTAAACTGGAACGGATAACGTTGGGGTTATAAAAATCCGTTTGTGGATCGCAACAGATTACCGCATCAACACCTGCGGCATCGGCTGTACGAAGAATGGCCCCGAGGTTTCCCGGCTTTTCAACGGCCTCTAATATAAGTACGAGGGGTGTTGCGCCAAGTTTGATTTGCTCAAGACCATGAACTTTCATTTCTGCAACCGCAATAACACCTCCTGAGTTTTCGCGAATGGCAATTTTGTCAAACACATCCTTCGAAATCGGAATGAGCAGTTTATCCTGAATACCGATGGAGGTCAGTTCAGTTGGCGCGATCAACTCATCACAAAAAAACAAGTTGCCGATTTTATACCCGGCCTCCAGTGCAAACTGGATTTCCTTTTTTCCCTCAATGATAAAAAGCTGCTGTTTTCTTCGTTCCCGTGGTTTCTCAAGCGCAAGCAGACTTTTTATTTTTGGGTTTTGCGTGCTGGTAATTTTAAAGTGTGAATTTTTACTACCCCGGCCTTCGGCCACCCCTCCTGTATCAGGAGGGGAATTTGGATTGTGCTTAATTTTACTATTTCCCTTCTTGGAAGAAGAGAAATTAGTGGAGATTGATTTAGTATTTTGATTACCATCCAGACTTTCAGTCACCGCTTTTGATTCGGAGGAGGAATTTGGGTTGGGCTTCACTTCACTATTCCCCTCCTTGGAAAAGGAGGGGTTAGGGGTGGTTGATTTTTTAATGTCTTGGTTAATGACGTTTGAATTTTTATCAAGTTGATTTTCTGCCATGTCTTCTGAATCATTTGGCAAGTTTAGGTTCTGCTTCACAGTGCTATTCCCCTCCTTGGAAAAGGAGGGGCCAGGGGTGGTTGATTTTTGAAATACAGATTTTATTTTATCCAAAACAGATTCTGTCGCTTTAAACACATCTTCATTCTCGAATCGAAGTATACGTAAATTTAATGATTGCAGATATGCTGTTCTTTCCTGATCGTATTCGTATCCCGATTGGAGAAAATGACCTTCTCCATCCAGTTCAATTACTAATTTTTCTTCCGGGCAATAAAAATCAACAATATAGTTACCAATGCTATGCTGCCTTCTGAATTTGCGCCCATCCAACTGACTTTTTTGAAGAAATCTCCAAAGCGTAGCTTCTGCGGCTGTCGCATTATTTCGCAAGTCTTTTCGCGTTTGTTTTAAATGACCTCTATTGTGAGTGCGCGCCATGCTTGATTCAGGATATGTAAAGTTCCATGTTTAAATTTCAAAATCATAGCTTCTTCCTATTTTTACAAGAACTTTGAATACTTAGCCCTTGAACGTAAAACTACTTCACCCCGCTTCCTGGAAAGACTATGAACTCATCGACTCCGGTGAGGGCCAGAAGCTTGAGCGCTTTGGAAAGTATGTGCTTATCCGGCCCGAACCCCAGGCTATATGGTCGAGGGTTTTGTCTGAAAAGGAATGGAGCAACATGGCTAATGCCCGATTTGATCGCGAACAAAAAGATAAGTTTCGGTTTAGCGATGAGGTGAAGGGCGGTTGGACGCGCAGCAAAGGAATGCCTGAAAGCTGGCAGGTAAATTATGAATATGGTGACTTGACATTAATCCTTCGGCTTGCGCTCACCAGTTTTGGTCACGTGGGTATTTTCCCTGAACAAGGTGAAAACTGGAATTTTATTTATGACACGATTACGGCCTGGAAAAACGATCGGACGCGCGTGCTGAATTTATTCGCCTATACAGGTGCTGCTTCCGTAGTAGCGCGCGCAGCTGGAGCAGAGGTGACACATGTTGATGCCTCACGACCAGGTTTGAACTGGGCCAATCAAAATATGCAGATGAATCAGTTAACGGACATTCGGTGGGTGTATGAAGATGCCTTTAAGTTTGTAAGACGCGAGGTGAAGCGTGGAAATAGGTATAGTGGGATTATCATGGATCCACCACCGTATGGCCGCGGACCGGAAGGGGAGAAGTGGACCTTACAAGAACAACTAAATGAATTGGTGCGCATGAGCAGCGAATTGCTGGAAGAGAAAAATCGATTCTTCATTCTCAGCATGTATGCGGTTGGACTTTCAGCGTTGGTGGGACTAAACGTAGCTAAAACACATTTTGGGAATCAACAATATGAATCCGGAGAGTTCTTTCTAAAATCAACCCAAAATCGTGATTTACCCATGGGTACCTTTTTACGTTTTCGTTCGTGATGATGAAACTAATTTTGTTCAGGCGTCATCCTTATTAAAATTCCGATTGTGCTCCGAATCCTGATCTTCAGTGGTTTATTGATTTCGTTTGCCGGTTATTCGCAACGGCTTTATCGGGGTATTGTGGTGGATTCGGTGAGTATGAAAAATATTCCTGATGTTCATGTTTCCATCAAGAATACATCACGCGGAATTTTTGCTGATCCGGATGGGAGCTTTCAAATCGTAGCCCGCCCCACCGATACATTAATTTTTACTAGCCTGGGATATACGCCCTTGTTGCTTCCGCTACTTTTTCAGGAAGATGTGATGATGGTGCTGATGAAAGAAAATGTTCAGATGCTGGCCAATATTGTAGTGCGTTCAACACGACTTTATCCAAACAAAGTAATTGATCAAACCAAGGCAGAGCCAAAAAAGATGGATGCTTTTGATGCGGTAATGTCACCCATTGATTATTTCTTCTGGCGTGAAGAGCGCGACCGCAGAAAATTAGCGAAGTATATCCGGGAGAATAACCGAACACAAACCTACCGGCAGGTAGTGCTCGATCCTGACGTCACCAAAATCATGATGGAAACGTATAAGATCAGCGAGGATAAATACTATGCCTTATTATCTCAGTTCAATGAAAGAAATGTCCATGTTCACTATTTTACTGATCCGGATGCCATCATGGAGGAACTGCATACTTTTATTGAAGCTGCGCTTGAAAAAGACAAGTGAGTATGATCTCATTGGAATTTTTACCACCCCGGCCTTCGGCCACCCCTCCTGAATCAGGAGGGGAAGAGTTAGTGTGGTGATTTTAATTAGGTGAATTGATTACAGTTTTTTTTATCTCTCTAACCTTCTAAAATCACGAAGAAAATTAGGTTATACTTCACCATTCCCCTCCTTGGAAAGGAGGGGCCAGGGGTGGTTGATTTACTTAATTATATCACCAGCAGGTTAACCAGAAAACTGATTAGTCAGAATCTTTGAACCGTCACCTTATTCCTAGCGTTTTCATGCGTATCTTTGCGCCCTTAAATAAAGCCCTGAACGGGTAAAAAGCAGAAAACAAGCAGAATTCAAAGGTTTATGGACGTTAATAAAATCAGGAACATCGCCATTATTGCTCACGTTGACCACGGTAAGACTACCCTGGTAGATAAATTATTGCATGCCGGGCATTTGTTCCAGGCCCATGAGAACCCGGGCGAACTCATTATGGACAGCAACGAACTGGAGCGCGAACGCGGGATCACCATCCTGGCGAAGAACGTTTCGGTGCGCTATAAAGACTATAAAATCAACATTATTGATACCCCGGGCCACAGTGATTTTGGTGGCGAAGTAGAACGCGTACTTAACATGGCCGATGGTTGCTTGTTGTTGGTGGATGCGTTTGAAGGCCCCATGCCACAAACGCGTTTTGTATTACAAAAGG
>CAYQOM010000010.1:33351-113891 GCA_964419145.1 uncultured Roseivirgaceae bacterium | reverse complement strand
TTGTCGGGGTGAGAAGATTCGAACTTCCGACCCCCACGTCCCTAACGTGGTGCGCTAACCGGGCTGCGCTACACCCCGAACTCCCCTAAATGGGCTGCAATATTACTAACTCTGAAACGAACTCACAAAGCAAACTTGGGCACGACTTAAGAAACTCTGGCGTTAGTCCAACTTCGTTTCATCATACCCACCTTTACAATCGAGGCATTGGTTGGCGTAGGCATCGTATTCATCAAAGGCGGCACCGGGCTTACCAAATAAGGTGATAATGCGGTCGATGCGAACAGCTGCGTGCGAATCGAGGTGAATGAACAATCCCTTTCCCGCAATTTCTTCCAGCTGCACAACCTGCCCCTCTGCTTCTTCCACTACACCGGGTTTTTCAAAAAAGAAAACCTTTCCCCGTTTTCCGGAAGCAATAGCTTCTTCTATGATTTCGCGATACACATAATCAACAGGTGTAAAAGAAGTTTCCATTTGTGTTATGATGGGTTCTCTTGCTAAACGCTGAAACCGGTTAAATCATTCACTAACTTTTCCGAATGGTATAACTCACGCCCAGCTTTGCCCAACGCCCCGGCATCACGACAAGGTTGGTTTCCTGGTAGGTCTGGTTGAACATGTTGGTAACATCCGCAAAAACCGACCACGAATTGTTGCTCCAATTCAGACGCAAATCGGAAAGCATGTAGTCATCCATAGCTGCACGATCAACAAAACGGAAATAATAGCTGGCGAAAAATTGTTTACCTAATTTCAATGTAACCGAACCCACTACCTGGTGGTTCAGGTTATCCAACGCATAGCGGGAGTTTGCTACTTCTTTTTGCGTTTCCGCATCGATGTATGTGTATCCAACATCAAGCCGATGTAAAAAATTAATCTTTGGAAAAGCATAGCTGATGCTCATATCCACTCCGTGCATATCTACTCCAATCAGGTTATATGGTCGCCATCGATCGTCTTCACTTTCTCTTGTCCTATCGATGATACGATTGCCATTACGAACAAAGTAACTTGTCTGTGCAGTTAGTCCGGCAATATTCAACAACTTCAAGCCCGCTTCGTATGAAAGTGCATACTCCGGTTGCAGATCGGGGTTTCCCAAGTTGGCTGGATCGCTGTAATACAAATCTGTATAAGAGGGCACGCGATAGGTGTACCCCCAATTGGCGTATGCCTTCACTTTATTCGTCAGCACGTAGCCAACATCTATTCCGGGAAAAACATTAGTGCCAAAATCTGAATAATGGTTTAGTTGAACGCCAGGTGTCACATCGAACCTTTTGTTCATGAATTCAAACCGATGTTCCAAAAACAAGGTAGCGACCGTACGGTTGTGATCGCCCAGATTGTTACTGGTTAGTTTTAAATAGTTCACATCAATACCCATTCCGGTAATACCGGTTTTGCTGTTGATCGATGCGTTCACTTCGTACCCAACGGTGTTGTTGGTATGCAGATTACGATAAGCTGTAGGATTGTTTTTGTTAAAAATATATTCATCCTGATTGCGTCTCCAATACAATCGGTGATCAATGCGGATGTGTTCGCGAGGATTGGTTTGCAACGACAAAGCTGTCAAACTTGTCTGTACCGATTCATATTGATCCTGAAACGCTGCGCTGGCATAAAATCCGTTTGCACCAAAACTTCTGTCGGTTAATCCTGTGAGCAGACTGAACTTCCCGATTGCGTTTTGCCAACCGGCTTGATAAAAATAATTGGAGATCACATAATCGGTGTTGTACTTATACCCATCCGAAAAATCGCGACTGGCTGAAAGGTAATGCCCTACCCCATTTTCATACAATGAAGCAGAGAGTCGGCCGCCTCCTAATCCATTCTCACCGGCCACAGCCTGCAGTTTCACAAATGTTTCTTCCGGATTTTTGGTGATGATGTTGATGGCCCCGGCAAACGCATTCTGACCAAATACACGCGCAGCAGGTCCCTTTAATATTTCAATGCGCTCCACGTTATCCATATCAATAGGCAGGTTCATGGAGTGGTGACCGGTTTGCATGTCGCTGATTTTAATACCGTTAATTAAAATCAATACCTGGTCGAATGTGCTGCCGCGGATACCGGCATCTGCCTGCACACCATTGGCGCCACGCTGACGCATATCCACACCAGCATAATAATGAAGTGCATCAGCTACACTGATTGCAGGCGTGTGCTGAAGCTGTGCCGCATTGATTACAATTACACTGGCCGAAGTTTCGTTGAATCCGGTTTGGATGCGGTTGGCAAAAACAGGCACTTCATTGAGTACGCGTGTGGTATCTTGTTGAGCTACAACAGGTAAAGCTATCAATAAAGAAATCGCAACAATCAACAGGGGTTTCATGAGTTGGGTTTTAAAGCGTGCAAAAGTAGGACACGATTGGCACAATGCCAATACGTTGGCTACGCTTCCTTTTGTCGGGCTGCATACACACCGATCGCTACACTCATTGCTACAGAAGAAAAAAGAATGATCGCATGAATCACATCCAATGAAATTAATCCCACCAATATCATTGCGGTTTCAGATGCAACGAATGCCAGAATCAATAGATAAAGAATTACCCGTGATACATTTTTCAAATACCCTTGCTCATGATACCATCCGAACAAAAAGAATGAAACTACCCCAATCAAAACAAGGTGCAGGTAAGCGATCACATAAAACCGAACGTCAAATGCCAGTTGTGCTACAACCGGAACAACGGATACAAGTTGAAGAACCAGTTTTACAACCAATGAGGTGGCTGCCAACACAAAAAATACCCTGGCTGGCTTCGAAAATTTCTGCAATAAATTAATTCCATCCTGATATACCGACAAATAAATAAAACCAAACGCAATAAATTGAAGCAAGGCTCCCACCAGTCCAATGACATACACGACTACAGACGGTTGTAACCACAATGCCGACAACGCATAGGTGAGCAAACAGGAAAGAGTCAAAAACATTTTTCCGCGTTGCGCCAGTACCTCATGAACAACCACTTCCTTTTGGCGCAGTAACCGGTAAAACAACGCCAGTGCACCAAACAGGAATACACCGTTGTATTGAAAATGCAGGTAGTAATACACCGCAAGATGATACGCTGGCGTTTGTCCCAATCCGTTAGCCATCAACGCGCCTAACGCAAATGGCCCTGCAGCCGACAGAATGAAGAACCCGAAAGCAACTTTCATGTACTGCACTTCATGAAAAACAGTGTAACGGGTAGCACGAAAGAAATAGACAATAAAAATAACCGCTACCATCGTATGCAAGGTTGAGATGATGATGGAATAAACACCATAACCCTGAAGCGGAAACGAGATAAGCATACCCAGTACCAATGCATTCAATAACCAGATAATTTTTGTGTAGCGTTTTACAGGCGCATCAGGTAAAAATTGAACGACTGCGTTAACGACCAACGCATTGAAAACCCATCCTAAAAACATCAGGTGTGAGTGTGCGTGTAGCCAGTACGGATAAACAAAACCCTCAACCGGGTAAACCTGGTGCCAACGCAGTAAAACACCAACCACCGAAGCCACAAAGAAAAATAGCAGGGGAAGTTTAAGCAGTTGTTGCATGACGAATGGCTTTCACAGTGGTTACCAACATCATCAAAAAATAAAGCAGAATACTTCCTGCTGAAGTCCATCCGCTGATGGCGCGCCACGAAAAATCGATTAATGTCACGTTCGCGGCAATCCGCATCGCGAGTGAAAAAATCAATCCGGCTAACGGCACATAAAACAACGGATGATAGGGCTTTACCGTAAGGCCCAGTACACCCGGCAAAATGATCGGGCCGTGGGCGAAGATCATGGAGAATACAAACCCCAGGAAAAACGTATGCACGGTAATGTCGTAGCCAAGCGAAACGTTGTTCAACGTCATTAAAAAGATGCCCTGCAACAACAAACAAAAATACCCAATCAATAAAGCCGTAGCCGTAAACCTGGCAAGCCCTTGCTTGTGCAGGGTTATCCGGATTACATCATACCGCAACAGCCACACGCTGATGCACACCATAGCCATGCCGCTCACGTATGTACCTGCTGAATGAAACGGCATGATGACACCCACTAAAAAAAATGCTAGGAGAGCGAGCAGTACACGCTTCATTTGTCGCGTTACCGGCAAAAACTTGGTTAGCTCCAGTCGTTCAGAAACAATCGTGAACAACAAAAATGCCATCCACCAGGGAAAGGCCATGGGATAAAACTTTTTCCACAGCAGCAATACGTTACCTACCGTCCAGCATGCAGCACCAAAAAATGCCACAACCAAATAGTTCGTGTATTGCTTCCTGAGGTACAGGCTATACACCATCATAAAAACGATTCCGGCAACAATCAACATGATAACAGCCGCATGAAAATGGCCTGCTATAAATACCAGTATACTGGCCGCACTAAGAAATGGCCCGATAAAAAACAACGGCTTCTTCAATGGAATCACTTTTTCAAGCGCAATCAGGCTTCCTAAAAATCCGCCAACCATAATGGCGCCATGATGGGCATATGCTTCCGGTACGGGCACTGACCAGCCGAGCCTTCCCAACCCTGCCAACATCCCAACCATGAGGTTTGCAAAAGCAAGAAGCAAAAAGAAAAACCGGTATGCGTGTTTCACAAAAACTGAAATTGATACAGGTAAACTTAAGCATATCAGTAAAGTGATTCAAACGTCACTACTATTCATTAATTTACCATCTGAATTTTTGTATGACGATTCCCATTCCAACACTTCATCTTTTTCCTGAACTCGATAAGAAACTGATCGAGTTGTTACGGTCATTAAACGCAACGGAATGGAACAAACCTACGCTTGCACGACTTTGGACTGTAAAAGACATTGCAGCACACCTGCTGGATGGAAACCTGCGTGTGATTTCGCAAATGCGCGACCAATATTTTGGTGATCCTCCGGATACTATCAATTCATACCACGATCTGGTGGATTACCTGAACCGACTCAATGCCGATTTTGTACAAGCTGCAAAACGGTTAAGCCCAACTCTCCTTACCGATCTATTGCAAAGTACAGGGCCACTTTATATTGAACAACTCCGTAAACTTGATCCGTTTAAACCCGCCATGTTTGCTGTGAGTTGGGCCGGACAAACCGAATCACCCAACTGGTTTCACATTGCCCGCGAATACACCGAGAAGTGGCATCACCAACAACAAATCCGAGACGCAGTGGGTAAGCCTGGTATCATGACGGATGATTTTTTTGCTCCGCTTATTGAAACGTTTATGCAAGCCCTGCCGCATGCGTACCGAAATACACATGCAGCAGACGGCACCTGTATTCGTGTTGAGGTAACTTCAGAAGTTAGCCACTCATGGCAGATTGTGCGCACCAATAATACATGGTCTTTCGAAAAAGATCATGTGACACCGCACACTACAATTTCCCTCGACCCCGATACTGCGTGGAAATTATTCACCAAAGGATTATCTGCTGAGGATGCGAAAAAGAAAATTCAGGTGAAGGGTGACGCTGCGCTCAGCCAACCCATTTTTTTGATGCTGGCGGTGATGGCCTAGATTTTGAAAGCGTTAAAAATAATGAGGGGCCACCCCTGGCCCCTCACCTGTTTAACACTATATGAACTGTTTAATCAGCTCCATCATCCATAGCCCTGGCAACGGTATAGCTGGCAACATCAATACCTTGTTGCGTGCCTACTGTTGCGTCAAAGGACCAGTGTATTCCGCCATACACCCGCGACATGGCTGCTTCAAGCGCCCATGCGCGTACGCGTTGTGCTTCCTGCGGAAAAATATAAGCCAACACCTCTGCTCCCGCAGCAGAGAAAACACTGTGGCCAGACGTATAACTCGGGAAATTAGGCGTGCCTGCAATTGTGGTAAACCCTGAAATGGTTTGGATCGGTCGTGGATAGTGATAATAATATTTGGCATCCCAGCAGCTAATGCCCCCATCCATCATCGCCATGTTTAAATAGGCAAATGTCCGTGCCGACCGCAACGGACTTACGTTGTATTTGATAAGGAACTCTTTGGCAAATCTGTTCCAATGACCAGGCGGAGTATACGTGCCTAATCCATCTTGCCAAAAATTCGCAATACGCCTTCTTTCTTCTGTTCTGTTTTTTGCCATATCCTTTAGAAGCTTGACATCTTCTTCATACTCAGGTGAGCCTATTGCCGGTGGCGGTCCTGGTCGAACGTCTTCTACATTATCAATGCTCCACATTTGTACCTGGCCATACAATGGGGTTAAGCCCACCGGTCGCTTGGGTATCTCCAGGTTTTCCCATTTCCATCCATAGCGGTCAAACGCAGATGCAGCAATAGAGTCCGATACCGGCTTGGGGCATTGTGCATTCTTCATGCCGTCATTCCCTGCCCGAGCCAAGCCCACCTTCGCCACTTCCTCACCCAGGTACTCACCTGCTGTAATGTCACTCTCCACATGCATACCGGCCCACATCAAACTTTGCATATGTTCTTCTGCGCGTTCAGCGAGATAATCCTTTTCAAGCGGAAACATGGCTGATAAAATATCGCGCGAAGCTGCCGCTATTACGGCACCATCTGCAGGATACGATGGAATGTTGTTTTTTATGTAAGCAACAGGAATGGAACTGTCGACTTCGTAGGGGGACTCACGATTATATACGTATTTGTAATGCCATGCCGAAATAAGTCCGTCATACTGAGCCACACTCAAATAAGCAAGTGCACGAGCGGCATACGGTGGATGGGCGAATGGAAAAGGAGGAGGACCATCAGGATTTGCCGGATTGGGAAGGGTGTAGGTTCCATCCGGGTTTGGGCCGGGTATCAGGTTGTATTTGGCGATTAGCTCCAGCGCAATTTCGTTCCAACGCAGTACAGGATTGTTCGTCCAATAGGTTACAGCTTTTCGTTGCTGGCTGCTCAGGTTTGAGGTTACCGATTTCAATTCAGTCAATTCCTCCTGATAGGCAGGAGATGATACATCATCGGGTTCATCAATCAACACTTGATCTGGCGAAGCCAACAAGACCGGTGTCCATGTTCCCCCGTCTTCATCAACTGTTGAAAACAGGTACGACTCATAGTTCGCAAACCGAGGCAACTCTTCTTCGCACGACAAAACCGTGCAGCATAAAAGGATGATAAATTTTATCGGTAAAATCTTTTTCATGTTGCTACGGTTATAGTTTGAATTGGTATGTTAGTCCGCCTCCAAGATTTTCAATCTTAGCACAATTGCGGCCATTGATTACATTGTTATAGTAGGCCAATACTCCCAATCCTTTAACCTGAGGAAAATAGTATTGAACCATAAATCCAATTTGATCGGATACAACCTTATTGGTTGGTTGGGGAGCATTGTAACTTCTTATATCGTCCCCGCTTGTACACCGGAAACTTGAAAAACTTGCTTCTAACCGAAGTGCATTCTTCAACAAAGATGCGCCCAACACGGTTTGGTAATTCCACGCATTTGGAACGTCCATCCATGGCGTATAGTAACTACCGTTGTTGTAGTAATAATCACGTTCAGCCTTTGTCTGTCCTCGCCATAGGTGAGCCAAAGAAACGCGGGCATATATACCCATGGTTAATTTATACTGTGCTATTGCACGCGCACTAAATTCATTAGCGCCAAACCCTAGACTATACGGCATGTAGTCAGAAAGATAATTGGTCATAGGAGTTGAGTACCCCAAGGCGGTTAATATATGCAGCTTCCCGCTGCCAAGCTCACGGTTAAATACTTCAGCTTTCAACGTCACTCCAAAATCCTGCAAACCCTTTGCACCTTCCAGGCGGCCTCCGTTCGGATTACTGGAGCGGGTTTGAATGTAGGGAGCACCTACAATCAGATTAATCCGGTCATGCAAGCCAATTGCAAGCATGGGTAAAAAAGTTTTTCGATATACAGTTGCTATGGTTGCATTGGTTCTTAGAAAATCACCTTCATAATAGTGATTGAATGACCCATAGTCATACATCGCTGCAAAGCAAAATTCTCGCTGTTTCATCATAACAGCATCGGTAGGTGTTTGTGCCTGGCTTACTTGTAAAGCCCAACACATCATACCGAGTAATGGTATAGTAAATATTTTCATATGTGGCGTTTTAAATACAATGAATACGGGCACCTAAAACACAGATAAACACTGAATAATTGTATTCAGCAATACCTGCATACAGGAAGTAACTCCCATAAAGGTGCTAAACAGAAAAAAGAAAAAATTCTAGAGAAGAAAATCGGGAGGATGAAAATGCGGCCGTGTGTAGCCAGCCAGCTGTGTGTTAGATGGTTTTATAAACGTAAAGGTACGTTGCCATCCGGGTTGATGGATATGCGTAAGTTCTTCGGTTCCTTTAAAATCTTTAATGATTTTTACCAGCAGTATTCGGTTATCATCTTGCCCGGAAGCGGAGGCTGCTTGCGCAAATTCCTTAAACGCTTCGGTCAATTGCTTCCGTTTGTCGTTGCGCACACTCTTTATATACAGGGTGTCATTAACCAGCTTTTGCCCGGCCAGTATGTAGTATTCACCATCGTATTCGAATTCACCGTGATTTCTTACGTAGTCGTCATGGTAAATCGGATAAGGGAGTGTGAGTGGAATTTTAAACTCCAATGTTTCCCCCGGATCAAAATCATGAACATCAATCCGTTGAGAGAGGTCCGTATAAATTGAGTAGCGCAACCCCATAAATACAAGGTAGTATCCTCCAACACTAAAGAGGAAAACCAAAAGCAGCGCGACTGAAACTAACTTTTTCACCAATTTCAAATAGGGTACGGTTGATAAAGAAATGAAATATTATCAAATCCTACAAGTGCATGAGTTAATTCCGCTCAGGAAAAGGAATCACAGTTCCTTTTTCCAGGTAATTTTTCATGCCATTTAACAACTGTCCCCAACAAAAATTTGAGATGGCATAGTGGTCTGACAATTTTTTCCAGCCGGTATGAAAAAACCAAATGGCTGTACCCGAACCTTCCGGGGTAAGCCTGAATCCAACTTCTGTCTCCATCCAATCATCCATCGCCCGCGTCATGCGCCAGGTTAATTCCTGATCGGGAATCACATGGATTACTTCTGCAAGCCAATCGTAGGCAGGGCCAAAATAGAAGTTGTAGATATTACCCTTTAGCGGTTCTCCACTGGACTGGAGTGTCCACCACGAATTAAGGCCTTCCGATCTGGTAAAAGTTTCAAAAACCTGATGAGGTGAAGCGTTTACATGAAATTTATGGTGGATGTCGGGCATAAACTCCTGGCAAGGTTTCCCGAAATTACGAAAAAGAATATATTTGCAGCCCGCAATGGGGCATTAGCTCTCCCGATAGCTATCGGGAGGCTAGAGCGCTAAACGAGGGGCATTAGCTCAGCTGGCTAGAGCGCTACAATGGCATTGTAGAGGTCATCGGTTCGACTCCGATATGCTCCACCTAAAGTCTGCATTCATGCAGACTTTTTCTTTTTAAAAATAATCGGTTCGACCCTGCCTGCCGCAGGCAAGTCCGATATGCTCCACATTAAAGCCTGATTCTGTCAGGCTTTTTTTTATTGCATCTGATTTTTCTCAATAAACTCCCGGAAGGCCTTTTTGTAACTGTCGCTTACCGGCAACAGGGCCTGACCAATCTGTACTTCATTTTTGTGCACCACATCAATGGCCTTGAGCGCTATTATATACGAATGGTGTATGCGGATGAATTTATCGGAAGGCAACTGTTCTTCCAGGGCTTTCATGCGCTGCAGGGAGGTAATCTTTTTCTCGCGGGTGTGGATGGTTACGTAATCCTTCATCCCCTCCACGAACAGAATATCGTCCAGCATGATTTTCACCATACGGGTGCCGTCTTTCACAAAAACAAAATCGGGCTTTTGTTCAGAGGTGGTGACTGCCACAGTAGCCGGTGGGGTTTGTAAACGCAACAACGCTTTATCAACCGCTTTTAAAAAACGGTCGAGTGTAATGGGCTTTAACAGGTAATCCACTACATCCAGTTCGTAACCTTCCAATGCATACTCGGAGTATGCCGTTGTAAAAATGACCAGTGGTCTTTTCTGCAAAACTTTTAAAAACGTAATGCCGGTAATCTCCGGCATCTGGATATCCAGAAATAGAATATCAACCGGCTGTTTGCGTAGCACCTCCATGGCATCCATGGCGTTGGCACAAGCCGCCACCAGGTGAAGGGAAGGGACCTTCCTCACGTAGTCCGTCATCAGGTTGCGAGCCAGTGGCTCGTCATCAACAATCACACAAGAAGCAATCACGAAAGTGTAATATCCAGTTGTACGCTATACCGATCCGGTTTGTCTTCGGTTTTCAGTCGGTATTGATCCGGGTAGCTTAACTCCAGCCTGCGCTGTACGTTGCGCAACCCAATCCCCGACTTCCCTTCCTTCGAATCGGTTGAGACAGGCAATTTACTGTTTTCTACGGTATAGGTGCATTGTTTTCCGTTCATCTTAATGGCCAGGTTTACCCACGCACCCGATTGCTTGTTGGTAACTCCGTGCTTGAATGCGTTTTCCAGAAAGGTGATGAAGATGAGTGGAGCGATCCAGATATTTTCCGTTTGCCCTTCAATGGTGAAATTAATGGGCACTTCGTTGTTCAGACGCAATTTTTCCAGGCTGATGTAGTTTTGCATGTACTCAATTTCCTTGTTCAACTGCACCCGTTCATGATTCGATTCATAGATCATGTAGCGCATCATCTGCGAAAGCTTAGAGATTACCTCAGTGGTATTGTCGGATTTTGAATAGGCGAGGTAATACAGGTTATTCAAGGTATTGAACAAAAAGTGTGGGTTGATTTGTGCCTTCAAAAAATTAAGTTCAGCGGTCAGCTTTTCATTTTCAACCTCTTTCTTCTTTGCTTCCAGTTCAAACCATTCGGCAGCAAAGCGTAGCATGCTCACGAATATGGTGATGAACAACGCAATGGCCGCCACCTGGATGATGTACATATGAGAAGTGAAGAAATCTGCCCGGGGAGAATCATCCATCAATATGCGCTGCACATAAACACGAAGGGCAACAAGCAGGGCAAACGGAACCACGAATTCGAGCAGGTAACGCCATACTTTTTTGTGATCCAGAAACCGGGGCAAAAAGAGAAAATAGTTTAGATAGGCGATGACAAACGTGAACGCGAACTGAATGCCGGTAAACATCAACCCCCGGCTCCAGTCGTAACCCCTTACTTGTGAGTAAAAGCTTGCAGAATAAATATTAAACGACAGGTACACACACCAGAAAAGCAGGTGCAGCAGAAATATGCGGTTACGCTGAAAATACGATTGCATCGATGAAGTCTTTTTAACGGCTATAGCCCCTTTGAAACGTTAAGGTCGGGTAAAAGTGCTGGCAATTTTTATCAAGTTATACCCTTCATCCCAATTTTTCTACCGTTGGGCCCAACCAATCGATAAGTGCATATTTTGCAGTCCATTCCGACTCTGTCGGATATTCCTCGGAATTGTCGAATGAATATCGGGTTGTGTCTAATAGCCCCTTTTACCCGGAAACATTCTTCTTGTTTTGCAGTTTAATCCGTGGGCAGTCGAGCGGCTACCCACCAAACTTCGAACATTTAACACTACATGAAAAAGCTTATTGTATTCTTTCTACTTCTCTCCACCTATGCAGTTGCCCAAGACGGTAAAGGTAAAATTACAGGTACCATTACCGATGCTGCCTCTAAAGAGGTGGTGGAATTTGCCACCATCGCCCTGGTAACAGCTGATGGCAAGACCATTGATGGCGCGGTTGCCGATATGAAGGGAAAGTTTACCCTTAATAAGATAGCCACCGGCAACTACAAGCTGGTAATTTCATTTGTGGGTTTTGAAACCAAAACCGTTGAAGTTGAAATCAGCGACAAGAAAGATCAACTCGATGTTGACATTGCGATTAATTCAGAGGCCAAAGTTTTAAGCGAAGTAGTGGTAGAAGGACAGCGCTCTACGATTGAAGAGCGCGTGGACCGCACTATATATAATGCAGAGAACGATGCTACTACCCGTGGCGGTGATGCCACCGATGTATTGAAGCGTGTACCGATGCTTTCGGTAGATTTTGACGGAAACGTTTCATTGCGTGGTAGCCAGAATATACTTGTACTCATTAATAATAAGCCCTCCACCATCATGGCCAGCAGTGTGGCTGATGCCTTGAAGCAAATTCCTGCCGAACAAATTAAAACGGTAGAAGTGATTACTTCACCCTCAGCGAAATACGATGCCGAAGGTACAGGGGGTATCATCAACATCATTACCAAAAAGAATACACTTGAAGGTGCTACACTTAACATCAACAGCAGTGCGGGTATTCGTGGATCCAACCTGGGATTGAATGGAAACTACCGCAGGGGTAAACTTGGTATTTCACTAGGTGGATGGGGTCGTGCGAATTATAACATAAAGGGTTCGTTTTTGAATGAACAATTAACCAAAGATCCTGAGGGAGTTAATCCTGACAGGTTGAACACGCAGCAGGCAGATACCCGCAGTCAAAACCTGTTTGGAAATTACACGCTAGGTTTGGACTATGACATTAATAAATACAATTCATTGACCGGATCATTCCGTGTTGGCGCACGTAACGGAAGAAATTATCAGGACGGCTTATTTACGCAAGCATTTGAAAATGCTGTATTTGATGGCAGCAGTTTACGGGATGTAAAAACACTCGATAATTCTCAGAGCTTCGATTTCAATCTCAGTTATATCAAGACATTTGAAAAACCTCAACAGGAATTCAGTGTACTGGGTATGTATAGCCGGAATAACCGGAACAATGATTTTGAAAACCTGATTCGCGAAATTGATGGAGCTGCTTCACCCAGTGGCATAAAAAACCTGAACGACAGTTACAATCAAGAAATCACAGTACAGATGGATTATATCGCTCCGATCAATACCAATCAAATGATTGAGTTTGGTGGTAAGTCGATTATGCGCGAGGTGTTCAGCAACTTCACTTCGTTTCGTGATGATGAAGGAGATGGATCATATGAGTTACAACAAAGTGCTTCATTAACCAACAACCTGAATTATAATCAAAATGTAAGTGCAGGATATTTATCCTATACCTTAAACACATCCAACTCGATAGGCTTCAAAGCGGGTGCGCGTTACGAATACACCACCATTGAGGCTTTCACGCAAACGGAATCCAATATTGAAATTCCTTCTTATGGAACGTTGGTACCCAGTCTGAACGTTTCGAAAAGATTAAAGAACAACAATACCATCAAGGCTGCATACAATCGTAGAATTCAAAGGCCTTCCATTCAGTTTTTAAATCCGAATATTCAGGCTGCAAACCCGTTGAATATTTCAGTAGGTAATCCGCAACTTGATCCGGAATTGACGAATAATTATGAACTTTCCTACAGCACCGCCATTAAAGGAACGTCTATAAACCTCTCCGGTTTTATGCGCAACACCAACAACGGCATCCAGCGCATTCGTGAAGTAAGTGGTGACACCATTCGCACAACCTTTAAAAACATCGGTCAGGAAAATGCCTACGGATTAAATTTCTTTGTGAACATTATGGCCGGTAAACTGACGGTTAACGGTGGTGGTGATCTCTATTACCTGACCTTAACTAATAATGATGCGAATCCTGAATTTACCGCATCGAATGAAGGTTGGGTTATCAGTGGTCGTCTGTTCGGTAACTACCAACTCAAAAACGATTGGGCTATTCAGTTCTTCAGCTTTTACAGAGGTCGTCAGGTTCAGTTGCAGGGTACCCAAGGTGGATTCGGCATTTACAGCTTAGCCATCAATAAGAACTTCAAAAACAAAAAGGGTAGCATTGGCTTTGGCGCAGAGAACTTCTTTGCTCCATCCATGAAAATCAGAAACGAACTTGTTTCGCCTACCATCAATCAAAGCGGGTACAATGAAATGTACAATATGAACTTCAAGATCAACTTCAGTTACCGCATCGGTAAAATGAGTTTTGATCAGCAACGCCCAAGGCGCAGCAGACGCTCCATCAACAATGACGACCTGAAAGATGGTGGTGGTATGGATATGGGTGGTGGCATGGAAGGTCAGCAAATGAATGGTGGTGGAGCACAACGTGGTGCGATGCCTCAGGCTCGTCCGCAGACTGCCCCGGTACCAACTGTTACCGCTCCTACCGATACCGTGTATGAAGCAGCCGGCACATGGATGTATGCGATTGAAGGTGGCCAACCTGGTTCATCGGGAGGAAAGCTTACCATCGTGAAAGATGGTGAAACCTACTCCGGTTCCATCAAGAGCGATCGCATGCCGCAGGAAGTACAACTTTCAAAAGTTAGCGTAGAGGGAAATACTATTAAGTATGCCTACACGGTGAACTTTGGAGGAAATGAAGTGGTAATCGACTGCACTGCTGTTATTATTGAGAACGAGATGACCGGTTCAATGAGTATCGGAACGTTCCGTACTATGCCTTTCAAAGCTACGCGGCAGTAATTTTACCTCGTCATTGCGAGGAACAGGGGCGGAATGAGGGGCGTATGACGAAGCAATCCCATACTATATTATCACGTTAAACGTAAGATGTGGGATTGCCTGCCTGTGTGGCAGACAGGCTTCACGCCAGTGCTCAAGATCAACCCTCTGTTCGCAATGACGAGGTTATGTTTTAAGTAACTCCATCACCATTCTCACCTTCTCCGGATCGGTAACAAACTTTCCCATTTGCTCCGGCAAGGCATCGGTGAACCGAATGTTCGATTGGTACTCCGATACCTGAAACGCTTTTGCTGAAAAATGAATCTCCTTCGCCCCGGTACCATCGATAATCTGTTTGGCATTTCCCTCATGAATACCTGAGCCTGGCATGATGGAAATACGATTGCCCGCTTTTTCTACTAACGCTTTTATTAAGTTTAAACCTTCCGGTGCAGTTTGCGCCTGACCTGAAGTAAGAATGCGATCAAACCCAACTTCAATGCACGCTTCTAATGCTTCAAACGGATCGCGGGTTACATCAAACGCACGATGACACGTAACCTTCATCGGTCGCGCGGCATCAATTAATTTTTTACACTGGTCTTTATCCAGTGTTCCGTCTGGTTTTAATATACCAAACACCACACCATCCAGGCTGGCCCGCTTGCACATCTCAATGTCGCGCTTCATGGCGTGATACTCGTATGCCGTGTACACAAAATCACCACCGCGGGGACGGATCATGGCGTACACATCCATGCTCACTGCCTGGCGTACAATTTCCATTACACCAAACGAAGGCGTTGTTCCGCCTTCAGCCGGGTTATCGCACAATTCCACTCGATCGGCCCCGCCCTTTTGTGCGTTCATAGCCGACTCAATATTAAATACTACTATCTCTGTTGTTATTGGCATTGGTAATCAAGACTGTAGATTTTTCTTTTCAAAATAACTGATATGCTATCGACCATAGACTATCGTCTATTTGAAATAGCTTCCTGATTTTATTACCACCTGTTCCTGCTGCGTGGTTTGCGTATACTCAAACACATTGTTGGTAGAATATGCACCTACTTCACCGGTTACACTCAACGCCAGAAAAGCCACACTCAATTCCTTTGCCTTTTCTTCTCCGCGTTTACTGATTAATCGCTTAATGGCTTCTTCACAAGCTTCCTGTGGCGAGCGACCTTGTCGCATGAGTTCAACAATGGTGTGGCTGCCTACAATGCGAATCATCTCCTCGCCTACTCCGGTAGCTGTTGCGGCACCCACTTCACCATCCACATACAAGCCCGCCCCGATAATCGGTGAATCACCTACACGACCGTGCATCTTAAACGCCATGCCACTGGTGGTACAGGCGCCACAAAGTTTTCCGTTTTCATCAAGCGCCAATATGCCAATCGTATCGTGTTGACCAGGATTGTGATAGGGTTTATACTCGGATTTTTTTAACCACTCCTTCCATGCCTTTTCTGATTCTTTCGTCAGCAGATTCTCCTTCTTAAATCCTTGTGCCACCGCAAACTGTTCAGCACCTTTTCCAACCAACATAACATGTGGCGTTTTCTCCATCACCGCCCGCGCAATGGAGATGGGATGTTTATAGCCTTGCACAAAGGCTACTGAACCACAGTTGCTTTTCTCATCCATGATGCTCGCATCCAGGGTTACCATTCCTTCACGATCGGGCAAACCACCATACCCCACAGAAGTATCCTTCGGATTGGCTTCGGGAACATGCGCGCCTTGTTCCACCGCATCCAATGCATAACCCTTTGCCTGCAACACCTTCCACGCAGCTGTATTGGCATCGGGGTTTCGCCAGGTAGAAACCACAACGGGTTTTTCAACTTTTGGTGAAGCAAAAGCGGAAAATTTTCCAATGGAAAAAACTCCGGTTGTGAGTGCTGAGAGTTTGATGAAGGTTCTGCGGGTGTGTGGTGTTGATCGACTCATGGTACAGGTATATCCGATGGGTAAGTTAATAAAACTTTACACCAGTGCATACCTTTAATCAATCACTCGTTTCGCAAAGCGGAAACGTTTGTAGTAATAATTTGAATAGATATTGTCTTCTACCACACCCAGGCTAACCGAGGCATGAATAAATTTTACGTGGTCCTTGCCCTTACGCTCGGTAACGAGTCCGACATGGGTAATTTTTCGCCTCTTCTTTCCAGTTGCAAAAAATACCAGGTCACCGGGTTGAAGCTCTTTTAATTTCACCTCTTTACCCACTTTACTTTGATCTTCAGCGCTGCGCGGTAAATTCATGTTCAGAGTGCGAAAAGAATGAATGGTAAGGGCTGAACAATCCATACCAGCACGTGTTGTACCACCATAGCGGTAGGGCGTTCCCGTAAAGGTACGGGCGGTTTGTATAACCTTGTCGACTTTCTCTTCGCGAACACGCGCCTTTTTATGAGAGGCGCACGAGACAAAAAACAGAACGGCCAGAAGAAAAAGTAACTGAAAAGGTTGCTTACCTTTGCGGTAAAAAAATAGCATCCTCCTAACGTTTAAAAAATCAGTGATCAAATATACGAAAGCCATGGCATTTCCTGAAGTGAGTGTTGATATCCTAAGCGAATTTGAGGCCATAATCGGCAAGGAAAACGCTATTCTGGACGAAGAAAAGCGCAGCGACTATGCCCACGACAAGACAGAAGACTATCATTTTCTGCCTGCTGTTGTACTGAAGCCGGGAACACCGGAGGAAATCAGTCGTATTATGCAGCTTTGCCATGAACACCGTGTGCCTGTAACACCGCGCGGTGCAGGAACCGGCTTGGCCGGTGCGGCACTGCCTACTCACCATGGTGTGGTGCTGTCGATGGAGCGCTTCAACAAAATTCTTCAGATCGATGAACTCAATCTTCAGGCTACAGTCGAGCCTGGCGTGATAACCGAAGTTTTTCAAAACGCAGTAAAAGAAAAAGGATTGTTCTACCCGCCCGATCCGGCCAGCAGCGGGTCTTGTTTTCTGGGTGGCAATCTTTCTCAAAACTCAGGGGGACCAAAAGCCGTGAAGTATGGCGTTACCCGCGATTATGTATTAAACCTGGAAGTGGTGTTGCCAACCGGTGACATCATCTGGACGGGCGCGAATGTATTGAAGAACTCCACCGGGTATAACCTCACGCAACTCATGTGCGGTAGCGAGGGAACATTGGGCATCATCACTAAAATTGTTTTCAAACTTCGCGGGTATCCGCAGAAGAATGTGCTCATGCTTATTCCGTTTGTGACCAACGAAGAAGCATGCCGCGCCATAGCTGCCATTTTCACAGCGGGCATTCAACCTTCGGGTATGGAATTTTTTGAACGTGAAGCCGGCATCAAAACATTTGCATACTGCGATAAAGTATTGGGCAGTCCGGTGACCACGCAATTGCCCGAGAATATGGACGCGTACCTGTTATGTGAACTGGATGGCAACGATGAAGAAGTGCTGATGCGCGATGCAGAGCGCGTAATGAATGTGGTAGAGAAGTTTCAATCGGGTGAAGTGCTGTTTGCAGAAAGCGCTGCACAGAAAGCAGAGTTATGGAAAGTGCGCAAGAATATTTCTCCTGCTGTGAACTGGTATACGCTCACCAAATCGGATGATGTGGTGGTACCACGCAGTAATTTGCCGAAACTTATTTCCGGAATAAAAGCGATCGGCAAACAATACGGATTCAATACCGTGTGCTTTGGGCATTTGGGTGATGGCAACCTGCACGTAAACATTCTGAAAGAAAACATCAGCGATCACGATTGGGAAACGAAAATACCGGAAGGCATCGGTGAAATTTTTAAACTGACGGTAAGCCTGGGTGGAACACTTTCCGGTGAACACGGCATCGGCATTGCCAAGCGACCGTACATGCCCATTGCCATGAAGGAAACCAACCTGGAACTGATGCGCGGCATTAAAAAGGTGTTCGATCCGCATAACATTCTGAATCCGGGAAAGATTTTTTGAGATGATAAGAGTTTGCATCTTTATACTTTTAGCAACTGCATCGTGCTCAACTTCTGATCAAGAACCAATATTTCATTTATTCAACCATTCAAAAGAACATCCATCGTACAACGAAATTCATATTTTAAGAAAAGAAAACTTTAAAGACACCTCTTACAACAATCAACAGGCCTTGACTAAAACTGAGGATGGAGTTGAAATAATTTATCTACTGGATAACAATGAGCAATTAAACACGAAAATATCAAGGCACTATGTAAATAGCTTTGACACTATTTCAGCTAATACGGTAATTAAGAATTACAATGGAAATAGTGACAAGATTTGGAAAACTATAAATGATTCAACCCTCACAACAACTGTATCCTTTCAAAAGCACAAAATTGATATCCAATTTATAAGACAAGCAGAAACCGCATTCTTGGAAACAAGATTTAATTTGAATAACAGGGTCATCAAAAACTAATTAAGGGAATCTCTAAAAAATTAAAAATAAACTCTACCGCAGAGAGCACAGAGAAAATACACGCAAAGAACGCAGAGAAATATACATTTTTCCATTCTCTGCGGTACTCCGCGCCCTTCTTTGCGTTCTCCGCGGTTTTTGTAATTTGGCTTTTAGAGATACTTTAGAATTATTTTAAAACAAAAAAGCCCCGCTCTATGCGAGGCTTTTCTTTACCTGTAAACGAAAAGGATCTTTTATTTTCCTTTGAAAGAGCGCGTTACGCCTAAACTGTAATGCAAACCAAACTGAATGCCTACCAACAGGTTGGCACGCGATCCAAAAATATCACCTGCATTTCCGGCTTTAATGGCATCAATTACATCGCCATTGCGCATATCGGTTAAGCTGTAGTTGGCACGAACCTGTGTGGATAAATACAAGTGTTTTGACAAATCAATATCCACACCAAACGCCATTGCGATTTGAAATTCCATATCGCGGAAATCATTTTTCGCTTTGGTGAACTCCTGAGAGAAGGATTGCTCAAGCGTATAGGTACCATCTTGGTTAATAACAGCACCGGGAGGCAATTCAAAATTCTCATCATTAGGAATGGTATACGTACCTGCTTCAAAATTGATGGTCTCTTTTGCTTTTGTCAGTAAGCCTAATTGCGGACCGAAGTTAAAATTGGTTCTCGCCTTGCCATCCCCACCATTCATAAACTTTAACAACATGGGGATATTCAAATACTGAAGATCAATATTACGTTTACCCGAAACTTCCTTGGCTGCATCAATCACCTCATAAATCTGACCTTGATTGGAAAGAATAGATTCCAACTGGAGTCCGAATTTACGACCGATGTCTACACCAAAATTAAAACCAACCGGTGACCACTGGTAGGTATACGTTGAGTTGTAGCGCGGATCTTCCTTTAATCCCTTGTCAAGCACAAAGGTGGCATTAAGACCTGTTGTTGCACCGAAGTGAACTTGTCCCATTGCCAGTACCGGCAACAAAAATGTGATAGCTAAAAATACGTGCGTGTAGCGTTTCATATGGTTTCCGTTAAAAATAGAATTTCGCCCTATATAACAGTTAGTCTAAAAAAGGTAGCCATCATGTAAGAAAATACCCCAGATTGCCTTATTTTGAGCATTAAAGGCCGGAATTACGCATGAAAAAAGAACTCCTTCTCGTTGGTTACTCCATTTTAATTACACTGCTATTTGCCTGTCAGGCAGATAAAAAAGAAGTATCAACAAACGATGAAAACCAAATCAGTTTATTCGATGGCCAATCCTTAACAGGCTGGCGATCTTTCCGTAACCTACCGAACAATTCGTGGGAAGTGGTTGATGGAACCTTGCATTGTAAACCCTTTTCAGATACGGAAGAAAACCTTCGTTCCGACCTGATTACAGAAGCGCAGTACCGGAATTTCGAACTCACGTTTGAGTTTAAACTTGCACCACAGAGCAATAGCGGAGTAATGTTTCGCGTAAGCGAGGATTTTGAACAGTCCTATGCTACCGGTCCGGAGTATCAATTGATTGATGATGTTGGCTATCCCGGAACATTGGCTGAAGAAAATAAAACAGCCGGCAACTACGCCATGCACATACCCAAAAACAAAATACTGAAACCGGTTGGTGAATGGAATGAAGGAAAAATTATTGTGCAAGAAAATAATGTGGAGCATTGGCTCAATGGTGCCCGTATAGTGGCCTATGAACTTCATTCACCCGATTGGATTGCCCGAAGAGATGCCAGCAAGTGGAAAGGCTTCCCGGCTTATGGCACCATTGAAAAAGGACACATTGCGTTGCAGGATCACGGCAATGAAGTGTGGTTCAGAAACATCGCCCTCATCGTTCACGAATAATAATCCTGTTCACTTAACATGCTATACCTATGAAACAATTACTCATCATTCTATCTATTGGCTTGCTGGCTGCCTGTCAACCGAAACAACAAACCACAGAAGAAACAAAACCCGAAGAAACACCCATGGCACACAACACCCTGACGGAACAACAAAAAGCCGAAGGCTGGAAGCTGTTGTTTGATGGACAATCCACATCGGGTTGGCGAAACTTCAAGAGCGACCAGATTGGTGCAGCCTGGAAAATAGATGATAACGCCTTGCACTTTGATAACACGGTTACCGATGGCGGTGGTGATATCATCACCAATGAAGCCTACGAAAACTTCGAATTCATGCTTGAGTGGAAAATTGATTCATGCGGAAACAGCGGCATTATCTTCAATGTGGTGGAAGACGAACAATACCAATATGTATGGCAAACCGGCCCAGAGATGCAGGTACTGGATAACGACTGTCACCCCGATGCAAAAATTATCAAGCATCGCGCTGGTGATTTATACGATCTTATTTCTTGCTCCACCGAAACGGTAAAGCCTGTCGGAGAATGGAATCAGGTGCGCATTGTCTCCAACCAGGGTAATTATGAATTCTGGCTGAACGGCACCAATGTGGTAAACTTTACCATGCACACACCGGAATGGGATGCAATGGTGGCCGGCAGCAAATTCAAAGACATGCCCGACTTTGGAAAATCAACTAAAGGACACATCTCTTTACAGGATCATGGCGATAAGGTTTGGTACCGTAACATTATGATCCGTACCCTGTAAAATTTTTAACCCACGCATGACATTTACGAAAGCAGTCATCAGTGTTATTTTTCTCGAATGCCTGGTGGCTGCTTTTGCTTTTTACGACTACGGTCAGTCGCTGGAAGGACTCCAGGCTGTAACACGCTACTCGGGTCGCGTGTCGTTGTTCATTTTCAGCATTATTTTCATTTTGCTGCCACAGCATGAGCCAACGCTTGAACGCATTTTATCAACCAAACCCTTTCTGATTTTCGCGGTTGCACACGGCATACACCTCGCTGAGCTTTTAACGTACGTTTACCTGTCGGGTAACGAACTTATTCCGATTCGTTTAGCTGGCGGGTTTCTGGCTTATGCGCTTATTTTCGCCATGCCGTTCATTAAACAGTACGTGCAAACGGGAAAGATAACAGTCGGGCGCTATAAGATTGCCCAAACCATTTACCTCTACTATGTGTGGTTCATCTTCTTTATGAGTTACCTGCCTCGCGTTCAAGGAAAACTTGTCAATGTGGGCGGACAGTATTGGGAATTTGTGGTATTGCTGGCGTGGGTATGCATGATGCTGGGCATGAAGTTACCGGCACTTATCCGTCTTAATCGATAGTCTATCTAATAACGTGCTGCAACTGAAAATCTTCTCCTAACTTTAAATCCGAATATGAGTATCCGCTTCAAGCCCTAAATACAACGTCATTGCGAGCCTGCCTGCGGTAGGCGGGCGGTAGCGAAGCAATCCCAATTTCAAATTAAAAAATGAGATTGCTTCGGTCTCCCGATAGTTATCGGGATCCCTCGCAATGACGTGAACCAATTAGTTTAGGACTCTTTACGGATACTCACAAATCCATATATATTAGGTTTTAAATTTCAACCAGAAATGTGCGGCATTACCGGAATCTTTGCGTTTAACCTCGTTGGCAAAATGAACATGATTCATCTTACCAATGCCACCATGGCGTTGGCTAAACGCGGTCCGGATTTTCAGGATATCTACCACGATCAGTTTGTCGGGTTAGGGCATCGCAGACTTTCCATCATCGATACCAGCGCCATCGCCCATCAGCCCATGTGGGATGAAACCCAACGTTACGCGATTGTTTTTAATGGAGAGATTTTCAATTTCAGGGAACTGCGATCGCAACTTGAAGCACAGGGCGTGAGCTTTCGATCAACTTCAGATACAGAAGTTTTGCTACACCTGCTCATCCGCGAAAAAGAAAACGCATTAAACAAACTCAATGGATTTTTTGCCTTTTGTTTTTACGACAAACAGGAGCAATCCTTTCTGTTGGCGCGCGATCGGTATGGTGTAAAACCCCTGCTTTACCTGCACGATGAAGACAAATTCATTTTTGCTTCGGAGATGAAATCGATAACGCAATACGGCATTGATAAAACCATTGATTACAATTCGCTCTACACGTATCTGCAACTCAATTATATTCCCGCACCCGATACCATTTTTAAATCCGTTAAAAAACTTCTTCCGGGACACTATCTGGCAATTAACAATAGGCAATTATCAATTAACAGTTATTATACAATTCCGTACTCGGTCGATCTCCGCATCAGCTACGAATCAGCTAAAGAGAAATTTAAAAATCTGTTGGAAGCCTCTGTACAACGCAGGCTGGTATCGGATGTTCCGTTGGGATGCTTTCTCAGTGGTGGCATTGATTCTTCCGTTATCACCGGACTGGCTAAAAAGCATAAACCCGATCTGCACACCTTTTCGATTGGCTTTAAAGACGAAAAGTTTTTTGATGAAACCCATTATGCACGTTTGGTAGCCAAACACTTTCAAACCGAGCACACCGTTTTTTCACTTACCAACAACGATTTATACGAACACCTCAACCACATACTGGATTACATCGATGAACCCTTTGCCGACTCCTCAGCGATAAACGTATATATATTGAGTAAAGAAACCCGCAAGCACGCCACCGTGGCCCTTTCGGGTGATGGTGCGGATGAATTGCTGGGCGGCTACAACAAACACGCAGCACATTACCGCATACTGCATCCGCGCTGGAAAGAAAAATTTGCAAATGCACTGCACCCGCTGTGGAAAGCCATGCCGAAATCACGAAACAATCCCTTTGCCAATAAGGCCCGGCAACTGGCGCGCTTTGCTGAAGGTATGAAGCTCGACAGCAAAGATCGGTATTGGCGATGGGCCAGCTTCGCCACCAAAGATGAAGCCATGAATATGCTTCACCCCGACCTGCGCATTAACCGCTGGCTGAGTGAATTCTACCCCAGAAGAAATAATATTCTTCAATCCATTCCCGACAAGGAAACACTGAATGATATCTTACTCACCGATACATCGCTGGTTTTACCAAACGACATGCTCACCAAGGTTGACCTGATGAGCATGGCCAACAGCCTGGAGGTACGCACACCCTTTCTCGACTTTGAAGTGGTGAATTTTATTTTCAGTCTGCCGGATGATTACAAAATAAACGCCTCTATCCGCAAACGCATTCTTCAGGATGCCTATCGTGACTTTCTGCCGTCACAACTTTATAAGCGACCCAAAAAAGGATTTGAGGTTCCATTGCTCAAATGGTTCCGGAAAGAAATGAAATCCATGATTATGGATGATCTCCTATCCAAAAAACGAATTGAGGAGCAAGGCATCTTTCACTACCCGGAAATTGATTTGCTGAAGCGGAAATTGTTTTCTTCCAACCCGGGAGATGTACATGCCCGCATCTGGGGGTTGATGGTGTTTCAACGGTGGTGGGATAAACACATCCGGCAATAGTGGTAAAGGACCACCCCCGGCCCCTCCTTTTCAGGAGGGGAGTCACAGAAAAGGTTACCACAGTTGCAAATGCAAGCTCCGGAGGAGCGGAATTTCATTTGAAAGAAATAAATTAAGTAATCTTGCCAAGGAGTAACCAGTTAACACTATGGGCGGAGTACGTACACTTCAGGAAAGCGGAAAAACCATTTTAGAAATTGATTATTCTGGTGCCAACGAGGACGGAATGATTGCCCTGATCTCAGAAGCCGCTGAAAAAGGTCTCGTTAATAACGAACCCGTATTGGTGCTTGCCCTTCACAGCAAAAACTACATTACACCCAGGTTTATGCAACACGCTAAATCCGTAACGAAACCCGTCATTCATTTAATTGACAAGATGGCCTTTGTAGGGTTGAACACCACGCAACGCATTATCCTGATGGGATACAGTATCTTTTTCCAAAAGAATTTCAAGGCGTTTCCCACACGTGAAGAAGCCCTTGACTATCTTTTGAATTCGTCCACAACCGATAACGACTTACCCGACTATTACAAAAGAAACAAATACTGACATGAAAAACCTGTTACGCCTGGAAGAGCTGGCCATGTTCGGGCTGGCCATTTACCTGAATTCGTATTTACCGTTTGAAGGCTGGTTGTTCTGGGCGCTCTTCCTCGCCCCCGACATCAGCATGTTGGGCTACTTGGTCAACACACGCGTAGGTGCCATTGCCTACAATGTGTTCCACCATAAGGGTGTGGCCATTGCCTGCTACCTGGCTGGCTATTTCATGGTAATCCATGAACTTACCTTGGCAGGTGTAGTGTTATTTGGACACAGTTCATTCGACCGCATCATGGGCTACGGATTGAAATATTCCGACAATTTCAAGAACACACACTTAGGTTGGATCGGTCAGCCTGTAAAATAAAACGATATGAACCTCTACATCAAAAACATGGTTTGCAACCGCTGCGTAATGGCCGTGGAACAGGCGCTGAACAAGTTGAATCTCGAAGCTGAAAAAATTTCATTGGGTGAGGTGGTGCTCAAAACAAATCCGAGAGAGAACGATTTGCATGCGCTTGATCAGGAATTGTTGGTTATGGGATTCGAACGCATTGACGACCGGAAAGCCAGGATCATCGAAGGCATTAAAAACAAAATCATTACGCTGATTCATCACACGGATCGCGTAGATCGCAAACACAACTGGTCAGACATACTCGCGGAAGAACTGCATTACGAATACAACTACCTCAGCAACCTGTTTTCATCCGTAGAAGGCATTACCATTGAACAATACATCATCCGGCAGAAAATTGAACGGGCAAAAGAATTATTGTTTTATGATGAACTTAACTTAAGCCAGATTGCCGACCGGCTGGGTTACAGCAGCGTGGCCCATTTGTCGGCTCAATTCAAAAAGGTTACCGGACTTACACCAACAGATTTGAAAAAATCAAGGGCAAGTGACTCAAGAAAAGCATTGGATGAAATTACCTAGCGTGTCAACTTGCTGCAAGGGCTTTCAGTTGCACGTACAGTTTATCATATCGCGCTGCAAAAATTAAAAAAACATCTCCCCACCCGCTATCGAGTGCAAGATTTTGGAAATCACCAGTCGGAATAAAAAACATTGCGGCTTGATCTATGGCTGCTTTATCAAGCTTAAGGATACCGGCAATGCATGCATCAAGTTCCTGATGAATTTCCTTCACCGACTGATAGCTTGTCCAAGTTAAAGCTGAATCGTCCTGGATGTAGCTCCTCATGGTTTCAAGTAGAGAAACTGCTTCCTGAATGGGATTATTTGGTGATATGTCTGGAACCATTGATTAACATTTAGACTAAACTTACACAGTTGTTTGCTGAGGTAAAAGCCTGTTTGGTAACATAAAATAATATGAGTATCCGTTTAAAATCCTAAAGTAAAAAATTGAGCGTCATTGCGAGGGATCCCGATAACTATCGGGAGACCGAAGCAATCTCATTTCAATACTGAAATTGGGATTGCTTCGCTACCGCCCGCCTACCGCAGGCAGGCTCGCAATGACGATGGAATTTTATGATTACAAGTGGATACTGACACAAAATTATTTACCTTTCTCTATGCGAATCCTTTACCTTCTTTGTTTCCTAACCCTTCTCACTGCCTGTATGCAAGCACAACCCCAATACACCTATGCCGATGGAAGCGCCAATCGTTATGTGATCACGGCTTCATCCCTTCAATACCTTCCAATTAAACCGGAAGAAAGTTCAACCGGTATGTACAGTGGTGGCGATCCGGCAAACGTAAACCTGACCGAGGCACAATTTAAAAGCGTGCAGCAACTTTTAGAAAAGGCAATATCTGCTACCGGTAATCATATTACCGACCGGATTAAAATGAGCGGAGCAGTTACCCGAACTACCGCATCTGATACGGTTACGATTATCCTGAAACCCGGAGTACCTGAACAGGCTGCACTCGAATCGGCCTTGAAGCAACTGTTGAAAAAATAAAGGGTTCTGTACCAGCAAACCGCACATTCAAATTTTTCTTAACTTCCCTATTCAAACGATACCCCTATGGCTGACGAAACCAAACTGGATAAACCCCAACAAATACCCTACAAACATCGCGACATCAAAGTTTATGCTTCCGATGAGTGGATGGCCAACGCCACCAAAAAATACCGCAGGGTGTTCGACCGGTTTGAAACCACCTATATGCGCGTTGAGTTTTCCTTTTTCAACAAACTGTTTGATGAATCGAATTGGGAGACCTCTATTCGACTGAAATGCTTTCACCTGAATGGCAGCCAGAAAAATGAATTGTGCAACCTGGAAGTAAAACGCACCATTGAAAAGGATGAAAATATTGTTTACATAAGGCAGTCGTGGGGAAATGCTCAGGTAGGCGCCTACTGGCTGGAAGGTGATTATGTTTGGGAAGGGTACATTGATGATGTAAAAGTTGGTGAACGCAAATTTTACATTGTGGATACCGGCAAGGTTATGACGGAGCAAAATCCACACTTTACCATTGAGTCGATTAAACTGTTTGAAGGCGATGGTCAAGCCTCCACCCTTCCTGAAAAAAAATACCTGACCAAATTCCGGCAGGCTGAAACCCGGTTTATCTGGTGCGAATTCAAATTCAGAAACAACTTGCCCAAAGGTTACTATGCTGAAATCTTTTTCAACTTCTATAATGATGCAGGTCAACTCAAAGGCACACATGAATATTTTACTTATGTTTCTTCCAGCACCATGGGAAAAACCGAAATCATTTTTCCCGGTTGGGGTGGCGAAACACCAGGCCGCTGGGGCAACGACAAGTACACGTTGGAAGTAGTTTACCTTGACACCTTGTTAGCAACGGTTCCATTTGATGTGGGCGAAATCGCAGAAGAAGGTGATGTGTCCATCATTACCGGTGCCGAACACATTGTAAAAAGTGTGAAACAGGCAGGCTCATCTGCCGTAGAACAAGAGCGCGAAAACCTGTTGTATGAAAGTCTTGATGAACTCAACGCCCTTACCGGACTCACCAACATCAAACATGAAGTAAATGAGATGGTGCAGTTGGTAAAGTTTTACCAGGAAACCGGCAAAGATGTGTTGAGCAAATTCTCGTTGCATACCGTGTTTACCGGAAACCCCGGAACGGGTAAAACAACTGTAGCCCGGCTGCTTTCAAAAATTTATAAAGGACTTGGCATTTTGGAAAAAGGACACCTGGTGGAAGTGGATCGTGAAGGATTAGTTGCCGGGTATGTGGGACAAACAGCCATTAAAACTGCGGAGAAAGTAACGGAAGCGATGGGTGGCATTTTATTTATTGATGAAGCATACGCATTGGCGCAAGGAAAAGGCAGTACCTACGATTTTGGTGCGGAAGCTGTACAGGTGATTTTGAAACGCATGGAAGATTTCCGTGGCAAGTTTGGCGTAATTGTAGCTGGCTACACCGGAAACATGCATGAGTTTATTCAATCGAACCCGGGGTTGCGCTCACGGTTCGATAAATATTTTGAGTTTCCTGATTATTCTCCTGAAGAAATGTTTGCCATTGGCATGTCGATGTTCAAGAAAGAAGATGTACAGCCCGATGCAGCCGCAGCCGAACACCTGAAAAATTATTTTGAGTTTTTGTTCAGTCACCGCGACCAGCACTTTGGCAATGCGCGTGCCGTTCGACAAACCGTGGGCGAAGCAGTCAAAAATCAACACTTGCGCCTGGCTGCTATGAAAAAAGAAGACCGCACACCAGAGTTAATGGAAACGGTAATCTTTGCCGATGTGCAGGAATTTGAAATTAAAGAACTGCGCAGCAGCAAACCAAAATTGGGATTTCAGTTGGGGAGTGAAGAAGGGGGTAAATAATTTCAGCTTTATCTGAATTTGCAGACGCAAAAAACCGCTAAGACGCAGAGACGCAAAGGAATCGTGGACTACTTTGCGCCTTTGCGCCTGTGGTAAACTTACTGAAGCTCTTCAAATTAAAACTTCCCGAACTTCAGGGTAAAATTATAACTCCAGTCGCTCAGGTCGTTGTCGCTTAACCCACGCCCATCACTGTTGTGGGCGCTGCGGTAGCTGATGCCGGGGCTCATGCGCATCCAACGGAATAAGTTAATTTCCAGCTGTGCACCCGGCTCCATCACAAACGACCACTGCTGATCGTAAATGCGGTGCGATCCTTCCCAGTTGTAATCCGTGTGTGCCCAATGCTCATACTGATACGAAAAGCCGGCTCCGGCAAACATCGACAACACCAGGTGAACAGGCTTGTTGGAACCCACCACCCACTCGGTTACCATACCCGACTGCACATAGCCGTAACTCAAGGGCAACCCTGGTGCACCACTAAATTCGGTCGGTACGGAAATATTATTGGTAGTAGCAAATCCGCCCAGGCCAAGCATCACCTTTCGGTTGATGAACACCCCGCCATAGCCACCCGTCATGTTGGCGAATTGGCCCCGTATGGAGGTAAACTTGTTGGTTATGGCTCCATAGCCGGTAACGCGGGTGCTGTTAAAAACGGTTTGAATATCGGATTGGGCATAGGTTAGTACTGCGGTAAACAAGGTAATAATGAGGATTACTGTCTTTTTCATGGTATTTGTGTTTTTTTGATACCAAGACAAGTGAAAACGAAGACACCCCTACGACCAAGGCATATTTTTTTTTGAATGCAGGAAAAACCTAATCTAATACTGCCCGTATATCAGCAGTACCTATCCAACCCCACCCCTCAATATTTATTTAGAAAAAAATTTACACCAGATGGGGGTAAACCTATAATCAGTTGTCATACCCACAAATTGAACACTATTACCCTTTATGAAAACAAATCTGAAAAACCCAATCCTTGCCCTAACCTTAATACTCAGCGCCCTTCTTTTTACCGGCTGCGCCATTGACGACCCCGGACCCTTACAATATGGTGAACGCACTTTTACGGTTGAGGACTTTAACCGCCTTGAAATGGGCAGCGCCTTTACCATTATCGTTCGGCAAGGCGCTACCTTTTCAGTGGAAGCTACCGGTGACGTGCGCAACCTCGATGACCTGGTGGTTTTCAGGAACGGTTCCACACTCGTAGCCTATTATGATCGCCACGCCAACCGCAGGCACACCACCACCCTTCACATTACCATGCCCGATTTGGCCGGTGCAAACTTTTCAGGCGCCAGCGTTTCGGATGTGCAGGGTTTTGAACGTGAAGAAGAATTTGAATTGATCTTATCAGGTGCATCGGTAAGCAAGGTTTATCCTGGTTTTTCCGATGTCAAACTAAATGTTTCAGGTGCCTCCAAACTCGACCTGTTGGGAACCGGCAACCTGCTGCACGCCACGGTATCGGGTGCCAGCGAGTTGAAAGCCCAAAACTTTCCAACAGAAGATGCCTGGCTTGATGTTTCAGGCGCCAGCACAGCCCGCGTATCGGTAAGCAACCGACTGGATGTAATCGTAAGTGGCGCCAGCAGCGTGCGGTACCTTGGCAATCCTGATGTTCACCCCACCGTAACAGGCGGAAGCTCACTGATAAAGGAATAGCGTCTTACGCTTTACAAGCATGTACAGGCAAGTCGTCAGGCATTTAACCTGATTGATTTGCCTGTTTTTATTTTCATGAAACAGCAAAAGTCCCCTGCCATAGGGTTCCCGCCATCAAATCATACCGGGCTTTTATCAATTCCGGGTGGGCATAGGTGAATTGCCTGAAATAGAATAGGGCAACCCAGCCTACTTTTCGACCATAATCAACCAAACACAAAAAATTATGAAGAATCTATTCTTTCTGTCTATGGCTATGGTGTTGGTAGTTTGCGGGTGTGAAAATGACCCTGAGGTAAAACTCGATGAACAGGCTATTGTGGAACGTACGTTAATTGAAATTGACAAGAACCACGAGGTACTGGTTGCCGCCTACCAGGGACTAACCGAAACAGCTATTAAAGAGGCCATCTTAACCTGCCGGAAATCCAGTGGTGATCAGGCTGAGTTTGTTGCCAAAATGTTTGAGAAAAGTAACGAAGCTTTTGAAAAGGCTGTTACACAAAAACACGGTGAAGCAGCCGCTGACTATTTTCTAAAGATACCAGATATTGAGGGTGAATCGCTTGAGGAAAAGAAAGCGTTGTTGTTACAGGAAAACTCCGTTGAAGCGTACCGCGCGGCTGTACTTGAGCGGTTAAAAAAGAAGAGCGCTGAAACCGAGCGCTGGTACATCATAAAAAACCTTGCGCTGGATAACACAAACCACGCGGCTCCTGCTGAACAATTCTCGTTGAATTATGAAGAAATAAAAAGTGCCACCAAGCTGGCTGATATTTTATTGGATCTTGAGTTATCCGATACGGAACGTACACAAGCATTGAACGATGCGCTTGACATTGCCCAACTGCCGCCCGTTCCGGTTGGTCTGCTGCTGCCGGCTGTACAAAAAGTGCGAGAGGCTGCCAACGCTACCAAAGCCGAAGAATTATACCTCGACTGGCTGGACACGGAAGTGATCCCTACTATAAACGGAGGACTCGATCGCGATCTCATCCGCAGGAAAGCATTCTTTGAATATTTAAGTGGACTTGATTTGGTCATCAGTCAGGACTTCAACCATGACAACCAGGTGGAAGCTTCTATTGCGATTATGAAAGCTCGCTACGACTTGAAGATGCTCTGCCTATGGACTGCCTATTGGGATATGGAATTGGCTGAGTAACATTCTTGATAAGATTATTTCTTACACATTCATCGCAGGGTCTTTCACAGGGGCTTCTGCGATGAATTTTTTTTATATCAATCGTGTTGCTTACTGTAGATTGCACATCGGCAAAACCGTGACACAAGTCACAAAATAAACAGCCCATGGTTGCGATCTTTGTACCACAAAACCAGTATCATGACTATTAAACTGACCACCGAAGAATTTAAAAACAAGGTTTTCAATTACGAAACCGACAAGGAATGGAATTATAAAGACACCTTGCCCGCCATCATCGATTTTTATGCCGACTGGTGCGGGCCTTGCAAAATGGTATCGCCCATTCTGGAAGAACTGGGTAAGGAATACGAAGGGAAAATTGTGATCTATAAAGTAGATACCGAGGCTGAACAGGAATTATCCGCGGTATTTGGTATTCGCAGCATCCCGACCTTTTTATTTATACCGGTAAACGGCCAGCCGGCCATGCAACCGGGTGCACTGCCCAAGCATGTGTTCAAGCAGGTGATTGATGAAAACCTGGTGGGCGAAAAACAGTTTGCTGAGAATTAGTGTGTATTTCTTAGCGACCAACTTTCGTAATTTGCTCATCTAGGGCATTTACTCTTATACCAGCACCCTTGCCCGCGTTGCGCATAGCCCATGTTCCCAAGCGTATTTATTCGCTCTTATCTAATTTTTTTATTTTCATTCTGGCGTGTTCATTACCAGGATTTAATTTAAGAGCTTTTTTATAGCTTTCGATTGCTTTTTGCGTATTACCCAATGTTTCATAAGCTTCGCCTAAGCTATCATGGGCATTAGATGATTCAGTGTAATTTTCTGCGTTCAAAATGAAGAATTCCAATGCGTTGGATTTATCACTATCATTTCGACTTTGTAGTAATCTATACCCTACTTGGTTTATAAGATGCTCGGGAGGCGGAAAATCCCATGACAATCGTTCCGAAAGTGCATGAAAATGTTGAGTGAGTTGCTCTTTGTCTTCCACATCACGATAGGAAATTCCATAGCCTTCAAAAATTGCAGAGATTCCATTATGAAAAGCAATGATTGGAACTGAGTTATGATCTTCATTATTGAAGTATTCCAGTTTAGCAGGTAATTCACCTTTGCATTTACTATTCAAGGCCTCAAACAACCGTACATGGCGATCACGATTTCTGATATTTCTTTTGCCCCAATTGGCTGTGGCTATATAAATGAATCGTTCAAATGATTGGGCGGTCAGGGAATCTAACTTTTTGTCCATGGTTTCGGAATCCCATGTTCCAAAACTTGGGTCAACCGCAATAAATGAATTGAAAAGTGTTTTTTCTTTCATATAGGCATGAGTGGCCAACAAACCTCCTAAAGAATGTCCAAACAGTATTCGGTAAGGTGATGTCCTGAACTTTTTATCCAACTCAGGCAAAAGTTCATCTTCCAAAAACCTGAGAAAAGTATCGCCACCGCCTGTGTTATTTTCTCTAACGGTAATGATTTTGTCTGGTGTATAGTCTCTTCTTCTATCCACATTTTGAATACCAACTACTATCATCTCTGGAATTTTCCAGCTTCTATATACATCAGAACTCATGTAGTTTACGACTCCAACTATTGACTTAAAGTGCAAATTTCCATCCAGTACAATAAGCACCGGATAGCGCTTATAGGATGATTCTTTATTATGGTACGAATCAGGAAGACTAATCCAATATTCTCTGTCTTCATTCAAGATATCAGACTGAAGTGAATGTTTTGTGCCGATTACAAGTTGTTCAACATCTTGTGATTTTACCTGATTAATCACGATTAGAAAAAGCACTACTACAATGATATTATTCATTCTGTTGATTTCTATATGAGTGGTAACGATTTAGTTATACATAGTGCTGGACGACACATCACAGTAAGTCTGATATTTTTACTAGTATCCATTGGCAAGCTCAGGTGTTACTACTTAAAAACTCTTTAGCTTCCAACTACTCATTACGTAATGAGTCAACCGGATTTGATAACGCAGCTTTTGCAGATTGATATCCTACAGAAAGTAATACAATAGCTAACATAGCAATTGCAGTTAACATGTAAATATCCCCATTGACATCAGTATGGAAAGCATAACCTGACAAGTATTCACGAATAAGGTACCATGAAACCGGAAAACCAATAAACAAACTAATTACGACCAGATTAGTAAAATCACCACAAAGCATAATGACCAGATCGCTAACAGATGCACCCATCACTTTTCTGATGCCCAATTCTTTGGTTCTTCTTTCAGCATTGAAAGATGCCAAACCAAATAGACCTAAGCATGATATAAGAACAGCAATGACCGTAAAACTTAAAGACAGTTTACCAATGATGGCTTCTGTCTTATATTCCTGATTAAAAACCTCATCAAGGAAAGTAAATTCAAATGGGTAATCTGGATTATGTTTCCTGAATATATCCTCCAACTGCTTGATACTTTCGTTTACAGGTAGTGCTCCACCTAACTTGATGAAATAGTGAGACCCAATATTCTCAGAATACATGAATATCATAGGCTCAATACCAAACTTCAAGTTGTTATTATGGAAGTCCTCTGTAATCCCAATTATTTTTCCCTTGCCATTCCACATTTCAAGCTCACTACCTATCGCATTTTCAAGCGTAAATCCCATAACTTCAGCAGCTTTCTTGTTGATGATATAGTTGGAAGCATCCTTTTCGTCAACAAAATTTCTACCTTGTTGTATTTTAATGTTCAGTGTTGGAATAAAGTCAGCATCGCATCGGTATATTTTGAAAAGAATGGAAGCGTTATCAGGCTTGCCGCTCCAAATGGGATCTGTTGTGGTAATGGCAATTGTAAAAATGTTGTTCCCGCCAAAGGCGACACCGTTAACAGAAGCTAATTGATGCAAGTCATTTTTAATAGCTGAGTAGGATTTTACGATACCTTCATTTTGGTCAACCACAATAATATTCTCTTTATCAAATCCAAGATTTCTTTCACTGATAAAAACTATTTGTTTATAAACAGCAATGCTTCCAACAACCAGTATTATGGAAGTGGTGAATTGAACTATGACCAGCGATTTACGAAGCGTACTTCCAGTCAAACCCAGTTGAGTATCCCCCTTTAAAACTTTAACCGGATTAAATCTTGATAAGATAAAAGCAGGATAACTTCCTGCCAGTAACCCGCAAATCACGGTAATCCCCAATGTTCCTACAATAAACACGGGATTGCTTAAGTCTAACCAGATAGCTTTGGAGGTAACTTCATTAAAGAATGGGAGAAAAAGTTGAACAATTGCAATTGCGAATATCAGCGCAATGAAAGACAGTAGCATTGACTCGGAAATGAATTGCACAATAAGGCCACTCTTTTGAGCGCCTATTGATTTTCTAATCCCTACTTCACGACTTCGACTGGTTGCTCGGGCTGTGGAAAGGTTGGTGAAATTAATACAAGCCATTACAAGGATCAGTATGGCCACTGCACCGAAAAGGTAAATCTGCTCAATCCTGCCTCCTGCGTTCTTTCCGTTTTCAAATTCATTGTACAGTCTTGACTTTGCATACGGAAACAGAAAGGGTGTAGTAGTACAGTCGGGGCAGTTCTTTTTTATTAAACCAGCAACTTTCTGATTTGCCAGATCAACAAAAGTTGATGATTTTAGCAACACAGTTGCCCTGGTGCCACCGCTTCCCCAGTGTTGTGTCCACGGATTTTCATTTACGAAGAGTTCGAACGAAGCAACAAAGTCAAATTGAAGCGTTGAGTGCTGGGGAATATTTGCAAAGACACTGGTAACGATAAGGTCATGAGATGCTCCAAGATTCAATAACTTCCCGACAGGGTTTTCGTTTTTGAATAACTTTTCGGCAAGCCTTTCAGAAATAGCAATCGATTTAATGTCTGTTAACGGTTTGGACTCACTGCCTTTTACTATTGGAAAACTAAGAATCTGGAAGAGTATTGGGTCAGCATAAATACCAACCTCATGGTATGCAACGGTTTCATATTTTACCAACAATTCCGTTTCAAAGCTATACTGGGCAGCTAATTCCACTTCAGGAATTTCTTCTACGATTGCATCTTTCAGTTTAGCCGGAGTTGCGGGGTATGTTTCAATTTTTCCATCGGGATACGTGTTGTTGACCATAACTTTAAAAATTCGGTCAGCATTTGAATGGAAGTTATCGAAAGACAATTCATCAATTATCCAAAGAAGAATGAAAATAGAGGTAACAAGTCCGACTGTCAGGCCAAGAACATTTATGAATGTGTAGCTCTTATGACGAAATAGATTACGGAATGAGGTTTTCAGGTAGTTCTTGAACATGTCTACAGAGCTAAATTAATGCAGGTTTAGTGAATACACAGGAAGATAACAATCGTGCCAATAATAATCACCTTCAATCCAGCCTCATTCAACCTATGTTTTAACTACTCCGTTCAATATCGAACATAAGTATGTCAGATTAGGACATCTGCAATGGGTTCATTGCACGTGAATTTGATTCTTGTCATGGGTTTGTTTGGTTATCGTATATGTTCCCAAAGCTTTCGGGACACGGGCAAGTCGAAGGTCCACTTATTTCTTAAACGACCCTTTCGGTACCTGTTCCTCTCTTTTGCGCCAAAATAGCATGAAGATTTTTTATGAATGTTCTTATGTTTTTTCGGTTAGAACCAAATGACGAAAATGTTGGGCTTTGATTTGGATCACTGATGCTATTGATTAAGATGGTGTCGTTTTCACGAATAATGGTGATCATTTCTCCCCAGTAACTTATTGGTAAAAACCCTTCTCCCACTCGATGCGCTCTGAAATAACCATCCCTACTTTTATCGACTCGCCATTTTAGGTCCGCGATTGTTTTGCCTAATGCATGCTGGTAGTCATGCTCGGTATGCTCAATCTTTATCTCTTTAAATTTAAGCTTGCTATACTGCCAAAACGTAAATAGCAAACCTGCCAAAAGAAATAATATTGAGTCAATCAAAAGTTCATCAAACGTTCGTCTACCTGAATAATTTCCCATCCAGATATTTATCATGCCGACAAAATTATAGATGGGAGTAAGAAAGATGACAAACGAAAATGAGAAGTGAACAAAATAATGCCAAACACTTAAATCCACTCTCCGTGGTTTAGTCGCTTTATTTAACCTGGATCTGCTCATTTGATTTACTCCAAATCTGAAAGCCTTACCCATTTAAGCCTGCTTTTCGGGTATTGATCGGTGACGGGACTTAGTACTAACGTGTCACCCATAAAGGTATACTTTCTTGCCGCTATTGTTCCCCATAAATTCAGGGAGTGGGCAGATTCAATATGATGCTCAATAATGCCAAGTGAATCAATCACCCGGTATTTACCAAAATAAACAAAGTTGTTTGCCAAATGGCGCAAGTCATTCCGGGTTAAACTATCAAGACCACCCTTTCCCTCAAAAACATAATGCTGATAATCTTCTGTGACATGATGTACACCCATGCCTCCCAGTCCATCGTATAAAATAAACCCTTGCCGATTCTTATAATCACCTTGACGGGGAACCCAGGAGGCATCCACATCCGCTTTTGTTTCCACTATATATAATTTCCACCTGCCGGTAAATTTGTTAAAATCTTGCTCGTACTTTTTAACCCCACAGGCACTGGCGATCAAGCTTAAACAGATTAGTGATCTCAGAAAGGTCTTCTTCATAGCATGACAATATTTAAAGCATTGGAGAATAGTACAGCAACCAAATGTTAACCAAAAGTATACAAGATCAGTTTTTCTTTAAATCAAAAACGACATGTTAATCTTCACAAGATACTTCGTCCGAATTCACATAGCGTGCATTACACGAATTGGTACAGATAAATATCTACACTTTATCTAAATCTTCCTGTAAGATATCAATTCGCGTTTTTAGTGCATCGTGCACAATTAAAATCTTCCTCAACTTAAGCTCAACAAAGCTTAAATCAGTCACTAAATCATCAAACAAATCAATTGAATACTGCTTCTCCGTCCATATTAGGGTTGTGTCTAACCATGACCTTTCAGCTTCTAATACTTTGCTGGTAAAATTATCCTTACTAAGCTTTACCCAAATTCTACTATCAGCATAGTCGGAAATCGATTTATTCAGTTCATAGTCTTCCCGAACCAATGTCTGGATATAGGTTATGTTGGTTATTATTTTTTCACTTCCTTTTATGTTACTAACTTCACTTAATCTTGAAACCTGATTAAGATAGGGAGATATATCCCGCAACGGAAAATCAATTGGATTATCAAATATATTGAAGATCAACTCAGCAAAATCTTCCTCCACTAAAGTCTCGCCATTTCTTAGTCGTGAAATGTCGGTAATCGTTTCGCTGTAACCAGAGTCTATTTGCTCTATCCATGAACTTGTTCGACTCAAATCATTTCGGAGCAGTGTCAGTTGCTTTTTTGTTTCAAGTTGTACTTCTCTATCCCTTCTCCAACTCTCCACTAAAAATGAAATGGTAATTCCAATAAAGATTACGATTATTTCGAATAGATACTTTTTTATTCCTTTTTTCATGGTTATTGTTTGCCTTTAAGGTAGCCGTGAAACTATCTTGTGTATGAATTCCTATTTGCGACAATTTATTTCCATCTATCAACAAGCTATGCAAATACAAGGTAGCTATTGTGTAAAGGTATTATCTTCCCAGAAATTCCCTGATGACACCAATTAAGTCGGAATGCAAGGGAATAGTTGGATTATTGTAAGTAGCCATATTTGCATTAACATCGATCGGGCTTGTTCGTAGTACGTGGTTCATACCTTCAATGATTTTTAAGTTTGCTTTTAAAGCATTACGACTCATTTCTGTAGCTCCCTCAACGGTTATTTGCAAATCCGTTGTGCCCTGAATGACCAACACCGGACAATTCACTTTTTTAATTTCTTCTCGCGGATCATACTTCATGAATGACATAAAATAATCCTGAGTTTTCGGATTAAAGAGGCTATTCAGGTAGGGTGGTATATTTTTTACCTTGTAGCCATTCTTCAAGCTGTCCAGTAGCGGGTATGCTGCATCAACCACAACCTTCGGCTGATTAGCCAACTGTCGTTTTACGGTGGTGTAGGCATCCTCTGATAGCCCTGCCAGAGAAATAAATCTACTCACTTCATTTTGCTGTATAGCAACCATCCCAACCAACGCTCCCTGGCTGTGGCCAATAACGGTAATATCTTCATAGCGCTCTTTCAGGAATGTAATCCAGGCACTTGCATCCGAAATAAGGTGCTCAAAACGCAACTCCTCTGCTGGCATGGATGCAGAAACACTTTTTCCCGCTCCTCTTTTATCAAAACGTACTGTGGCAAAGCCCAACTCCGTTAGTTCTTCTGCCAGTCTTTTCAGTCCATCATTGGTATACATGGGCTTCGTATTCCCGTCTCTATCGGTTGTGCCCGAGCCGGATATAATGAGTATGGCCTTGTTTGTCTTTTTTGCAGGTGCAAGCAACGTACCATAGAGGTCAAGGTGCTCTACGGCAACTTTAACCTCTTCCTGAGCAGATAGAGCTAAGGCGTGTACAAAAAGCAGCGTGGAGAGAATGTATGTATTCATTTACCTTTTTTTGCTCAATCATTTTGGCCTAGCGTGCCTTGCAGGACACTATGCGAAGAATAAAGTTAACTTAAAAAGCGGAATTGCCTGCTGGCTAAGTTCCTCTGGTTGTTGGTGATCCTTCACGCACACCATCGCGCAACACCAAAGGCGAGGATTACTCCCTCACCCTGAGCACAGTGCGCAACCGAACATCATTGGATGAACTGCCAAGCATAATCCTGAACTCGCCCGGTTCAACTACACGTTCCATCTTCTCATTCAGCATATTGAGCAATTCGGGCGTTACGCTGAATGCAAGTTGTTTCGTTTCGCCTTGCTTCAGAAATACACGTTGAAATCCCTTTAACTCCATAACCGGTCGCGCTACAGAGGCTACCAGGTCTTTGATATAAAGCTGCACCACTTCCTCGCCATCATAATTACCGGTATTGGTTACACTAAATTGAATAGTAGTACTGCCGTTACTAAGAATTTCAGGTTGTTCGATTTTTAAATCGTGATAGCGGAAGGTGGTGTAGCTCAATCCAAACCCGAAAGGAAATAATGGTTTCCCCGTAAGGTTGTTGTAATCATCACCCCGCCCGGTGGGTTTGTGGTTGTAATACAAGGGCAATTGCGATTCATGAATAGGAAAAGTAATCGGCAAACGCCCTGCAGGGTTATAATCACCAAACAATACATCCGCTACAGCATGACCACCCTCATTGCCCGGGTACCACACATGCATGATGGATGAAACGGAATGCATCCAGCTATTCATGGTGATGGCGCTTCCGCCCACTAACACCACCACAAGAGGCTTACCCGTTGCAGCCACGCGTTGAATCATTTCTTCCTGATAGCCCGGCAGCGAAAGAAAAGCCCGATCCCTGAATTCGCCTTCTTCAATTCCGGCAACAACTATTACTACATCACTGGTGCGGGCCATGTCTATAGCCCGCTTAATTTCCTGCTCAACTTTCTGCTCCACACCAATATTCCAGAGTAGCTTCAACCGAACGTTTCCAACCGTCTCGTAAAACTCAACTTTCAGATCATACTCCTTTCCTTTTTCAAAAGCATACGGTTTCGTAATACGCTGAAAGCTTTGCTTGCGCCAATTGTCGATAATCAGTTTATCATTCAGGTACAACCGGTATCCATCATCACCTTCTATGCCGATTTCAAAAACTCCTGTCTCAGGTGCCCGTAACTTTCCTGTCCAGCGGGCTGAATAATAATCGGGATTGATTGTTTTCTGATCCGGAGAAAATAACGTCCATTGAAAATCAAGTACCCTATCAACACGTGTTAACGCAGGCTCGCCTACCAGGGTAATGTTGTTAAAATACGATCCCAACAATCCCGCTTCCATTTTTCCATCAACATAGTGAAGCAGGTTTTCTTCCGGCACGGTAACATGTGTAGCCGATGTACGGCCACAACCCGCGGCATAGTTAACCAAAACCTGTTGACTAAATTTTTCTTTAATACCCTGTAAAATACTTACCGGATTTTTTCCCGGACCGGAATAACCACCGGGCCGTGCTTCAACCGCATCTGTTCCGATTACGGCAATGGATTTTAGCTGCTTGCTTAGCGGAAGCGTTTGATTTTCATTTTTAAGCAACACAATCGACTGCTGGGAAGCTTTTCGTGCAAGCGCTTTGTGTGTTCCGCCTTTTTGCTCTGCTGCTGCCGGATCAACATACGGGTTTTCAAACAACCCCAGTTTAAACTTTGCACGCAACACCCTGCGCACGGCATTATCAATTGCGCCTTCATCAATCATTCCCTTCTCAAATGCTTCATAAAAAAGCGGATAATGATCGTACGAAGTTTGAAAGATCACATCGAGTCCGTTTTCAATGGCTTGCTTGGTGGCATCGGCATAATCGGTGGCGGTAAAGTGCAACACGTTTGCTCCGCCTGTTGCCGAAGCATCGGAGATAACAAAGCCATCAAAGCCCCATTCTTTCTTAAGCTTTTCGTTCAGCAGCCAGTTGTTTGCCGTGGCAGGCCTTCCATCAACGGAGTTGTATGCAGTCATAACCGACTGCGATCCGCCCAGCTGAATGCACGCCTTAAAAGCCGGGAAATAAATTTCTTCCAGCAACCGTTCATTGAAATGAATCGGGTAACTGTCGCGGCCACCATCACCAACATTGGCGGCAAAATGTTTTGGTGTGGTGATGATTCCCAGCTTTTCAAATTGTTTCACATACGTTACCGCCATTTGCGTGGTGAGAAAAGGATCTTCACCATAGGTTTCCTCCGTTCTGCCCCATCGCACATCACGCGCGATGTTCATGACCGGTGAAAGAATTTGGCGGATGCCCCTGACTTTGGTTTCCTGCGCAATGGCTTGCGCTACGTCATGCATCAATAATGTATCCCATGTAGCCGCAAGGGCAATGGCTTGTGGAAACACCGTGGCACCTTCACGCACCAATCCATGCAGGGCTTCATCAAACGGAATGATGGGAATACCCAACCGGGTTTCTTCCACAAAATATTTTTGAATTTCATTTATCCATTCGGCCGCTTCACGCGCAGATCCGCCACCGGCATATTCCAACACTTGCTCTGCTTCACCTTCCGACTTTCCCTTTGTAGCCACCTGGAAACCGAAGATGCCGTGCCGGTACTTCTCCTTTCCATCCGACAGATCACCTGGAATCATAAACAACTGCCAGAACTTTTCCTCCAGCGTCATCCTGGCCAGCAGGTCTTCCACGCGTTTTTCTATTGGTAACGTGGGGTTTTTATAGGCAACCTGGTCCTTCTTCGAACAAGAAGCTGCTAAAAGTGAAATGACTGAAAGGATGATTAACCGGTTGAGCTTCATTTGTTGAGTTTAAAGGTTAAATGCCTGTACTAGTTAAAAATAATTATACAAAGTAACTTTAGATAACCGAATTAAAACACCCCATCCCATGCTCGAAACATTCTGTGGTAACATTTCTGACGAGGCCCAACTGAAAATTGCGCTCCGGTTATGCAAGCTGGCCATGCCGGTTTGGGAAAATCATTTCACAAACTACCCGGCCGACCTGGAAAAACTGAATGCCTTGATTAACGATGAAAACCGGCTGAAGCGTGGGGCTGAAAAAATTGATGCCGGCTTTCCCATGCGTGCACTCGAAAAACTTGAACGCAGTTATGCTGCCGCAAAAGAAAAAACCACCGGCAATCCCGTACCGGTAATGAAAAGTGATGCTACCCTAACACCCATGCTGCATACCTGCATGCAACCCCTGCAGAATCAAAATTGGGACAGTGTTTTACCACGCTACGTACGATTGGTCTTCACTTCGGTGTTCAACATACTGGTGTGGATTTTATACAGGCGACAAACCCCGGAATATGAAACCCACATTTACGTAGCCATCAACCAGGCCTCGGATGTGATCCTTCAGAAATCGATTTTGACCAACATGGCATGGAACCAACTGCTGAATGAATACAAGGATGAAAACCGCAGGGATGAAGAGGACACGGAATGGGAAAAGGCCTTTACAGTAGGTGAGCAAGAGCCCCTGAATCAGGAAGATGTGTTTAAACAAATTTTAGGTGAGCAGGTAAACAAAGACCTGTGTGGCCCCGAGCTGGCCAAAGAGGTGTTACGGCAAATGCGGGAAGAAGGAAAATCATACTGGAATGATATGGAAGAATTCAACACCGGCACGTGCACCACGTATTTGTATAATACTGAAAAGCAGGCTTACGAACGCAACGAAATCGATGTGATTGTGGGAAGCTTTAACAACGACATTCCTATGACGGAAAAAGAAATGTTGTTGCACATGTCACGCCAGCACCTGTATTATTTGAGGAAAAGTGGATTTGAGGTTTAGGAGGACGGAGCGGCTGCATTTCAATTACCGTATACTGATTAAACGGACTTGCCTGTTGACTTTCTTCTTGTTGTTGGTGATCCTTCACACGCACCCTCGCGCAACACCAACAAAGGCGAGAGTGCCTTTAGTTGTTAACTTTCTTCTTCGCAGTGTCTCTCGAAGAGGACGCTGCGATGTTCTGCTTTTAAATAACTCTATAACGCGTGGCGCAGAGTGCCTTGCAGGACACTCTGCGAAGAATAACGGCTTTACTTGCCACCATGCCTAAGGTTCCAGTAAAAAACGTTAAGACTATTAAAATAGAATTGTATTGGGAGGATGACCACGCAAGGGGATCTAACTACTTCGATAATGTCCAGCAGTTTGCACAGTTTTTAAAGGATAATCCCCAACTCGCTAAAGCTGTAGGGTATGTTCCAAAGAATAGAATTTAAAAAAATCTAAAAGTGTCTTTTGATTCGTAACGACCCTTTCTTCATCGCAGTGTCTCTCGAAGAGGACGCTGCGATGTTCTGCTTTTAAATAACTCTTTATACCCCCTCAACGTCACTCGTTAGAGGACGTTGAGGAATTTGTACTCCAAACTTCATTGCCTTGTAGATCTTTGTAGTGGAACACATCAAATTTTCCCCTTACCCCCAATTCGTAATACCCCGCACTCGAGTGTGGATACTTTGTAAAATCATCCACCAATTTCCATTTGCCGCTAACTGGATTACGATGCATGTAGTCCAGCTTCTGCCACACCATTTTTTCATCCAGACACTTTCGCGCATCGAATGAAAGCCGAAATACCTGATGTAATTTTCCCTTGAACCTTTCTCGTGGTTGAACGCCTGCTGCCAGTCTTTCCAAGACTCCGGTCTTTCCTGACTTCTTTAGCGACTGAACAATATCATATGCCATGAAACGCTTGCACTCTCCCACCATTTTATTGATGGACGTTCCGGTATGTGTGGGGTACAGCATCACGTGAAAATGATTTGGCCTGATTACATAGCCAATAACCCTACATCCATCATTCTTTAAATAATCAAACCAACGGTATACAGATTGATACGCATTAGCTTCTTCAATCAATGGTAACCACTTATAACAAGTTATGGTGCAAAAGTATACCTGGTGACTCTCATTATGAATACGATGAAGTGCCATGCTGCTTCATATTCGGGTTTTCAAACTAAATTACAAAATCTTCGGCTTCGTACCTCAGTGTCCCCTAACGGGTGACACTGAGGGGGTGGACTACACGTCACTGTCAACCGTGACAAAACGTTGTTTGAAAACTAAAGCTACAAATTTACACCAAACCCCGCCATTGCATAAGCATTTTGTTATGCACATGTGCCGCTGTCAACCGTCACTCAAACCACACGGATGCCATAGCTTTGGATGCGCGGTTGCAAGTGCGGCTTTGGCATTGGTGTGGTTGTGTCCCACTAATACTGTTTCCCCAAGTTTGAGTAAGAGTCAAATGCCTTTTGAATTACTAGTTTAATATCAATGTCGTCATTGGAACGTATTCGGCCGCTTGTCTCGTCAACCAAGAAGGATGTTAAACGCTCATTCCGGAAATCATACTCCTCAATAAGATAATTGTATACCCTTCCTCCAAGATTCAGAGAGTAGGGTGGCTTAGTTTTGTCAGAGGTCTTGAGTTTACTATTACTTATGTCTGCAAGTAACATTAACTCTCCACACAGAATAACGACAAGGTCTTCCCTGATTTTGATGTCCTCAGCAAGCGTAGTTTGAAATACTGTTTTATTAATGGCGCTTTTTAATGCTTTGGTATCACCGAAAAGGTCAATTAGAAAATCGAACATCATTGAAATGGAAACTTTCCAATTTCTCGTTCCCCATCTTGTAACCAAAAAGTTATAGTTTCTTATTTGGTATTCCTTGTTAGCCAGTTTAAGTAAAACTCTGAGATTGATTGCATTTGAATTAACAAAAGATACCAGCAAATATTTGATATAAGAAAAGCCTGCTTTCTCACTTTTACTAATATAGTTTAGCTCATCATACTTCTTGTCGATTTTTATAGATGTTAAAATCTTATGAATTGATTGGGCGACTATTGTTTTATTATCAAACTCAAAAACCTCGCGACTATAAAACTTGTCGATGTACCCACTAAAGTCTACGTCCTGTCCAAACTTATAATGGAAAATTGTTCTAACATTTTCAATGTCGCAGCTAAATACTATTTTATCAAAACCAAACTTGTTCTCTTCGTTTTTCTCTAAATCAAGATGTGATGCAAAAATATTTAATAATCGGAAAATGTGGTCGGGGTCTATGCGGTCTAAATCGTCAACAACTAAAACAATTTCTCTTTCTTCTTGTTGTTTTAATCTTTTAATTAAATCAATAATCAAATTTGAGTATAAGTCAATCTCATAGATGGTTCCCTTTGACTGATGAATACTATCCGCAAACTCCTTTATTTCATTACCCTCATCTTTTCCAAGTTTTTTTCTTTTTTCGTCAATTGTTTGTCCTAATTTCTTAATTCCAGAGAAAACGTCAACGACTGTTTTTCCTAACTTAGGAATGAAAGAAAGAAATTGTCCAATAGCTTTAGTTTGTTCATCTGAATCAAGAAAGGGTATTGCATCTGAAAAACTAACTTCTAGTTTATCTAACGACACGTTCTTACTTAGCAATTCATAAAGGATGTCGTATTTAATTAATTCAAAGATGTCCTCATTTTTATTGACTGAATAATTTACAGGATAAAGATGCAAGGCTATATATTTATCTGATTCCTTAAAAAACCGTTTAAGAAAAAAGGTTTTTCCGCAACCAAATGGAGCTGAGAATATCATTCGACTATTACCTGGTAAGTTTAAACTATCGTCAAAGGATTTTTTTGGTCCAGAAATGTCAATAATAAATTCCTCCTCCATTGCTTTGTGTTTTTATTTTGGTTTAGTACTTGGCTCTTTTGCTTGCTTTGGTGTCGCGCGGGAAAATGTGGCAAGCAAATGTGCCAATGTTCGAAGCACCGTATCTGTCCCGCGGCATTGTGCATAACATCTATATATATATTCACTCACTGGTAGATATCCATACCCCTGGATGTGGAATATATTCACCTCCAACTTACAAAAAAGTTCGCTTTTATGCCGTAGGAGATAGTCCTACGCCACCGGTTTGCAGGGCCTAACGTACCGTATCCCATAATTCCATAACCCAAACCCGTAATTGTGTAAAACCAAAAAGTTGGTTTACCTGTATTATTGGTAGTATTTAATAGCAAGCATGATGGCTACTGTAAAGCAATCCTTCCCCGTACTGGAAATGACGTGTGCCGCCTGCGCGGTAAGCGTGGAATCGATGTTGAAAAACACCAAAGGCGTAACCAATGCCTCGGTAAACTTTGCCAACCAAACGGCCCTGGTGGAGTATGATCCGGCCACGGCCACGTTAGTCAATTTGCAACAAGCCGTGCGCGCCATCGGGTACGATCTGGTGGTGGATGTGGAAGACCCGCAAGCGGTAAAGGAAGAAGCTCAACAAAAGCAGTATACAGAAATTAAAAACCGCACCATCGGATCGGCTGTGCTGACCATACCCGTAGTGGTGATCGGTATGTTCTTTATGGACTGGAAACCGGGCACGTATATTTCCATGCTCCTGTCGGCACCGGTGGTGTTTTACTTTGGGCGCTCGTTTTTTATTCATGCGGTTAAACAGGCACGCTTTGGCAAAGCCAACATGGATACGCTGGTGGCGCTCTCTACCGGCATTGCCTTTTTGTTCAGTGTATTCAATACGTTCTTTCCGGAGTTCTGGCACAGCCGCGGCATACATGCCCACGTTTACTACGAAGCGGCCGCAGTCATCATCACGTTCATTTCACTGGGCAAGCTGTTGGAAGAACGGGCCAAGTCCAGCACATCCTCGGCCATTAAAAAACTGATGGGCCTGCAACCCAAAACCGTACGCGCCAAAGTAGATGGCGTGGAAAAGGAGTTGCCCATCGCCTCCGTTCAACCGGGGTACACGATCATCGTTCGGCCGGGTGAAAAAATTCCGGTAGATGGTGTGGTCACCTCCGGCAATTCGTATGTCGATGAAAGCATGATCAGTGGTGAACCGGTGCCGGTAGAAAAAACGGCTGACGAAAAAGTGTTTGCGGGAACCATCAACCAAAAAGGAAGTTTTGAATTTGAAGCACAAAAGGTTGGTGCCGATACGTTGCTGGCGCATATCATCAAGATGGTGCAGGAAGCACAAGGCAGTAAAGCACCCGTACAAAAGTTAGTCGATAAAATTGCAGGAATTTTTGTTCCCATCGTCATCGGCATTTCTATCCTCACGTTCATTACCTGGATGGTAATCGGTGGCGACAATGCCTTTACCCATGCATTGCTCACTTCGATAACCGTATTGGTGATTGCGTGTCCGTGTGCATTGGGGTTAGCCACACCAACGGCCATTATGGTGGGTGTAGGCAAAGGTGCAGAGAACAACATCTTAATTAAAGATGCCGAGAGCCTGGAACTGGCGCACCAGGTTAACGCCATCATCCTTGATAAAACCGGAACGATCACGGAAGGCAAACCGGTTGTTACAGATCTGATCTGGCAAACAGATGCCGCAGCAGCGAAGCAGGCGTTGTACAGTATGGAAGCACAATCGGAACATCCGTTGGCCGAAGCGGTGGTAAACAAATTGAAAGAAGATGGAGTACAAGCCACTTCGGTCGATCAGTTTGAAAGCATTACCGCCCGCGGGGTTAAAGCCTCCGTGAGCGGTACCGCTTACTTTGTGGGCAACCGGAAATTGATGGAAGAAAACGGAGTGCAGCTTACGGAAGCGCAAGTGACCACGGCAACCAAACTTCAGGAAGAAGCCAAAACCGTGGTATATTTTTCAAACGCAAAAAATGTGTTGGCCGTCATTGCCATTGCCGATAAAATAAAAGCAACTTCCAAAGCCGCCATTGAAGCGTTACATAAAAAAGGCATTGACGTGTACATGCTTACAGGCGACAACGAACAAACGGCTAAAGCGGTGGCCAGTCAAATCGGACTGACACACTACCAGGCCGACATGCTGCCGTCCGGTAAAGCGGATTTTATAAAACAACTGCAAGATGAAGGCAAGGTGGTGGCCATGGTGGGCGATGGCATTAATGATGCACACGCTTTAGCGCAGGCCGATGTGAGCATTGCCATGGGCAAAGGGACCGACATTGCCATGGATGTGGCGAAGATGACGTTGATCACTTCTGATCTGCAAGTGATACCCAAAGCGCTGAACCTTTCTTCCAAAACGGTGAAAGGCATTCGCCAGAATTTATTCTGGGCGTTTATCTACAACGTGATCGGCATTCCCATTGCAGCCGGTGTACTGTTCCCCATCAACGGCTTCTTACTCGATCCGATGATTGCCGGTGCCGCGATGGCGCTGAGTTCGGTGAGTGTGGTGAGTAATAGTTTGCGGTTAAAGTTTGCGAAGATTTGAGGTCTGTGTCGACACAGACAAGGGATGAGGTGTCGACACAGACCAGGGATGGGATTTAACTTGGTGATCTTTGTGTAGCATTTCTTTGTGATCTTTGTGGTAAAAGAATAACCACCAAGCTCACCAAGATTTGCACGAAGGGCACAAAGCGATACCTTCGTAGAATGCAAGGCATGGAGCACTTAAGAAAAACCATAGAAGGTATCTACCCACTAACAGAAAAGGCGGCTGATGATTTTTACAGCATCTGGTCTGAACATCGCGTAAAGCGAAAGGAAATGATTACCGCAGCCGGTGATGTAGAGAAGTATTTATACTTCGTTACCGATGGTGTACAGCGCATCGTATACCAGGATGATCAGAATCGTGAATCAACATTGGTGTTTTCCTATGCTCCTTCCTTTGGCGGTGTAATCGATTCGTTCTTTCTGCAAAAACCGTCAAGTTATTATTTCGAAGCGCTTACACCCTCCTCATTTCTGCGTGCACCGTTTGAAGCGGTAAATCAATGCATGCAAAAACATCATTGTGTTTCAGAGGCGTTGCGTTTAGGGGTAACGCAAGCCTTCTCCGGCTTGCTGGAACGCATGGTGGAACTGCAATGCTTTACTTCCGAAGAAAAATTCAAACAACTCTTAAAACGCAGTCCGCATATTTTAACCTTGGTGCCCCATAAATACCTCGCCAACTACCTGGGCATTGATGCCACCAATTTCAGCAAACTCATCAACTCGGTACGCATCTGAAAATCTTGGCAAATACCAAGAATCATTTTTCGGTCAACTTCCACTTTTGTTGCATCAAACAAAAACAACATCGTTATGACAGCAAAAGTAATTTACCTCACCGCCAGCAAGGGGTTTATCCTGTTTTCGGCCATTAGCCTGCTCTATGTAGCCCTCATGGCTTTTATCAATCCGCAATCGGTTATGGATCTGGTGGGCGTTACCCTCCCCAACACCGATGCCATCAGTTCCATCAGGGGAATTTATGGAGGCGTGGGCATTGCGCTTGTGGCACTACTGATTTATATGGCCTTTTTTCAAACCATTAACGGCCTGAGTTTTTTAGCCGTATTTTGGGGATCGTATGCGCTTTCGCGGATCATCACCTGGTTTAACGATGGCGCACTAGGCGAATTCGGAACCAACTGGCTGGTGATTGAAAGTTTTATGTGCGTAGCCGGCATTGTGCTGTTGGCCTTCGGTAAAAAAATTAAAGGAAAGTAAACATGACGCACCAGGAATTTCTTGACACGCTTGAACAGCAGGCAGAAGAACAATTGAAAGAAGTAATTGCGGTCTTCCAGAACCTTCCGGAAGACCGGCTTCTTCAACCGGCTGCAAACGGTGGCTGGAGCATGGCCGAATGTTTCATGCACCTGAACTCGTATGCCGATTTTTATTTGCCCCGCATAACACACGCGCTTGCAAACGCTGATTCCATAAACTTAAATGAACCTTTTAAACATGGCTTTTTAGGCAAGTATTTTATCGACATGATGGATGCAGAACAGTCGACTAAAAAATACAAGGCCATGAAAAAGCACCGGCCCGGCAATGCCGTTCCGGCTCATGAAGCGGTTTCCAGTTTTATTGCACACCTCGAAACCGTGCAAGCGCTGGTTCGGAACGCCCGCGGAAAAGCGCTTAACAAATCGGTAAAGACATCCATTTCTCCCCTGCTTTCGATTAAGGTTGGTGATGCCCTGCAGTTTGTGCTAACCCATAACCGCAGGCACCTGATTCAGGCGAGAAAAAACCTGGAATCTCAAACCACCCGTTAACCATCAAACCTCATTCGGTCGCCACTTATAATAAACCGCTGAAATTTTCAGCGGGGTCAAAACCCGGCTGCAGCGCTTAACGTAAGGAGAGGTGAAATTATTCCGTGCTTTTTTATGATGCAGGCAACCCTTTTTGTGTAGTCCCTGTCTTACCCGCAGTTTATTAGAAAAATCATGAAAACAGCACGTTTTTTCACTTTCCTGGCCCTGTTAACGATGGGCCTGAGTGCCTGCGATGAGGGGATTGAAGACAAGATTCCGGTAGAATTTTTTATGATTCAGCTTAACCCGGACGACATTTTCCTCTACCCCGGAAGTGAATATGGTGTACGGCTCGATCCGCTCGTAAACGACAGCATTAAAGTGGAAGTAACCATTTCCTACAGCACGCCTTCTTTTGGTACCCTCACCTTTATTCAAAATGAAGGCTGGTTTTACAAACCCAACGAAGGGTTTACCGGCATCGATAATATTATTTATACGGTATGTTATAAGGAGGAGTGTTACTCTGCTTCCATCACCTTGTATGTTGAAGAACCGCTCGACATAGCCAACTGCACTACGGTGGTTAATCATGAAGAAGTAACGACTGCACGCAACCAACCCATCGGCATACCCATATTTCAAAATGATGTGGCGTGTCCGTATCAGGGCAGTTCCATTTTTGCACCCACAAAGGGAACATTTACGACATACACGTATTCCGGCAGCTTTAAAAACATTGTTTATGTGTACTACCCGCCTAAAAATTTCATCGGTACCGATCAGTTTAAATACCGGCTGTTCACCAGCGATGGATATGTAGAAGGGATTTGCACCATCACCATAACCGAATAACTACAACACGACCGCATGACGGAATCGGAAATCATACAGGGATGTTTAGCGAACAAGGCTTCTGCACAGGAGAAGCTCTATGCGCTCTTTTCCCGCAGAATGATGGCCGTTTGTTTGCGGTACACCAAATCGCGCGCAGAAGCAGAAGATGTTTTTCATGAAGCCTTCGTTAAGGTTTTTAAAAACATGCATACGTGGCAAGGCGGATCGTTTGAAGGTTGGATGCGTAGAATTTTTGTCAACACCGCCATCAATCATTATCACCAAACACGAAAATTTTTCGATCATGTAGACGCATCCTATGCAGAAACGATGGTCGCGTCATCGGATAACATCATTTCTACCTTATCGAATCAGGAATTGATGGAACTGATTAACACCATGCCTGAGGGGTACAAGCTGGTGTTTAACCTGCACGCTGTGGAAGGATACAACCACAACGAGATTGCAGACATGCTTGGCATTGCGGAAGGAAGTTCCAAGTCACAGCTTTCAAAAGCAAAAGCGCATTTAAAGAAACTCATTGAGGTCAGATTAATTTCAGCAGCATGAAGGAAAACGATTTTGATGACATCGGAAAACGCCTGTACAATCAGGAGGCCGAGCCGCCACAAGATGGCTTCTCGAAAATCCGGGCTGCGCTGGTAACACCAGCCACCCCGACTAAAACCATTTTGATCAAAAACTGGTGGAAGCCATTGGTGTTGCTTATTCCGGTAGTTGTATACCTTACAGTTAACGATACAGAACTCAATCAAACCTTGGCTTCTACTTCACTAACCAATGCGGTTAAAGCTGAATCATCCAACCAAAAAGAAACCGAAGGAACAACCATTACAGAATCTACAACTGCTAAAACAAAGCAAACGATCAATGCACCTGAACAACAGGAACCGATAAGGCTGCCCAACAAGCAGTATGCTTCAACCACAGAACAGGCTGAAATTACTCCGATTGAAAACGAAATCGTTGAGGAGAAGAAGACCGTTTCAATTAAAACTTCTCAACAATCCATTCCAACAGAAGTAAAACACGAGACAGAGGGAATAAAAACTCCACTCATCATTGCACTGAATCCTGTTGCTGAACAAGACTCCTTACTTAACGAATTAGCCGCAACAGACTCCCTGGAGAAGGAAATGAAAACCGAAGAGACTCCGGAAGAAAAATCAAAATTGAGTGCTCCCTCCTGGCGACTCAATGCCTCCTTTGCGCCACAATACATAACCAAAAACATTAAACCTGTTTCAGATGATGAAGTATTTTTAACCAGCGCAAGAAAAAACAGCGACACAGAAAATATAGGTTTCACTGCAGCCATTGGAATAGGACGCTCGGTAACGCGCAACCTATACCTGGATGCCAACCTTTCGTACACACAAATTAAGCAGGCTATTAATCTATCGTACACCACCGGTAAAGTGGATACCATGTTGGCCGTACAGCAAGCAGACCAAACCGTTGTGCTTAAACCTGTTTATGCCTATACCAACCGCGAAATTGCCAACACGTTTGGTTATGCCGGGTTAAGGCTAACCGGAACGTATTACTTCTGGACTGGTGAGCGCAGCCGATTCAATCTTTCTGCATCCGCAGGCGCACATTACCTGGTTTCTGCACAGGTGAAAGAAAAAATTAACGGACAATGGATTGAGTTAAATCCTGACAACATCGAAAAATTGAATTACAACCTATCGGTGGGTGCAGGTTATAGTATACACTTTAATAAAGGATGGGAACTGCAAATTAACCCAACCCTGACCTACTTTATGAAAAATGTTAAAAACGAGGAATTACCGTATTCCTACAATCAGCAATCCGTTGGATTGCAAATCATGGCATTAAAAAAGCTCGGCACTCCATAACCAACCCTCAATGTTGTGCATGAAAGGCAACCGTAATGGATTGCCTTTCCTTTTTTATAATCTTAAAAATTTCTTGAGGTCATCTCAAAAATCTTTTTCAAATGTCAGCCTGTCCCGATAATTATCGGGATGTCGAAGGCTATTTCGAGTTACCAAACCGGTTTCGACAAGCTCAACCTGACATTGGGGGTATTTTGAGATGGCTTCTAAAATATTTTTTTAGTCAGGCAACGGTTTCACATGGGTTCCTGTCTGACTACAAAACAAATTAAAGAAACCCCATGAAAACAATTTTTCGTCTTGTCTATGTAATCACCTTATTCTTTGTCGGAGTTGCCTTTCAATCCTGCGAAGAAGCGGATGAACTTTCATCACCGGGTGCTCCCGTTACCGTTAAATTCCCTACCGTAAACCTTGGCCTGAGTGAATTGGCTGGTGCAACCCAAATTACGATTCCGCTTTCGCGACCAGCTGCAACTAATGGAACCATTACCATCAATGCATACTGGGAAAATGAAAATGATTTTACCAGTCAGCCTGCCGTTGAGGATGGTAAAATCATTTTACCGGTAACAGCCGGTCAGTCACAGATAACGTTTATCCTCACCCCTGTTGATAACAATCTGCACACCGGTAACCGCAATCTGCATTTTACAATATCATCAGTAACGGATGGTTTCATCATCGGAACAGAAAAATCGTTGCATGTTACCATTTATGAAAACGATCAACCTAACCCGGTAAACTTTGTGGCATCAGAGGTTTCGGTGCAGGAACAGTTCGCGGAGGGCATGACCGTGGCCATTGGCTTTTCACTTCAGGCTGTAGATAACGGAATAGTTGAACTCGAACTCCTGAATGCTGCCGGTCTCTACGGAACACATTTCACTACCGAACCGGAAGCGATCAATGGAAAAATTACACTGCCTGTTACGGCCGGCACATCTTTTCTACCTGTAAAATTCATTCCGGTTGACAACGCAACCTTGAACGGACATAAGGAATTTGCAGTAAGAATTGTTAGCGCCACTGGAGCAGTGGTTAAAGGAGACCAGCTTAACCTGAACGTAACTTTGGTAGATGATGAACTCGCTGGAAAACCAAAAAGCTATGAAACCGGTGCAGGGCTGTGGAAAGTGAAACGCGCTTTTGAGTACAACCAATTGGGACAAATCGCTAAAATTCACATTGAACAAAATTCACTGAACTGGACAGAAACCTATCATTACGATGAAAACAACTTACTGAAGAAAATCACTATGTGGACTTCCGATGAAACCATTTTTAAGCGCGATGATCAAAACCGGGTTACACGTTCGGAAGAATTCAGGGAAGGTGTCATGAAGAAATACACCATTTATTCCTACGATCAGGCCGGTAACATTGGTGAAATGGCAATATTCCATCGCCAACCTACGGGAGAGTTCGTAATGTCAAGCCTGTTTGTCTACCTGTACTACAGCAACAGCAACTCGGTATACAAGAGATTAAGCTATTACCCGCTAGGTGATGATGAGTATGAGTTAATAACAGAAGAAACGTATGAATATTTTTCACAAGTTCTTCCCTGGAATCCGTTCCCCATGGTTAACATCTTGCCTGATGTAAACGCACAACCGCTCTTCCCTTCACGCTACACCCTGGCACGCGATGGAAATGAATACGTGTACGACTTGCATTATGAATTCAATGAGGCTGGTTACCCGGTAAGCAGAAGAACCGGTTCAGGTGAAACTACATATTACCAGTATTATTGAGCCCTGATTTAATAGGTTCAGAAAAGTCCGGCCAAAAACCGGACTTTTTTTATTTGTAAACCCCTAACCAAGATTGCCAGAGATTCACGATCAGTAAACACTATAAACATTCCGGGTTTTTATGTAACCATACTTTTGAGTGGAGCGGATACTTTTGTCCTATCAAACCTCAAAAAATGACAGCCAAAATCAACTCCCGATTGCTCATAATACTAATCGGCATGCTGGTAGCAACTTTGTGCGCCCTTATCGTTTTATAGAATCCTGAAAGAATATGAAAGGAATCTTATAAATCATATGAGAAATTGTACAAATCAAACCCGGTCATGCAACGTTTATTAAAGTAGTTTTAAAATTTATTACTATGGAAACAATAACATTAACTATCCCAAATATGAAAAGCCCACATTGCATGATGGTGGTAAGCAGTACGCTAAAAGATATGGCTGGCGTATCTTTAAAAAAAGTTACTCCTGGCGAGGCACAAATTGAACTTTCAGGTGCAACCAGGGATTTAGTAGTTGAGGCCATTGAGAAAGCAGGCTACTCTGTAACCAATAAATAAGATTGATTTTAATACGTGAGAAATGGAAACACTCAAATTCAAAACCAACATCAAATGTTCCGGCTGCATTGCCAATGTAACCCCACACTTAAATGAAACGGTTGGCGAAGGTAACTGGGAAGTTGACCTGAACAACCCCGCCAAAGTTCTGACGATCGCAGACGAAGCGGATGCCGCCAAAATAAAAGAAGCTGTGGAGAGGGCCGGCTATAAGGCTGAACAGATTTAATCAGACCGGAAACTTGAGGTGAATAGCCTCAGGCGAAAGCCTGGGGCCTATTTATAAAAGCCTTCAAAGGGATTAAAAAAGTGACTTTTGACAATTCTATAAGCCTCTCCCATAATTTTATAAATCCAAAACAGCTTAAATCCGTACATTTGCTTACCCATGAACATGTTCCGCACCATATCTTCCCTCCTGCTGGCCGCGCTTGTGCTGCTGGCTTCGAGCAGTTTTTATGTGGGCGTGCACTCTTGTGGCGGCACCGTTAAAGCCGTTGCATTTTTGAATGATGCCGATGGATGTGGTCACAATCAACTGCCACCTTGCCACCGCAAAGCCATGGAAGGATGCTGTGACGATGAACAGATTGTTCATCAATCGCAGGATCTAAAAGCAAATGCAGCAATTGTCTCCGTTGCGGATGTTTCTTCTTCTGTTATACTCCATCAAACGGCTGTCCTTTCTGAAATCATTCCAACCGTTGAAGTAAATCCTGTCCTGTATTTTTCTGATCATCCTCCTGCCCTTACGGGGAATGATATTCTCATTTCGATTCAATCTTTCTTAATCTGATCGCTGTTCTGCCTTTCTCATTCATGAGATGGGTGTGTCTTCTTATTTCCATTTTCAGGAAGTCAACAGAACAGAACTATGATTAATCGCATAATAAAATTTTTTCTCGAACAAAAACTCGTAACCGTACTCGTGCTCCTGGCCATCGTTGGCTGGGGATTGGTTACTGCCCCATTCAACTGGAACATTGGTTTTCTACCGCAAGATCCGGTACCGGTTGATGCCATTCCCGACATCGGAGAAAATCAACAAATTGTTTTCACCGAATGGATGGGCCGCTCACCGCAGGACGTAGAAGATCAAATCACCTATCCGCTTACAACAGCTTTGTTGGGAATGCCTGGTGTAAAAGCCATCCGCAGCACATCCATGTTCGGCTTCTCGTCCATCTACATCATTTTTGATGATGAAGTTGAATACTACTGGAGCCGTTCGCGCATTCTGGAAAAGCTAAGCGCGCTTCCTTCCGGATTATTACCTGAAGAAGTGCAACCCAAACTCGGACCTGACGCAACCGCCTTAGGCCAGGTGTATTGGTACACCCTGGAAGGCCGCGATGAAAACGGAAACCCGGCCGGTGGATGGGATTTGCATGAACTGCGAACCATCCAGGATTTTCAGGTACGCTATGCACTTACCGGTGCAGAAGGTGTAGCCGAAGTGGCCAGTGTGGGCGGTTATATTAAAGAGTACCAGGTTGATCTTGATCCGGTAGCCATGAAGACCTGGAACATTTCCATGATGGAAGTGATGCAGGCGCTTCGCAACAGCAACCGCGATGTGGGCGCCAACACGGTAGAGATAAACCGCGTGGAATACCTCATCCGCGGACTTGGCTATGTAAAACAACTGGAAGACATTGAGAATGCGGTTGTGCGGGTAAATCAAAATGTTCCTGTCAGAATAAAAGATATTGCGCATGTTACGCTCGGCCCCGCTGATCGCTCGATGCTTGGCGTGCTGGATAAAAGTGGAGCAGAAGCCGTTGGAGGCGTGGTGATTGCCCGGTATGGCGATAATCCGCTTGCCGTAATCAATAACGTTAAAGAAAAAATCAACGAAATCTCCCAGGGTCTTCCATCCAAAAAACTGGATGATGGCAGAACATCAAAAGTGACCATCGTACCTTTTTACGATCGAACACAACTTATCTATGAAACGCTGGGAACACTGAACGATGCCATCACATTGCAAATTCTGATTACGATCATTGTCATCATCGTGATGGTGTACAACCTGCGGGCCTCGTTTCTCATCTCTGCTTTGCTTCCGTTAGCGGTACTGATGTGCTTCATCTTCATGAAATACTTTCATGTGGATGCGAACATTGTTGCCCTTTCAGGAATTGCCATCGCGATTGGAACGATGGTGGATTTAGGTATCATCCTGAACGAAAACGTATTGAAACACCTGGAAGAAGCTCCGAAAGAGCAATCGTTGTTAACCACAGTTTACAACGCAGTATCCGAAGTTTCATCTGCCATCATCACCGCTGTATCCACCACCATTGTAAGTTTTCTACCTGTGTTTACCCTGCAGGCAGCGGAAGGCAAGTTGTTTGGACCGCTGGCCTACACCAAAACTTTTGCACTGGTGGCCGCGTTGATTTTTACTCTCATTATCATGCCCGCCTTTTCACATTGGGTGTTCGGCTGGAAAACCAGTACGGGTAAATTCAGACTAATCGGCAATGGCCTGTTGGCGTTGGCTGGATTGTACGTTGCTATCGCTTACCTGCCCTGGGCGGGAATCGCGTTAATAATGTTTGCGATCAATAACCTGCTTGATCACTTTTATCCGGAAAGGTATTCCCGTTTCCATGAAACCATTACCGTGGCGATTTCCGTGGCTGCCGTTTCGTGGCTGCTGGCTACTACGTGGTTGCCATTGGGTGTACACAACAGCATTATTCTGAATTTTATTTTCATTCTGCTCATCATTGGCTTGGTGCTGGGTGGCTTCTCCATTTTTATTCGGCTATACCCACGCATTCTCACCTGGTGTTTAGATAACAAAGTGAAATTTTTACTGATCCCCGCTTTCATCACGCTGCTCGGCCTGAATATCATGCTGGGCTTCAGCAAAGTGTTCGGCTTTGTGGAAAAAAGTTTTGATACCATCGGCTGGAACATTCGCACCACTTCTGTGTGGAGTTCCTTATCCCATACTTTTCCCGGTATGGGCAAAGAGTTTATGCCTTCATTGGATGAAGGTGCTTTCCTGCTCATGCCTACATCCATGCCGCATGCGGGTGTGGAAGCAAACAAACAGGTACTTCAACAACTCGACATGCTCGTAACAGCTATCCCCGAAGTGGAGATGGTGGTAGGAAAAGCAGGCCGTGCCGAGACTGCGCTCGATCCTGCACCGATGTCGATGTATGAAAATGTGATTCTGTATAAATCAGAATACATCACGGATGTCAATGGTAGAAAATTACGCTTCCAGGTTGATGATGACGGAAACTTTATCCGCGATGAGAAGGGTAATCTGATTGAAGACAACTCTGGTGAATACTTCCGTCAGTGGCGCGATCATATCAAGAGTCCGAATGACATCTGGGATGAAATTGTAAAAGTCGCGAACATACCGGGTGTTACGTCTGCACCAAAACTCCAACCCATTGAAACACGATTAGTAATGCTACAAACCGGCATGCGCGCACCGATGGGATTAAAAGTATACGGCCCGGATTTAAAAACCATTGAGTCGTTCAGTCTGGAGCTTGAAAAGCAATTAAAAGAAGTGCCCTCAGTAAAACCGGAAGCTGTGTATGCCGATCGTTCCTTGGGCAAACCCTACATGGAAATTGATCTTGACCGCAAGGCTATGGCACGCTACGGACTCAACGTAGTGGATGTGCAAGAATACATTGAAGTGGCGTTGGGAGGCATGGGTATGACCACCACCGTAGAGGGACGCGAGCGTTATTCCATTCGCGCACGTTATGCACGCGAGTGGCGTAGCGACCCGGAATCGATCAGCAAGATTTTTATTGCCACACCAACCGGTGCGCAAATTCCCCTAAGCGAAATCGCCACCATCGTGTACCGTCCCGGACCAATGATGATTCGCGGAGAAGATTCTTTCCTGGTGGGTTACGTTTTGCTTGATAAGAAAGATGGCTATGCTGAAGTATCGGTAGTGGAAGAAGCCCAACGTTTTTTAAACGAAAAGATTAAAGCTGGTGAACTGATCGTTCCTGCAGGCGTGAGTTATAAATTCTCAGGTAGCTACGAAAATCAACTGCGTGCAGAAAAACGACTGAGCATTGTGATACCTCTTTCGCTGATGATTATCTTCTTGATTCTGTATTTCCAATTCCGATCGGTAGCTACTTCTCTATTTATTTTCTCTGCCATCGCCATGGCCTTTGCCGGAGGCTTTATGATGTTGTGGCTATACGGTCAGGATTGGTTCATGGACTTCAGCTTCTTTGGGACAAACTTCAGAGAGCTGTTTCAAATGCGCACTTTCAACCTGAGTGTTGCCGTATGGGTAGGCTTCATCGCGTTGTTCGGTATTGCCACGGATGATGGGGTGGTGATTGGAACCTATCTCACACAAAGTTTGCAGAAACATAAACCCGAAACCACCAGCGAAGTGCGCAAAGCCGTACTTGAAGCAGGCTTACGCAGGGTGCGACCGTGTTTGATGACTACCGCAACCACGTTGCTGGCACTTCTTCCAGTACTCACCTCATCAGGAAGAGGATCTGACATTATGATACCGATGGCCATTCCAACATTTGGAGGCATGGTGGTGGCATTGATTACCCTGTTTATTGTTCCGGTACTCTATTCATGGAATGAAGAACGAAAAGTTAAAACTGACAATTAATATCCTCATGAAAGCAAAAAAAATTATTAATACACTCCGCGACCTCTGCGCATTCTTTGCGGCCTCTGCGTTAAATTTTTTCACGCAAAGAACGCAAAGACTCTCGCTAAGTGCACAAAGGGGGTTTGTCATTTATTTGATAATCATCGCTCATTTTGCGCAAGCGCAATCGATCGCTGATTATTTACAAATAGCCGGAGCAAACAATCCAGCACTCAAGGCCAAATACAGCGAATACTACTCCGCCCTGGAAAAATTGCCGCAGGCCGGAACGTTACCTGATCCTGAGTTATCGTTTGCCATGTTCATCTCCAAAGAAGGGTTGTACATGGAACGTTTCATGGGGCAGCAGCTATCTGATATTTCCGTCATGCAAATGTTTCCGTGGTTTGGATCTTTAAATGCCGCAAAAAACGAAGCTACCTACATGGCACAGATGAAGTTTGCTTCGTTCCAGGAAGCGAAGATTAATCTCTTTCATGATGTACGCAGTGTTTGGTTCAAACTCTACCAAATCGACCAAGACCTGAAATTACTTGAACAGGAAAAAGAAATACTAAAAACATATGAGCAACTGGCACTCACTCGCTTTAAAACCGGAACAAGTGGAAGTGCCAATCCCATGAGCACAAACACAGCAACCCCAACCACATCAACGCCTGCATCAGGAGGCATGAGTGGTATGAGCATGGGCGGCAATACAACACCTGCTTCCTCAACCAACACATCTTCCAGTATGGGCGGCATGCAGGGCGGATCGTCTGGTTCCATGGTGGATGTTTTGCTCATTCAACTCCTGATGAAAGAATTGGAAACGCGAATTGAAATTCTAAAAGCCTCACGCAAACCCTTGGAAACGCGCTTCAACAATTTGCTGAACCGACCCACATCTGAATCAATTGTTATTGCCGATACATTAACATCCGTTCAATTGCCGGCATCACTTTCCATCATTCAAGATTCCGCGATTCAAAATCACCCCATGGTTAAGATGTACGCGTGGGATGAAAAAGCTCGTGAAGCGCAACAACGTATGGCAACACTAATGGGGCGCCCGATGATTGGTGTGGGCGTAACCTACATGGTGTTTCGTCCCCGGCAAGACGAACTGATGAACGTGTCCATGGGTGGTGACAATATGTTTATGCCTATGGTAACGATGACGTTGCCCATCTACCGCAAGAAGTACACCGCGCAACGGAAAGAAGCTGAATATCTCTACCAGTCGGCTTCACAAAATAAGGAAGCCGCCAAACTGGATTTACTGAACGAGCTTGAACAACGGCTGAATGAATATGATAATAACAACAGGCAATTGCAATTGCTGAACGAGCAGATTACCATTACCCATCAAGCCATCCGACTGATGACTACAGCTTACAGTACAGGCACCGGTAACATGGAAGAAATCTTGCGTCTGCGGCAAACGCTATTGAATTATCAGCAACAACAAGTTAGCTCAATTACAGAACAACATATAACCGTATCGGGGATTACTAAACTAATGGGAATCGAAGACTTAGTATCAACAAGCATCAAAGACTAAAGAAATATGAAACCAAAATCAATCATCATCAACATCGCCCTTCTGGCCATCGGGTTATTGCTTGGCTGGATAATTTTTGGAGGAGAAGGATCTGCATCACACGATCATAGTACAGAAGCTGCCACCGAGTATACCTGCTCCATGCATCCGCAAATCCGCCAGCAAGGCCCGGGTAAATGTCCGCTGTGCGGCATGGATCTTATTCCGGTTAGCTCCGCTAGCGGCTCATCAAATCCAAACGTTCATGAAATGACACCCGAGGCTATTGCGCTGGCAAACATTCAAACTACTAAAGTGAAATCAGTTTCCGCATCCAACGAACTAACCCTTACCGGAAAAGTAAAGATCAATGAAAAGCAACTTTCTGTGGTAACAGCCAAGTTTCCTGGGCGAATAGAAAAACTGTTTGTGAATTTTGAAGGACAGGAAGTGCGCAAAGGTGAAAAGATTGCCACCGTTTACTCTCCTGAATTGGTTACCGCGCAGCGTGAACTGTTGGAAGCCAAAAAGATGGCCACCCTTTCGCCACAACTTTATGAAGCGGCCAAAGAAAAACTTCGCCTGTGGAGAATCAGTGATAAACAGATTGAACAGATTGAAAGTTCTGGCAACGTTACCACCACACTGGATGTGTATGCCGATGCTTCTGGTGTGGTTACCAAACGCCAGGTCGCGTTGGGTGATTACGTTTCCACCGGAAGCATCATGATGGAGATTGCCAATTTATCATCGGTGTGGGTAGTACTGGATGCGTATGAAAGTGATCTGAGCTGGATCAAAACAGGTTCAATCATAACCTTTACCGTTCCTTCGATTCCGGGAAGAGATTTTACTGCCACCATTCAATATATCAACCCGGTGGTCAATCCGGAAACACGGTCGGTAGATGTACGGGCGGTTGTGCCGAACACTGGCAATTTCCTAAAACCCGAAATGCTCGTAAACGCAACCCTCCAAACTAAAATGAACACAAAAGCAACCGGACTTGCCATTCCGGCTACAGCAGTATTGTGGACTGGTAAACGCTCCATAGTATATGTTAAACAGCAAGGATCAACACCGGCTTTCGAGCGCAGAGAAATAACCCTGGGCGCACGGATGAAGGATATGTACCTTATTGAAAACGGACTGGACGAAGGAGAAGAAGTGGTAAGCAACGGTGTATTTGCGGTAGATGCCTCCGCCCAACTCAGCGGCAACTACAGCATGATGAGTGCACCGGAAACGAAATCACTTGAAGTACCGGAAACTTTCCGGGAACAACTTACCGCAGTAGCCGATACGTATTTTGGTGTTAAGAATGCGCTGGTAGAATCCAATCCACTGCGCGCAGCCACAGCCGCCAAAGAGGTATTGAAAACACTGAAAGCAGTAGACATGAAATTACTGGAAGGTCAGGCGCATGATGAATGGATGGCGTTACTGAAACCCATGGAACAAGGCGCCACCGGTATCAGCACGAAAACCGATGTGGAAGCACAACGAAAAGATTTTGAATTGCTCTCCGATCATTTAATTGAAGCGGTGGAGTTATTCGGACTTACCAGTGAGAAAGCATACCGTGCCTATTGCCCCATGGCGTTTGACGATAAAGGTGCGTACTGGTTAAGCGAGTTCGAAGACATTAAAAATCCGTATTTTGGCGCTTCGATGCTGAGGTGTGGGGAAAACCGGGAAGTGTTTAGAAAACGGTAAACGGAGTACCCAAGCTATTGAATACTAATTGAAACAGAAATCAAACTTTTAATTTAAAACTATAAACGTAATGAAAACGAAAACCATTTTAATGATTGCGGTAGTTGCCGTGATGCTGGCAGCTTGTGGAAAAACAGAAAAAACTTCCTCAGAAGAAGTTACCCAAACATCAACCAGCGAAACCAATGAAGAACTAAAAACTGTCCTTACGGGCTACTTTACACTAAAAGATGCATTGGTAAATGACGATGCAGGAAAGGCTAAGGAAGCTGCAACAGCACTTGCGGCTTCAACCGGAAGTTATACCGAACAATTAAATGAATACATTTTAGCCATCGGTGAAACTGACAACATCGAAGAGCAACGTGAAGCTTTTGAGGCGCTTTCTGTTTCGGTGTATGACTTAGCCAAAGAAGGTGGAGCCGGATTAACCGTTTACAAACAATACTGCCCGATGGCATTTGATGATAAAGGTGCTTTTTGGTTAAGCGATGAGAAGCAAGTTTTGAATCCTTACTTCGGAGCATCCATGCTGCGCTGTGGCTCAGTGCAGGAAACCATCAATTAAACATAAATCACAGCGGATGATGCCCTCAGCATCATCCGCTAAAAACATCATACCATGCGACTTATAATTTACCTTGTCAGCTTTGCAGCCTTACTCAGTGCCTGCGAATCGAAAAAAGAATCTGCTGAAAATCATGAGCATCATTCCGTTTCGCCAGGAACCACTGAAGCCGACACGGTAAAGAAAAGTCTCCCTAAAGAAACCCATGCGATGATTGGTGATGCCCACATCACCATAAAGTACACTGCACCGATTACGAAAGGTCGGGTAATTTGGGGCGGCCTGGTTCCCTATAACGAAGTATGGGTTACAGGTGCACATCGCGCTACTTCTTTTGAAATCAACCAAACCTTCAACATCAACGGGCAATCCGTTCCGGCTGGAAAGTATGCCATCTTCACCATACCCGGTGAAGAAACCTGGACGTTCATTCTTAATAAGAATTGGGATCAACACTTAGCCGATGACTACAACGCTGGTGAGGATGTTCTTCGTTTCATGGTTATACCAGAAAGATTAGCAGAAAATCAAGAACGCTTACTGTATGCCATCGAAAACATTTCAGATAGTGAAGCTAACCTACGGATCAGCTGGGAGAAAATCAGAATTACTATTCCATTGAAATTTTAACTTCTCCTATTTCAGCAAGCGGTTCAAATCCGTTTCCGCAGCAATAAAGCCAAAAGCAGCAAACTGCTTTCCGGATGTTACTTGCTTGAAGATGTCAACTGCGCGCGTGGTGTCTCCTTCACATAAATACCAATTGCCCACACCATACCCTTGTGTGGCTAATGCCAGATCAACATCTGCATTACTACCGCTGACTTTCAGTAAATCGTCAGGCGGCAACATGCCCTTGTACATTTGAAGGCGCAGGTAATACGAATCGTTTTCAATGATGTTCATGTCTTCGCGAATCAATTCCAACACCTTTGCGGCTTCTTCAGGTCTATTCATTCTTCTGTAGGTCATGTACAGCCAATCGGCAGTTGCGGTGATCAGGTCGTCATTGTCTGAAGCATCCAGGCATTGCAGATAAGCCTTCTCCGCACTTTCAAAATCGCCCTTTAAATAATGAGCCAGGCCTAAATGATACCACACATTAAACTGGGTGTTGGAAAGTGGCTTATTCAATTTGTTCGGCTGACCGTCAGGTTCAATTTCAAGTGGTTGGCGTGGCATTAACGATGCGGCCATTTGAAAATCGGCAATGGCTTTTGGGAAATCACGAACCGTAATATACCGATGACCACGATGCCTGAACAACTTGTAGGAATTGGGATATTTCTCCAATCCCTGGGTAAAAATTTCAATTGCTTCCTTATAATGCGAAAGATAAGCTTCCCTCCTGCCCAACCAGATATAATTTTCTTCTGATGGATCAGCTTCAAAATTTTTCTTCGCCACATTCAGGTTGCTGTCGAGTTTGGCTTGTGCTGCTTCGCTGCGTTCAGGTTCAAAGTATTGCTTACCATCAAGCCCGGTGAGCACAGGAGCCGGTTCTGATTTTTGTTCAGGAGTGGAACAAGCAGAAAGAATCAACAGGAGGATAATGAGGTTTCTGTACATAGTATAAGTTTAATCAATTTTAGATTGACGATTAACGATTTTTGATTTCAGAAGGTTAACACACCTTAAATCTAAAATCATCAATCTTAAATCGTAAATCACAAATCTTAAATCCAATATCACTCAAGATACACCACTCCATCCTTCATCACAAAACTCACCTTCTCCATCGTTTTGATATTCTTTAGCGGATTTTCATCGGTAGCAACCAGATCGGCCAGTTTACCAGCTTCAATGGTTCCTAATTTTTCCTTCATACCCAACACTTCGGCTGCCACTACAGTGGCTGATTTAATTGCCTCCATAGCCGGCATGCCCGCTTCTGTCATGTAACCAAATTCTTTTCCGTTCTCGCCATGCGGAAACACACCCGCATCCGTACCAAACGCAATCTTCACTCCGCGCTTGTATGCATTTCCAAAGGTGGTTTGAATTTGCGGACCAATCTCCAACGCTTTTGGCACAACCAGCGGGTGATAGTATCCGGGCTCTTTTGCTTTTTCTGCCACAAACTTTCCAGCCGTAATGGTTGGCACATAGTACGTGCCCTTCTGCTTCATCAGATCCATCACCTCCTCCGTCATTTTTGTTCCGTGCTCAATGGTAGTAATGCCTGCGAGGACTGCCCGCTTCATGCCCTCTGATCCATGCGCATGTGCTGCGGTGTGCATGCCGTAATCGCGCGCGGTTTCTATAATGGCTTTTAATTCCTCATCTGTAAACTGAGGCCCTGATCCATCCTTGGCAATACTCAACACACCACCCGTTGCGGTTATCTTGATCAAATCGCTTCCATCTTTGTATCGCTGCCGAACCGCCTGCCGTGCATCTTCAGGTGAGTTTATAACGCCTTCTTTTGGTCCCGGATCGCCCATCAAATCTTCACGATATCCATTGGTCGGGTCGGCATGACCACCCGTTGTGCCAATGGATTTGCCGGAAGTAAAAATACGTGGACCAACCACCAGCTTCTGATTAATAGCATTGCGAAGCGAAATGTTTACTCCAGTGCCACCCAAATCCCGAACGGTAGTAAAACCAGCCATCAACGTTTTCTTGGCAAACACGGTTGAGCGAAAAGCAACATCAGCTTTGTTTGAGGTAAACCGCTGCAGCGCCTGATCTTTATTCGTCTCTCCCTCCAGGTGAACGTGCAAATCAATCAGTCCGGGCATTACGGTTTTTTTGCTCAGGTCAACAAGCTTATCCGAACTTCCAGGTTTGGTGAATCCCTTTTCCACTTTCACGATCAGGTTGTTCTCAACAATCACGGTCATTTGCGCTTGCACATCATTTGATTTTCCATCAATGAGGTTTCCGCAATGAATCACGGTGCGTTGTGCAACAAGTTGAATCGACACAAACGTCAACGCCAGGAATAGCAGCTTCTTCATAATTTCAAAAAGGTAAAAGTTATTTGGATAGGTATTTTTCGGTAATTTTTTTCAGCGTCTGCAATTCATTCCGTTGCATTTCTTCGCGCACGTGTAGCATCAATTCAAACATAACGGATTGATCGTAACCCAGACGGGCAGCTACCTGCGAGCAATATTTTATTTCTTCCTGATAGAGGCGTTCATCAATTTTCATCAACTGCACCAGGCTTACAATGTAATCGAACTTCTGTTGGTTGCTCAAATGCTTCAATCCAATATTCTCATGATCCTGATCGAACAACGGAACGATATCTTCCATCGGTACTCCGTTGGCCAGCCCGATTGTGGTGATATATTTTCGTTCACGTTCGGCAATGTCGCCATCAATCCGGGCCAGGTTAACCAGTAATTTCAGCTGAGAAAGCGCCATAAGCTTTAATTTATTGAACTTGGAAGATGGGGAATTGTTACGCTATAGTCAATAGTCGATGGTCAATAGTTTACCATTTGTTTCCGCTGACTATGGACTATTGATTATTGACTATTGCCTATCGACCGCTAACTTGACCCCATGAACTTCCTCGCGCACATCAGCCTTTCAGGCGACAACCCAAAAATTATGGTTGGCAACTTCATTGGCGATTTTGTAAAAGGAAGAAACCTGCTTGAACAATTCGAACCTGAAATTGCCCGTGGCATTGCGCTTCATCGTGCCATTGATGAGTTTACCGATAGTCACCCGATTGTGACCATTAGTAAAAACAGGCTGCGCCCCACGTACCGGCATTATTCAGCTGTGATTGTAGATATGTTTTACGATCACCTGTTGGCCAAAAACTGGGAACGCTATTCTAAAGAGTTCCTTCCCGACTTTGCCGAACGGAATTATCGAATTCTGGAGGGATTTCATACCATTTTGCCTGAAGGCGTAAAGTACATGCTTCCGTACATGACCAAAGGAAACTGGCTGGTGAACTATGCCCGGTTGGAAGGCATTGAGCGTGCGCTTTCGGGCATGGCCAGGCGATCGAAGTACGAATCGAAAATGGAACTGGCCGTAGAAGATCTCAAAAAAAATTATGACGAATTCACTCAGGAGTTTTCTATCTTTTATCCAGAACTTCAGAAGTTTTCAAATGACTGGCTGGAACAAGAAACGTAATATTACTTTATGAAAAGACCCCTACTAACCCTGCTCGCATCTGTATCTATGATTCTATTGGTTCATGCACAGAATGCCGAATTGTATTTCTCTTCCTTCCCATGTGTCAGTCCGGATGGACAAACCATTGTATTCACCTTTGATGGTGATTTGTGGAAAGTACCCACTCAGGGCGGATCAGCCTTACGCCTCACCGCCATGCAAGGGGAAGAAACACGCGCAAAATTTTCACCAGACGGTAAATGGATTGCCTTTACGGGATCGCAAAATGGAAACCAGGATGTGTACATCATGCCATCAACAGGTGGCGAAGTAAAACAACTTACCTTTCATGAAGCGTACGACCATGTTGATAACTGGAGTTGGGATTCAGAAACTATCTACTTCACGTCATCACGTTACAGCCGCTTTTCAGGTTACAAGATTTCGGTAAATGGAGGCACGCCTGTTCGGCTGTTCGATCACTACTTCCACACCGTGCATAATCTGGCCGAACATCCAAACGGTGAATTGTTTTTCAGCGAAACCTGGGAAAGTAAAAATCAAGCGTATCGAAAAGGGTATAAAGGTGCGTACAATCCCGACATCCAATCATGGAATGCGACTACCAATACGTTTAAAAAGTACACCGACTATAACGGTAAAGACATGTGGCCTTCTATCGACAAGAATGGAAATGTATATTTTATTTCGGATGAAGGGAATGGTGAATATAATTTATACACCTTTAAAGACGGGAAGAAAACCGCGCTCACGACTTTCCCAACTTCCATTCGCTATCCGGTAGTAAGCGCTAATGGCAGTCGGGTGGTGTTTGAAAAAGACTTTCAGATTTTTTCCTATGACCCAAAAACAAACACGACACAAAAAGTAAACATTCAGGTCATCCTGAACACTACAGCCGAAAAAGAGAAAGATTTTGATGTGAAAGATCGGATCGGCTATTTCGATGTATCGGAGGATGGAAAGAAAATGGCGTTTGTATCGCGGGGCGAATTGTTTGTGTCCGACATCAAAGGAAAAATTGTTCAACAGATCACCACACATCCGCTTGGCCGCGTGTTGGAAGTAAAATGGCTGGCCGATAACAAAACGCTTTTGTATGCACAAACCTCGTTAAATGGTTTCACCAACTGGTACACCATTGCTGCCGATGGAACCGGAAAAGAAAAACAACTTACCAACGATGTACAAAACAACCGCGACATTACCCTGAATACTGATCGTACCAAAGGTGTTTACTTGAGCGGTCGCAATGAAGTGCGCGTTATCGATTTAAAATCCATGCAAAGTGAAACAGTAGTTCGTGAGGAATTATGGGGCTTTCAAAACTCTACACCTTCATTTTCACCCAATGACGAATACATTCTTTTCACTGCCAAGCGGAACTTTGAAGAAGATATTTTCCTCTACAACCTGTTATCCAAACAACTCATTAACCTGACCAATACCGGTATAACCGAACGCTCACCGTACTGGTCGCCTGATGGCAAGTACATTTACTTCACCTCCAATCGCTACCGTCCGGCCTATCCGTATGGCTTAAGCGAAGGACGCGTATACCGGGTTGCGTTGGAAAAATTTGCGGATGATTTCAAGTCGGATCAATACAATAAACTATTTGAAGAAAAGCCTAAAGAAGAACCCAAAAAAGAAGACACAAAAAGCAAAGGCAAAAAGGAAGAACCTAAACCCGTTGCACCTGCAATCAAGAAGTATACGATTGATCTTGAAAACATTCTGGACCGTATAGAATTGGTGAGTCCGAATTTTGGTACACAAGGCAACCCCGTGGTATTTCAGAAAGATGAAAAAACCTGGGTCATCTATCCATCAAACCACAGCGAAAACCGTTACACACTGTGGCTAACAATCTATGAAAAATTTGAACGGCCCAAAACCGAGAAGATTGATGGCGCCACTACAGGATCAGCTTTTATTGTAAAATCGAGCGATAAGTTTTATACACTGGTTGGCGGCAATATCCACACCCTCAACCTGGAATCTAAGAAGACAGAAAAAATCGACATCAACTATACCTTCAGAAGAAACCTGAAAGATGAATTCAACCAGATGTTCATGGAAACATGGGCGAACGTGAAAGAAAACTTTTACAACGAGACCTTTCATGGGCTCGATTGGGATGCCAAGCGCGATCAATACGCAGCTTTTCTTCCCCATGTGCGTACCCGTGCAGATCTGCGTGTACTCATCACCGACTTACTGGGAGAATTGAACTCATCCCACACCGGTTTTAATTCATCAGGCGATGAGGAAAAAACATTTTATACAACACGTTCATTGGCTACGGGAATTCTATTTGATGAACAAAAACCGTACACCGTATCCTCCATCGTTCGCTATAGCTCAGCCGATAAAAAAGGAATTACTGTTTTGCCGGGCGATGTACTGACAAAAGTAAATGGCGAGTCGGTTGATCCGGCACAGAACCGTGAGCAGTATTTTGTTAAGCCTTCACTCGATCCGGAAATTAGCCTGACGTTTAAACGCGGAAGCAGCGAACATACCGTAAAAATCCAACCGCAAGGTTACTTTGAAGTGAACGATTTGTTGTACGATGAATGGATCGCAAACAATCAGCGCATCGTAGACGAGAAAAGTAACAAGCGTATTGCCTACGCCTACATGAAGAACATGGGGCAGGGTGAGTTGAATAAATTTTTAATCGACATGACCTCTGAAGCGCATCACCGCGATGCCTTGATTCTGGATTTACGTTACAACACCGGTGGAAACGTTCACGATAACGTACTGCAGTTTTTAAGTCAGCGGCCGTATTTACAATGGAAGTACCGCGAAGGCAAACTTACCTCACAACCCAACTTCACCCCTGCCGGCAAACCCATTGTACTCCTGACTAATGAACAATCACTCAGTGATGCCGAAATGACAACTGCAGGTTTCAAAGAATTAAAACTGGGAAAGGTAATCGGCACCGAAACCTATCGGTGGATCATCTTCACCTCTGGTAAGGGCCTGGTGGATGGATCGTTTTACCGGTTACCCGCATGGGGTTGCTACACGCTTGATGGAAAAAATATTGAACAAGAGGGTGTTGCACCTGATATTTTCGTGCCCATGGATTTCAAGGACAGGCTTGAGAAACGTGATCCGCAACTGGATCGGGCGATTGAAGAAATTTTAAAGGAGTTAAAATAGAGGCTCTACCCCTTTTCGTAAAAGTTAATTCTTGTTTGCACAGCTCCCAGCGACTCCAGGTACTCCACTACAACCTGGGAAGCTCCTTTTTTGGCGTGGTGTAACATGGTAAAACCATGCGGACCCTTTGAGTTGAGCAGTGTGGGATTGAACGTTAGTACATGTTTAACAACATCGATGTGCCCAAGCATACTGGCCAGGTAGATGTTGTAACGTGCACCTTTTGAAAGAAGATAACCGGCAATATCCTTGTTGCCTACGTGCCCAGCGGCTTCAATGCCAGACTCATAATCGCCACCACCCCAGTCGTAGGAAACATGTAACAGTTGCGGATCATTCTCCAGCATTTCTTTTACACGATCCAGGTTGCTGTGCGAAACACCTACAAACTCTTTTACAATTTCAAGATTGATAGCAGGAGGTCGCTCCTGCTTGTCCTGCGCAAATGACAGCGTTGGCATGGCAATGCCTGCCACGCCAAGCAAGGAAAGTTGAATAAAATCGTTTCGGGAGATTGATGATCGAGAACTCATATGGTTATTATTTCCATATAAGTTACTCAACCCTAAATTAATCAAACAGCAAAAGCCGGTTGTTTACACCAATGGATAAAAGTCAGAAAAAATAAACCCTGTCCATCTTTGAACGGACAGGGTTATAAAAGTGAATTTTCAAATTTATCTTATTTCCATTAAGACTTCGCTCACCTCATTTCCATTCACAAACTTAATCGTGTACTTGCCTTTGCCAGCATACTTCAAGGTTGGTTCTGTTGAGGCAGGAGCTTTCGACTTTCCTTTGCCTTTTGCAGGGGCAGCAACCGCTTCATTGACTTTTACATCCCAGGTGAATGTTTGAAATCCAGCTGAACCTGATGTAGTAAGTTTACGGACAAGGTTTTTCTTTTCATCGTATACTTCTACAGCAACTGTAGGCGTTGACTTTCCAACATAATACAATACGTTTACTTTCGGTTCATTGGCCTCTGCCCACGGGTACTGCTTTTGTCCCCAGCGTTCGCTGTGGCGAATACTTTGAGGTGCAAAAGCCATAATGGCTTTACCCGCATCTTTCAACGACTGAAGCGGTTTAACATCCGCAACAAAAATACTGCGACCGTGTGTACCCACTACCAGTTCATTATCGCGCGGATGCACCATCATATCGTAGGAGGCTACATTAAGTGCGCCCGTTAAATAGTGCCATGTATTACCATTATCTAAACTCACATAGGTTCCGTTATCCAATCCACAGTACAGCAAATTGGGTTGAACCGGATCTTGAATAATTATGTTCGCTACCGACTCCGGCAAATTTCCTTTCACACTCTTCCAGGTTTTACCGTAATCGGAACTCATGTACAGATAGGTTTTGAAGTCATCGTTGCGATAGCCATTCAGTGACACGTAAACCGTTGCCTCATCGTGTGGTGATGGAGAAATGGAACTCACCCAACGGTTTTGCGGCAATCCGGAAATAATTTTTTCCCAACTGCCTCCACCATTTTTAGTTACCCACAGGTTTCCATCATCGGTACCGGCATACAGCAATCCGAATTTAAGAGGAGATTCTTCCAGCGCGCTGATGGTGGAGAAAGGCACATCTCCTTGCTTTAAATTTTTAGTAAGATCATCGCTGATGCTCTCCCAGGTTTCTCCTTTATTTAAACTCCGGAAAACTTTTTGTGCCGCCATGTACACAATATCCGGATTATGCTTACTCAGCTGCAAAGGCGTGCACCAGTTCCAACGATAAGTCGCTTCACCTACATCGTTACGCGGGGTAATGCGCGCACCGGGTTTACCGGGTTCAACACGGAAGTAATTGCCAAACTGAAAACCCCAATACACCAACTTGCTGTTGCGTGGATCAGCCGCTACATACATGCCATCACCTCCACCAATTCGTTCCCAGTGTTTACTCACGTTGGGTACAGATCGCGATGAACCTTTTAGTACCCCATTGTCTTGTAATCCACCATACACATTGTAGGGTGTCTCCATATCTACATTCACGGTGTAAAACTGACCTACCGGCATATTATTAATGTGCTGCCAGTACGCGCCTTCATCGTAGCTCACATACAAACCACCATCATTACCCAGTAGCATGTGCTTTCCATTGGTGGGGTTCACCCATAATGCATGATGATCCACATGAATGTTCTGTTCGCCTCGCAGGGTATCTAAATGATTCCAGGTAACGCCACCATCATTTGATTTGAGTAACGGCACACCATAGATATAGACCTTGTCGGCATTGGAGGGATCAACCCGCATTTCCGCGAAGTAGTACCCGTATGTAAAGAACACACCATCGAGATCATAACTGTTCATCTTTTTCCATGTAGTGCCGTTGTCATCCGAACGATAAACCTCAGCACCAATAATTTTTTTGTTGAACAGGTTGGCGTTGGCATCACCACCCAGGTATTCGTACAACGCTGCCGGAACATATTTCCCATCACCAACATCTTTCTTCACTTTCTTAGCATCGTACTTTTGCGGAAAGCGGTTATTGCGCAGAAATTCATCCAGCTTTTTATCATCCAGTTTCGAAAAAGCATCTTTGGTCATATTCTTAAAATCTTCCGACTTTAACTGACCACTAGCCGCAGCAGGCTGATCGGTTTGCGGCACTTCACCTTGGTTATCCAGAATGGCATACACCACTGCCGGATTTGCAGGGGAAACATCTAACCCGATGCGCCCCACTTGTGCACCTTGCGGAAAACCCGCCACCGATTTATACCAGCTTTCACCGCCATCATCCGATTTGTAAATAGAAGAACCTTCACCGCCTTCTTTAAAATCCCACGCTTTACGCGAACGCTCCCACGAGGATGCCAACAACTGATTCGGATTGGTTGGGTTAATAACCAGATCAATAATACCGGTGCTGTCGTTTACAAAAAGTGTTTTCTTCCAGGTTTGTCCACCATCGGTAGTTTTGAAAACACCACGCTCAGCATTTTTTGAATACAACGCACCTATAGCCGCCACCCACACGGTGTTGTTATCCTGCGGATGAATGAGTACGCGGCTGACATGTTGTGTTCCGGTCAGACCAATATGTTGCCAGGTTTTCCCGCCATCTGTGCTTTTGTACATACCACTACCGGCATAGCTGGAACGGCTACTGTTCTTTTCACCTGTACCCACATATAAAATTTTTGGATCAGATTGCGACAAGGCAAAATCGCCAATGCCCATCGCATCCACTTCATCAAAAATGGGATTAAAGGTTATGCCGTTGTTTTCAGTTTTAAAAATTCCGCCTGAGGCAAAGCCGAGGTAGTATTCATGCGTGTTTTTCAGGTTTACCTCAATATCCACAATACGGCCACCTTGTACCGTTGGCCCGATATTGCGTACCGGATAATTCCTTAATATAGATTGTTCGGCCAGCTTTTTACGGGTTTCGAAGGAGGCCTGAATTTCACTTTCAGAGGAAGGTTGACCATACACCGACAGGCATAGGGCAAACATCAAAAACAGTATAATTAATCTCATTTCAATGGGTTTATGTTCGAAAATAGGGAATTCTTACCTTGAGGGCAGGGAAACAAGGCAACATATTATTTTAGTGGTTCATTTTTTATAACAATGCACAACGATCCGGAGTTAAGTGGAAAATATTTAGGTACTATATCACAGGATTTTGTGAAAGTGGCGGATTCGATTAAAGAGGCTTCCTACCAGGTTCGCAAAAGAGGGTTTTCAGAATATCCGGTCTTTCCGGTATGTAAGGAATTACAACCCATTGGCCAGATCTTAATTAGCAAGCAAGTGGCAGACCTGGAATGGAATTACTACATCAGTTACATGGATGAGTTTGTACAACGCGGGTTAATTGATGCAGATAAACAAGATGCCTTCAAAGCTGCCTACAAAGATCCCGATGAGTTTTGTTGCTTGTTTGTAGTCGACAAAGAGTTTACCAACTTTGTATTTATACCTTACCCGGAAGATTGATGCGCTTTTGTCTGAATTATATTGCGTTCATCTTCCTCATTCTACTGCCAGGTAGTCTGCATGCGCAGATTTTACCCGAACAACTTGTTTTTGAACAACTCACCATTCCAGGCACCATTCGGTCCTCTGAAATAGTGGATGTACTTCAAGATCCGGAGGGTACCATTTGGGTGGCGGCCGATGGACTCTTTCAATATGATGGCCTAACCTTTACCCGATACGCCAACCTGCCCGATTCCGGTTCGATTGGTGGACGAGAAATCAATAGACTTTTCTATGATCCGGTTAAAAGACGATTGCTGATTGCCACCCGTAACTATGGCATAGTGGAATACAGTTACCATACGAACGCACTACGTAAACTACCCGCGCGCGATGGATTGCCGATTGTAAATGAACTGGCGCAAATGCCTGATGGCGTGGTGTGGATAACCACCTTCAACAGTGGGCTTTTCTACCTTGAAAATGATACGCTGAAGAAATTCACATATCCACACGTTAATACGAATACAGCAACATCATTGATTGTACATCATGATCAATTGCTGGTAGGTGATTTACGTAAAGTATTTTTCTTGAAAGAAAAGAAAGTGATTGACTCGGTATACATATCCTGGCCAAACACTGAATTTACTGTTTACGGTCGCGTTACGGCTATGGAAATTGACAACAAGAACAGACTATACCTTGGCACAGAAAAGCAAGGAGCCCTCATTTATGACCTGGATAATAAACGCTTTACCAAATACTTTGCTCCCGATACAAGTCCATTCTATAATCGCATCAACAACATTTTTATAGATCAAAATCAATTGGTGTGGATTTTAACCAAGTCGGGCGGGTTAGCGGTCTACAGCGCAACCGAAGACAGGTTTTTGCCTGCTGTTCGTAATCCCCTCTCCTCCTCTTCGTTAAGCGGTGATAATTGCACATCCATTTTTGAAGACAAAACCGGAATCATCTGGATAGGGGCCACGGGCGCGCTCAATAAATACGATCCCACAAAAATAAAATTTCAGCACATCACCAATGATCCGCTTAATAACAACTCACTATCCGATAAGATGGTTCGTGGGATTTATGAAGCAGACAATGGCGACTTATTAATCGGCACTGATGGTGGATTTGTAAACCAGATCAACCGAAAAACCTCTACCGTTATCCGGCACCGGATAAAACTTCCGGAAGTGGAAAAACCTTGTGTGCCCATGTACTTCCATGACCTGGATGCAAACACCATACTCATTGCCTCATCCGTTGGCCTTGTAGCGATGGATAAAAGAAACTATACCTTTTCGTGGTATAAACCCTTGCAAGCCGATTTTTCAAATAAAATGACCCGGCAAATTATCCAGCGTAGTCAAAAACTATACATCCTTGCTACGGGAGCACTATTTGTTTATGATCTGAAGACTCAACAAATTTCCAAATACAGTAATTTTTCAAGTGATCCACAAAAACGCGCCATAAATGCTACAGCTCTTTATCTGGATAACGAAGAAAGAATTTGGGTGGGTGTTCAGGGAGGTGTTTCGATTGTGAATGATGATTTAACTTTTACGTATTATCCCATCGAAAAAAATCCGGTTCGCCCGGATGGATCCTACTTCATGGTTTTATCCATTGAGGAAATTGACAACAAACTTTGGATTGGCACATTCAACTCTGGTTTATGGCAGCTTGACATGGGTAAGTTAAATTCTCCGGAAGAAGCCATTAAACGAATTGACATTCCCGAGCTTAATACCAACACCATTTACGCCAGCATTCCGGATGAAGATAATAATGTTTGGATTAGTACCAACCAGGGAATTTTAAAGTTTGAACGAGAAAGTCGTAGCGTTACACAATTTGCCGTTAGCGAAGGGGTGCAGGACCTGGAATTCAACCGCCTCGCATACCTAAAAACACAACAGCATGAGATTGTATTTGGTGGAATTAATGGCTTGAACATCTTTGATCCGAAAAAAATAACAACAGGCTACGCATCGGTTAAACCTGTAATTCTCAATGCGTACGGACTTAAAGATACACAACATGCATTCCATATTAATCTCCGGCAGTCGTCATCGCTGAAACTGCAACACAACCAAAATCAGGTTTCATTCAGCATACTTGTACCCAACTATCAGCAACCCTCAACGCACATCACAGAATACATACTAGAGAACCATGACACGCAATGGAATGTTAGTCAGTCAAACACAATAACCTATAACAATTTAAAGCCCGGAAAGTATACGTTCCGCATCCGCACAAAATTCAGGGGCGAGGTTACTGAGTCCGATTCGATGGGCGTTGAAATTGGATATCCCTTTTGGCAAACCTGGTGGTTTATTTCGCTTTCGATTGTGGCCGTAGGCCTCGCTACATACTCCAGCATAAAAGCATACGCTGCAAAAACCAGGCGCGACAAAGAGCGCCTTGAACAACTATTAAAGGAACGTACAGCTGAAATCGAAAAATCGCGTGAAGAACTGGAAGTATTGAATCAAAAAAAGGATTTGATTTTCTCCATTCTCTCACACGACTTACGCTCACCACTTACAACATTAAAAGGTTTTCTATCCATTATAATTGAGAACGTAGAAGCGTTACCCAAAGAAGCCATTAAGAAGCACGCCAAAAGCATACGCAACTCCGTAAGCAGTTCGCTTGATCTGATCGACAATACCTTGTTCTGGTCGATGTCGCAAACGGGTACCATCACCTATACACCTTCAACATTTTCACTTACTGAAACGCTGCAAAAAATCCATTCACTATACGAACTCACAGCAGAAAAGAAGCGAATCAACTTTGAACTTTCAGTACATGAAGAGATCACGATATTTGGTGATGAGAACATGCTGTACGTTGCGCTCAGAAATGTGGTTTCCAATGCATTGAAATTTACCACAGAAGGAAAATTGGTTAAGATACACGCCTCCGCCAACCATCAATACGCCATCATTAAAATTACTGATGAAGGCATTGGCATGAGCCGGCAATACATTGAAAAGCTTATGGCCGATGAGCAAACCTCATTGAAAGTGGGAACCGCAAATGAAAAAGGTACCGGCCTCGGATTAATCTTATGCAAAAACTTTGTTCAGCTTAACAAAGGCACGTTGCACATCGAAAGCCATGAAAATACCGGTACAGAATTTACCATCCGGTTACCGCTAAACCAGGCAGATTCAGACTGAAGGTTTGAAATGATCCCAACCTTGTGCGCGCAGCGGCACCACATTACCTTGTTTCGTAACCATAATATGCTCATTTGGCTTTTCGTGCACGTATCCAATCATGTGGATATCGGGATGGTTCTTGACCTTTTCAAAATCGTGCTGCGGAATGGTAAACAGCAATTCATAATCTTCACCACCATTAAGCGCACACGTGATGGGATCAATCTTAAACTCCATTGCGGTGGTTTCAAAAGTAACCTGGTCAATCGGAATCTTATCTTCAAAAATGCGTATACCTACTTTTGAATTTTTTCCGAGGTGAAATAACTCCGAAGCAAGTCCATCGGAAATATCAATCATGGAAGTAGGGGTAACACCCAACTCATCCAATTCAAAAACAACATCGGTGCGGGCAATCGGTCTTAATTGCCGACCAACAATGTATTCATACTTTTCAAGCCCCGGCTGCATGTCGGGGTTTGACAGATAAACTTCTTTCTCCCGTTCTAAAATCTGGAGTCCGGCATAAGCAGCACCCAAATCTCCGGTAACACAAATAATATCATTAGCCTTCGCACCCGAACGATAAACCACTTTATCTTTTGCCACACGACCGATTACCGTAATGGAAATGATCAGCCCTGCTCGTGAGGCCGTTGTATCACCACCAACCAAATCAACTTTATATTGTGCGCAAGCGGCACGAATACCTTCATACAAAGCATCAACCGCTTCAATTGAAAAACGATTACTCAAGGCAATGGAAACAACAACCTGTTCCGCTTTTCCATTCATCGCTGCGATGTCGGAAACATTTACCGAAACTGCCTTGTGCCCCAAGTGCTGAAGCGGAGTGAATGCGAGATCAAAATGCACACCTTCTGCCAACAAATCGGTTGACACCAGCACAAAATCGTTGCCGGCATCAATCACGGCTGCGTCATCGCCAATTCCTTTTATAGAAGATGGGTTTTGAAGAGACACCCGACTGGCAATCCGGTCGATCAGACCAAATTCACCCAACTCATTAATTTCCGATCGCTTTTCGCTCATGTGTTTTAACTGTTGTAACCGTTCATTCAGCGTTTATGCAAACGCTTCGCCCCACAAAAGTAAGATTATAACCCGATTTCAAGGATTTTATTCCACACCACCTAGTATCTATGCACAACCAGAAAGCACAATTATGAAAAAAATGTTGGCGTGGCTTGTCCTGGCTTTAATCGTATTCGCATCCTGTTCCACGGTGCCCCGGCCGTATTATGAAACTAAACTGGGCAAACAAAAGCAACGGTACTACAATGCCATCCAGTATGGTAAAAAGGACGTACCAAATTATCCTAAGAGCCGGTAATATCCTGACAGAGTTCTACCAGAACTCCGTTCGTTGATTTGGGGTGCAGAAAACAAATTTCCTTGTTGTCTGCTCCCTTTTTTGGTTCGGGATTAATCAGCTCAAAACCATCCTGCTTATAATGCTCCATGCTCTTGCGCACATCTGCCACCGCAAACGCCAGATGGTGAATGCCTTCGCCTCGCTTCTCGATATATTTTGCAATGGGTGAATCGGGGCGGGTAGCCTCCAGCAATTCAATCTTCACACCGTTAAGCTCAAAAAATGAGGTGCGAACCCCCTCAGATTCTACTGTTTCAATCTTATAATGTTCCTTTCCCAGCAGCCGGGCAAACAAGGCATTGGCTTCCGCCAGATTTTTAACCGCAATGCCGATATGCTCGAGTTTTTCCATAATTGTTAACTTTGCCGTTAAATTGAGAAACTTTTCAGCCTTTTGGAAAGTTTTTGACTGTGTTAGCTAAAAACGATAATGGAAACCACCAGCGGAATACATGTTGAGGCAGCGCGCCTGCAGGATGAAATCAAGAACTACCTGGGCCTGCGTTCGGCTGATTTGGTATTTGAGTATTCGACCCTTGACGGCAAGGTTAAGCTAGACCTGATCACCGTTAACCCGCGGCATAATCAGTCGTTTCTATTTCATTCTGTAACTGGAACCGACAAGCTCGATGCCCTGAAAAAAATGCACACATATGTGCAGAACTATAAGGAGAAAGAAAATAGCTACACCATTCAGTGGGTAGCCAAAGGCGATAAGGAATTGCATACTTCCTACTTCCGGGCCGGAAATATTACAGATGCCCTTCAGAAATTATATTATGGCCGCGACATGAACACTATTACCGTTTTTAGTGTTGTGTTAAATCCGGTGTCTTAAATTGAATTGATGTATGATCAGCGTTACCGATAAAGCAAAAGAAAAGATCATTGAACTTCGTACCAAGGAAGGAAAATCGACCGATCCTAATATTCGTGTTTCGGTAAAAGGTGGTGGCTGTTCCGGTTTGATGTACGACCTGAACTTCGATGAAAGCATTCAACCTGCCGATCAGGTTTTTGAAGATAAGGGTGTAAAAATTCTGGTAG
>CAYQOM010000010.1:0-33341 GCA_964419145.1 uncultured Roseivirgaceae bacterium | reverse complement strand
TACCTGTTGGGCACAACGCTGGATTTCTCAGATGGCTTGAACGGAAAGGGATTTCAGTTCATCAATCCGAATGCATCGCGGACCTGCGGCTGCGGAGAAAGCTTCTCCGTGTAGTTTAAAAAATCAGGCGTAACACATTTACACCTGTCCACATCACGGCCGTAACGGCATAACCAATCAGTGAACTCCATACAACTACACGCAGCAAATCAAACTGTGGTACCTCGCTATTAAAAGTTTTCATGAACAGTGGGGTTGTTCGTTAATTCTATTGTAATTAACTCAGTTTCACCCATTCTTGTTTACCGAAAACGGTTGAAAAGGCGGAATTGTCCGTAAAGCGACCGTTTTAGGGGTTATTGAACGGGGTCGACAACAGCTATGCACTTCAATTCTATGGCTATTGGGGTAGGCAGCGCATTTACCTCCACGGTAGTGCGGCAAGGTTGGTTATCCTTAAAGTATTCGGCATAGATTGTATTGAAGGTTTTGAAATCCCCCTTCATGTTGGTGAGGAACACGGTAACATCTACCAGGTTCTCCCAACGCGAGCCGGAAGCCTCCAGGATAAACCGCACGTTTTGAAAAACTGAATGGCACTGTTCGGCTATGTCGTAGGAAACAATGTTACCCGCTTCATCAAGCGTTACTCCCGGAATTTCTTTTGACCCCTTTTTTCGTGGCCCTACGCCAGAAAGGAACAACAGGTTACCCACCTTCCGTGCATGGGGGTAAAGACCTACGGGATCGGGGGCTTTATCGGAGTGGATGGGGTTACTCATATCAAGAAATCAATTACCTAATTTGAACGTAATGGGCGCCACATATCTGGTTCTTACCTTTTGACCTCGTTTTAAGCTAGGATTCCAATTCGGAGCTGACTCAACCGCCTTTACAGCCTCTTCATCACATCCCTCTCCAATACCCTTAATGCAACGGACGTTAGATAGACTACCATCCTTTTCAACTATAAACTCAACAAATACAAGACCTTCAATACCCATACGTCTTGCAGATTTTGGATAAACCATTACCGAGGCTACATGATTGTAGAAAGATTTATCATCTCCAACAGGTTCAGCTCTTCTCCAAAGCTCAGTGTATTCATACATGTTTCCTAGGTCATCAAAACTTAATCCACTGATAAGTTCACCCATCTTATAATTTTCCTCGAAATATAATCTTCCGCTCTTCTTGTAGCCGACCCAAATGGAATCAGGCAATCCATTTACCACTTTCCCTTTCTGGATAGCCGCATCAATATCATAATAGGAACTCAGTGCACAGTCACAATGTCCACTTCCATCTTTAACAAGTTGATTTCCGAGAGAGTCCCAGTAGTGTTCAATATACTTTTCCTCTTCTTGATAACGCTCAACACTTTTAGGTCGACCTTTTTGATACCATTGAGTAAGAAGCACTGGTTTTCCAGCTTCGAAATTACCTGTAATGATTTGCCCACCTTGTTCATTAAACTTTATGTAAGGTCCGTTTCGAACACCATTTTCATTGATCGTTTCTATGGTTCTGGTAAGTTTAGATTCACAATAAATTGTCAACAATGTATCAATTCCTAAACTAGTCTTACCCTTTTTAATAGAGCTATAATAATAACACCCATCAGCACCTGGAAGCGGCTTGTCATTTTCATCAAAGTACATCTTCTTTCTACTTTGTGATAAAGCAGTACTAAAAGCTAATGCGGAAAGCATAACAATAACACTCCATCTCATTGTTTGTAGTCTTTAATATCCAAAAACATAGCTCGCCCAATAACTCTGCCAGTCAGCTCCTTCTTCACGCGAAGGTACCATCTTCACACAACTCACCATCCACGAACCGGTGTTGCTTAACCGCGTATCGATGGTGCCATCTTTCTTGGTGTAGATATTTTGCATAAACGTGGTTCCGTCTTTGCGATTCCACACTTTCACCATGGTAAAGGGCAAGGGCTTGCCTTCAAACAAAACTTTAAACGTTAGGTGATCGCCTGTTTTGGCGCGATACGGATCATTCATTGGCACAATTTCAAGCGGCATGCCAACTACCTTCTTATAGGTATCGTCTGAATTCGGCCCGGCCTGCAGTAACAACTTGGTGCAACGTGCATAAAACTCCTTTCCGGCTTTATCCATCTGGTTGTTTTTCTGCCGGAACGTCAGCACGTCTTCCAGGCCATCTTCCTTCAGGTAGTCGTTGAATTTTTCGCCCTCTAGTTCAATGAAGGCATTGGTGGATTGCATGACAAAAAGATGGGAGCCAGCCTTTGTCAGTTTTACCTCTAGGTTGTTTCCCTCTCCGGTATTCAATTGTTCGATCAAGCCCTCACTGTAGTTGGCTGCATGATGATCGAACCGGAGAAAACGTTGCGGATTAAGTTTCCAGCGCTCTCCGACAAAATTCTCACCCACCATAAAATTCAGTCGCGCAGTTTCACCTACTGTATACCTGAACTTATCCGGTTGCACCCAAAACTCATGGGCCTTTGCTAACAAAGCGGTCAAGCTTATACATAAAAATGCAAGCATGGATTTACGCATCATGCTATTTCGAATTCATCAGGTCTTCAATCTCTTCCGCCTCTATCGGAATGTTCTTCATCAAATCTTTCACACCAGTCTTGGTTATGACCACATTGTTCTCTAACCGGATACCCAATCCTTCTTCCCTGATGTAGATACCGGGCTCCACCGTCCACACCATACCTTCTTTCATCTTATCGAACATGTTACCTGTGTCGTGTACATCAAGTCCCAAGTGATGGCCGGTGCCGTGCATAAAATATTTCATCACCACTGGTCGCTCCGGCTTTTGATTTTTGATGTCAGTTTTATCAATGAGTTTCAATTTTAACAATTCACTTTCCATCACCTTTTGCACTTCCTTGTGGTAATCGAAATAAACCGTTCCGGGTCGTAGCAATTTGTATGCAGCCCGCTTTACGCGGAGCACGGCATTGTATACGTCCTTCTGGCGCTTGGTGAATTTTCCGTTAACCGGAATGGTGCGCGTCATGTCGGCATTGTAGTTGGCGTACTCTGCGCCTACATCCAGTAACAACACATCGCCAGATTTGCAGACTTTATTATTCTCAATGTAATGCAGCACGCACGAGTTTGATCCAGAAGCGATGATTGGCTCATAGGCAAATCCGCGCGAACCATTTCGAACAAATTCATGTACAAACTCAGCTTCAATTTCATATTCCTTCACACCCGGTTTCACAAATTTCAAAATGCGTCTGAACGCTTTTTCGGTGATGTTGCAGGCTTCCTGCATTTGTTCCAATTCATAGCGCGACTTCACCGCACGCAACTTCGACATAAGCGGAGCAATTCGTGTGTACTGATGCAACGGATATTTTTCCTTGCACCATTTTATAAATCGCGAATCACGGCTTTCAACCAGCACGTCTGCCCGATAATGCTCATTGGTGTTCAGGTACACCTGCTCCACTCCGCCCATTACCATCATGGTATTAAATATGCGATGAAAATCAGTTGTCCATAAAACGGTTTCTATCCCACTCACCTCGCGCGCTTCCTCTTTGGTTAGTTTATGTCCCTCCCAGGTGGCTATCTGTTCGTTGGTTTCGCGTACGAACAATACTTCACGCAGTTTCTTATCCGGATAATCGGGACACAGCACCAAAATTGTTTCTTCCTGATCAACACCCGTTAAGTAAAACAAATCACTGTTTTGCCTGAAGCGCATGGTGCCATCAGCATTGGTAGGCATGATGTCGTTGGCATTAAACACAGCAACCGATCCGGGTTTCAGTTCTTTAATCAGTCGCTTACGGTTTAGCTTAAAAAGTTCGTTGTTGATTTTTCTGTAGCGCATAGCCGGTTTTTCAAGTGGCTAAAAGTAAAAAAACCTGCCGATCGGTGGCAGGTTTTCTATAATTAAAATTGTTCAGGACTCAACCTTCGTTGGGCTCATCGGTATTGATGTAATTTATCAACACAAACGTGACGAGTAGCCCGCTGAATACCCCTTCAAGTGCAACAATAAAAGATACAATGTAGGGATTCAGGAATCGGCCCATAGGCTCATTGTCGATGATGTATTGCATGAAGCCCTGATCAAGAAACTGCACATACAGAAACAGGAAAGCGGCAAACACCAATGAGGCGATGGCTCCCGTAGCCACACCGGTAATCAAGGCCCGGAAGTAGTTTATATGTTCACCGTGTGAATGCTGGAATTTTTTTAGTGCCAAATAAATACCGGCCACCAGAATGAACAGGTTAAGCAGGCGCAGTTCCACTACGTTCAGCAGACCGGCAAATTTCATAATCAGAAAGTACGCAATCAGCCCTGCGGCAACCTTTAATCCGTAATTAACATGGAGCTGATTGGGATTGGTGAACACATTCATAGGCGCATGGTTTGGTTTACCGAATTATTGAATTTTTAAGCAGATAATCAAGGGTATTTCCGTTTATATTTTTATTACCTTTCTTATCCAATCCCCAATTTTATGGTTAAAAAAATATTGCTTTTCGTAGTAGGTTTGATCGTATTGTTATTACTGATCGGATTTGTATTGCCCCGCAAATTTGAACTCACCAAAAGTGAGGTGATTAACGCCCCGGCTGCGTATGTGTTTGAAGAAATCAACAACCTCGAACGATGGCCGGACTGGTCGTATTGGAATACCTTAGACCCCAATATGGAAGTGGTGTACAGTGAACAGAAAGTCGGAACCGGAGCATCGTATGAATGGAAAGGAAACAGCGATGTTGGAGAAGGGAAGCTAACGATTACTGAAAGTAAACCAAATGAATCCGTTGCCTGCGATTTGTTTTTTATGCAAGCGGAAGAAGCATCCAAAGCAGTGTATCAACTTGAACCAACTGAAGGCGGCACAAAACTCACGATGAGCTTTGATACAGATTTCGGTATGAATCCAATCATGCGTTGGATGGGTGTTGCGATGTTCCCTTCGGAAATGAATAAGGCATTTGATTACAATTTCTCAAAGCTTAAAGAAATTGCAGAGGCTAAACCGAAATTCACAGTAACCATTTCAGAAGAAACAACAAATCCGATAAGCTACATTGGCATCAGCACCACCATGAGTTTCGAAGATGGAGCGGCCATTAGCGCACAGATGGGAAAATCATATGGTGAATTAATGGGTGTACTTCAAAAATCCAAAGTTGAAATGACTGGCGCTCCCTTCTGTTTGTACCCGCGGTGGGACGAAGAGAAAAAAGAAATGGATATGGTTTGCGCTTTACCCGTTCCGGCAGATGTAAAACTACCAGCCAAGTATCCGGTTATGCAAACATCTGGTGGCCTCGCTGTGAAAGCCATTCATTTGGGTGATTACCACAACCTGAATGATACACATAACCAGATCAACCAATACATTCAATACAAAAAAATGGAGATTGTTGGTGCGCCATGGGAAGTATTTTTGACCGATCCGGAAATGGAAAAAGATACGACCAAATGGGTAACGGAAGTGTTTTATCCTGTTAAGGGGTAGTAAGCTTCAAGCTTCAAGCCACCAGCTCCAAGCTTAATCGTTTACACGTAAGCTCGGAGCTGGTGGCTCGCGGCTTGAAACGTAAAGCATAGTGGCTAACTAAATTTCCTCCTCATGCTCGCGCACACGTAACCGCTGCTGCTTCCACTCCTCCAATTCTTTTCTGCGCTGCGCCAGTTCGGCTTCAGTGGGTTTGTAATTAATCAATGCCTTTAAATCGGGTTGTCCTGCATCAACCCAGGCGGTGAACCAGAAATCACCAATGGCTTTGATGGATGCTTTCATTTGTTGTTCCACCATACCGGCCAACGCTTCGTGATACGCTTTTGAAAACTCCTGCGAATACACTTTTACTGTCTGCCTTCCTTTTGTTTCAAACGAATATTTTCGTTCACCAAAACTTTCTGTCAGTTCGCGTTCCTTCTCCAACACAAGCGGAAGTAATTTGTGTGTTTCTTCAATGATCTTCCAGGCTGCCAGTTGAGGATTATCGAGGTAACTTGCCTTCCCAACAAAAAAATCATACTCACCTGAAAACAATTCGGGTAACCGCGATTCCCAAAACGCATGAATACCCTCCTGCCCGGTAAGCTGACCATTATAATTTTCGGTGGTGTGCAGTGGCACATGCGCATCCGCCAGGTAGTGACCTAAATCTGCCGAAAGGCTTAGAATCCTTGACGGATCTTTCACCATAAAGGCATCGCGTAACCGATAATACATCACGTTTATATGCCACGGCAAAACGCCATAGGCCTTCAGGGTGTCCTCGCCAAATTTCTCGACAGCCTCCTTCCAGTAGCGGGGCATGGTGAAAATAGCGCTATCACCAAAATGATCAATATCGATATAATGCCGGGGAGCCTCATCCACAACGGCAAACCGCCTGCGGTCGGCATTAACGGCTGCCTCCGTTACGTAAGCGATGTTAGCCTTATAAAACCCGATCATTTCGGGCGGAAGGGTGAACACCGCCAACCGGTTTATCTGCTTGTGGGCGTGAAAGCCCCAATTGCAGAAAAATAAGCCGATCAACACCACATAAATGCTGTACCAATGCCTGCCCATTGGCTGAATTTGGTGAAATTTGGTGAAATACCCCAGAAGTAGCCCAATTTGAAGGGTTTACGTAAGAATTTCATTGTATCCAGCCTTTGCAAATAAGTTGAATACGCTTACCTTTGCAGTCCTTAAAAAGTAAGGAAGAATACCATGGCGAATCATAAATCAGCAGAGAAAAGAATCAGGGCCAATGAGGCTAAGCGTGTAAGAAACCGCTATCAGCACAAAACTACACGCACGTTTGTCAAGAAACTTCGTACCACTACGGTAAAATCAGAGGCTGAAGCCTTATTGAAAGAAGTTACTGCCATGATCGACAAACTGGCTAAAAAGAACATCATTCACTGGAAAAAAGCAGCCAACCAAAAGTCGAACCTGGCCAAATACGTGAACAAACTGGCTTAATTTCGGGCCATAACTCATACATCAGAAACCCTGACGCGAACCGTCAGGGTTTTTTATTGCTTGCCCATGTAAATCAGGCGGTTAATTTTAGGCTTGTGAAAAAAGAAAAAGGCTCCTTTCTGAACATTAAAAGCTGGGCGGTGGAAGACCGGCCCCGCGAAAAGCTGTTACTCAAGGGCACTGCGGCTCTTTCCGATGCCGAGCTTATCGCCATCTTGTTGGGAACCGGAACGGCTTCGATGAGCGCAGTGGATGTAGCCAAAAGCATGCTGCAGCAGGCTGGCAACAACCTTGATGACCTTGCCCGCTTTACGGTAAAAGACCTCATGAAAATAAAGGGCATAGGCGAGGCCAAAGCCATTACGATTGTAAGCGCCTTGGAACTTGGTAGAAGAAGAAAAGATTCAGGAGCAACAGACCGACCCAAAATTGCGGTATCAAAAGATGCCTACGAATTACTGAAAGGCGACCTGATGGACATTCCACACGAAGAATTTTGGTTACTTTTGCTCAACCGGGCCAACCGGGTGATCAAGAAACACAAGATTAGTCTTGGCGGTGTGCATGGCACGGTGGCCGATCCGAAAATCATTTTTAAGACAGCGCTCGAAGAACTAGCAAGCGGCATCATTGTGGCGCACAACCATCCATCAGGAAACCTGACACCCAGTCAGCAGGACATTGACCTTACCCGCAAATTGAAAGAAGCCGGCAAGCTGCTGGAGATTCAATTGCTTGATCATTTAATTGTAGCCGGAAAGCAATACTATAGCTTTGCAGATGAAGGATTGTTGTAACGTGTAGTAGCTATGAAAAAAAATAATCTGATTGTTATGGGTGTGGTACTCGTTGGTGTAATTGCTATAGTCTACTCCTTTATTGGGCAAGATGACGGATCATACGAACAAAAAATACTGAAACAACGCGAAGAGAAAGATCACTTTATGCGCACGGCATCCGACTCTCCGTTTGCCGGAAAGGTTGAAGACTATTCCGGTCTCTCCTATTTTCCTCCTGATAAAAAATACCGGGTTACGGCACGAATCATTCCCGTTGAGAACAAAAAGATGATTGAACTGGGCACGAGCGATGGAAAGATCAAACGCTACATGGAATATGCCCATGCTGAATTTTCAATTGACGGTGTTGATCAACGGTTGCTTATTCTGGAGGTAATGGATATGGGGCCCTACCGCGGCACGTTGTTTCTTGCTTTTGGCGATGAAACCAGCGCCCGCGAAACATACGGAGCCGGTCGTTACCTGGACGTAAAAAAACCGAAAGGCATTAATACGATTACACTTGATTTCAACGAAGCCTACAATCCGTACTGTGCATACAATGAAACTTATTCCTGTCCGCTGCCCCCTCCGGAAAATTTATTGACCATTCCTATTTACGCTGGCGAAAAAAACTATAAATAATCATGCGATATATACTTACAATTTGCTTTACCGTTTGTGCTGCGTTGCTCATGGCACAAAAACCAACCGATCCATTTGCACACACGTTCTCTATCGTAGCGCGCGATGCCAACACGGGCGAAATGGCGGTAGCGGTGCAGAGCAACTGGTTCAGTGTAGGCACCGTAGTATCGTGGGGCGAAGCGGGAGTTGGTGTCATTGCTACACAATCTTTTGTAAACAAATCATTTGGCATACGGGGACTCAACTTGCTGAAAGAGGGAAAGTCACCACAAGAGGCATTGGATTTGTTGCTAAGTGATGACTCCGGAAAAGAGTTCAGGCAGGTGGCGATACTGGATACACAAGGGCGTGTGGCCACGCATACCGGAAAAAGTTGTATCGATGCTGCCGGTCACAGCAATGGAGATAACTTTTCAGTTCAGGCCAACATGATGTTGAACGACAAGGTTGTTCCGGCTATGGAAAAAGCCTGGAAAGAAAACGCATCCTTGCGGTTGCCCGAACGCATGGTGGCCGTATTGCAGGCCGCACAACAAGCCGGTGGCGACATCCGCGGTAAGCAATCTGCTGCACTGCTGGTTGTGGCACCAAAGGCAAGTGAAGAGCCGTGGAATGACCGGCTGGTCGACCTTCGTGTTGATGATTCAAAAGATCCGATCGCGGAAATTGCACGGTTGCTAACAGCATTCCGTGCCTACGAGCATATGAATCAAGGCGATTTGTATGTGGAGAAAAACCAAATGCAGGAAGCCATGGATGAATATGGCAAAGCCATGAAGATGTTTCCCGACAACCTGGAAATGCAATACTGGACAGCCATCACCTTAGCCAACAACAAAGACATTCAGAAAGCCTCAGTCATGCTGCAAAAAATTTACAAGAAAGACCCCAACTGGCGCGAACTCACCCGCAGGTTACCCAAAGCAGGCTTGCTTCAGGTTTTCGATGAGGACATGAAGGTTTTGCTGAAGTAACCTGACAGTTTCAGGTGTCACAAAATCTTCAATCAGTTAAAGAAATAAACAACCTCAAAAGCCCCTTCTCCTTGCAGGATAAGGGGTTGGGGATGAGGTTCTTTTCCTTATTTTTGTCCGAATAAGCTGACTATTACGCATGACCATTTCCTACAATTGGCTTAAAGATTACATCGATATACCAGAATCGGCAGAAGAGATCGGAAAAGTGCTGACCTCTACCGGGCTTGAAGTTGAGCATGTTGAACACTTTTCATCTGTTAAAGGCGGATTGGCTGGTTTGGTGATTGGTGAAGTGCTGACCTGTACCAAACATCCCAATGCCGATAAACTCTCCGTTACCACCGTTGATGTGGGCGCAGAAAACCCATTACCCATTGTGTGTGGCGCTTCCAATGTAGCAGCAGGCCAAAAGGTTGTGGTGGCTGTTCCCGGTACTACTCTTTATCCAACCAAGGGAGAACCCTTTACCATTAAGTCGACTAAAATTCGGGGCGAGCAATCCGAAGGGATGATTTGTGCCGAAGACGAAATCGGGCTAGGTGAAAGTCATGCAGGCATTATGGTGTTGAATACGCCACTACCGAACGGAACGCCCGCTGCTGAATATTTCAATGTTGCTTCTGATTATGTTATTGAAATCGGCCTCACTCCTAACCGGGCCGATGCCGCCTCGCACATTGGCGTGGCCCGCGACATAAAAGCTGCGTGCAACCGCGAAGTGAAATGGCCATCCGTTGATGCCTTCAAAACCGATAACAACAAAATACCGATTGCCATTGAAGTTGAAAACACCGAGGCCTGCCCGCGGTATTCAGGAGTAACCCTTTCAAACATCTCAGTTAAAGAATCTCCGGAGTGGTTAAAAAACAGACTGCTCGCCATTGGTATTGCACCCATCAACAACATCGTTGATATTACCAATTACGTATTGCACGAAACCGGACAACCGTTGCATGCTTTTGATGCCGATCAGATTTCCGGAAAAAAAGTAATCGTTAAAACACTGCCTCAAAACACGCCTTTCGTTACGCTGGATAATAAGGAACGCAAACTTCAGGCTAACGATCTGATGATTTGCAATGCTGAAGAAGGCATGTGTATAGCCGGAGTGTTTGGTGGCGCGAAATCAGGCATTACGGAAAAGACAAAACACGTATTTCTGGAGAGCGCGTATTTCTCTCCGGATTATGTGCGCAGAACTTCGCTGCATCATGGTTTAAAAACCGATGCATCCTTCCGGTTTGAACGCGGCACCGATCCGAACCTGACCGTATACGCCTTGAAGCGCGCAGCACTGTTGATGAAAGAACTGGCAGGTGGAGAGATTTCTTCCGACATCGTAGATGTTTATCCGGCAAAAATTGAGAACAGGAAAATCTCTGTTAAGACAAAAAACATAGATAGACTTATTGGGAAATCTATACCTATTGAAACTATTTCTGAAATTCTGAAACGGTTAGATATTGAAATAATATCAGACTTAAAAGAATCTAGGGTATTAACTCATTTAAGGAGATTTAGAGCTTTAGAAAATAGATCGGAGATTTCCCTTGAATTTACCGTTTCCGTTCCCCCCTACCGTATTGATGTAGTACAGGAAGCCGATGTGATCGAAGAAATCCTCCGCATTTACGGATTCGATAATGTGGAGCTGAGCACGTTTGCCCAATCGGATTTCATAGCTGAATTTCCTGAAAAGGATATCAACAAATTCAAGAATACACTGGGGCAATTGTTGGTTGGCAATGGGTTTTACGAAATCTGGACCAATTCGCTCACCAACCAGGCGTATCAGCAAAAGCATAAACTCACGTTTATTGGTGAGCCCGTTGAGATGCTGAACAAATTAAGCGAAGAGCAAGGCATTTTAAGGCAAACCATGTTGTTCACTGGTCTGGAGGTATGCGCACACAACATTAATCGCAAGCAAAAAGACCTGAAACTGTACGAGTTCGGTAAGGTTTATTACCGTCTTGATGGAAAATTCCACGAAGACGAACGACTTGCACTCTACATTAGCGGAAACTTCGAAACAGAAAACTGGCAACGCAAAACAAACCCTGTTTCCTTCTACGACATGGGGCAGTTCATACACCAGTTGTTGATAAAAGCGGGGTGGCAGGATGTGAAGCAACGTACCGTAAACGATCCGTTGTTTGATTATGCCGTTCAGCTTGAACGCGGCAACCAGGTATTGGGCAAGTACGGTAAAGTAAAAACAACTCTTCAGCGCGATTTCGGCCTGAAGCAAGAAGTATTTTATGCTGAATTGGATACTGACTTGCTTTTCAGGCAGGCAAACCCTAAGTTAGTAGTTAAGGAAGTGCCCAGGTTTCCGGAAGTACGAAGAGATTTGTCACTCGTACTTGATCGGAGTGTGAGTTTCGAAGAGGTACAAAAGCTGGTGCGCGCCACAGAAAAACAACTCATCAGGGAAATCATTACCTTTGATGTGTACGAGGGGGAGAAAATCCCGGAAGGAAAAAAGGCTTATGCCTTAGGTTTTACCTTACAGGATGAATCAAAAACACTGACGGACGAGGAGATTGAGTCAACCATGCAGCGCCTGATGGAGGCTTTCGAGCAGAAGCTGGGTGCCGTAATAAGAAAATAAGTAAACCCTGTTCCGGCTAACGCAACAGTAACCGGAACAGCAACCTGAAAACTATTCTACATGAACCAGGAGCTGTTAAAAACCAACCTCAACGGTCTGGAACGTAAGGTTTTGGTGCTCGTAAACGAGCATAAAAAACTGAAAGACGAAATTAAATCATTAAAAGCTGAAAATCAGGAACTTAAAGCGGACCTCCACAGCCGTGATGAGCAATTGGTTAATTTTAAAAATCAAATTAAAATCTCTAAAATTGTGGATAGTATTCACCCGGAAGATGGAAGTGTTTCGGAGCTGAAAAAGAAAGTAGACGATTACATACAGGAAATTGATAAGTGTATCGCGTATTTAAGCCGATAGTACAACTGTAAGCCAGGTTAGATGGAGGAATTATCAATACGAATTAAAATTGCCGATCGCGAATACCCCATGAAGGTAAAGGCTCACGAAGAGGAACGCGTACGGGCAGCTAGCCGACTAATTAACGAAAAACTAAAATCTTACAGGGAACAATTCGGAATTGACGATAAGCAAGATTTACTGTCCATGGTGGCTTTCGATTGCGTAGTAGAAAAAATGAGATCGGAAGAAAACCATCAGGAAATTGATCAAACGGTATTTGAAAAAGTGAATCAACTGAATTACCTCGTTTCACAGTCTATTCTTTAGCAGCCTCCTGAACAATAGGACAAGTTTTTAGTCCTTCCGGGTATTGGTAACCTTAACGATACCCATTATGACAGACCTAATAATAATCATCTCAGCCAGCGTACTTGGCGCCATTGTAATCGGGATTGCGCTTGGAACATTTTTGTATAAAAGAAAATACAAGCGCAGACAAAAAGAAATTGAAGCCAAAGCGGGATTGGTGTTGAAAGAGGCTGAAATCGCAGCCGAAAATCTGAAGAAAGACAAGGTTCTTGAAGCCAAGGAAAAAATCCTCAAAATGAAATCGGAGTTTGAGGAAGAAGCCAACCGCAAGAAGAATCAAATCATCTCCAACGAGCAGAAAATTAAACAGCGCGAGCAGCAGATTAACCGCGAACTGGAACAGGTTAAGCGCAAAGAAGCCGACATGACAGAAACCCAGCAAAACCTGGCCCACCAGTTGGAGTTGGTGAAAAAGCGTAAAGAAGAACTTGACCGGTTCAATCAACAGAAAGTTGAAATACTGGAGAACATCTCCAAACTCACGGCCGATGAAGCCCGTGAACAACTTGTGGCGTCATTGAAAGATGAAGCACAAACCCGAGCTTCCTCCTACATCAAAGACATTATGGAGCAGGCCAAATTAACGGCCACCAAGGAAGCAAAGAAGATTGTGCTCGAAACCATCCAGCGCACCGCCACCGAACATGCCATCGAAAACTGTGTGTCGGTTTTCAACATTGAGAGCGATGACATCAAAGGAAAAATCATTGGACGTGAAGGAAGAAACATTCGCGCATTGGAAGCCGCTACCGGTGTTGAGATTATTGTAGACGATACACCTGAAGCGATCATCATTTCGGGCTTCGATCCGGTACGCAGGGAAATCGCTCGCTTATCGTTGCATCGTTTGGTACAGGATGGCCGCATTCACCCGGCTCGCATTGAAGAAATTGTAGCGAAGACTTCCAAGAACATTGAAGATGAAATTGTAGAGATTGGTGAACGTACCGTCATTGACCTGGGCATTCACGGCCTGCATCCTGAACTGGTGAAGATGGTTGGCCGTATGCGTTTCCGTTCTTCTTACGGACAAAACCTGTTACAACACTCACGCGAAGTAGCAAACCTTTGCGCGATCATGGCTGCAGAATTAGGATTGAATGTGAAGCAAGCGAAACGCGCAGGACTATTACACGACATTGGCAAGGTGTGGCCGGAAGAACTGGAGAAACCCCATGCTATTGCCGGTATGGAGTTGGCTCAAAAGTACAAGGAACACCCGGTAGTGTGCAACGCCATTGGCGCACACCACGATGAAATTGAAATGACCAGCCCCATCTCGCCCATTGTACAGGCTTGTGATGCGTTAAGCGGAGCGCGCCCAGGTGCCAGACGCGAGGTAATGGAACAATACATCAAGCGCCTACGCGAATTGGAAGAACTGGCTACCAGCTTTGAAGGCGTTGAGAAATGCTACGCCATACAGGCCGGTCGTGAACTGCGCGTGATTCTGGATGCTGAAAAAGTAACCGATGATCGTGCCAGTCAGTTGAGTTTTGATATTTCACAAAAAATTGAACGCGACATGCAGTATCCAGGCCAGATAAAGGTTACAGTAATCCGCGAAATGCGTTCAGTGGCTTACGCGAAGTAAAACGATTAGAATTTTTAGATACTTACGGCAACCTGCATGGTTGCCGTTTTTTTTCGTCATCCGGTAATCTCTTAACCCACTTCTCTAATGGAAGGCCCAAACTGATCAACAAAATAAACAACGGAAAAAACCCGACCCGGTACCGGACATACGTGCCGAAGTTGGGTGCAGACAGGGTGAGGAAAATACAAAGCGAGATACAATAAACAATCAGGGCAAACAGTAGCAAGCGATCGGGCGAGGTAGTTAACGCACGAAAATACCTGAATGAATAAACGGTGAGCGCCAGCAGGATAAGATTTCCAACAGCTACCAACAATGAAAAAATATTGGAAGCCTCCCACACAAATGGCCTGAACAATCCGGATACCAACGCCCAGGGAGCATTCAGCAGAAAACTCCCAATGGTTGGCTTCAGATCATAGAAATGAACCATCTTTTCAGGATCGGATTTATCCCGGAACGCTTCGTAATTCTCCACCACTACTTCAAGAATACGTTGCGGATAAAAGTTTGGATGAACAAACGTGACGATGAACACAAACACCATCAGCAATACCAGCAGCAACACAAATTCGCGATACGCAGTAACCGTTGAAGGACGCATGCGCTCCTGAACAAACCATCGTGTTAGCAAAGCCGATAACGCCACCGGAAAAAATACGGCTGCATAGTAGTATTTCAGGCTCCACAAAATCCATGTGGCGATCAACAATACCGCGATTTGTATCCAGGTAATTTTTTTCTGTTGCCATATGGTAATAAATATGCCCAGCAACACATACAGCATGGTCATGGCAGCACTCTCTTTAATGATGCCTGAACTCCAGAACAAACTTGATGGAAATAGCAGGAACGCCAGTATGGCTGCAAATTTTGCTTTAGGATAGTAATAGCTGATTAACGAAACTAACCACCAGGATGCCGCAAATGAAAAGAGTGAAAAATAAAGCGATGCAACCCAGTAGTTGCCCTGTGTCAACAAAGTAAATACACTCACCAACTTCACGAAAAACAACGTGCGGTTCTCACCCGAGAACGCTGGTTCTTTTTCGAACCACAGGTACGTCACGTACTCTCGTAAGTTAGCCTTAGCCATTTCTGCTAGCCTAAGACTATCCTGAAAAAAATTAAACGTATCACTGTCTATGTAGTATGTGCTGTACACATACCCTAACGCTAATCCAGCGCCAAGTTTAAAAACCAGGCTTAGCCAATAGACTAGCATACCATTCTCGGGATAGCGCTTATGCCACCAGAAAGCAAGTGAAAAAATAATAACCAGATGAATAAAGACTGAAATCATGAAGGTTTAACCAATGAGGTTCCAATAGTACAATCCAGGCACCCCCTCTTCAAGCAATAGTTATTATAAAGTTCGATGAGTGCCTGCGAATCGAAAGCGGTTTTGATTTTTAAGCCAAGTCCGGACCACTGGCGGGTGATCGTGTTCATTTCGGCCGGAAGGTGTTGAAGCCAATCCAATGCACGTTCCATATAGCGCTGATCATCCTGACGAATTCCATAAGCCACCAATACCGGAATAGCGGTGTTGATGATCAAATTCTGAACACTACTTTTTCCAAGATAAGGCACACGTTGAACGGGTTTACCAAATTGATAATGCGTTTGCCAATAGGCAGATTGCTTAAACGCCAATCGCTTGTATAATTCCTCAAAGGCAACTGTGTCGATAATAGAAGAAAAAATACTTTGGTTTTGAATCAACAAAGCGGCTAACTGCGCCAATCGAATGGTTGGAAAATTAGCCGGACGCAACCGTAAAAACCGCCATTGCGATTGATGAAGTTGTTTGTCACTCAACTTGTATTTTGTTGTCAGTAAGGAATACTCCCGTTTTAACAAGTTAGAATATTCGTCTTTTACAACCTTTTCCAAAAAACCAGCCTGACCAAAAAGCAAAGCCTCTACCTGTATAGTATTGTTGATGTGCTTTCGCAGAATTTTAAAAGGAATAGTTTCTGCCAGTTGTAAGAATGAATCTGTATTAACTTTAAAACCGAAATTCTTACAAAGAAGTTGATAGGCTGTTTCCTCCCAGTCGTTTTGATTTATATCTAACATAGAAAGTACAACAGCGGCCTTTGCCTCCAGCCGTTGGGCCAGAACTTTATCCAGCATGGACAACTTCACAACCTCATTTACCCGAGTCCATGAGGACGAACAAGGAATGGAATCAGAACTGACCAGTAGTTTTTTAAATTTATTCCAAAGCGAAATGTCAACCCGATTTTTCAACTCCAACGTTGGCATGGGTGATCCATCACTGCGGACTATGGGCTTATCATTTTCCCACACTACATGCAGCACAACCTTTTCGTAGGCGGCATCATTGCTATGATGGTGATCCAGCCAGCCTGATGCCAAAATGTGAATCTCCACACTTCCGCGCCACTCTAACGAACCAATTTTGATTTTTGCATCACTGAAATCAGGGCCCGCATGTGTATTGCGCATACCCGGATGAAGCACCTGCACCAACTCCCCCGAAGTGGTCTTCAATTCCTTTTTGTCGAAGTATTGGAATTGCCAGAGGTAGTGAAGGAAGGACTCGGTCATTTTAGAAGCAATAGAAATACAGAAACCACAAAGGGCACGAAGTTTTACACAAAGGTCTCAAAGTGGTAGAATTCAGCAGCTTTTTTGATTTGTGAACTTTGTGTGTTCTTTGTGGTTAAACTTATTTATTGGATGGATATATAACTGTATCAGCCAGATATTTCATCGCCAGGAGTTGGCCTCGTGTTGTAAATCCACTGCACTTCGATCTTTATTCAAGGTGCTTTCCCAATCAAACGAAAAGTTTCGTTTCTTCAGTTGCCTTTTGGCACCTTGTTGAATTAGATTTTCTGCCAAGTCAATAATCTGGCGTTGGATTCTCTTTGGAAGAGATTCGAATCGATTTAAAAATGTGGTTACATCCATAAATTTCCTCGTAGCTTAACAAAGCTACAATTTTTCCATTAACTCCAGAAACACACGCATCTGCTCCTGAACTGATTTGGCTTCACGGGCTGCTGCTTGCGCAAAATCGTTTCCGGAAGAAGCATAAATGATGGCGCGGGCAGAATTCACCAAAAGGCCACACTCCTTATTCATGCCGTGTTTCGAAACCATTTCCAGGTCACCGCCCTGCGCGCCAATGCCGGGCACCAGAAAAAAATGATCAGGAGCCAGCTCGCGTATGTGCTTCATTTTATCAGCTTGTGTGGCACCCACAACAAACATAAGCTGTTCGGGTGTCGACCATGTTTTGGCTTTTAGGATAACTTCTTCATACAACCTCCTGTCGGTTACTTTGGATTCAATCAATTGAAAATCGGCACTGCCCGGATTTGACGTATGCGCCAACAGGATCACCCACTTATCTTTGAATTGCAAAAACGGTTTAACGGAATCTTCACCCATATAAGGTGCTACCGTAATCGAATCAAAGTTCATGTTTTCAAAAAATGCCCGCGCATACAATGAGGATGTATTCCCGATATCGCCACGTTTAGCATCAGCAATCGTAAAGCAATCTTTCGGAATGTATTCCAATGTTTTTTGAAGACTCTCCCACCCTTTCGGGCCTAGCGCTTCGTAGAAAGCAATGTTCGGCTTATAGGCTACGCAGTACTTGTGTGTAGCATCAATAATCTGTTTGTTGAATTCAAACACCGGATCTTTTTCTCCCTTCAGGTGATCGGGTATCTTTTCTATGTCCGTATCCAATCCCACACAGAGGTAGGATTGCTTCTTTTTTATCTGCTCAACAAGCTGCTTTTTATTCATAGTCTAAAAATAAAAAGACCCGGAAGCTTTCGAAAGCCTCCGGGTCTTTGTGATATAGTTTATTTCTATCGTAAGTCAATTACTTCTACGCCCGGGTATTTTTTGGGGTCAAACGTAAAGAATGCATCGGCTACAGCAACGTTTGGCGAAAACTTTGTGATAGAGTACTTGTACTTATTGCCGCTTTTATCAAACATTGTCCAGCTTTGAATACTGCGGTCTTTCTTGCCAATATTCATTTTGATTTTGAAATACTGTGCATCTTTCTTTTCAGGAACCAGATCAACTACCTCACACAATACACCGTTTTCGGTCTGGTCTTCCAGATACAGGTACTTGAATCCTTTCTTATATAATTCATAAATCTTTGATGGATTGATCTCATCCGCATCCGGATCGTAATTATCAATATTTACTTCCTTAGCGGCAGGCAGGTATGTCCATACCGTAGTTCCGTTATTGATGATTTCCTGATCATCCATCGCCAGGCGGAATTTGTCACCTTTAACCGTGATTTTACCCTTGAACTCTTCTTTGATACCCTCCACATCATTGGTCATGCTGGAGGTGATATTGGCTTCAAACGAGGTGTATGCTTTATATTTTTTACTCATGGCCTCGAGAATTTCGAGGGCCTTGGGATCATACTGGGCGAAGGATGCTTTGGCAAAAAGCGCCAAAAGAAGTGCGATAGCGTACTTTTTCATGTTTATTTTACTGGTAAACGATTAACTAAAGCGGCTGCAAAAATACGTTACTGGCCGTGTTTTTCCTTCAAACCACTCAATAATTGTTCCAAACTCATGTCATCCTTAATCAGTACCTCGCGGGCTTTACTGCCCTCAAAAGGCCCCACAATTCCTGCAGCTTCAAGCTGGTCGATCAGGCGACCGGCCCGGTTATAGCCCAGTTTCAGCTTGCGCTGAATCAGGGAAGTACTTCCCTGCTGGTGCATAACAATGAGTTTTGCCGCCTCTTCAAACAAGGCATCACGTTCTGATAGGTCAACCGTTGATGCACCGCTTTCTTCATCTTCGTACTCCGGTAACAAGTATGCTGAATCATATCCACGTTGTGATCCGATGTATTCGCAAATGCGTTCAATTTCAGGTGTATCAACAAACGGACACTGCAAACGAATAATATCTGAACCGGATGATAACAACATATCGCCCATGCCCACCAATTGATCGGCTCCACCGGTATCGAGAATGGTGCGCGAATCAACCTTGGAAGTTACCCGGAAAGACAAACGAGCCGGGAAGTTAGCTTTGATTACACCGGTTATTACGTTGACCGATGGACGTTGTGTAGCAACAACCAAATGAATACCAATGGCACGCGCCAACTGGGCCAATCGCGCGATGGGTGTTTCCACTTCTTTGCCGGCCGTCATCATTAAATCAGCCAACTCATCAATCACCAACACAATGTAAGGCAGAAAACGGTGGCCTTCTTTTGGATTGAGTTTGCGTGCGACAAATTTCGCGTTGTACTCTTTCAGGTTTCGTGCTCCGGCATCTTTCAAAATTTCGTACCGGTTTTCCATTTCAATACACAGCGAGTTCAATGTATGTACCACTTTGCGTGTATCGGTAATGATCGCCTCCTCACTGTTGGGAAGTTTGGCCAGGTAATGCCGCTCAATTTTACTGAACAGCGCCATCTCTACTTTCTTCGGATCAACCAATACAAATTTCAATTGCGATGGATGACGCTTATATAATAAGGAGCCGAGAATAACATTTAACCCTACCGATTTACCCTGACCCGTAGCACCGGCTACCAGCAAGTGAGGCATCTTGGCCAGATCGATGACCAACACTTCGTTGGAGATTGTTTTTCCCAGCGCAACCGGTAATTCCTTATCTGTTTTTTGAAACGAAACTGTAGAGAGCACTGAGCGGATGCTTACCATCTCGCGATTCTTATTCGGTACTTCTATACCAATAGTTCCCTTGCCGGGGATAGGTGCGATGATACGAATACCCAAAGCCGCTAAACTCAAGGCAATATCATCTTCCAGGTTTTTGATTCGTGATATTTTGATACCGGCATCAGGCACAATCTCGTAAAGTGTTACGGTCGGGCCAATGGTTGCCTTAATGCTGGAAATGCCGATTTTAAAATTGGTAAGTGTAGCCAGAATTTTGTCTTTGTTCTGGTTAAGTTCCTCCTGCGTTACCTGAACCTTTCCGGTATCATATTCATTGAGCAATTCAAGTGGCGGAAACTTATATTTACTTAAGTCGAGCGTAGGATCATACACGCCCTTATCTTCAACCAGTTTCTCTGCTACCTCATCCGTTTCGGTTCGTTCCTCGATGATAAAATCCGGCTCCGCTTTTTCCTTTTCTTTCTTAACCGCCTCGGCCTTATCAACTTCAAGTTTTACTTCTTTAACTGGAACAACCGGTTCCTGTGGTTTAACTAACACCACGGGCTCAGGAATTTCTTCCTCATCCTTCTCCACTTGTTTGGGCCAGTTATCCTGATCATCCGTATAGGCAGGAGCAGCTTCTTCTTTTAAGATGGCATCGTTGCCCATCGGTTTTGGATCAGCAGGAAGAAAGGCCGGAATAGAAGTAACATTAAAAAAGAAAATGATGAACAAAAACAGCGAAAGCACAAGCAACAAAAACGTTCCCCAACCCAATAAGCCATGCGAGATCATGGCCATCTGGTAACCTAGTCCGCCACCGAGAAAACTCCATTCTGTTACGCCATCCACATTCAGGGTTAAGTAGCCAAACAACAGGCACAGCCACAGGCTGGTGAAGACACTGAAAATCAGTGAACTTGAAATCGGTAACAAAGTCCGTTTAAATGCCAGCTTGTAGCCCAGCAAAAACAACACGAACGGCACCAGAAAAGCAGACACGCCAAACCAACGAAAAATAAAGTAATGTGATGCCATGGCGCCATACAAGCCAAGCCAGTTTTCTGTCTCAAGACCTGATTCCAATAAGCCGCCTTGTGCCACTCCTTCCACAACACTATGATCAGCCTTACCGGTAAACAGGTACGACACGAATGCGATGAACAAAAAAACTGCCGAGATAAGAATTACAAAACCGAACGCCAACCCGAAACGCGGATCGGTAAAAAAATCAAAATTGAATTTGCTGTTCTTGGATGTCTTGCTTTTTCTCTCTTTCTCAGGTTTTTTAAATGTGTTTGATTTATAGGTATTCTGAGCCATCGATAAGTTTAAAAAGTACTCAAAACTAAGGAAAAACCTCGAAACCTGAGGTTTTTCCCTAAGGCAATTTCAATCGTTCTGCTTTATGGACGATTCAGGTTCATTGCTTATCTTGGTAAATTACAAAAGTCCCATGCCGCGCCTAATCCTACTCTTTCTTCTGATTCTTCTGATGTCCTCCCAGCTTAATGCCCAAAACAGAATTGACAGTATGCTCAACATTGTCAATAAAAACCTGAAAGACTCAACTCATGCCAGAACGCTAGTTAATCTTGGTGTTGCCAGTGAACGTAGCGACAATAAAAAAGCCCGGGCGTATTTTAAAGAGGCCATTGCCATGCACGAAAACGGTGTACCCGGCAAATGGATAAGTTCGGCTTATGTTCGGTTGGCCAGTGTGTACTCGTCCATTGGTAACCGCGACAGTGCTTTGTATTTTTTTAATCAGGCAAAAAATTACCTCGAAAAAAATCCCGATAAAAAAGCACTCTCAATTTATTTAACCAGTTGGGGCGTATTCAATAATAATTTCGGTCAATATGCCGAAGCACTAGCAGCCTATGAACGAAATGCAGCGCTGGGTGAGTCGGTTATTGGAAAGGACAACATGGCCGGCAACTACCTGAACATGTCAAATGTGTATGCCCGCCTCAACCAGGCATCCAAGCGCGAGGAATCAGTTTTTAAGGCACTCACTTTATTTGAAGAACTTAATAATGAACCAGGCCTATCCTTCTGCTATAACTCCTTAGGAAATATTTTTTACGAGCAAAAAGATTATGAAAAATCAGAACAGTATTTCCAGAAGTCGCTGGCGATCCGTGTAAAACGCAATGATAAACGTGGTATTGCCATGATGTATAATAACCTGGCCAACGTATCGATGGACACCGAGCGTTTTGCGCAGGCTTTGGAATTACAACATAAGTCATTAAAAATAAATGAAGAACTACAGCAACTGGAGGAAATTGGAAAGAACTACGTAAACCTGGGCAAGATCTATCAAAAAATGAATCGCTTACAAGAAGCACTCAACTATTTCGACCGAGGTGAAAAAATTTTCAAAGCAATTGGCATCACGCGATATGATGCGTTTATCTCGGCTGAGAAAGGACGCATCTACACCCAACAAGCCAACGAAGATCAAACCCGAAAATCACTTGCCTTGCAAAAACTTGAGGAGAGCGTGGCTCAGGCTCAAGCCAGCGGTGAGCTAACCAGCGAGTTAAATGCTGTTACATTCCTCAGGGAGTTCTACATTCAGGAAAAAAATTATGAAGAAGCCTACAAACAATTGATTCGTCAACATGAACTAACTGATTCGTTGGAGGGAAAGGAAGTTAAACTTCGTATCTCTCAATTGGAAACGCAATACGAAGTGGCGCAAAAAGAAAATGAAATCGCCCTTTTAAAAGCACAACAACAAGTACAGGAAGCCGAACTTGACCGGCAGCAGGCAAGACAAACCATCATTGGTATTGCGCTGATCTCTGTTATCATCATCAGTACACTTTTGGTGAACCGTTACCGGGTGGTTAATCGCACCAGGCGCCAACTTGAAATTGAAAAAATGCGCAGCCACATAGCCCGCGATCTTCATGACGATTTAGGTTCAGCACTTTCAAGCATCAACATTATTAGCCAGATAGGGCTAACCCAACAAAATGGAAATGCGGGCAATCATTTCCAGCGCATTCATGAACAATCCGGACGCATGATGGAAAGCATGTCGGATATTGTGTGGGCGATAAATCCGGAAAATGATACGTTGGAAAAACTCATCATTAAAATGAAAGAGTTTGCCGCAGAAATATTGGAACCGAAAGGCATCGCCATTCATTTTCAAATACCCGAGCAAGCCAATCACATACACCTGAATGCCGAAAAAAGAAAGAACCTGTTTTTGATTTATAAAGAAGCGCTGAACAATGCTGCCAAGTATAGCGAGGGCAGCGAAGTGCAGGTGACCTTAACACATGCTAATGATATGCTCACACTACTGGTCACCGATAATGGAAAGGGTTTTGAAGAAGCCACCGTCAAAGCGGGGAATGGATTACGCAACATGGAGGCGCGGGCACGTGAAATGCATGCGCGTTTACAGCGAAAAAGCAGTCTGGATCACGGCACAGAGGTTTTGGTGGAAATACCCCTCACATGATTGGGGTATACCTACATCAGGAACATTCGCTTTACTTTATATAAATTTTACCTATGGCTGTTCAAGCCCTTATTTATGAAGACAATCCGCTGCTGCGGGAAAGCCTGTGCAGTTTAATCAATGCAAAAAATGGTTATACAGTTGAAGCAGCACATGATAACGTGTTACAGGCCACTCAACACATCAAAGCCATTCAACCCACCATTGTATTGATGGACATTGACATGCCGGGCATGTCGGGTATAGAAGCAGTAAAACAAATCCGAAAATTCAACAGCACCGTGCCGATTATCATGCTAACGGTATTTGATGATAATGAGCACGTATTTGAAGCGTTAAAAGCCGGAGCCAGTGGGTATTTACTCAAGAAACATTTATCCGAAAAGTTATTTGATGCCATCGATGAAGCGTTAACCGGAGGGGCCCCGATGTCGCCCAGTATTGCCCGCATGGTTATTGAATCCATGCGCAAGCCTGGAAATGAAAATCCATACCAGCTCACCACACGCGAAAAAGAAATTCTGGCATCACTCAGCAGTGGCAACAGTTATAAAATGATTGCCGCACAACTGGAAATCAGTCTCGATACAGTACGCACACACATTAAAAAAGTTTACGAAAAATTGCAGGTGCATTCGCAAACAGAGGCCGTAAGCAAGGCCATCAATGAGAAATTGGTTTAAACCACAATACTATGAAGGTCTTAAAAAGCTTTTTGTTCTTACTGCTGAGCACTTCAGCATTGCACGCTCAGTCATTCGAAAAGTTGAGCAAACTCGAACAAACTGAATTTGAAGCCTACAGCAGTAAGACTTTTGAACAACCCGCCTCTTCTATTGCGCAACGGCTGGCCAACGCCATTCGGTATCATGAACAGCTACTGGGCTATAAGCCCGCCATAACCCTTCTTGTGTTATCAGCCGCAGACTGGAGTACCTACACCTCATTTCCGGTGTATGGAATGCCTCATTATACAAATGAAAAAACGTTGATTGTAGCCATTGAAGACAATCCCTTTTGGCAAAGTTTCCTTCCTCCACTGGATCAACTACCCAAAGAATTGGCTGATCAGGTACGGACTGCTTATACCAGTAAAGAGGGGAAATTAACCATGCAGCCCTTCTTCGATTTGCTGGCCATACACGAGTTGGGTCACGCATTTCACATACAGGGTGGATTAACGATGCAACGTAAGTGGATGGGTGAACTGTTCTGCAATATTTTTCTACACACTTATGTTGCCGAGCAAGAACCCGAATCATTACCGGCCCTTACCGTATTTCCTAACATGGTTGTTGCTGCGGGCGCTAAAGAATACACATACACAAGGTTACAGGATATTGAAGAACGCTATAATGAAATCGGGCAGCAACATGCTAAAAACTACGGTTGGTTTCAAAGCCGCTGGCATGCCGGTGCCGGAAAAATTTACGATGCAGGTGGTAAATCAGTAACTGTAAAACTTTGGAACGCCCTGAAAGAACAGAAAGAAAAGATGAACGATGATGCCTTTGTCACTTTCCTTGAACAAAAAACACACAAAAGTCTGGCTGACTTAATCAGGAACTGGGACAGCGAGACAAAATTCTAACTAGATTTTTTGAAATAAGATCATGGAGAAATATAAGAATTTGTATGCATGGATGATCCTCCCCATGGTCATTATGCAGGCTGGAATCTTTATGGATTACTGGGGCGATTTTTTAGATAATGCATGGGCGGTGCATGTGCATTACTGGACAGGAACCGTGTGGTATTTGTACCTGATCATCCAACCCTATTATGCTACACACGGCAAATTGGATAAGCATCGCACCAATGGTATGATTGGGATGTTTTTGGCTGGAGCTGTTTGTTTAACAGCACTGAGTATGATGCACCGCGATATTGTCTCTGCTGAAAATGCAGCCGCCATGCCGGAACGGTTCGGACCTTTTAAGCCCTGGTTTTTCTTTGGTGTAATCGTGATGGAAATAGTCATGATGATAGCTTTCGCCTATGCGGTTATCAAAAGCATTATTCATCGCAAAGAATTAGAGAACCATGCCTGGTGGTTGATCTCCACGGTATTTATCATTATGATGCCTGCACTGGGTAGAGGCTTATTGGTTGTGAATATTGGTATCAACGCGGATCAATGGCCAGATATAGATCTGATGCCGCCAATGATTGTAACTGAAGCTCTTATCATTACGCTGTTGATGCTTACAGCCTGGAAGTACGGAAAGCTAAAGCACCAGGCTACCTGGCTTGCCGTAGCAGTAAATGTATTTAACCTCTTCTATGAACCTATTGGAAAATCAGAGGCTGTACAGTTGTTTTTGAAAGCATTGATTAAGGGATAATCCAAAATTCATACTTCCTAAAGCTAAAAACTCTCAAACCACAATAATCAATCAGATGGCCTTAAAAATAACATGGCACATAATTGTATGGACTTTAATCATTGTACTCTCTGTTTATTTTTTTCTTGACAATGTTATTGCCTACTTCTATGGATACAGAAGTGCACTATTTGGTGATACAATTCTCAATAATCAACTATGGGTGGTTATGCACATGGTTGGCGGAACCTTTACATTGTTATTGGGCCCTGCACAGTTTTGGTCTTTTATCCGAAACCGGTTTGTGAAATTCCATCGTGTTGCTGGTAAAATTTACATGCTGGGTATTGCACTGATTGGCCTTTCGGCTGGCAGGCTTTCGCTGATCAGCACCTGTGTGCCCTGCAGGGTATCGCTATTTCTTTTAACGGTGTTTGCCGTTGTCTCGACTTTTTTCGCGTGGAAGGCAATCAAAACAAGAAATATAAAGATACACCGGCAAATGATGGTACGCTCATACATTTGTGTACTTGCTTTTGTGTTGGTAAGAGTAAATGATGTATTCCCCCTTGATTTTCTATTTGGGAAAATAGACGATCCGGTTTATACGCGTGTAGTACAGGAATATTTCTGGTCGTTTGTTCCACTTATTTTAGCTGAAATATGGATGATATGGATACCTGCCGTTTATGAACGTAAAAACTAAACCAATGCACATTCGTTTCATTTTATTTATGCTGCTGCTGAGTGGTTGTATTGCTGAAAAACCAGATATCGCTTTTTACATGCCTGCCGAGTGGGAACCACAGGAAGCAGTGTGGATGGGATGGCCTGCAGATGATAACGAGGAGGATACGCTTCATGTTACTACCATTAAAATCATTCGCGAATTGCAAGAAAGCGTAAAGGTTGTTGTGTGGGTTACTTCCGATAGCTTGAAAGATGCAGCACGTGATCTACTCCAGAAGAATGAAGTTCCATTGAATAATGTTGAGATTGCCCTTGTACCGGGTGATTATGTGTACTGGTCGCGCGATAGTGGCCCGGCCTTTACCATCAATAAACTGGGTGAACGCCAGGCTGTCGATTTTAACCATACCGGGTATTTTCGTTACATAAAACGGCATACAGATGTAGGTGCAGATTCTGCCACGTTACAACGCGAGGTTGAAAAAGTGAAACTCATGATGAAAAATGATAGCCTTATGACTGAAATCATTAATGAGCCGTTGGTGAAGTCCTGGATATTTGTGGAAGGCGGGGCATATGAAATAAATGGAAAGGGGTCGCTGATGGTCAGTGAGCCTTTTCTGTTTAGAAACGTTTCACCACAAATGCGCGATACATTAACCCGCAAACATTTCGAAGAAGAATTCAAACGAACATTGGGCGTAACCAATGTTATTTGGCTGGCTGAAGGCCTTGCCGAAGATGGTGGCTGGGGTTCGTTCTTTGGCGGGAATTACATTGCCGGTGGCACCAATGGCCATGCTGATGAGTTTGCACGGTTCGCTAATGCCAACACCATTTTACTGGCATGGGTGGATGAGAGTGAAAAAGATGAGAACCCGGTAAAACAAGCTACCCACCAGCGCATGAAACGTAATTATGAAATTCTCAAAGAAGCTAAAGATCAGGAAGGTAAACCCTTCAACATAATTAAAGTACCGATGCCAAAACATGTTATTCGTGATATCGTGTTAACGCCTGATCGATTGAAAAGAGAAGGTGTGCGGGCATATTACCAAAGAAATGGGTTGGAAGAAGGCGACACATTGAAGTTTGTGGCAGCCACCAGTTACTTGAACTACTTCGTTACCAACGATAAAGTAGTCATGCAGTCGTACATCAATCAGGGTACGCCACCAGAAACGGAAGAGGCAGTACGAAAAATATTTACAGATTTATTTCCGGATCGCAAACTAGTATTCATTGATGCTACTAATGTGAATGCAAATGGAGGCGGCATCCATTGTATTACCCGTCAGGTACCAGAACGTATCACTTTAACGTATCAAAAATGAAAATTAAAATTTTACTAGCTATTGTATCAGCAATCGTACTTGGATGTCAGTCAAAAACTGATCCAACAGCTTTTTACATGCCCGGTGAATTTGAACCCCATGAGGCTGTCTGGCTAGGCTGGGAAGAGTATGACACCACCATGCACGAAGTTGTTTATGACATCATTAATGGATTGGAAGGAAATGTGCCCGTGAAAATTGCTGTTGATTCCGACAGCCTTAAACGCATTGCACAAACTCGACTTTCATCGGCAGGAATAGATACAAATGCCATTCAGTTTTTTGTTACTCCCGGAGATCGCTATTGGATTCGCGACCACGGCACGGCATTTTTAGTAAACCAGAACGGTGAATTGGCAGCAGCCGATTTTGGTTGGAATCTGTACGGGTATTACGCCTGGTGGAAGCTGCGTGAACCTGAGCGTGCAGACAGTATTGATTATTGGGAAGTGAAGGAACTTAATGGAAAAACCAGCAAGGTAGATAGCCTGATGGGTGTTCATACCGGAGCGCGCCACATCAAATCCAATCTTATTATGGAAGGCGGATCACTTGAATCAAACGGAAAAGGTGTGTTGATTCAATGCGAAGCCGTTACACTTCAGCGCAACCCCGGCTGGACGAAAGAAGAAATTGAAGCCGAATACAAACGCGTGATGAATGTGAAGAAGGTAATCTGGCTGAAGCAAGGTCTTGCCGATGATGAGCACATCTGGCATTTGCATAATCGGAAATATGTAACCATGGGCACCGGAGGACATACCGATGAGTTTGCTCGGTTTGCTGATCCAAATACAATATTGTTGGCCTGGATTGAAGAGTCAGAAAAAGATTTACATCCGCTGAATCAACTAACCTATTCGCGCATGCAGGAAAATCTAAAAATCCTGGAGGCCTCCACGGATCAGGACGGGAAACCCTTTCGTATTATTAAAGTCCCTTTACCAAGCCCTATTGAACAACCGGCAGTAGTGGTTGAGAAATCTTCGCCTACGGAATTCTGGAAATTAACACCAAAAGCTTTTTTGCCGGCAGAGCGCCCAGCTGTTGGCGATACGTTAATTCGGGTTGCCGCTTCTTCCTACCTGAATTTTTTGGTGAGCAATGGAGTGGTTATCAACGCCAGTTATACCCAACATGGAACACCGACAGAACGGGAAGAAAAAGTTAAAGCCATTCTCCATGAAGTATTTCCTGATCGGGAACAGGTTTGGATCAACGCTTTGCCATTAAACTGGAACGGAGGCGGTATTCATTGCAGTACGCAGCAAGAGCCTAAACTAAAAAAGTAGCGTACGAATAAGCGACAGGGTATTGAAATAGAAAACTCCATCGCCAACTAAAATAAAACGCATGAGAAAGTTATCAGGCATTCTTTTGTTTTTGACTTTTAGCCTGGCTGCTAATAGTCAGGGCACAATTACCACTGTACAATTCCTGGCTCCTTCTATTCAAAACAACAAAGGCGGTGAAGAGGCCAACCGAAGGCTCTCCATCTACCTGCCTCCAGGTTATGAAACTTCTAAACAACGCTATCCAGTAATCTACTTCTTACATGGTTTTGCTATTGATGATAAAGATATGATGGAGTGGATCGGATTTAAAAATCTGATGGATTCTGCTATACGTGCAGGTACACTTCGCCCCTCGATCCTTGTACTGCCCAACAGCATGACAAAATATTTTGGCAGCTTTTATACCAACTCATCCGTTGCTGGAAACTGGGCTGATTTTATTGGGAAAGATGTGGTGGAGTATGTGGATAAACATTACCGCACAATTGCCGATCGTAACAGCAGAGGACTAGCCGGGCATTCTATGGGAGGCAATGGAGCATTGAAAATTGCCATGTTATTTGCCGATAGATTTAGTGCTGTATACGCAATGAGTCCGGGTGCTATGCATTTCTCCGAAGAATTCAGATTAACACATCCAGCTTTTAAACGAGTTACTCAGCAAACAAATATGGACTCTTTACGCAATGCCGTGCCCTACTACGATTTTGAAAAGTTTCCGTTTTTTGAAATGCTTTACGCAAGTCTTTGCAGAATGTATTCTCCCAATGTAAATGAGCCCTTGCTGCAGGCCGATCAGCCCATAAAATATGTTGGTGATAAAATGGAGGTAAATACTTCAGTACTTAAAAAGTGGGAGGCAAATTTTCCGATCAACATGATTGAAGATCATATAACAGAGTTGAAGACTTTATCTGCATTAAAAATAGATTGGGGCCGGAACGAAGAGTTTAAACATATACCGCGAACAAATCTCGAATTCAGCAAAAAGCTTGAAGCTCTCGGTATTAAACATTATGCAGAAGAATATATTGGTGATCATGTGAACATGCTCGATGGATTTGAGGGAAGGATTTATACAGAACTACTTCCCTTCTTCAACGCTTATCTCAATTTCAAGCAAACATCAACCCGCAAACAATAAGTGACCCACTCAACTTTATGAAACAACTTCTTACCATTCTCCTTGCGGTTTGCTGCCTCAGCGCATGTAAACAGGAAAGGAAATCCTTTTCCGCACCGGCATCCGATCTCGGTCACGTTGATCTGGTGCTCGATTCAGCTGCTTTCCATGCCATCCTGCAGGATAGCTTCCTGACAAATCAATTTGCAATAGTATTTCAGGATACAACCCAATACTCCAAACCAAGTTACGATATCTATATGCTAGGAGGTGAGGCCTTCTTACATATCAGTCTGGCAACGGAATACTGGGAAAATAAAGCGGGTAGTGGTGTTATGATTTTTCAAACACGAAGACCGGGTAATGGGGATTCCTTATTGTTGTCGTGGAGACAGTTTTTTAAAGACTCGTTGAACGCTACTAGTTTCAAAGGTTCAGATTTTAATACCAGTGAAATTCTTCCTTACAGAAAAAAAGATTCTTTAAAACCTGCCGAGCCGAATTTTACTCCCATCCTCACCTCCTATTCAACGCAAGCCTATAAAAACTGGGACTTTAGTGATACACAAATCAACGATGGCATCTCCATGCGGGAGTTCATGCTTTCCTGGGATAGCAGCATACAATCCAAGCTGTTTAAAAAAATAAAAGCACTGCACATACAGCTTACGCAACAGGAGTTTACAGAAACGGAGTCGGCTTTATATGCGATGGGCTACACAAAACAGGGGAGCCAATTTATACATGAGTTTAATCCATTAATCTATTATCAAATAACCGAAACGAATGCAGTGCCCAAGTACTCAAGGATTGAAATTGAACTGAATGAACCAACTGCGGAACGAACCATTGAATTGGGGAATACTTATAAGATTAGGGTAATGAATGACTCAATGATTATTGAAAAATGGACTAATTAATGCTTGTGGGTATGAAATCAACGACCTTACTCGCAAAAAAAATGATACGAAAATTACCTAATCCTGTTCCTGTTGGTGAATATCCGGTAAACTATTTTAATAACCATTACGCTGAACTTGGCGCTGATCCATATAAATACGGCTATTACCAATTTGCACAATTTATAACGATATATGAAAAAAAGGCTATGCCTGATTTTGATGAATTTATCCTCCTGCATTTAAATAGATAAAAGGATTGATAAATCGTACATCTGAATGGGGGATCGGCAGGCTCGTCAACAAGATTTGGAAGCGTTCTAAAAACAACAAATCAACAACATGAAAACCCATCCCTTCGAAAGAGTTTTACTACCCGGCACTGCGTGGGCCTTACTCCTACTTATCCCAATTACATTCTTTGGATTCTACCCCAGTTACTTCTCCAGGCTAGCCACACCTACTTCAGCTGTCATTCACTTACACAGCGTATTTATGCTACTATGGTTGGCAACCGCTGTGGCGCAACCGCTTTTAATTAAGTTCAATAAGCTAAATCATCATCGGCTGGTTGGCAAAATCAGTTATGCCTTGATGCCACTGGTTATCGTCAGCGGTTATTTCATGCTTCGCTTCTCGTATCAGCGTGCCTTATCAGGTGAGGAGGTGGGCCCTCCCGGATATTATCCGGAAGATTTGCCTATTCAAATTAAAGCGGCCGAGTCAGTTGCAATTGGTAGCATGTATTGGGTTTGGTTATTCGTGCACTATACACTTGGTGTTTACTTCAGAAAAAAGCTGATAGCACATGCCACCTTTATGCTGGCTGCGGCTTTAACCATTCTCGGGCCGGCTGGCGATAGGTTGATCTGGCATATTTGTGATGCAATGGATTGGTCATTTAATGCGGTTGCCGAAAATTTTGTATTTGGTTTGGTGGCAGTTGTGTTTGTAGGGCTTTTGCTATTTCATAAAAAGAAAAATCAAAGCCTCCAACCAACCGGTATTATACTGGTCATTCATGGACTCGGGGTTTTTCTCTTTTATAACATGGCGTTTCATCCGGTGTGGAACCGAATGGCCGCTTTTCTTTTCAGCTGATCTTTTTTCATCCTGGTCCCTTCACTATGCAAAACTCGATCTTTCATATATAAAAAAATGATATATTTACTATAGTGAAGTCGCTTCTTGTGTTGAAAGCCTTTCTCATTGGCAAAACAGACTCACCATGAAAAAAGTACTCTTCTTATTTGTTACACTGTGTGCTATGAAACTGGGATTATTTGCTCAGGTTCTGCCACCGCCACCAAGTATTAGTACACAACCGACCTCACCGGTAAGTTATTGCCGGAATATCCAGGCAGCAATTCCTTTCACAGCATCTGGCACATTATTAACTTACCAATGGTATTATAAACCCACCTTGTCTTGCGAGTTTTGTGAAACTCCCCTTGTAAATAATACCACCTATTCTGGTGTTAACACAAATACACTTCGCATCAATACAGGTTCACTGGCTGCGGGAAGTTATTTCTACTACTGTTATGTTACGAATGCGGGTGGTTGGGCAGCCACGACTATCGTTCAATTTACAGTGTTGTCATCAATCGCTCCCAATGCTCCAACAACAACCAGCAGCAGTCGATGTGGGAGCGGGTCAGTTACATTAGGTGCGGCAGGCGGAACGGCAGGACAATATCGGTGGTATACCGTAGCAACAGGCGGAACAGCCATTGCCGGACAAACTGCTGCAACATACACCACCCCTACATTAACCGGATCAAGAAATTATTATGTAGCCATCAATAACGGAACGTGTGAGAGTAATCGCACGATCGTTACGGCTACGATCAATCCAATACCAGCAGCTCCAACAACAACGGGGGCCAGCCGTTGTGGAAGCGGGACAGTTACACTAAACGCTTCGGGCGGAGCTGCCGGTCAATACCGGTGGTACACGGTAGCAACAGGTGGAGCAGCCATTGCCGGACAAACCGCTGCAACATATACCACACCCACACTAACCGGTACAACAAATTATTACGTGGCCATCAACAACGGAACGTGTGAAAGTAATCGCACAATCGTAACAGCAACGATCAATCCACTACCAACACCTCCAACAACAACGGGGGCCAGCCGTTGTGGAAGCGGGGCAGTTACACTAAACGCTTCGGGCGGAACTGCCGGGCAATACCGGTGGTACACGGTAGCAACAGGTGGAACAGCCATTG
>CAYQOM010000009.1:87877-121595 GCA_964419145.1 uncultured Roseivirgaceae bacterium | reverse complement strand
AAACATGCCGGATGTGAGTGTGGTGTATACCCGCAAAACCGACATGACCATTGGTTTGAAAGAGCGAGCCAAGGTGGCCAACGATAATCACGCAGATATTTTTGTGTCTATTCATGCCAATTCGCTCCCTGAAACCACACCGTATAGCCGTAAGCAATCGATTTTTGGTACCGAGACTTACGTATTGGGCTTGCACAAAACGCAGGAGAGCCTGGAAGTGGCCATGCGTGAAAACTCGGTGATTTTATTGGAGGAAAATTACGAGGAAAAGTATCAGGGCTTTGATCCCAATTCACCGGAGTCTTATATTTTGTTCAGTCTTACACAATCGGCTAATCATGAGGCCAGTATTCAGTTGGCCAGTCTTATCGAAGATCAGTTCGGGAAACGGGCTGGACGTAAAAGCAGAGGCGTGAAGCAAGCGGGTTTCCAGGTGTTGTGGGAAACGGCTATGCCAGCAGTGCTGGTTGAGATTGGCTACCTTTCCAATGTAAAAGAAGAAAAAGAGTTGAATTCTGCGCAAGTGCAGGAGTATATTGCGTCTGCTATCTACAGAGCCATTAAAGAGTATAAAAACAAGGTAAAATCTTTAAATTAGGCTCTGAACTTCATCTGTACCCCATGACAATATCAAAAGAAGTGCGTGTTGGCCTGTTTATGGTCGTGTCGTTAGTGTTGTTGTACCTCGGTTTTAATTTTTTGAAGGGTATCGATTTTTTTTCGTCCCGTAAAAAGTACTACGCCATTTACGACAATGTCGATCTGCTAATGCCCTCCAACCAGGTTTACCTCAGTGGCGTTTCTGTTGGGCGGGTAAGTGATATACAGATTGACCAGGTTCGCGATCGTGTTATCGTTGAACTTGAAATAGATTCGTATGTCGTGTTGGGTGATTCGTCCATCGCCATCTTGAATGGCGATTTTCTGGGAACCAAGTTTATCCAGCTTTCGATAGGGAATTATAAAAACACCCTTAATCCGAAGGATACGCTTCGTTCAATTGTGGCCAAAGGTATAACGGCTTTTCTGGAAGAGAATGCAGCACCGGTAGCTGATAACTTACAATCAACATTAAGAAAGCTGAATACGATATTGGATAATCTTGCGAAGAATTCTCAAAAGTTGGATAAGATGTTTGACGATTTTGGTTCAACACCTGAGAAAGTAAACTATACAATCGATAATGCTAATCGGGCAATTACAGGAATGTCGGACAGTATTAAGCTGGTTACTAAAAATGTGAACATCGCCTTACAAAACATTAACCCAACACTTAAAAATTTTAAAACGCTCTCTGACTCGTTGAAGTCTATCGAGGTAAACGAAACACTTTCAAGAATCAAGGTAACCCTCACCAAGCTGAATGAAACCATGGATAAATTCAGCAAAGGCGACAATACTGCGAGCAAACTACTAACGGAAGACTCCCTTTATGTTAACCTCAACAAAATGCTGATGTCAATCGACTCATTGGCAACACATTTCAATGAAAATCCTAAACATTTCATGGCTCCACTAGGTAAGAGTCGTAAGAAAATTGAACGAGAACTGGAAAAGCAGCGAAAAGAAGATTAATACGAATTTGGATACATGATTGAGCGAGACCTGGAATTTAACCGAAACGAAGATGTGTATAAGCAACTGATTCACCAGTTGCAGGCTAAAGCAAAAAAGACAAAATCAGGGGGCGGACAAAAAAAGATCGATGATCAACACGCCAAAGGAAAATTAACCGCCCGCGAACGTATTGAATATCTGACAGACAAAGGATCACCTTTTCTGGAGATTGGATTATTTACGGGTGAGGGCATGTACGCGGAATATGGCGGTTGCCCGTCAGCCGGTGTGGTTACCGGTATCGGGTACATTCATGGAAGGCAATGTGTAGTGGTAGCCAATGATGCTACCGTAAAAGCAGGGGCATGGTTTCCGATTACAGCTAAAAAGAATCTTCGCATTCAGGAAATAGCTATGGAGAACCGACTGCCCATCATTTACCTGGTGGATAGTGCCGGAGTGTTTCTGCCCATGCAAGATGAAATTTTCCCTGATAAAGAACATTTTGGCCGTCAGTTCAGGAATAACGCAAAGATGTCATCCATGGGCATCGTGCAAATTGCTGCCATCATGGGAAGCTGCGTGGCTGGTGGTGCGTATTTACCCATTATGTCGGATGAAGCGATGATTGTGGATAAGACAGGATCAATTTTTTTAGCCGGATCATATTTGGTAAAAGCTGCGATTGGTGAAGATATTGATAATGAAACCCTGGGAGGCGCTACTACGCATTGTGAAATTTCCGGAGTAACCGACAACAAGTTCCCAAACGATCAGGCATGTCTCGATTATATCCGATCCATCTTTGATAAAATCGGTGAATATGAAAAGGCAGGTTTCGATCGGGTTGAACCCAAAGCACCTGCTGAAGAACCGCGCGAAATTTACGGCCTGTTTCCTGCTGATCGCGTAAAGCCGTACGACACACTTGAGATCATCAAGCGATTAGTTGATAATTCTGAATTTGACGAATATAAAGCGCTATATGGCAAAACCATTATTTGCGGAACTGCACGCATTGATGGCTGGGCCGTAGGCATTATCGCCAACCAACGCAAGGTGGTAAAAACCAAAAAGGGCGAAATGCAAATGGGTGGCGTAATCTATTCCGATTCCGCTGATAAGGCCGCACGCTTTATTATGAATTGCAACCAACGAAAAATTCCACTTGTCTTTCTTCAGGATGTAAGTGGTTTTATGGTGGGCAGCAAGGCAGAGCATGGCGGTATTATTAAAGATGGCGCCAAGATGGTGAACGCCATGGCTAACTCAACCGTGCCTAAGTTTACGGTGATTATGGGTAACTCATATGGCGCAGGTAATTATGCCATGTGTGGTAAAGCATATGATCCAAGGTTGATTGTTGCCTGGCCTTCTGCGCAGATTGCGGTAATGAGTGGAGCTTCAGCAGCCAAAACATTATTACAGATTCGGATAAGTTCACTGAAATCTGAAGGAAAGGAAATTTCGAAAGAAGAGCAGCAAAATCTATTGAAAGAAATAACCGATCGGTACAACGATCAGCTTAGCCCGTACTACGGGGCTTCCCGATTGTGGGTCGATGATGTTATTGATCCGTTGGAAACGCGTAAGGTTATTTCCATGGGTATTGAAGCTGCTAACCATGCTCCTGTTGAACGGTTTAATGTGGGTGTAATCCAAACGTAAATGACAGCAAAAGAATTAAAGGCGCTGGTTTCGTTGCTGGATGATGAGGATGATCAAGTCGTTTCTCACGTTACCGATAAAATACGTTCGCTTGGCAAAGAAGTAATTCCGTATCTGGAACAGGAGTGGGAAAATAATTTCAACCCACAAACGCAGCAAAAAATTGAAAGCCTCATACACGATCTTCAGTATGAGTTATTAAAAAATCGGGTAACTGAATGGTATAAAACTCCGGAGCAGGATTTACTAACCGGCCTTTGGTTGGTAGCCACCTATCAATATCCCGATCTTGAGTTGGAGAAGCTAAAGCAGGATCTCGAGCAGATTTACTATGAAGCCTGGCTGGAATTCAAGCCGGATATGTACCCGATTGATCAGGTTAAGGTGCTGAATGGTGTGCTGTTTAATAAACTGAAGTTTTCAGCCAACACCAAAAATTTTCACTCACCTGGCAATTCCATGATCAATGTAGTATTGGAGACGCGTAAGGGTAATCCTATTTCGCTTTGTGTGATCTACATGATGGTGGCGCAGAAGTTGAAGTTACCTGTTTACGGAGTTAATCTTCCGAACCTGTTTGTGCTGGTGTATCAGGATGGCAAGCAGGTGTTTTACATCAATGCCTTTAACAAAGGACTTATTTTTTCCCGGCAGGATATTGAAAACTATATTCATGAGTTGAAGCTTGCTCCGCAGAATTCATTTTTTGAACCGTGCTCCAACCTGGAGATTATTCGCAGGGTGTTCCGCAACCTGATCATGTCCTTTGATAAAATGGGTGAGCACGAAAAGGCGGAAGAGGTGAAAGAATTATTGCTCATCATTGCAGATGGAGCAGATCTGGGTGTTTAGCCTTACACATTATACACAATCACAAAATCCGGGTATTGTTTATAATGCAGCGAAAGTGTTGTTTCTTTTTCCGGAGTGATAATATGTCCGGTGAGTATCCCGGTTGACTCAAGGTTAAACGGCTCCACCAACAGGTTTTCTGAAAACACTAAATCCTTTTTCCCATACACTTTCATCAGGGCTTCTTTTGCACTCCAATAAATACTATTCTTGATAAGGTTATTTCCTGCATCTTTTAATTCCGAAGGAGAAAACATACGCGGGGCAATGCGTAATAACTTTGATTTGAAATGCTCCAGATCGATACCCACTGCTTTTTTAGTGTCGATAATAGCCGTGACATACGGATAAGAGTGACTAAGGGAAATGTGATGCGGATGACTACGTAACAAAGGCTTCCCATAAATATCTTTTGTTAGCCCATGGTAGTTAAGTTTCAATTGCTCAACCAGATTTCTTACCAATGCGCGGGCAGCCAGAAACTCACACCGCTTTTCCGGATGCGTGATTTCTGCTGGAATGATTTCTCCACCAGATAGCTGATTCAAGTCTTCCTCCGATTCTTCAATTTTCCACAAGCCCCACGCGCGGGTTTTGGTTATGTCGGTTTCCAGTTGAGGCATAATGGTTTAATCTTGAGCAATTTTACTATAAACTCACCTAAACTTTCAGCACTTTCGCGCAGTTATTCGGGTATGAGTACCATTGCTGTAAACAGGCTGCACAACCTTACCGGTCATCGCGACTCCATCTACACCCTGCATCAGGCGGATCAACCCAACCTGTTTTTTAGTGGGTCAGGTGATGGCATGGTTGTGTTATGGAATTTAGAGAGGCCTGAAGAAGGTACGCTGATCGCCCGCCTCGCCAATTCGATTTATGCTTTACACCACCATGCGGAAACGAATCTGTTGATGATCGGTCATAATTATGAAGGCATTCATTTCATCGATTGGAAGAATAATAAGCAGGATGGTTCGTTACACCTTACCAAGGCCGCCATTTTTGATATCCAGCATGTCGGGAATAAGTTGTTTGTAGCCGATGGTGATGGAACAATTATCCGCGTTGATTTGAATACCCGTGGGATTATTAGTCGTACTAAATCTTCAGAAAAAAGCGCCCGAACCATGGCTATCAATCCAAAAACAGGTGAGCTGGCCGTTGGGTACAGTGATTGCTGTATCCGGGTGTTTGATGTTGACTCCATGAACATGAAATACGAATGGAATGCACATGCGAACTCAGTTTTTACCTTGCGGTACACCCCGGATGGCGATTTTCTGATGAGCGGATCGCGCGATGCACGCCTGAAAGTTTGGGATGTACGGGCCGTATATACACCCGCTGCCGAGGTGGTAGCGCACATGTATGCAATAAATCACCTTGATTTTAGCCCTGATTCCAAACATTTCGTAACTTGTAGCATGGATAAGTCCATAAAAATCTGGGACTTAGCCGAACTGAGGCTGTTGAAGGTGATTGATAAGGGCAGGCATGCCGGCCACGGCACCTCGGTGAATAAACTGTTGTGGACGAACCACCGCGGACAATTGGTGAGTGCCAGCGATGACCGCACCATTTCCGTTTGGGATATAAACTTGAATAACCAGAGCCTGGATACCTGATTTTTTATCGGCTCTTATTTTTTAAACTTAACCAGTAGTACCATGAAAATTACACCGCTTGAAATCCGGCAAAAAACCTTCGAGAAGCATTTTCGCGGATATGACAAGGATGAAGTGAACGCTTTTCTGCTTACCCTGTCGCAGGAATGGGAACGCCTTGTGGATGAAGGCAAGGAATTGAAGATAAAGCTTGAAGCGGCCGAACGTGAAGTAACCAAGCTGAGAGAGGTGGAAAGCTCATTGTTCAAAACGCTTAAGACGGCAGAAGACACGGGGGCGAATGTGATCGAACAGGCGCGTCAGGCGGCTGATTTGCATTTACGCGAATCACAACTCAAGGCTGATGCCATGATGAATGAGGCCAAGATGATGGCCAACAATACGATTGATGAAGCTGAGCAACGTGCCAAGCAAGTGATGGCTGAAATGGAAGAGCGCCTTCGTGGGATGGTAGAAAGCTACAAGAAGCTCGAATCATCGCGTGATGATTTGTTGCAGGAGCTTAAGCGTATCTCACAGGATAATATTGAGCGGGTTGATCGTATAAAAAATGGAACAAAGGCATTTGATGCGGATCAACATCTTTCACAAGCCCGAAAGGAAATCAAAAAGATCGTCTTCCCGAATGCGGATCAACAAGCTAAAGCCAAAACGGTGGAGCAACCCAGGTTAGTGGTTCCTGTACCTGAAGTATCCGAAACAACGATTGATTCTGTAACTGAAACAGAACCCGAAGCTGAACCGGAAATGGTGTTGGAACAGATAACGGTGGTGGCTGAAACCCGGACGAAAAAAATCACTTCTTTTTTTGACGAGATTGGATGACCGGACGTGTTGCGCTTGAAGGTCTGGAGTTCCATGCGTTTCATGGCGTTTATCCGCATGAGCGTGAATCCGGAAACTGGTTTGAAGTAGACATTGCCGTTGAAACGGATTTTTCGGCTGCAGCCTTTGAGGATGATTTGTCGGGTACGGTTAACTATGAAACCCTGTTTGCCATTGTTAAAGCAGAGATGGATAAACCGTCCAAACTCCTTGAGACCGTAGCCGGTAAAATCATCGATGATATTTTACAGGAACTTCCGGTTGTTCAATCGGTTGACATTAAAATCTCCAAGGTAAACCCTCCCATTGGTGGCAAGTGTAAGCGAGCCACTGTTCAGGTTTTTAAAAAGCGATAATTCATGAAGTATTTGGTTCTCATTTTTCTGTTTCTCAATTTTTGTTTTGAATCCTCATTCGCCCAGGAAAAACTGGCATTCAAATTATTTAATAAAGAAGGTAAGTCGGCTGACTACCAAAAAATGATTACCGAGTTGGCAAAAGCCGATGTGGTATTGTTTGGTGAAATGCACGACAACTCCATTAACCATTGGCTTGAACTGCAAGTGGCCAAGGATTTATATGCAGTTAATCCAAAACTTACCCTTGGCTTTGAAATGTTTGAAGCCGACAATCAGTTGGTGCTGAACGAATACCTTACCGGTGTGATAGAAGAGCGACATCTATTAAGCGAAGCAAAAGTCTGGGATAACTACAAAAACGACTACAAGCCATTGATTGAATTTTGCAAGGCTCAAAAGTTAAGTGCCATTGCCACCAATGTACCGAGACGTTATGCTAATCTTGTTTATCGTAAAGGGATTGAGGCATTGACTACGCTTCCGGAGGAGGCTCGCCAACGCATGGCGCCACTTCCTATTGAAATCGATCTGGAATTACCGGGATATAAAAATATGATTTCATCCATGGGCGGACATGGCGGCCCGGGAAGCGGAGAGAACATGGCCCGATCGCAAGCCGTGAAGGATGCTACCATGGCATATTTTATTATTCAGAATATGAAGGAGGGTATCTTCATTCATTATCATGGCGCTTATCACTCCCAAAATTTTGAGGGGATCTACCATTACCTGAAAAAGGCAAAACCTTCATTGAAGATAGTGACCATTCATCCGGTTAGTCAGGATGCGATAGACAAACTGAATGATGAAAACAAAAACACAGCCGACTACATCATTGCGATTCCGGCTGATATGACAAAAACCTATTGATCCTGAGAGACTTTTCTTCCCTCATCAAGGGCTTTCAGCATCACATCTTTAACGGTTTGTACGCGCTTCAATTCTTTTTCCAGGTAATCGCGTTGCGCCTGCTTTTCATATTCTTCCGGGCTGAATTCACGCATCCAGCTCATCATGCTCTTGCTGGCGGAATCCAGTAGCAGCACGGTTTGTTCCATCTGCTGCTTTTTATCTTCTACCAAATCAGGTGAATTTTTGATCTTTTCCTCCAGGTCTTTCTTCAGCCTGTAAAGCTCATCCATGCTGGGCATCACTTCATCGTGGATGTCCATTACCTTGTTATAGAGAATTTTATTGGGGTCTTCTTGGCAATACGTAAGCGTAAAGCTCAACAGGATAAGCAGTGCAATCGTTTTTTTCATGGTGATTCAGAGGTATTTGTATCAAAGATATCGACAACCATACGCTTCCCAAACCGTTCCTAACAGGCATTAGTTCATTGAAAATTATGTTTGAAATATTTTGTCGGCAATTGAAAATACCTTTTCTTTAGCCCATTGATTAGAGAAATGAAAAGCATCAACGCATCTTTTTGGTTTTACTACTACTATTTTCAGGCCCTTCCGGGATTTGAACGAGTAGCGGTATGTTGTTGATGTAAACGATAACAGAGAACTCAGAAAAGTCCCGGTGAATAGCCGGGACTTTTTTTGTGCTCTCGTTTTTGAACTATGAGAACGAACATGACAAAAAACAAGAAACTGAAAATCGCCATACAAGGATTGGAAGCCAGCTTTCACGAAGTAGCGGCACGAACTTATTTTCAGCAAGCTATTCAACCGGTTGAATGCTTGACTTTTCATGCGTTATGCGAAAGCTTAAAAAAGGGCGAAGCTGATTTTGCCGTAATGGCCATTGAGAACAGCATTGCCGGAAGCATCCTTCCGAATTATTTTTTACTTCAGCAATATCACTTCAGCATTGTGGGCGAGTTATACCTGCCCATTCACATGCACCTGCTAACCTTGCCTGGTGTAAAGCTGTCCGATATCAAAACCATTGAATCACACCCAATGGCTTTGCGCCAGTGTACCGAGTTTATCCACACGTTGAATGGCATTGAAATCCGCGAAAGTGATGACACGGCTCTTTCAGCAAAGCGTGTTAAAACATTAAAGCTTAAACAAACCGCAGCCATTGCCAATGAGTTGGCTGCGAAAAAGTATGGTCTGCAAATTCTGGAGAAGCGCATTGAAACCCACAAGAAAAACTTTACGCGCTTTCTGGTGTTAACCCGTAAATCGGAAAATAATGAAAAGGCAAACAAGGCATCGTTGAGTTTTGAAGTGGCCAATGAAGTGGGCAGTCTGGCTGATGCATTGATGACGTTCAAACTGAATCAGATCAACTTGTTAAAAATTCAATCGATACCGGTTATCGGAAAGCCCAGTGAATACCGCATTCATGTTGATGTAGAATGGAAGCGAAGAAAACAGTATGATGATGCGATGAAGCAGGTGTTGCGGCAGGTAAAAAACTTAAACGTATTGGGTGAGTATAAGAAGGCAAAAATTGAATACAACTAATGAATTGTTCAGAAATACTATGATTGAAACCGCGAAAAGAATACAACACATTGAGGAATACTACTTCAGCAAAAAACTGGCAGAAGTGCGTTCGCTGGATACACCGAAACTAAAAGTAATCAACCTGGGTATTGGCAGTCCGGATTTAGCCCCGGCACAACCTGTTATTGATGCGCTTACCACTTCGGCACAGCAACCCAACAGTCACGGCTATCAGAGCTACAAAGGTATTCCGGAGTTTCGAAGAAGTATATCTGATTTCTATAATCGCACATATGATGTAATTCTTGATCCTGAAACCATGATTCTTCCGCTTATGGGATCAAAGGAGGGTATTCTCCATATCAGCATGGCTTTTTTAAATGAAGAAGATGAAGTGCTTATTCCTGATCCGGGTTATCCTACTTATGCTTCGGTAACAAAACTTGTTGGCGCCAAGCCCAGATCGTATGCTCTGAAAGAAGAGTTGAATTGGGGCATTGATTTGGAGGAACTGGAACAACAGGACTTATCGCGGGTAAAAATCATGTGGGTTAATTTTCCGCATATGCCTACGGGACGCATTGCTTCGCGCAATGAATTGCAGGCGTTGGTTAATTTGGCGCGCAAACATAAATTTTTAATCATAAATGATAACCCATACAGCCTGATCCTGAACGATCATCCCATCAGTATTTTATCAACAGAAGGAGCAACGGAAGTCGCACTTGAATTAAACTCCTTAAGTAAGTCGCACAACATGGCCGGTTGGCGTTTGGGCTGGGTGGCCGGAAGGAAGGAATACATTGATGCGGTGCTGCGGGTTCGAAGCAACATGGACTCGGGAATGTTTCTTAGCTTACAACATGCCGCGGTTGAGGCGTTGAAGAATGACGCAGCGTGGTTTACGGAATTGAATAAGGTGTATGCAAGCAGAAAGGCATGGGCACACAAAATTCTGGATACACTTTCGTGCACATACTCACCGAATCAATCCGGATTGTTTGTGTGGGCAAAGGTGCCAGATCAAATTGCGGATGTAGGTGAGTGGGTTGATCAGATTTTATATGGTGCTAAAGTTTTCATTACACCAGGTTTTGTTTTTGGTCAGACAGGAAACCGGTATATCAGGCTTTCATTATGTTCACCTGAACAACAGTTGAAAGAAGCACACCAGCGGATTGCAGACTGGAAGCAAGCAGAGCCTGAATCGCTAAAAGATAAATCAGTAGCAGTATGAAAGTAACAGTTGTTGGATTGGGTTTAATTGGGGGTTCGTTGGCAATTGACCTGCGCAAAACAGGGTTGGCTACTGAACTGGTTGGGGTGGATGCCAGTGCGGCTCATGGTGAGCGAGCAGTCGAGTTAAAAATTGTTGATCGGATAGCAGATGAACATTCAGCTTTTACTTCGGCTGATCTTGTAATTTTTGCAATCCCTGTAAACTTGCTGGCTGGCAAACTTCCGCAGGTGTTGGATAGCATCGGAAAGCATACGGTTGTGATGGATGTAGGATCCACTAAGGCACAGATTTGTAAAGCGGTTACCAACCATCCAAAGCGTGCGCAGTTTGTGGCGGCTCACCCGATTGCGGGTACTGAAAATTCCGGACCCGATGCCGCGTTCTCCGGATTATTTACTGGAAAGACAACCATTATCTGTGAACATCAGCGGTCATCTGCGGAAGCATTGGCTTTGGTGAACAAGGTATTTGAAACCTTGCGCATGAAAGCCATTTACATGCAGCCTGATGAACACGACAAGCATGTGGCGTATGTTTCGCATTTGTCGCACGTGAGTTCGTTTCTGTTAGGGCAAACCGTTTTGGATATCGAAAAGGATGAAAAAAATATTTTCACCTTGGCGGGTAGTGGTTTTGCCTCAACCGTTCGTCTGGCTAAAAGTTCACCGGGCATGTGGGCACCCATTTTTGAGCAGAATATGGAATACCTGAGCCAGGCGTTACAGGAATACATCATTCATTTGCAACGCTTTCAATATCATTTAATGAAAAAAAATACAACCGAATTGTACAGGATTATGACTGAAGCAAACGAAATCAGAAGAATACTGGATGGAACTGAACTTTCAGCTTCATCAACAAAAGAAAACAAACAAGCCGAAATGGTAAAAGCATAAAAATTTTAAGAAATAAATATGGATATGTCAACTATGAAAAAGGAATTACAACTTGAACCGATGAAGAACTGGTCGCCTGCAACTACGCGGCCACTCATTATAAGTGGTCCGTGCAGTGCGGAAACCGAAAGCCAGATGGTTACAACGGCCAAACAAATTGCAGCAACCGGAAAGGCACACGTGTTGCGTGCCGGAATCTGGAAACCCCGAACACGGCCCGGTCAGTTTGAAGGCATGGGTGAGGAAGGATTGAAGTGGTTGGTGCAGGCAAAAAACGAAACCGGATTACCCATTGCCACCGAAGTGGCCAATGCGGCACACGTGGAAGCTTGTTTAAAAGCCGGTGTTGATATTCTTTGGGTAGGTGCACGTTCAACGGTAAATCCTTTTTCTGTTCAGGAGATTGCAGATGCATTGAAAGGTGTTGATGTACCGGTGTTGGTGAAAAATCCGGTTAACCCTGATCTGGAGTTGTGGATTGGTGCGCTTGAACGCTTGAACAAGGCTGGCATTACCAAGTTAGCGGCCATTCATCGCGGATTTTCTTCATTCGAAAAAGGACCGTTTAGAAATGCACCCATGTGGGATATGGCCATTGAATTGAAAACACGCATTCCGGAACTGGATATCATCTGCGATCCCAGCCACATTTGCGGTACGCGCGAATTGATTCCGTTCATTGCACAAAAAGCACTCGACCTCGATATGGCTGGGTTGATGATCGAAAGTCATATACATCCGGATGCTGCGTGGAGCGATGCGAAACAACAGGTAACACCATCATCATTGGCGAAAATTATTGAGGGATTGGTGGTGCGTACGCCATCGGCTGAAGATAAAAATGTGAAGGATGCATTGAGTATGTTCCGTGAGCAGATTGACCAATTGGATGATGAAATCATGCAGAAGTTTGCGGCCCGAATGAAAATATCTGAAAAGATCGGTCAGTTCAAAAAGGATAACCAGGTCACCATTCTTCAGGTAAATCGTTGGGAAGAGATCATTCATACCCGTGTAGCCCTTGGGTTGGCGATGGGCCTTAGTGAAGAATTTTCGCGCGAAATGCTTAAGCTGGTACACCAGGAATCCATACAGGTGCAAACCCGTGTGATGAACAAGGCCGATGTAAAAGTTTAGGTTTCTTGTTTTGAGGTAAAATCTTAGTTTTAGGCTTCATTTTTGTAACCAAACAATCTATGAAGTCAGTTACCTTATTCCTTTCTGTGTTTCTTTTTAGCCTATCAACTCTGCACGGGCAGGAAGTTGATAAAAATTATTTGTTGGGCAAGTTCAATCAAAATCAGGATGATCGATTTGTGCAACTTGACGACCAGTATACAGGTGGATCAGCAAAAGGAGCTTATCTGCGTAAGGAAACGTATGAAGCCTTTGTGCGTATGGCTGAAGCGGCAAAGCAAGATGGTGTAAACCTGGTGATCATTTCGGCTACGCGAAATTATTTACAGCAAAAAGCCATTTGGGAAAGAAAATGGGTTAATGACAAGGAATCTAAAACTGATGTGGATCGGGCAAAGAAGATTTTACTCTATTCATCAATGCCGGGTTCATCGCGCCACCATTGGGGTACCGATATGGACCTCAACAACCTGAACAATGAGTATTTTGATTCTGGCGAGGGCTTGAAAATTTACGAATGGCTGAAGGCGCATGCCCATGAATATGGATTCTGCCAACCGTACACTACAAAAACGGATGGGCGAACTGGTTACGAAGAAGAGCGGTGGCACTGGTCGTATACACCGCTTTCCATTCCTTTTCTGGAAGCCTATAAAAAAACAGTAGCGCTGACCGATATACGCGATTTCTTAGGCAGCGAAACAGCGGCTAAGATTGACATCATCACCAATTACGTAGATGGCGTAGCCTGCAAATAGGCTAAGGCTGTTTTTGCAGGTGTATGGTTTGTGTTGGGAATGCAAACTCAATACCACGCTGCTCAAACGCTTCGTAAATTCTGAAGTTGATGTCCTGATGGATGTCCATGTACTGTTTATAATCAGCACTCTGTACAAAAAACACGATTTCAAAATTTAGACTAAAATCACCATAGCTGGCAAAGTGCACACGATCGGGAGTGGTGATGGGTTCGTCTTCCAGAATTTTAGTAATAATTCCAGGTATCTCCTTCAGTTTCTCCAGCGGTGTTCCGTACACTACGCCAATCTGAAATACAATACGTCTTTGCTCCATCCTCTTAAAATTATGGAGTCTTGAATTCGTTAAGTTGCTGTTTGAAATCACCACCTGTTCGCCTGATAAGCTTTTAAGCCGGGTAGTTTTAATTCCGATATATTCAACGGTTCCCTTCTTGTCATCAACCACAATAAAGTCGCCAACTTCAAAAGGACGGTCGAAGAAAATCACAAAATAGTTAAACAGATCGCCCAGAATATTTTGTGCTGCAAGAGCGATTGCAATACCACCAATACCTAAACCGGTAACAATGGCTGTTACATTATACCCAAGGTTGTCGAACAAAAACACCAGGCCTAACGCCCAAACCGTAATGTTGATTACGATCATGATGCCGGTGATCTGCTTGAGTTTGGTTTCTCCGTTTTCTTGTTTGAGCACGTAGGCTTCAAGCGCCTTTCGGATAATAGTAAGTACAATGCGAACAACGAAATAAACAATAACTGCAGAGGTTGCGACTGTTACAATTCGCGATATTTGGTCGGATAGTTTGAGGTAGTGGATGCCCCAATAGAGCACAATAAAATTCAGAATGGGCAATCCAAATTTTTCAATTCCGGTGATGATGTAGTCATCAAATGAAGTTTCTGTTTTAGCAGCCCACGCCTTCAGACGCCTGAGCAGGTAGTTGCGGAACAAACGCACAACCAGTATTCCACCTAGGATAATGGCAAGTGCAATGGCATAGTCTTGTACGGTATTGTTTAAGTATTTCTCCTGAAGCAGATCTTCCATATAGCCAATGATTTTGTTATGAGGTTCAAAGTTAACGACTATCAACTTTTTAGCCTGAGCGAAATCACCTTATTATAAAATCTTTGCAAAGATTTTATACAATCGTGCAATCATTCTCCGTTAATTTTTCGAAATTTCATTTCCTAATCCTTGCATCTTATGAAAAACCTCCCCTGGAAAAAGATATCGATCGGTGTGATCGGTGTTGGCGTATTTGCTGTTGCCTTATTTTACGGAATTACCAGCACAGGCTCGCGCGAGCCGCAAGCTGCGCTCAACCCGGCCTTTGCAGAATATATATCCTCCTACACATCGGGCGTGATTAGCTCAACAGCAACTATCCGCATTATTCTGGCGGAAGATGCTGTATCGGAGGATGTAGTCGGATCAGAAACAAGCGCCAGGCTTTTTAACTTTTCACCAACCGTTAAGGGGAAAACAGTTTGGCTGGATAAGCGAACGGTTGAGTTTACGCCCGAATTCCGGCTGGCATCCGGTCAGCGTTATGAAGTAAATTTCAGCCTCTCGAAATTAATGGAGGTTCCTTCATCGCTCAGTAACTTCGTTTACTCGTTTCAGGTTATACCGCAACACTATGAATTATCTATTGATAATATTAAGCCCTACGTAAAAACAGAATTGGTAAGGCAGAAGATTGAGGGTATTTTGTTCACATCCGATTTTGCAGATGGCGATGTAGTTGAAAAGATGTTACGGGCCAATCAGGATGGTAAGCAGCTTACAGTTAGCTGGAGCCATGCAGGTGAAGGAAAGCAACATGCATTTGTCATAGAAGAAGTTTCCCGTAAGGAATCAGCCAGCAAGGTTAGTATTTCCATTGCGGGTGAGCCTTTAGGAATCAGCCAGTCATCTGCTCAGGAGGTTGAGATTCCTGCGTTAAGCGATTTTAAAGTCATGAATGTGCGCGTTGATCAGGGAACCACACAACATGTGGTGGTGCAATTTTCTGATCCGCTTAGTGAAAAGCAGAATTTACAAGGACTTATCCGCATTGAGGGATTATCCAGTCTTGATTTTGAGGTCCGCGATAATGAAGTGAAGATTTATCCGGCCGTTCGTCAAACCGGAAGCAAAACACTTACGGTTGAAGCCGGTGTTCGAAACGTTTTGGATTACCGCATGAAAGAAGGAGGGACTTTTGATGTGTTGTTCGAAGAAGTAAAACCAGCGGTGCGCTTTGTGGGCAAAGGAACAATTTTGCCAAGCTCGGATGGATTGATTTTACCTTTTGAAGCGGTGAACCTGAAGGCCGTTGAAGTGCAGGTTGTGAAAATTTATGAGCGCAATATCGTTCAGTTCTTACAAGTCAATAATTATGACGGTAATGCTGAATTGCGCAGGGTTGGGAAGCCGGTATTGAAGAAGATGATTTCGCTTGAGAATTCCGGTGTAACCGATTTAGGAAAATGGAATCGCTTTACACTGGATTTGGCTACACTTATCAATACCGAACCAGGGGCCATTTACCAGGTGCGCCTCAATGTTAAAAAGGCTTATACAACATTAGCCTGTAACGAAGGCGAAGAGGCTTCCGCTGCAGCATTTGAACAAGAAGAAGACTGGTCGGAAGGTGAAGGAGAATCAAGCTACTGGGATTCTTATGATGATTACTATTATGGCTATGATTACGATTGGCAGGAGCGTGATAATCCCTGTCACTCATCGTATTATACTGGTCAGCGTAATATCAAACGAAATGTAATTGCTTCTGATCTTGGTTTGATTGCAAAACGGGGTGCCGATGGCAACACCACCATTTTTGTTACCGATCTGAAAACTACGCAGCCGCAATCGGGAGTGACGCTGGAGTTATATAATTACCAGCAGCAAGTCATCGGGACAGCCTCTACTGGAAGCGATGGAAAGGCTGTAATCCAAAGCAATGAAATCCCATTTGCACTGGTGGCCAAGAGTGGTGCGCAACGTGGTTATTTGAAACTGCCGGATGGCGAATCGCTTTCATTAAGCAGTTTTGATGTTGGGGGTGAACGGGTAAACAAAGGCCTGAAGGGAATGATTTATGGCGAACGCGGTGTCTGGCGTCCGGGCGACTCTTTGTTTCTCACTTTTGTTCTGGAAGATAAACTGAAGCGATTACCAGCAACGCACCCCGTTGTTTTTGAACTGCAAAACCCCCAAGGCCAGGTAACCAGTCGATTGGTTCGTTCTGCCAGCGAGAACGGATTTTACAAGTTTGCAACCGTAACAGCTGATGATGCACCAACCGGCAACTGGACCGCAAGAGTGAAAGTGGGGGGTACAGAATTTTCCCAATTAGTAAAAATCGAAACGGTTAAGCCAAACCGACTGAAAATCAATCTTGATTTTGGTGTAGATAAAATTAAAGCAGGAACCAATAATATTTCAGGCGATTTAAAAGTGAATTGGCTTCACGGGGCACCGGGCAAAAACCTGATGGCTGAATTTGAGGTACTGCTTTCAAAGGCTGAGACAAAATTTTCCCGTTATCCGGATTATGTATTTGAAGATCCCTCCAAAGAATTTTACAGCGAAGCGCAAACTATCTTCAGCGGGTATACTGATGCGGAAGGAAATGCACGCGTGAATTTTTCACTTGAGCCAACCACCACTTCACCAGGTGCGCTAAGCGCCATTGTTCGCGGAAAAGTATTTGAAGAGAGTGGTAATTTTTCAATCGATCGGTTTAGCATACCCTATTATCCCTATGCATCGTTTACCGGAATTCGTCTTCCGTTGGGCGATAAGGCACGAGGCATGTTGCTAACCGATACTACCCACACAGTTGATGTAGTGACTATCGATGCTGATGGAAATCCGGTTAACCGTGATCAAGTGGAGGTTTCTATTTACAAACTCCGCTGGAGGTCATGGTGGGATAATACCGAAGAAAACGCGGTGTACATGAGCGATTATTACAGCACGCTCATCAGCAAAGGAACCATTCGCACCAGCAATGGCAAGGGCCAATGGAATTTTAAAATCAAATACCCTGATTGGGGCAGGTACCTTGTGAAGGCATACGATCCTGTTTCGGGTCACTCAACAGCCAAAATTGTGTACATCGATTGGCCAGGATGGGCTGGTCGCGCACGCGGTGGAAGTGAAGGAGCTACCATGCTGACCTTCTCTTCCGATAAAAGCAATTACACCATTGGTGAAAAGGCCAGTATTGTTATTCCCGGAAGTGGTGAAGGACGAGCCTTAGTTAGCATTGAAAATGGAAGCCGTGTATTGGAAAGTTATTGGGTTGAAACCAAACAAGGGGATACGCCTTTCAATTTCACCATTACACCCGAAATGACACCGAATGCTTTTGTTCATGTTACACTTATTCAACCGCATGCACAAACAGTAAACGACTCACCCATTCGCATGTACGGAGTTATTCCAATCGGTGTGGAAGATCCAAAAACACATCTTGAGCCAGAGCTTTCCATGCCCGATGTGCTGGAGCCCGGTCAGGAAGTTGTGATTCGTGTTTCTGAAAAATCAAAGCGTAAAATGACTTACACGTTAGCGATTGTTGATGAGGGTTTACTTGATCTTACCCGCTACAAAACGCCTGATCCGTGGAAACATTTTTACGCACGCGAAGCACTTGGCGTAAAAACATGGGATTTGTACGACAATGTAATGGGTGCTTTCGGTGCACGCATTGAACGATTGCTTGCCATTGGTGGTGATATGGAAATAGCAGCTAAGGAAGATGATGCCAAAGCGAATCGATTTAAACCCGTGGTGAAATTTTTCGGACCATTTACTCTTACAGAGGGAAGTGATGAACATAAGTTTATTATGCCGCAATACATCGGTTCGGTTAAAACCATGCTGGTTGCCGGCTATGAAGGGGCCTATGGGTCAGCCGAAAAAGCAACGCCTGTTCGCAAGCCGTTGATGGTGCTGGCGACCTTGCCACGTGTGCTGGGCCCGGAAGAAAAACTGAAGTTACCGGTAACCTTGTTTACCATGGATAAGAATATCCGGAATGTAAAAGTTGAAGTAAAAACATCCGGACCATTGCAATTGAGTCAGGCCTCTCAGCAGGTAAATATGGTTGGTTCTGACCAAACCGTTGAGTTTGATCTTGCTGTGTTGGGAACATTAGGCGTTGGAAAAGTTGAGGTAACAGCAACATCCGGAAACTTTAAGGCCACCGATGTAATTGAGATTGATGTACGTAATCCAAATCCTCCGGTAACACGAGTGCAAGAGGCGCTGCTTGATGCAGGTAAAACCTGGAGTGCGTCTGTTTCGCCTGTGGGCATGGTAGGTTCCAATTCGGCAACGCTTGAAGTATCAAGTCTTCCTCCGATTAACCTCGGACAGCGCATGCAGTATTTGTTACAATATCCGTATGGCTGTATTGAGCAGACCACTTCTTCCGTTTTCCCACAATTATACCTGGATCAGGTGAAGGTATTGACCGATGTGGAACGCAACATGATTCAGTCAAATGTTAAAGCGGGTATCGACCGACTTAAGTCGTTCCATCAGCGCGATGGTGGTTTTGGGTATTGGCCAGGTGCTGAAAATGCCGATAGCTGGTCAACAACCTATGCCGGACATTTTTTGGTTGAGGCTGAGAAGAAGGGATATCTGGTTCCTTCTGATATGTTGAGGAAGTGGAAAAAATATCAGCGCAGTAAGGCGCAGGCGTGGCGCAGGAATCAGGAACAGTACAGCAGTGAATTGATACAAGCCTACAGGCTGTATTCACTTGCACTGGCTGGTGATCCTGAACTTGGTGCCATGAACAGGTTACGTGAGCAAGGTAACTTACCCGTAACCGCAGCCTGGATGTTGGCGGCAGCCTATACCAAGACCGGGCAACCGGAAGCGGCAAAGGCACTCGTTGAAAAAATACCTACAGTTGTTAAGCCTTATCGGGAGATGGCGTATACCTATGGATCGGATTTACGCGACAAGGCTATTATTCTGGAAACCCTTGTTTTGTTGGGAGATCGTACGAAAGGGTTTGAGTTGTTGAAAGATATTTCTGCTTCATTAAGTAATTCATCTTATTGGATGAGTACGCAAACCGTAGCGTGGTGTTTGAAATCTGTGGGTGCATTTGCCGGAACAGAAAAACGTGGCACGCTGAAGTTTACCTACTCGTATAATGGAAAGGATGTTTCTGCCAGCACGGAATTACCGATAGCACAGGTCTCTCTTCCGGTTGATGGTGTAAAATCAAATGCGTTGAAAGTGGTAAGTGAAAGTGGTGGTTCATTGTTTGTGCGGATAATTTCAGAAGGAACACCAGCGCGTGGTGATGAAACAGAAGAATCCAATGGTCTGAATTTGAGTATTGTGTACACCGATGTGGAGGGCAGACCGCTTGATCCAAGCTCATTGGAGCAAGGCAAAGAGTTTATTGCATCGGTTACCATTTCGAATCCCGGAACAAGAGGGGCATATAAGAACCTAGCGTTGAACCAGATCTTTCCTTCAGGTTGGGAGATTAACAACCTCAGGTTAGATGAAGCGGAAAGCAGGTTAGGTGGTGATGTGCCTACCTATCAGGATATTCGCGATGATCGGGTGTATACGTATTTTGATCTGGGGGTTAACCAACGTAAAACCTTTCAGGTAATGCTTACAGCGAGCTATGCGGGAACGTACTACTTACCAGCTGTAAGTTGTGAAGCCATGTACGACCGGTCAATCTATGCACGTAGGAAAGGACAAGTCGTTCAGGTAGTTAAACCATCAGGAATTTAAAATCGGATTATGCGAAACGTTAGAAATGGTATTCTCGTGTTATTGACTGTCCTGATTTCAGATTCTGCATTGGCGCAGTCGAAAACTGAGCGATACATACTCAATCTTTCGAAGCAAAAGTTTGTATGGCTGATAGAGAAGCAACGCGATTCGCTTGATCTGTTGCTGGATGATCGATTGATGTATATTCATTCAAATGGATGGACACAATCGAAAGTTGAGGTTTTTGATGATATGCAGTCGGGTAAGCTTGTTTATAAGCAGGTAGATATTGACGCAACACAGGTAAGGTTATATGGCAACACCGCCATCGTTACAGGTACCGGAAGATTTCAAGGGTCAAGAGAAGACAAAGAATTTGATCTTCCCTTGTCGTATACAGAAGTATATGTGAAGCAGGGAAAACGGTGGCTTCTCGTTTCCAGACATTCAAACCGTTTGCCATGAAGTAATGAAGCGATTGAGTAAGAGAAGTTGGATTGGGATAAGTGTTTTACTGATTTCAGGTATAACCTATTATTTCGCTTTGCCGAAAACCCTGTTTGATGATCCATACTCAACTGTTTTAGAAGATCGGGAAGGAGAGTTGATGGCTGCCACTATTGCTACTGATGGGCAATGGCGGTTCCCCCAGCTGGATACCGTTCCGGATAAGTTTGTTCAAGCTATTATTCATTTTGAAGATAAGCGCTTCAGGAAACATTGGGGTGTTGATGTGCGGGCCATGGCACGTGCCATCAGACAAAATATAAACGCTGGAAAGGTTGTAAGTGGTGGCAGCACAATTTCCATGCAGGTAATCCGATTATCCCGCAAAGGAAAAAAGCGAACCTATTTTGAAAAGTTGTACGAAGTTATTCTGGCTACACGGCTGGAGCTTCGATATTCTAAAGATGAAATTCTCGCTTTGTATGCCTCGCATGCGCCATTTGGCGGAAACGTAGTGGGCTTAGAAGCTGCCTGCTGGCGATACTTTGGTCGTGATGTGCATGAACTTTCCTGGGGTGAAGCCGCCATGTTGGCTGTATTACCCAATGCCCCTGCGTTGATCCACCCTGGAAAGAATCGGGAGACACTTCTTGCTAAGCGAAACGCTTTGCTGGATAAACTTCAACAAGCCGGGTTGATTGATGACGTTACCTGTGAGCTTGCTAAGTCGGAAGAGATTCCTGATCAGCCTGCACCCTTGCCCCGATATGCCCGGCATTTGTTGCAACGCATAGCACGTGATGGGCTTGCGCAAACACGTGTTCGTTCAACCTTGCAATCTGGCATTCAAAGAAGGGTTGAACAAATTATTCAGGACCATCACAAGCAATTGGTTGGAAATCAAATTTACAATGCAGCTGCGCTGGTGTTGGATGTTGAGACCGGTGATGTTATTGCTTACGTGGGAAATACAGCGGTTGAAGAGTCGGGCTATCACAGCGAAGAAGTGGATGTGATCAATGCTCCGCGAAGTACGGGAAGTATTCTAAAGCCTTTTCTATACGCGGCAATGCTGGATGAAGGAAAGATTCTTCGCCACACCCTGTTGCCTGACGTTCCGCTGGTTATTGATGGTTTTGCTCCTAAAAATTTTAAACGTGAATTCGATGGTGCGGTTCCGGCCGATCAGGCGTTAATCCGTTCGTTGAACGTGCCTGCTGTACACATGTTGCGCGACTACCGATATGAAAAATTTCATACGTTGCTGAAGCGAGCAGGCATGAGTTCACTTCATCAACATCCTGATCACTATGGGTTGTCACTCATTTTAGGAGGCGCTGAAGGAAAACTATGGGACATTACCGGTATGTATGCCTCCATGGCGCGTGTGCTGAATAGATATTTCACCCGAGTTCAATCGCTTCGCTATTCCGATGAAGATTATCATGAACCAAACTATGTTTCTCATCGGAGGCACCGCGATTCTGAACAGGCATTGGCGGCATCCTCCGCATTTACAGCGTCAGCCATCTATCACACCATCGATGTATTAAAGGAAGTTTACCGACCCGGTGAAGAAACCGGCTGGCGAAATTTTTACAGTTCGAAAAAGATTGCCTGGAAAACCGGTACAAGTTTTGGTCATCGCGATGGCTGGGCGGTAGGCATCACACCACAATATGCCGTTGGCATTTGGGTAGGTAATGCTGATGGTGAAGGCAGACCCGGGCTTACCGGAACAGAGGTAGCTGCTCCGATCATGTTTGATATTTTTTCCATGCTGCCGGGCAATGCATGGTTTCAAGAACCCTTACTGGAAATGGAACAAGTAGCGGTTTGCTCAGCAAGTGGCTTGCGTCTTGGAGAATTTTGTGAGCAGTCCGATACGGTTTGGGTTACCCCCAAAGGCCTTGAGACGAGGGCCTGTACGTATCACAAACGAGTGCACCTTACCCATGATTTAAAGTACCGTGTGTATTCGGGTTGCGTTCCCCCAAGCGACATGGTTAGCCTTAACTGGTTTGTTCTGCCTCCTGTTCAGGAGCACTATTTCAAGCCGAAAAATGTATCCTATAAAGCCCTCCCTGCGCTTAAGCCAGGCTGTGGCGATGAGGTAAGTTTACAGGCGATGGAATTGTTATATCCAAAGGCGGAAGCCCGTATCTTCATTCCCCGCGACCTTGACGGTAGGCCGGGCAATGCGGTTTTTGAGCTCGCCCATCGAAATTCCGCCTCGGTTGTATACTGGCACCTGGATGGGGAATATCTTGGAAATACCACTAAAAATCATCGATTTCCAGTAAATCCAGGCGAAGGACAGCATATTTTAACCCTGGTAGATGACTCCGGGCTTCTCTTGGAGAGCCACTTTGAAGTGGTTTCAAAATGATAAATATCTGATATGTAAGGTTTTAAATTGTTCTATTTAATTTTATATTTGAGATAGGTATACCTTTGTACCTGTTAATAAACCCTGTCACTAATGAAAAAGTGCTATGTTTTTTGTTTGATCGGGCTTCTGATTCTCCAATCAGCTTTTAAAGCCCCGGGTCAATTACCAGACCCGCAGTACCCCAACTATGTTGTGATTGGTGCTTTTGAATTCAAAAAGAACGCGGTGAAATTTTCTTCAAAGGCTTCTTCTGAATTCAAGGTAATGTATGAGATTAACCCCAATCGTAATCTCTACTATGTTTATATTCTCAAAACCAAGGATCGACAGGAGGCCATTGCAGAAGCGTTGCGTTTGCAGGCAAACTCTCCCTACAATGATACCTGGGTATATAGCGGTCCTTTGGGCAGCGATAGGGGTATAATAAAAGGCAGTGACATTAATCCGGTAACGGAAGAGGCCATTGTGTCTGTTAAGCCAACAGATGCACCTGTGGTGCAGGCGAATGTCACCGAAGAGCCAGCCGTAGCGGTTGAAAAAGTTGAGGAAATGGTTGAGGACGAAGCGGAAGTGGAAATGCCGTTGCCTGCAAATGATGATAAACAAAAGAATTTCTTTTTTAAAATTTACCGGGCCGATAACAGTTCCGAATTGGAAGGTAACGTAGATGTGATTGACGTTGAACGTTCACGAAAATTAGGTACTTACGAGGGCAATAAGGCCGTTCAAATCTCTTCGCCAGGAACCTCATCAGGAAATATCTCTTTGCTATGTGAAGTGTTTGGTTACCGGAAGGCTCAGAAAAATGTAAGCTTCAACGATCCGCAGGAGGAAACCATCACTTTTGAAGATGATAAATATGTAGTTCCGTTTGAGTTGGTACGTTTACAAAAAGGTGATATAGCAGTCATGTATAACGTTTACTTTTTTAAAGATGCAGCAGTGATGCGTCCGGAATCTCGTTGGGAAGTGAACAGCCTGCTGGATATGTTGAAGGAAAATCCAAACTATAAGATAAGAATCCACGGACATACCAATGGAAATGCATCTGGTAAAATTATTTCGAAAGATGAAAAGTCGGATAACTTCTTCAGCTTAACCGACACAAAAGATGGTTTTGGTTCTGCTAAGAAACTTTCAGAAGTACGCGCAGAAATTATTCGCGATTACCTCGTTGCGAATGGTATTGATGCATCACGCATGCAAATAAAAGCCTGGGGGGGTAAGCGTCCGCTGGTAGATAAACTTCATACACAGGCGCAGAATAACGTTCGTGTTGAAATAGAGATTCTGGAAAACTAATGCCGTATTAAGATTTCAGAAAGGCCTCACCGAAAGTGAGGCTTTTTTGTTTCAATACTCAGGTTAACTTTCAACAATCCCACTCTCAAGTGTACGGCTGATCTGACGGGTAATTTGATCAAGTTGCTCACTGCAAGTTTTTAAATGCTTCATAATTACCTGCTTTTCTGGTTGATCGGCCTGATCCATCAGGTTTATTAACCCAAGAATGCTGGATACCGGGGCGCGAAGCTTATGCGCATTTACAAAAGTATATTCTGTAAGCTTTTGATTTTGTATAGTGAGTTGTTGTGTGCGTTCTTCAATGCGATCTTCGAGTGTTTTGTTTAGCTGCTGAAGTTCTTCATTGAGTTTGATCAGGGCTGTGGCCTGAAGCTCAATGGCAATTTTCTGACTGTGAATTTCTTCCGACTTGCTTTTCAGCAATGCATTTACAGAAAGAATTTTTCTTCTCTGCACAAGTAGTACCCAGGTCATTACCCCAGCCAGTATAAGTCCAATACTGATGACAATGATGATTTGCTTTTGTTGTTTAAGTTGGGCATCGCGTAAAGCTTTTTCCGACCGAAGTTTACGATTTTCTTCTTCCTGCACTTCATTTTGATAAACCATTTGCATGCGGGCAATCTGCTCTGTCTTTGTCAGGTTGTACACACTGTCTTTAAGCTGATTGTGCTTGTATAAATTTTCAAGCGCTCCGGTATAATCGCCACGAAGTGAATCCAGTTGCGATTGCTTTTGATAGTTTGTCACCAATAAATCAGTCGCCTTGACAAACAAGGCCATTTCATTGGCTAAGGTGAGGCATCGGTCTGCTTTTTCAAACAGATTCAGCATTTTATAGGTATCTGCCTGGTGGTGAAAGACCTGTATCAGTATCCTGATTTCCCCAATTTCTGAAAGTATTTTTTCTGCGCGGGTAAAATAATCCAGCGCGTTCTCCAGCTTGTTTTGTTGTTGGTTAATCAACCCAAAGCCCATGTAGTTGTAGGCAATTACCCGTTTATTGTTATCCCGGATGGCTTGCGAAATGGAATTTTCATAATATTCATTGGCGGCTTTTAAATCCCCAACTATCAGGTACTGCTCTCCGATATTGTATAGCGTAATGGCTCGTGTGGCCGCATCGCGCTTTTTTAACTCAGCTGATTTTACTAAAAACTCTAAGGCTTTATCAGGATTTTCCAGTCGCTTGTAAACTTCGCCAATGTTATTGTAAGTCTGCCCCAGCCCGATACTATCTCCAATGGTTTGATATTCCCGGGCCGCTTGCAAGTAATAGCTTTGAGCCAGTTCAAACACACCTTCGTACCAGTATGAGTTGCCTACAATTGTAAGTGCCCGTGCAAAACCTTTGGTATAGTCTATTTGTCGTGCTACCTCAGAGACATGTTGTGCAATTTTTCGGGAAGCAATAGGATTGTTACGGAGTGAAGTAGTTGCGAGTTCATTCAATGTATTTACATAGACTGAATCTTTAGGCAATCGTGCAAAGCGTTGCAGGCTATCCGGCAAAAGTGTTTGCGCAGAAACCTCCAGCGTAATTAAAAAACCAACAAAGACAACAAAAGGAGATACCCTTCTTCCCATCACAAGCCAGCTGATGATTAACTGGTCATCGCGCGTAACAAATCGTGCTGCGTTATGATGTGCACTTTTTGCGTTTCATCACGAATCAATACGGCCTTATTTTCCCGGTTGAGCAGGGAAGAAAGGACATCCAACGTGCTGTCGGGGGCAACGAATAACATGGGTTTATCCATCACCTCACCAACTGTTTTCTCCCGCAGTTGCGGATCTTCAATCATTTTTTCCAGCAGGGTAGATGAGCTCACACTGCCAACAAACTGATCGTTTTCAGTAACAGGAATCTGATCAATTCCCTCGCGGTTAAGCAATAAAATCACATCACTTACCCGTGCTTTTGGCTCAACCGTAACAAGTCCATCGTGCCCGTTACGTTCGGCAATAATATCTTTTGCTTTTGCGCTGAATGATTTCGTTTCCAGAAAACCGTGGTCTTTCATCCACTGATCGTTGTACACTTTTGCCAGGTAACGGGTGCCATGGTCAGGAAGAAGAATAACCATAACATCATCTTTCTTCAGGTTAGTACGGGCGTACTCCAATGCACCGTGTACAGCAGAGCCACTCGACCAGCCAATAAACAGTCCTTCTTCACGCGCAAGTCTGCGTGTCATCAATGCGCCATCTTTATCGGTTACTTTGATGAATAGATCAATCACATCGAAGTTTACGTTCTTGGGTAGAATATCTTCTCCGAAACCTTCTGTCAGGTAAGGGTAGATTTCATTCTCATCAAAAATTCCGGTCTCCTTGTATTTTTTAAATACTGATCCGTAAGTATCAATACCAACACTGACAATACTGCTATTCTGTTCTTTCAAAAATTTTGCTGTACCACACATGGAACCGCCCGTGCCAACAGTAGCCACATAGTGTGTAATTTTTCCATCGGTCTGTTTCCAGATTTCGGGTCCAGTAGTTTCGTAATGTGCCTGGGCGTTAGATGGATTATCGTATTGATTTGGATAGAATGAGTTTGGAATTTCTTTGTTTAGTTTTCGGGCAATCGAATAGTACGAGCGCGGATCTTCCGGGGCAACATTTGTAGGACACACGATTACTTCTGCGCCTACGGCTTTTAAAATATTGATCTTCTCCTGAGATTGTTTATCGGCCATGGTAAAGATGCAACGGTAACCTTTGGCTACCGCAGCAAGTGCTAATCCCATACCCGTATTTCCGGAAGTACCCTCTATAATGGTTCCTCCTGGTTTTAAAATACCGGCCTTTTCAGCATCCTCAACCATTTTAATCGCCATGCGATCTTTGGTTGAATTTCCTGGGTTGAAGTATTCAACTTTGGCCAACACAGTACCTGGAATTCCCTTGAATACCTTATTCAGTTTAATGAGTGGGGTATTTCCAATGGTTTCAATAATGGAGTTGTAGTAAAGCATGAATTAGGAGGATTTTAAATTCGAGTGCGCAAAGTTACTAAAAACCGCCCGAACAGGTCGGTGATGTAGGAAAAACAGCAAATCGCAAAATAAATGATTAGTTGGCGCTACCGGCAAGCAAATAAAGTACGGCCATTCGTATCGCTACGCCATTTTCTACCTGGTCAAGGATTACTGCGTGATGTGAGTCGGCTGCATCGCTACTTAATTCAACACCCCGGTTTATTGGGCCGGGATGCATCAACACGATGGGTTTCTTCAACGCATCCAGCATCTTTTTATTGATGCCATAGTAGAGCGAATATTCGCGCAGTGAAGGAAAATATTTTATCTGTTGACGCTCCAACTGTATACGCAGTACATTGGCAACATCGCACCAGGCTAAAGCTTTTTTAACATCGGTTTCCACCAACACTCCGGTGTGTGCAATAAACTTAGGCAATAAGGTGGGCGGTCCGCACACCATCACTTTTGCACCAAGTTTCTGAAGCGCAAAAATATTTGATAAAGCTACGCGTGAGTGCAGTATATCGCCAATGATGGCGATTTTCTTACCGGCAATCTCTCCCAGTTTTTCGCGGATGGAGTACGCATCCAATAAAGCTTGTGTTGGATGTTCGTGGGTTCCATCACCGGCATTAACAATGTTTGCATTGATGTGCCTGGCGAGGTAATGTGGGGCACCGGGGCTTGCGTGGCGCATTACCACCATGTCCACTTTCATTGCAAGAATATTGTTGACGGTGTCCAACAAGGTTTCGCCTTTTTTTACCGAGCTGGTGGAAGCTGAGAAATTCACCACATCTGCTGATAGTCTTTTCTCAGCCAATTCGAACGATAAACGGGTTCGCGTAGAGTTTTCAAAAAAGATGTTGGCGATGGTAATGTCGCGCAAGGAAGGAACCTTCTTGATGGGACGATTCAAAACATCTTTGAACGTATCGGCTGTTTCAAAAATAAGTTGAATGTCCTGAGTGGTGATGTCTTTTATTCCTAGAAGATGTTTTTTACTCAGCTTCGACATGCTCAATCTTTATTATTAATCAGCCAGATTTTATTTTGTTCATGACCTTGGGCCTCCAGTTCTACCAGAACTTTCTGCGATGCCAGTGTATTTACAGTTTTGCCAACATAGTCAGGTGCAATTGGTAAGTCGCGCGTGTGGCGTCTGTCAATCAGAACCAACAGTTCAACACGGGCGGGTCTGCCAAAGGCGATCATGGCATCCAACGCGGCACGTACAGTTCGGCCAGTAAATAGCACATCATCAACCAAGATCACTTTTTTGTCCTCTATGATAAACGGAATCCGAACTTCACTTGCTTTTGCGGGGATTTCACGTCTTCGAAAATCATCGCGGTGAAAGGTGGCATCGAGGTAGCCGAGGGGAACCTCTTTTTTCGTTAATTTCTGGAGTTTTTTGTGGATGATTTCAGCCAAAAAGACGCCTCTTGGCTGAAGCCCAAGAATTACGCTGTTTTCAAAATCACCATGATTTTCAATGAGTTGCTGGCAAAGACGGCTTAAGGTAATATCCAGCAGGTCCGAATCGAGAATGAGTTTCTTCTGCATAAGCCGGGTACAAATATAAGGCTTTCCCCGTCTTTATTCGAACCTGATTTTATTCACAAAGAAAATTTGCCTGGCTTGCCTGCCGGGGGTGTTTCTGCCCAGATACTGAACGCCCGAAGCCAGAAAATGTCCGTTATACCAATATTCCAGTCGAGCTACTTTTTGATCTTCCAGGGGTGCGGTGGTTTCCAGTCCGGTTCCCAGGTTGCTGAAAGATTTGCCTTCAAGCACTCTATTGTCTTGAATAATCTTTGAGCGGATTTTATTATCGAATAAGTACAGGAGTACAATTTTGTCATCCTGTAGGTCCATTTTAACAAATTGTTCGAGCGTAAAGGTTTTTACATCATTGATTTCAAAGCTGTTATCCCATAAAAGTTTTCCTTGTTGATTAAAACCAAGTATAACCGCATGGGTGTACTGATAACCGTCAAAGATCATGCTTGACTGAGTAGAACCTATCCCATAAACGCCCCGGTCAACGCTGCGGTATTTTGGATAAAATGCTTCTCCTAACAGAATATATTCATTGTTGTACTCCACAAATTCGTGAACCAGAAAGCGATATTGAAAGCGGATTTTTTTGCCTTTAATTTTTTTTCGCTGGATTCGTTCTTTCACGCGCAATTCCCGCTTGGCCCGCATAAACTTGAAAAAATTTTCCAGATCGGCAAATGGAAAGTAAAGGGGTGATGAAGTTTCATCACCATTAAGCTGGGCCAAAAAGATGCCGCGTGAATATTCAGAATTCCGCTGGCCATAAACACCTGCTATCAACTGGTCGTCACCTAATGTAAGTGCTCTTCCAAACAACAAGCTGCTGTTTTCTTCAGGTTGTAAGATTTCGTTTTGAAGCAGGTCTCCGGTCGCGGTATACCGCTTGATCCACAGCGTGCGTTGCCGGAGCATATTTTTTGCATTTATTAAAACCGAGAATTCCCCTGAGGCTTCACTTTCCATCTGAACAAGTTCGCCCTGTTCATTAAAAAGGCCGGGCAAGATTTTGCTTTTAAGGGTTTGAAAATCGAAAAAAAGAACAACGGGTATCCGTCCACCAAAATAGCCGCCCACCAATGTTCCTGCAGGAGTCACTTCAAACTCTGTAACACGAAACGGTATGTAATTGCGAATGGTATACCGGCTAAAATTTCCAGATGCAAGGTTCACCTCAATCATCTGAAAATGAATGTCTGCATAGGTTTTGTTAGTAAAGAGAAAATAGACATTACCTTTTATTACGGCTTGTTTTGATAGTTCGTATTTGGGATCTATCGCAATCGAACCAGACCATTTTTGTTGGAAGGCGGTATCCAGGTGTATAAGTTCCAGGGCGGGTGAAACGCCATCTCTACCTCGGTATAAAATTAGCCCTGCGGTGGAACAGGGTAATACCTCATAGTCAGTTGCTCCCTTTACAATGGGTATTTCAATGCGCTCTTTAAACGTAAGTTGCCCATTACCCGAAAGGGAAAGCAGTAAAAAAAACTTAAGGGATAGAAATTTTATTGATGTAGAAAACCTGGCGATTTCCGGCCGCACGCTTTGCTTTATTGGCCACAGCATGTTGCCCCCAAACAAAGAAATGCTTGCCATACCAATGCCTGACATACCCTATGGATTTGTTTTCCGAACGAATCTCATCTCCCTCTGCAAGAATCTGAATGGTTTCTTTGATTTCCTCAACGTCACCACTTTCCAAAGTAATGATTTTTCCAATCAGGTCAGATTCCTTTTTGTACAGGATGTAGATTTCGTCCTTATCAACATAGCAATCGGCAATTTGTTCAAGCGTGCCCGAACGCATATCCTCCAACTTAAGGCTATAATCCCAAACCACTTTGCCCTCACTATTGAAAGCCATTACTACCGACTGTACTGCTTTTATTTCATCGTTGTTCGTGCGCATGTTATTCCCATAGCCGTAATAGTATGGATTGTACATACGGTTGTAAGTACCGGGATAATATCCCCAAAAGGGTGAGTAATAGGGATAGGGCGTAAATGCGTAAGGTGAGTTGGTGGGATATCGGTTAATGGTGTTGCTGGGGTTATAGGTTTCAGCAAATAGAATAAAGCCGTTTGGTTGCTCTTCAATTTTATACGGCATTACATAGTTGGTGAAATCCGGCAACCGGTTTTGTTTTAATAAGGCTTCTGTTCGCTCTTTTATTTTGGCTGCCCGCTTTTCGGTTTGGTAATTCAGGTATTGATTAAGCTGACCGAATGCAGTAACCCGTAATTTTTGTTCTTTAAATGGGTCAACTGAAAGTGAATAAAACCCAAGTGATTGTTTAGAATTTCGGTTTCCCCAAGTACCTAACACCATCATGTCTTCACGAATAAGGGAACTGGCTATGCCGGTTTGTAAAAAGTAGTCTTCTTCAATAGGCGAGGAGTCCTCCAGTAATTCCTTACCGGTGGCATCAAATGTTTTGAAAACAAGTTTTCGTTGTCCACGATCACTGCGATCAACTAAAATAACATTGAATGTTTGATTTTGATTGGGCCTCAGATCAACCAGCTCGGTTTGCTTTTGAAAGAATCCGGGTAAAACACGCGTGTTGTTTTCGGTCATGCTATACAGCAAAACTGTTGGCTCGGTATTCACATAACCCCCAACGATGATGTTGTCGGCTACTTTTACAAAATGCGTTAGTTGTAACGTCAGCTCGGTTTCTATTTCATAGCGTTCAATAGCGGCATCACTCAATCGAACAGCGATTAAATCCAGCGTTACTTTCAGGTTTTCGCCTGGTTTGTACAACAGGTACAGGTACCCAGGGGTTTGCTCATAGCCAATCAGGCTTTTGCGTTGATCAACTTCCAGGATGAGGCTGTGGCGTTCCTTCAGTTCGTTGTCAAGAATAATTAATTCCCAACTGCGGTTACCGCCTTTGTACTTATTGTCGCTGCGAATAAGGGCAATGCCATCTTCTTTAAGTGAGATGATCGTAAAATCGTCATCGGAAAACTTGTGTTCCTTTTCAAACCGTGCAGTTTGCAGGATCAACGGGTCGCGTTCATCCTGGCCAACAGCAAGCGATTGGAAAATAAATAGTACGAGTATACCTAATAAGCCTTTTTTCATTTCTGTTCACTCAGTTCAAGTATGCGATCAAATTCTTCTTTTTTAACCGGCTGAACGGAAAGCCGGGCATATTTAACCAAGGCCATGTCTGCTAATTTTTTATCCGCTTTTACCTCTGATAAGGATACGCCACGTTTCAGTGCTTTTTTAGGAACCAGCTCAACAACCAGCCATTCTTTATCTTTTGGGTCGGCATAGGCTTCTTTTTTTACTTCAGCAATGCCTACTGCGGCTTTTTCTGCTCCCGTGTGGTAGATGAACACCCAGTCGCCAGTTTTCATGGCTTTCATGTTTTTGCGTGCCTGAAAATTCTTAACGCCATCCCATACGGTTTTCTTGTCTTTCACCAGATCGTTCCACGAGTAGGTGTCGGGTTCAGTCTTCAGTAACCAGTAATTCATAAGCCATAGCAAATTTGAATTACTAAAGTAACAAACTTTAATGGGCTATAGTGTCGGGAAATAGGTGTTTTTTGGAAGCCTTGTTAATAGGCACGCACAAGTTTGCCCTCCATAAAGTTGACGAATGCCCGGTTAGCAACTTTCATGCCTCCCGGTGTTGGGAAATTACCAGTGAAATACCAATCGCCCAGGTGATCCGGGCACGCCTTGTGCAGGTTTTCAACTGTTTGGAAGACTACTTCCAACTCAGCTTTCATAGATGCTGGACGAACAATCTCTGCAATCTTAGCTGATATTTCCTCATCGGTAAATTGTTCGTATAATTTTTTAACGTAGTTCTCTTCGCCTTTCGAATGCTGGCACTGGTCGTACACTTCGCCCAGTTGGTAATCTTTACCGCTGTCTTTCACCAGTTCAATCATGGCACGGAAGGCCACAAAATCACTCATGCGGCTCATATCAATACCATAACAATCAGGGAAACGGATTTGTGGCGCTGAAGAAACAACCACAATCTTTTTTGGTCCGAGCCGATCCAAAAGCGTAAGGATGCTTTTTTCCAGTGTAGTTCCGCGCACAATGGAATCATCAATCACCACTAACGTGTCTTTTCCGCGGTTGACTACTTCATAGGTTGTATCGTACACGTGGGCAACGAGGTCATCACGATGTTGATCATCGGTGATGAATGTACGCAGCTTGGCATCTTTGATTACAATTTTTTCAATTCGTGGCCTGAAGGATAAAACATCCTCTACCGGATCAACGGAAGGTTTTCCTTCTATAATAATTTCCTTCTGTTTGTTGATCAGGTAATCTTCGATGCCCGCCATCAGTCCATAGAATGCTGTTTCAGCTGTGTTCGGAATGTAGGAGAAGATTGTATTTTTCAGATCGAAGTGGATGGCACGTAAAACCTGCGGTACAAGTAAGCGCCCAAGTTTTTTTCTTTCCTGATAAATATCCGGGTCGTTGCCGCGCGAAAAGTAAATGCGTTCAAAACTGCATGACTTCTTTTCATCTACCCGCGTGATGAGGTGTTGACCATACTCACCATTTTTATTGATGATCAGGGCATGACCAGGTTTAATTTCTTCGATTTGATTATACTCAATATTGAAGGCTGTTTTAATGGCGGGCTTTTCAGATGCGACAACTACTACCTCATCATCGGCATAAAAATAGGCTGGTCGTATTCCGTTTGGGTCACGTACCACAAAGGCTGAGCCCGATCCGGTTAAACCAGCCATGGCATAGCCGCCATCAAAATCTTTGCACGCCCGTTTCAGTACCCTGGAAATATCAATCTCATTTTCAATAATCTCGGATATCTCCTTATTGCTGTATTTGTCTTTATAGAGTTCGAACAGGTTTTGAACTTCTTCATCAAGGAAGTGGCCAATTTTTTCCATCACGGTAATGGTGTCCACTTTTTCTTTTGGAT
>CAYQOM010000009.1:28034-87867 GCA_964419145.1 uncultured Roseivirgaceae bacterium | reverse complement strand
GATGTCGAACAACTCATCAACATTGGTCATATTGAAGTTACCGGCCATAACCAGGTTCCGGCTGCGCCAGTTGTTTTGTCTTAAAAACGGATGAACGCTTTCTATGCTATTCATGCCGTGTGTTCCATAGCGTAAATGACCCAGCCAAAGTTCACCGGTGAAGGCAACATTTTCCTTCAACCATTTTTCATTGCGGAATTTCTCTTTTCCTTCTTTTTGTGCGTTGCGGAATTTTTTTCCGATTTTCTTGAAAAGGGCTTCTACCGGCTGGCGTTTAATAGAACGGTACCGGCTGATGTACCTGCGCCCTGCCTCCAGGTCTATTTTGATGTTGGCAATACCTGCGCCATCCTGCCCCCGGTTGTGTTGTTTTTCCATGAGGATGTACATCTTCTTCATGGCATAGGTGGGGCCATATTTCTCGATGTAGTAGGAGAGGGGTTTTCTCAGGCGGACCAGGGCAATTCCGCATTCATGGAGGATTTGATCACTCATGGCGCTTGGTAAAGCACAAAATTACAGTTATTCGTGCTACCCATCAACAGGGATGGGGGTATAAAGGTTTCAGGCCTTGGGAACGCTGAACCAGAAGGTACTTCCTTCGCCTAAGGTGCTCTCTACCCAAATTTTACCGTTATTCTTTTCTACAAACTCCTTACAAAGTATCAATCCGAGTCCGGTACCTTTTTCATTGGCTGTACCCCGGGTACTGTATGGGTTGATTTTATCAAACAACATGTTCAGCACTTCGGGTTTTATACCCACTCCGTTGTCGGATACGGCTACTACCCAATGGTCGCGATTTTCCTCTGCAGTTAGTTTTATCTCACCACCTTCATTGGTGAATTTGAGCGCGTTGCTGATCAGGTTTCGGATGACCAGGTTTATGGTATTGCTATCTGCAAAAGCAATGGCTTCCGTAGGGATGGTATTGATAAAGTTTACCTGTTTGGTTTGGGTGGAGCGAATAAGCTCAATGTTTTCATTGGCCAGATTTTTCAGGCTGATTTTTGCAGGTTGAAGATTGATTTTATCCATCTGCAACAAGGTCCAATCCAACAGGTTGTTCAGCAGTGTACGGGTATGGTTAAAACGAACGCGCAGTTCTTTGATGGCCATGGGCAATTCATCGCTGGCGATGGCGCCTTTGTCAAGCAAATCCAGTAAACCGGCCAGGGCGTTAATGGGCGAACGCAAGTCGTGCGAAATGATGGAAAAGAATTTGTCTTTCACCTGATTGAGCTGTTCCAACTCAATGCTTCGTTTTTCCATTTCTTCCTGATGTTGTAGCAACAGGGTGTTGATGCGTTTTCTTCGTTGGCCACTTCGGTATACCGTAACCAATAAAATTACAGACAGCGCCATCACAACAACCAACACATTACGGATAAATTCCTGGCGTTTGATTTCAGTTCTCCGAAACTCTTCCATCTTAGTTAATGCCTGAATCTGAACATCTTTTGATTCGGTGGCAAATCGCAACTGATCACGGAAAAGTTTTTGCTGCATTTCCTGGCTAAAAAGGCTGTCGTTAAGGCTATTGAATTTTTTATAATACGCTAATGCGGTTTTGTGATCACCTTTCTTTTCCCACAACTGGGTCATTTGTGTATAGCAATTGATTTCCAGTACACGCGCATTGATACGGTGAGCAATTTCCAGTGCTATGTCAAAGTGGTTCTCAGCCTCCACAAAATTTTCTTGTGCGAGAAATACCGTTCCCCGGCCTAATTCAACTTCGGCAATGCCAAACTGATTGTTGGTAAACTCATGGAGTTGGTAAGCGGAATCATAAAAAGCCAACGCACTGTCAAATTCTTTCTTGAACATGTATGCTTTGGCAATTTTTATCAACGTTTTGGTGCGAAGTTCTTTCACCAATGTTTCCGGATCTTTTCGAATGAAATTGTTAATCTCATCCAGCGCCTGTTGCAGATATGTAAGGGCAGAGTCGTATTTACCTTGCCGGATCATAACGTCACCTAATTCATCAAGTGCATAGGGTCTGCCTTCATCATCTTTTAGCTTTATGCTGGTTTGCTGAGATAAGCGAAGGTGCTGCAGGGCAGTTTCATATTGACCCATTTCTTTAAAAACACGACCCACGTTATGAAGCGCAATGTTCATTAGAACGGAGTCTTCGCGTGTTACATCACCCTGACTTAAAATGCTGTAGGCCCGTGTGAGGTAGTAATACGATTCATCGTACACACCCAGTTCATAGTAATAGTTGCCTATATTACTATAGCTAAGGCCTATCTCGGTTGAATCCTTTTCTTCATCAGCAATTTGCAGGGCTATTTTTTCGTGACTCAATGCAGAAGTGAAGTCACCTCCAAGCATATACACCAGCGCCATATCGCGGTTAGCCCTCAAACGCGATTGCGAGTCTTCGGTATTATCAGCCAAAGCCACTGCTTCGCGGGCATACTGAAGGCTTTTATTAAAATTTACCAACATGTAAGAATTCGCCAAAGAGGTAAGTAACCTTACACGGGCCGTATCGGGCTGTTTGTTTTGCAGCTCCTGCTCCAGGCTATCAATGTAGGCACCTTGGCGGGCAAGTGAAGTGAATGCCAGAAAACAGCAGATTAACAGGGGACTATAGACACGAAAAAAGCTCATTCTAATTTGTTGAAAAGTAATCTTTTAATAGCAATTCATGATAATACAACTCATAAAGTTGTCAATAAAACCTCATTTATTTTGCTAAAAAAGCCTAAAAACAATACATGCGTTAAAAGTCTGGACTCATGGCACCCGGTTTGTTTACGGGGAAGATGCAGGGCTTTAAAAAAAAATTGCGACAAGGAATTTGTCCCTGTCGCAGTCTGTATGCTTGTCTCTCAATCATACGTTCGATGAAAGTCTGGCTAAAATTTGTTCGCGACCTTCCCGATGAGAACAGTAGCTACACTTGAAGTGCTTAATGAATAACCCGGTTTCGTTTTGAGTGGGAGCCTTTTCAAGTTCTTCTCGGTCTATTCGGAAGGTAAAGTATCCACACTCGGGGCATTCTTCGGAGTGCTGGTAAGCAAAATACTTTTCAATTTTCTTTTCACCACTCGCATCATCTACCCACACGTCATAGTCAACCGAATGAAACAACTCCTCTTCAATCATGCTGGTTTCCAGGTGAGCATCTTCTTCCTGTTCCGAGAGTTTTCGCATGGGGTTTCCTGCAGAAGAAACGCGAGGCTTGTTCCGGAGCTTGCGCAATCTTTTTTCAACGAAACGCGGGTAGTAAATACGAACGGCACTAAAAAAGATGAAGTAAAAGATGATGGCGAAGCTGGTGGTAATGAAAAGGCGAACATAAAACCAGGTCATGCCACTCTTATGAATCATATCCGTAGCAACGGTATTGAAGAACATGAAGGCAGCCACAATAAAGGCAATGATGGCATACCAGAAATACTTGATTTCATGAAGATTTACGTAGTCGTATTTTTCTTTGAAATCCTTGATCATGAGTATGCGCAATTCATGATAGCCCAAAATCAGAAAGCCAAGGATGATAAAAGCAACCATTCCCAGGTACATATAGTTACTCCAGGAATCAAGAAATTCGTGCGGAACGTCCATGGTGAGTGGGGTTTAGGTAACTAAAATTACTAATAATTCCTTAGGCAACGCAAGATTTCGCAGGTTTTTCCGGATTCCCTTTGCATATTGTCTCCCAAACAGAATTCCATACTTTTGACAAAATTTTGCACTTATGGCCTATAGCTTATTAAAAGGAAAACGTGGTATCATTTTCGGAGCACTTGACGAGAACTCTATTGCGTGGCGGACTGCCTTGAAAGTAAAAGAAGAGGGCGGGAGTTTTACCCTCACCAATGCACCCATTGCCATGCGTATGGGCAAGATTAACGAGTTGGCCAAAATGTGCAATGCCGAGATCATCCCGGCAGATGCCACTTCTGAACAAGACTTAAATACCCTCTTTACCAAATCCATGGAGGTACTGGGGGGCAAACTCGACTTTGTATTACACTCTATCGGCATGAGCCCAAACGTTCGGAAAGATCGTACGTATGGTGACCTTAATTACGAATGGTTTTTGAAAACCCTTGATATATCAGGCCTATCCTTTCATAAAGTGATGCAGACTGCCGAGAAGACCGATGCGATGAACGAATGGGGCTCCATTGTTGCCTTAAGCTACATTGCCGCACAACGCACCTTCCCCGATTATTCCGATATGGCACAAGCTAAGTCTGTACTCGAATCGATTGCCCGTAGCTACGGTTACCGGTTTGCTAAACTGAAAAAGGTACGGGTGAACACCATTTCACAATCGCCAACGAAAACCACAGCAGGTGCAGGCATATCAGGCTTTGATGTGTTCTACGATTACGCACAAATGATGTCGCCTTTGGGTAATGCCACAGCCGATGATTGTGCGAATTACATCGTGTCACTATTTTCTGATTATACCCGTATGGTTACCATGCAAAACCTGATGCACGATGGTGGATTTTCTTCTACAGGCATTACAGAAGATTTGATTGAAAGGCTTACTAAATGATATTGCTCAAAATAAATACCCGTCATTGCGAGCCTGCCTGCGGTAGGCAGACGGACGGAGGGATGTGTGATAGAGCGAAGTAATCCCAAAGATAAATATACGGTTCGACATATCAGATTGCTTCGTCACCCCGCCCACTTGCCTGCCCTTCGTGTTCTCGCAATGACGTACTAATTAATTTTTATGAGTAACCTTTTTGTTTCTGAAATAAAATTAATGATCCAATGACCGGAAACTATGGTTACGTTTCCTCCCTGTAAAATCAATCTTGGATTACGCATCTTGTCAAAGCGACCAGATGGCTACCACGATATTGAAACGTGCTTTTACCCGGTACCGTGGACAGATGTGTTGGAGATTCTTCCGGCAGATTCATTTTCATTCACCAGTACAGGGCTGATACTTTCAGGAAATGCTGAGGATAACCTTAGTGTAAAAGCTTATCGGTTGCTACAGAAAGATTTTTCCTTGCCACCCATACAAATGCACCTGCATAAAGTTATTCCTTCCGGTGCCGGACTTGGTGGAGGATCATCGGATGCAGCATATACGTTGCTTTTACTGAATGATATCTTTGATTTAAAACTTTCAGTTCAGGAATTGCAGCGCTATGCGTCCATGCTTGGAAGCGATTGTGCATTCTTTATAAACAAACATCCCATGATGGGTAGAGGAAAGGGAGATTTGCTTTCGCCTATTGAGGTTACTTTAAGAGATAAATACCTGGTGGTGATTAAACCTCAGATTCACGTTTCTACCGCTGAAGCGTATAGTCGCGTTAAGCCTGCTCAACAAAAAACTACGCTCGCAGAAATTTTGAAACAAGACATCTCTACCTGGAAGGAACTTTTGGTAAACGATTTTGAAGCATCTGTTTTCAATATCCATCCGCAGATTGGGGAAATTAAGCAAGCGCTATACAAACAAGGTGCCTTGTATGCCTGTATGAGTGGCTCGGGCTCAAGCGTGTTTGGAATTTTTTCAATTGAGGTAGATTTAAAAAATCAATTTCCAGGCACAACCTACTGGTCGGGAAAAGCTATTGCATAAATACAGGTTTATCAAATCTGCGCTTGAAGGTTGGGTAAACTAACACAGCACTGATGATGATTAACGTGCCGATATAAAAATTCAATCCCATCTTTTCTTTGTCACCTAAAATGAGGAGCGCCATAATGATGCCGTAAACCGGTTCTAGGTTCAGCGTAAGCTGAATGAAAAACACCGAAAGCTTTTTCATCAGCTTTACAGCCATAGAAAAAGCATAGACAGAGCATACCCAGGCCAGCGCGGCAATGTAAACCCAATCCAGCGCGGTAGGATTTAATTGAAGCACTTGCTGATCAGCGAGTGTGAATTTATAAATCGGCAGAAAAAGAGAGGTGGCGATAAATGCGCCTACCATTTCGTAAAAGGTAATATTGTATGCATCAATCCGCCTTACCAGTTTTCCATTGAACACAGAAAAAAGCGCGGCAGTAAAACCGGCCGCAATACCCAATGCCAGGCCAAGTTTGTATTCAAAATCGAAAGAAAAGATTACGTAAAGCCCGACAATAACAATGAGGCCCAAAAACACTTCGAATATTTTTATCCGGTTGCGGTTCATCAAGGGTTCCAGCAACGCTGCCCACAACGAATTGGTGGCGAAACCTACGAGACTTACCGAAGCATTCGAAACTCGAGCTGAGCCGAAAAATGCAAGCCAATGAATACAAACGATAAATCCAATGAGCATAAGTTTGACGGCATCTCCTGAAGAAATTTTTATACTACCCTTGCTGTAAACAATATATGCCCACATGCCAAAAGCAGCCAACAAGGTGCGATAGAAAACCATCTCCACGCTGGGTATTGAAATCAATAACCCAAGTACGGCCGTAAAGCCCCACAAAAAAACTATGAAGTGTAACTTCAGATAATCACCGGTAGTGGCCATTTAGCGCGGAACGTATTTGTACATGAATGCGGATATGATTCCGAACACCAAGGTGGGAATCCAAACGGAAATGGCCGGTGGCATGGCGCCACTTTCAGCAAAGGATCGGAACATAATAACAAATAAGATAAAGATAAATGATAACGCAAATCCTATCGCAATCTGAAGGCCGGTACCTCCGCGACTCTTACGACTGGAAACAATCACACCCATAAAGGTGAGAATGAAAATGGAAAAGGGAGAGGCATAGCGCGTATATAATTCCACTTCGTACGCTTCAATTCCGGCTGATCCTCTGAATCGCAGGGTGTTGATGTAATCTTTCAACTCATCAATGGTCAGTCCATCGTACTTGCGGTAGTCGTTCTTGAATTCTTTGGGTTCAATAACCAACAACGTATCCATGGCTAGCCCTGAAGTAACAGTTTCGCCAATGGAGTCCTTACTGACTTTCTCAAATACATTATCCACTTTTCTGATTTTCCAATCGCGCAATGTCCATTTCGATTTGGCGGTGTCCCATTCAATTCGGTTGGCCGTTAACTTTTCAACGAGCCGGTTGTCATCAAACTTTTCAATGCTGAATTGATACCCCACATCTGAAACGCTGTTGTAATTCTGAATATAAATAAACGTATTTGGCGAAACCTGTTGGTGAATGTTGCGCAGGTTTGGATTAGAACTTTTGTTCAGGTATTCAATCTCAAACGCCAGGCGAGTTTTGTTTGAGTTGGGGATGACCCAACCATTCAACCAAAAACTTGTGCCGGCAATTAGTACTGCGCCAATAAAATAGGGAAGCATCATTCTTCTGAAACTCATACCGCTGCTAAGCATGGCAATAATTTCAGTGCGACCTGCCAACCGTGCGGTAATATATACGGTGGCTATGAATACCGTAATGGGTGTAACTAATCCGGCAATCCAGGGAAGAAAGTCGGCATAGTACCCCAGTATTTGCCACGCGGAAAGATTCGCTTTCGAATACTTATCGGTTTTTTCAGTCAGGTCGATCACCGTAATTACCGCAAGCAGAATCAGCACCACAAAAATGAAGGTGGTGAGCATTTGCTTCAGTATGTAACGATCGAGCAGCTTCAAGTTAAAGTCGGGTTTTTACTTTTTTAACCATCTCATTTTTCCAGGAGGTGAACGTTCCTTCGTTTATGTGTTTACGAGCCTCCTTAACCAACCAAAGGTAAAAAGTAAGGTTGTGAATAGAAGCAATTTGCGCGCCTAAAATCTCTTTGCTGATGATCAGGTGGCGCAGGTAAGCTTTGCTGTAGTGTGTGCTGGCGTACCCACCCAGGTTTGCATCAATAGGTGTTAAATCATTCTTCCATTTCTCATTCCGGATGTTGATGATGCCTTCTGAGGTAAACAGCATGCCGTTGCGGGCATTGCGGGTGGGCATCACGCAATCAAACATATCGATACCCAGCGCAATGCATTCCAATATATTTTCCGGAGTCCCAACCCCCATCAGGTAACGGGGCTTGTCTTTTGGTAAAATGCCACACACAAGTTCGGTCATGGCGTACATATCTTCATGAGGTTCACCAACCGACAGGCCACCAATGGCATTACCACTCAGGTTTTTTGAGGCGATATAGGTGGCTGATTGTTCACGCAGGTCTTTGTATGTGCTTCCTTGCACAATGGGAAAGAGATATTGATTGTATCCGTATAGCGGTTGTGTTTCGTTTATTCGGGTAACACAGCGATCAAGCCAGCGATGCGTTAACTCCATCGATTTTTTGGCGTATTTGTATTCGCACGGGTAAGGTGTACACTCATCAAATGCCATAATAATATCGGCACCGATGGTGCGCTGAATGTCCATTACATTTTCTGGAGTGAAAATATGTTTAGAGCCATCGATGTGTGATTTAAACGTAACGCCTTCTTCCTTGATCTTTCGGTTGTCGGATAATGAGTATACCTGGTAGCCTCCGCTATCCGTCAGGATGGGTCTTTCCCATCCGATAAAAGCATGTAAGCCACCTGCCTGTTGTAATAATTCAAGTCCGGGGCGCAGATACAAGTGATAGGTGTTACCGAGTATGATTTGCGCCTGAATGTCGTTACTCAGTTCCCGTTGATGCACCGCTTTTACCGAGCCCGCAGTTCCTACCGGCATGAAAATAGGGGTTTCAATCGGCCCGTGATCTGTAAGGAGTGTGCCTGCGCGTGCGGAGGATTGTGAATCGTTTGCCTGAATGAAGAATTGCATACTTGCCGGTTGATAAACAGGCGCAAAAATACCGTTATCCATGCAATATTCCGCCCATATACATTTACCCATAAATGTTTTCATCGGATAATTCTGCCTCTATCTTTGCACGATTAATTCAACCCGTTTTCCCTTGTCTGTTGTGTTTGTTTTGTTTTGTGCCGCGGTTGCCATTCAGTTGATCTTCTTCTTTATTTTCATTTACGGACTAACCCGAAAGGGGGAGACTCAGGAGGCATTTGATCTTGCACCCGTTTCCGTGATTGTTTGTGCGCATGATGAAGAGCAAAACCTCCGTGATCTTATTCCGTTGCTGGTGGCACAGCACTATCCCGACTTTGAAGTGATTATTGTGAACGACCGGTCGAATGATGGAACGTACGATTTTTTGCGTGAGGCTTCCGGTTTATACCCGAAACTTCGGGTGGTGCAGGTCGATCACCTGCCTCCCCATGCCAACGGAAAAAAATATGGGTTAACACTCGCCATCAAAGCAGCCCGGAATGAAGTAGTCTTCCTTACGGATGCAGACTGCCGACCCCAAAGTGCGTTTTGGATTCACAACATGATGAAGGCCTTTACTTCTAATGCGCAACTTGTTTTGGGATATTCACCGTATCGCAGGCAAGCTGGTTTTTTAAATCGGTTCATCCGTTTTGAAACCGTGTTTACCGGAATGCAATACGTAACGCTGGCCAATGCGGGCATGCCCTACATGGGTGTTGGCAGAAACCTGGCGTATCGAAAATCACTCTTTTTGGAGAACAAGGGTTTTAATGGATACCTGCACATTACCGGTGGTGATGATGATTTATTTGTGAACCGCCATGCAACGGCATCCAATACACGTGTGTGTTTTGATCCGGATGCAGTTATGGTTTCCGAGCCCAAGCAAACCTGGAGCGAATTTTTCAGACAGAAGATCAGGCACCTGGGTGTTGGGAAGTTCTACCGTGGTAAGCACATGGTTATACTCGGGCTGTTCAACAGCACTCACTTGTTGAGCTGGTTTTTGGGAATTTCATTGTTGGTCTTTAGCCCGTTTTTTGCTTGGGTAGGGGTTGCGTTAGCTGTGCGGTTTGGTGCGCTTATGTTTACCATTTACCTGTTTTCAAAGCGTGTCGGGCACAAATTTGAGGTGTGGATTGTTCCGCTTTTAGATTTTCTTTTTGCGATTTACTATCTTTCAACGGGCACGGTTGCGTTGGTATCAAAAAAAGTACAATGGAAGAGCTAGAAGGCCGATTTTCGACAAAAGCGCTTGAGGATTTCAGGTTGATTGACGAGGCCGTCAATAACAACGATGAGCAGGCTTTTGCCAAGCTGATGCAGCGCTACAAGCGCCCCGTGTACCACATGATTTTAAAGATGGTACGCAACGTTGATGATGCAGAAGACCTTACGATCGAGTCGTTTGCCAAGGCGTTTAAAAGTCTGCACCGGTTTAAGAAAGACTTCACCTTTTCTACCTGGCTTTTCCGCATTGCCACCAACAATACCATAGACTACATCCGCAAAAAGAAACTGAACACCCTCAGCATCAGCAATACCTTTACCGATGATAATGGGGAAGGGGTATCGATAGATGTGGAGGATGAGAACCCGAACCCACAGGAAGAGGCCATTAAAGCCCAGAAGGAAGAGCTGATTCAGGTGTTTGTGGATAAGCTGCCGCCTAAATACCAAAAGCTGGTTCGCCTGCGTTATTTCCATGAGCTTTCGTACGAGGAGATTGCCGCTGAAATTGAAGCGCCACTCGGTACGGTAAAAGCGCAGCTTCACCGTGCACGCGAACTGATGTTCGATATGGTGAAGAATAAGCGGGAGCATATTTAAGTTTTTTCCTGTTTGCAATCAGCCGAAACTATATTCCAGTACTTTCCTGAACTTACCAGCGAGCAGCGTAATCAGTTTTCGCTGCTTTATAATCTTTACAGTGATTGGAACGAGAAAATCAATGTTATCTCCCGAAAGGATGTCGATAACCTTTATGTGAATCACGTTTTGCATTCGCTGGGTATTGCAAAAGTTCAGGCATTCAAACCAGGTGCGGAAATCCTTGATGTGGGTACTGGTGGGGGCTTCCCCGGAATACCGTTAGCCATTTTGTTTCCTGAAACCAATTTTCATTTGGTTGACTCTATAGGCAAGAAAATTAAGGTTGTCAATGCTGTAGCGGATGCACTCGGATTAAAGAATGTTCGTGGTGAGCAAATCCGCGCTGAGCAAATTAAAGGTCAATATGATTTTATCGTAAGCCGTGCCGTTACACGTTTAAAAGAATTTTATGGTTGGGTACACAACAAAGTAAAAAAAGAATCTGTCCATGAGCTGGATAACGGAATTCTGTATTTAAAGGGTGGAGATTTGGAGGAAGAACTGAACGAGCTTCGAAAACCGTATGCCCTTTACAATCTTTCGGATTATTTCAAGGAAGATTTTTTTGAAACCAAGAAAGTGGTATACGTTCCCTTTTAAGCATCCATATTGTCAAGCAAGGCCTGTTTCATCTGTTCAAACGTTTTTTGTTTAAGTGCCTGAGCGTCTTCTGTGGTTAACCCCTCAACAGAAATTTCGGGCAAAGCAATCACTTTGATTTTGCCGGGCCAAATGGAGAGTTTTCCCGGAGGCATCAGTTTACCTGCATTAATTACCACCATCGGAAGAATGGGTGTTTGGGTGTCGATGGCAATTCGGAATGCGCCATCTTTAAAAGGTTGAAGCGGTTCGCTGGTTCGGTTTTGTGTTCCTTCCGCAAAAATCAGCATGGAAATTCCGTGCGCAAGAATTCGTTTGGCATACGCCATGCTTTTTTTCCGGCTCTCGTGACTGCTGCGATCGACCACCACGGTGGCGGCTTTTACAATAAACCCGAACACCGGAATTTTCAATAATTCTTTTTTGGCAATGGGCCTGAATTCTCCGGGGATGATCAGGCGAATGCCGGGTATATCTAAAAACGAAGTGTGGTTGCTCACGTAGATGTATGCCTTACCCTTTTGCATATTTTTCTTTCCGTGAAATTCGTACCGGATAAATGTGAGTACACTGAATATCCACGACCAGATCCAAAGAAATTTATACCCGATCCAACTAAACCGGTTACCCAGCAAAAATGGAATCATGATTCCGGGTAGCAGAATAATCATGAATACGCTGAACACTACAATTACCCAAAATGTATAAAGTTTGCCGAGTAGTTTCACGCAGAAAAATTTAAGCGCGCAAGATAAACAAGTTATGCCAAACGTTTAATCCGGGCCATATAAAAGCCATCTGTAAGCAGCGAAGGCTTGATGGTCAATTCTTCTTCCAGTTGAAATGAGGCATGCTGGTCAAGAAACTGTTTTACCTGCTTTTCATTTTCTGACGGTAATATGCTGCAGGTTGAATACACCAGCTTCCCACCGGGCTTCACCATCAGGGCGTAGTCGGTTAAGATGGTTTGTTGTGTGTTTCTGATTTTAACAATGTATTCCGGTTTTAGTTTCCAACGCGCATCGGGGTTTCGTTTCAAAACACCCAAGCCGGAGCAAGGCACATCCAGCAATAAACGATCTGCTGTTTCGTGCAAGCGCTTGATAGATTTTGGTGATTCAATAGTACGCGTTTCAAAATTATGAACACCGGCTCTGCGCGCGCGTGTCTTGAATTCTTCCAGTTTCCATTCGGCAACATCCATGGAGATCAGCCTGCCTTTGTTTTGCATGTGCGCAGCCAGGTGCAATGATTTTCCGCCCGTGCCGGCACAGGCATCAATAATTCGCATGCCGGGTTCGGCTTGCAGGTAGGGTACTATTTGTTGTGAGCCAAAATCCTGTACTTCGAACAGGCCCTCCTGAAAAGCGTTCGACTGAAAAATATTTTTTCGTTCGCTGAGCTTAAGCCCTTCGGGAAATTGATCGGTAAGCTCAGCAGAAAATCCTTCTTCCTGTAGTTTTGATTGCAATTCATCCACAGAAATTTTCAACGTGTTCACACGGAGTGCGATCGGGGGTACGCGATTCAGTTCTGGTAATGTTGAATCCCACGCTTCACCCAATTCAGCATTGCCCAACTCATCCAGCCAATCCGGAATGGATTCCCTGATTTTTCGTTCTGCTTTTGCTGCTTCATATCGCTGGTGGATTTCTTTGGCATTCAGCGAGGCGAATTCTTTCCATGCGTCTAAGTTGTAGTGGTTATGAATAGCCCAGGCGCCTAGAATTTTCCACAGGCTTTCGCTTTGGCTGATGGTAGTCAGCAGCCGGTAGTACCGGATAATATCGTAGCTGGTTTCGGCAATAAGCGCACGGTCAGCCTCCCACGACTTGAGTGTTTTAAAAACCTTTTCAAGGGCTTTGTCGGCATAGCGCTCGTTAAAAAGCACTTCTTTCAAAACCTGTACAATGGCTTCTGCCTGTGGCCGGGTTAATTTCATCAACTTAGGGTGGAATAATTTCGTAAACGAAGTAATTTAGAGGTCACAAAACTAACGCTTAAAGACTCTCACCATGCGTATTCTATCATTTATTCTTCTATTCGGTATTTCGTTTTCGCTTTCTGCCCAGGATTGGCTGACCAAAGCCATGGGCGATGCTGGTGCGGAAGCAAAAGCCAAACTGGATTCCGTGGATTTTCAGTTTGCGATTTCAGTGAATGAAAACTCAGGTTTTCTGGATGTGGAGCAAAAAGGAGAGGCATGGACACGTGGCTTTTATACATATAAGGATGAGGCCTCGAAGACAAAGATTGATCAGGCACGTGATATTATGGAGCGGGCTATTGCCTACTACACCACTGCTCGTTGGTTCGCAGCGGCTGAAATTGAATTTCAGAATGCAAAAACTTTCATGGAAAATAATAGCCTTACGAATGAAGTGATTTATTTACGATGTATCTCCTCGATGGCATTGGTTTATTTATCTCAATCAAAGTTTCAGCAAGCGGAAGAATTCATAGAATGGTCGCTAACCTCTACTGAGAATACAAGAGGGCAAAATAGTGCAGGATATATTGCGAATTTAAACAGTAAAGCAAAGTTATTGCAACAACAGAGTCGTTATACGGAAGCGGAGAAAATTTTCGATCGGGCATTGGTTCTCGGCAAACAACGATTTGGAGAAACGAGTTTGCAATATGCTATACTACTAAATAACAAAGCTGTAATGCATCAAGCTATGGGTAGGTTTGATGAGTCTATCGCTGAAATGAGAGAGTCGGTTGAAGTTGCTCAAAAAGCTTTGAAGGAAACTAATATTATAAAGGGTAAAAAGTCTTTTGAAAGCAGACAGTTCTTGTCCAACCTTGCTAATGTTTATCAATCGGCAGGAAAGTTTGCTGAGGCTGAGAAAGTTTATTTAGACATAAAGGATATTTACGAAAAGAGATTTGGATTGGGGCAAAAGAATAACCCCGAATATGCCAACGTATTAAATCAATTGGGCATTCTTTATATTCAGATGGGTAAAACGGATCAAGTTGAAACTTTGCTCAAGACCTCATCTGATGTATACAAAAAGAAATTCACCGAACAACATCCATCCTTTGCTAAAGCAACAGCCGATTTGGGCAACTTCTATCGCATGCAAGGCCGTAATGCGGAAGCAGAGACATTGTTAAACAAAGCTTTGAGCATTCGGGAAAGTACGCTGGGTGTTAACCATCCCGATTACGTACGCTCGCAGGAAGATATGGCCATTCTGTTTTGGAAAACCGGTCGGTTGGATAAGGCCTATATGATGTACCGCGATGTGATGGATAAAACCATCGACTTCATCAACCAGTATTTTCCTCCGATGAGTGAGGCCGAGAAAACAAAATACTGGGATATTACCGCGCCTCGCTTTCAACGCTTTTTCAATTTTGCCATTGAAGCACACATAGAGCAAAACCCCGTGGTGCAGGATTTTTATGATTACCACATCGCCACCAAAGCCATTTTGCTGAATGCTACGAACAAAGTGAAAGAAGCTATTCTTAAGGGCACCGATGAAAATCTTAAGAAGGATTATTTGCAATGGCTCGATCAGAAGGAACAATTAGCACGCCTTTATGCGTACTCTAAAGAAGAATTAAAGGAGCAAAAAATTGACCTCGCTGATCTGGAACGAAAAGCCAATGCGATGGAGCGATCCCTCTCTGAGCGTTCATCTGATTTCTCTGCCGGATACTCCACGTCAAAAATCAGCTATAAGCAAATTCTATCCCTGCTTACCGATACCGAAGCCGTTGTGGATATTGTTCGCGTGCGCAAATTCGATCAGGATTTTACGAATGAGTCGCGCTATGTGGCGCTGGTGTTGAAGAAAGGATTGGAAATGCCTCGCCTGGTGGTGCTGGAAAATGGCAATCAACTTGAAACACGCTATGCGAAATTTTATCGCAATGCCATCCATGAAAAAATGGCTGACACCTATTCGTATGAGCAATACTGGAGCAAGATCGAGCCGGAAGTATCAACAAGAAAGGTTGTCTATCTATCACCAGATGGCGTATACAATCAACTTAATTTGAATACGCTAAAGAAGCCTGATGGCGATTATGTGCTAAAGCGTTATGATCTGGTGATCATCGGTAATTCAAAAGACCTGATGGCTTTAAAGGCAAAGAAGACCGTGGCACCAAAGAAGAATGCATTTTTGCTCGGCTTCCCAGATTATGCTACTGCTGATATATCATCACTGCCAGGAACCAAAACAGAAGTGGATGCCGTAGCCAAGCTTTTGAAAGTTTCTGGCTATCAGGTTAACCAGGTGATGGAGAAAAACGCAACCGAATCGAATGTAAAAAAATTAAAAGGACCAACACTGGTGCACATTGCTACGCACGGTTATTTTCTTCAGGATGTGGAAGGAGCAGGGGGATCGGTATTTGGCGTAAATGCTGAGAATGCTTCAAACAATCCATTGCTGCGCTCAGGGTTGATCTTAGCCGGAGCGGGTCATGCCATTAGTGGAGGAGGAACCGATATTTCAAGCAACGACAATGGTGTACTTACGGCTTATGAGGCGATGAACCTGAACCTGGAAGGAACCAACCTGGTGGTGCTTAGCGCCTGCGAAACGGGACTTGGTGATGTAAAATCAGGTGAAGGGGTATATGGTTTGCAGCGCGCTTTTCTTGTGGCCGGTGCCGATGCCATGATTATGAGTTTATGGAAAGTGGATGATGCAGCCACTCAACAACTCATGACCAGCTTTTACACGAACTGGCTCAAACTGGGCAACAAGCAAAAGGCCTTCAAGCAAGCCCAACTTCAACTCATGACCAAATACAAGGACCCCTACTATTGGGGTGCGTTTGTGATGATGGGAATGTGAGTGATAAAAGTGTTACTGTCTTGCCAAATAGAATTGGAAGCCTACACGAAGAGTAAAGTCCTCACTCTCGAAATCAGGAATTATGAACATTTCTGAATTTTCGTACTCAACATTTTGCTTGATATAGTATGCTCCAACTTCAATCCCTATTGATTCATTAATAAAGTATGTTGTCCCTAATCCAAAACTTAATATCTTATCTTTTCCCTTATTAGTTAAAAAAATGACTGATCCGCTAATTGGATCAAATGTGGGGCCTTCAACTTTAATCAACCCAAGTGTGTACTTAACTTCTGTAAAAATTGAATACTTACCTATAGGCACATAATATCTTGCCAATGGACCCAATGTGATACTTGATGACTTTGAATCAGACTGAAACCCAGAACTTCTCGATTGTGAGAAGGATAATGGAAGAGATGCTCCAAGCACAAGATTGTCTATAATAAAATAGCCGACCGTTGGGTTAATACTAATTTGAGTTTGCTTAGTTTCATTTCCCATGACTGTATTTTTTGATGATGTATAAGAAGCATCACCACCAATAAGGAATGATCCCTTGTTAGTCTGAGCAGATAAAGTAAAACTAAGTTGTACAGCAATCCCTAACAGTATAAATTTCAAAACCTTCATAGAGTCAATTGTTTAGTTAAATGTCAATTTATAAGTTTTAATTACTAATCTTAATAATTACGTTTCCAATCTTCTGCCCGGAGTTCACATACGCAAAGGCTTCTTTGATTTCATCCAGCGAATAGGTACGATCAATAAGCGGCTTGAATTTTCCTTTTTTTTCCAGGTCTGCCACATAAGCCAGACTTTTTGAAATATCTTTAGGCATCGGGAACACAACTTTCTTTCCACCTTTAATGGAAGTTAGCAAGGGCAAATATAGATTTTCGGCACTTGGTCCTAATTCAGACGAAATATAAATGCCGTTGTCCTTTAAAATTCTTGTGCAGGGTTTGAATGAGCTTTTGCCCACAGCATCAAAAACGAAGTCATACTTTTCGTAATCCTGTGTAAAATCTTCTTTGTCGTAATGAATGATGCGGTCGGTACCCAATGCCCGTACGCGATCATCGTATTGCGAGTGACACACAGCGGTTACAAAAATATCCATGCTCTTCAGCAACTGAATGGCCGCTGAGCCGATGCCACCGGTTCCACCATTTACCAATACTTTGTCTCCCGGCTTGAGTTTTACTTTGTTTAAAAAATTATAGGCATAATGTGCGGCTTCAGCGCTGGCCGCAGCTTGTTCGTAGGTAAAGTCGTTCGGAATTTTGGTTATCGGCTTCTTGTAGTCAATAACCATGTACTCCGCATGCGAGGGCAGGGTATTGTCATCAAATCCAAAAACCCGGTCGCCAATTTTAAATTCACTTACTTGGTCACCCACAGCTTCAACTATTCCGGCAAAGTCTGTTCCGGTAATGGAATTTCTTGGCTTGAATAGGCCGATAAAGAATCTGTAGACAAACGGCTGTCCCCATAACGCACCACAGTCGGTTCGGTTTACGGTGGTGGCATGAACACGAACAAGAATTTCGTTAGCTTTTGGTGTGGGCTTTTCAACTTCTTTTACAGTAATAACATCCGGTGGGCCATAAGTTGTGCGGGTTGAAGCTTTCATAGAGAGGTCTGAATTATTTTACCCGCATTAGTCTGAGAAATACAGGAAATGTTACAGGCATAGCATCCTTCCAACGTGGTTTTATCTGCTTGATGAATTCAGGCACGGGATCAATACCGGTTGTGTGTATATATTTTTGCGTTGCCGACCAGGTAGTGAGGTACCCGGCAAACTGCTCAAGATTCCAGTTAACCTGAATCTGAAACGGAGGTGATGGTATTTCTTCAAACGGAAATGATATGGGTTGATAATGTTGCTCAATTAACACACGCGCTTTATCCCAATACGGACCAACTATGTTTTGATAGAAATGCACGAAGTGCTTATCAATCTCTGAATTGACAAAACAGTTTGCGTAACCCCAAACGGCCAGGATACCTCCGGGCCTGGCAACCCGTGCTACTTCCTGAAAGAAGGTTTCGGTATCGAACCAGTGAATGGCTTGTGCAACAGTGATTAGGTCAAATTGATTATCGGCAAATGAAGTTTGCTCTGCCTGCTCTATGTTGTAAACAATATTTTTTTTCTGATGTGCATGCTGTATTTGTTCCCTACTGATATCAGTTGCATAAACCGTTTTGAATGAATTGGCTAAAACCTTAGCCACTTGTCCGTTGCCGGTAGCACAATCCCATGCAGTATCAAATTGCTTCACATGTTTGAAAATAAATTCATACAACACATCTGGATAGGTTGGTCTGAAGGTAGCGTACAATTTCGAATGGCCAGAGAAATAGTCCTTAGCCATTAGTTTATCATTTTGGCTAACAATTCTTTCAAAAATTTAGCGGCTGTCATGGCAGTCATGTTATGTATATCACGTGAAGGATTTAGTTCTACAATATCGGCACCGACAATATTCGCGTGAATATTTTGAATAATGTTGAGCACCTGGCGGGTAGAATATCCACCCGGTTCATGATGCGAAACCCCGGGAGCAAATGCAGGATCCAGTGCATCTATGTCCAATGAAATGTAAAGCGGTCCGTCAAAAGAAAACACATGACTATCTTTCCAATCTTTCATTTCAATTATTTCAACTCCGAATCGTTTGGCTTGCTCGCGCTGATGTGGATTCAGTGTGCGAATGCCCACTTGTACAAGCCGCTGCGCTAAGCCTTGTTCCATAATGCGCGCAAACGGACTGGCATGTGAGTGCGGGTTTCCTTCGAAATCATCATACAAATCTGCGTGCGCATCAAGGTGTAGAATATTCAGGTTTTTATGCGATGCAGCCACCGCTTTGACAATGGGAAAAGTGATGGAGTGATCTCCACCTAGGCATAAAATTTTATTCCCTGATTCAATTTGGTTTTTTACCGCAAATTCAATTTCGGCCATCGCTTGCGGCATGGGTGCCAGCATCAGGTCACCCGCATCTTTCCACTGTTTATTGGTTTGAAGATCAATTCCGGATTCTGTACAATAGTTTGTTGAGGTGGAGTGAAGAGCATCACGAATAGCCTGCGGTGCAAGCCTGGCGCCTTCTAAGAAAGATGAATTTTCGTCAAGCGGAATGCCTAAGAGGGTAACCATGTGTTTTGGGCTAGATTTCTTTTTATTTCGGAAAATGCTCTATCATTTTTCAGAAATATACAACCACATAGAAACATAGACCACATAGAAATGTGGTCCTTCCCTGATAACCTAGTTCCTCACCTGAATCCCGAGTTCTTTTAATTGCTCCTCCGAAATAGTTGAAGGTGTATCAATCATCATGTCGCGGCCTGCATTGTTTTTCGGGAAGGCGATGTAATCACGGATTGATTCAGACCCACCAAACAACGCACAAAGTCTGTCGAAACCAAAGGCAATACCGCCATGTGGAGGTGCGCCATATTCGAACGCCTCCATCAAAAAGCCGAATTGTTTTTTTGCTTCTTCTGGCGTGAAGCCCAGATGGTTAAACATCATTTGCTGTGTAGCCCGATCATGAATACGAATAGAACCTCCACCGATTTCACTTCCGTTCAGCACCATGTCATATGCATTGGCGCGTACCTTTCCGGGATCGGTTGCCAACAACGGAATGTCTTCCGGCTTTGGTGAAGTAAACGGATGGTGCATGGCGTGATAACGATTGGTTTCTTCGTTCCACTCCAGCAATGGAAAATCGAGTACCCAAAGTGCTGAAAATTTATCTTTATCCCGAAGCCCGAGTTTTTCACCCATCAACAAGCGCAGTTCATTTAGTTGTTTGCGCGTGCTATTCGTTTCGCCTGCCATAATCAGCATTAAATCGCCTGGTTGTGCGTTGAATACTTCTGCCCATTTCTTTAAGTCTTCAGCAGTGTAAAATTTATCAACCGAAGATTTTAATGTTCCGTCAGCCTTGTATTGAACATACACCAATCCTTTGGCGCCAACCTGAGGGCGTTTTACAAACTCGGTAAGTTCATCCAATTGTTTGCGGGTGTATTCGGCACAGCCTTTTGCGCAAATACCCACTACCAATTCAGCGCTGTCGAATACGACAAAGTTTTTACCGGTAGTTAAGTCAACCACCCCCTGCCCCTCCTTATCAAGGAGGGGAGTTTTAAGACTAACAAACTTCATCTCAAACCGCGTATCGGGTTTGTCAGATCCGTAATACTTCATCGCATCGTCATAGGTCATGCGGGGCACGGAGGGAAGTTCAATTTCTTTTACAGACTTAAACAAATGACGAATCAATCCTTCAAACGTTGACAGAATATCTTCCTGGGTGATGAAGGCCATCTCGCAGTCGATTTGTGTAAACTCAGGCTGGCGGTCGGCACGTAAATCTTCATCGCGGAAGCATTTCACAATCTGATAATACCGGTCGAAACCGGAAACCATCAGCAACTGCTTAAACGTTTGTGGCGATTGTGGCAATGCATAGAACTCACCATGGTGAACACGTGAGGGGACCACAAAATCGCGGGCACCTTCGGGTGTTGATTTGATCAGCACCGGAGTTTCCACCTCAACGAAATTCAACCCGTCCAGGTAAATGCGGGTTTGTTGGGCCATTTTGTGGCGCAGCAGTAAACTTTCCCGAACCGGTGTTCTGCGCAAATCCAGGTACCGGTATTTCATGCGCAGTTCGTCACCGCCATCGGTTTCGTCTTCAATGGTAAAGGGTGGAGTTTTGGCAGCATTAAGTATAGTAAGCTCAGTCACTTTTATTTCAATGTCACCGGTAGGCATCTTATCGTTTTTAGAAAGACGTTCGATGACGATACCCGTAGCCTGGATTACAAATTCACGCCCCACCGATCGCGCATGATCCATAAGAGAGGCTTCCGTTGAACTCTCATCAAAAATCAATTGGGTAATGCCATAGCGGTCGCGCAGGTCAATCCACAAAAGACTTCCCTTGTTGCGTACGCGTTGTACCCAACCCGTTAACGTTACCGGTTGATTAACATGATTTATTCGGAGTTCACCGCAGGTGTGCGTTCGTAACATACTCGATTTCCTTAATTTTGTACGATAATTGCTCTTGAGACGTTTCTCAGGGGGGCGAAGTTAGTAATACTTTTACTCAGGGCATGAACGAATAAAAAATATAGTATGCGAACCGGATTGCTTGTTTTTCTTGCTTTTATATGGGGTGGTTTTGATTCGGCTGTCAAGCTGGTGCGTACCAAAGTAACCCCCGAAATTTCGGTGCTCTTGCCCAAGGATTTCCGGCCTATGGATGACCTGGATTTTGGCCAGCGTTATCCGTCTGTTCGGAAGCCAATAGCCGCGTATACCAACCCTGATCGGATGGTCGACTTTAGTGTTAACGTTTCAGCCACACAATGGCCCGATGCCAATATCGAGATGGCACAAAAGTTCTTCAAAGCGGGATTGGCCAATTTGTTTGACAACATCGAATTTATTTCTGAAGGCATTCACGAAGTGCACGGCAAACGATTGATTTACTTTGAATTTGAATCGCGCGTTAAGGGAAACCCCATGGAGTTATCCCAACGCGACCCGATCCTAAACTATACCTACGTTCAGTACCTGGTGGAACCCGGAAGAACATTGGTGTTCTCGTTTAACTGTCCGCGCAGAATCCGCCCCGACTGGCAGGAGACCGCTCAAAAAATGATGACAAGCATCAAAATGAAATAACGCGGATGGAGTTGTACACCGATGAATACTTCATGCGCGAGGCACTAAAAGAAGCGCAAAAAGCACTGGACATTGGTGAGGTTCCGGTGGGCGCAGTTGTGGTTGTAAAGAACCGGATTATTGCTCGGGCCCACAATCAAACGGAAAAACTAACCGATGCCACTGCACATGCCGAGATGTTAGCCGCTACGGCTGCAGCCAACTACCTCGGATCAAAATACCTGAATGAATGCACGCTGTATGTTACCCTCGAGCCCTGCGTGATGTGTGGAGGTGCATTGGCTTGGGTTCAGTTGGGTAAATTGGTATTTGGTGCTTCTGATATTCAACGCGGGTATGGCCTGATCAGGCAACCGGTATTACATCCGAAAACCGAAGTAGTAAGCGGAGTGTTCGCGAGTGAGGCGAAAGCGCTTATTGATCACTTCTTTAAGCAGATCAGAGGGTGAAGTTTAGTTTCTAGCCGCGAGCCACAAGTTTCTAGCTTGCGATCGTCCAAAAAATTCTCTTAAACCGAATTTTATCCCCGTTGTTAGGGTTGTATATTTGACATCTTACATGTTTCACAATTAAACCATTTACATATGCCGTTTACATTGCCCAATTTACCGTACGCTTTCAATGCACTTGAACCCCATATTGATGCGCGGACCATGGAAATCCACCATGGCAAGCATCACAATGCCTATGTAACCAACCTAAACAATGTGGTTGCCGGTAAGCCCGAAGAAAACCTGAGCATTGAAGAAATTTGTAAAAATATTTCCAAGTACCCGGTAGCCGTTCGCAACAATGGGGGTGGTCATTATAACCACAGTTTGTTCTGGACTATCATGGGGCCGAATGCGGGAGGTGCTCCTACCGATGCGTTGGCTGATGCTATTAACAGTGCGTTTGGAAATTTTGATGAGTTTAAAACCAAGTTTGCTGCTGCGGGTGCCGGCCGTTTCGGTTCAGGTTGGGCGTGGTTGATTGTTGATGGTTCAGGCAAACTGCAGATTACCTCAACACCTAACCAGGACAATCCGTTGATGGATGTTGCTGAAGTTAAGGGTACACCCATTTTGGGTTGCGATGTGTGGGAGCATGCGTATTACCTGAATTACCAAAACCGCAGACCGGATTACATTACCGCGTGGTGGAATGTGGTGAACTGGGAAGAAGTAGCAAAACGATTTGCTGCTGCGAAATAAGAGTTCTATCGTTATTGAATTTTATAAAATAAACCCCGACTGATTAGTTGGGGTTTTTTTATTAAGACATTTCGGATTGGGATTTCAAAATTATTTATTTCTGATTGTTGGATCGGATGGATAGATCAGCTTGTGTTTACGTAGTGAAGCTGCAATTTTTCTGGCTAGTGTATTGTTGATGGTATCATATCCGGCATATATACCATTAACTATGGTATTACCCATCCAAACTATTTGATCATTCCATAGCCTGACCAGATAGGTATTGAAGGATGCATTTGGTTCTGTAGAAACCTGATTATTTTGATCATAGGATAATGTTGTCCAATATTCACGCAGATTTATTACTAAGACGGCATGTATTTGCAAGCTGTCAAGCGCTTTTCTAAAATCTAAATAGGGTATTGGGTCATTAACAGGAAAAACGTCAGCCGATTTTATGATTACAGTTCCTTTCGACTCCAGATTACGCTGAAAAGTCTTTTCTAAGTGATTTCTATATCTGATGCCCTCCAATGTATTAAAGTGATCCTGAATGTGATTTGTGTAAAAGGCAGAATCAAAAGTGGTTAATTTCAAGTCGTCATCAGAAAGAAGGATAAGTATTCTGTTGAATGGATTCTCTTGCGTTTGTTTTAAAACTGAACTATGATTCGAAACCGCACAGGAAGTAAGCAGTGCAATCAGAAGAAATGGAAAAATTTTTCGGATTATCATATCGGGGGATTAGAATTTCCATAGAAATAGAACAAATTACATACCACTTATTGTTTATTACCTGCTAATCACATACGCCACCCCAGTCCGAACAGCAAATTCTCCTTCAAAATAAAAGTCACCGATCAATTCAAATCGCCAGTTGTGTTTAAAGGGAATAGCTCCGCCTGCTCCAATGGAAAAATCATTCTGACCTATCAATCCGCGGAAGCGGGCAAAAAATTTATCGGCCAGGTACCAGCGTGAGCCAAAAACAAAGCTGGATTCCCGCTCAGTCCATAAGTCTACACCGGCAGTAACCGTGAATTTTCGGATAACAAAGTAGTTGGCCTCAAACCCGATCTGTGCTTTTTGAAAAAGCTCCTGATTGTCAGTTTTTAGAAAATCAAGTCCGCCACCAATCATAAAGTCCTGTGAGCTTTGGGCATATGCTGATCCGACTACGCCAATCAGTAGAATAAAAAATATCCGTTTCATCGTTTGGTAAAGAATTTTTCAAATATAATGATCCCCATCACTTTTTCTCTTCAATCAACTTCTGCAGGGCGAGGTATTCGTCACGTAATCGGGCAGCTTCGATAAACTCCAACTCTTTGGCAGCTTTTTCCATAGCTTTTTTTGTCCGCTCCGCCATTTTTAACAACTCATCTTTTCCTAAATAGGCCACCACCGGATCGGCCGCCAGGCTAGCTTCTTCATTTTCGATGTAGTAATTCCGGGTTGATTTTTTTGAATCGGCAACTTTGATTTGGCTTAGAATGGATTCTTTAGAGCGGATAATCGTTTTAGGCGTGATGCCATGTTCCTTGTTGTAGTCGGCCTGAATTTTTCTTCTTCGATTCGTTTCATCAATGGCCAACTGCATCGATTCGGTTACGGTATCGGCATACATGATTACCCGGCCGTTCACGTTTCGGGCTGCACGGCCAATGGTTTGTACGAGGGACCGTTGATTTCGTAGGAAGCCTTCTTTGTCTGCATCCAAAATGGCAACAAGCGAAACTTCAGGCAGATCGAGTCCCTCACGCAATAGATTTACACCCACTAACACATCAAATACACCCAAACGAAGTTCGCGCAATATTTCTACACGCTCCAACGTGTCTACTTCTGAATGAATGTAGCGGCACTTAATGGCGGCACGCTCCATGAATTTAGTTAGTTCTTCCGCCATGCGTTTGGTCAGCGTAGTTACCAGTACACGCTCATGCTTCTTAACACGTTCGTCTATTTCTTCAAACAAATCATCAATTTGATTGCGACTTGGCCGGATGTCAATTTCCGGATCGAGCAAGCCGGTTGGCCGGATGAGTTGTTCTACCACTACACCTTCCGATTTTCTCAGTTCGTATTCAGCAGGAGTGGCACTCACGTAGATCACTTGATTGACCACAGATTCAAACTCGTTGAATGTTAATGGACGGTTATCCAGCGCAGAAGGCAACCGGAAACCAAAATCCACGAGGTTAACTTTTCGCGAACGATCTCCACCCCACATGGCCCGTATTTGTGGAACGGTAACGTGGCTCTCGTCAATAATCATCAGGTAATCATCTGGAAAATAATCCAGCAGACAGAAGGGGCGTGCCCCTGGTTTTCTGCGATCGAAATAGCGGGAGTAGTTTTCAATACCTGAGCAATACCCAAGTTCGCGCATCATTTCCAGGTCAAACTCGGTTCGCTCTTTTAGTCGTTTGGCTTCGAGGTGGCGTTTCTCCGATTCAAACATTTCCACCTGAACCATCATGTCATCCTGTATTTCTCGAATGGCCTGTTGCAAGGATTCTTTTCCTGTAACAAACAAGTTAGCCGGAAAAATCGTCACGATTTTTTCATCGGATATTTTCTTTCCGGATACAGGATCAATGCGTTGAATGGATTCAATTTCATCGCCCCAGAAGTAAATGCGTATTGCATAATCGGCATACGCCAGAAAAATATCCACCGTATCGCCTTTAACGCGAAACGTACCGCGTTTAAAATCTGCTTCGGTGCGGTTGTATAAAATATCAACCAACGCGAAAAGAAGTTTATTGCGTGCAATGGTTTCATTCACCTTCAGCTTGATCACATTCTTCCCAAACTCATCCGGATTGCCAATACCATATATACACGATACTGAAGCCACAACTAAAACGTCCCTCCGGCCGGTGAGCAGAGAGCTTGTGGCACTTAGTCGAAGTTTTTCAATTTCTTCATTGATGGAAAGATCTTTTTCAATATAAAGATTAGAGGATGGGATATAGGCTTCTGGTTGATAGTAATCGTAATAGGAGATAAAGTATTCTACCGCATTTTCCGGAAAGAAATTTTTGAATTCACCGTAGAGTTGTGCCGCAAGGGTTTTGTTGTGGCTCAGTACCAATGTGGGGCGCTGAACACGGGAGACAACATTAGCCATGGTAAATGTTTTGCCTGAACCGGTAACGCCTAATAGGGTTTGGTGCGGTTCACCCCGTTCAACCCCTTCTGTAAGTTGTTTGATGGCCTGCGGTTGATCACCGGTGGGTACGTATTCGCTGATGAGTTTAAAATCCATGCTGGAAGTTCAACGTTTAACGTTTAAAGTTCAAGGAAGTTGAACTGAATCTGCTAAACTTTAAACCTTGAACCGTAAACGCTAACCTGCGAACTAGTTGTTCCAGATCTGCCAGGATTTTTCCGCCTGAATGTGAAGCATTTCAAGTCCGTTCTTAATGGTGGCACCACGCATTTCCGCTTTTTGTAAAAACATGGTACGGGCAGGATTATAAATCAAGTCGTAAACGAAATGATTTTTGGTCAGGCACTCGTATGGGATGGGCGGTATCAGGTCCGTTTGTGGGTACATACCCAGCGGAGTAGTGTTAATCACCAAAAGCGATTCTTTTATTATGGAAGAATTATTTTTCAGGTCATCGTACGTCAAGTCACCTTTTCCCTTATCGCGCGATACGGTTTTAAACGGAATGTTTAGTTTGGTTAGTGCTTGACGCACCGCTTTGGATGAACCACCTGTTCCCAATATAATGGCGTTGAACTCCTGTTCTTTCGGAAGCCATTTTTCTATGGTTTCGAGAAAAGCAGCCGAGTCGGTGTTATAGCCTTTAACTTTTCCTTCTTCAATTTTTACCACGTTAACAGCACCAATTTCTTTGGCAGCCGGGTCTACTTCATCCAGGTATCTCATTACCTGTTCTTTGTAAGGCAGCGTAACGTTTAAACCGCTAAGGCCTTTTGTGTTCTTTAGTAAGTTTTCAACATCCTGAATTTTTTCCAGGGGAAATAATTCGTAGTGATGATCGCGTAACCCTTCGCGAAAAAATTTCTCATCAAAATATGATTTGGAGAATGAATGGCTAACGGTTGCACCGATAAGCCCAAAGATTTTTTCCATGATCAGTTGTTGGTTTTTAGTCTTTCTGCAATCTTTTCAATCAAAACAACAATAAATACACCGAGTGCCATCATTACAATGGCCTGGATTATCTGAGGGTCATTTCCGGTTTTTTCAAAGAAATCCCAAGGTAATACACTTTTATCAATTGCAGGAACTTGTTTCCCTGAGCTATCTAAACGGAAGGAAATGACCTCTTTCCAGGGCCAGACTTTATTCAATGAGCCCAGCATAAAGCCTCCCAACATAGCCAAGGCGATATGGCGGTAGTTTTTTAAAATCCAGCTTAACAAGCGTGAAAAACTCATAATACCGGTGAGGCACCCCAATGCGAATACCACAATTACCGGAATGTTCACCTGGGTAATAGCCTGGATCATGTATTCGTATTTACTCAATAGCAGTAAAATAAATGCGCCTGAAATTCCGGGTAAAATCATGGCGCAAATGGCAATGGCACCAGCAATGAAAATAAACCAGAGGTCATCAGGCGTTTGTGCCGGTGAAAGTATGGTAATCAAATATGCGATTACGATGCCTGCGATGAAAGAAAAAATAATGCCTGCATGCCACTTCTTGATTTCACGTAAAATCAGCGGAGATGAAATAAGAATGAGCCCGAAAAAAAATGACCATACCTGTATCGGATGGTTAGCCAGCAGCCAGGTCATGAGCTTGGCTAAGGATAACAGACTTGTCAGGATTCCGGCAAACAGAACCAGCAGGAATGATCCATTTATTTTTTTCCAGAATTCAGCAAAATGAAATGAGCGAAGCAACTTCAACGCATCCAAATCCACCGAGCGAATGGAGTGCAGCAGTTCTTCGTAGATTCCGGTAATGAATGCAACGGTACCTCCGGAAACTCCGGGTATAACATCTGCACCGCCCATGGCGATTCCTTTCAGGTAAAGGAGAATATAATCTTTAGTGCGCCTCACCGATTAATCAACGTGGAATGGCGGAGTGCTTTTGTCAATTTTGCGCTCAATGCCCAGAAAGTGCAGGAACGTGTCGCCACGCAAGCCGAGGCGTATGGTTTCCAACGGAATAACCTCATTGGGTGCAATGTTACCCAGGTTAACGTTAGCGCCCAATAATTTAATAAACCATACCTGCTGTGCTTTTTGAGGTGCTTCCCAGATAATTTTTTCGAACGGAATTTTCGTAAGGATTTCCTGAACCAAACCGGAACGTACTTCACCGGTTGATCGGAACAGACCCACGTTCCCGCTTTCGCGTGCTTCACCAATTACTTTCCATGCACCGGCATCCAGTTCTTTTTGCATCAGGTCAATCCACATGTAAGGTGGAATAATTTTATCTGCATCTTTTGAACCTACTTCCGAAAGCACCGTTACCTGTTCCGAAAGTTTGCTGATAAAATCACATTTCTTGTCGTGGTCCAAATCAATCGATCCATCGCTAACTTCTGCAAACGACATGTCATATTTATCAAGCACTTTACGGTAATCATCAAACTGGTCGCGGATGATGAAGGCTTCGAAAAGGGTTCCACCAAAGTAGGTGGGTATGCCAGCGTCTTTATATACCTTAAGTTTATCTTTCAGGTTAGGCGTTACATACGAAGTGGCCCAGCCCAGCTTTACAATATCCACATGGTCGGAGCATATTTCTACAAAATCTTCTGCTTCGCGTACACTAAGGCCTTTGTCCATGGCCATAGTAAAACCGTATTGCCTGGGTTTTTTGGTTCGTTCAGGCAAATTATTCAGATCGTAATTCATTTAAAGTACAATTGAGTTAATGGATTAAAAAAGTCCATTGAGGGAATGGAATGGATTATTAATGGTTTGGTTAGGTGTTTTCTTTTCTAAACTGCTCTATAATTTTGAACAATGCCTTCTGTGTTTCGAGTTGGGGGAAGAACTCATACAAAGAAGCATGTGCATCAAAGTCCAAAATTAGTGCATTTTCCAAATAATTAAAGGCTTCTTTAAACCGGCCGGCCTCAATGAGGTAAACGGTCATGCGGTAAAACAACTCTGCATCGGCAGCAATTTCATCAAACCCATGCGTCAGCACCTCTACGGCCTTATCGTAGTCGCCTTGTTCATAGTAAATAAATGACCAGTTTAACCAGATTTCTTTATCCTGTGGATCAAGTTTACTGGCTTCTTCATAAGCATCCAGGCTGGATACAATGTTACCAACCTTGAACTCGGCATGAGCAATGGCTTTCCAATACTCTGGATTTTCAACATGAAGCTTCAGAGCCTTATTATAAAAGTGAAGTGCCTGGTACCACTTCTCCTGCTTCTCCAGGCAAACTCCAGCGCCAAACCAGGCCTCGTCATACATGTTGTCTAGCTTGGTGGCTTTTTGATAGTACTTCAATCCTAAATCATATTGCTCCAGGCTTTCATAAGCAGCACCAATCGAACAATACACTTCTGCACTTGGACCTTCTATGTCGATTGTTTTTTTGAATGAATCCAACGCTTTGGTGTATTCAGTTAGATTCATGTATGTATTGCCCATGTTAAAGTAGGCGGACGCAAACGTATCATCAACCGTTACGGCATAGTCATAAGCGTTTAATGCTTCTTCAAATTGCCCCAACTTATTGTAAACAATGCCTAGGTTGTACCAAGCCGCTGCTGAGTACGGATCTTCGTCAATGAATTTTTTATAGTATGAAACGCTGCTCTCCAACTGACCGGTTACATCCAGGCAGTAGGCAAGTTCGTATAATGCACCTTCGTGATTGAGGTTATTCTCAATCGCATTTTTGTACGCATCAATGGCCTTGCTGTATTGTTCAAGATTTTGCCAGGCTAAACCGATGTTATAGAATACTTCGTCTTTATCTTCGGTGAGGTTGAGCACGCGTTCGTAGCAATCAATAGCTTCCTGGTATTTTCCCTGAACTGAAAAAATTGAACCTTTGGTAAATAAAATTTCTGAATCGTTTGGCTGAAGGTTTTCAGCTTGTTCCAGTAGTTCCAACGCTGCAGGATATTCTTCCAGGTGCGAAAGAATCTGAGCCTTGATAACGATCAGCTCAATGGAGTATGGATATTGATTGATGGCGTGATTGACTGCCTGAAGAGCTTTGTTGTGTTTGCCCCTCAGCATGTAGAAATCAATTATCTCTTCGTAGGCATCAAGATCAAAAAAATCAGATTTTCTCTTTTTCAGGTGGTCCTCGAAACGCTTGATCAACTCATTACCCTCGTCCTCTCGTTTGCGGAATTCTTTCGCCATGTGCTTAATGGGTTTTCCTAAGGTAGACAAAAAATCAGCTCAAAACTACGACCAATTTTAATTTTTTAATTCCATTTGTTTTCTATAAAATTCCGCGCACCACACCAGGGTCTCGTCAATCGTTTGAAACTCGCATGAAAGGGCATTTTTGATTTTAGCGTTCGAGTAAGAGAAGTGTGTATCGGCTCCCCGGGCTGTTTCGCGGGTTATTAATGGTGTTGAGCCTGTGAGGTACGATCGCCATAACTCAGCTAAGGCAAGGACTTTTAAAACCGGTTTCGAAACCTTGATAGCCGGTGCTTTTTTGTTGAGAAGAGCCGCCAGTTTTTGAAAGAAATCTTTAATGGTTATCGATCCTGCATTCGAGATGAATCGTTCTCCTTCCAGATCAGAAAAGAATAATTGGTGTATCTGCTGGGCTACATCGCGCACATCCACATAATTAAAGGATCCTTCTGAATAGAAGGGACGCTGGCGCCACACATATTTAAAGAGTTGTGCGCTGCTTCGATCCCAGTTTCCACGCGCAAGAATTACCGAAGGATTAATGATAATGGTTTTGAGCCCTTCTTCCTGTCCGCGAAATACTTCTAACTCAGCTTTATATTTTGATAATCCGTACGTGGTGTTGTAGGGGGAATCAATCCATGTATTCGTTTCTGAAATCACGGTTTGATTTTTTTGTCGCCCCAATGCAGCAACTGAACTTACATGCAGCAAGCGACCAATTCCGGAAACGAGACACGCATCAACTACATTTTTTGTTCCTTCAACGTTTACCTGCATGAGTTTCTTTTCATCGCGTGGATTGAATGAAACCATGGCAGCACAATGAATCACACCCGTCACACCTTCAAAGGCTTCTTGTAATGATATTGGATCCAGAATGTCAGTTGTGCGCCAAGTGAGGGAACTCAAATCCGCGAGCATGGAGGTGTCACTGTTCGATCGCTTTAGGGCAATAACCTGAATATTGGCTTCGTGAAGTTTTCTTATCACAAAGCTGCCCAATAAACCATTTGCACCTGTAACTGCAATCATCTAAAGCCCATTATTCAACAACGGCAAAGTTAATGCTTTTTGGTAGTACCGGCTTGTCTGGGCTTCTTCTAGAAGATGAATATGTTGAAGCGAATGGCAATCACTACCTACAAAGTGTACCCATCCTTTGTCTATTAATTTATATGCCGTTCGTTGAGCCTCCCGTGAGTAATACCCGGTTAATGACGATGTGTTAAGCTGAAAGTAAACGCCACGGTTAATAAGGTCTTCGGCTTTAGCCAGATCGTTTTGCAGGAATATGTAACGCTCAGGGTGTGCCAACACCAGTTGATATCCTTTTGTGGTGGCCATAAAGATGAACTCTTTTAAATGGAGTGGCTCGGTCATGAAGTTTGTTTCAAACAGCAATAATCGCTTACCAAACGTGAGTATTTCCTGGTCAAGCTCTACACTTTTAATGAATGCCTCATCCAGGTAATATTCTGCGGCCGCTTCAATCTGGATGTGAATGTTTTTAGCCGTAAGGTACTCCCTAAGTTCTGCGAGTTTGGAGCGAATACCTGCTGGTGTGTTGCGGTAGGCATCGCTCATGATGTGCGGAGTGGTGATCAGTTTCTGGTAACCGGCACGAATGAAGCGCAAAATAATTTCCTCCGCATCCTCAAACGACTGAACCCCATCATCTAACCCGGGAAGTAAATGCGAGTGAATGTCTGTCCGGATGGGATTTTCACTTACAACGTTCTTTTTCCTGAACCAGTTAAGCACTTCGGTTTATGATTGAGCCTAATAAACTTTTTTTCTTGTCTTCGTAATATCCGTAACCGTAAGCAGTTTCGGAAGTTGAAGGAAGTGCATTCAGAATGGTGGTGATGTTATCAAACTTATTAATGCGGATAATGCGGTTCAGGGTGTCAATGAAACTACGTTTAGAGTAATTAGCCCTGAAAATGTAGAGCGAAATATCAGCATGTTTCATGGCCATGATGCCATCAGTAACAATGCCTACTGGCGGTGTATCCAGAATGATGTAATCGTAATGTTTTTTCAGATCATTGAGTAGTTGTGAGAACTCGCCATTCAGAAGCAATTCTGAGGGGTTAGGCGGGTGCGGGCCAGACGGCAGAAAATCAAATCCTTCGAGAGATGAATTAACGATGCATTCTTCCCATGCATTTTTTCTAATCAATACGGTACTCACACCTTTCCCTGAGTTTCCACTATTGAAGTACGGAATACTTTTGGGTTTACGCATATCCAGATCAACAAGCAATACTTTCTTTTTCGACAACACCATTACACCGCCCAAATTCAGCGCTACAAATGATTTGCCTTCCCCTGACACGGTTGAAGAGATGGCAATGATTTTTTTTGTTGAATTGATGTTGAAAAAATCCAGGTTGGTACGCAGGGTACGCATGGCTTCGCTCACCATCGATTTGGGTTGATCCAAAACGTAAAGCCCGTTTTCAGTAATGTTGCGCAGTGAGGGTATGGCGCCCAGTAATGGAACCGAAAGTTTTTCAATTTCGTACAGGCTGTTGATTTTATTGTTTGCGAGGTACAGAATGCCAATGAAGAATATACTCAACACCAATCCGGCAACTATACCAATGCCGAAAATCATGGGTTTGTTTGGCGAGATGGGCTTGTCAGGAAAATTAGCTGTAGAAAGTATTTTGAAATCAGGTGTGCTTCCCGCCTGTGCGATTTCAAATTCCGATTTGCTTTGGATCAGGGTGAGGTAAAACTCTTCGTAAAGTTTATAGAAGCGTTGTTTTTTTGTGAACTGGGTGTTTTTATCGGGCATACTGGCAAACTCATTTTCCAGTCTGGTTTTGGCTCGGTTTAATTCCTGCTGTCTTTTTAACCAGTTGGACTTAAGTTCAGTTAATTGGTCATAGATCTTGCCGCGTAGGGTTTCAATTTCATTTTGCTTTTGCCGGAACGCAAAGGTATTTTCGTTGTAGGATAATTTCATATTATCCATTTCCAGATACAGCGCCTGCAGCTTTTCCAAATTGTTATTCAGGTATTCCGAAAAAAGCGGACGCTGCGTTACCGTTACAAAAAGTTCGGTGCTGTTCAGTTTGTCCATTACCTGATTCAATTCAATCAGACGTTTACTTACTTCAAATCGTTGCGAATCAATTTTGTTGATTTGTTCAATGGTTCGTTTTAAATCGTTATCCAGGTTGCTGGTTTTATTAACGAGTGTGAAATTTTCGAAGTAGGTTTCATACTCCTCCATCTGTTTTTCGATGTTCAATAATTCATTTGATAGCCAGTCTATTTTTTGTTTGTTGGCCAGATTCTTCTGTTCATGACTAAAGCCAAGATAGAGTGAGTCAATGCCATTGACCAGATCGCGCGCCTTGCCAGGATTGCTATCTTTGAATGAAACACGAATGGTGTTGGCTTCAAACTTGATTGGTTCAACTAAAAGATTATTTGAAATGTAATTAAGTAAAGCCTCTTTGCTGTTAATTACAAAAGAGTAAGTGTTTTCGGTAAAAAAGCTATTGCCAGGTTGTTTATGAATGGTTAAGGTTAAGCCATCCAGTTTCAATAGCTCGCCAAAAGTTCCGGTAATTTGTTTTGGCGATTGTTCAAATTGCAATTCATATTGATCGTTTGGTAACGGTTCAATTGAAATCGGTTGATTGTAGAATGCATTATTCTCGATTGAATAATCAACCTTGAAGGGGGATGATGTGTATAACTCGGTATTTAAAAATTTACCTATACTGAAGTAGCTTACGTGCAGGTTTAACGAGTCGATTACCTTACTCAAAAAAAGTTTCGATTGAATCGTTTCTATTTCGCCTGCGATTACATTGACTTGCTGTCGTTCCGGTAAAAATTCACGAAAGCCAAGCTCAGTGGCGTCTTGCTTAATGTCCAGTTTTATTTCTGATTCTGATTGATAGAGATCTTTGGTATAGCGAACAACCAGGTAGGCACCAAGGTTGGTTAGTAATAGTATCAGAATGACCCATCCCCAATGTTGGGCAAACGTAACCCGAAGTTTGTTGAAGTCTATGCCTTCAATGCCTTCAGAAGATCGGGTAATATGTTGTGGGTCTGCCAAGTTACGTGCTTATCTGTTGGTTAAAACGACAACCAGTGTGGTGAGGCTCGTGATAATGCTTACCAGTGGCCCATAGTCGCGCAAAGCTTCGCTTGCAGGCCTGCGAATAGGTTCAACGTACACAATATCGCCCGGCTGCATGATCAGGTTCGATTTTTTATACCCTTCAAACGTACTTAGGTCGGCAATAATCACCTGATCACCACGTATCACACGAATGTTATGTGCTTTGGAGTCATTGTTCAGTCCGGTTGCCAGTGCCAGAACTTCTACGAGCGGTGTGTTTTCATTTATCAGGGGGATAACCTGACCGCCCGTGGCCCCCAATACAACAACGCGTTTGTTCGCGTATTGCAGAATAACAAATGGGTTGGTGTAGTATTTAGCATACTCTTTCTGAAGAATAGCCTCTGCCTGCCGGATGGTAAGTCCTTCTAATTTTAATTCGTTCAACATGGGAAGTTTCACCACACCATTTATATCGACCAGGTAATCGGGATCAGGGCGTGTGTTGGCGACCTGAGGGGGTATTTCTTTCAGAAGCTTCAGATCCGGATCAATAATGAGCTCACCGTTGCTGGTGTATACACGAAGTTTCAGAAAGTCATTTTTTTGAATGACATAATTTCGCTCTGCTTCCTGAGAAAGTTGCACGGCTTGTTCGGGGTCGGTGACCTTGAACATAATGTTTTGCCTGTACGATCCGCAAGACGACAGTAAAAACACCACCAGTATGAGTGGACTACCAATGCTGAGAAAATACTTCAACGTTTTACGAGTTTAATCCCGTGAAATTAATGATTTTCTTAACAACTCTTCGAGTGTAGGGAGGTTCCTGTCTTTTTCGGAAAGAATCGGATCAGGGAAAGGCCATTGAATATTCAGTTGCGGATCGTTCCATACAATGCCTCCTTCAGCCTCGCGGTTATAGGCGTTGGAAGTTTTGTATAGAAATAAGGAGTCTTCTAAAGCTGCGAACCCATGAGCAAAGCCTTCAGGCACCATTAGTAAGTTATGTCTTTCACTATCAAGCAGACAGCTGTGCGTTTGGCCAAATGTTTTTGAGCCTTTTCGAAGATCAATAACTACATCCAGCACTTTTCCTTTGAGCACAGAAACCAGTTTTGCTTGTTCGTGTGGAGGATATTGAAAATGCATTCCTCGTACAACACCTTTTTTAGAGAAGGAAAGGTTTTCCTGGGTAAACCGATCGGTAATCCCTTTAGGGTGAAAGGATTCTTCCTTATAGAATTCCAAAAACCATCCGCGGTTATCTTCATAAACCTGCGGAATGATTTCTACCAAACCTTGAATACCTGTTTGAATTACCTGCATGGAGTTTACTTCACCTCGTGTATGGCTTGCAGGTATTTGTTGATGACGATGCTTTCATCAAATTCAGCCTCCATTTTTTTTCGGCCATTTGAGCCAAAGGTCTGAAGAGTTTTATCGTCCATGCCTGCCAGCCTACGCATTTGACGGGCAAGATCATCAGCATCTTTTAATTTACAAAGCAATCCGTTTACTTGGTGCTCTACTACCTGATTGCAGCCAGGTACATCTGTTGCAATAATGGGTTTTGAAGAGCTGGCAGCCTCAAGCAGCGTACGGGGTGTTCCTTCGCGATAAGATGGCAACACCACACAATCGGCTTGTTGAATAAAGTGGCGCACATCATCTGTTGTACCGAGATATTCAATGGTACCAGAATCTATCCAGGATTGAATCAACGCTTTGCTAATTCCCCGCTTATGCTCGGGATCCATCGCGCCAAGCACCTGAAACCGTGCCGCTATGCCTTCAGCTTTTAGCTTCTTCACGGCATCAACATATTCAAGAATCCCTTTATCGGTAATCAATCGCGAGATTAGGAGAAATGTGAACTTCGGGTTGCGTTGATAGTTCACCGGAGTGAAATGTTTAAGGTCAATTCCTGATCCGGGAATCAGATCCACAGCCTGCTTTTTAACGAGGTTCTTATCCAGAAATAGTTTTAAGTCGTCCGGATTTTGGAAGAACACTTTTCGCGCAAAGCGAAAGCTCATGCGGTAAAGAAATTTAGCCACCACTGCGAGTGGGCCCTTTTTAAGGAACACCGTACCCAGTCCGCAAACATTGTTCACCACCGGTATCCGCAGTAAGGCTGCGGCTAGTGTTCCGTAAACGTTTGGCTTAATGGTATAGTGTAGAATAACATCCGGCTTTATCTTCCGGTAGATGGAATACAACTCAAATATAAGGGCTGCGTCTTTTAACGGATTTGCGCCACGACTGTCCATTTTTAAGTGATAGTGTTTGCATCCGTGTTCTTCCAAAAGTGGAGTATACCCATCTGTCGGGGCGATGGTAAAGATTTCGTGTCCCTGTTCCTGAAGCGATTGGATCAGGTTAAGCCTGAAATTGTAAATGTTCCAGGATGTATTTAGGACAATTGCAACTTTCATGAATCAGATTAGAGCCTACTGTTAAATTGGAGGGTTAATTGCCATTTCCCTCGCTTAAACTGTTTTTTTAATCGACAAAAGTATGCAAAAGTAACCGACAGCGAAAATGATATTAATCATACTAACTTTGCGCGTTCATGGGGAATAATCAAACAGCGGTTTTAGTGGCCATTGGCGATGCCCGCCAACCCGAGTTAACAACGGAGCATCTTGATGAACTGGCTTTTTTGGCAGAAACTGCCGGAATCATAGCCGAGAAAAGAATGGTGCAAAATTTAAAAGCACCCGATTCGCGCACGTTTATCGGCAAAGGCAAAGTTGAGGAGCTAAAATCATATGTATTTGAAAATAATATTACAACCGTAGTTTTTGATGATGACCTTTCTCCCTCTCAACTCCGGAACCTGGAGAAAGAACTGAACCCAAAAGACCGTGAACAGGGGGTTAAAATCTACGATCGAAGTCTGTTGATCCTGGATATCTTTTTAAAACGCGCCCAAACCGCCCAGGCGCGTACGCAGGTAGAGCTTGCCCGCAACCAATACCTGTTGCCCCGGTTAACCCGGTTGTGGACGCACCTTGAACGCCAGCGCGGTGGAACCGGAACCCGTGGGGGTGCCGGTGAACGCGAAATTGAAACGGACCGTAGGAATATCCGGTATAGGATCACCTTGCTGAAAGATGAACTTGAAAAAATTGACCGCCAGCGCCAAACGCAGCGTAAATCGCGAAGCAATATTGTTCGTGTAGCGTTGGTTGGGTACACCAATGCCGGTAAGTCTACGTTGATGAATGTGCTTTCCGGCTCGGGCGTATTGGCTGAGAATAAATTATTCGCCACCGTTGATGCCACCGTTCGAAAAATCACGTTCGGCAATATTCCCTTTTTGCTTTCCGATACGGTAGGGTTTATCCGCAAACTTCCGCATCACCTGATTGAATCGTTCAAGTCTACTCTGGACGAGGTTCGTGAAGCCAATATTTTACTGCACGTGGTGGATGTTTCTCATCCGTACCACGATAATCACATTGAAGTAGTAAGCAACACGCTGGCGGATATTGGCGCATCGCAAATTCCGGTGGTGCTGGTGTTGAATAAAGTTGATCTCTTGAAAGCGAAGCAAACCGATGAGCCGCTTGATCTCGACTCAATGAAACGCTATTACAACGAGCATGGGTTTGCGCAGGTAATTTTTGTTTCGGCTGAAACAGGGGAGAATATGCTGGAGCTGAAAAAATTATTGTTTGAAGAAGTGAAGAAAGAGCACCTTAAAATCTTTCCTAATTTTTTGAAAGACGGGTATGAGTTTGCGCCTTTCAGAACGGAGCAGGTATAAAAAGCACATCGTTGAAGATATGTGCTTTGTGGTAGCCTACCTTTGGATTATCGACCCAACAGATACTCTATCTTTGAATATGGTAGTTTTCTCTTGAAAACTATTTAAATGACGGTTTTCTGCTTCTGTAATTCTTCCATTATTAGATTCCTTTTTCATTACCTTTTTATTCTTTTTCAGTTTCAACGGGATATTTGACATTAACTGTCTATCAGACGAGATAAATTCACAAGATGGAATACTCGATTCGGAACGTATTCGATGAAGCAACGGGCGAAGCTTATGATGCCCTGGTGGTTCTCAAGGGTCAGAAAGGTTTTGAGTTCAGGAAACAATTTCACTCAGGTAACCAAGTGCTTCGATGTCCTGATTGCAAGGAGAAGGCTACGGTTTTTATAAGTCACGGACGAGTTTTTTTTAGGCATTTTCCAAGTACCACCTATTGTTTTTTAAAAGATCTCGGTTTTACAGTAGCAGAGCGTAAAGAAATTGAACAACATATTGCAAACCGGGAAAGCGAACGGCACAAACGACTAAAGCGAGAATTAGGCAATTACTTAAAATCAATTGAAGGTGTCAATGCTGATACGGTAACCATTGATGATCGGTTTTTAAAAGATAATCTTGAAAAAAGACGACCTGATGTTTTTTGCGAATACAAAAATTTAAAAATTGCATTTGAAGTCCAGCTTTCAAGACTTCCGGCAAAGTATATCTTTAAACGCCATGAGTTCTATCAGCGGAACGAAATCTATCTCGTATGGGTATTAGACGATTTTAATCCAACAAATACCAACCAAACGGCAAGAGATATTAAGTATCTCAATGCACACCAAAACTATTTCAGTTTCAACGATCATGCGACACCAGCAAGTTTCACGGCTCATTTTAAGGAAGGCCTCATTAATCATAGGAACGAAGCGTATTATGAATGGAATAAGCAAACGGTGTCGTTGTCAGAACTAAAATTCGATACGAAAGAGTACCAGGTATTTTATATCAGTCTCGCAGACGAGGAACGGGAAACGCAGGAAGAGATTAGACGATCCGCTGTTAAGAAGAAAGTCACGCGCTCAGGGGATATTCCTGAGAATATCAGTATTGGGCCGGACATGGAGAAGAAAATTAGACCTGCATTAGAACTTCTACGAACCTTCTATACCACAGACAAAGAGAATTACATTCCATTCATTGAGAACGAAATTGAAAACCTAGATTTTAACGAATTCAAGGCCTTAAATCAGAAGGTTTTTAAAACAGGAGACTCTGCACTATTCTTTAAATTGCTACAGGGAGAAGCCAAACCCTACTTTTTCAGATATTTATTATCAAATGACCGGTTTGACAAACAGCTGAACACAAAAAATTCGGAAGGCCTGAACCTACTGGAGGCTGTTTTATCTCACCCTAAACTTCTTTTCCGACAAAGAATTATCCAACTTATGTTTGGTAATGGTTACAAACTTACAGGTTCGGATAATAATTACATTGCCTCATGTGTTATTCCCCATGAAAGTCGGCAGGAACGCGAAATGAGAATCATCAAAATTCATGCTTACAATCACTTGAAGGAACTGCACTTGATTGAGCTTTACGATAAACTGGAAGGAGCTATTATGGTGATGCTTACGGTAAAGCATAACAAGATAATTGGTTTTGGATTTAAGAACTTTATTGAAGTCGCAAACAATGCTATTCATAATTACCAGAACATTTGGCATTATATAGAGCGTGTATTAAGGCATTACAAAAGGTGGGATGTTCTGATTGAAAGTGACACCAATGGAACACTCAGGGAAAAATTAAAGACTTACCAAGAAGGGGATGTCAAGAAAAACTATGAAGCTGAAGCATTATTAATTAGGTTATTTCCGGTAGTGTTTGCCCCAAGCAGAAATACCGGTGAATGGTTTTATTTGGGCTTAATTGAGTAAGCTTCATATTTTAAGTAGCCCCGACAGGAATCGAACCTGTATCAAAAGTTTAGGAAACTTCTATTCTATCCATTGAACTACGGGGCCAGGATCTATTTCAATTCTTCTTTGTCAATATTCACTCACTTTAAGATTTACAGTAATTTTTACTTGTATTGTTCCGCCTGTAACTACTTATAACCTGTTATTCTATCCCCGCCCGAACGTACCGTTCGGTACGGGCGGGCATTGAACTACGGGGCCAAAATTCCTTTCAGCACTGCTTTGCTTATGCGCCACCTGAAAAGAACCGTGCAAAGGTAAAGATTATCCGTAAATCTCATTCAGCACTCCGGCCAAACGAATACCAGCTTGTAACAAGCGTTCTTTTGCTGTGCCCAGGTACTTATACGAATACTGGTAACCTAACCTGGCATTACCATAATCGTAAACCTGCTTGCGGTAATTCATGCTTTCGTAGGCCCAATCGCGAACGGTTGCTTGTTGCCAGTTTTGAACCTGTTGCTGAGTAGGGTTACCGAGCGATTCGGCCAACTCGGTATAGCTGAGTTTGGTGTCGTCAATCATATCGCTGTCCCATACGCGATGCAGGTTGCTATCGGCACGGAACCACATAATTTTTATGTTATTACCACCCCGGTCATCGCCACGGCCAACATGAAGCGGTTGGTGAATATCCCCGATCAAATGGATCAGCCATTTTAGTCTTTCTGCCTCTTGTTGCGGACTAAGTTTTTTTGATTTCAATTCCGCTACAATGCGCTCAATGGTTTCTATAATGTCTCCATTTGGGTTTTTTTCCGTTTGTTCATAGGTCATGCCATCCGGTATGGTTACCCAATGCCAATCGGCTGTGTAATCATACGTTGAGTCTGACCGGATTTCATCCATCCACGTACTGGCCATAGCCAGCGATTGTCCGTTTAAAATACGCTCAATGGCTTTTCTGGCTTTCTTGTTCAGGTACTTGTTGGCAATGTAGCCGGTGGCACGGTGACCTGTGGCACCCCATCCCCACGATAAAAGGGATACGGAACAAAACAAAAGCGTAAAAATCAATCGACTCATGGCAAAAATTTTAACGGGCAAATATCCTTAAAAACAATCAAAGCTGTTTTATGATCGCTTTATTTTAAATTTATGTTTATAACCTTAACGCATGCGCAAAGACCTTATCCATGGTTTCGACATAAAATCACAACCCGATGAAGTGACCTGTGGGCCAACCTGTTTGCAGGCGCTCTATAATTACTATGGTGACGATATCTCCCTCAAGGAAGTAATACGTGAAGTAAAGCAATTGAAAAACGGGGGTACGTTGGCCGTGATGTTGGGCAATCACGCTTTGCAGCGTGGCTATAAAGCCTGTATTTATTCCTACAACCTCAATGTGTTTGATCCATCCTGGTTCAAACATCCTTCAAAAAAAATTGTAAAATATTTACAGGAGCAGATGGAGTTTAAGCACAAGCGAAGGAAACTTCAGATTGCATCTAAGGCTTATATTAAATTTTTGGAATCAGGCGGTGAGTTGCGTTATCATGAACTGGACGATAAACTGATCAAAAGCTATCTGAAAAAATCCATCCCGATACTTACCGGGTTAAGCGCAACGTACCTGTATGGAAGTCCCAGAGAGGTTCCGCAATTCAATATTTACGATCCGATTAAAGGCGAACCGGTCGGACATTTTGTTGTGATTAGTGGATATGATGAAGAGAAAAACCTGGCGTACCTGGCTGATCCGATGACGCCCAATCCATTAAGCAAGGGTCAGCAAGTTTACCATGTGAGTTTCTCCCGATTGATCAACAGCATTCTATTGGGCATTGTAACGTATGATGCAAACCTTCTTGTTATTGAACCTCCTAAAAAGAATCGTTAAGTCATTATGCCGAAGTTAATTATTGTTGAAAACCCTGAGAGTTGGCAATTCCGGTTGGAAGATGTGGAGGTAATTACTCCGGGGAATTACATTGCAGGAGAGCGCTACCAGCAAACCAAGGGGTTAAAAGTGCTTAACCTGTGTAAGTCGTATCAATATCAGAGTTACGGATATTATGTTTCGCTTCTCGCGGAAGCGCGCCACCACAAGGTGTTGCCGGGTGTTACCACCATTCAGGATTTCCGGTTTCCTTCTATTTTGCGCGAAGACTCGCAGGATTTTGATAACCTGATTCAGCAATCGTTTAAAAATGAAACGGGTGATCGGGTGGAGTTTAACATTTACTTTGGTATTACGCAGGTTGAATCGCTGAATAAACTGGCGAAGCAACTCTTTCAATACATCCAGGCGCCAAGTCTTCGGGCTGTTTTTGGTAAGCGCAACAAGTGGATACTGCAAAGCATTAAGCCGCTGAGTATTGGTGAAGTTCCGGAAGCCGATAGAGTTTTGCTTCAACGCGGGTTGGAGCAATACCTTCAGCGAAAGCGGGAATACCGACCGGATAAAAAGAAATACGATCTGGCCATTCTGGTTAATCCAAAAGAACCGAATCCGCCATCCGATGAAAAGGCGATTCAACGTTTTATTAAAGCTGCCGACCAGGTTGGGTTGTATGCCGAATTGATTACCAAAAACGATTTAGATAAACTCGTTCAGTTTGATGCACTATTTATCCGCGAAACGACTTTTGTGAACCACCACACCTTCCGGTTTGCAAAAAAGGCGCAGTCGTTGGGGTTAACGGTAATTGATGATCCTGAATCGATTTTGAAGTGCACCAACAAAGTCTACTTGTTCGAGTTACTCAATGCTAATAAAATACTCACACCCAAATCATTTGTGCTGAGTAAGGAAAACTATAAGAAATTACCTGAAAAACTTTCCTACCCCTTTATCCTCAAGCAGCCCGATGGCGCATTCAGCAAAGGGGTCCATAAAATCAGTTCGGCTGCCGAGTACAAGGAAGTAACCAGTATGATGTTCAAGGATTCGGACCTGATTATTGCGCAAGAATATTTACCAACGCCTTTTGATTGGCGGGTAGGCGTGTTGGATGGCAAGCCTTTATATGTATGCAAATATTTTATGGCCACCGAGCACTGGCAGATTGTAAACTGGAATGCGCAGGAAAGCTCGCGTGAAGGTTCGGTGGAATCCATTTCAGTCGATCAGGCCCCTGCCGGATTGATTCGAACTGCTCTTAAAGCCACGAGCTTAATTGGTGATAGTTTGTATGGCGTAGATATGAAAGAAGTGGATGGAAAGTTTTATGTTATTGAAATCAACGACAACCCAAACATTGATGCGGGTATAGAAGATAAAATCCTGAAGGATAAATTGTATTCTACCATAATGGAAGTATTTTTAAATAAGATCAAAGTCGACCGCTAAATGACGCAACCGCCACGCATACATCTTTTCCAGGGTTTTGGTGTAGAACTGGAATACATGATTGTAGATAAGGATACCTTAGCTATTAAACCCATAGCCGATGAGTTGTTGAAACACGAGTTGGGCGTATATGGTAGCGATTTTGAGAACGGTATTGTTACGTGGTCGAACGAATTGGTCGTGCATGTGCTTGAATTGAAATCCACCAACCCGGAAAGCAACCTAACGGTGTTGGAGCATGCTTTTGCTGATAATATCAAACGCATCAATGCGATTCTTGCCGGGTGGAACGCCAGGCTTATGCCAACGGGCATGCATCCGTTTATGGATCCGTTAAAAGAAACAAAGCTGTGGCCGCACGAAAGCAATGAAGTGTACGAGGTGTACAACAAAATTTTTGATTGCCGCGGCCATGGTTGGTCGAATGTGCAGAGCACACACTTAAACCTTCCGTTTTATGATGATGAAGAGTTTGCCCGCTTACACGCGGCCGTGCGGTTGGTTTTACCGATCCTTCCTGCGCTGTGCGCCACTTCACCTATCGTGGAGGGGAAGCACACCGGATCATTGAACACGCGCCTGAAGTATTATAAAAATAATCAGGCTAAAATTCCTTCCATCACCGGTCGGGTTATTCCGGAGGCTATTTTTTCAAAGCGGAACTACCTGAACACCATTTATGAAAAAATCAAAACGGACATCGCGCCCTTTGATCAGGGAAATGTATTAAACCCTATTTGGGTGAATTCGCGTGGGGCCATACCTCGGTTTGATCGTGGTTCTATTGAAATCAGGTTAATGGATGTGCAGGAATGTCCGGCTGCAGACATTGCCATACTTGAGCTGGTGATTGAAACGTTGCGTGCGTTCGTGTATGAAAAATTCATTGACCACGAATCACAAATGAAATGTAAGACGGATGTACTGGTGCAGATTTTTGAGTTGGGTATTGAACGTGCAGAGCACGCGGTTATCAAAGACCTGGACTATTTGAAAATCTTCGGTGTGCAGGAGTCCATTTCAGCAGGTGCCCTGTGGAAGCATATTTTCAATTCGTTGATTCATCGTGGAAATACTGTGCTCGATAAATGGAAACCGGAACTTAGCATAGTGCTGAGTGAAGGCTCGCTCTCATCTCGAATTGTTAAAGCACTGGATAAAAACGTGACACCAGAAAATATACGTGAGGTGTATCGTAAACTTTCGGATTGCCTGGAGCAGAACAAACTCTTTCTCCCTTAAACTTGAAGCACGTTTTATTGATCAGTTGTGAGCATGCCGGAAATGAAGTTCCGGATGCATACGCATCATTGTTTTCTGATGCTCAAGATGTGCTGGCTTCACATCGCGGTTGGGATCCGGGTGCTTTGGAGGTTGCTCAATTTCTGGCGGATCGATTGCAGACCTCCGTTTTTTCTATGCCTGTAACCCGTTTGCTCATTGAGATGAATCGGTCATTAGACAATCCGCAGTTGTTTTCGGAGTTCAGTAGCAGGCTTACGGAGGCAGAACAAACAAACCTGATTGATCACTATTATTTCCCGTACCGGAAATCAATTGAGGAGGCGATTGTGAAAACCCATGATGTGGTTATTCATCTTTCGATCCATTCCTTTACTCCCGTTTTAAACGGCACAGTGCGCAACGTTGATATTGGATTGCTGTTCGATCCCGCTCGGAAATCAGAACAACAATTCTGTTCTGTTCTTAGAAGTAAGCTTGAAGAGGAGCTGCCTAACCAGCGAATTGAATTCAATGAGCCTTATAAAGGTACCGATGATGGACTGACAACCACCTTAAGAAAAAAATTCCCAGATCATAAATACCTGGGAATTGAAATCGAACTCAATCAGAAATTTGTGGGAACAACGCTTTTTTCTTGCATCAAGCAGTCTTTGTTAAATGGAATCAAGCAAACGGTTAATTCACTTTAACCACTTCGTTCGAGGCTGAATCCTGCACCGTAACTTTCAGAATAGTACCCTTTACCTTATTGTTTAATGTACCATTTAAAATTAGCTGGTATTGGCCGGGTTTAACGGTTGGGGCAGCGGTAAGGGTAATCGTGCTTGAGGTGATTTTGCCTTCTGCAGGATCAAAAGAAACAGTAATCCCATCAGGTAATTGTGAAGAGAAGCCAAGTTTGGCGTTCATGCTGGTATAAGCCTTTGAGCGTAGAATTTCTACTGAAAATTCTGTAGAAGTTCCTGGCTTTAATTCCAAAGTGCTTTTGCTGGGCTTTACAACAAACTCAGTTCGGGGGGCAACTTGTTGAGCGGATGATGTTGAAACAGCAGTCGCCAACAGTAATGCGGTAAACAGGTATGCGATTTTCATAAGCGTAAGTGTTTTGGTTGTATGTACTTAACGCTAAAGGAAGGTAATTCGGCCAGCAAGGTTTTGCAGATGGGGTTAAAGGCAATCGCTTTGTAGCGAATGGCTATTTATTGGGGTAGATGAAATGCGATTGGGGTAAATGGAGAAAACTTTTGCTACGATAGTTCCATTACATTTCGCCACTGACTGATCTTCTCCATCACCTCTTTACTCTTTTGGCGTGAAACCGGAATAAGAATATCCGTATCCAGAATTTTTAGCTTGTAACCATTGGCATTTCCAGAAACCAGGCTGATGGCATTGATATTGACCAGGTAGGAGCGATGGCAACGCATGGTAAACACATTATCCATCTGGCTTTCAATGCTTTTTAAGTTGGCGCGCAGCAGTTTTTTCTGGATTCCATCCCCATTTTGCCACACTACGGTAGAGTAATTATCATCTGCCTGCACATACAGTAAATCGGGCAGGTTAAGAGAAAGCGTTTCGCTTGTATCAGAATAGAGGGTTACGGTATTGTTGTTTTTTACGGCAGGTTCCCGCTTTAATGATTGAATTTTTTGAAGTTCCTTGTTGGCCTGCAATGCGCTCCTCAGGTTTTGCTGAAGCATGGTATTGCGCAAAAACAAAGTCGTTAAGGCTATCGGAATAATTCCCTTCACCACCACCCGGCTGTTGGCTTCCATGATGTTTTCAAGAACTGTCTTTTCCGGGCAGATGTAGAAAATATCCAGTAAAGAACTACCAATGCCAATCAGAACCAGGTGCCAGATGTTCAGGAAAATGTACTTCTTCAGGTTCCAGTTTTCCGTGTCATACAGGTTAGGAAAAATCCGTGGCAACCATACAATATTGATAATCAGACAAACAAACGTTATCCCGCCAAAAAGAAAATGTTGTCCAAGTGTTAACGAGAGATCATTCGGCAATTTGAAAAAGTACATGAATGCAATTACAAACGCAGTAATAACTGTAATCAAGGCCACATTCTTGCGGTCGTCATTCAGGTAAAAGGGAAAGGGCGCATTTAGTTTTTCAGACCAGTTCATGAACAGTATTCAAAACGAGATTTCTTCATCAAAGTTCGAGGGCAAGCACTCAATTTTTCGGAAATGGATCTGAACATAAATCCTTAAAAGGAATGGAATCAGCGTATTTTGGGGTAAGCTGTTCAAACCTGTGGCGAATGGAAACGGCTGAACATCAATCCTTCAGGTCATCCAGTATCGATCTCAGCTTTTCAATGTGATTGCCGTACAATTTTTTCAGGTACCAGTTGGTAATGGTATACACGCCTACCATGAAAATGATGGATAGAATTATAAACGAGGCCGTGTAGAGCGGATTCTCAAATTTATGGATGAACCGATCGAAACCAGATTCAAGTGCGCCAAACAAAAGACCCAATACAAAAAATACCGGGTAAAGTATGGCGTAACTTCGTTTGTAGAATTTCATGTAGGCATCCAGGCGTTCCAGCAAGTGTCTGAGATTGGCTTTCAGGTTATCGGAAGAGGAATCATAGTGGTTGAGCAACATGATTTTCTTGACGTAATAGAGCGTGTAGGAAATAAGTAACACCAACAACGACAGGATCGTCCACATTAGCGCACCATGCGGAATAGTAGTAGTGTACATGCCCAGCACCAGAATACAGGCTACAGTAAAGATGAGTTCAAACCACACACTTCGTTTGAGTTTGCTGATGATTGTATTGCTGCTCTTCCCCAACATCTTCAGCAGTTCGCCTTCGTTCTTGGCTTCAAAGCCTGCCTGCTGTTTCCAAATCGATTTTAAATCATCCAGTTCTTCCATGCTTATGGGTTCATAAGTTTCCGAAGTTTTTCACGGATGCGGTTCATGCGCACCCGTACATTGTTTTGCGTAATGCCAATCGTTTCAGCAATTTCATCATACGGTACTTCGTCTAACGCCATCATGATAATTGCCCGCTCGATTTCTGATAACTGCCGTATACTCCATTGCAACTTCTGCAGATTCTCTTCGTGATCATCTGTTGAAGTTTCGGAGAAGTTAAAGTGTCTTTCGTTAAGGTCTTCGGTTTGCAAGCCACGTTTTTGCTTGCGTAATCCCGAAATGGCGGTGTTCAACGCAATCCGGTACATCCAGGTGGTAATTTTGGCATCACCCCGAAAGGTGTGGAACGACTTCCAAAGTTGAAGCACGATTTCCTGAAAAAGGTCATTGCGTGCATCCCTGTCCGATTCATAGAGGTTACAAACCTTGTGGATCAGCCCTTGATGTTCGTTTACAAGGTTTACAAAATACCGTTCTTGTTCGCCAGCCAACGTTCGTGTTTTGAGTAAGTCGAACCCTAAAGTTGATAATTACAGAAAACATTGCCAAAAAGCCGATACAAGCTTTTTGTATTTAGGTCGTTAAATGCATAGTTTGTAGAATGGACCTAACCCGCTGGATCAGGAATTTTTTTGGTTTTTCACGTGCGCAAACAAATGGGTTCATCATTTTGCTGCCATTGTTAACCCTGTTTATTTTTTCTGCACCCGTTTACCGATGGTGGGAAAGCCGCAAGCCACACGATTTTTCACAAGATCGAATTTTATTAGACAGCCTGGCAAGGCAATGGCAAACCAAAGAAGTTAACCAACTGCCTGAAGAGGAGGAGGTGCCTGTAAGGTTGTTCACATTTGATCCGAACTCAGTATCTAAAGATGAACTTTTGGCTATGGGATTTTCATCGGGATTAGCCAATCGACTTGTAAATTACAGGAGTAAAGGTGGACAATTCAGGTTAAAGCATGATTTGCTTAAGCTTTATGGTATGGATTCAGCCTTTTACGAGATGTTGGTGCCATACATCAACCTTCCTGAGGAGTATGTTAAAGCAGAAGTGAGACCAACAGATGAGGACAAACGTACAACCACGAAGCGCAATGCTGTTCGGTTTGATCTGAATCGTGCAGACACCACTTTGTTGAAAACGGTTTACGGAATTGGCTCAAAACTTTCTGCACGAATTGTAAATTTTCGGGAATCAATGGGTGGCATTGTCGATAAACACCAATTGTATGATATCTATGGATTGGATTCAGCAGTTGTTCAACGGCTAGACAGTGCTTCATTTATTCAACCTGATTTTCAGGTTCGCTTGCTAAATCTTAATACAGCAACAGAAGTTCAACTGGCAGCTCATCCGTATATATCGAAGCGAATGGCTACAGCCATTGTCACTTATCGATTTCAACATGGTCGCTATACCTCCATTGATGATCTTCGGAAAATTCTGTTGATCGATGAAAAGCAACTTGAACAATTAAAACCTTATCTCGCTTTTGACTAACACGGTGCAATCCATACTCAAGGCCTACATGCGAAGGCTTACCAATTTGAGCGGCAACAGCCGTTCATTGTTATTGCTTCGCCTGCACAGTGAGCAATTGATGGACTTACAACAACTCAGTCAATTGAAAGGTGAATCTGCCTTCTCCATTATGAATGCCTTGATTGCCGGAAAGGAAAAAAAGATTTGTCCCTTACTGGATAGTCGCCTGGAGGCGGCCAATGTGGCAAGTGAGAAATTAAAGCGCCTTCATCGGATTGATAATTTTATTTTTGAAGAACGTGGATCACACGATTTACATGTGGGCTGGCCGATAGCCCGTGGTAAGTTCGCTGACGGAACATCCGTACGGGCGCCCTTGCTTTATTTTCCGGTTACTTTGTTTCGTGATAAAACGGATTGGGTTTTAAAAATCAGGAAGGATGCCGGCATTACTTTCAACAAAACTTTTTTGTTGGCTTTTGCACACTTCAATGAAATCAAGCCTGATGATACGCTGCTGGAAACGGACTTTGAAGATTTCGATACCGATAGCACCGTTTTCAGAACACAACTCTATCAACTGCTTCGCGACCGGATTGAAATAAATTTTAATCCGGATACTTTTTCAGATCAGCTTCTTTCTTTTCAGGAATTTAAAAAGGATGAGTTTGATGAAACACATAAAGCGGGTGAGATCAAACTTTTCCCTGAAGCGGTGCTGGGTATTTTTCCGCAAGCCGGATCGCAACTTGTTCCCGACTACCTCCGGTTAATTGAAACAAATCAATACAATTCTTTCGATAAAATATTTTTATCCCGAAATCCAACACAAGTTGGTCCGCTTTTCGATAATCCGGTTTCCGTGAACCTGGCCGTTCGGGAAGAGAAAATTCACACGGCTTTTCCGATGGATGCCTGGCAGGAACATGCAATCAAATCCATCAAGCTCGGTCGTTCATTGGTTGTTCAAGGACCACCAGGTACAGGTAAATCGCAATTGATCTGTAACCTGATAACCGATTGCATTGCCTCGGGTAAACGCGTATTGCTGGTTTGTCAAAAGCGTGTGGCGTTGGATGTAGTCTATAGCCGGTTATCACAAGTTGGGCTGGCCGATTTTCTTGCATTGATTCATGATTTCCGTGATGACCGAAAAGATATCTACCAAAAAGTAGCCCGGCAGATTGATCGTGTCGATGAATATAAAATGCTGAACCGGGGAATTGACGCGATTCAAACCGAGCGGAAATTTTTTCAGGTATGCAGACGCATTGATCAGCTTACGGAAGAGTTGGAGGAATTCCGGAAGGCCTTGTTTGATGATAGTGAATGTGGGCTAAGCGTAAAAGAGTTATACCTGACTTCAAATCCAAACCTTGAAAGCATAAACATTACCCAATCCTATCAACAATTTCATTTCGATGCGGTAAGTGATTTTGTTAACCGGTTAAAGCAGTTTGTTCGGTATGCATCATTATTTGGTGGGGAAGACTATCCTTGGCGTAACCGCGTTTCCTTTTCCGCATTTACACTTTCCGATTTGAAAGAAATAATAGCCTGCGTGGAGGATGTTCCTGCGTTCCAATCAGCGATACGGGGACAACTGGAGGAGGTTACAGGAGCCTCACTGAACCTGGAGGATTGTGAGGTGCTAAGTAAGCGAAGAGCTGAAGTTGATGAAATGGTGACTTTGCTGGCGGATGAGACCTCGTATCAGTTCTTCAAAACTATGGTAAACGAGACCGATGATGAAACCAGTTTACTGTGGCTACAGAACATGGAGCGGTTAGTGATGAATTGTTTTTCGGGCGATGGCGTGGAAGTTTCATTGCGTAGCGATCAGATTGGTGTTTGTCAGGGTGCCTTGCAACAACGCATGGTCGCGAGAAGGAGTTTGATCCGCATGATTCGTTGGGAGTTGTTTTCAGAGCATAAGTTTTTCCTTAAACGTGTACTGATCAGCAACGGATTGGAGTACAACAAAAAGGGACTGAAAGCGCTTGAGGCACGAATCGATAACCGGCTTAACCTTGAACACCACCTTACGGCACTTAAAATCAAAAACTGGCTGATTGATATGCCGGAGGATTACCAGCAGAAAAGTTTTAAAAGGTGGTTTGAAAAACAGAAAGCTGCGGTTCGTGCCAAACTTATTCTTAATGAACTTCGTGAAATCCGGGATGGTATTCATCCAACAAACTATAACCGCGATGAATTTATTCGATTGATCTGGCAAATTATGGATATTCTGGCTCCGATTGCTGAGCATCGGGAGCGTTGGCAAAAGTATTTAACACCATACCAGATCACACAACTGATTCATCAACCTGATCAAAAAGATGAATGGATTACAACAGTGAAACGCGACTTCGATAACCTGAGTGAATTTGATCGGATTAAGGAGGGTTTGCTTTCGCATGAGAAGGAAACGATTGACAGGTTGTTTGATAAGTTGCAGCGTTGGGATTCAGATGCGTTCGTTTCAGTTTTTCAAAATAGTTTGCGCGTTGCCTGGATCGAACATATTGAAATGAAGTACCCGGTGCTTCGTTCGGCTTCCACACTAAAGATGGATGACATGCAATCGGAATTACAACGATTGTCGGATGAGAAGACAGCACTAACCAAAGAGATTTTATTGTTGCGTGCCCGCGAAGGAATATGTGAGAGTATTGAATATAATCGGTTGAATAATCGGGTTACGTATCGCGACCTGCACCATCAGGTAACCAAGAAGAAAAAAATCTGGCCTGTAAGGAAATTAATTTCAGAATATTATCCTGAGTTATTCAAAATCGTTCCGTGTTGGATGGCATCACCCGAATCCGTGTCGGCTATCTTTCCGATGGAACAACTTTTTGATGTGGTGATTTTTGATGAGGCATCACAATGTTTTGCAGAACGCGGTATCCCGGCATTGTGCCGGGGTAACCAGGTGTTAGTAGCAGGCGATGATAAACAACTTCGTCCGTTTGAATTGTATCAATCGCGATTGGAGGAAGACACGGAAGCCCCTGAATTAGAGATAGACTCATTGCTTGAACTTTCATCGAGGTACTTGGAAAAGACTTACCTGAGAGGGCATTACCGAAGCAAGGCCCTTGAATTGATAGATTTCTCAAATCATTATTTTTATGATAATCAACTTCAATTACTCCCCGATAAACAGGTTCTTGATTTGAATGAACCGGCTATTGAATACATGAAGGTTGAGGGTGTGTGGGAAAACCAGACCAATCCAATGGAGGCGCAACAGGTTGTGGATGTTGTATTGAAATATGTAAGGGACTATCCTTCCAAGGAAATCGGGGTGGTTACGTTCAACCTTCCACAGCAAATGTTGATCATGGATCTGCTTGACGAAGCATTCCTGTCATCTGGTCAATCATTTCCTGAGTCGCTGTTTGTGAAGAATATTGAAAACGTTCAGGGCGATGAAATGGACGTCATCATCTTTTCGATTGGTTATGCTCCGGATAAAAACAAAAAGCTGAGCATGCAATTCGGCAGCCTGAATGTTGCAGGTGGCGAAAACCGGTTGAATGTGGCGGTAACGCGTGCCCGGGAAAAGGTGATCGTTGTTTCCAGTATCTGGCCTGAAGAGTTACGTGTTCAAGGTATTCAGAACGATGGCCCGAAACTGTTAAAGCAATACCTTGAATATGCACGTGAAGTCTCTGAGCAAAAATTCAGACCATCAACAATTGAACAAAATCAGCATAACCCCGATTGGTATTTGCGGTCAGCCATTGTTCGATGGTCAGTTGCTGAAAAGACATCACTTGCTTTCGAAAACGGAAGGCTGCCTTCAGCAGACATTACTCTAACCAAAGGCAACAAACCTGAAGGGATTGTTCTTACGGATGATGTGTTGTACGAGCAAATGTATTCCATCAAAGATGCCCATGTGTACACCCCGCAACTGCTGGAACAAAAACACTGGACGCACCACCGCGTGTTTAGCCGGAACTGGTGGATGGATCGGGAACGGGTGCAACATGAGCTAACCCGCTACATCTATCAGCTTAATGAATCTGGTAAGTAAATTGGTTAGTTGGGGTTTGGTACCACACCCAACGTTTCCGCATGCTGGCTGATATCGAGGCCAATACTTTCTTCATCCTTGCTAACACGCAATTTGGTAATCCACGAAGTGATCTTGAAAATCAGTAGTGATCCGAAGAATGTGAATACGCCTACAATGACCATCGCCAGCAGGTGGTAAAGAAATGTGGTGGAGGTTCCGTAAATTAATCCAACATCGGCAGCAAATACACCCGTGAGCAACATGCCAACTATACCGCCTACGCCATGGCAAGGAAATACGTCCAACGTGTCATCCAATGAAGTGCGCTGCTTATAGTAAACCGCCAGGTTGCTCACAATGGCGGCAACAAATCCGATGAAAACACTTTGCCCCATCGTTACAAAACCTGCGGCTGGTGTAATGGCAACCAAACCCACCACGGCACCAATGCAGGCACCCATCGCGGATATTCTTCTTCCCACCAGTGCATCAAACATAACCCAGGTAATCATAGCGGACGCAGAAGCCATGTTGGTAGTACCGAAAGCCTGCACGGCTAATTCATTTGCACCCAATGCAGAGCCTGCATTGAAGCCAAACCAACCGAACCAAAGCATGCCCGTACCCAAGATGATAAACGGAATATTGGCAGGCTGATGGTTTTTGATTTCCCGCTTTCCGAGCACGTACGCACCAGCCAATGCTGCAAATCCAGCTGACATGTGAACCACAGTGCCACCTGCGAAATCAAGCACGCCCCATTGCCGCAAGAAACCCTCAGGGTGCCAAGTCCAGTGGGCTAAAGGTGTATAGATGAACAAGGAGAATAGGCACATGAAAATAAGGTAGGAAGTAAACTTAACCCGTTCCGCAAAACTGCCGGTGATCAGTGCCGGTGTAATAATGGCAAACTTCAGCTGGAAGAGTGCAAAAATCAGGAACGGAATGGTTGGAGAGAAATCCGGATGCGTGGCTAATCCTACACCTTTAAAACTGAAAAAGGTGGTCGGGTTGCCAATCAGCCCATGATAACTCTCCCCAAACGCCAGACTAAAACCAACCAAATACCAAAGCAGACTAATCACGCCCAACGCAATAAAGCTTTGCAGCATGGTAGAGATCACATTTTTAAAACTGACCATTCCTCCATAAAAGAAAGACAGGCCGGGCGTCATGAATAATACGAATGCAGTGGCTACAATCATCCAGGCGGTATCCGCTTGATTGAGGGTTGAGTTTTCGGTGGGAGTAGGCTGATGTGTAGAATTCAATAGCGAAAGAATCTGCAGTAAAATGATCAGTCCGAAAATGATGATGTACCGCGTTTTTGGTTTGCTCATGACCCTATAGTGGTTATAATTTTTGTCAATTTCAGATTTTAAGGTTCAAAAATGAACCACTTTTATTAAAAAATTACCGAAATCGGTTGAATAGTGGTTAAAACGAATCCTAATTTTCATGAGTATGAGATTTATGATAAGCCAGGAATGGTTATCCGCCCCAACCGTCTGTCAAGCCTTTATTTTGATTTCATATGAACTTGCTTAGCTTGACAACTTTAAAACCTGATTATGAAAAAGCTTCTTTACCTCGCAGTACTCTTCACCACAGTGGCAATAAGCCAGGGCCGCATATCCGATGCGCCCGTTGTGAAAGAGGGAGATGGCCCGTTTACTCAATTGATTATCCGGGGTGTAACCTTGATTGATGGAACGGGAGCTCCCCCAATCGGACCGGTTGATGTTGTTGTCCGGCAAAACCGGATTGAACGAATTGCCATTGTTGGTTATCCGGGTGTACCGATCACTGAGGAGCGAAGACCAAAGCTTGAAGCAGGAGGAAAGGAATTGCAAGCAGAAGGCATGTACCTAATGCCCGGATTTGTGGATATGCATGGCCACATTGGTGGAGGTCAGGCGCCCAATGCAGAATACGTGTTTAAGTTGTGGATGGGCCACGGCATTACCACCGTACGCGATCCATCGGCAGGCAATGGCTTGAGCTGGGTGCTGGATCATAAGAAGAAGAGTGCTGCAAACTCGATTACCGCCCCGCGCATTCATGCTTATACTTCGTTTGGTCAAGGTAGCGATAAGCCCATCAGTACGCCCGAAATGGCGCGTGAATGGGTAAGAGCCAACAAAGCAAAAGGCGCGGACGGCATTAAGTTTTTTGGTGCAGCGCCTGATATTATGCAGGCCGCTTTGGAGGAAAATAAAAAGTTGGGCTTACGCTCAGCGTGCCATCATGCACAAATGGATGTGGCGCGTTGGAATGTTCTTAAATCGGCAAGAGCGGGGTTAACCTCTATGGAGCATTGGTATGGTTTACCCGAGGCATTGTTTGTTGATCGCACCATTCAGGATTATCCGTTGGATTATAATTATCAAAATGAACAACATCGGTTTGAAAACGCAGGCAATTTGTGGAAGCAAGCTGCAGCTCCTTATTCTGAGCATTGGAACAACGTGATGAATGAATTGTTGAAGTTGGATTTTACACTTGACCCAACCTTTAATATTTATGAAGCCAGTCGCGATTTACACCGCGCACGCAGGGCGGAGTGGCATGAAGAATATACCCTACCACAACTTTGGAGTTTCTTCCAACCGAACAGACGAGCACACGGCTCCTACTGGTTTGCCTGGGGAACGGAACAAGAGGTCAATTGGCGTGAGAACTATGCCTTGTGGATGAAGTTCGTAAATGAATACAAGAACAGAGGAGGTCGTGTAACAACAGGTTCCGATTCAGGTTTTATTTTTCAGTTATATGGATTTGCTTATATCCGCGAGTTGGAACTGTTGCGCGAAGCAGGTTTCCATCCGTTGGAAGTAATTCGTTCGGCCACGTTGTACGGAGCGCAGGCGCTTGGTGTTGAAAAAGATCTGGGCTCAGTTGAGGTGGGTAAACTTGCCGACTTTGTTATTGTGGATCAAAATCCGCTGGAAAACCTTCAGGTATTATATGGAACGGGTGCTATTAAATTGTCGGATGACAACAAAGCTATTCGGGTTGGGGGAGTGAAATACACTATTAAGGATGGTATTATCTATGATGCAAAGAAGCTATTGAGTGATGTTCGCAAGATTGTTGCGGATGAAAAGGCCAAAACCGGATTTGTGTTGAAGCAGCCGGGTATGGAGTAAAATTTAGAAATTCAATTCTTATTTCGAGAGGGCTGTTTTACGGCCCTTTTTATTTTTTTGAGGGAGTAACATATACCGGACAAAATACGTTATATTAGTGGACAAATTTCCGAATCCATGAAAGCGAGAAAATATACCCGAAAAAACACAACATCTTCCGTGTATGAGCCTGCGGTTGCCTATGAAAGGGCACAGCAATCGGCTGTTCACCAACTCTTGGATATTGAATCGGCCAAAGTGAATGAGCCATTAAACCGGGTTGATACGTTTCGTAAAGGGTTACGCAAAAAGTCTTTTGATCGCTTAAAGGAAGTCACAGGCCTTGATAACGAAACCCTGGCTTCGGCTTTGGCGGTGTCGTCTAAAACTATTCAACGCACAGTCATTTTTGATGTGGTACAATCTGAAAAAATGTATGCCCTTGCTGAGCTTTATGCCATGGGCATTGAGTACTTTGGTGAAGCGGGCTTTCGCAGGTGGATGGATCGTCCGCTCTTTAGTATTGGCAACATTAAGCCCATTACCTTAATTGATGTCACCGAAGGGGTCACGCTTCTCAAAACCGAAATCATGCGGATGCAACACGGTATTGCTGTATGATCATTTACCGGTTGGCTCGAACGGAGTTTTGTGACACCAGTGGAGAGGGGGCAAAACGTTATGGCGGTAGATGGAATTTACCCGGCCACCCGGCTCTATATGGCTGCAATTCGGTCTCGGCTGCCATGCTGGAACGCCTGACGATTGACCCGGAACTGTTCGCGGCTGAGCGTTATGTGCTGTATTCCGTTATGGAGTTCAGTTGTCCGGATGAGTTTATTGTTAGACCTGATTTAAAGGAATTACCCGAAGGCTGGAATGCCATTCCCGCATCGCGGGTTTCCATGGAATTTGGTACTGAACTTTTAAAACAGGGGACCCTTTGCTTTGAGGTACCCTCTGTGGTTGATCCGTCTTCTTTTACCTTGGTTTTGAATCCGATCTCAAAAGACTTCCGGAAAGTCAAATGGAAGGTTTATCCCCTCCGGCTCGACCAGCGGATAGTTCGGTAGCCGCTATTGATTTTTCGAATTAATCGGCCCCGAATTGCTACTTTTGCAGTTCTAAAATTTTGAGGAACAGACGGGTATGGAAAACATCCGCAATTTTTGCATTATAGCCCATATTGACCACGGTAAAAGCACGTTAGCCGACCGTTTATTGGAGTTTACCGGTACACTTACGCAACGCGAAATGCAGGCTCAGGTACTGGATAACATGGATCTGGAGCGTGAAAAAGGCATTACCATCAAGGCACACGCCATCCAAATGAACTATACACTAGATGGCAAAGAATACATTTTAAACCTGATTGACACCCCAGGCCACGTTGACTTTTCTTATGAGGTTTCCCGGTCGATTGCGGCCTGTGAAGGTGCATTATTGATAGTGGATGCCAGTCAGGGTATAGAAGCTCAAACCATTTCAAATTTGTACCTCGCCCTTGAGCACGACCTGGAAATTATTCCGGTAATGAATAAGATTGATTTGCCGCACGCCATGCCGGAAGAGGTGACCGATGAGATTGTTGATCTGATCGGATGCAAACCCGAAGATGTGATTCGCGCCAGTGCCAAAGAAGGTATTGGCATTGAAGATATTTTGAAAGCGGTGGTGCATCGAATCAAGCCTCCGAAAGGCGATCCAAATGCGCCTCTCCAGGCTATGATTTTCGATTCGGTGTTCAATTCGTTCCGCGGTATTGAAGTTTACTTCCGTGTATTCAATGGTTCCATTAAGAAAGGGGACAAGGTAAAATTTGTGAGCACGGGTAAAACCTATGAAGCAGATGAAATTGGCGTGCTGAAAATTAATAAGCTTCCGAAAAATGAAATCGGAGCCGGTAATGTGGGCTATCTGATTTCAGGCATCAAAGAAGCCAAGGAAGTGAAAGTGGGGGATACCATAACGCACATTGATAAACCGGGTGTGGCAATCAAAGGTTTTGAAAACGTTAAGCCAATGGTCTTTGCGGGTATCTATCCGGTAGATACAACCGAGTTCGAAGAATTGCGTGCCTCTATGGAGAAACTCCAGTTGAATGATGCCTCGCTCGTATGGGAACCTGAAACTTCGGCTGCATTGGGTTTTGGTTTCCGTTGTGGTTTCCTCGGCATGTTGCACATGGAGATTATCCAGGAACGGTTGGAGCGTGAGTTTGACATGACGGTGATTACCACGGTCCCGTCTGTACAATTTATTGCTGTGCGAACCGATGGCACCACATTTGAAATCAATGCACCATCTGAAATGCCTGATCCGAATACGGTAGATCATATCGAAGAACCCTACATCAAAGCACAGATCATCACGAAATCTGAATTTATTGGTGGCATCATAAAATTATGCATGGATAAGCGCGGGGTGATCAAGAATCAATCCTACCTGACCACAGATCGCGTTGAGATGTCGTTCGAGATGCCACTCGCAGAAATCGTATTTGATTTCTTTGATAAACTTAAGACCATCTCCAAGGGCTATGCTTCTTTGGATTACCACCTGATTGGTTTCCGAGAATCGGATATGGTGAAGTTGGATATTCAGTTGAACGGTGAAAAGGTTGATGCACTGTCAGCTATTGTACACCGTAGTAAGGCGTATGAGTGGGGTAAGAAGTTGTGCGAGAAGTTACGCGAATTGTTGCCACGTCAAATGTTTGAAATTGCTATTCAGGCGGCTATCGGACAAAAAATTGTTGCCCGCGAAACAGTAAAAGCCATGCGCAAAAACGTATTGGCAAAATGTTATGGTGGTGATATCTCACGTAAGCGTAAATTGTTGGAGAAGCAGAAGAAGGGTAAGAAACGCATGCGCCAGGTTGGTAATGTTGAAATTCCGCAGGAAGCATTTATGGCTGTGTTGAAGATTGATTAAATTTATGTGTTAACCAAAGTATCATGGAGCGCAACTACGATGAAGTGATATCAGATATGCTTATCCAATTGGCTGCCATAGAGGCGGCTTTAGAAAAGCAAAACAAACGGATGGAATCATTTGATAAACGAATGGAGCTTTCCATTCGTAGAATGGTGAAGGCCGAATCAAGATTGGAGCAACATGAAAAAAGCATGGAAGTTTTTAATACTAAACTAGAGCAGTCCATTAAGGACCAACGCGAATTTAGCCGGATGCAAAACCAGATGAATCGGTACTTTCTTAATGCAATAAAGAATACGAAAAAGTAAGCAAAATCTTTGATCAGAACATGACAGAAACATCAACCTACACGTTAATTGACGGTCGCAAAATTGCCGCGCAGATCAAAGAAGAGATTACCCAACGCGTGCACGAATTAAAAAGTGAGGGCAAAAAAGTTCCACACCTGGCCATTATCCTGGTGGGTGATGATGGCGCCAGTCAGACTTATGTTGATCACAAAGTGAAGGCATGCAAAGAGGTTGGTTTTCATTACACCATGATGCGCTTTGCCGATACCATCAGTGAGGACAAATTATTGAAACACATTGATCAGGTAAACAAAGATCCGGATGTAGATGGCTTTATTGTTCAGCTTCCATTACCCGCTCACATCTCCGTAGAAAAAATAACCGAGCACATTCGGCCCGAAAAAGATGTGGATGGGTTCACA
>CAYQOM010000009.1:0-28024 GCA_964419145.1 uncultured Roseivirgaceae bacterium | reverse complement strand
GCATCGTATCGAAAAATCCATTACTCATGCCGGCAACACCCTTTGGTGTAATAGAGCTATTGAAGCGATACAAAGTAGAAACTGAAGGTAAAAATTGTGTGGTAGTTGGTGCCAGTCGTTTGGTGGGCGCACCACTTAGCATGATGCTGGTGGAACAGGGTCGAGCTACGGTAACCGTATGCCACAAATACACAAAAGACCTAAGTAATTTCACCAAACAAGCCGACATACTGGTGGTGGCGGTTGGCAAACCCGGATTGATTACAGCCGATATGGTTAAAGAGGGTGCTGTTGTGATTGATGTAGGCACCACCCGTGTGGAGGGGCCGCAATACAAAAACGGCTATGCCATAAAGGGCGATGTAGATTTTAAAAATGTGGCATCTAAGTGTTCATTGATTACACCAGTTCCCGGTGGTGTCGGTCCGATGACAATTGCTTCCTTGTTGCTGAACACCCTCCGTGCGACCGAGCTCAGAAATGCTTAATGAAATTCTTAACGTGAGTGCTCCTGTAAAAACCGGATCACTTCCTTTGATGGAAGATTTCTACACCATTCAAGGTGAAGGTTTTTATCAGGGACATGCAGCCTACTTTATCCGGTTGGGTGGATGCGATGTAGGATGTGTGTGGTGCGATGTGAAAGAATCCTGGGATGCGGATCAACATCCAAAAGTTTCTGTTGAAGAAATGGTAAACACAGCGAAAAACAGCGGAAGTAAAATTGCTGTGATAACGGGCGGTGAGCCAGCCATGTATGATCTTAGTCAGCTTACTGAATCACTGAAGCAGGCAGGCTTACGCACACACATTGAAACATCAGGAGCATATCCGCTAACCGGAACATGGGACTGGGTATGCTTCTCGCCAAAAAAATTCAAAGCCCCCGATCCATCAATTCACCAACAGGCAGATGAGTTGAAGGTAATTATCTATAACAAAAGCGATTTTACATGGGCAGAAGAATTTGCAAGCAAGGTGAAATCTGATTGTAAATTATTTCTTCAACCTGAATGGTCGAAAGAAAAGGAGATGTTGCCGCTGATCATTGATTATGTTAAAGCTCATTCTGAATGGCGGATCTCTCTTCAAGTGCATAAGTACATGAACATCCCTTAAGGCTGCGCATGACTCTTGAATCTTTTGCTCAACAATTGAATACGTGGGGCGCTGAACGAACACCCTTTCTTTTTATCGTTGATTTTGAAATGAGAAATCCTCTGGCTTTTCGTTTGGATGAAGTTGATCCTGCTTATGTTTTATTTAAATTCAATCACTTCAGCAATGTTGATCAATCAAGCAATAAAGCCACGGTTGAATTGGTGAAACATCCTGTTTCGGTTGCGGAATATAACAGGCGCTTTGATAAAGTATATAGTCACCTTTTATATGGCGACACTTTCCTTACAAACCTGACTGTAAAAACGCCAATCGAATTGAACGCTTCGCTGCGAGAAATTTTTTTCGCAAGTGAAGCACGTTACAAACTTTTGTTCAAGAATGAGTTTCTGGTATTCTCGCCCGAAACATTTATTCGCATAGCGGATGGTAAGATTTTTTCCTTTCCGATGAAGGGAACAATCGATGCTCGAATACCAGGTGCTGCTTCGATAATTTTATCCGATAAAAAGGAAGCAGCCGAACATATTACTATTGTCGATTTAATCCGTAATGATTTGAGTCAGGTGGCTACAAACATTACGGTTTCGCGATTTCGCTATGTTGAGGAATTAAAAACCAACCAGAAGAATTTGTTGCAGGTGAGTTCTGAAATCAGTGGCCAACTTTCGGATGATTATCATTCACGATTAGGTGAAATACTGGTTGCGCTGCTTCCAGCTGGTTCGGTGAGTGGAGCACCCAAACCAAAAACGCTCGAAGTAATTCGGGAGGCGGAAGGCGAAGATCGGGGATACTATACCGGTGTGTTTGGCTATTACGATGGTGAGAAACTGGATAGTGCCGTTATGATCCGGTATATTGAAAATTCGGGCGATCAGTTCTTTTATCGAAGTGGTGGAGGAATTACCACCCAAAGCAATGCCATGCAGGAGTACAAGGAAGCCATAGACAAGATTTATGTTCCGGTTACTTGAATCGATACGATTGGAAGATGGTGAATGCTTTAATCTCCACTACCATCAGCAGCGTATGGATGAGTCGATCGAATTGCTTTCCGGTATTGAGAATAAAATTCAATTGGATTCATTTCTTCAGAAGCAGGATTTGCCGGGTAATGGAAAATTTAAATGCAGGATAGTTTATTCAGAAGTAGGTGTAATTGAAATGAAAATTACCCCTTACGAAACCAAAGTGGTCAATACGCTTAAAATTATTCATGATGATACGATTGATTACTTACTGAAATTCGAAGATCGTGCAACACTAAACAATCTTTTTGCCCAGCGAAACAAATGCGATGATATTCTGATTGTTAAAAATGGATTTGTTACGGATGCTTCCTATAGTAATGTTGTCTTTTATGATGGGTTAAGGTGGATAACGCCTACGCAACCGTTATTGAAGGGCACCATGCGTCAATACTTGCTGGATGCCGATGTGATTCATGAAGATGCAATTCGTGCAGAGCAAATTCCGTTATTTAAGAAAGTAAGGCTGATTAATGCCTTATTGGGTTTTGAGGGCCCTGAGCTTTCGGTATCGCAGATTGTTTTTTAGTTTTAACGTATGATGGTGAGCGTAGAAAATCTGGTTAGAGGATTTATTGTAGTTATTTTAATTGGCGTTGGATTAAATGTTTCGGCTCAAGCGCAACTAAGTACGAAATCGAAAAAAGCAATTGAGTTGTATAACGAGGCCGACAATTACAGGGTTCGTCTCCAACATGCCCAGGCGATAGATTTATTGGAACAAGCCATTGCCAAGGATAAAAATTTTGCTGAAGCTTATTACAGGTTAGGCTTGGTTTACATGACCATAAAAAATTATCCTACTGCAATTTCAAATTTTGAAAAGGGATTGTCACTGACCACTGATCCGCGCAAGCAAAAAGTGTATTGGTTTGATCTGGGGGAAGCTAATCTGATTACCGGTAAATATGATCAAGCCATTCAATACCTGACCGATTTCATTAATGCAGAGAAACAAAATCTTCAAAAAGCAGAACGGGCCAATCAATTACTGAACAATGCCAACTTTGCTAAGGCAAATGCGGAAGTGCGATCAGCTTATAAACTTAAACCATTGAGCGATACCGTGAACAGCTTTGCCATGCAATATTTTCCGGTGCTCACGGCCGATCAAAAGGAACTGATATTTACAAGAAGGTTGGGTACAGGTGGTGAGCATGATGAGGATATTGTGATTTCGAGGAAGGATGGAAAAGGCAACTGGATGATGCCAGAATCTATTTCAAAGAACATCAACTCATCTCTAAACGAAGGAACTTGCACCATCTCAGCCGATGGAAGGAAGCTAATTTTTACTTCCTGTGTGGGCCGGCAAAGTTTGGGAAGCTGTGATTTATATGAGAGTGTAAAAATTGGAAAGGAGTGGACGGTGCCTGTAAACCTGGGGCCCATGGTAAATTCAACCGAGTGGGAATCGCAACCCGCGTTATCAGCCGATGGAAGGACACTCTACTACGTATCAGACAGGAGAGGCGGTTACGGCAGGCGCGACATATGGGTATCAACCTTGGACGAACAAGGCCAATGGACAAGAGCAAAGAATCTGGGCGCGCCCATTAATTCTGTGCATGATGAGATTTCTCCCTTTATCCATGCCAATAATAAAGTATTGTATTTCGCTTCAAAGGGGCATACCGGTTTTGGTGGGTATGATATTTTCTATTCAGAAAGAGTGGGTGATTCCTGGTCGGTTCCGGTTAACATGGGACGGCCGGTAAATGATTATGAAGATCAGTTTTCCTTTTTTATTACGGCAGATGGCTCCAAAGGGTATTACTCTCATGAAGAGTTGGTTGAATCAGGAACAAAAAGCAGGCTGTACGAAATTGCCATTCCGCCCGATCAGCAGGTGAAATCAAAAAGCAACTATGTGCGGGGCACAGTAAAAGATAAGGTGAAACAGTCTCCGTTAAAAGCGCGGATAGAGTTATTTAACATAGAAACAAATCAGCGGGAAGCCTTGGTGGAGTCGGATTCATTGACGGGCGAGTACCTGATGGTATTGACGCAAGGAGCAGAGTATGCCCTCTATGTAAATAAAACGGGGTACCTGTTTACCAGCTCAAATTTCAACTATGCAGAGACCACCGATTTCGAGCCTATTGTGATGGATTTCGAGCTGGAGAAAGCGGCAAAGGGCTCGTCCGTAGTGCTGAAAAACATCTTTTTTGATACCGATAAATATGATCTGAAGGATAAATCGATAACCGAACTTCAAAAGATTATTCGGTTCCTGAATGAGAACCCCCAGATTCGCATTGAAATAAGCGGCCACACCGACAACACTGGCAGCCCTTCCTATAACCAGCAACTCTCCGAAAAAAGAGCGCTTTCTGTTTATAATTATCTGATAAACAATGGAATAAGTAAAGAGAAGCTCTCCTGGAAAGGGTACGGCCAATCAAACCCTAAAGCTTCTAACGAGACCGAGAGCGGGAGGCAGGAGAACAGGCGAATTGAATTCCAAATAAAATAAGGTTTTCAATTGAATTGATCTGTTTCTGCAACCGTTTGTTTACTGCTATTGCCCAATAAAAATCTTTATTCTGACCTGTTCACAAATCAAAAATTTTGTAATATGTTTGACAGCTTTTAATTGAATTATTAACCTAAAACTTTAAACATGAAGAGACTTCTACTCTTGAGTTCGATGGTGCTGTGCTTTGCTTTAAGCAATGCACTTGCCCAGGATCGCACGGTCTCCGGCAGGGTTACCTCCACGGAGGATAGCTCACCGCTACCGGGCGTAAACGTAGTGCTAAAAGGCACAACAATTGGTACGGCAACAGATTCAGATGGCCGTTATTCCTTATCGATTCCTGCTTCAGGCGGATCGTTGGTGTTTTCTTTTATTGGGCTTCAAACCCAGGAAATTCCTATTGGTGACAGAAATGTTGTGGATGTATCTCTTGCTCTGGATGCCACTCAACTAAGCGAAATCGTAGTTGTTGGATATGGTGTTCAGGAGAGAAGAAAGGTTTCGACTTCAATCTCTTCTGTAGGCGGAAGCGAAATTGCTCAGTTAGCAACTCCTAGCTTTGTTGATCAGCTTGCCGGTCGTGCGGCTGGTGTTCAGATTACAGTTGGATCAGGTTTGATTGGTCAAACCCCTACTATTTTAATTCGTGGTAGGAACTCCATCACATCCGGAACTTTTCCTTTAATTGTGTTGGACGGTATTCCCATGACAACCGGGAACCAGAGTAGTGTTACAGCAACCAATCCTTTGGCAGATATTAACCCCGCTGACATTGAGTCGTATGAAGTATTAAAGGATGGTGCCGCTGCTGCAATTTATGGTTCACGTGCAGCTAACGGTGTTATTCTAATTACGACAAAACGAGGATCGAAAGAAAAGGGAAAACCTACGCTCAATTTCTCAGCTTCAACCGGATATTTAGAGGCCGTTAACAGGTTTGATTTGCTAAATGCTTCCCAGTTTGAGGAAGTTGCAAACCTGAAATTGGCTAATGCAGGTCAGCCTGCTTCTGCATTCACTGATCCAAACGTTCCAGGTAGTGGTGAAACGGATTGGCAGGATGTATTACTTCGTAAAGGTAGATTCTCTAACTACAACATTAACCTTGCCGGAGCTTCCGAGACCACAAACTATTATTTCTCTGCTGGTTACCAATTTCAAGAGAGTAACATTGTAAATAACGATTTTGAACGTTTTTCATTCCGCACAAATGTTGACCACCGAGTAAACAAATGGTTTAGCCTTGGTACCGGTATTAATCTTACGCGTTCACTCACAACCGGTCTTAATACAGGCACTAACGCACTCTCTGGAAACCTGGCCGGTGGTCTTCGGGCCTTCCCTAACGTAACTGTATTTAACCCTTCTCATCCTACTGGCTATAACATTACAGCTGACAATCAGGCGTTGGGTCAGGGAGCGAATACACGTGCCATTACCAGTAGCTGGACCAATCAGGCTTATGTATTGGCCAAGAACAAATTTGAAGCATCAACTACACGCATCAACGCCAACATCTATGGTCAGGTTGATATCGTTGACGGCTTGAGTTTCAGAACCTATTACGGTATTGACTGGCTGGGTAACAAGGATTTCCAAATGTGGAATCCTACACATGGTGATGGTCGTGGTAACGGAGGTTATCTCTTTAATCAATTCAGAAGTGTAACCTTGTGGAACTGGCAGAATACGCTGAACTATAACAAAGATTTTGGTGACCATGGAATTGATTTTGTTGGAGGTGTAGAGTATCAATTACAAACCTTTGAATCGTTGAATGGTTCAGGTACTCTGTTTTCCGATGAGTTCTTTATGCAGAATGGTTTGATTTCAGGCTCGTACACAAATCAATTTTCTGGAGGTACCTATAACCAGGCAGCATTTGCCTCATATTTTGGGCGCGTGAACTATTCCTTCAAGGATAAATATTTGTTCAGCTTGACCGTTCGTCAAGACGGTCTATCTCGTCTGGCAGATGGTAAAAGGTTTGGTACTTTCCCGGGTGCATCCGTTGGATACCGCTTATCTGAAGAAGACTTCTACAAGAACTCGGGTATTGCAAATATTGTGAATGAGTTAAAGATCAGAGGTAGCTACGCAGTTGTTGGTAATGCCGATATTGGCCTCTTCCCTTATGCCAGTACCTATGGATCTGCTCTTTATGGCTCTCAAAACGGTGTGGCTTTTAACCAGGCCGGTAATACGGATTTGCAGTGGGAAACCAGCACCAAAATGAATATTGGTGCAGACTTTAGTTTCCTGAATAATAAGATAGGGTTCACTGTTGATTATTTTATAAATGATGCTATCGATCAAATTCTGGATGTTCCATATGCCCCTTCATTGGGTATACCAGGAAACTCTATTGCTCAAAACATAGGAAAAATACGTAATAATGGAGTTGAGCTTTCTGTGAACGCCAGAGTGTTGGAACGTAGCGGCTTTACCTGGGATGTAAACGCAAACTTCACTACGCTCAAAAATGAGGTTATTGAAACCTTTAGAAACACTGCGGGTGATTTTGCAGAGGTTGGTCGCGGATCATATTCCATTCAGGCACGTGTAGGACAACCTATGAACGTGATTTACGGCTTTGAATGGGTAGGCGTGAACTCCGCTAATGGATTCCCGATTTTCCGTAAAGGTGACGGCACACTTATTCAGAGAAACGTAGCAAATGGTGTGTATAGGGTGTATGATCCAAACAACCCATCTGATGTTAGCGTTGTAGCCTCCTTATCGCAAGCAGATATAGCGGATGGTGGTGATAGAAGAATTTTGGGCCAAACCCTACCAAAGTGGTATGGCGGCTTGACCAACAACTTTGCTTACAAAGGATTTACACTTGAAGTGTTTATGCGCTTCTCTGGTGGCAATCACGTATACAACCAGACTCGTCAGGATGTGTTGCTGAATCAGGATTTCACAAACTCAGGCACTGATTTGTTGAGAAGCTGGACACCTGAGAATCCGAACACCGATATACCGCGGTTGTACATTAACAACAATGCCCAGGTTAACCAAACTGGTGAAGCTGTTTCGCGCTTTGTTGAAAAAGGTGACTTCTTACGTGTGCAGAATATCGTTTTAGGATATAACCTGCCAAAGTCTATTCTGAACAACATTGCTGATGCTAAAATCAATAGCGTTCGCCTTTTTGCACAGGTTCAGAATGCCTTTACCATTACCGGTTACAGCGGTCTGGATCCTGAGTTAGGCGTTGGTTTTGATAACAACACCAACCCGCTTAACAGAACCTATACGTTTGGAATCAACATAGGACTCTAAAATCTTTTACTGATGATAACGACAAAAATTAAATCTATATTCAGGGTGTTTGCGTTAGCGGTACTTTTAATAAGTGCCTCTTGTACAGATCTGTTGGATCTGCAACCGCAAACAGCCCTTTCTGATGCTACGGCTTTTGCAACCCCAGAGCGTATTGCACTTACCATTGCTGGGGTATATGATGCAGCTCAATCTGGTACATATATTGGTGGCGCTGTTCGTGGATATCCATTTGGTGCTGCTCATGTGGAGCAAGGTGACAACCGGGGTGAAGATGTGGTAAATACACAAGCCTTCTACTTAATTACATACCAAAGCACCTATACACCTGCTACGGCTAACAACGATTGGCATTTTCAAACGCTTTTCCGTCTTGTTAACCGGATAAATGTTGTATTGGCAGGTTTGGACGCAGCAGTTCCATCAGGTGCACTTACACAAGCAGATCTTGATGCTTATAAAGGCGAATGTCGGTTTTTACGTGCATTGGCATATCACGAGTTGTTGAAGCATTTCTGTAAACCATACTCGGATAATCCAAACGCACCTGCAGGTGGAATGCCAATCAGAACTACTCCCATTACGGGATCCGCGAGTGCGGATGCTGCAGTAGAAATTGGCCGCAGCACGGTTGCTGAGACCTATGATTTCGTACTAGATGATTTGGATTATGCTGAATCTGTATTACCGGAAACCAGAAGTTCCAGAAGCTTAATTATCTCAAGAGCTACTAAAGCGGCTGCAATTGCTTTGAAAACCCGTGTGTATCTCCATATGGGTGATTGGGCAAATGTGATTACTGAGGGCAACAAAATTGCTCCACAGGCTACCGCTCCTTTCAGCTCTCCATTTGGTGGATTCAACCTACCTGCAAACCCATATTCAGCTTTTTCAGCTTCTGGAAGCAAGAATAACACAGAATCCATCTGGTCAATTGAGAATTCCGAAGCGGATAATGCCAGTGTAAACGGTGCGTTACCTGCTATGTACAATACCTCTGCTGCACCAACTAGTGGTCGTGCTTTGGTTGCCATCAGCCCGCTTATCTGGAATCAATCCTGGTTCCTGGCTGATGATGTTCGTAAATCAACTACGTTCGTATCGTTTGATGAAAACCCTGCTGGTACCACGGGTGGTAAGGGCGGATACTTCACCAAAAAGTACACTGACGTAACCGGTCGTTCTGATAATGCACCGCACCTGCGCTATGCAGAGGTGTTGTTGAATATGGCAGAAGCCATCCAGCGTCAGGCAGGGGCTGGGGTAAATGCCCGTGCCTTTGAAATGTATAATGCAGTTCGTTCACGTGCCGTAGACGATCCGGCTACAGATGAGATTACAGATTTCGCTGCAGGAAACGACTTGGTTGCTGCGGTTTTAAATGAGCGGAGAATTGAGTTTTTGTGTGAAGGCTTACGTTGGGGAGACATCCATCGCTTAGCTCAGGATGCAACGTTTAATACCTGGGGAGGTGGAATTCCAGCAAAAATCAGTGCATTGTTAACAAATTATCGTCCGTTTTATACTGGTGATCCAGCAACAAACGATGCTATTTTGGCGACTCCTGCGCAGATTCACGCAGCCATTCCCTATTCCGATTTCCGCTTCTTGTGGCCAATTCCGAATAGTGAAACCAACCTTAATCCCGTGCTGGCCGCTCAGCAGAATCCAGGTTGGTAAGATTGTTTAACTATAATGCAAAAAAGGGCCTGAAAAGGCCCTTTTTTGATTTAAGTCGGTTAACAAATTAAAATAGGACACATCGTTGAGCAACATTATAATCATTTCAGCATAATTTACTTTTGCCAATTATTATTTTGTCTTTAAGTTTGGAAGTTCTAAAACTTAAAAATTTCATAAAAACCTAAATTATTTAACATGAAGAGAATTCTACGGTTAATGTGCGTAGCGTTACTTCTTCCGCTTGGGGCAGCCTGGGCGCAAGATCGTACCGTTACTGGAAAGGTGACATCGGCAGACGATAATTCGACTTTGCCAGGTGTAAACGTGGTGCTGAAAGGAACATCAACAGGAACAACAACAGATGTAAATGGTAATTACTCCATTTCAGTTCCGTCTTCTGGGGGTGTTTTAGTCTTCTCCTTTATCGGATTGAAGAGTCAAGAAGTTGAGGTTGGAGCCAGAACAACAATTGATGTTCAAATGCAGTCGGATGTGACGCAACTATCAGAAATTGTTGTTACCGGCTATGGAACAACATTGAAGAAGGAGTTTTCAGGTTCATCAGCAAGCATATCTTCTGAGAACATTTCTAAACTACCTTCATTATCTGTTAATCAGGCACTGCAAGGACAGGCTTCTGGAGTTATGGTTACGAGTAACTCTGGTACGCCTGGTGGAGGTATTTCTGTTCGCGTACGGGGTCAGGCAACTATTAGTGGAAATAGCGACCCGCTCTACGTAATAGATGGAGTTCCTGTAATCGCAGGCAACCTGCAACAGGATGGCTTTGGAGGCCAGACTCAGAATGCTCTTGCAGGACTTAACCCTCAGGATATCGAGAGTATTGAAGTATTGAAGGATGCTTCTACTACCGCTATTTACGGTACTCGTGGTGCTAATGGCGTTGTGCTCATTACCACGAAGAGGGGAAAAACAGGTAAATCAACTTTTAATGTAAATGTTTGGACAGGTTTTGCAGAACCGACCAAAACACTTAATCTCTTAAATTCCCGCGAGTGGGTTGATGTAAAAAACGAAGCTCGTGTAAACTCAGGATTGGCCCCTCTTGCGGATAATGGATACTTTGGTTGGGATGGTCAAACCGATACGGACTGGATTAAAGAGGTATTCCGTCAGGCAAAAATCAGTGAGTACCAGGTAAATGCTCAAGGGGGTGATGAAAGAACCCGTTACTATTTCAGTGGAAGTTTCCGCGATGAAGAGGGAACAATTATCGGATCGGGTTATAAGCGCGGTACCATGAGATTAAACCTTGACCACAAGGCCTCTGAAATTTTTAGCTTTGGAACCAGTTTATCATTTGCGTCTGATCTGAACCAGCGTATCCAAAATGATAATAACATTTATGGAGTATACTCTGCAGCAATCCTAACACCTCCTTTAAGAAGGGTGCGGGATGAGAACGGTAATTTTGTAGATGCGCTACCTTCGTTTAATACGAATCCGGTTCGGGATGCTTTGTTGCCGCGTTTTGACAATAAAACGAACAAATTTATCGGTAATCTTTACACCGATTTCAAGATCATTGATGGTTTAAATTTCAGGACGGACTTCTCATATGATTGGAATACACTTACTGAAGATCACTATGCTCCGGCCAGTACTGCAATTGGTCGCCCGGTTGGTGATGGTAACTATAATTACCGCCAGGTTGGAACATATATTATTGAACCTACACTGCGTTTTGCAAAGAATCTTAATGGCATACACAGCATAAACGCAGTATTAGGCTCTACACTTCAAGACAGGACTTCTATAAACAGTATTGTTAGGGGTAATGGTTTTGCTAAAGAAGAGCTAACCTACCTTACCTCAGCTGCAACAATTTATGGAGGCACATCAAATCGGGTTGATTACAGCCTTAATTCTGTTTTCGGACGCGTAAATTATGCGTTTAAAGAGAAGTACCTCGCTTCAGTTTCTGTTAGAAGAGATGGTTCTTCACGTTTTGGAGCAAATCAGAAATTCGGAACGTTTTATGCAGTTTCAGCTGGCTGGAATTTCTCGGATGAGTCCTTCATGGATAACATAGAATGGTTGGATCTTGGAAAAATAAGAGCATCATACGGTACTACGGGTAATGATGGTATCGGAGACTTTACGTTTATTGGAGCGTGGTCAGGTGGTGGAAACTATTTGGATCAACCTGCCTTCCTGCCAACCCAAATCGAAAATAAAGACCTTCAGTGGGAGAACACAACTACCTTTGACGTTGGACTTGAATTATCGTTGTTTAATAATCGGCTGGATTTGAATGTTGGATATTTCCAAAGAAATACTGAAAATCTTTTGTTCTTTGCGCCACTTCCTCAAAGCACAGGCTTTAACGGTGTTTGGGATAACATAGGTGAAATTGAGAATAAAGGGATTGAAATTGATCTTAGTGCTACGTTGCTGAACACTTCATGGGGATTAAACTGGAAATTGAATGGTAATATTTCCTTCTTGAAGAATGAAGTTGTGTCATTGACAGATCAAAATTTTGTTCGTTCTGGTTTTGCCAGCATATACCAGGTAGGAAGACCATTAAACACGTTCTGGGGAATGAAGTTTCTGGGCGTTGATCCGGCTACCGGTGAGTCAATCTTCCAGGATACAAACAATGACGGCATTGTGAACATCAATGATGAAACAGTGATTGGTGACCACCAGCCTGAATTCCTTGGAGGCTTTACAAACACATTTACCTACAAAGGATTCACCCTTGATGTTTTCTTCCAGTTTGTACAAGGCGTGGATATATATAACAACACACTTCAGTTTACCACTAACCCAGCTGCAAACTGGGGTATGTCGGAAGAAATGCGTAGAAGATGGAGACAGCCTGGCGATATCACGGATATTCCTAAACCAATGACGGTTGCCGGATTGAATGGAACTGACAATAGTCGTTTCCTTTCCGATGGATCTTATCTTCGTATGAAGAACATTACACTTGCTTATGATTTGCCCACTGAACTGATTTCAAAGGCAAAACTTAGAAGTGTTCGGGTTTATGCAAGCGGTATGAATTTGTTAACCTTTACCAGGTATAATGGGGCAGATCCAGAGGTTAGTACGTTTGCAAATACGAACACAGCTCAAGGAACTGACTTCCTGACTTTCCCCCAGAGCAAAGTGTATCAGTTTGGTATAAACATTGGCTTTTAATAAAGAGAGATCATGAAGAAATTTAAAATATTAGCACTTTCCCTCGCCCTTCTAACTTTTGGTTGTGAGGAATTTTTGGAAAAGGCGCCTTATGATATTATTACAGACAACATTGTAATACTTTCAATCGAGGATGCCGAGACTGCCTTATTGGGCGCTTACAGTGCCCTTCAGAGTGCAGAAGCATATGGAAATCAAACGATTGGTTCAACAGGTACCTTGAGTGATGAATTGATTCACTCTGGTTCGTTTCCAACGGTTGCTGAGTTTGATAACAATGCCGTATTACCAAGTAATGTAACTCTGCAAAATCTATGGGCGGCTTATTATGCCGGTTTATATAGAGCGAATGTTGTTATTGAACGTACTGAACCCTTGACGGCAGATCAGGATTTAAAAGATCAGATTATTGGTGAAGCCAAGTTTCTGAGAGCGTTAATGCATTTTGATCTGGTTAAGCTGTTTGGCGGAATTCCTTATGCAAATACGTCAGACCTCGCCACCCTTCGTTCACTTGATCGCACTCCAGCCGAGACCGTTTACGCGAACATCATTGCTGATTTGAATGAGGCCATTACCCTGTTGGATGGGATAGACCACGGTAACAATAAGCGTGCAAACGATTGGGTTGCCAAAGCCATGTTAGCGAGGGTTCAGTTGTATGCGGGTAACACGGCACAAGCTGGTACATTGGCGAATGATGTTATTGAAAATGGCCCATACTCACTTGAGGCTAACTATGCGGATGTCTTTGCTGGTGACTCAGAAGAAGTTTTGTTTGAAATCTTCTTTAGTGTTCAGGACCAGAATGGACTGGCATTCTGGTTGCGTGAAGATGGCCGTTGGGAGTACGCACCAAGCCCTCAATTGGTGGCTGCGTTTGAAGTAAATGATGATCGCGCTGATATGATTGAGCCTCACTCACAGGGAGGTTTCCAGGCAGCAAAATATACTGATCGGGCAACTGGCACTGATCAAACAGTTGTGTTACGACTTGCAGAGATGTACTTGATACGTGCTGAAGCAAATATTGGGAACGCTCAGGCAGATGATGATGTTAATGAAATCCGCAATCGTGCAGGTCTCGGTGACATTTCTGGTGTTGATTTGGATGATATTTTGCAAGAGCGATTTGTTGAATTATGCTTTGAAGGACATCGGTGGAATGATCTGGTTCGTACGGGTAGAGCAAACACCATTATGGCAGTTGTGAACCCTACCAACTGGCAGAATACGGATGTGTTGATGCCAATCCCTCAAAGGGAAATTCAACAGAATCCTGTGTTGGTTGGAAAGCAAAATCCTGGTTATTAATTAAGATTAACTGAAGTGATGAAAAGAATACTTAAATACCTATCGTTAACTCTGGTTCTTTCAGCAGCAACATTTATGATGGCTTGCGAAGAGGAGTTTGTAACATTTGAAGGCCCATTTCACGCAAGATTTACTGGGACTTCTGCAACTGTGACTGAAGGATCTGGCACTGAATCAACTATCAGCGTTCATTATGCAGGTCCTGAGCCTTCTGAGGCTATAAATGTTGAATTTTCAATTTCTGGTGGAACTGTTGGCGAAGATTTTGATCTGGTCGGAGGAAGTACTACTGTAACGATCCCTGCCGGTGAATTTTTCGGTTCATTCACGGTGTCACCAATTGATAATTTCCTGACCGATGGAAATAAATCTATCGTGTTTGAAATAACATCTGTTTCTGGCGGAATTGATGCCGGATTAGGCTTAGTTGGAAAAAAATTCACATATAACATAACAGACGATGACTGTGATTTCGAAGTTGCCAACTTCACAGGAACTTATGATTGTGATGAACCTGGTTATGCGGTTTATGAGGTTGCATTGGCCGCAGGTGAAGATCCAAATACAGTTGTGGTGAGTAATTTTTGGGATTATTCTGTGGCTTCTATTTACATAGTTTTTGATCCGAATAGTAATGAATTGGAAGTTCCAGATCAGCCCATTGGCTTAACTTCTGGTGGTAGTCCACTACACGCAGTCGGAAGCGGTACTTATACTGCATGTGATGGTAATTTTAAATACGACTATACAGTATATCGTTTAAGTGATGGTACTGTATTTGACGAGAATACACATACCTATACTAAGCAGTAGAGGGAACTAGTTTTAGATTGGGACATGTTAAACAAGAGCATTTGGATTCACTCCAAATGCTTTTGTTTTTAAATTTGTACTAAATAATGAACATACATATGAAATTGATCGGTTTTTTAATTCTTCTGTTTTTTTCACAAGCCCTAGTTGCTCAAAATATTTACCATGAGGGTAATAGCAATATCTTTTATTTGAAACCGATGGGAACATCAGCACCCGCAGATATGAAACGAGGCAGTTACGTTGGACCCCATATTTTTGGTGACTCGGTAACTTACCTGATGAACGAGTTTGAGAGAAGTTACGTTTATTTTAAGACTTCTTCCGGAGCGTATCCCGTTGAGGAAAAAGTTGTCTTAAAAAGGAATATTTACAAAAAAGTGCATGAATTCGAGGATTTTATAACCAAGAGTTTTACACATGGTTTGGTTACCCCGGAAGATGGAGCTAAGAGGTTAAACAGAATTTTAAAAGTAGGTATTAAATTAATGAGTTATGAAACCAGACAGGTTGAGATGGATGTCAAAAAGATAAAGGTTCCGACTGAATTCGAAAAGTATTTGCTTAATTTAAGATTTAACTAGTGATATGAAATTTAGTGGAGGTAGGGGCAGTGGTTTGATTTATACGTTAGTGTATCTAATGTTATTTATCAGCCTTCCGAGCTTTGCACAGCTTGAAATAAGAAGTGGTGAATCAATTACATGTTCATATGATTACTTCAGTGATCAAAATGTAAAGGCGTCAGAAAAGATACTTTCTTCTGTTCACGAAAACAGCGGGTCACGGCAAAAGGATGAGGAATCAAAATTTGATGTAAAATACTCGGGATTTACGGAAGAGGCCAGAGCTGCATTTCAGTATGCCATTGATATTTGGTCGGCCACAATCAAAACGGATGTAAAAATCAGAGTTTTTGCTAATTGGGCGTTTCTTGATAATGTCAACACGCTTGCATTTGTTACGCCAACGGAAGTTAGAAATTTTGAAGGAACACCCGATCCCGGAATGTGGTACCCGATGGCTCTAGCTGAAAAATTGGCGAGAAAGAATTTGAATCCCATAACTGAGGCAGATATCGTTGCAACGTTTAATAGCAGGCGGGAAGATTGGTATTTTGGAACAGATGGAAATTGCCCGGCCGATAAATTTGATTTGGTGTCTGTGGTGCTTCATGAACTGGGTCATGGGTTGGGTTTCTCGGGTACATTTAGGGTAAGTAATTCAGTCGGTATATTTGGATTGAATGATAGTAGGCCTAAAGTTTATGACACTTATCTTAAGAATGGAGTTAATCAGAAGCTTGTTTCATTTCAATCGGGCACATTGGCCCTTGCAAATCAAATAACAAGCAATAGTGTAACCTTTGAAAGCCCAATAGCCAGATTATTGTCAGCCGCTTCAGCAGATCCAAGAATTTTTGCACCGAATCCTTATCAGCCGGGATCCAGTATTTCTCATGTCGATGAAGGAACCTACGAAAATACGCCAGATGCTTTAATGACACCCTATGCTGAGCGCGGTAAAGTCACCCATGATGCCGGTCCCATTGTAAGGGGAATTTTATATGAAATGGGATGGCTGAATACGGTGATTGAGCATGATCCCTTGAGCGACCAAGAGAACCTAGAAGGTAAGAAATTTTTAGTTGAAGTTGTAAGCGACACCACTATTCAGTCATCATCTATTAAGTTGCATTATTCTTATAACTCATTCACTTCAGAAGAGCAAGTGTTAATGCTTTCGCTTGGCGAGAACTTTTTTGAGGCTGAAATTCTTTCCCCCATTCAGGAAAATACAATTAGTTATTTTTTCGTTGTTCAGGATGTATTTGGAAGAACTTTTCGGTTGCCGCAGCAGCAAGACCAATACTTCAATTTCTACTTGGGCGTTGATACGAAAAGCCCCACGATAACACATACATCACCCAATGAAATTGTACAATTTGAATCTGAATTGCCATTTGTTGCAACCGTTGTTGATAATATTGGTATTGATCAGGTTAATTTTGAATATCAGATCAATGATGGTGCTATTTTTAGTGAATCCATGATAAGTACTGGTAATCAGGAATTCTCTTTCATATTGGATTTATTTACCCTTGGATTAGACCAAGGCGACAAAATTAATTATCGAATTATTGCAACAGATGCATCTTCTCAAAGAAATGTTACGACTTTTCCATTGGAAGGCTTTTCTTCAGTTTCAGTGAAGGAGTTTGTAGTTACGGAGACCTTCATATCTAATTTAAATTCAGACCTGACTGAGTTTTTTGGGGATTTTTCAATCGCTGCGCCAACAGGATTTATCAATGGTGCAATCCATACAGATCACCCCTATGAAAAAAGCCCTGATAATAACGGCATAAATAGGTCTTTCGTTCTTCTTTACCCAATAAAAATTAGATCAGAGGATTCATTTCTGGAGTTTGATGAAGTTGTGTTAGTTGAACCTGGCGCTGGTGATGATTATAATTCTCCGGCTTTTGGAGATTACGTTATTGTTGAAGGCTCTCTTGATCGTGAGACATGGATACCCGTTGTTCCAGGATACGATTCAAGAAAGCACGTTGATTGGTTAAATTATTACAACGGTAATATTCAAAATGGAGACTCCCGTGCTATCGGCACTTTAAACTATTTTAAAAAGAATCGAATAAATCTGTTGGAAACGTTTGATCCGGAAGATGTTGTATTCTTACGTTTCAGACTTTTTTCTAATCAGTTAAACTCAGGATGGGGATGGGCAATTGATAATTTAAAGATTCAAGATCAGATTACATCATTAGTTAAGGAGAGAAGCCTTGAAGCTCTTTTTCCTAATCCAGTTATAGATTTGCTACAGATCAGATTGACTCACTCTGAGGGTGCTCAATTGCTTATTTTTAATGGCTTAGGTCAGAATGTGCTTGATAATTGGCTAAATGATCGAGAGAACAGCATTGATGTTTCAGGTTTGCCAACAGGAATTTACGTTGTGAGAATACTCTCAAGAGGGTCATCTAGGAGCTACAAACTAATTAAAAGGTGATTATCAATTGATAGGAGGATTTTGCACTAATTTATAAGTTTAGTCATGCTCTACATCTCCCGCAAAGAACACTTTAACGCAGCGCATAAGCTGTATAATCCTGCATGGACAAAGGAGAAGAATATGGAAGTATTCGGCCCTTGTGCCAATGACAATTGGCATGGCCATAACTTCGATTTAATTGTTACGGTAAAAGGTGAGCCTGATCCTGAAACGGGTTTTGTTGTAGACCTGAAAAGGTTGAGTACGCTTATCCGGATGGAGGTAGTTGATAAGCTTGATCATAAGAATATTAATCTCGATGTTAATTTTATGCAGGGTAAACTGGCTAGCTGTGAAAATCTAATAGTTGAGATATGGAAAATTCTAGACGCGAAACTTCCCTCCATCACAAAGTACGGCAAATTACATAGCCTGCGGCTGTACGAAACCCCACGCAATTATGTTGAGTACTTTGGTGAATAGTGCTACCTTCCAACTGTGAAACCAGAAGAGCGGAAGTTGTACTTTGTGGCCGGTGAACGATCAGGAGATTTGCATGGCGGCAACCTGATTGCTGCGCTGAAAGGTCGTTCACCTGATCTCGTTTGTGTGGGTTTTGGAGGAGAGCAAATGGAGAAGTCAGGAATGCGTGTAACGTCACATTACCGTGAACTGGCATTTATGGGTTTTGCTGAAGTACTTGCTAACCTGAATTCGATTTCAAAGAAAATCAAGCAATGCAAGCAGGAAATACTTGAGTTTAAACCGGATGCTGTCGTGTTAATCGACTATGCCGGATTTAACTTGCGTATTGCAAAATTTGCCAGGGAAAATGGATTTAAAGTTTTTTGGTACATCTCACCGAAAGTGTGGGCGTGGAATCAAAGTCGGGCAAAAAAGTTAAAGGCGAACATTGATCGGATGTTTGTTATTCTTCCATTCGAAAAGGAATTTTTTCAAAAGTTCAATTGGAAAGTAGATTATGTGGGAAACCCGGTGTTGGATGCCGTCAAGGCACATCGGGTTGATGAAGATTTTCTTGTCAAGAACAAACTGAGCCCGGATAAGCCATTGATTGCCTTGTTACCGGGAAGCCGTAAGCAAGAACTGAAAGAAATCGTTCCGTTAATGGCCCAGGTGGCGCAAGGCATGCGTACAATGCAGTTTGCTGTAGCCACGGTTGATAACCTTGATCAACAGCTCTATCAACCGTTGAGAGAGCTAACTAACATATCTTTTTTTCAAGGTGAAACATACGATCTGCTGAGTTACGCAAGTGCGGCAATTGTGACTTCAGGTACAGCAACCCTGGAAACAGCTCTTTTTAAAGTACCACAAATCGTAGTGTACAGAACAAGCTTTTTGAGTTATTCAATTGCCAAAAATCTAATCAGGGTTCCGTTTATTTCGTTGGTTAACCTGATAGCCGGTAGGGAAGTGGTAAAGGAAATGATCCAGCAAAAGGCTAACGCAAATGACGTGTCAGCAGAACTGAACTTGATATTATCGGATAAACAATACCGTAAAAGGATAGTAGATGGATACGAGGAAATCCGGATTGCACTGGACACAGGCTCAGCTTCAGAAAATACTGCAACGTTGATGCTACAGTATCTTCAACTTTCAAATTCTCAAATCAATTAATTTTCAAATTGATCAGGCAACCTTCAACTTGCTGTATTGCGATCTGCTGAATTTCTCTTCCGCATATGCGCGGGTAATAACAAGCTTATCGGCTGTTTTTTCTGAAGGCAACTCAAACATGGCATCGTTGATGATGGCCTCGCAGATGCTACGTAATCCGCGAGCGCCAAGCTTAAACTCCATCGCCTTATCAACTATGAAATCAATAGCCCCTTCCTTGAATTCCAGATCAATGCCTTCCATCTCAAACAGTTTTTTGTACTGCTTGGTAAGCGCATTCTTTGGCTCGGTTAATATTTTTCGAAGGGCGGTGTGATCAAGCGGATTGAGGAATGAAACCACCGGTAATCGGCCTATTAATTCTGGTATCAGCCCGAAGCTTTTTAAATCCTGTGCCGAAACAAACTGAATCAGGTTATCCTTATCTATATCGGATGGATGAAGACCAGATGAGGATGCAAAACCTAGCGGTCTTGTATTTAGTCGGTTTGCAATAAACCTTGAAATACCTTCAAACGCGCCACCACAGATGAATAGAATATTTTCGGTGTTGACGCTGATCATTTTCTGATCAGGGTGCTTGCGGCCACCTTGCGGAGGCACATTAACGGATGTGCCTTCCAATAATTTCAATAAAGCCTGCTGCACGCCTTCACCGCTTACATCGCGTGTAATGGATGGATTATCGGATTTGCGGGCGATTTTATCAATCTCATCAATGTATACAATGCCGCGTTCAGCAGCTTCTACATTATAATCGGCTGCTTGTAAAAGACGGGTTAAAATACTTTCCACATCTTCACCCACATAACCCGCTTCCGTTAGTACAGTAGCATCGGCAATACAAAAGGGAACTTGCAGCAATTTGGCCAGGGTACGTGCCAGGTAGGTCTTACCTGTACCCGTTTCACCAACCATAATGATGTTCGATTTTTCAATGGTGATATCGGTGTCAATTTTGCGTTGCATCAATCGCTTGTAGTGATTGTACACTGCAACGGACATCACCTTCTTGGCATCGTCCTGACCGATTACATATTCATCCAGGAATTTCTTAATCTCCTTTGGCTTTACCAGTTTGAAGTTGGGAGCAAGCCCTGCCTCGGTTTTGCTTTTCTTTTCTTCCTGCAAAATCTGGCTGGCCTGGGTTACACACTTATCACAAATATGGGCATGGATACCCGATATCATCAGGTCAACATCTTTCTTGTTTCTGCCGCAAAAGGAACAGGTTACTTCAGCCATATAATAAGTGACTAGTGGAAAATAAGCCAAAAGGCCAATTCAATGGGCAAAGTTACCAATTTCAGCCCACTAAATTGACCTTCAAGCCTTTAGAATAATTGGGAATTACTTTTTACGCTCTAAAACCTCATCAATCAGGCCATATTGCTTGGCTTCTGCAGCCCGCATCCAGTAATCCCGATCTGAGTCTTTTTCTATTTTATCGTACGATTGGCCGCTGTGTTTGGAAATAATGGTGTATAAGTCCTTTTTAACCTCCAGGGTCTGCCTCAGGGTAATTTCCATATCAGCCACCTGACCCTGCATACCGCTCATGGGCTGGTGGATCATAATGCGGGAATGGGGTAGGCCTGAACGCTTTTTTGCTGCACCTGAGCACAACAATACAGCCGCCATAGAAGCTGCTAAACCGGTACATATCGTAGATACATCCGGATTTACATACTGCATGGTATCGTAAATGCCAAGCCCGGCATATACTGAGCCACCCGGACTATTTATGTACATAATGATATCTTTCTTAGGATCAGCGGATTCCAAAAACAACAATTGGGCGGTTATGAGGTTGGCGATCTGGTCATCAACACCCATTCCCAAAAAGATAATCCGGTCTGAAATCAATCGGGTAAATACATCAATGGCGCGGAAGTTACCGGGACGCTCTTCGATAACGTACTGCGTCATATTGTCAATCTTGTGTGCATAATCATCAATGGTGTTGCCACTCATGCCCAGGTGATGCACCGCGTATTTTCTGAATTCGTTATTTCTATCCATATGGGTTAATTAAATTTTTTTGATGCTTGATATGAGTCCAAATTATAGTTTTTACTGAATCGGAACACCGAAAATTGAAAGAAATATCCCAGTGTTGGCCAAAATTCAAAAAAAAAATGGTTTTGGGGCTCCAAAACCATTGTCGAAATATGCCGGTTTTTAGTCTAGTGCTTGTGTTCTTCAACAACCTTTTTGAACTCATCCAGACTTACAGGCTTCTCCTGCACGGTGATGTTTTCCTTAATCACCTTCATAATGCCTTCAAGGCGTAACTGGTTGTACAGACGCATAAAGTTTTGCCCGTTTTCATGCGACAGGTAATTGTCCGTAATGGCATCCAACCTATCCTGCAACTGGCTGGCGATAGCCGGGCCGCCAAATTGAGCGATAATCATTTCGCGGGCTTTTGCTTTTACATCATCGGCCTCAACTTTAATGTTATGATCCTCAGCAATTTTATTCTTGATCAGGTCCCACTTTACTGATCGAACATAGCTTTCAAATTCCTTAGCGATTACCTCATCTGTTACCTGTCCTTCACTAGTTGCTTTCAGCCAGTTTTTTAGAAAATCTTCTGGTAAAGTAATTTTTGTATTGCTGATGAAATGATCTTCAATGAAGTGATCAAGGAAGTGTTCGGTTTCACGCTGATAGTTACCCTGAATGGTCTCTTTTATCTTTTGAATAAATTCTTCCTCATTCTTTACGGTATCCTTACCAAACACACGGTCGAATAACTCTTGACCCATTTCGGCAGGTTCAGTTCGGCTTATGTTAGTTATGGTAAGGGTGTGCTTTCCTTTAATCGACTTCGCTTCGTCCAATGATACATCCAGCAGTTGGGCCAATTCAGAAGCTTCATCAAAAAGTTTTTCGATTTCGAACGTAACTGTTTCCTCCTTTTTCAGGCCGGTAAATTTTTTCTGTTCTTTTTTGGCCACTTTATCGGTAGAAAAGAATACAGATTCCTTTTGAAAGTCACCTTCTTCAGCTTTCAAGGATCCGAAAAGGTTATCACCCACTTCGCTGGTTTCAGGATAGTTAACTTTCCCGAAGCGTTTCTTCAGATCCTGAACAGTTTCGTCAATTACCTTTTGATCTACTGTTATTGGGTATGATTTGATTTTAACCTTTTGCGATAGCTCGTAAGTGAAATCTTCAACAAGGCCAACCTGATAGTCAAATTCAAAATCCTTTTGGGTTTCCCAGTCGATTTGATTTGACTGATCAGCAACAGGCAGGGGTTCTCCGATTATCCGAAGCTTGTTGTCTTTTATATAGTCATTGAGCTTGCGTGAGAGCACGTTATTGATTTCCTCAACCAGGATTGATTTCCCGAACATACGCTTGATAACGCCATTCGGCACCTTTCCCGGGCGAAATCCTTTCAAACTGGCCTTGCGGGCATAATCTCTAATTTTATCATCGACCTGGTTCTGGTAGTCGCCTTGCCCGAGTTTAATCTTAATTAACCCTTCTGTTTTGTTCTTTTTGTCCAGTGTAATCTCCAAAGCTGTAAATTTTAGTGTATCTCTGTTAAATCAAGAACCCTCAATGCCGTTTGGCATCAAGGGTTCGGGTTTTGTGCGGATGGAGGGACTCGAACCCCCACGCCTCGCGGCACCAGATCCTAAGTCTGGCGCGGCTACCAATTACGCCACATCCGCGTTTGGTTGAATTTTGCTGACTTTTAATTTAAAAGGAGCGCAAATTTATAGAATATTCGGAAATTCAGAAGTCCGATTTTGTGTTAAATTAAAGGGTTAATAGGGTAGAAGAAAAATGGTAATTGATGTAGAGCAGGAGAAACGGGAAATAATTAACCGATACAGGAGGTTGCTCCGTAAAGCAAAGCCCGTTTTAAAGGAAGGTGATGCAAAACGAATAAAAAGGGCGTTTACCATGTCTGTAGAGGCGCATAAAGACATGCGCAGAAAATCTGGTGAGCCTTACATCTTTCACCCATTAGCCGTAGCCGAGATTTGTGTTGAGGAAATCGGGTTGGGTACAACCTCAATCATAGCCGCCCTTTTACATGATGTTGTGGAAGACACAGACATCGAGTTGTCGGATATCGAACGCATGTTTGGCAGCAAGGTAGCCAAAATCATCGATGGCCTTACAAAAGTTTCCGGGGTGTTTGAATACGGCACTTCTCAACAGGCTGAGAATTTCCGCAAGATGCTATTCACCCTGGCCGATGATGTGCGGGTAATTCTTATCAAACTTGCTGACCGCCTGCATAACATGCGTACCCTCGATAGTATGCCGCGCAACAAGCAATTGAAAATTGCATCGGAAACCATTTACCTCTATGCTCCGCTTGCCCATCGCCTGGGTTTGAATGCCATTAAAAGTGAGTTGGAAGATCTATACCTGCGGTTTACCGATCGCCAGAATTTTGAATCCATTTCACAAAATATTGATGACACACGGGCATCGCGTAACAAGTTTATAAAAGCATTCACTCAACCGATTCGCGAAGAGTTGGATAAACACAAGATCAGGTACGAAATAAAAGGCAGACCGAAATCAATTTATTCGATCTGGAGTAAAATGCGCAAGCAAAATATTCCTTTTGAAGAGGTTTATGATTTGTTTGCCATTCGCATCATTATCGACACACCGTTTGATAGTGAAAAAGCAGCATGCTGGCAGGTTTACTCAATTGTAACCGATTTCTACACACCAAATCCTGATCGACTCCGCGATTGGATAAGCACACCAAAGGCCAATGGATATGAGTCGTTGCACACAACGGTAATGGCTAAAAATGGCCAATGGGTTGAGGTGCAGATACGGACCAAGCGCATGGACGAGATTGCTGAAAAGGGCTATGCAGCTCATTGGAAGTATAAAGAAACCGCATCTGCCCACGAATCAAACCTGGAAAAGTGGTTGATGAAAGTTCGCGATACGCTTGAGCAGAATGACCACTCGGCACTGGATTTTGTAAACGACTTCAGGGGCAATCTGTTCAGCGAAGAAGTTTTTGTATTCACCCCGCGGGGAGAGCTGAAAACGCTGCCTTACGGAGCTACAGCTCTTGATTTTGCTTTTGAAATTCACTCGCAGGTAGGTTCAAAGTGCATTGGCGCAAAAGTGAATAATAAACTGGTGCCCATAAATTATGTATTGAAGAATGGCGATCAGATTGAAATTCTGACATCACAAAAACAAAAACCACATGAAGATTGGCTTCGCTTTGCCGTAACATCAAAGGCTAAAAGCCGCATAAAGGACGTTTTAAAAGAGGATAAAAAGAAGGTTGCTGAGGAAGGAAAGGAAATCGTGCTCAGAAAGCTGAGGCAAATGAAAATCGATCCGACCCAGATGGTTCTTGAGCACCTGCGTGAGTTCTTCAACATGCCCGCTCATTTTGATTTGTATTACCGGGTAGGCAAAGGCATTATCACGTCAGCTGATATTAAGCGGTTTAAAGATTTTAAACCAAAATCGCCCCTTAAAACAAAACCCAATGTCCGTGTTTCCGATGCCAAGGTTGTAGAACAGGAACTTACCCGAACTAAAGGAAGATATGACGACATCCTGCTCATAGGCGAGGATATGGACGTGGTCGATTATAAATTGGCCAAGTGCTGCACACCCATTCCGGGCGATGATGTTTTCGGGTTTGTTACAGTAAGTGAGGGGATTAAAATTCACCGAACCACCTGTCCGAACGCAGCAGAGCTTTTAGCTAACCATGGCAACCGGGTGGTTAAAGCAAAATGGACATCGCAACATGAGGTTGCCTTTCTTACCGGCTTGAAAATCAAGGGAACCGACCGGGTGGGTCTGATTAATGATGTTTCCAAAATTATTTCTGAGGAACTGAAAGTAAACATGAGCTCCATGTCTTTTTATACAGATACAGGTATCTTTGAGGGAGAAATAATGCTTTACGTTCACGATACCCGCCACCTTGAGCAACTGGTTAACAAACTGGAAAAAGTTGAAGGGGTGGTTAAAGTTAGCCGGTTCGACTCCAAAGGGGTTGAATAATCTGTTTGAAATGGAGCAGTCGGGTTCTATCTTTGCCGCTGATTGAAATGACAAGTAGCCAAACAACATTTGAAGAGGTAAAAAAAATTTTCTCGGCCTATCTGGAGAATAAAGCACTGCGGAAAACTCCTGAACGGTATGCCATCCTGGAAGAAATCTATTCGCGTAACGGCCATTTTGATGTGGAATCACTCTACATCAGCATGAAAAACAATAACTACCGGGTAAGCCGGGCCACCGTTTACAATACGTTGGATTTGTTGGTTGAGTGCGATCTGGTAAGCAAGCACCAATTCGGAAAGAATCTGGCTCAATACGAAAAATCGTATGGGTTCAAGCAACACGACCACTTAATCTGTACAGATTGTCATAAAGTGATTGAGTTCTGTGATCCGAGAATTCAGAATATCCAAAAAACGGTGGAAGAGATACTGCATTTCAATGTGATGCATCATTCGCTCATTCTTTACGCGTCTTGCACAAAGCCAAATTGCGAAAACAAAAAATTAACCACGCAGACTAACCCTAACTGAAATGAAATTTTCAGCTGAAACAAAAAATAACACGTTGTTCCTTCACCTTTCCGGAGATTTGATTGGTGAAAACGATGGATCCAATATTGTGGGCACAGCGGCTGATGCCGTACAAAACGGTGTAAAAAAATGCATCGTGAATATTGCTGATTTAAGGTACATTAACAGCAGTGGTATCGGTGTGCTTATTACGATTCTTACCAAGTTTAGAAATAAAGGCGGGGAAGTCTATCTGTTGAATCCTTCTGAGAGCGTAAAGAAACTACTGGTGATCACTAAATTAAATGCCATCTTTCAGGTAATTCAATCCGAAAGCGAAGTTGCAGGGTAAATATCATTCACGTCCATGACAAAAGTTGATGTATTATTAGGTCTTCAGTGGGGTGACGAAGGCAAAGGAAAAATTGTTGACGTTTTAGCTCCAAAATACGATGTTGTAGCCCGCTTTCAGGGAGGTCCCAATGCAGGCCATACCCTTGAATTTGATGGTATTAAACATGTCCTCCATCAGATTCCTTCCGGGATTTTCCGTGACAAGACCAAAAACATTATTGGCAATGGCGTGGTGCTTGATCCGATAATCTTCAAGAGAGAGATTGAAGCATTAAAGAAATTCAACCTGAATATTTTCGAGAATCTGTTCGTTTCAAAAAAGGCAACACTGATTTTGCCCACGCATCGCCTGCTCGATCAGGCCTATGAGCAAGCCAAAGGAGAAGGGAAAATAGGCTCCACATTAAAAGGGATTGGCCCAACCTACCAGGATAAAATTGGCCGTACCGGTTTACGTATTGGTGATGTACTCTCTTCAACGTTTAGAGAACGCTTTAACAAGCTTACCGAAGCACATATTAAAATTCTTAAGGATCTTGGATTATCTGACCCGGATAATTGGTCAGAGTTGGAATCAGCTTTTTTCGATGCAGTTGAATTTCTGAAACAATTCAGATTGGTTGAAAGTGAATACCTTATTAACCATGAATTAAAATCAGGATCAACAATTTTAGCAGAAGGAGCACAAGGCTCTCTTTTGGATATCGATTTCGGCAGCTATCCCTTTGTTACCAGTTCCAATACCATTTCAGCTGGTGCGTGTACGGGATTAGGTGTTGCCCCGCGCCACATCGGAGAGGTGTTTGGAATTTTTAAAGCATACAGCACGCGGGTTGGCAGCGGTCCATTCCCAACAGAGTTATTGAATGAGGATGGAGAACGGATGCGCAAGGAAGGAAATGAATTTGGGTCAACCACTGGCCGTCCAAGACGTTGCGGCTGGATCGACATCCCTTCGCTCAAGTATTCTATAATGATTAATGGTGTAACGCAGCTTTTTATGATGAAGGCTGATGTGCTGAGCATTTTCCCGATCATTAAAGTTTGTACAAAGTACCAGTTGGCCGATGGTACCATAACTGAAATGTTGCCCTATGAGCTTATAGATGAGCGCATTACTCCTGTGTATGAGGAACTTCCAGGGTGGAATGTGAATCTTAAAGGCCTGGATGCAGATAATTTACCCGAGGCCTTGAATCATTACGTTGATTTTCTGGAGAAACACCTTCAGGTTCCTATCACCATGATTTCAACTGGTCCAGACCGGAAACAGACTATTTTCAGGCCTGTTTCCGTTGTTTAAATTTTTTTTGGCCCCCCTTGCATTTTGAATCCCCGACACATACCTTTGCACTCCCTTTTGGAAACAGGTGTCGCATTTGGCAAATCAGAAGGGGTGATTGAGCGGGAAGCGCTCAGTTTCTAACAGATTGAAATTGACCATTTATAGTCATTTTAGTCACGTTTCAGATAGTGTGAGGAATCAAAACTATTCTGAAAAGAAGTTCATTGAATGGATGTTTAATTGATAGCGGACGCCCGGGGAATTCGAGAGGATACTTCTGGGAGTTAATTTT
>CAYQOM010000008.1:169674-180543 GCA_964419145.1 uncultured Roseivirgaceae bacterium | reverse complement strand
ATATCGGGAACAACAGCAGCCGTTCACCGGGAACGGTGTTCACCGGCAACACCATTACCAATGTGTATGCACGACCGGTGTTCTTTGAATACATGCAGGACATCGTCTTCAACGACAATACCATCTCCAACACTTCTGCCTGGAGTGATTACTACGGAGCAGGCATTCAAAATACTACCGGATACCTGGAGATGCTGCGCAACCGCATCACCGGGTCTGTAGGCCATGCCCTGCGGCTGAGCTACTGCTCCGGACTGGAAGCGCAGCCTTCCATTGTCGCCAACAACTTCTTCCACTCCAACTCCAACTACGCTACGTTCTACATCCTGTACGGATTAAACCACACCAACATCTATCACAACAGTGTAAACAACACCTCCAGCGGAGAGTCGTTCCACTTCAACCGCTACCAGTCAACCGGCAACCGCATCGTCAATAATATCTTCAAAGCCAATACGGGCTTTGCTGTCGAGTTGCAAACTTCTTCTGTCGTAAACTCCATCTTAGAAAGCAACTACAACAACCTGTTTACATTCGGGTCGTTCATCGGGCGGGATGTTTCAACCAGCTACGGTGCATTTTCCGACTGGCAGACCGCCACAGGTTTTGAAGCAAACGGACTATCCATTGATCCGCAATATCAATCGAATACACAGCTTTACACAGCAGTCGCAGCGCTTGCAGCAGCAGGAAAAAATGTAAATACCGAAGTGCCCGATGATATAGACGGTATTGCACGTCCATCAACTCCGAGTATCGGGGCTAATCAATTTGGCTCGTCCGGAACACCGCTTAGCGGTGAGTATACCATCAATGCTTCGGGCAGTGGGTCAACCAACTTCGCTACGTTTGCTGCTGCGCTGGACGCACTCAAAAATTTTGGAATCAGTGCTCCTGTTGTTTTTAAAGTTACGGGTGAGTTCAACGAACAACTGGTGTTCCTGTCTGTCTCGGGCTCATCATCTACAAATACAGTCACATTCGAATCAGCGAGTGGACAACCTGATGATGCCAGACTCCGCTTTTCTTCGAACACAAGCAGTTCAAACTTCACCATTCGATTAAGCAATGCCGATCATCATCGTTTCAAAAACCTGGCGATCAAAGCTGATGGTGCTATATATGGAAGAGCAATTGAAGTTATCAATCGAGCCCTTGACATTCGTTTTGAAGGAAATACAATTGAGAGCATTGTTACAACAGCAGCTAATCCAACTTTTACAGGTATCTATTTAAATCCGGTTCAAGCGCAGGACGTACACATCGTGAATAATACTTTGCGCAATGGATCTTATGGAATTTACTTTAATGGTCCTTCGACAAAAGCCAACGGAACGCGTATTGAGGGTAACGTCATAGACAAGGCCTATTATCATGCGATTGAATTAACTAATCAGTCTGGTTTTATTCTTCATCAGAACCAGATCATGAATAATCCATCGGCAATTAATTTCAGGGGCCTAAACATCAATACCGTTGATGGCGCATTTCAAATCACCGCTAACCGGGTAACCGGAGGCAATGGTAGCGCTATTTACCTGAGTTCTGCATTGGCATCTGCGGGAAGTCCGGCACTGGTAGCCAATAATTTCTTTCAAACGAATAATGCAGCATCTTACCAAACCGTCAGCGCAAACTACATCCGGAATGTAAACATCTACCACAATAACATTAATGCCACGGGACCGGGAACTGCGTTTTATTACACCTCATCATCCGGAGAAAATATCAACATCGTAAATAACATTATTAAAGCTGCGGGTGGGGCTGCGTTGAACATTAACAGCCCTGCCGCTATTGGGCAAATTGATTTTAACAACTACTTCACCACAGGTTCAGTTTTAGGAATATGGAGTAGCACCAATGCCACGAATCTTACCAACTGGCAATCGCTTAGCGGACAAGATGTAAACTCACTTTCTGTTGACCCGCAATATCAATCAGAAAGCGATCTGGATGCGCTTGCTTCTTCCCTTGCCGGTGCAGGATTAGATCTTACTTCAATTGTACCTACCGACATAAATGGTGTAACACGAACGTTACCGGTCAGCATTGGTGCTTCGCAATTTACGGCAGCCTTTACAACCGATGGATCCGTTAGTCGCATCATTACACCTGCATCATCTTGCGCCTTAACGAATACCGAAGATGTTCGCATTGAAGTTACCAACCTCGGTTCAGCTGCCATCTCCGGATTCCAGGTAGGATATGAACTCTTGCCAGCAGCTCCGGTTATTGAAAGTGTGCCGGGCGCGGTCACAATACCACCGGGCGGAAAATTTGAATTTACGTTCACGCAAAAAATAAATCTTTCTGCCAAGCAAGCGTACGATATACGAGCCTTCCTTATTCTGACTGGCGATCAAAACACGGCAAATGATGAAATCACCTTAAGCTTCACACATTTCCCCGATCTGGTAACCACCGTTTCGAATGATCTGACCATTTGCAGAACCGAAACCACAACGTTAACCGCAACTGGAGGCACAAGCTATCAATGGAGTACCGGAGCAACTACAGCAAGTATTGACGTTACACCAAATGCTACAACCACCTATACCGTATTGATTACAAATGCAAATGGCTGCCAGGAAACGAGGGAGGTAACCGTAACAGTTAGAGAAATTCCAGCAATCAGCTTTACCAATGATACCGGGTACACAACATCATACGTTTCACCCCTTCAGGGTGCTAGCGACACACCGTTTGATTTCAGAATGATATATACCGATGCCGGTGGAAATTTACCGGCATCCGGTTACCCACGTGTTGAACTGGATGCCAACGGAAATGGTTTGCCCACTGACCCGCTGGATATCATTCGGGTAATGGCTGAACTTGATCCAGCAGACACGGATGCAACAGACGGAAAAGAGTATCGGGTTACCATTACGAATTTATCCGATTTGATTTCCTGGCGATCGCGCATAGTTGCTCAAAGTGCAGATGGATGCACAGCACAAACACCTTTCACTTCACGTCCACTGGTCTCAAACGATTTACTCGACATAGGCATTTACGCCAACGACATTTCATTCAGCAAAGCCAATCCGGCTATTAATGAATCGATAAAGATCTATGCACGCGTGCGTAACACATCCGACTACCTGGCTGAGAACTTTGTGGTATCTGCTTACATTGAAGAGGTTCAGGTATTTACGCAAACCATCACACAACTCAATCCACAAACCTCTGTTACCTTACAGTGGGATCAGGTATTTGCTGCCGCGGGATTTTACCCGGTAAAGGTGGTTATTGATGAGACCAATGTGTTGGATGAAGATAATGAGTTGAATAATTTTGCGATACGTCCGATTCTCACAGGCGATTATCAACTGCCCGGGGGCATTGAACCGGATGCAACAGCAGGTCCATTATCCTTATTCCCCGGACAAGGCATAACCATTACCGGTGTGGCCCAATATTTTGGTATTGATGCCGGGGTAAATCCCGATGTAGCCGGTGCAACAGTAATTGCCCGTATTACGGGTGGAAGTGCAGCACAAACCACAACCCTGCCGGATGGATCCTATTCACTTGGTGTAACCGCACCTCTAACACCGGGCACATACGCGTTAAACATTGAGGTAACGGATTATACGCTAACCGGATATCAAGGTCCAATCACGATTACGGTTTTACCCGCTCCACCACAGCCTGATTTGTCTACCATTATTTCACTCAACACAACCACCATATTCCCTGGCGAAAGCGTTTCTGGAACCACAATTGTTCAAAACACAGGCAATGCAACAGCCACCAATTTCCTGTTCCGGTATTTCAACTGCGATGTGGTGTTGGGCGAGGAAATAATTACTTCATTGGCACCCGGTGAATCCCGTGTGTTTACGTTCACCACAACCACCAGCGTAATCGGAGATTGCTTCAACCGGAATAACTGTCAGTTCATCAGCCATGCCGATGTGAACAATCAGGTGGCAGAAAGATCGGAAAGCAACAACCAGTCAGCCGCGTACTTAACGGTGTTGCCAGACAAGCCTGACCTTACACCTCTTAACACAACCAATGGTGTAATACCGGGCAATGTGAACATGCTTAATCCGTTCACCTTCTCAGTTCGTGTGGATAACATTGGTGGCGTACCGGCAACTAATCCTTTTGATGTTAATGTATATATCGATGGTGTGCTGATCCATACCCAGCCCATAGCCTTGTTGAATAATTGCGAAGGAGATACATTTTCAGTAACTCATAATTTTGCCGACATCAACGATAAAGTGCTGACCATCCGTGTGGATGAACCTATCGGATCAGGTGTTGTGGATGAGTACCGCGAAACAAACAACGAATTTTCGAAGATCATCAGGCATATTCCTCCTCCGCCCCAATTCCCAAACCTGAATATCAGTAACTATGACATCACCGTCACACCACCTTTACCTGCACCCGGCACAAACTTCGATATCAACATAGTCTATCGCAGCAACGGACAAACTGCTGTTGCAGCTCCATTCAATATTGAATTGATGGTAACAGAAGCCGGGGTGCCGCGCATTGAAACACAAAATGTAAACGAAACCATTTTATCAGGCACAACCCGAAATACCAGCCTGACCACAAGTCTGGCTACTGACGGAAACCACTCCGTACGTGTTCGTGTTGATTCAGATAATTCGATAACAGAAAGCAGTGAAGCAGATAATGTTGCACAAATGCCGCTATGTGTTGACTTCACAGTTTCTCCGGTTGGTGGTGTGTGGGGAAGCTTTTATGTAAACACGGTTCAGAACCTTACTGCTTCAATTTATAACTACGGATTATTCACCGCTACCGATGTGGAAGTATCCTTCTTCCTTGACAACGTAAAGATTGCATCCGAAACAATTCCTGTAGTTCAACCCGGCTTGACAGCCGGAAACTATATTGTATCCATCCCACACTTGTTCGATCAAGCCGGAACATTTGAACTCAAAGTTGTGGTAGATGAATTGAATGCCTACACCGAATGCCGTGAAGACAACAATGAATTTAAGCGTAACATTACGGTAAACGTTCCTGCTCCCGATGTTCGAATTTTCTCAGAATATATTTCACCCAGTAAAATTAATCCGGATGTGGGCGAGCCTATCCTGCTATTCCTGTCGTACGACAACATTGGCATTGGCGCAAGCGGTCCGTTTAAAGCACGGATATTGGTTGATGATGTTCCGCTCGGTCCCGATGTAGACATTCCTTCCGTACCAGCTGGTGATGACGGCACCATTGAAGTGCCGACTCCCTACAGTAGTCCTACTGCAGGCATACGGGTTATCCGCGCCATTCTTGATCCGGATAACGAACTTACCGAAACAAACAAACTTAACAATGTGGCTACACGGGCGCTGGTTGTTGGCGAAGCGCCTAACCTGTTGTTTACTGACCTGCAGGCTGATATTGCCTGCCCCGATGATGGCGAAAACGTAACCATAACTGCTATGCTGAATAATGCCGGTGATCTTCAGGCCACCGCTGAAGTATATTTTTATTACATCACAGAATCGGATACCATTCCAATTGAAACCAAAAGTTTCACCTTGAATGGAAATGAAACCACAACCGTTCAAACCGAATGGCTGGTGATCAATAAAACTTATGATCTCTACGCAGAAATCCGAAACAGCGATCCACTTGAATACGATGAAACTGATAATTCCATACGCACCAAACTGTGTGGTGGCCCCTATTTCAATTTATTGGTAGAAGCCAACGGCCAAGGTATTATCCAGAAAACACCAAATCTGAATCGCTATGAAGGCGTTCAGACCGTAACGGTTACAGCTATTCCAGCTACGGGTTGGGTATTTGATAGTTGGCAGGGTGATGCAACTGGCTTCACCAACCCGCTAACCGTAAACCTTACCAGCGATCAGGTGATCTTTGCCGTATTCATTGAACCACTGGTTGCCCCAATAGTAACGGATGGAACCCAATGTGGTCCTGGAACGGTTACGCTCACCGCCAGTGGCGCAGTGGGTGCACAATCGTATCGGTGGTATACAACCGCTGTTGGGGGTACACCTATCGCAAATGAAACAAGTGCTACATTTATAACTCCCGCACTCACCACTAATACCAGTTATTTTGTTTCCATAGCTTCGTTCAGTAATGAAAGTACACGCGCTGAAGTGCAGGCCATCATCTTACCTCTACCCGCTCAACCCACCATTGTGGCAACCGGCCAAGTGAATTGTCCAACCGCGGCAAATCCTGCCGTGCTACAGGCACCATCCGGGTTTAGCGGGTACTTATGGTCTACCGGAGAAACCACACAACAAATTGAAGTAACAACTGCGGGAACCTATACGGTGCAGGTACTTGATGCGAACAATTGTGCCAGCATACCATCAGCCGGGTTTACCGTAACAGAAGAATTCTGCAACGAGCTGATCGTTTACAACGCCATATCACCTGATAATGGCGATGACCTGAACGATTACCTCATTATTAGAAACATCGACATACTGGCCGATGCACGCGAGAATAAGTTGAAGATTTACAATCGGTGGGGCGACCTGGTGTTTGAAGCTACAAATTATGACAACGTTGCGAACCCATTCCGCGGTCAAACCAATAATGGAAAAGAATTACCGAGTGGAAATTACTTCTACATATTGGAGTTCAACTCAAACCGGCCAAGGATGACGGGATACATTTCACTCAAACGATAACGAGAATTACAAACGTTCGGCCAACTGATCAAACAGCGATTCCCATGGAAACTTCTCTCCACGTTTTCCAAGTCGAACTATGATTACGTTTTTAACCGGACTAACGTAAATAAACTGGCCGTGTAATCCGTTTGCTTCATATCCGTTTTTGGTGATCCACCATTGATACTTATATCGTTTGGAGCCACTATTTTCTTCGGTGGGTGTAGTTGATTGTTTTACCCAATCGGCAGGTACAAGTTGCTTACCATTCCATGAACCATCATTCAAATACAACCGGCCAAATTTGGCAAAATCACGTGCAGTAGCATTGATACAACAAAAGGTCTTTTCAAGTCCATCATTCTTCCGATCGATACTCCAACTGGCGTCTGTCTCCGTTCCCAGATGTTTCCAAATCTTTTCATTCAGGTAATCTGTAATACTTTTGCCTGTTGCACGTTCAACAATCAACCCCAATAATTGGGTGTTAATGCTGCGGTACGCAAAGCGAGTACCTGGTTCATACTCCACCTTAAGCTTTTTTATATAATTCCTAAGTGATCGACCATAGTAAAGTCGTGCAGCCTGACCAAATGGATTGTAATAACTTTCGTTTGCCTTAATGCCACTGGTCATTTGAAGCAGGTGTTCGATGGTAATCTTGTCAAATCCAGCTTTGGACTTTAGTTCAGGAATATAGTTGGTAATCGGTTCATTAACATCTTTGATAAAACCATCTGCCATAGCTGCTCCGACCAGTGCAGATGTGTATGACTTAGCCGCTGAAAACGAAGCTACGATTGACTCATCGGTGTACTTCTGATAGTATTGCTCGTATAAAATGGAATCGTTTCGGATAATCAAGAAAGCCACCGAATTATTGGCACGAACCATACTATCCACTTTGAATAAGTTGATGTTCCCGATCTTATCTGTACGCTGTGCATCAACAAAACGAAACGGGGATTCGGATTTTGGAAGCGGACGTGACGGAAATATTTTATGATCGGTTATGTCTGAAAAATTGTACCAGATAAATCGACCAGGAAGACAAGATGAAAATAGAAAAATCAGGCCAATGAAAGCCAATTTGAATACGCGCATTGATACAAGGATTAATGGTTCGATAATTTAGAACAAGCAAGATGCCGGATGGTTTTTAGAATACGAGTTGATAAATCCATGCACCCAGCAGACCTCCAATTATCGGCCCAACCACCGGTATCCACGCATAGCTCCAATCGGATGAACCTTTGCCGTGAATCGGTAATAGAAAATGCGCTAATCGCGGACCTAGGTCGCGGGCGGGATTAATGGCGAAACCGGTAGTGCCGCCTAACGAAAGACCAATCGAAACAATCAGTAAACCAACCACAAGCGGATTGAGACCTTCGGTAAATTTATTGGCACCAATGGTGAGCAAACCTAAAATAAGTACGGTTGTTCCAATAATTTCACTGATCAGGTTGTTCAACGGTGATCGTATGGCCGGTCCGGTGCAAAACACGCCAAGTTTCGCAGCAGGATCATCTGTTACCGACCAATGCGGGCGGTAATGAAGCCACACTAAAATGGCTCCTGTAAATGCACCGGCCATTTGTGCCAACACATATCCAGGCACTTGGGCCCATTCAAAACTTCCTGAAAATGCGAGGGCCAGTGTTACAGCCGGATTGATGTGCGCACCGCTGAACTGCCCCACCGCATAAATGGCCAGGGTAACTGCAAGCCCCCAGGCGATTACTATGGTTAACCATCCGGCATTCTCGGATTTGGTTCGTTTTAAAACTACGGATGCCACAACCCCATCACCCAATAAAATAAGTGTAAGTGTGCCTAAAAATTCTGCGAGGTAAGGAGACATAAGCGATTGAAATTCAAGTCATGTTAATGCTAAACTTAACATAAATTCTAATGCAAGTGCATAAAATCAGTTAGTAAAAACTTCCTTGCGGGTTAAAAACCTTATCCTATTTTTGCCACCTGCTTTAAAGAAAATATGGAACAAGAAACACTGGTCCGCTATACCGACCTGATTGCTGAGGAGTTAAATCAACCTGTAAAATATGTACGTGCCGTGGCCGAATTATTGGCCGAAGGTTCAACCATACCCTTCATCTCGCGCTACCGTAAGGAAATGACGGGCAGCATGGATGAAGTGAACATTGCGAACGTACGCGACCGACTTGAACAGCTTCAGGAATTGGATAAGCGCAGGGAAGCGGTAATCAGTTCCATCGAAAAGCAAGGGTTTCTTACACCTGAATTGCTGGCATTGCTGGCGAAAGCCAAAACCCTGGCCGAAGTAGAAGATATCTACCTGCCCTTCCGGCCAAAACGTAAAACCCGCGCCAGCATGGCCAAGGAAAAAGGACTCGAACCTTTGGCTCAGAAAATATTCGATCAGGAAAAATTTGACCTGGATGCATTTGCTCAGTCCTTCATTGATACTGAAAAAGGCGTGGCCGATCTGGAAGAAGCCTTGGCCGGTGCGCGCGATATCATTGCCGAATGGGTGAGTGAAAATCCGGAAACACGCAAGAACCTGCGCGAACTTTTCTGGAAGGAAGGAACCGTTACAGCAAAGGTTGTTAAGAGCAAGGAAACAGAAGGGCAAAAGTTTAAAGATTATTTCGATTGGAGTGAACCTATATCAAAAACGCCTTCACATAGATTGTTGGCGCTGCGCAGAGGTGAAAAAGAAGGCATCCTCACGCTCGACATTTTCCCTCCGGAAGAGTCGGCTACGGATTTACTGGAGCGCCAGTACATCAAAGGAACAAATGCCGCTACTGAGCAGGTAAAACTTGCCGCGCACGATAGTTATAAGCGCTTGTTGCGGCCATCACTGGAGACTGAAATTCGCATGGAGTCAAAAATGAAAGCGGATGAAGAAGCGATAAAAGTATTTGCTACCAACCTGAAAGAATTGTTGCTGGCTGCCCCTCTCGGGCAAAAAAATGTGTTGGCACTTGATCCGGGTTTCAGAAGCGGCTGTAAAGTGGTGTGCCTCGATCGGCAAGGAAAACTCGTGCATCATGATGTTATTTATCCACACGAACCACAACGTGAGAAAGCCAAGGCCAGTGCATTGATTAAAACCCTTTGTGAGAAATTTGAAATCGAAGCCATTGCTATTGGCAATGGAACAGCCAGCAGGGAAACGGAATCGTTTGTCAAATCGATTGGGTTACCGAATAAAATCATCATCGTGATGGTGAATGAAAGCGGAGCTTCCGTTTACTCCGCATCGGATGTGGCGCGCGAAGAATTTCCGGATAAGGATGTTACGGTGCGTGGCGCGGTTTCCATTGGCCGAAGATTAGTCGATCCGTTGGCTGAACTGGTAAAGATTGATGCCAAATCGATTGGTGTTGGGCAGTACCAACATGATGTGGATCAAAGCAAACTCAAGCAAGGCCTTGATGACGTGGTGATCAGTTGTGTGAACGCTGTGGGCGTTGAAGTAAATACCGCCAGTAAGGAACTGCTTTCCTATGTTTCGGGCTTGACCCCTGCCCTGGCGCGTAACATTGTAGAATACCGCAACCAAAATGGTCCGTTTAAAAGTCGAGAAGAACTGATGAAGGTAACGCGTTTTGGAGAGAAGGTATTTGAACAGGCAGCAGGATTTTTACGCATACGTGAAGCTGAAAATCCATTGGATGCCAGTGCCGTACACCCGGAGAGCTACGACATTGTGAGCAAGATGGCGAAAGACCTGAACTGTTCTGTGAAAGACCTCATGACCAGCACAGAGCTACGCAAGCAACTTGATCTTACAAAATACTTAACGGATAAAACAGGGCTCCCCACCCTTACGGATATTGTCTCTGAATTAGAAAAACCTGGACGCGACCCACGTAAGGTGTTTGAAGTATTCAGCTTTACCGATGGCGTAAACACCATTGAAGATTTGAAACTGGGTATGAAACTGCCTGGCATTGTTACCAATGTAACCAACTTTGGCGCCTTTGTGGATATTGGAGTTCACCAAGACGGGTTGGTGCACATTTCCCATCTGGCCGATAAATTCATTAAAGACCCCAACGAAGCCGTTACCGTGCAGCAGAAGGTAATGGTTACGGTTGTAGAAGTGGACGTGCCCCGCAAACGCATCGGGTTGTCTATGAAAAGTGACCCGTTTGCAGAACAGCCGCAACAACCAGCTCCTGGTAAAAAGATCCACACAGGCAAGCCGGGATCATCAAAACCAAAA
>CAYQOM010000008.1:0-169664 GCA_964419145.1 uncultured Roseivirgaceae bacterium | reverse complement strand
AAAGGAAAACCACAACACAAGCCCAAACAACCTGAGTTGAGCATGGAGGAAAAGCTGGCGTTGCTGAAGGAGAAGTTTAAGCGGTAACATCTACGCTTGATTCACTATGATTGGTTCATAGATAGTCATCGTTTCATCACCCTGAAGATCTCTGTACCAATTTTGAGAAAATATATACCTGAAGGCAAGTGTCCAATATCCAGCATATCCTCACTAATTCTATTGAACTTAACAGGGACACCCATTGAATTAAGCATTTGTAGCGTTCGAAACTTGAAACCCTCATTTCTTAGGTTCATTACTCCTGTTGTTGGATTAGGGTATAACCGTATAATTTCTTCCTCCCTGTCATCAACATCTGTTACAATGTTTATTTCATATTTTAAGATGCGTCCGTTTATAACTTCATTGGAAATTGTGTTCAGAACTCCGAAAACTGAATTTTCATAAATTGATAATGATCCTTCTGTCACACCCGTTTGATTGGCCTTAGTCCTTCCGCCTGCGAATACATCATCAAATTCAAATAAATGCTCAAAACCGGATCCATCTGGATTAATCCTATATGCAACACCAGATTCACCAGGACCCCCCAGCTCAGTCATGCCATAAAGCACACCATCATTCAATATAATGGCGCCAACCGGAACGGCACCAATCAGAAAACTAAAGTCCAATAGTTTCTCAAAATATCCCCCATCTATATTCATTTTAAAAAGTACACCCAAATCGTGCAGACCGCCTTGTCTTGTTGTTCCAAAGATGGTATCACCTTCAATGGTAATCGAGTTTCCATAACGGCCGGCCTGCAAAGCATTTGTATCGAGTAACTTATTAAATTGTGTACCATCCGTGTTCATGGAAAATAAAACGCCATCTTCTACACCACCGAGGCTCATTCCATATAGTTTAGTTCCTGATTGAACTAAGTTACCTTGCGGCCTAACAGCATCGGTAGACGATAAATCCGATAGAATCTTATGTTGGTTCGTAACCTTGTTGTACTCAAAAATTGTCCCTTTATTTTCTTGCCCCCCATGCTGAGTCATCCCGTATATTAGATCACCGGAATCCACGACAGAACCTACGGGGTAAGATCCATTTACACCATGAAACGTAGTAAGTACTTCATAGTCAAGTCCTGTGGTACTAATCTTAAACAAAACACCTAATCCTTCAGACCCTCCCATTAGGGTTGTGCCATACAATGTACCATCAGAAAGAGTAAGTGATGATTCAGGATAGGCACCGTTCACTCCATTAAAATTAAAAATCACTTCGTATCCAGAACCATCCTGTCCAACTCTATATATCACTCCTTGATTGAACTCACCTCCATTTCTCGTTACACCATAGGCTTCTGTTTCCGTAAATACAAGTCCACCATTTGGATTGTATCCGGAATTGCTGGCATTGAAACTCAGGAGGGTTTGAAAACCCTGCCCATCAAGTTGAATTTTGAATACAGTTCCATACTCATATTCTCCCCCAGGAACATGGCCATACAGGGCACCATCAAATTCAAGCAATGTACCCCAGGGATTTCGTCCATCCCCATTAAATTCATGCAACACAAAATGGTTGCTTCCATTGGTTTCAATTTTGTAGACCACTCCGTCACCCTGTCCACCATTTGCGGTCATACCATACAGCGTGGAACCCGATAGAATCATTTTTCCTTGTGGAACGGCTCCAAAAGGAAAATCAAAGTTGTGCAACAATTGAAAGTTACTTCCATCAGTACCAATGCTAAAAAGGGTTCCACCGTGGCTTGAGCCTCCCTGTAAGGTTGTACCATATAAAGTTGATCCTGAAATTGTAAGCCCACCAAAGGGTGTATTTCCTGACGAATCGTCAAAATCAAAAAGTTTTTGATAATTAGCACCGTCTGCACCGATACGGTAGATCACCCCAAGGTCGTTAATTCCGCCTCGAAGTGTGGTGCCATAAAGGACATCTTCTACCAGAACAAGAAGGCCCGATGGCCCCCAGCCATTCGAGCCTGAAAAATCGATCAGCTTCTTGAACCCTGTACCATCGGTATTAAGTTTGAAGATTAGTCCTTTACCTTGTTGACCACCCTGTTTTGCTGTAACGTAAAGTTCAGATCCCGACAAGATCAGGGTACCATATGGTATTGCACCATTGTTACCGTCAAAATCAAGTAGTTTCTGATAATCTTCCCCACTTGTTTCGATCTTAAACAAAACTCCCATATTCTGAGCACCCCCAAAATTCGTCATTCCATAGAGAGTAGTACCTGAAAGAATAAGATTACCCACTGGATTTGCTCCAAGAATGGGATCTGAAAATGTGTGAACGTCCGAGTAACCGGTTCCATCCAGATTCATTTTAAAGATTTTTCCAGTACCGCCACTACTCCCATCATACTTTGTACCATACAAGTATATTCCATCGGTGACAAGACTGTTGTCATACACATTTCCGGTTTCAACAGTAAATTGATGCAGGTTAGCCTGTTGTGCTATTAGTGGAAAAATAGAAATCACCATGCACACTAGATGAGCAAGAACTCTTAGCATAGTAAAGAAAGTCTATAGTTTATCGGGGAACAGTTAAATTTGATTTAAGCAAATAAATATTTCAATAATAAACAAATCCTCAGCACAACAAGAATGTGTTATACCTAAAGCTATCATAACTCCAACTCAATCGTCTCCCCCACACCAAATGCCTGGCCCCCTTGCGAATCATCAGGCTTGTCACTTTTCTTGTGCCGTGACTTTTTAACCTGGTCATCACCCTTGCCTACTGCCAACTGCTTACTGCCTACTTCTTTTTCTTCTTGCTGACTTTGGCTTTCCCCGAAGAGGCTGGCTTGCTCGACTTTTTGCTTTGCTTTTTTGCTGCTTCGGCTGTCTTCTTGGCTTTGCTTTTTGGGCTCTTCGAAGAGGCTGGCTTGCTCGTTGGGCTCCCCTTCTTTTTTTTTTGGCGACTCAATACCCTTTCCGGTTTCGGTCGCCTCTGTTTCGTCAGCTTCGTCAGGTGATTGATCCTCTGGCTCGTCCGGCAAATGAACCTTGGTTATCTTAAATTGGCTGAGTCGGTTGCCCAGGGCTTTCCACCCTTTCACGTCCACCACATCTTCCAGATTAATGACCTCTGTAACCTTCTTTTTGTCCTTTCCTTTACTTAACTCAAGTTCAATTTCTGGTGTGTCGCTTGTGGTTACCAATATCAGGCGCGAGCCAATAGTTTCGGAGATAAACCCAAATTCCTTGTCCACTGTGCTGGTCTCAATCACAAAACGCTTCACCATATGCTGCTTCGACTCCCCATCGATGTACACCGCGGAGATCACTTTCTTGGGATTGAACTTCTCCACAGCCAGTGTCTTTTCCGGATCGAAACGGGTTGTGATGTCGTACCCGGTTATACGATAAGAACCGTTGCGCAGGAAGGTGATGATCTGATCCTCTCCTGCAAACTTACCGAGGTATTTGCCGCGCTCATCTTTATTCAATCTGCCCGCATCCGCATCGTACCACAAATTAAGTTTCCCTAAGGTTGAAGTACCTGCTTGCAGGAAGTCGACTTTACGGATGGGATACTTGGTAAGGATGTTACCACGCGCGCCACGACCTTTCACTTCCAGGTCAGCAAAATCAAATTCAAATATTTTTTTACGCGCTGTACTCGACTGCGACAACTTCACTTCAACGATCTCGGCTTCACCGTTCGGATTTCCTGTTACGTAATGAATCTTCGAGTTCGGATGACCTTGTGTTAAATCATATTCCTTATCACGGATAACGCCCGGCATGGTGAAGCGTTTCACAAAACCCTTTCCGGATTTACCATCGGAATAGATCAGGTTATACACCATGCGGTCATCTCCTTTCTTCCATACGCCTACATACAGAATGTCTTTACCCATAAAGACTTTCTCTGAAATGCGGCTCACCAACGCTTTACCGTCTTTGCGTATGGCGATGATGTCATCCAGTTCGGAACATTCACACACAAACTCATCACGCTTCAATCCGTAACCCACAAAACCATCGGTGCGATTTACGTACAGCTTTTGGTTGATCGCGATTACTTCCGTTGCGGTTACCGACTGGAAGCTCTTGATTTCTGTTTTACGCTCGCGACCTTTGCCATATTTATCAAGCAGATTCTGGTAATACGAAATGGCATAATCCGTGAGGTGCTTCAGGTGGTGCTCGGTTTCCTTTAGCTGTTTTTCGAGGTCTTTTAACAGTTCATCTGCCTTGAAAGAATCGTACCTGGAAATACGCTTGATTTTGATCTCCGTAAGACGAACAATATCATCCGTGGTGATTTCCCTGTAAAACTTCTTTTTATGGGGTTTCAGGCCCTTATCGATGGTGGATATCACTTCCTCCCAGCTTTCGCACTCTTCAATATCGCGGTAAATGCGGTTTTCGATGAAGATCTTCTCAAGTGATGAAAACAGGATTTTCTCCTTCAATTCAGCCTTTCTGATCTCCAACTCCTGTTTCAGCAGCTTTACGGTTTGCTGGGTGTTGTATTTCAGGATATCATTAACCGTCATGAATTGCGGCTTGTCCTCAACAATCACGCACGCATTGGGTGAAATACTAATTTCGCAATCTGTAAATGCGTAAAGGGCATCCATTGCCACCTCTGGCGATTGGCCCGGCTGCAGGTTAATCTGAATTTCTACGTCCTTGGCTGTATTGTCCACCACCTGCTTTACTTTGATTTGCCCCTTCTCACTGGCTTTTACGATGGATTCCATCAAAGAAGTGGTGGTGGTAGCGAACGGTATCTCTTTGATTACAAGCGTCTTTTTGTCGGCTATTTCAATTTTTGCACGCACCTTGATTTTACCGCCCCGCAATCCCTGGTTGTATTCCGTAAAATCGGCAATACCGCCTGTAGGGAAATCCGGATAGATTTTGGGATTCTTGCCTTTCAGCACATCGATGGAGGCTTTAATCAGCTCACAGAAGTTGTGGGGAAGGATTTTGGTTGAAAGACCCACCGCAATACCCTCAACGCCTTGCGCTAAAAGAAGCGGAAACTTAACCGGAAGCGTAACAGGCTCCTTTTTACGACCATCATACGAAAGCTGCCATTCGGTTGTCTGAGCATTATACACCACATCCAACGCAAATTTCGATAGCCTGGCTTCAATGTAGCGGGGAGCAGCTGCACTGTCGCCTGTACGCACATCGCCCCAGTTTCCCTGGGTTTCAATTAAAATGTCTTTCTGGCCAATGTTGACAATGGCCTCCCCGATGGCTGCATCGCCATGCGGGTGGTATTGCATGGTGTTACCGATAACGTTAGCCACTTTGTTAAATCGGCCATCATCCATCTCTTTCAACGAATGCATGATCCTACGCTGAACTGGCTTGAAGCCGTCTTCTATACGCGGAACGGCACGTTCAAGAATCACATACGAGGCATAATCGAGGAACCAATCCTGGTAAAGGCCATCAACACCAATGGAAATGATTCCATCCTTGTCCTTTTTACCTTTTGATTTTACTTCGGGTGCTTTTACAACTTTCTTTTTCTTGCTCATCTCTAATGACAGTGCTTAAGCTTTTTCTTCTTTGCGGCTTGCTTTGCGTCTTTGCGTCTCTGCGGTTAGATAGTTTTGGAAATTTTACCGCAAAGTCGCAGAGGCGCTAAGCTGTTTCATGTACTTCTTCCAGGTTCTCAACTTTATCCAGTTCAATTCTCAGGTTATCGATGATGAAATCCTGACGGTCGGGTGTGTTCTTGCCCATGTAAAACTCCAGCACATCGCGCAAGTGGCTATCCTTATCCAACTGCACGGGCTGTAACCGGATGTTATCTCCGATAAACTTGCCGAACTCATCCGGTGAAATCTCACCTAACCCCTTGAAGCGGGTGATCTCAGGCTTGCTTCCTAATTTCTTGATGGCATCCTGTTTCTCTTCCTCGCTATAGCAGTAAATGGTTTCTTTTTTATTTCGTACCCTGAACAATGGAGTCTCCAAAATAAATACGTGCCCTGCTTTTACCAGGTCAGGGAAAAACTGAAGGAAGAAAGTCATCAGCAACAAGCGAATGTGCATACCGTCCACATCGGCATCTGTAGCGATAATCACTTTGTTGTAACGAAGGCCCTCCAATCCATCTTCAATATTCAACGCATGTTGAAGCAGGTTGAACTCTTCGTTTTCATACACCACTTTTTTGGTTAACCCAAAGCAGTTTAACGGCTTACCTCTCAATGAGAAAACAGCCTGTGTTTCAACATTTCGTGATTTCGTAATTGAGCCACTGGCCGAGTCACCCTCCGTAATAAAGATCATCGAACCGAAACCGCGCTCATCCTTTTCATCAAAGTGAAAGCGGCAATCGCGAAGCTTTTTGTTATGCAGGTTCGCCTTCTTGGCGCGTTCATTGGCCAGTTTTTTAATACCGGCAATCTCCTTACGCTCACGCTCGGATTGCATGATGCGCTTCTGCAGGGCATCAGCCACTGAAGGATTTTTATGGAGATGGATTTCCAATTCTTTTGCCACAAAATCACCGACATAAGACCGTACCGTAGCCCCATCAGGAGCCATGTTTACGGAACCTAACTTGGTTTTGGTTTGTGATTCAAACACCGGCTCCTGCACACGTACGGCAATGGCTGCAATTACGCTTGCGCGGATGTCGGAGGCATCAAAGTCTTTCTTATAAAAGTCGCGCACACCTTTTATCATGCCTTCGCGGAAAGCAGCGAGGTGCGTTCCTCCTTGTGTTGTATTCTGTCCGTTTACAAACGAATAATATTCTTCCCCATACTGATTGCCGTGTGTGAGCGCAAACTCAATGTCATCGCCTTTAACATGGATAATCGGATAGCGCAATTCTTCTGGCTCTGTTTTCTGTCTAAGCAGATCAAGCAACCCATCTTTTGAGTAGAACTTCTTTCCGTTGTAATTGATGCTCAGTCCCGCATTCAAAAACGCATAATTCCACATCAGGTCTTCCAGGTAATCCGGAATGAAGTGGTAGTTTTTGAACATGGTGTTATCGGGCTCAAACTCAACGAGTGTACCGTTGCGTTCTTTGGTCTTCGTTACTTTCGGGTCACTGGTAAGAATACCCTTCTTGAATTCAGCCAGCTTGGTTTGCCCATCGCGAAAGGCCTGAACCTTGAAGTAATTCGATAAGGCATTTACCGCCTTGGTACCTACCCCGTTCAACCCCACCGATTTCTGGAAGGCCCCTGAATCATACTTGGCACCGGTGTTGATTTTGGAAACCACATCCACCACTTTGCCCAACGGAATCCCGCGGCCGTAATCGCGAACGGTAACGCCTTTTTCGGTTATGGTAATGTCGATGGTCTTTCCATACCCCATCATGTGTTCATCGATACAGTTATCGACTACCTCCTTTACGAGTACATAAATCCCATCATCTTTCGCTGTTCCATCTCCCAGCTTACCAATGTACATACCTGGCCTTAGCCGGATGTGCTCCCGCCAGTCCAGCGATTTAATGCTGGCTTCATTGTATTCAAACACATTGGGGGCCTTTTCAGGTTTAGAAGCTTTAGCCATAAAAATTTAAAAACCAGTTTAAAAAATGAGGTTATCTGCCAATAACGCGAAATTTCGCATCACTGCAACGATTTGGTTAAAATGATGAATTGCAAAAATTTATAAACTCTTGCACGATAAGTGATTGATCCATAGCGTGTAGAAGAAGCATGTTGCAACTAAAAAATCAGGAAGAAAATCTTTTAACCAGTCCGTAAATCGCTCCGCCAACAACCCACGCCCCAATCAGTCCCAAACTGATGTACAATACAAATCCCGCGCGACTAAAATCAAAACTTTCGCTACTGTTATACAGGCCAATAAAACTAAAGGCGATGATGAAGAACAGATTCAGACAAATGATCAGCCCGGTAAACCAGGTTCGCAACGCTTCGCTGGGCACCAGTTTTTTGCCAAACACGTAAACCAGCACGTTTACCATACCCAATACAGCAAGCCATACATAGAATACCGTCTCTTTGCTGATGGCCATAGTGTTTGTCCCTTCCTCCTGCACCACTACTTGTTCGGGTAAACCGGCATATACATACATTAAATTCGCCATGGCCGCCATTAGCGACAGAAACCACACCCCTCTGAAAACTTTTAGAATCATGTTCGTAAATTAGTGCCGCAAATAAACAACAAAACACCTTGAACATAAACCCGATTGTGCTTTCCATACCCATCTTTTTCATCCTGATGGGCATTGAACTGATTGTGGAGCGGCTCACGCACCAGAAGCTGTACCGGCTGCCTGATGCGATTGCAAACCTGAGCTGCGGCATCACCAGTCAGTTGTCCGGATTGTTTTTGAAAATATTTGCGATTGGTGCCTACCAGTTTCTGTTTGAGCACTTTGCCTTCTTTACACTTGAACGTACATGGTTCTATTGGTTGATGCTGTTCCTGCTGGCTGATATGGCTTACTATTGGGCGCACCGGATGAGCCATGAAATTAACTTGTTCTGGGGCGGACATGTGGTGCATCACCAGAGCGAAGAGTACAACTTATCGGTTGCACTTCGTCAAAGCTCCCTGCAAGTGGTGTGGACATTTGCGTTTAGTCTGCCGCTTGCCTTTATCGGTTTTAAAACCCTCGACTTCGCCTTGATGTCGGCATTCATAACACTGTACCAGTTTTGGATTCATACCGAAACGATCAACAAAATGGGTTGGTTTGAATACATCTTCAACACACCCTCCCACCACCGCGTACATCATGGGCGCGATCCGAAGTACATCGATAAAAACCACGCGGGAACGTTGATCATTTGGGACAAAATGTTTGGCACTTTTCAGGAGGAGGAAGAACGACCCACGTATGGCATTACCAAACCCATCAACAGTTGGAATCCCATCTGGGCAAACATCAGCCATTATGCTGAGATGGGTAAAGACATCAAACAAATACCGAAGTGGAGTGATCGCATTAAGTATTTGTTTAAAAAACCAGGTTGGCTACCCGACTACATGGGCGGATACCGGGCAGCACCGGAAGTAGATAAAGCCACATATCAAAAGTACGATACACCAGCACCCATTATGTTGAATTACTATGTGTTGTTTCAATATACCTTGTGTTTGGTGGCAACGGCTTTGTTCTTGTTCAACTCTGCTAAGTTTTCATTGAGTGAAAAAGCCTTTATCACCGTATTGATTTCTTTAACCGTTGTGAATTGCGGGGTGTTGTTTGAAACCCGAAAGTGGGTGGTGTGGTCGGAATGGTTACGCATTATACTCTACCCTGCTTTGCTGATAGTCCTAACCTATTTTCTCAACCTTCCAACATGGTACTATTTTATTGGTATCAGCTATTTCTTTATTTCATTTACCTGGTTTTATGCCATCATCAAAAAACATGCGGCCGTTCAACTCGCTTAGTCTGATTCTTTTCATTTTTTTGGTTGCGTGCGGAAAATCCCTGCCCACCTTTGAATCCGTTAACCTCGAGGAATGGAAAGCCGATAGTCAAGGCTGTTCCGGAAAGCGATCAGCAATGGAGCAAGCCATCCGAAATGAAAAAGACAAACTGCTTGCCCTCAACGAGAAGCAGATTATCAAACTTATGGGTCGACCCGATCAAAACGAACTGTACAAGCGCAACCAGAAATTTTATACCTATTTTATTACTGCCGGCCCTGCGTGTGAAACACCTTCTGAAAATCCGAAAAAACTGATTGTTCGCTTTACTGCCATGGGTTTAGCGAATGAGGTAACGCTTGAGTGATCGCCCATTTTATTTGCTCCCGGTTTTTTGTATCTTCAAGTTCCCTTGATCGTTTGATTAAAACCCGGCAACTATGCAATATCACCCAAACGAACTGTTTCTATTGTACAATCCGAATTCTTCGGATGGAAAGAAAACCAAGGCTATGGCGCTGGACATCTGCAGCCATATTAATGAAGTTGATTCGCTTAATGAGAAACTAGGACCTACCTACTGGAAGGAAGTGATTACAAAATTAGGGGTTGAACCACAGGATTTGTTGGATCAGTCGCACCCTGATTACAAAACCAAAGTGGGCACACAAACCTATACCATGACGGGCTGGTTGGACGTAATCATGCACAATCCGCAATTGATCAAAAACCCGATTGCCATTTTTAATGGTAAGGCAGTCGTGTGTCATCAACCGGCTGATATTCTGAAACTAGGCACCCCAAAAAGCGCCAGCAAGGTGCTTCCGCACCTCAAGCGTGACGACTAGCTCATTAATGCATTGCGCTGATAGACCTGACGCTTTGATTTAGCCAGATCGATTTTCTTACGGAGCACGTTTACGAGTGCATCTTTTTTCTTTGCATTTAACGGATAGAGCAAAGATGTTTTGAAATAGAATTCCTTCCCCAATTGTTCGGGATGGTAGAGGTTGACTTTGTATACACCTCCAAGTGATTCAATTTCTACAGACTCTATGTTTTCTAAAGGAACGATGTAGTCTTGTTTCTTTAAGTAGACGTACAAAAAATCATCATCAAATGAGACTTGTTGGAATTTAGTAACCATTCGAATCAGCAGATACAAAATCCATCCATACAAACCTCCTTGAAAAATCGCGTAGGTCCAACCACGGGTAACCGATGCGTAGACTATCGATCCAAATGCTCCAATATAAATGACATAAAGCACCCATCGATAAGGCCCGAGAAACCGAGATGACAATCGTGTGGGATTTTGTTTTGCTGACATGCGTTTACCTATATATTTGCGTCTGCTTGTCGCAGGCAGGCACAAAATAATAAATTCTTATGAAGCAGATTGCAGTAATTGGCTCCGGTACGATGGGCAATGGCATTGCACACGTGTTTGCGCAGTATGGGTATGCCGTAAACCTGGTGGATATTTCAGAAGATGCCCTTAAAAAAGCATTGGCGACCATTGGCAAAAACCTTGATAGACAAGTTTCCAAACAACTGATTACAGAAGATGCGAAGAATAAAGCATTGAGCAACATTACTACCCATACAGATTTGAAAGCCGGTGTAAGCACAGCCGATCTGATTGTTGAAGCTGCCACTGAAAATGTGGATCTGAAGCTCAAGATTTTTAGCGATCTGGATGCATACAGTAAACCCGAGGCCATCCTGGCTTCGAATACATCATCCATATCCATTACCAAAATCGCGGCAGCAACCAAACGACCGGATAAAGTAATTGGTATGCACTTTATGAATCCGGTACCGGTGATGAAACTGGTGGAAGTTATTCGTGGCTACAACACCAGCGATACGATGACTCAAACCATCATGAACCTTTCCAAAATGTTGGAGAAGGTTCCGGTTGAAGTAAATGATTACCCTGGCTTTGTAGCGAACCGGATTTTAATGCCCATGATCAACGAAGCCATTTACACCTTATACGAAGGCGTAGCCGGAGTTACTGAAATTGATACGGTAATGAAATTGGGTATGGCTCACCCGATGGGTCCGCTGCAACTGGCCGACTTTATCGGATTGGATGTTTGCCTTTCGATATTACATGTATTGCATGATGGATTCGGAAATCCGAAATACGCACCATGCCCGCTGCTGGTTAACATGGTTCAAGCCGGGCATAAAGGCGTAAAAACAGGTAATGGTTTCTATACCTACACAGCCGGCAGTAAGGAGTTGGTTGTGGCCGACAGGTTTAAATAGGTTTTGGGTGTTAGGTGTTTAGTAAACAACCCAACACCTAGTCCCAACCCCGAATAATTACTTTTTCAATAAATCACGAATTTCAGTCAACAACTGCACATCGGCAGGTGGTGCTGGCGGTGCGGCTGGTGCAGCTTCCTCCTTCTTCTTCGCTGCATTGATCCCTTTAACGATCAGGAATAGCACAAAAGCGATAATGATAAAGTTAAGCACACCTGCCAAAAAATTGCCATACTTTACAGTACCCCATAGAGTAAGTTCACTCAGCTCACTCAATTGAGCAGCATCCAACGCTGGCTTTAAAAGCAAGGGAGTAATTACATCGTCAATCAGAGAGCTCACAATCTTACCAAATGCACCTCCGATGATCACACCAATGGCGAGGTCGATTACATTGCCCCGCATGGCAAACTTTTTGAATTCTTGTAACATAGGATCAGGTCGTTTAATTTATGCTATAAGTAACACAAAAAAGATCAAATCAGTAAGGACTATTACCCTTTCTTTTTAGTTCTGATTGTCGCATGGGCATCTGATCGATAAGCGTAAAAAGTGCTTTTGTCCGTATCGGTTCTTCGCTCCTGTATTTTTCCGTACCATCTTTTCCCAGCAGCACTACGGTAAACTTCTCATTAACCGAAAACTTATCAAGCTCACTTTTATGAGCCTTTTGTATATCAAACTGGATGATTTGGATATCACGTTCATCACAACCTGCCTTATCCGCTGAAAGCCATTTCAATTGTTGATTTAAAGGCTCACGAGTATCAGTTGTGTAGAAAATATAAACCGTTCTATACCTGGAGAATGATGGTTGGGTAAATCCTGTTTGTGAAACCAATAAAAATGCAACAAGCCATTTCAACATGACGTGTTTAACACCTGAAAACGAAGAATGTTATTTGATGCGGTTAATCGGATTACGAAGACCTTTGTATGAAGTGAGTTCAACCCCCGCACTGCCAATAAACATATTGGCGCTGATCTTAATGGGGATTCGGTTTTTATCATCCGAAAACCAGGCTGTAATAGAGTTCTCCCCACTGAACAATTTATTATCCGGCATTATAGGCTTAAGAACAATTGCATTGAATTTACCAGCCTTTGTTTTAATAGTTTCTTTGCCTGCGAACAAAATTTTTAATTCGTAAAGTGTATCCTCAAAAAAACCTTTTACAACTATGGTATCGTTCACTTTCACTTTACTAAAATCCTGTGTGCGCATGTACATAAATCCGGCAATCAGGTCGCGCACTTGAGGAGGTGCATCGTAATACATCGGGTCTTTATACTGTCCGGTTTTATGGTTCATTACTTTGGCTTCGATTTTACCCTTTTCATGATTGAAGTTCACTACTTCATCTTTCTTATAACGGCCTTCACGAATTTTCCGGTATGACATATGTGGAACCAATGCCACAGTATCAATATAGGCACCCCACTGGTCATTCACATCGGCTACCCAATCCACCATACCGGTAGTTCTCCCATACACATCTACCTTAAAGCAATGGCGATCGTTGATTTTGTGGTAGGTGTCATGGATAACCGTTGTACCCTTTCCAATATTGAAAATGCCATAACTCATTTTATACTCCAGTACTTCGCCCTTACCAAAGCTGTTATTGGGGACGTATGGATAAATGTCGTTTTCACTCTGAGTAAAAGCGGTGAGGATGATGAACAGAGAAGCACTTAAGCCTAGGAGACGCATGGTACAAAGTTATAAAACAGATATTTCCTATGCATTATGCTTTCAAACCCGGTGCCAAAAATGATTTTCGTACGTTTCAGGGCCTAAACCGACACATTATTTTCCCGTAAGGCGTCATTCAATGAAGTTTTCTTGTCGGTACTCTCCTTGCGCTTGCCAATAATCAAGGCACAGCCCACGGAAAAATCACCTGCGGGAAATTTCTTGACATACGATCCGGGAATAACTACAGAACGATCGGGCACATAACCTTTGTATTCTACCGGTGATGGCCCGGTAACATCAATGATCTTGGAACTGGCCGTTAGTACAACGTTGGCACCCAACACAGCTTCTTTGCCTACACGCACACCTTCCACCACAATGCATCGCGATCCGATGAAAGCATTGTCTTCAATAATTACAGGCGCAGCCTGAACCGGCTCTAACACACCCCCAATACCAACACCGCCACTTAAGTGAACATTTTTACCTATTTGCGCACAGCTTCCAACCGTAGCCCAGGTGTCAACCATGGTTCCTTCATCTACATACGCGCCAATGTTTACATAGGAAGGCATCATGATAACGCCTTTGCTTACGTAAGCGCCATAGCGGGCAATGGCGTGTGGAACCACACGCACCCCAAGGGCTTTATAATTTTTCTTCAATGCAATCTTGTCATGAAATTCAAATGGGCCAACCTCAATGGTTTCCATTTGTTGGATCGGAAAATACAGAATCACCGCCTTCTTCACCCATTCGTTCACCTGCCAGCCAGTATCGCTTGGCTCAGCAACCCGCAGTTCGCCTTTATCCAGCTTTTCCACAACGGAGCGTATGGCAGCCTGGTGTTCGGGTTGTTGCAACAGACTTCTGTCATCCCATGTCTTTTCTATAATCTGTTTTAATTCCATCTTTAACGCTAGATTTTAAATGCCCAAATAATTTTGCCGCAAGTAAGCAAAATCAGCAGAATAGTAATGGCATCCATACTGAAACCTGTGGATGAAACCCGCATGTTTGAGAAAATCGGGAGTTCTTTGGCTCAGGCGGGGCATGACGTACACATTATCGGCTTTCCATCAGCCAGTGGCGCAATTGGTCATTCCACAATTCATTTCCACACAGTTGCTCCTCACCCATTCAAGCGACTAAGCCTAACCCGGTTATTCGCATCTCTTCGGGTACTCCGTATGGTTCTAGAACTAAAGCCCGACTATTTCATCATCACAACGCATGAACTATTGTTTACTGCGTTATGGTGTAAATTCCTTACGGGATGCAAAGTGCTGTATGATGTTCAGGAAAATTATTATCGAAACATCCGGTATACAACGGCTTTTCCCGTTGGCATAAGATCATTACTGGCCCAATGGGTACGACTAAAGGAAAGACTCGTACACCCGATTATAACAACATACATACTAGCGGAAAAAGGTTACGCAGATGAGCTCCCCTTTGCAAAACCACACCTGGTGTTGGAAAATAAAATCACGAAAGCTTTAGCCGACCGATACAGAAAAAAAAAACAAACCGGTTATTCCAAACTTCTCTTTACCGGTACACTGGCTGAAACGACTGGCGTATTTGAGGCCATCCGGCTAACGGATAAACTTTATGCGCGAGACCCTTCCGTTACGCTTACCATAATTGGGCACACTCCTTCAGCAGTTGTGCACAAACAATTGTTGAACATAGTCAGTCAAAAGACTTTTATTCTTTATAAAGGAAGTGAACAACCGGTACCCCATGAAGCGATATTAAATGAAATCAACAATGCTGATTTTGGGATCATCTGGTACCCGCCAAACCCCAGTACAGCTTGCTCCATACCCACTAAGCTATATGAGTACATGGGGCTTAACCTTCCTGTTTTGATCTCGCACAATGCGCAATCGGAAGCACTGGTAGAACAAAATAAAACCGGACTAATACTCAGTCAAAGTACAGATTATCAACATGTTATAACAAAAATGAAAGGATTCAGTCTTTCAGAGAATGAAACAAATCCTTACTTCGAGGAGGATGTGGCTGCGCTGATCAAGCTCCTGAAATAATAAATTATCTAAATATTATTTTAGACTACTCTAAACTTTGTAGCTTTGCATAACGTTAATGAAAGCGTATGCTTAGTCTTACCGAAGAAAACTACCTGAAAGCCATTTACCACCTTTCGGATGGTGGCACAAAATCGGTGCTCACCAACGAAATCGCAGAGTCGATTCAAACCAAGCCTGCATCGGTTACCGATATGGTAAAAAAACTGGCTGTAAAAAACCTGATTACCTATGAAAAGTATTATGGTGTTAAGGTTACCAAGCAAGGAAAAGCACATGCACTCTCCATCATCCGCAAGCACCGGCTTTGGGAAACCTTCCTGGTAGAAAAACTTGGGTTCGATTGGGGCCAGGTTCATGATGTGGCCGAACAACTGGAGCACATTCAATCTCCATTGCTAATTGAAAAGCTGGATGAATTTCTTGGCTTTCCCTCAGCTGATCCACATGGCCATCCCATCCCGGATAAAAATGGAAAGTTTCATGTAATGCGGCAGATAGCACTGGCAGAAGCTTCCGGTAAAAAAGTCGTGATGCGTGCCGTGCGCAACAGCTCACCCGCGTTTCTGGATTACCTGAGTAAGCAAGGCATTTACATCGGTGCATCCGTTAAAATTCTTGAACGGATGGAATTTGATGGCTCACTTGAAATTATGATTGACGGGAAGAAAAAAGTGTACATCTCAAAGGAGGCCAGTGAAAATATACTGGTGACAGAATGATTCGGGTATTATTCATAACAATTGTATTCGTCATAGCAGCCTGCTCTTCTAAACCGGAAACGCAGGAGCGACAGGTATTGAAAATCGTTACCACTACTGGCATGATTCAGGATGCTGTGAAAAACATTACCGGTGAACACGCACAGGTAGAAGCCTTGATGGGCCCGGGAGTTGACCCGCATTTGTACAAAGCCACGCAAGGTGATTTGAAGAAACTAACGGAAGCGGATGTTGTCTTTTACAACGGACTTCACCTGGAGGGTAAGATGGGCGAAGTGCTGGAAAAATTATCACGAACGAAACCGGTACTGGCTGTTGCCGCTTCCCTCCCAGACAGCATTTTACTGGAAGTGGAAGGATTTGAAGGCATTACCGACCCGCACATCTGGTTTGATGTGATGCTTTGGCGCGAAGCGGTAAAAACCATTCACACCTACATGGTTGAAATTGATTCCGTTAACAAATCTTATTATGATTCTGCGACATACGCGTATACAAAGCAATTGGATTCGTTACATGAGTCGATAAGTGAACAACTGCACACCATTCCTCAAGAACAGCGCGTACTGATTACAGCACACGATGCATTCGGATATTTTGGTCGTGCCTACAACATTCAGGTGCGTGGCCTTCAGGGCATTTCAACAGTAGCCGAGTTTGGCCTACGCGATGTCACGGAACTTGTGGATTTCATTATTGAAAGAAAGATCAAAGCCATTTTTGTAGAGTCGTCCATCTCACCAAAATCGATTGAGGCTGTGGAAGAAGGTTGCCGAAAGAAAAACTGGCAAGTAAAAATTGGTGGAAACCTCTACTCCGATGCCATGGGTGAAGCCGGCACACCAGAAGGCACCTACATTGGTATGGTGAATGCCAATGTAAAGACCATTGTAGAAGCATTGAAATAATGATGACGCGTCAATTATGAATACAGCACTTGAAATACACGACCTCACCGTTGCCTTCGATCGCAAGCCCGTTCTCTGGAATATCGATTTGTTGATTCCACAAGGAAAACTGGTGGGCATCATCGGTCCGAATGGAGCGGGTAAATCAACGCTCATCAAAGCAGCAATGGGTATACTCCCGCTCAGCAGTGGTTTTGTGAAACTCTTTGATAAACCACTGAATGAAATACGCGAACGGGTAAGCTATGTACCGCAACGCGAGTCAGTCGATTGGGATTTCCCTGCCTCGGTGATGGATGTGGTGCTGATGGGACGCTATGCAAAGCTTGGTTTGTTCAAACGTCCGCGTAAAGCAGATAAGGATGTGGCGATGGATTGTTTGAAAAAGGTTGGTATGGAAGGTTTTATAAACCGACAGATATCACAGCTCTCAGGCGGACAACAACAGCGTACGTTTCTGGCACGTGCCCTGGCCCAGCAAGCCGATCTGTATTTCATGGACGAACCCTTTGCCGGTGTTGATGCGGCAACTGAAAAGGCAATCGTAACCTTGTTACGGGAGATGACAAACCAAAACAAAACTGTAATTGTGGTGCATCATGATCTGCAATCGGTTAGCCAATATTTCGATTGGATCGTTTTGCTGAACACCCGGCTTGTCGCCTCAGGCCCGACCGAAACAACCTTTACATCTGAAAACCTGGAATCAACCTATGGCGGTAAGCTTACCTTACTTACCGATGTAGCCGACCTGATGCGCAGGGAAGATTATCCAAGTCGCGAAGAAAATGTTTTCAAACCATGAATGCACTGTGGGAATTTTTGTCGTTCAGTGATCCCAACATCCGCTACGTAGCGTTTGGTTCGGTGTTGCTTACGGCAAGTTCGGCCATTGTGGGCTCGTTTACGTTTCTGAATAAAAAATCGTTGGTAGGCGATGCCATTGCGCACGCGGTTTTACCGGGCATTTGTCTTGGGTTTCTGCTGGCCGGAACCAAGAATCCAATTGCTTTAATTGTGGGGGCATTTGTCACCGGTTGGATCTCGCTGGTGTTGGTTGAATACATCACCACCAAAACCAGAATAAAAGAAGACACCGCCATTGGTTTAATCCTGTCAGTATTTTTTGGCATCGGCATTCTTATGCTTACCGTTATTCAAAAAAGTGGTAACGCTTCACAATCGGGCCTCGATCATTTTTTGTTTGGTAAAGCTGCATCCTTGGTGGGCAGCGACCTGATTACCTTCAGCATTGTGGCTGTTATCCTATTGGTGATGGTGCTTGCCCTCTTCAAGGAATTTTCATTATTGGCATTTGATAAAGACTATGCACGTTCTATCGGTCTTCCGGTGAAGGGGATTGAATTGGTTCTTACTTCTCTAATTGTACTGGCTGTTGTTATCGGTATTCAGGCTGTTGGTGTGGTATTGATGGCCGCCATACTGATTACACCCGCAGCAGCCGCACGATTCTGGACAGACAAAATTACTGTCATGTTCTTTTTGGCGAGTTTATTTGGCGCCATCAGCGGATTAAGCGGAGCATTTATCTCATACACTGCCCCTTCCATGCCTACCGGCCCGTGGATTGTTATCGTTATCTCAACCATTGCATTCATCTCATTCTTCTTTGCTCCCACCCGCGGGGTAATCGGCAGGTACATCCGTCAAGCTAAAATCAGAAAAACAATCAACGATGAGAACGTATTAAAAATACTGTATCAATTAGGAGAAGAGAATAAAAACTTTTTCATTCCCCGGTTGGTCGATGAAATTATTCGCAAACGGTTTTACGACAAGCAAGTATTGATCAGCATACTGAAACGCCTTACACGACAAGGGTACACTGAACGCACACGAAATCTTTGGGGACTCACAGAAGAAGGAAAGAACCGTGCACAACGCGTGGTTAAAATCCATCGGTTATGGGAATTATACCTGACTACGTACATGCACATTGCCCCTGATCATGTTCACGAAGATGCCGATACGATTGAACACTTACTGACACCCGAACTGGAAGAACGACTTGAAAAAATATTGGGCTATCCGAAAGTGGATCCGCACCAATCAACTATACCATATAACAATTAACAATATACAATTAGTAATTAACAATTTAAATTCATGGATAAGGAAAATGTAATACTGACTAAATCTTATCAATTTGGATTACGGATCGTCAAATTGCACATGCATTTATCCAAAGAACTCAGACAATTTGAAATCTCAAGTCAGGTTTTACGTAGCGGAACATCAATCGGAGCTAATGTTGAGGAAGCAGCTGGAGGATCATCCCGGAAGGACTTTATAAATAAAATGAATATTGCCTATAAAGAAGCACGAGAATCAAAATATTGGCTTCGTTTATTAAAGGATTCAGGAATAATTGAAATCAAATTAGCTGAATCATTAATAAGTGATTGCGAAGAACTTTTAAAAATCCTTTATACAATAATACACACATCTCGAAATTCGTAAATGACTATTGTTAATTGTTAATTAAAAATTGCCAATTGAGTATGAACGATCTCTACATCATACTAACCGCCACACTTGTCTCCGCGAGCTGCGCATTGCTCGGGAGTTTCCTGATTTTGCGCAAAATGGCCATGGTAGGCGATGCGATTTCGCATGCCGTACTGCCGGGTATTGTTATTGCATTTTTATTATCAGGCTCAAGAGATTCTGTTACCATGTTACTTGGTGCGGGTATAATTGGCATCTTCACCACATTCCTCATTGAGTTCTTTCATAAAAAAGCACGCCTGCAAACCGATGCTTCCATTGGTGTAACCTTTACCTGGCTGTTCGCGATTGGCGTGGTTATGATCTCCTTGTTTGCCGGAAAAGTTGATCTCGATCAGGATTGTGTGCTCTATGGCGAAATTGCATACGTGCCGTTGGATGTCATCATTACATCGGGTGGTGCCAACATTGGTCCGAAGGCCTTATATGTTTCCGGTATTATCCTGATTGTAAACCTACTGTTTGTTATTATGTTTTACCGGAAGCTATTTTTAACAACGTTCGATCCTGCCTATGCACAAGCCATCGGAATCTCCACAGCGTTATGGCATTATGTTTTGATGGGCGCGGTGTCCATGACCACCGTTGCTTCGTTTGAATCAGTAGGTGCTATACTGGTTGTGGCGCTGTTGATTGCTCCTGCCGCTACGGCCTACCTGTTGACCGATAATTTTAAAATCATGCTTTTGCTTTCGTGCGTGATCGGGGCTATTGCTTCCGTTACCGGTTATTATCTTGCTGTATGGCTTGATGGCTCCATTGCCGGGGCGATTGCCTCAGCTGCAGGAGTTCTGTTTTTTGTCGCCCTGTTATTTTCACCTTCGCATGGCATATGGATTAAGAGAAGCAGAATAAAAGGGTATGCGATCAATTAATGTGTGATCGCATATCTTCCTTTTTCAATACTCCAGAATAAACTTCGATAAATTCTGATGGGAATCAAGCCCAAGTTTTTTTCTTAAACGGTAACGCGCCACTTCAACACCCCGTAGGGAAATCCCCATGAGATTGGCAATTTCTTTCGTATCCATTTTAAGGCGAAGAAAGGCACAAAGTTTTTGTTCACCCGGTGTAAGGTCTAAGAATTGCGAAGTGAGCCGTGATAAAAAATCACCGTGAACACGATCAAAATGATGTTCGAATTGCTTCCAATCCTCCTGCACTTTAAGGGTGGTATCAATTTCTTTGATGATTCGTTCTAACGCACGTTGCTTATCCTCTACTTTATCCGTCATCTTTGCCTGACGAATGGCCTCCTTGATATTTTCCATGAACTCATTTTTAACCACAAGATTCATGGTTGAAGCTGCCAGCAGATTATTTACGTGACGTAATTCACTCTTTATTTGCTCTTCCTTAAGCTCCTGAAGTTCTCGTTGCTTTTGTGCCAATTCCTTTTGCTTTGTCTGCTCCAGTTTTAATTGCTTTCCTCTGTAGTATTGGCGTTGCAGGCGATAAAGAAGATAGAGCAACGATAACCCTAAGATGAAATACGCTATCCGGGCCAAGAGGCTCTTGTAAAAGGGTGGCGTAACTATTATTTGCAACGGTTTACTGGTCACAATTTCGCCACGCGAATCGAATGTCTGCACCTGAAACGAATACGTTCCAATCTTTAAGTTTGTATATTCCTTAAGACCAGCTTTAGTCCATGCACCAAACCCTTCATCAAAACCACTAAGGTGATAACGAAATTGTTGGTTGTTAACATCTTTAAATTTAAATGACTCGACCACAAACTGTAGCACACGGGTACCTTCTGTAATACGAATAGGTTCGAATTCAGTAGGTCGATCATCAAATGGCATCCGTGCATACAAAATGCTATCATCTGCAACACTAAAAACCCGACTTACAAGTGGTTCACGCGCAATGGAAACCCGCTCCTCTACATCAGGGTTGTATTGAATGAACCCTTCGTTGGCATTGAACAAAATACCTTGTTCTACATTACATGAAACATTCAACAAGTCGTTATTAAAAGACTGGCGCAACTGAAACAAGGATGAAGGTATATAAACATAGTTACCTGGGCTTACCTGCCTAAACATCCCAACCATGTTTTCAGAATAGATATATACATTCTTTTGCTTATCCTGCACAAGTTGATAGATCCAGGTCTTCCCAACAATTTTTGAAAATTGATTTTCTTCTAGCAAGGAATCTGTTGCCTGATCTAACTTGAAGATGCCTTTTGACGTGCTCACATACAGTTCATCGTCAATTCGGCTTAAAAAAATATATTGCTGAATAGGAAGCTGGTGAGCTTCAGAAATCTTATCTACTACCGCTTCACGCAAGGAATCCTGTAACGTTAATCGATATAGGCCTTTATAATACTGACCTACCCAAATTCTTCCTTTTCGATCCTCTTCAAAAAACCGGCTTGATTCATTGAATCCCTTTATTCTCTGAATTTCACGCAATTCACCATTATGATTAATCTGAAAAAGATGAAGACCGGAATACGTGCCTCCAATCGCATAGGTTGGATTGGATTGCAACTGTTTCACTTGCCAAAGTCCATCACTCCTTGAAATTCGGGTAGCTTTTCCGTTTTCCAGCATAAACAACCCCGTGTGATGCCCGGCATACAGTTTTTTATTAATCAGTTGCAAGCCATAGGCCGGTCCTTCGGTTCCGGTTAAAAATAAACTGGTAGATGCATTGCGTGAGAGGAAATAAATTCCATTTGAAGTTGTGTAGTAGGTTCCTTCATCTGTTTCAAACGCATCGTAACCACTGCCCTGCAAATTTATATTCTGATTGATAAGCCTAAGCGGAGAATTGATATCAATCAACGCGATTCCGTTTTGCATACCCACCCACAGGTTACCACTCTTATCTTGAAAAACACGCAGGCATGCATTCGACAACAAACCATCATCGGCAGTAATATTCTCAAGCACATTGGTTAGCGGATCGTAGATAAACAATCCTGCGCGCTGCGTAGAAACCACTAACCTGCCATCCGAAATTTGGGTAACATGATTCACATAATTTCCACTGAGGGCTTCCGCGAGATTGGGGTAAGTATCTGCCACTCCAACTGAACTCTGAAACTCTACTTTTCCTGAGTTATAAATAAACACATAGCCCATTTCACTGCGCACAACACCTGCAACAATCAGGTTTATGCGGCCATTCCGTTTAATGGGAACAAGCGCATCGCCATGAATCTCAAACAACTCACCTGTTGGTGATTGCGTGAATAGCTTATTACCCGCCAGAAAAGAGCGATTAAAACCACCAGGCCTTCTGATAACGGAAACATTCTCACCATCATACCGATAAATTCCCTGGAACGTGCAGAAAAATACCTGCGAATCGAATATGAACACATCCCACACTTCATCAAAATCCCTTAAGTCTGGGGGAATTTTTTCAAGCAATGAAACATACCGCCAGATGTGTTCAAAAAAGCCAAAATCACCCTGTGAACCAATGTATAAGCGACTTTTCGACTCATCGAAAGCAAGAGAACGCTGCTTTTTACCGGTATTGAGCGCATGAGTCTGCCATTGATTTCCATTGAAAGCCAATACCCCCAAATTGTTCGCTACAAATAATGTCAAGTCTCTATTTTGGGCAAAATCAATGTTTTGAATGCCCGCTCCATAATCAGCAGGCGCAAAGTTCTTGATGGGGTATTTTCCGTTTTGCAAACCCAATTGCCCAAAGGCAAAAGTGCAAATCAAAATTAGTGAGGAAATCAAAACTACTCCCCCCTGCGCGCCCAAACCCGAATTTTTAGCCTCTGTATAACCCATGTGCAACAAATATATTCAAATAATCGCCCTTTGGAGGACAAAATTGAAGTTTTGTAGTAGTCCCCAGAGAGTATTGATGTAGTCTGAATTTATGCTTTTTCATATTTAATCGGGTTCTTTCAAACGATTTCTGGAGCCGATTTAAAGCAATCGATTTCTGAATTCAAAACGTCAAACCAAGCTTATATGAAGAACATCTACGTCATTTTAGGCCTCTTAACACTTTCAGCCCTTGTTCATGCACAGCCAGCCCGTGTGTTGGTTATTCAGAACGATACCGGGATGAAACTTCAGGTTAATGGGCAGGACTTTATGGTTAACGGCATGAATTGGGACTATTTCCCAGTCGGCACAAACTTCTCGTACAGCCTGTGGAAACAACCGGATGACATTATAATGGCTGCCCTTGATGCTGAAATGGCATTATTGAAAAACATGGGCGTTAATGCGGTTCGGCAATACACTGGTGTGCCGGCCAAATGGATCCGGTACATATATGAGAAGTATGGAATCTACACCATGCTTAACCACTCGTTTGGCAGGTACGGTTTAACCTTAAATGGTGCATGGGTAGCCAACACCGAGTATGCTGATCCGCGAGTAAGGCAACTGCTTCTCGCTGAAGTGACGGAAATGGTGAAAGAATATCAAAATACACCAGGACTATTGCTCTATCTGCTCGGTAACGAAAACAACTATGGGCTTTTCTGGGAAGGAGCCGAAACAGAAGATATCCCCATTGAAGATAGAAAATCAACTATGCGGGCTACGGCCATGTACAAACTTTTCAATGAAGCAACGGTGGCCATGAAGGCGATTGACACTTCACATCCGGTTGCCATTTGTAATGGTGATCTACTGTTTCTTGAAATCATAAAGGAAGAATGTAAAGACATAGACATTTTCGGCACAAACATGTACCGTGGTATTTCGTTTGGCGATGCCTTTCAACGCGTACGCGATGAGCTGAATAAACCGATTTTATTTACTGAGTTTGGTGCTGATGCCTTCAATGTTATTCAACAAGCAGAAGATCAGGAATCGCAAGCCTATTATATGCTGGGCAATTGGAAAGAGATCTATGAAAATGCCGCAGGTTTAGGGAAAGCCGGCAACTCGTTGGGCGGTTTCACTTTTCAGTTCAGTGACGGGTGGTGGAAGTTCGGACAAACAACAAACCTGGATGTCCATGATGATAATGCATCTTGGTCAAACGGTGGCTACCAGAACGACTTTACCAGAGGTGAAAATAACATGAACGAAGAATGGTTCGGCATTTGTGCAAAAGGCCAAACAACTCCGCGTGGTCTGTATGCTTTATACCCGCGTGCAGCCTACTATGCACTCAAAGAGGCTCACACACTAAATCCTTATGCAACGGGCATGACCGTTGATGGGGTTGGGCAACATTTTAATGCGATTCAGCTAATTGATGCTGTCATTAAAGCACGTGGCGATAAGGCAGCTTTACAAGGCGAACAAAGTCAAAAACTTCGGGTAAGTGAGCTTCGTGCAGAGTTTACCACCTTTACAACAGGTGGCACCTTAATTACAACACCAGATAATCCTTCTCCCAATGCAACAACCTATCCGAATCAGCAAGGTTTTGATAATATGGAATCCTATTTTGTTGGTGTTGAGGCGAATCCTGCTTCCAATGTTCGCGCTAACGTTTCCTTTAACATTCTGGGCAACGTTGCTGAGAATCCCATCAATGAAATATTTTACGAAAACCGCGGACGTCCCGAAACGGTACAAACCCCTACAGGCACAACTGAACTAACATCATTAAATCGCGTGCAGGTATATCGGGCTGAATATACCTGGAATCACAAACACTTTGAGCTAAAGGGATTCTACCGGACCGGACATTATCATTGGGGTTATGAAGGTGATTTTTTCGGGCTTTATCCGGAAGCCAATTATGGTCCTAACATCGACATCTATAATGGACTGGCTCCGCAAGGCCTTGAAATTACCGGCAAAAAATCTTTAAAAGGTTTCAAGCTGGCATATGGCCGTGAACTTTGGTGGGGAGCAAACCCAGCTGTGCTATTGAAATATCAACGGCAGGTAGGTAAACTGAACCTGACCGGAATTTTTCATGAGGATCTGGATGACCCAGGGGTAGCTGTAAGTTCTATCGCAGTACCACAACCAAGAACCCGGAGGTTAACCATACATGCAGAAACCAAGCTATTTGATAAGTTAAAAATTGAAGCTGGTGGAATTTGGGGGGGACAACCACTTGTTGGTCGCGATTTCCAGGTGGTGCGAGGCGAAGAAGGAAATTATGAAGTTTATGTTGACAAGATTCAGGCATCTGACACCTGGGGAGGGAAAATTAAACTCAGCTATTCTTCCGGTCGAATCAATTGGTACGCACAAGCTTCTGCCATGGGATTAGTTGCGAACGGTGGCGGAGATTACACAAGAACATTTACCGGCTGGACACTGAAGGACAGCGGAAGCGGAAACAAGAACAACATATTAACCGGTTTTACTTATGTACTTGGCAAGTGGCAAATTGCACCCAATTTTTTATGGCAAAAGCCACTGATTGACCCAATTCCCGGAGATGCTGCCGGCCCGGCAAGGCCGCGCAATATTTTGGATGACCCGCTTGTGGTTCGATCCAACCGAGAAACCGTTGCAGGCGAACTACTCCTGACATTTGATCCAACCCCCGGAACATGGATGTACGAATGGGACAACGATCGTGCGGAAGACGCAAAACTTGCGGCAAGCTTAGGCGTTGTTTATCGCCACTTACCAACCACTCAGGATGCAGCAGTTATTTTTCCAGGAACAGGACGCGTACCCACAGCAGCTGCCGGTGCTCCTCCTGCTTTGGATCTCTGGGAGGTCAATGCTCGAATTGTCTCCAAAATCAATCCTCAGCTCGGAATCATCGCGAACCTTTACGGTGGAAATGGCCAGGCGAATGGACCCGACCCAAGAACCATTGAGCGCTTTGGCGGTGACGTGAGGTTAATTTACAAGACGCTGAAGCTTTCATCACACCTCAGGTTTAACGACTGGGGGCCGTTCGATTACCACCGGGATTTTAACCTAACCTTTCCAATTCAGGTAATGGCCGATATCTCCACCACTGTAGGTAAACAAGATTGGTTTATTCTACCAAATACAACACTGGGTATGCGGTTTATGTGGCGTTCACTAAATGAATTCTCTCCGAGATACCTTCCCAACGTAACGGAGGAATTTGGCACAACACCAATTATTAGTCCCGTTGGTTTTCCTGATGGAAACGAATGGGAATTCAGAACATACCTGCACATCAATGTTGGGAAATAAAAATCTTCATCATGAAAAAAATAATAACACATAGCGCACAGATTATTCTTACCGGTATACTTTCGCTTCTCAGTTTAAGCTGCGAGCGAAACTTATCAGGTGATGTAGAATTTGCAAAGTTCCCTTCCACACCTGAAGTATTTATTGATGGTTTCAGTGGTGGCCTGCAGTACTTTCCTTTCGGTGGATCAAAACTGGATGCTTTTACAGTAGATACTGATGTACGATACTCAGGCACGGCTTCCATGCGATTCGATGTACCCAATGTTGGAGATCCTGGTGGCGCATTTGCCGGAGCGATCTTTCCTGATAACGGTGGTCGCGATTTATCAGACTATGATGCACTAACCTTCTGGGCAAAGGCATCTCAGAGTGCTACCATCAATGAAATCGGATTCGGAAATGATTTTGGTGAAAACAAGTTCATGGTAACGATGAACAACATGCGAATAAGCACAGCATGGACAAAGTACGTCATACCCATTCCAGACCCAAGCAGACTCGTTTTTGAAAAGGGTATGTTCTGGTATGCGGAAGGACCAGAAAATAATAACGGCTATACGTTTTGGATTGATGAATTAAAGTTTGAAAAACTGGGAACAGTAGCCCAGCCACGTCCTGCTATTTTCTCTGGGCAACATGAAACTATAGAAACGTTTATTGGTACCACCATAACTATTCCAGGGTTAACACAAACCTTTAACCTGGCTTCGGGACTCAACCAAACAGTTTCAGCCGCTCCTGCCTATTTTACTTTTAAATCTTCGAATGTTGATGTTGCCCGTGTTAGTGAAAATGGAATCATCTCCATAGTAGGCCCGGGCACTGCAGAAATTACGGCCGTACTGGCAGGTGTGCGGGCTCAGGGATCTTTATCCATACAATCGCTGGGAGATTTTGTACCCGCTCCAATTCCTACGCGTGATGCAGCGAATGTTATTTCCGTTTTTAGCGATGCCTACACCAACATACCCGTAGATTTCTACAATGGCTTTTTCGCGCCTTTCCAAACAACATTAGGTGGTGCCGATCTCACCATTGATGGGGATCATATCATTCGATACACGCAATTAAATTTTGTGGCTACCGAATTTAAGAATCCCACGGTTAATGTTTCCGGAATGACTCACCTTCATGTTGATATTCAAATTCCAGAGTCAATTGATCCAGGTGATTTTATTTCCATCGAGTTAGGAGATTTTGGACCTGATGGTGCCTTCGGTGGTGGTGATGATTCAAGTGGACGTGTAACCTTTACCAATACGTCACTATCCAGCAACACGTGGATTAGTCTGGATATTCCGCTGGCGGATTTCGGCTTAGCTAACAGAAACAATCTTGCACAGATATTCTTCATATCGGATGCAACGATTTCAAATCTGCTGGTGGATAATATGTATTTCTATAAATAGAGTTCTTATGAAATGTGAAATGAATCAACGAGATCAATTTAAGTCAGGAACAAACAAAAAAATTTGGCTGCGTCTTATTGTGTCTTGCCTGCTTGCTGTCACCCTAAGCTGTTCAGATGACGAACAAACGGTAACAACATTTAATCAACTCGTTATGCAGGATGAGTTTGATGTAGATGGCACACCAAACAGTACCATTTGGGGGTATGATATTGGTACCGGTAGCAATGGATGGGGCAATAATGAATTGCAATACTATACCGATCGACCAGAAAATGTGACTGTGCAAAATGGCTACCTGCTGATTACTGCGCGAAAAGAATCCTATCAAGGTTCATCCTATACGTCAGCAAGGCTGCTTACAAAGGGTAAATTCGAGCAAGCCTATGGCCGGTTTGAAGCCAGAATCAGGTTACCATGGGGACAGGGTATGTGGCCAGCCTTCTGGATGTTGGGGGCTGATATCGATACAAACCCATGGCCAGGTGCCGGTGAAATTGACATTATGGAATTTCGCGGACAAGAGCCAACCGTTGTACTGGGTACCGTTCATGGGCCAGGCTATTCTGCAGGGGAATCTATTTCAAAAAGCTACACACTTCCGAATGATCGGTTTGATACCGGATTTCATGTATTCGGCATTGAATGGACGCCAAATTATATAAACTACTATGTTGACGATGTCTTGTACAATCAAATAACACCTGCCGATGTTCCGGGCGAATGGGTGTTTAATAAACCATTCTTCATTTTGATAAACCTTGCCGTAGGAGGAACATTCGTTGGCTCTCCTAACAGCGAGACTGTTTTCCCTCAAACCATGTTGGTCGACTACGTGAGGGTGTACAAATAAACCTTAACCAAAAATAGCTAAGATCATGAATATATTTACAAAGTACACGAAGCTGATCATAACCATCAGCATGATAGTATTCTTCGCGGGATGCGAAGATGAAGTTGAGGAGCTTCCACAAGTTACAGCAGGCTTCACCTATACCGTTAATGAAGATACAGGCACAGTAACCTTTATCAATACGTCAACCAACGCAACAAAATTTTTGTGGGAGTTTGGCGATGGAGAGACCTCAACTGAAATAAATCCGGTAAAAGCCTACCCTACCGGCACCTATACGGTAAGCTTAACAGCGTCCCATGTCGCAGGAGCCTCCGACACATTTGAGGATATGATTGCAATCAATATTAAAGTTGCCGTTTCTTTACCCATAACATTTGACAATAACTCCGTAAACTATAATCCAACAGCATTTAACGGTGCATCTTTTGCGATCGTAGACAATCCTGATCAATCGGGCACAAATAATAAAGCTACCAAAGTAGGTGCCTTGACAAACAGTGGTGTGGCATTTGAAGGAATGTTTTTTGATCTGGGCAGCGACATTGACTTAGCTACCGATAAGAGAATAAGCATGAACCTCTGGGCAGATGAAGCTGTCAGTGTATTGTTAAAACTAGAAGAAGGAACTGCAGGCGCAATAGAAGTAACGAGTAATCATGGTGGTACCGGTTGGGAAACCGTAAATTTCGATTTTAACTCATCAGCAAAATATTCAAGGTTAACCATGTTTGTTGATGGCCCCGGTACAACTGCCGGAACGTTTTACCTTGATGACATTGAGCAAAAAGAAGCTGAAATACCTTGTACACCAGAAACGGCACAAGCCCTTTCTGCCTCTGACTTTAACCTGACTTTTCAAACAGATCCCGGTACGGCTATAGGGTCGTTTGATGCAGTATACACTTTTGCTACCAATCCTGATTTTGAGAATGACGTTAATAGTTCATGTAACGTAGGCAAGATCGACAGAAGCGGTGGCGCTTTGTTTGCCAATAATCAAATCGAGTTTGATTCGAAACTGGATTTCACAACCCATTCGGGCTTCAAACTAAAAGTGTACTCCAGCACGGTGGCCTACAACGTTTTGGTGAAACTTGAAGACAAGGCAAATTCGGCAATCAATACGGAAGTAAGCAGAACTACTACCGTGGGCGCTAATGCATGGGAAGAGTTGACCTTTCCTTTTGCGGGAAGTGAAAGCGGAAAGTATGATAAGATTATTCTGTTCTTTGAATTGAATACCAACACTACAGCTACTTATTTCATTGACGACTTCGCGTACTACGGTTCAGGAAGCGGTGCAACTTCACCAGCTACCGCAGCACCCAACCCTCCTGCCCGCGATGCCAATGATGTGATCTCGATCTTCAGTAATGCATACACAAATATTACAGGTATAGATTATAATCCGAATTGGGGTCAGGCTACTGTAACAACTACAATTGACATTGCAGGAAACGCTACGCTTAAATATGCCGGGTTAAACTACCAGGGCACAGACTTTAGTGGCAATGCCCAAGATGTTTCCGCAATGGAATTCCTGCATATTGATTATTGGACAGCAAACTCCACTGCCTTAAACGCTAGTATAATCAGTACTGGACCTCTAGAAAAAGCAAAGGCACTTACCGTACCAACAAATGGAAACTGGACAAGTATCGATATACCTCTGTCTGAATTCACGCCACCCGTAAACCTGGCAAATATTATCCAACTGAAGTTTGATGGAAACGGTGATATCTTCCTGGATAATATATACTTCTACAAAACATCAGGAGGAGGCGGTACCCCGGGAACTAACCTGGCTACTAACGGTGACTTTGAAACAGGCGATGATACCGGTTGGGCATTATTTCAGAATGGTGGAACAGCTGCATTAGACAATACGATTAACAATGGCGGCTCATGGTCCGGTAAATTAGCTACGGGTGGGCCAAGCAACCCAGCATTTAAGCAGGAGCGAATCGGTGCCGGTACAGTTCAAGCTGGTGATGTTGTACGGATTAGTTTCGACCATAAAGGAGCTATCGTTCAACCAGGAGCTGTATTCAATGTACTACTCTTTGGAGAAGGCGCAGGCGGAGCTTCATTTACGCATGTCTTTAACCCCGCACCCATTCCTGGCGCAAACTGGACCACCTTTACCGGAACATTTACCATTGCACCAGGCACTGATGTATCAGAAGGTATTTCATTTTTAATTGAAGCCGTGTGTGGTGGAGATGCCGGTTGTAGTGTAACCGCAAACATTGACAATGTATCCGTAGTGCTGAATCCTTAATCGTATAAGTGAATCATTTGCATAAGAAATGGGTCAGGTCGTAAGGCCTGACCCGTTTTTAAATAGCAAGAAACTTCAACCAAATTGATAAGCCTGAAGTGAAACAAATCGATTCTACCCAGCTAACGCAAGTGCGGATTGGCGATGAAATCTATTATCAGATTTCAAACATTGACAAAATGCGTCCGTTCTTCATGAGCATAGTAAGCGATTCGAACCATTGGTTATTCATATCCAGCAATGGAGGCATTACAGCCGGAAGAAAAAATGCTGAGCTTGCACTCTTTCCTTATTATACAGACGATAAGATCACCGAGTCATACGATATCACCGGAAGTAAATCAATCTTTTGGATCACCAAACAGGAAAACAAATTTCGATGGGAACCCTTCTCCTCCCGCAATGAAGGAAATTATCAGTACACCCGAAATCTTTATAAAAGCATTTATGGGAACAGAATACTTTTTGAAGAAGTCAATCATGATTTGGACATCACCTTTCGCTATCGTTGGAGTTCCAGTAATGAGTACGGTTTCGTAAGGGAAGCCTTTCTTATTAACTCAGGTACTGAATCTGTATCCATTTCCATTTTGGATGGGCTACAAAACATCATTCCCGCTGGCGTTGGCAGCATGCTTCAAAACCAAAGAAGCAACTTGGTTGATGCCTATAAACGTAATGAGCTGGATAGAATAAGTGGCATTGGAATCTACGCATTAAGTGCCATCATTGTTGACCGTGCTGAACCGAGCGAAGCGCTCAAAGCCAATATTGCCTGGTCGGTGGGCTTAGATAATCCTACTTACCTCCTATCCACACTACAACTCCATGCGTTCCGATCAGGAATACCTGTTCAGCAGGAGGACGATATTAAAGCAGAAAAAGGCGCTTACTTCATTCATACCACAAGTTTATTGGCGTCCGGAGAAAATAAACAGTGGATGATCATCGCCAACGTGAATCAATCCGTGTCCGACATTCTGGCACTTTCAAAATCTATACAACAAGATAAAGCGTTGGCTTATCAGATCAATTTGAGCATAGCTAAGGGAACTAAGGAACTCCAACAACTTTGTGCAGCAGCTGACGGCCTACAACTAACGGCCGACAAATTGCGTGACGCAAGGCATTTTGCGAACACCATGTTCAACATTATGCGCGGTGGAATTTTTGATGATCACTATCGAATTGAAAAGGAAGATTTCATCAATTATCTCGGTCGGATGAACCGGGAAACTTCCGAATCAGTGTCGGAATTATTGAAGAATTTGCCTGATACAATCCAATACCCGGAACTTATTGCACGGGCGTGGCAATCAAACGACAAGAATTTCATTCGGCTTTGTACAGAATATTTACCCTTAAAGTTTAGTCGCAGGCATGGTGACCCCAGTCGTCCATGGAATCAGTTCTCGATTAATACACGCAATGAACTGGATGGATCAAAAATTTTAGATTATGCCGGAAACTGGCGAGACATCTTCCAAAACTGGGAAGCATTGGCACATGCGTACCCGGCTTTTGTTGAGGGCATGATCTTCAAATTTTTAAATGCATCCACATTCGATGGCTATAACCCCTACCGCATTACAAAAAATGGTATTGATTGGGAAACGATCGAAGCGGACGACCCGTGGTCATACATCGGCTATTGGGGCGATCACCAATTGATTTACCTGTTGAAATTTCTGGAGTTAAGCAACAACTATTGGCCTGACAAACTCAATCAGTACATCGATAAAGAAATTTTTGTGTACGCCAATGTGCCCTACAAAATCAAGGACTACACCAGCATTCTAAAGAATCCAAAAGACACGATCGATTTTGATCATAAATCAGACAAATCGATCAGAGAGGGTTGGAAAACGCTGGGAGCCGATAGTGCCCTATTACTTAATCAAGAAAACACAATCCATTACGTTAACTTCATCGAAAAAATTCTGGCCACGGTAATGGCCAAGATTTCAAATTTTATTCCAGAAGGTGGTATTTGGATGAATACCCAACGACCGGAATGGAATGACGCAAATAATGCACTGGTCGGAAACGGTGTTTCGGTAGTAACCCTTTGTTACCTCAGGCGGTTTCTAAAATTCATCAACACTTTTCTTGATGAAACTAAGATTGAGTCCGTACTCATTTCAGAGGAACTTTTGGCATTTGTAAGGGGTGTTCACCAATCGTTAGAGAGCCATAAACATCTCCTCACCAGTTCAATCACGAATCGAGACCGAAAAAATCTGATGGATGGTTTAGGAATCGCGGCCAGTAATTATCGAAATAAAATCTACAGTCAATCCTTTACCAACAGAAAGGAGAAATTGCACATGAAAGAGCTAACCCAGCTCATTCACCTTACCCTTGATTTTATCGACCATTCACTGCGCGCGAATAAAAGGGCAGATGGTCTCTTCCATTCGTATAACATCCTTTCGTTACAGCATAACACAGAAGTTTCCATTAGCCATTTAAGTGAGATGCTGGAAGGACAAGTTGCCATTCTAAGTTCGGGTTACTTGTCGCCAACTGATGCCCTGCAGGTTTTGGATAGTTTAAGAAAGAGTAAACTTTACAGGGAAGATCAACAGAGCTACCTGCTATACCCGAACAAGCAACTTCCCGGTTTTCTTGCCAAAAATTCTATTCCTTCATCTGCCGTATCACAGTCAACACTACTCAGCGCCTTGATTAAGAACAATAACATGCAACTGGTGGAGCAAGATGTAACGGGAGGTTTTCACTTCAACGGAAGCCTCAAAAACTCAAACGATCTTGAAACCGTGTTAGATACCTTGGCTAAAAATGGATACGCCCAACTGGTGGAAACGGATCGTAACGTGGTATTGGAGATTTACGAAAGCGTATTCAATCACAAAGCCTTCACCGGCAGATCCGGCACCTTCTTTGGCTATGAAGGATTAGGGTCCATTTACTGGCACATGGTTTCCAAGCTGTTGCTTGCGGCACAGGAATGTTGCGTGGACGCTATCGATAAACAGGAAAACGAGGCCATTATCAACAAGCTGACCAATCATTTTTATGAGATTAATGAAGGAATCGGTGTACATAAATCGCCCAACGTTTATGGCGCCTTTCCAACCGATCCCTATTCACACACGCCATCAGGTAAGGGCGCACAACAACCCGGCATGACGGGCCAGGTGAAAGAAGATATGCTGGCACGCTTAGGTGAATTGGGCGTGAACGTTTGCAACGGTCAGCTCAGTTTCAACCCGGCTATGCTGAGAATGCAGGAGTTTCTGGTGGATACTGAAATTTTCAACTATGTTGACGTTCATGCAGAATGGCAACAACTCACCGTTGATGAAGGATCACTTGCCTTCACCTATTGCCAGGTTCCGGTAGCTTATCGCTTAGCGGATACCAGTAGAGTGATCATTACCATGACTGATGAATCCCAGATAACATTAGATCAGTTAACGCTTGATCGTGCCTTGTCTTCAAAAGTATTTTATCGAACAGGCGAAGTGAAGCAAATAATGGTTTACATCAATGAAATGGATGTGCGGTGATTCATTATTCCATGAAAGAAAATAATTCGCATATCGAAAAAAGAATAGATGCACTACTGAGCACCATGACCCTTGATGAAAAGATTGGTCAGATGACGCAGGTCAGGCATTTCGATGACATTACCGATGATGACATTGAAAATCGTTTTATTGGTTCCGTTATTCACACGCAAGGGCCCGTACCCGGCTCAACCGCCCAGGAGTGGCAACTGCGATTTGATGCGCTGCAAAAAAGGGCACTTTCAACACGATTGGGTATTCCGCTTTTGTTTGGCGTGGATGCCGTGCACGGACAAAACACATTCGAAGGGGCAACCATCTTCCCACACAACATTGGAATAGCTGCAGCACGCAATCCCGAACTGGCTCAACAAGCAGCATCCATTACCGCACTGGAGGCGCGCGCCACAGGATTCAATTGGGTCTTCTCGCCTTGCGTGGCTATACCCTTCAATGAAAAATGGGGACGCGTATATGAGGCCTTTTCAGAAGACACAAAACTTACTGCACAACTTACAAAAGTATCTGTCGAAGGTCATCAGGGAAACTTCGCCCAACACAACGTATTGGCTACTGCAAAGCATTTTATTGGAGATGGTGCAACTGACTTTGGTGTTGAAGGTGGCAATACATCACTCACAATTCAACAGGTGCTTGAACGCTTGCTCCCACCTTATGAAGAGGCAATCAAGGCAGGCGTTGGTTCCATTATGGCCTCATTCAATTCGATGGATGGAAAATCCATGCATGCCCACCACGACCTTATAACCGGATTACTCAAAGGCACTTTAAAGTTCGAAGGCATTGTGGTATCCGACTGGAAAGCGTATTCAAGATTTGGTGGAATTGATATCATAAATGCCGGCATCGATATGGTGATGGCGGTTGATGGCGACCTAAACGGCTTTCAGGAAGGACTGAGAAATGCTGTTACAGATGGAAGTGTACCTGAAGAACGAATTAATGATGCAGTAAAGAGAATTCTTCGGCAGAAATTCAGGATGGGATTATTTGAAAATCCATTTGCTGATGCATCATTGATACCGTTGATCGGATGTGTTCCACACCGTACTGTTGCCCGACAGGCAGTGAGAGAATCTCTGGTACTGCTCAAAAATATAAAAGCTGCACTTCCATTAAATAAAAATTCAAAAATTGTAGTGGTTGGAGAGTTTGCCAACAATTCAGGATTACAGTCGGGAGGCTGGACGGTAAACTGGCAGGGCACTACCGAAAATTATGCAGGAGCCACTACAATTCTGGAAGGCATACAACAGCTTTCGCAGGGAGAAGTGGTATACGATGCAGATGGAACAGGTAATCAGGATGGCGATGTTGCTGTAATTGTTGTGGGTGAAAAACCGTACGCAGAATTCTTTGGTGATATCGGCCATGAGCTAAGCACTTGTCAACTTACGTTAAGCGAAACACATCAGCGTTATATCGAAACCTACCAACAAAAAGGGATGAAAGTCGTGGTAGTGTTGATCTCCGGCAGAGCATTGGTCGTAACCAAGCAAATTGAGCAGGCAGATGCCTTCGTTGCTGCATGGCTCCCAGGATCGGAAGGTCTTGGCGTGGCAGAGGTATTGTTTGGCAATTATACTTTCAAAGGAAAACTTCCGCATGCGTGGCCGAAATCAGAAGAAGACTTTAGTGGAAAATATGGACCCAACTTCTGGGACGATTCCATTGAGCCCCTATTTCCATTGAGTTTTGGCTTGACCTATAACCAAACCAACACAGTCAATTTAAAATCATGAAAGTGATATGGAACATAGCGGCTATTTGCCTATTGATGATTGCAGGACAATCATGTGTTCAGCGTAAACCAGATACAGCGATGAATGAGAGAACAAAATCCAACGTAACAGCAAAAGATATTCTGGGTAACCCATACTACCAGGCCATTTCCTTTGGCGGCTACAGAGAAAAGACCCGTGAAGTTCAGCCTACTATTGAACAACTCAAGGAGGACTTGAAAATTCTACATGCGGTGGGCATTCGGATTGTCAGGACTTACAACGTGCACCTGCCCCATGCTTCCAATGTCGTTCGCGCCATTCATGAATTAACAACAGCAGATTCCTCTTTTGAAATGTATGTGATGTTGGGTGCCTGGATTGACTGCAAAAATGCATGGACAGATCAAGCACCCGATCACTTTGCCGAAAGTGAAAGAAACGAAAAGGAAATGGCAACCGCAGTAGCCCTTGCCAATCAATATCCGGATATAATAAAAATCCTGGCTGTAGGTAACGAAGCCATGGTAAAATGGGCCGAAAGTTACTACGTGCAACCTTCCGTGATCCTGAAGTGGGTTACCCATGCACAACAATTAAAAAGCGAAGGCAAACTCAATAAGGATGTATGGATTACCAGCTCCGATGACTTTGCCTCCTGGGGTGGCGGAGATGCAAGCTATCACACCAAAGATTTGGAAAACCTGATCAAGGCTGTGGATTATATTTCAATGCATACCTATCCCTATCACAACACGCACTATAATCCTGCCTTTTGGCGCGTACCAAAAAATGAGCAACATCTTTCCGAAATAGAAAAGATAAATGCGGCTATGCTGCGCGCACAAAAATTTGCAAAGTCACAATATGATTCCGTAGTCAACTACTTGAAAAGTTTGGGCATTGATAAACCTGTTCATATTGGCGAAACAGGTTGGGCCACCTCCTCCGATGGTTTTTATGGGGCGGAGGGATCTCGGGCCACGGATGAGTACAAGCAAGGCTTGTACTACAAACATATTCGTGATTGGACGAACAAGGCAGGTATTACTTGCTTTTACTTCGAGGCGTTTGATGAGCAATGGAAGGATGCAGCTAATCCGAACGGCTCTGAAAATCATTTTGGTTTATTCACACTGGATGGGAAAGCAAAATATCCACTATGGGATCTGGTTGATGAAAAAGTATTCGATGGCCTCGCGCGTGATGGCAACCCGATAACAAAATCATTTAATGGAAATAAAAAGTCTTTACTTCAAGTTGTCCAGGCTCCACCCACTGAATAATCAATTCATTTCAACGCAAACCTAACCGACCATGAGCAACCCCCTTCTTACTTCGCAACTAAAAGTTCCATTCGGTCAAAAAGTTGCCTTTGGTGTTGGCATGCTGGCCAATCAGATGTTTCCTGCTGTGCTGGGAATTTTCATGGTCGTATTGGTTCAGGACTTAGGTTTTCCCGGTTGGATGTGGGGAACGATCTACTTTTTCCCCAGAATATTTGATGCGTTTACAGATCCCGTAATGGGATACATTTCTGACAACACCAAATCCAAATGGGGCAGACGAAGACAATACGTATTCTGGGGATCAATCCTCATGGGGCTCGCCTTCATCATCATGTGGCAATTGGATCGGAATGATGGTGTTGAGTACAACTTTATCTTTTTCATGATATGGGCATTCATATTCTATCTTGGCCTTACCCTATTCGGTGTTCCTTACGTGGCGATGGGCTACGAAATGAGCAATGACTTTCACGAGCGCACAAGCATCATGGCGGTAGCACAATGGATAGGCCAATGGGCCTGGGTGATTGCCCCTTGGTTTTGGGTCATCATGTATGATAATACACTATTTGAATCTGCTGATGTAGCTACCCGAACACTGGCCGTGTGGGTGGGATTAATTTTAATGCTGTGCGCTATGGTTCCGGCCGTATTTATTAAAAGTAAGTCAACACTCCACGAAAATTATTCACCGCTCAGCCTCTCAACCATTGGAGGAAGTTTGAAAAAAATAATTCTGGGTTTTAAAGAAGCTTTTGCGATAAAGCCTTTCAGACAGCTTTGCATTGCCACATTCTTGGTTTTCAATGCCTTTAATACGGTTGCTTCATTTTCATTCTTTATAATCGTATACCAACTTTTTAATGGTGATGCTGGGGCTGCTGGCATTTGGCCCACCCTTTTTGGAAGCTTGGGCGCCCTTGGCACTACGTTTCTTGTCATTCCAATCGTTACCCGACTATCAAAAATTCTTGGTAAAAAGAAAGCTTTTATAGCTTCTCAAGGAATATCCATCATCGGCTACATCATGCTGTGGTTTCTCTTTATTCCTGGAAAACCGTACATGTTCATTTTTGCTTTACCATTCTTCTCCTTTGGTATTGGAAGTCTTTTTGTTTTGATGATGTCGATGACAGCTGATGTGATTGACATGGATGAAATAAACACAGGCCTGCGAAGAGAAGGAACCTTTGGCGCCATTTATTGGTGGATGGTAAAATTTGGTTTTGCCATTGCCGGTGGACTAAGTGGTGTAATCATGAGCTCTGTCGGTTTTGTCTCAGGTGCTGAAACCCAACCAGAAGGTGCAATAAACGGATTGCGGGCCTTTTTCTCAGGCCTTCCCATTTTTGGCACCCTCCTGGCCATGTTTGTTATGCGTAACTATGACGTAACAGAAGAACGTGCAAATAAAACCAGGGCAGAACTTGACAGACGTAAAGCGGCTGGTCTAAAAACATCTTCTCCCTATGCGCAAAGCGCAAGGCTTGTTGCCGCTGAAAGTTTAAATTTCAACATTCCATTTGAAACCGACACAGACTTCTCTTCACGGAGTGAAAAGGAAATCCGGCAACTGTTCATCACCTCACTGAACAACCAACTTCACGGGCTGTGCTTTAGCCCTTATGAAGAAGGTCAGGATGTTAGCGATCAGCTGACCGAGGCCCAGATACGCAGGCGTATGGAAATTATTGCACCGTATACATCATGGGTTCGATCCTTCTCGTGTACAAAGGGTAACGAATTCATACCGCAAGTAGCACAGGAAAGGAAACTCAATACGTTAGTTGGAGCATGGATTGGGCCAGATATGGAACGCAATGAACAGGAACTGGCCAAACTCATTGACCTGTCCAAAAAAGGCTTGGTAGGAATAGCGGGCATTGGAAATGAAGTTCTGCTACGCGGGGAATTAACAAAAGATGAAGTGATCGGATACATCAAAAGATTCAAGGAAGCAGTGCCTGATGTTCCGGTAGGATGCGTGGATACCTATTATCAATTCACAAATTATCCCGATTTGGTTGAGGCTTGCGATGTATTGTTGATTAACTGCTATCCGTTTTGGGAAGGATGCTCCGTTGAACAATCATCTTACTATCTGCATGAGATGTATGCATCCGTTAAGCGTGTATCAAAAGGCAAGAAAATAATAGTAACAGAAACAGGATGGCCTGATGGTGGTGATAAAACCATGAATGCCATCCCCTCTCCTGTCAACGCCATGAAATACTTTATTAATGTGGACAACTGGAGGAAAAAACACAACATTGAATTGTTCTACTTCTCATCGTTTGATGAAAGCTGGAAAGTACATCACGAAGGTGATGTAGGCCAGCGTTGGGGCATTTGGGATAAAAATGAAAAATCAAAATACGCATAACTATGTCGTCCAAAATCGGAAAATATTTATCGCTCGCTTCTTTTGACTGGACTGGAAAAAGTCTGCAGGAAATTAAATCAATTTATCAGGAAGTACTAAACAATGGCATGCACGGGTTGTGCTTTAGCCCTTATGAAGAAGGACAAACACCCGGTGACGAGGTTACAGCACAACAGATCAACCGAAGAATGGAGATCATAAAGCCATATACAAAATGGATCAGGTCATTTAGTTGTACGGATGGCAATGAACGAATTCCGGCAATTGCCAAACAGCATGGACTAAAGACAATGGTAGGCGCCTGGCAAGGAAAAGATGCAGCCATCAACAAACGAGAGATCGAAAAACTAATTGAATTGGCCCTCGAAGGTTATGTCGACATTGCAGCTGTAGGTAACGAAGTTATGTATCGAAAAGACCTCACTGAAGCAGAACTTTTAGAACATATCTACTATGTTAAAAAGGCAATCCCCACTATCCCGGTAGGCTATGTTGATGCCTATTATGAATTTGCCCATCGCCCAAGGATTACGGAAGCATGCGATGTAGTATTGGCCAATTGCTACCCCTATTGGGAAGGCTGTCACTGCGACTACTCGTTATTGTATATCAAGGACATGTACAACAAGGCCAAAAAGGCCGCCAATGGAAAAAGAGTGATCATTTCAGAAACCGGATGGCCTAGCCAGGGTACTAACCTGCATGGCGCTCAACCCTCAGCGGAGAATTTTATGAAGTACTTTGTTAATGTTCAAAATTGGTCCGCGGAAGAAGATATTGAAATGTTTTATTTTTCTTCTTTTGATGAATCGTGGAAAGTAGGTGCCGAAGGAGACGTTGGAGCATATTGGGGAGTATGGGACAAGGACGAAAAGTTGAAATTCTAGCGGCCGAGGCCTTTACATTTTCCGAATGCGTTACCCCCTGATTGCATGTGAAAACATTTAATAACTTGCAGGCCATTCATGACTGCAAATAACTTTTCTGACACCATCGTAGCTTTGGCCACTGCACAAGGCATAAGTGCACTTGCAGTAATCAGACTTTCCGGTACGGATGCAATCAAAATCGTGAACAAAGTCTTTCAAGGTAAGGATCTGGAAAAACAAGCTACCCAAACCGCACACTATGGCGCTATCGCGGATGGTGAACGGGTTATTGATGAGGTGGTCGTGACCTTGTTTAAAGAACCAAAATCATTTACACGCGAAAACATTGCCGAAATTTCCTGTCACGGATCACCCGTAGTGGTGAAAGAACTAATAAAAGTTTTAATAAAGTCAGGCGCACGACTGGCTGAACCGGGTGAATTTACCAGGCGCGCATTTTTAAATGGACGCATTGATCTCACGCAGGCCGAAGCCATTGCCGACATCATTCATGCAGAAACCGACAATGCCCGGCAGGCGGCAATCAACCAAATGCGTGGAGGGTTCTCAAAAGAAATCAATCACTTACGGGAAGAGTTAATACACTTCGCATCACTGATCGAATTGGAACTGGATTTTGGTGAAGAAGATGTGGAGTTTGCCAAACGTGATGATTTGCGCAACCTGATTGTAAAAATTCAATCCTACCTGCGGGTCTTGATCGATTCATTCGATGCAGGGAATGTAATTAAGAATGGCGTGCCCACTGTAATTGCCGGAAAACCAAACGCAGGAAAATCGACCCTATTGAATACACTGTTGAATGAAGAACGCGCCATCGTTTCAGAGATAGCCGGTACAACACGCGACACCGTTGAAGATGAAATGGTATTGGGTGGAATCAATTTCCGGTTTATTGATACAGCCGGCCTTCGCGAAACCGATGACGTGATTGAAGCCCTTGGCGTTCAACGCACACGCGAACACATGAAACGCGCTGCGCTCATCATTTACCTGTTCGACCTTTCCGATACAACATGGGAAGAAATTGAGCAGGAAGAAGCACACCTGAAGGCATTGGGTATCCCCCACCTTAAGGTTGGCAACAAACTGGACAAGGCCAATCCGGAGTTGTTGAAAAAACTTCAGGATCGGGACTTTATATTTATATCAGCCGCACAGAAGAAAAACATACAGGAACTCAAGGATAAAATCCTTGCTGACTTTCACATCAAAAACGTAAAACAAGGCGATGTAATGGTCACCAACCTGCGCCATTACCAAAACCTCACACAGACTTTTGATTCGTTACAGCGCGTATTAGATGGATTAACTTCCGGCATCACCGGAGATTTTCTGGCCATGGACATCCGGCAAGCGTTGCATTATCTTGGAGAAATTACGGGCACCATTACCACGGAAGACTTACTCGATAATATTTTCAGTAAGTTTTGTATCGGGAAGTGATTACAAATAGAAATCGATAGTAAGCCAGGAACAAGGAAAATCAGGAAACTAGTTGTTAGTAGTTTTAGAGGCACGGTATTTATAATCCCTCAGAATCTCAAGCACTTTAGCTTCCTTTTGTTTTCCTCTGAATTCTTGATGTAGTAATCTAAATTCTTGTTGAATCATAACTGGTGATTGGTCATATGGGGTTGATTCTTGTCTACGCAAAGACGTATTGTAACTTAAAACCATCCCTTCACTATATGTATAGTTAATCATGAAAATTAGCAATTTTTAAATATTGATTGATAATCATCTTTACTTTCAATTCTTTAGTCAAATGATCTTTTGCCCAATCAACTGGGACTAATCCCTCTTCGCCATCAGTATACTTTACTCTCCACTGGTCTTCATAAGGTGAACTAAGAATTCTTTCAATTTTTCTGGACATTACGATATAAATCTTCCTAGATATGTCCTTGCAACAGATTGTACGACAAAATAGTTCCCATCTCATTCAAATTTGAACTCACTAGCCCAAAATTCTTTGCTTTGAAATCAAAAAGCTATTACTAAGTTTTCTTTATTGGTAAATAATATATCTTTCGTTTATCATGCAAAAGTTATTCTACATCGGTCTGATCGGACTTGCCCTCTTTGAAATCCTCAACGTGTACTTCATCATGCCCATGCCGGGCAGCCAGCGAATGGATTCCATTGACCTCGCCTACTTTCTTTACTCCTACCGTTGGTATTTCAGGATTACTTTCGTACTGCTTGCATTGATCGGGAGCCTTCAAGCCTTTCAAACAAGAAAAAAGTGGCTACCGGGTTTAGTGCTGGTTGTTGCCCTGGCTGTCACCTACCTATTCAACTTCCGGATGACAGCCGACCACATGTTTCTGCAACCCGAAATCATCACCTTTCATACGCGTGCGGAGAACACCCTGAGCGATAGCACAGTGGTTATTGCTGTCACGCAGAATAACGAGGCAAAGGCATATCCCTTGCGGTACATTGTCTACCACCACCAGGTACGCGATACCATAAGAGGTAAAGCGATCATGGTAACCTATTGCAGTGTTTGCCGCACGGGCAGAATATTTGAACCGCTGGTTAACAACAAACCCGAATTCTTCAGGCTGGTAGGCATGGATCATTTCAATGCCATGTTCGAAGATGCATCCACCAAAAGTTGGTGGCGTCAGGCAACGGGTGAAGCTGTAACCGGGCCACTGAAAGGACACGTGTTACCCGAAATGGAATCGCAACAACTTACATTGGGTAAGTTCTTCTTTCTCTATCCGTTTGGAAAAGTGATGACCGCTGAAACGGCTTCTGTTTCAAAATACGATACGCTCGGAAAATTTGAGCAAGGAAAAAGCAAGGGTAAACTAACCGGAACTGATTCACTTTCATGGAAGGACAAATCGTGGGTTGTGGGCATTCAGGTTGGTGAGCAGACTAAAGCCTACGATTGGAATGACCTGAAACGCCAGCGCCTTATTCATGACAGCATCGGTTCTGTTCCCATTGTACTTATCCTTTCTTCCGATGGACAAAGTTTTAACGCTTTCCGCAGAAGTTCACTTGATGAGACATTTTTTGCTCGTAATGATTCGTTGATCAGCAACACGAATCAGTATGACTTTTCAGGAAGAGATGCTGCTGGATCAACCCTGGAAGCAATAAAAGCCTACCAGGAATTTTGGCACAGCTGGCGAACCTTTCATCCCGAAACACAGGTATACAATAATCAATAGTTCAGGAGTTACAGAATATTGCTAAATTTCATAAAACGATTTGTTTATGAAATGGCGAGGCAGAAGGCAAAGCGATAATGTGCGTGATCAACGCGGACAATCCGCAAGACCTATGGGCGGCATGGGTGGACTTCTAACCAAAGGCGGTCTGGGAACACTTGTGGTCATCCTGATCATCAGTTGGTTAACGGGAACAAATCCTCTTCAACTACTCCAGCAAACCGGAACAGGTACCGACACCTACGCGGTTGATTCTCCAGTTGCTACTGCTGAAGAAAATGAACTCGCCCAATTTGTTAAAGTGGTGCTGGCCGATACAGAGGATGTATGGAACGAACTGATGGACGGCTACCGTGAACCCACCCTGGTGCTTTTTACCGATTATGTTGAATCGGCCTGTGGGGAAGCCTCATCTGCTGTTGGGCCATTTTATTGCCCACGCGATCAAACCATTTACATCGATCTGGGCTTTTACGAACAGCTCAAAAACCGGTTTGATGCCCCCGGAGATTTTGCCCAGGCATATGTCATTGCCCATGAAGTGGGGCACCATGTGCAGCATTTGTTAGGCATTACCGATAAAGTACACAGCATGCGCAGTCAGTTAAGCGAAGCCGAATACAATAAATTATCGGTTCGACTGGAACTCCAGGCAGATTTTCTGGCGGGTGTGTGGGCCCATCATACCCAAAACAAGGGATACCTGGATATTGGCGATCTGGAAGAGGCCATGCAGGCCGCCAGTGCCATCGGTGACGATCAATTGCAGATGCAGTCGCGGGGCCATGTTGTGCCTGATTCGTTTACACACGGCACTTCTGAGCAGCGCATGCGCTGGTTCAAATTAGGCTTTGAAACCGGTGATCCCGCACAAGGCGATACCTTCAATCGGTCCACGCTTTAATTAACTTTCTAACTTGAGTTTTCCTGATCGATTGTTAACTTTATCAGCTTAATACTGTTACATGATGACCCTCTCTACTAAAAAATCATTACTTGTATTTGTACTGCTAATTGGTGCAACCGTGTTGCAAGCGCAGGATTATTATGTAGTAATCGGTGCTTACCGGGTAAAGAAATATGCTGATATTTTTACCGGCTATGCCAGAAATGCCAAATACGATGCCCGCCAGGGAAAGCAGGAACAACGTCAATTAACCTACATCTATGTTCTAAAAACCAATGACCGTCAGCAAGCCACGCAGTTAACGGTTCATCTTCAGAAAAACTCGGAGTTCAAAGACGCCTGGCTCTACAAAGGGCCTTTAACCACAAATGAACCACAGGCTCCTGTTGTTCAGCAAACGCCTAAACCAGAAGAAAAACCGGCTGTAACTCCTGTGGAAGAACCCAAACCAATTGAAACACCCACAGAGGACCCTGTTGAACAACCCACTGAGGAACCCAAAGAGGAGCCAAAGGAAGAACCAGTTGAACAACCCGTTGAAGAACCCGTTGAAGAACCCGAAGATAAACCGCTTCCACCGGCCCGTGGTAAGTACTTCAAATTTGTTGTAACTACTGCCGATGGCACACCGCTGCAAACCACATTACATAATGTAGATCGATTGCAGGGTCGCGACCTGGCTACGTATCCATCCGGAACGTATGCCGATGTCACCCGTCCTGCGGATCCATCCATGCCGCTGTCGATAGTTTGCGGAATATTCGGATTCAAAGAAGAAGTTAAAATAATCGATTACAGCGATCCTTCTCAAACACCGGGCGCCACGCAAGATGAAAAAGGGGCATGGGTTATCCCTTATCAGCTCGAGCGACTGAAGAAAGGCGATGTATCCGTGATGTACAATGTTTCCTTTTACAAGGATGCCGTGGTAATGACGCCCGCTTCACAAACCGAGCTGGATGAATTGGTAAACATGATGAAGTTGAATCCCAACTATAAAATCAAAATTCATGGACACAACAACGGAAACGATAAAAATCTACGCATAACAATTTTGGGTGATAACAAAAACTATTTCGCCATGGCCGGATCGAAAACTAAAACCGGAAATGGAAAAGAGCTGTCGCAGGTACGGGCAGAAACCATTCAACAATACTTAATGGACAACGGCATTGATAAAAAGCGAATCGATATTTATGCCTGGGGCGGAATGGAGATGCTGGTGAAACAAGGATCAGCAGCAGCGGCACGCTTAAATAACCGCATTGAAATTGAGATCATGGAAGACTAATCTTTATTAGAATCCATCTCAAAAATAAAAAGATCGTCATTGCGAGGGATCCCGATAACTATCGGGAGACCAAAGCAATCTCATTTTCAACCTCAAAATGAGGGATTGCTTCACTGCGTTCCTGCCGGCAGGCAAGGCGCAATGACGGAGCACTTTTTGAGATGACCTAAATAAATTCAGAAAAAACAATCGCGGCCATGGTCGCGATTATAATTTTATAACTACCGCAAACGAATGAAATCATATGAAACGTAATTTACTTTTTCTTTTCTTGTTTATCTCCGGTGCAGTTCTGGCTCAACCCGAAGTTTATCCACCACATTGGTGGTCGGGCATGAAGACGAACTCCATTCAGCTTATGCTTTATGGAAAAGATATTGGCACAGGCAAGCCCACAGTATCGGTAAAGTATCCAGGGGTAACACTTACCAAAGTACATTATGCTGAAAACTCAAATTATCTCTTTGTCGATTTGATTATTGGCGCAAAGGCAGTTCCGGGAAAGCTGACGATCAACATTAAACAAGCATCAAAATCGATTGATGTTCCCTTTACCTTAAAACCGCGCAGAAATGGAAACGGAACCGAATTCGCGCAAGGCGTTACCTCATCCGATTTTATTTATTTGTTAATGCCCGATCGGTTCAGCAACGGTGATCCATCCAATGATCGAATAACAGGCATGCGTGATCAATCGCTTGACCGTGATTCCATTTTTCATCGCCACGGTGGCGACCTGCAGGGCGTAATCAATCACCTCGATTATCTGCAAGACCTGGGTGTAACAGCTGTGTGGATGATGCCCGTGCTTGAAAACGATATGCCCAACCGGAGCGAACACGGCTATGCCTTTCCCAATCATTATAAAGTTGAACCACGATTGGGTGGTGAAGAGGCTTACAAGAAGCTGGGATATGAATTACACAGCAGAGGTATGAAGTTAATTAAAGATGCCGTGTATAACCACGTAGGTTTTTATCATTTCACTGTACAAGATAAGCCCATGGCCGATTGGTTACACGAATGGCCGAAATACACGAACACCAGTTATAAAGATCAGACGTTGTTTGATCCGAATGCCGTTCCGGGTGAAACAAAAATCATGAGCGATGGCTGGTTTACTCCCATGATGCCGGATTTAAACCATCAAAATCCGTTCGTTGAAAAATACCTCATTCAACATGCCATCTGGTGTGTGGAAGAGTTTGCCGTTGACGGTTTCCGTATTGATACCTATGCGTACAATGATCTCGAATTTATGAACCGCTGTAACAAGGCGTTGATGGATGAATATCCAAAGCTTACCCTGTTCGGGGAAACGTGGGTTCACGGTGTGATCAATCAGGCTTTTTTCTGTGAAAACAACCTGGACATACCTTTCAAAAGTAATCTTCAGGCCACAACCGATTTTCAAACTTTGTTTTATGGCATTCAACCCGCAGTAAATGAAAAATTCGGGTGGACAGAAGGCGTGAATAAACTGTATCAAACCCTTTCGAATGACCTGATCTACAAAGATCCGATGCGTCAGGTAATTTTTCTCGACAACCACGACCTGAGCCGGTTTTTTTCCGTTGTTGGGGAAGATGTAAAGAAAGTAAAAGTTGGATTTACATGGCTCCTCACCTGTCGCGGCATTCCTCAAATGTATTATGGTGGTGAAATTTTGATGAAGGGAATCACCAATCCTGACGGCTGGGTGCGTTTGGATTTCCCCGGTGGTTGGCCGGGCGACAAAGTGAATAAATTTACAGAAGCGGGCAGAACGCCTGAAGAGCAGGAAGTTCATTCGCTCATTAAAACGCTCGCCAATTTTCGAAAACAATCTTCCGCATTGAAAACCGGTAAATTCATGCATTACCTCCCGGTAGACGGATTATATGTCTACTTCCGTTACGATGCCAGCCAAACCATTATGTGCATCATGAACACGAATGATAAGGAAATGGATGTAGATTTTTCAAAATATGCAGAGCGTGCCGCTGGTTTTACCAAAGCTAGCAATGTGCTTACCGGTGAATCGATGAGTACGTCCGCATCATTCAAAATTCAACCGATGAGCATGACGGTGTTGGAATTGAAAAAATAAACACAAGTAGCTAGACATAAGACACAAGACTCAAGTAGTAAGACTTAAGTATTAAGACCATGTCTTATGTCTTATGTCTTACGTCTAACCACTCCCCTCACCGCCTTCGCTGTAAACGGATCATCGGGCCACGCGTGCTTGGGGTAGCGTCTTTTTAATTCCTTCTTCACTTCGTGATACGTAGTACTCCAGAAGCTTTTTAAATCCTGCGTTACCTGTACCGGTTTAAAACCGGGAGAAAGCAGGTGCATAAGAATTTTAACACGACCTTCATTCACGGTTGGGGTTTCCAGCATACCAAAACATTCCTGTAAGCGAACCTCCATCACCGGTGAGCCTCCATCTACAACATATTGAATCTTAATCATAGAGCCGCTGGGCACTTCCAGTCGTGATGGCGCCAGTTCATCCAACCTGCGTTGTAAATCCCAAGGAATTAGCGAAGTTAACACAGCATACCAATCGAGTTTTTGCAACTCATTTAAGGAATTCACGTGCTGCAAAAATGGCGGAAGCCAATCGTGAACATGATGCATCAGATAGCCATCCGATAAATCGGGCCATGCTTCTTGTCCTCTCCAAATTTTAAGGCTACCTACACGTGCTTGCAGTTCAAGAACAGTCTCAGTAAAATCAAGTACACTTAATCCGCTTCCTTGAACAAAAGAACACAGTACCTGTATTCGTTTATCAGCAGGAATATCGTTTAACTTTTCAGTTGACAGCGCGAGGCTCCCGATTCTCCATTCCACTACGCCTTCAACCAGGTTTCGTTCTTTGTTCCACCGAATTTCTTCAACCGGTTTAGCCAAAGTTTTTATGTCTTCGGTAAGAATTGGCGCAGCCAGAAAGATTTTTCCTTCACCAGAGCCGGCATCCAATTGTGCAACTACCAACCACTCGGCATGCATCAACGGATCATGCGAAGGAAGACGCGCCACACGGCCATTCATCAGTTTATATCGTTCACTGTGTTTCTCGATCCTTTTGGCAATGCGATCGGGATACGCAAGCGCCAATAATTTTCCAACCTCGTAATCACTAACCATGGTATTTTCAACCTGCACTGAAAACACTTTTCGCCAGGATTGCGCCAATCGCTCAATGCGCTCCAACACATTCCGATCCGCTTGCACATATTCCTTGATTCGCCATTTTCGCAATGCCTCCAACCGTAAGGTCAAATCTGCACTGCCCAAAGTGTTCAAGGGATCACGCTCCTCCAGCAAAGCCGCCACATCGGCTGCCAATGCTTTACTTTGAGCATGACTCACCAACATGTGGGCAATCCGGGGATGTGTAGGTAACTCGGCCATCGCTTTACCATGCTTGGTAACACGACCATCCTCCAGCGCACCTAAACTGACTAACAACTCCTTGGCCTGACTTACTGCACCTACAGGTGGAGCAGTAATCCATGTCAAGTTACTTACGTCCGCAATCCCCCACGCTGCTAACTCTAATACCAGCGAACTCAAGTCAGCTTCCAGCATTTCAGGTTTTCGATTGGGTTGCAGGTTGCGTTGTGTGGCTTCACTCCAAAGTCGAAAACAAACACCGGCTGCTAATCGTCCGGCACGCCCCGTACGTTGATCAGCAGCATCCTGCGTAACACGAACCGTTTCCAATCGTGTTAATCCACTGCGTGGATCAAATTTTGGCACGCGTGAAAGTCCGGAGTCGATGACTACACGGATACCTTCAATGGTGAGCGAAGTCTCTGCGATGCTCGTTGCCAACACCACTTTTCGTCTGCCTTGCGAATCGGGCAAAATGGCTTCTTGCTGTTTCTTAAAAGGCAGATCTCCATACAACGGAAAAAGAATTGCCGAAACATTTTCCTTTTCCAACAACTCTACCGTTCGCCTGATCTCTCCGGTACCGGGTAAAAAAGCAAGCACATCGCCTTCTTCTTCGGACAAAGCTTTTTTGATTGCCTTAGCCATTTGAACAGAAACATGTACGTCTTTATGATCACCCAAATACCTGACTTCAACAGGATACTGCTTTCCCTGGCTGTTCACTACCGGGGCTTTCAATTTCTCAGATAACGCTTTCTCATCCAGCGTGGCAGACATAATGAGTATGCGTAAATCATCGCGTAAAATATGCTGCGATTGAAGACACAGTGCCAATGCCAGGTCGGCCTGTAAACTTCGTTCATGAAATTCATCAAAGATGACAAGCCCAACATTCTCCAGCGCGTTATCGCGTTGAATCATGCGGGTAAGAATGCCTTCGGTAACTACTTCAATACGTGTGCGACTGCTTACTTTGTTTTCAAAGCGCACCCGATACCCCACCCTTTCTCCAATTTCTTCCTCCAGCAATGAAGCCATGCGCATAGCCACTGACCGTGCGGCCAGTCTGCGGGGTTCCAGCATGATAATTTTCTTGCCCTGCAACCACAACTCATCCACTAAAGCTAGCGGCACAATAGTCGACTTACCCGCACCGGGAGGAGCCTGGAGGATTAGCATGCTGTTTATTGCCAACTTCTCTTTTAACTCGGGAAGAATTTCCTGTACGGGGTAGTGCATAAGGTGTAAAAATAATTCTTAACAAAGACTTTGCACTATAAAAAGAAAAAGCCCGTGTTACCACGAGCCTTTACCTTTCAAATACAATTTATAAAACCATTACTTCGGGTCCAATGCCTGGTTAATCCGTGTCACTACATCCTGTAAGTGATAGCGGCTCATCTTATCGCTGATACCTGGCAATGCTGCGTTGATATCGCTGCGCAAGGCAACCAAATGACCGCGTGTTACTGAAATCACATCGCTCATTTTTGGATCGGCCACAGGTGAAGCCGGAGGGGCGAATGGACTTGAAAAGCGTGAACCTCCGGAAGAATTAGTTTCCTTAGGGTTCAACAAAGAAATCATCTTTTCCAGATGCACTTTTTGCAGGTTTCTGCGGTACACATCAATGGCTCTTCTCGAACGCAATTCTGACCAAATGCCCGTACGGATGTCGGTAAACATTTCATCCAAACCATACGCATTGGCATTGGCTGCATGTGTTTCAATCAGGCGTTGCATGCGGGCATAATCAAATATGCTGTTGATAGCACCTTCCTGTATGGTTTGAAGTTGTTCAACACCTGAACCTGGCTTAATCTTACTCAATACTTTCTGGTCCAACATCCAGGTTGGCGTTTCAAACAATTGCTTATTCAGGAATGCTACTGCATCCTTCTGAATAGCTTTAGGTGTGGGTTCATAAACAACACCAGTTTGTTCATAACTCTTTGGTGTCTCGTAAATACCACCAATGTTCTTGGTTACATGTCCCATATACCTACGGAACTGACCAACCACCTGGTTATACATGTCGTTGAGTGCATCGTATTTTTCTGCTTCTCCTTTATACCAACCTTCCAATTCAGGCAGAATGCGTTTCAGATTTTTTATACCGTACTCACTTGCCTTCATAGAATTATTACCCAGATCTTCATTTTGTGAGCGTGGATCATAAGAGTTGATCTCCGTACCAAACCAATACATCGGATCGTTAGCGTGGCTGAGCACCCATTTGTTCAACACCTTCTTATCTTCTTCCGGATCTTTGGTATCGAAGACGGGCTTATATCCCCATTCAATTGCCCAACGATCGTAAACCCCAACACCTGGAAATAATAACTCCGCAGGAATATTATCTTCCGGTTGGGCTACATAGTTGAAGCGCGCATAATCCATAATGGAGGCGGTATGACGATACTTCTGCAAGAATTCCTTATCGCGCAGCTTTTCAACTGGTGTGGCATAGCTTGACCCAAAGTTGTGACGCAAACCAATCGTATGCCCCACTTCATGGGCCGCTACAAAGCGCACCAACTCGCCCATCAATTCATCATCAAATTCCTTTTTACGGGCTCGTGGATCAACCGCTGCAGTTTGTATGGTGTACCAGTTGGTAAGCAGGTTCATTACGTTGTGATACCATCCGATATGACTTTCCAAAATCTCACCTGTGCGTGGATCGTGCACATTCGGACCATAGGCATTTTGAATATCCGATGCGAAATAGCGTATAAACGAGTAGCGTGCATCTTCCGTACTGATGGTTGTATCGCCTTCCGGTACTTCTTTGGCAAGAATGGCATTTTTAAAACCAGCCTGCTCAAACGCTACCTGCCAATCTTCAACACCTTGCTTCAGGTATTTTCTCCACTTTACCGGTGTAGCCGGATCAATATAAAACACAATAGGTTTAATCGGTTCAACCAATTCGCCACGTTTCATTTTCTCCACATCTTCTGGCTTAGGCTCTAACCTCCAACGAACGGCAAACACTTCGCGATCTGCACGCTGTGATTCTTCGCCATAAACGGTGTACCCATTGGCAAAAAATCCTACGCGACTATCGAATAGACGCTTACGCATGGGCTTTTCCGGTAGCAAAATCATAGACACGTTCATTTCAATGGTAACAAAGCCCGTGCTGGCACCGGCTGGTAGCTGCGTAACGGAATTTGAACCTGATGAAGGCGGTAGATTCGAAGCAAATGTCTTTACCGTGCGTACTTCCGTGTTGATCGGAAACGATTTCATGCTGCTGATGAAGGATCGATCCTTTTGTATGCCCCCAAGACTATACCGTCTTTTCGTGGCCGGACTCAAAGACACCAACTGATGATCGCTGTTAAAGAAGTCATTCACATTAATGACATAGCTATTTCCATCTTTAATGGCTTTGATATCAAAAGCCTGGGCAATAGGCTCCACATTTGAATTGCGAACCGCTTCCATAATGGGCTTGGTCGAATCGCCACTGGCGTTAATGTGCAGCACAGCACGCAAAAACAATTTGTTATTCGGGCCCTTCTCCCAACGCAGTACCTGCCGGTTAAGCTGTTCACCACCATATCCGGCACCGGATGGTGTTTTTATTGAACGTGTTACAGACATGAACTCACGGCCAAGAATTGATTCTGGTATTTCAAAGAAATAATCCTCATTCACCTTATGTACCGTGAACAAACCAGCTTGTGTTTTGGCCTTGGCTGTAATAACCTGGTTATACGGCTTCAACCCGTTGGCACTGCGGGCTTTTGTGCTATCCGATTTCGGAGCAGGGCTGGCCGTTGGCGTGGTCTGTTTTCCTTTAGATTTCTTTTGAGCTTCGGCAGGCTGTGTGCCAGCCAGTACGGCCAATACAATGGCCGCACAACTTACGAGTAGTTTTATCTTCATATGCGTTCGTGGATTTTATCAGCTGGCAAAATATGCACAGGCAGGCATAAACCCATGCCGCTCAGCAAGATAAGCCGGCAATTTACGTGAGCGGTTTTACACCCTTTTCTTTGGACACCAGAGTTCTAAAAATCCTTACCGGTCTGCTCGTCATCAGCAGGGCTATGGAAAGCCAACAGTGGAACCGTAGTGTGGTAGGAATATTTTTTTGTAATACTGGGGTTAAACAATTTTTGAAATATGTTGCGCTTACGGGTGGCAAGCGCCATGATATCCGCACCGTACTTTTCAATCAACGCATCCAGTCCAGTGTTAATAGTGGCATCACTAATAACCGTTCCTGAAATCTGGTTATAACCCGTTTGCAGCCTTATCTCAGAGGCAAATTTTTCAATTACCTGCCGTTCCTCATCAGTCTCTTCTGTACCCACCACCACATGTGCAAAAATCAAGGCAGACTTAAACCCTTTCGCCAAGGCAACCAACTTCTTCGCTCCATCAATATCGCTAAAGGCAAAGTTTGTGGCGAAGAGAATTTTTTCAGGCTTCTTGTACGATACGTTAAACGGAATACACAGTACCGGACAACTTGCCTTTTCAATAACAGAGGCTGTATTGCTACCAAACAACACATTCGCCATTTTACTGGCCCCCTGCGTGCCCATTACAATAAGATCTGCGTTGACTTCTTCAGCATAGGCAAGAATCTCTGGAACCGGCTCACCGACTGTAACACCATATGAGCATGCCAAACCTTTATATTCTTCCTGAATGGTATCGGTAATTGTTTTTAATTTTGACTTTGCTGCTTTTGTCTCGCGACCAACATCTTCAGCCATTACCGCATGAATGGCGCTTTGCATAGAAACAGAAGGAACATATACATTCAGAAGGATAAGTTCAGCGCCTACTGCCTGGGCAGTTTCAGCAGCATATTCAATAGCCTGCGATGCATTTTCGGAAAAGTCGGTGGGTATGAGGATGCGTTTCATGTTGGCTTTCTTTATTTTAAAATTGTTAAAAAATACTGCATGCAACTAATACACGCAGTTAAATGCGCATTAAATTTTTCTACACCCGTTGCGCCATTTTGAAGTGTATCGGAAGCACCATGCGTTGCTTAACCGGCTGTCCGCGTTGTTTACCCGGTGACCATGCAGGCGATAGCTGCAATATACGAATGGCTTCTTCGTCACAACCGGCCCCAATTCCTTTAATTACGGTGAAAGAAGATAGCGTACCATCTTTCTCTACCACAAATTCAACGAACACTTTTCCTTCAACACCCATTCGCCTGGCTTGTGATGGATAATGAATATTCTTTGAAACAAATTCATAGAAAGCAGACATACCTCCTTTCGGGGATGCCGGTTGTTCAACCACCAGAAATATTTTGTCGACTTCCTCTTCTTCAACAACCGGTTGCGTTTCAATTTTAAATTCCTGCGATACACTCTGATCGGTTACATCAATATCAAATTGCACATTGATCTCTTCTTCAATCTCTTCCTGATCGGGTACTTCAACAATTCGGGGCTGTTGAATTACCTGTGGTGGTGGCGGTGGCGGAATTTCCGTTTGCGGAACTTCAATAATTTCTTCAAAGTCAGCTTTATCAACGGCCACCATTTTCTTTTCGCCTTCCACACTACCCTTCCATTCAAAGGCAGCAATTACCAGCAACAAGGTTATCACCAGGCTCAGGTTAAACACCAAGGGGCGGAACTTCTCAAGATCGGCCTTGCTTGTTTTTTTGGGTTCATGATACAGTCCCATGGCTTACGGTTTTATTTGATCGATTTTACCCCGAATCATTGAAACTCCACATGACCTTTGTTAGTCTACTACCTGATAATTAGCAGCATACCTGGAAACAAGCCTCTTATCAACAGAAACACGCATTTGGTGTAAAGAAGCCAGCATTCATCGCGTGCATCTCGTTTCTACATAAAACTCCCGATCCTATGAAACAGACCATCCTGACAACTGCCCTATTCCTTTTTGCTTTTAGCCTCGCTTTTTCAGCAGACAAACCCATTCTGGTTTCAGCCGATTGGCTTCACCAACATAAAAACGATCCAGATCTGATCGTTCTGCACGTCAGTTTTCTTCGTTTGGATTATGAGCAGGAACACATTGAAGGGGCGCGCTTTCTCTGGCCTGGTTGGCTGGCCCCTGATTCACCAGAAGGAAGCATGAATGTACCTGATCCTTCAAAGGCTGCGGAAGTATTGCAATCACTGGGCATATCCAACACCAGTCATGTTGTATTGTGTCATCCACGAAATGAAGTTTCACCTACCGCAAGAATGTTTCTGATGTTGGAATACCTGGGTTTAAGAGGAAATATATCTTTCTTGAATGGCGGAATTGAAGCCTGGAAGCAAGCCGGATATCCGGTAACGAAAGAAATTCCAACTTATAAGCCAGGTAAATTCAAACCAAAAATCAATGACCTGATTGTCAATAAAGATTTTGTTATAAAAAATCTGGAGAGCCCTTCAGTAACACTTGTTGATGCGCGCGCAAAACGGTTTTACGATGGTGATCCAACAGGTTATCCACGTGCCGGGCACATTAAGGGTGCCGTAAACATTCCGTATCCAGAGTTGCTTAATGAATCCAACCTATTCAAACCAGAATCAGAGCTACAAGGCTACTTCAATCCTGTATTACCTGACAAGAACAAAGAGGCTGTTGTGTATTGCTTCATCGGTCAAACCGCCAGTGTGGTGTACATAGCCGGCAGAATGCTCGGCTACAACATGAAGCTATACGATGGTTCACTTCAGGAATGGACACGCATTCCGGAACTGCCGATGGAAAAAACAGAGAATTAATTTCAACTTTTCACAACCTCAGTTCCATCTGGATACCGGGCGAACCTTCCCTTTTCACGGGGATGAACATGCTCATAACTCGGCCAGGGCCAACCCCCGAATTGGGTTTGTTGGTAATCCTGAAACGCTTGCTGAATATCGGCTTGCGTATTTCCAACGAAAGGTCCGTGTTGCACAACAGGCTCACCGATGGGTTTACCTTGAAGTAACAGCAGAAAACAGTCGGTGTTGCCGGCAAGCAGTTCCACTTCCTGATCAGCATGTAACTCGATTGCCTGCGGTTTATTGAATTGTTGACCATCCATCGTGATGGATTCACCCGTATAGAAATACAACGAACGATTAACCGAATCTGAGGCTTTCGGTAATGTAAACGATGCCCCGGCTTCCATCTTCATCGTCCAGATGGCCACTTCGTTTGTAGCATCTGCCGCCCAAGAGTTGGGTGCAGGTGGCGGTGCTACTACTCCATTTATTTCTCCAGCCACTACACGCACCTTTGTTTTCTTTCCGTTAGCATCGGCCTTTTGATATTCAGGAATGGCATCACTCCACAGCATGGCAAAATGTGGGTCTGCTTTTTTTGCAGAACGCGGAAGGTTAAGCCAGATCTGAAATAACTCTAACGGATTTTCTTCATCCTGCTTCAGTAAAGGAAACATTTCGCAATGTTGTACGCCTTTACCGGCTGTCATCCACTGCACATCACCAAAGCCAAATCTTCCCGCAGCGCCCAGTGAATCGGAATGATCTACCAAACCTTTGGTTACAATCGTTACCGTTTCAAAACCACAATGCGGGTGTGCGGGAAAACCCGGCACTTTTTCACCATGGTACATGCGCCATCCTTCCTTGTTTGGCGTAAAATCTTGCCCAAGCGCCCGACCAGCCAGCGAAGCCGCTGGTCCCAGATTTTCATTTCCTTTCGGATAAAAATCCAGGTGATACACGCAGAATAAAAAAGGATCCTGTGTTTGCCAGGGAAAACCCAATGGCTTTATGGATTTGATAACTGTACCTTTCGTCATAAATTAATATCTCAAGGCTAAAATAACCGTTTAACTTTCAAAAAGTTCACCCTTACCAATACAATCCATGAAGCTATTTATTGCCCCACTTGTGATGATTGCCTCACAAATGCTTTACGCACAGGATTTACCTTACAGGGAAATACCGGAAGCACCCTCAGTCTATACGGCCGCGCATGTCGCTGCCCGTTTAATTGATGGGCTAGGTTTGCGGTACTATTGGGCCACTGAAAATCTGCGTGAAGAAGATTTAGCATACCGTCCCTCACCTGAAGCGAGAACCTGCCTGGAAACCTTAACACACATTCATGCGATGTCGGCCATGATTGCAAATGCGTCAGCCAAGCAACCCACTATCTTAACATCAGCTCCAAAACTATCTTTCTCAGATCTGCGAAAACAAACACTTCAAAATTTCAAACGAGCCAGCGATAACCTGAAGGCTGCCAACGATAGTGACATGGAAGAGATGGATTTGATTATGAAACGGGGTGAATCACAATCTGAATTTCCCTTCTGGAATTTGATCAATGGTCCGATCTCCGATTGCTTGTGGCATGTGGGGCAAGTGGTTTCATTTCGAAGAGCCTCAGGCAATCCACTATCAGATAAAATTAGTGTCTTAACCGGAAAAGTAAGAGAATGAAAAGCCTTACCGTTATTCTAAGTTTACTAATCTGCTCAACCAGTTTTAGCCAACAGTTCATCGGCAAACAAAAGGACATCGATCAGATACTGAAACAAAGCAGTGCTTTTTCAGCTGCATATATGGCAGGTGATTATGATACGATGGTGGCCATTTATACGACAGACGGAAAAATAATGCCCAATGGTACGCTCATCATTGAAGGACATGAAAACATAAAGGCACGCTGGGTACTCCCCGAGGGCGATCAGGTAACACAGCACAAATCAACACCTGTTGAAATTCGGATAACCGGAAATACAGCCTACGATTTTGGTTACTATGAAGGAGAAACAGTAAAAAGCAACGGTGAACGTCAGACGTGGAAAGGAAAATACGTAATCATCTGGCGCAAGGAAAACAATACCTGGCGGATGTATGTGGATATCTGGAATCGGGTGTTATAAAAGTTTACCGATGAAAGGCAGCCGTTACAAACTTGAACACTTCAGGTAAGGCAGTTCGCCAATACTCCCAGTTGTGAATTCCATCACGCACCCGAAATTCATGAGGCACTTTCTTATCAATCAACAAGGCATGTAATTCCATATTTCCCTTGATCAAAAAATCCTTGTCTCCACAATCAATGTAGTATTTTACTTTTTTCAACTCATCAGCGGAAGCATCACGTACGAGGCTAAGTATCCAGTTTTTATTTAGATGCTCCGTAACCCTGGCCTCACCCGCATGACTTCCGTAAGGCGGACCGAACACATTGTTCCAGTTTTGCTCTGGCATATTAATTAGTTCCTCTTTTGTAAAAATACCTGCGCTTAATGGAGCGGCCACGGCAAACATATCCGGATACTTAAGCGCCATGATCATCGTTCCGTGACCACCCATGGAGAGGCCGGCTATCGCCCTGAATTGTTTCTCCTTTCTAACCTGAAAGGTGGCTTCTATGTGCGGAATAAATTCCTTGATAAAGAAATCTTCATACTTCACTTTGCCATCCGCACTGTTGATGTACCAGCTCACTCCGCCATCAGGCATGGCAATAATCATGGAGGTCATCTCCTGATTTTCGATTTGCTTATCCGCGATAGCTTTCACTTCGCCAAACTGTGTCCAGCCGGTTTCGTCATCCGTGTAGCCGTGCAGTAAATATAAAACCGGATACTTGCGACTGCTGTGAGTATAGTCTGGTGGCAGGTACACACTGTATTCGACTTCTTTATTCAAAATGGCACTTTTCAATTTCAAACTTTCCTTCAACATACCCCCTTGGGCAAAGCCAATTACAGAAACAAGGGCAAATAGAAATACAAAAACAGTTTTCATAGCATTCGATTTGATTGACTGAACAAGATAAACAATGCAGTTCATCAAGCAAAGCATACCAGATATCAAAGTTAAATCCATATCCATTACCTGATTCCGATATTCAACGTTAGAAAAAGTAACTCCAACAATAAACCCATTAACGTATGAAATCAATGAAACTCATTTTTGGCCTGGTGTTGGGCATCATGCTGATGGCATTCACATTTGGTGGCGACAGCTTCACCATTCACCTGAACAACAAGCAGGTTATTGAGCATTATGTTCACAGCAAAAAGGAAACCCCTACCCTTCAACTTGCACCGGATGAAAAGGGACTTCTCACCGTATTCTACAGCGAGTGTGGAAAAATCGGTACAGCTCGAACCATACTACTGAAGGACGATCAACAAAACATATTGAAAACCTGGAAGTATGCTGATGCCTTAGCGGATCATAAACCGATGGAAATCTCTGTATCTGAATTGCAAACTCATCTTAGAAAAGAAAAAGCACTTAACCTGGTCTATCAGTCCCGCGAGGTCAAGAAAGAAACCTTGTTGGTTACCATCACAGCACAGAAGAATGTGCTAACCAAAAATTAAAGTGAACAGAAATCAGCCTGGTGATAAACATCGGGCTGATTTTTTTCAATAGGCAGGAAAAGTCACCACACCTTTTGGTGTTCGTAGTCGCAATACCAACTTATTCTGACCGCTTGACGTAGAAATACCGAGCTTGAAATGCTCATTGAGTTTATCCAGGTCCTTATCCTCCGTGGTGATTTCAAATTTCATGATGCTGCAACCTGTTGGCGAACTGGCAGCAGGGTGCACCACATCTTCACCCCACTGAATAAAAAACGGAAACACCTGTGTGTCTTTGTTCGTGAATCCCATGGTTGACCATGAAAGCATATTGCCATCGGGTTTGGCCCGGGCACCTGACATGACCTCTGAAACTGAGAAGCCCATCTCGGTAAGTGTCTTTCTTGTAGTTTCAATATCCGCGGTGTATACCGCCCAACCGCTTGGGGTCAGACTTCTGAACTGCATGATCCAATCGGGAGCCGGCACATCGGTACGAGGAGCCAGTATTTCGATATAGGCATTGTTATCTAAAGCTACCAGTGCATTTTGGGTAAACGAGTTGGGATGTTTTCCTCCAAACACAGGTTTTACACCTGTCAACTCTTCGAATTGCTGCATACCCTTTTCAAGATCGTTGACCACCAAAATGATGTGATCAATGCGTTCGTTGGTACGACTTCTAGAACAGGAAGAAAAGAGAATCGACACTATAACTAATAGAACAAAGGAAAAGCGCATACTACTTTTTTAACAACGAATAATGTTTCGGATCGTTAAACAAACTTTTGTTGATATGCATCGATACCAGCATGTGTGGCATATCCACCACCTCAGCGATGTGCAAATCGCCTGCCAGTGAGCAAAGCGCATAGGCATCGTTCCGATCCATACCGTGCTCAGCTACCAAGTATTCAATCATATACCGTACAGCCTTCTTTGTAGCCCCGTCAATGGTAGTATCGAATCCTGTGGTAGCGTAATACGCATCCGTTTCGTACTGCGGTTCCTGCATTTTGCGCTTGCCCTTTATCAGGTTCAACTCCACGATAAACCGCATGGGTGCTTCAACAGCCGTACCACATACTTCGCCCAAGCCTTGTGTCACATGCGCATCACCAATCGAAAATAAAGCGCCTTTTACAAATACAGGCAGGTACACGGTTGTCCCTTCCGTCATGTTCGGATCATCCATATTGCCTCCGTTAGCCCGAGGCGGAATGGTGCTTAATAACGAATCCGTATCAGGCGCAACACCCAACACTCCGGCAAAGGGTTTTACCGGAATATGAATATGATCATTGAACTTCACCTTCTTATCATCTTTGTTGAAGGTGTAGGTTTTCAGGTAGGGCTCTTTGAAGTCTTCGGCTAAAAAACCAAAGCCGGGTATGATGGCAGTCCAACCCCAATCTCCGATTTCAATTTTGTGCAACGTCACCGCCAATACATCTCCCGGCTCAGCCTCTTCTACAAACACAGGTCCGGTAAGCGGGTGAATCGGATCGAAACTAAGCTTAGAAAGGTCTTCAACTGTTGAAGCTGGGTTAAGCTGACCATCCGTTGCTTCTTCGGTGAAGAATTCGATGACGGCACCACTTTTCACATTCAGCACTGGCGCAATACTTCTGCTAAACTTATTGTGGGTTTGTTTGCTGGAGAGTGAGTACTGTGGTTCGGGAACGACCTTTGCTTCGGGAGACTCCTTTTCGGTTACCTCAACACGGGAGTTGCAGGCAATCAGTGCACTCAACAAAACAAATAAATAGCGCATCATACAGTTACATTTGATTTTCTAAAGTACAAAAAATCGATAACCACGAAAAACGGCTACACCTGGTTAGCCAAATATCCTTTGTCATAAAGCAATATCTTCAGTGCTTTCAACTTGTCACTCATTGAAACATCCCAATCAACACCTGATTTCAAGCTCCATGCGGTTATCCCGATTATTAAGTGTACCTTTGCACCGTTCTACGCGGTTGCAACGTCATCCCACACCGATTGGCATCGGAAATTCACGGGATCTCTTCGCAATGACGTTGTAACAGTAACTTTTTATTTACATAACAAACATTCATGAAAAACTTTCAAGCGCTCGGCTTGTCGGCCGGGCTGGCTGAAGCTGTGCAAATTATTGGCTTCGAAACGCCTACCCCTATTCAGGAAAAGGCAATTCCACTTTTATTAACAGGCACTCGCGACTTCATCGGACTGGCACAAACCGGTACCGGTAAAACCGCTGCCTTTGGTTTACCTTTACTTGAGTTGGTTGACGAAAACTCTTCAGCTACACAAGCGCTGGTATTGGCACCAACCCGTGAACTCGGACTCCAGATCGTGAGCGATCTGGAAAACTTCTCTGAAAATTTTAAAAAGCTGAACATTGTAGCCATTTATGGAGGCGCAAGCATCAGCGAACAAATCCGAAAAGTAAAGCGCGGAGCGCAAATTGTAGTGGCAACACCCGGTCGACTTATTGACATGCTGGGACGCAAGGCCATCAACCTGAGCACCATTCAATATGTAGTATTGGATGAGGCCGATGAAATGCTGAACATGGGCTTCAAGGAAGATATTGATGAAATTCTTTCCAAGACTCCAGACACCAAAATCACCTGGTTGTTTTCGGCTACCATGCCGCGCGAAGTACGGGCGATTGCCAACAACTACATGACCGACCCAATGGAGTTGACGGTAGGTGATAAAAATACCGGCAATGTCAATATTGAACACCAATACGTGGTCGTTCATGATCGTGATAAATACAGCGCCCTGAAGCGCCTGCTGGATTTCCACCCCGATATTTTCGGTTTGATCTTCTGCCGTACCCGTATCGATACCCAACGCGTTGCTGAAATGTTAATGAAGGATGGCTACAATGCCGACTCTTTACATGGCGACCTGAACCAGGCACAGCGCGATAAAGTGATGATGAAATTCCGGAACAGATCTGTGCAGATTCTGGTGGCTACCGATGTGGCTGCCCGTGGTATTGATGTGGAAAGCATCACCCACGTGATCCATATGAATATTCCTGATGAAATGGAATTCTATACCCACCGCAGCGGTCGTACCGCCCGTGCAGGCAAAAAGGGTATTTCCATTGCCTTGGTTAACTCAAAAGAAACCGGCAAAATCCGCCAGATTGAAAAGGCGGTTAGAACAACTTTTACACGGATACCCGTACCATCAGGCCCTGAAGTATGCCAGAAGCAGTTACTCGCCCTGATGAAAAAAGTGCATGATGTAAAAGTAAACGAATCAGAAATAGAGGCCTTTTTACCAGCTGTTTATGATGAGCTGAAAGACCTGACCAAGAATGAATTGATCAAGCGTTTTGCTTCCATCGAGTTTAACCGCTTCCTGGATTATTACCGCAATGCCCCCGATTTAAATGTAAACGCATCCTCTTCAGACCGTGGCGCAGAGCGCTACAGCACAGGCGATCGTTTCTTCATAAACCTGGGTAAAATGGATAACCTGGAAAAGGCCGACCTGCTGGAGATGCTGGATGAATGTTGCAAAGTGGGCAAAAAGCACGTTGGAAAAATTGACATCAAAGGCGCTTACTCCTTCTTTGAAGTTGAGAAAGAAAAGAGTGATGCTATTATTTCGGGCCTGCAAGGCGTTGAGTTTGAAGGCCGACAAGTGCGCGTTGAGCTGACCGAGGGAAGAAGGGAAAGTAGCAGCAAGAAAAGCAAAGGAGGTCGGGGCAGATCGTACGAAGGCAGCAATAACCGAAGAGGTAGTGGCCGAAGACGATAAAAATTTTTTGTGTTCGTGAAGTAGTGTGTCGTAAAGAATACTTAACTTTTCGGGAGTTAAACACAAATTAATTGCTATGGCTAAAAAGAAAGTAAAAAAAGCTGCTAAGAAGAAAGTAAAAGCAGCGAAGAAGTCGGTGAAAAAATCCGCGAAAAAAGTTGTTAAAAAAGCCAAGAAGGCTGCGAAAAAAGTGAAGAAGGCTGTTAAAAAGTCAGCTTCCAAAGCCAAGAAGGCTGCGTCTTCAGCTAAGAAAAAGGTGGTGAAGAAGGTGAAGAAGAAAGTGGCTAAGGTTACTAAGCCAGCTCCGGCTCCTGCACCTGCACCGGTTGCTCCTGCACCAGCTCCTTCCTTGTTCGACACCAACAACGGTGGTTCAGGAATGTAATTTTTCCCAATCCACTGAAAGGAAAAAAGACCCTGATTTTATCGGGGTTTTTTTATGCCTCAAAACTGAAGTGAATCAGGTAGCGGGCAGCAAGTGACGAAGCCCCTGCTCGGGAAACTTGCCTTCGATTGGGCCAAAGAACCGAAGAATATGGTCAAAGTCCTTCTGTTGATCATTTGAAGTCATGAAGGGTTCTGAAAAGATTACCTGCTTGTTTTTGAAATCAAGTCCAACCATTACAATGGGCACCTGGGCATTTTTGGCGATGTTGTAAAATCCGGTACGTAACCGCTCCACCCGTTGTCGGGTTCCCTCCGGTGATAAGGCTATCGCAAAACGCTCATGTCGTTCAAAAATTTTCACCACTTCATCTACCATATTATGACTGGTACTGCGATCAACCGGGGTGCCACCCAGCCAGTGGAAGATGAAACCAAAAGGCGGTTTGAAAAGCTCCTTCTTTCCCAGGTATCGGGCATCTGTTAGCTGTAGTACACTGCGGAACAGTACGCCAATAATAAAATCCCAGCCGCTGGTGTGTGGCGCAACAATCACTACATACTTTTTAGGCTTGATTGGAAACGGACCAACGGGCTCGGTCTTCCAGCCCATGGCTTTCAAGATCAATCGGGCGAGCATCCTGAACACAGCGTGAAAGGTTAATCAATTAGAACGCCTGTAAACTTTTTCGGGTTAGCCAACACACGGGCAATACCCCGACTAACCGAAGACAACGGTTGTTCATCAAGATGAACCGGCAACTTCATATTCTTTTCAAAACGTTGCTTGAGGCCACGCAACAATGAACTGCCACCGGTAATGTGCATACCGTTTTGGTAAATATCCGCAGCGAGTTCTGGCGGACAGGTCTCCAGGGTTTGAATGATGCTTCGCTCGATTGAGGCAACCGATTTTTCAAGGATGAAAGCGATTTCCCGGTGATCTATTTTTCGTGTAACCGGAATACCCGTCATCAAATCCTTTCCCTTTACCGAAAGAGTATCCGGTATTGGATCAATTTCCTCCAATACAGACCCTGCCAGAATTTTAACCTGCTCGGCTGTTTTCAAACCAATAGACATGTTAAAATTTCTACGGAAATAATCCTGAATGTTCATGTCGAACGTATCGCCAGCCACTTTGAGCGATTGAAAAGCAGCAATCCCCGAAAGGGAAATGATTACGATCTCCGTAATGCCCCCTCCAATGTCAATAACCATTTTTCCATCCGGCTCCTGAATGTTAAGTCCCATGCCGATGGCTGCTGCCAACGGTTCAAATAACAAGGATCGCTTACGCGGATTGAATTGATCAATGGCATCACGAAGAGCTCTTCGCTCTACTTCAGTGGTATAGTACGGTACACCGGAAATAATGTGGTCGTACCCCGAAAAGAATGAAGCCTTTTGTGTATAAGCTTTGTTCACCAGTTCTTTAATCATCAGGCTGGCCGAATTGAAATCGGCAATAACACCGCCACGCAACGGCTTTACTGGGGTAAGTTCTTCATGCGTTTTTTCAAACATCTCATACGCCTGTTCGCCAACAGCTTTCACCGAGTGGTTTGAATTAAAAACAATGTAAGATGGCTGAGCAAGCAGCATCCTGGTGGAATCAGCTACCAGTGTATTGTTGTTGCCAAGATCTATGGAAAAGCTTCGGTTTTTGAACATACTTATCATATCAACTCGAAAATTAGGGCTTAAAAACGGATAAAAAAATGATTGATGTCACATCCCGTTGGAATCGCCCAAGGGCAACGTTACGGTAAACGTGCTTCCCATATAAACCGTGCTGGATACAGTTATAGTTCCTCCAAGCTTTTCAACAGCCTTCTTTGCAATGTAAAGGCCTAAGCCATTTCCCTTTGATCGATCGCTGCCCCGAAAGTACATGTCAAATATTTTGTCCTGCAACTCAGCATCGATACCCTGCCCATTATCGGCGACACGCAAAAAAACCTGGGTACCCTCCTGCTCAACTGTGATGGAGATAGCAGGGCTTTCCGGAACATTAAATTGTATGGCGTTCTCGATTAAATTACCCAACACAATTTTTACCATGGCCGGATAGGAGTAGAATGAATCCGTTAGGGATACCTTGTTGTTGATCTTTATGTTCTTCGACTTAATTTCCTCACGAAAATCGGTGAGTATGTCGTTAATTAATTCAACGATAAAAACCTCTTTATACACCAGTTGCTGCGCCCCCACATCACTAATCGACTGTAACTTCACCAACATGCGATCAAGTGTATGAGCCGTCTCATCAACCTTTTCAAAAAGTTCAAGGGCAGCCTTATCTTTTATGGTAATGCGAGCCACTTCTGCTAACCCCATAAAGGTTGTGAGGGGTCTTCTGAAATCGTGCGAAGCCCTGTAGAAAAAGGTATCCAACTCTTTATAGGCTTCCTTTAACCGGTTGGTTCGTTCACTCACCTTCTCTTCCAGTCCCCTATTGATCTCATAAATGGTTTGGTTTGCCTCCATCAACTCTTCCGACTGCGCCTGTATCTCCTCATTCTTTTCTGTTACCTCACGATTTAGTCGCAATAATATTTCATTGGCATCTACCAGTTCTTCTGCCTGTGTTTGAATCTCTTCTTTTTGCTCCAGAATTTCCCTGTTGGCGCGCCTTATCCGCCTGTTATAGAGATAAATATTAAACGCCAGTATGGAAAGCAATGCCAACCCGATTAACGAAGAGGCGATGATGATGCTTTGAGAACGAATTCGGGATTGTTGCAATGCCAACTTGTTTTGCTGAAGCTCATTTTCCTGGTTGAGTAGTCTGATCTGCTGCTCCTTTTGCTCAACACGATAGAGTGCTTCCATTTCAGCAAGCTTTGTAGATATGCTACGGTTATAGACACTGTCGTTCAATTGCTGATACCGAACCTGGTGATCATAAGCACCCTCAAAATCACCAATCGCTTCGTACCACCTGGCAAAAAACCGGGTGTTACCTAATTCGAGTAAAATAGAATTTGCATCAAGTGCCTTTTGTTTTGCAAGTTCAAGATATTCCTTTGCTTCTTTAAAACGCTTTTGCTGAGTCAGGATGTTACCCATCTGGTTATAGGTTAATCCCAAACTGATAGGATCAACGACTTGCTTTTCAAGTTCAATTACCTCAAGTAATAAAGCATACGCATTATCAAACTCCCTTAAATCTTCATAGACAAGTGAAAGATTAAAAATGGCTGAAGCAACACCTTCAATGTGTCCTATTTCTTCACGGATTTTTCTTGAAGCTTTAAGGTCACTGACAGCTTCTGTATATTTTCTTGTTTGGTAATAAATCAAACCTCGATAGTTGTACGCATTTGAAATACCATGCCTATCTCCAATTTCCTTACGTAAATCAAGAGACCGGTTAATGTATTCAAAGGCAAGTTCAAAATTAGACTGCTGTTTATTAACCCAGGCGATTTGCGCATATAGTCGAGCGGTTTGCAAACGCAATCCGAATTTCTCCGTGATCTTCAAAGCCTGAAAATAATAGCGAAGAGCCAAATCGTACTGTGCCAATTCATTATAAATATCCCCCATCATCAGATACAATTCGGCCAACTGTGGTTGATACTCGTATTTTTCAGTCAATTGAAGCGCTGTTAAACTGGCGTTTAATGCTTCAGCATAAAATCCCCTTCGGTACAAGAGTTCTGCTTTTCGTAATTCACATTTTATCAGATGAAAATAAAATACTTGCTTTGACGCAAGATCACAGAGTTTATTGAAGTAGAGTTCGGCTTGGCGGAATTCGAGCAATTGTTCTGATAACACGCCCAGGTGCCCATAAACTTCGGCCAGTAAATATGTATCGTTGGCTTCAGTGGCAAGCTTTTCGGCCTTCTTCAAGTATTCAAAGGCAGTAGAATTATTCCATAGGATTATCTCCAGATACCCTAAATTTTTATAGAGCGTGGCCAATACATCAGGTGATAATTTATCCTCCCCAAGCTGCAATGCCTTTAAATAGTAATGACGGGCCGAATCATAATTGGCGAGTGTTCGATGGGTGCTGGCCATTACCGACAAGTTATAGGCCGCTTGATCCATCGCTTCAGCTATCTCTATCTTATCAGAAAGACGTAAATAATGAAAGGCCTGGTCAAATTGTGCAAATGTGAGGTAGCCCGTACCAACCATTGTGTAGGCGCTTTTTTCACCACGCTTGTACCCTGCCTTCTGAGCTTCTTGCAGCGCCAGTTTCGCATACGCTAACGCAAGACTATCATTAAAATCATAAAATTCGTATGCCAATGCGTTCAGAATGTCCACCCTAACCTGGGGGTCGCGCGATTTTTCCAACGCATTTTTCAAACTATCCATTACCGGTGATTGCCCGAATGCATGCACGCAAAAAAGGATCGCCATACCAAGCGATAAGAAAATTTTGTTGAGGCTATATAATGATTTGCTAATCAAATACTTAAAAACAGCTATCCAAAAGTAATAGTAAACTAAATTCAACGAATTCACAAAAGGTAATTAACGCGTTTCAATTCCTAAAATCAGGTTATATTTCAGGTTCATGATAAAACTCGACTCAGTTAAGTCATTACTCGGCAGCCTGGAACTGCAACGCGAAAAGCAGAAGGACTACCGGAACGTGGTGGCCACCCAGGTGGTTATCGTTACGCTTGGCTTAACCTTGTATTCCCCCCTGCTGGAGGACCCGAACAGCGATGTCTCCAAGTTTCTGATCACCTTATTTTCGGGGTTCGGTGGACTCTATGCATTCTTGCTTTGGGACTTATTGCGCAACTTCACCCAAAGCAAAACCCTTATTGCCATTATCTTCTTTGTGCTGGTCAGCATTACGGTATTCGGTATTTTGATTGAGTTCCCCTATTATAAGGTTATTGAAATTCAGAACCGGCAAGCCGCACTGTTTACTATACATGGATTCCTGTTTCCTATTGAAGTTACCGTAATCAGTTTTGCCATTCGGGATATTTTTATGGGCCGCTATTTCACGGTTGACAAGCTGTGGGGATCAGCCTGCGTTTTCCTGATGATTGGTATCTCATTTGGCAGTTTATATGACCTGATCTGTATTGCAATGCCGGGTAGTTTAGGCACTGAAATTCCTCTCGGTATTCCCAACTATTCGGAATGTGTAGCCTATTCCTTTCACGTTTTGGGTGGAATTGATACCGACTATCCGAATGCCCATAAACTTATCAAGAACATTAGCGTTATTGAGGCCGTTTGGGGAACTTTGTTCACGGTATTGATTATTGGAAACCTGATGATCAAGCCGAAGCCTCCCGAAGAAAATCAACCTGAATCTTAAACTTTATCAAAACCAACTTTTATGAATAACAGAAGACTACTTCCATTTATTATTCTTGGCGTTATTGCCTTGTTTGTTGTGCTGGGTATTTCGTCCAGTTTGTTTTACACCGTTCAGGCCGATGAGCGGGCTGTCATCTTTTACAAGTTTGGAGAAGGTCTTGACAAAGACCACATCATACAGCCAGGCTTTCATGCAAAAGCCCCCTGGAACGAAGTGTACATATATGCCGTACGCGAAACATCTGCCGATGAAAACATGGATGTGCTGGACAGAAATGGATTGTCTATTCATGTTGAGGTTTCCGTACGTTTCCATCCTGTGCCTGAGAAAATCGGATACATCCACGAAAAGTTTAACCGGGGGTATGTGAACATCCTGGTGATTCCTGAAATGCGTTCTGTTGTTCGTCAGATCATGGGACGTTATTCAGCCGAGGAGATTTACTCGACCAAGCGCGCTGAGGTGGAAGCCACCATCAAAACAGAATCAGAAAAAATTCTTGGTGAAAACAATGTGAACATGGTTGCGTTACTTATTCGTTCCATCCAATTACCGGAACAAATTAAGGTTGCGATTCAAAATAAACTTCAGCAAGAGCAGGAAGCGCTGGCATATCAGTTCCGTCTGGACAAAGAGAAAAGCGAAGCAGAACGTAAGCGAATTGCCGCAGAAGGTGAATCCCGCGCCAACAACATCATTAACAATAGCCTTACCGATAAACTGTTAAAAATGAGAGGTATTGAAGCTACATTAGAGCTGTCTAAATCCCCGAACTCTAAAGTGATTATTGTTGGTGCCGGAAAAGACGGATTGCCCATGATTTTGGGTGGTAATTAAAGGGATATAAATATGTAAGCGGACTTCATTGAACCACCCTAACCCGTTATATTTAGGCTTCAAAATCAGCATTTAAACGTACTTTTCACTATGTCAAAAACAGTAGAGTTAATTATTGACGGCAAGTCATATGCCTTCCCCGTAATTGAAGGAACCGAAAACGAGTTGGCCATCGACATCAGCGATCTTCGCGATAAAACAGGCTACGTGACCCTCGATGTCGGGTATAAAAATACAGGTGCAACAAAGAGTGCCATTACCTTCCTTGACGGAGAAAAAGGCGTACTGCATTACCGGGGCTATGCCATTGAAGAACTGGCAGAAAAGTCCAACTTTTTGGAAGTGGCCTACCTGCTGATTTTTGGTGAACTGCCCACAAAAGCTGAATACGACAAATGGAATAATGACATTACCAGACGCACGTTGGTGCATGAGGATATCAAGAAGATATTGGATGGCTTTCCTTCCACGTCCCATCCCATGGGTGTGCTCTCTTCTTTATTCTGTGCACAAACAGCATTCTACCCTGAGTCGCTGAACCCAAACCGGCCTGAGGATGGCGTGTACCTGAGCATCATTCGCTCCCTGGCCAAGATGCCGACATTTGCTGCGTGGGCATACAAAAATGCGGTTGGCCACCCGGTTAACTATCCGGACAATAAACTGGATTATTGCAGCCGATTTTTAAAAATGATGTTTGGTATGCCCGGGCAGGATTTTGAAGTAGATCCGGTTGTAGCAGATGCATTGGATAAATTATTCATCCTGCATGCCGACCACGAACAAAACTGCTCTACCTCTACCGTTCGTATTGTAGGTTCATCTAAAGCCAGCATTTACTCGGCTATATCAGCTGGTATAAATGCCTTATGGGGTCCGTTACACGGAGGCGCCAACCAGGAGGTAATCGTGATGTTGGAAAACATCCGCAACGATGGTGGCAATATCGACAAGTGGATCGCGAAAGCGAAAGATAAAAACGATCCGTTCCGCTTAATGGGCTTCGGACATCGTGTGTACAAAAACTTTGACCCAAGAGCCAAGATCATTAAGAAAGCGGCTGATGATGTATTGGGTAAATTAGGTGTAAGTGATCCGGTTCTGGACATCGCCAAGAAACTGGAAGAGATTGCACTTAAAGATCCTTACTTTGTTGAGCGCAAACTTTATCCGAACGTAGATTTTTACTCTGGCATCATCTACCGTGCCCTTGGCATTCCGGTTGATATGTTTACCGTAATGTTTGCCATGGGCCGTTTACCAGGCTGGATTGCGCAGTGGCTGGAGTTGCGTAAAAACAACGAACCGATTGGTCGGCCACGTCAGATTTATACCGGCAATGTTGTTCGCCCGTACGTAAGCATGAATAAACGATAAGCCTGATGGATCTTCAACAGCAATTTGAAGCCGCTGTGGCGCGCTCAAAAGAACTCACCAGGCGGCCTTCCAATGAAGAGTTGTTAACGCTTTACGCGCTCTTTAAGCAAGCCAGCGAAGGCGATGTGAGCGGAGAGCGGCCGGGAGGATTTGACTTCAAAGCTATCGCCAAATTCGATGCATGGTCGGAGTTGAAAGGAAAGTCGAAAGAAACAGCCATGACGGAATACGTTGCCTTTATGGACAACTTGTATCAACAATACAAGTAAAGCTCCGCAGGTATGGAGCAACTCTTTTATCAACCTGATCTGGATCAGGGCGCTTACTACCTGAACGAAGAAGAATCAAAACATTGCATCAAGGTTCTCCGCAAAAAGAGCGGAGAACCTTTTTTATTGACAGATGGTAAAGGCTCGTATTATGAGGCCGTCATTCAAGATGCCAATCCACGCAAGTGCACGTTTCACGTTACACGTACGTATGCGGAACCATCCAGAAATTTCCATATCCACCTGGCCATATCGCCTACTAAAAATCCAGATCGGCTGGAGTGGATGGTAGAAAAATGCGTTGAAATCGGGATCGATAAAATTACCTTTATCAACTGCGACAACACCGAGCGCCCTTGGTTGAAAACCGATCGATTGAAAAAGGTCGCGTTAAGTGCTATGAAACAATCGCAACGGGCTACGTTACCCGATTTAAGTGAGCTGATTCCCTTTCAAGAGTTCATGCAAACTAATTCAGGAAATGTCCAGCGGTTCATTGCCTATGTGGATCAGTCAAACCCCGATCATCTGTACATGAAAGCCGAAAAGGGGCGTCATTACATAGTCTTGATAGGCCCTGAAGGCGACTTCTCCCAATCCGAGTTAGAGCTGTCGCAACAAAATGATTTTCAGAAAGTTAGCCTTGGATCAAACCGTTTACGTACTGAAACAGCGGGGCTTTTTGCCTGCTCCATCCTCAACCTGATTAATGCATAGCCCAACCAACCTTACATGGGTGACTCCCAGACTGAAATGGCTTCCTTGGGATACTCGGTCTATTCACAAATTTCATTAACATTGTATTATGGAACGTAAAGCTGAAATTCAAAAGACCATTTACGATAATGCGAAGTCGCATTTTCTAGGAAATTTCCCCGACTCATTACCGATTGAACAAGCTTATGTACACATTGGTATGTACCTGGGTTGGATTATAGATAAAGGACTTTACTCCGAGTTTTTTGAAGAAGAAGCATCCATCCAAATTTTTCGCTTCAAAAGACGCGAAATTTCGTGCACCATTCTGAGTGAAATATGGGATGGCTACCTGGGATATGAACTGTTTAACCGCCAGGGTAACATGTTTACGTACTATTACTATGGTGGCGGCTTATATCGTAATGATTATGATGAGTTGCTGGTAAAAACGCTACCCTCAATCTATCACGTTACCGATAGCTGGGAAAATTACGAGAAGATGGCTGCTCGCATTGAAATGCGTTTCCAGGACTGGAAAAAATTAGTTGGAGCTGCCTGATCACTCAGGATTGCTTGATCTTTCCTGACTTATCAACTATCACAAACAATTCACCTGATTTCACCACAAGTTCGCCTGTGTCTTGCTGATACTCCAACGACTGTGGCGCAAAATCGAACGTAAAGTTATGGCTCCATGAGAGGCCATCGGAGCGATATACTTTAGCCAAAGACGCTTTGAATTTTCCATCTTCCGGTGCGGTATGAAATACCAGCACAAAGTAAATGTGATCGCCTTCATCCTTTGTGGCCAGCCCTTTAATCAAACTCAGGTTACTTGTGTTTACCCATGAATTATCCACCGGAAAATTAACCTTTACATCGGGCACACGTGTTGGTGTAACAGTGTAGAAATAGCCTTTAATTTTAACTGAATCTTTTACATCCAATCCGGCCGTATACTTCTCGGGCTCAATCACTTTTGGCTTGAATGCACGTGCTGTTACTTGATCACCAAGCGGAATGGAGTCTGTACCCACCACAAGCCAATTCAACGCATTTTGTCGTATTGCAAGGTCGCCTTCCTTCTGGCGTCTTTCCCGATCAACATACTCCTTCTTTGTCTTAATATATGCCTTCAGCAACGCCCCGCTGTTGTAAGTTTGGCTAACAAAATGCGCATAGTTTAAAGCTTCCTCATCAATGTTAACCGCCAATAACCGGGTCAATAAACTATCAAGCTTCCGCAAATTGGCTAATTCCTGTTTCGTTTGATTCAATCGAACAAAAACGTTGGAAGCTGAGTCGGACTTTTTGTGCTCCAACAAGGTAGACTTGTATTCCAGGTCTGCCACTTTAACGGCCATCACACTCAAGGGCAATGGATCGGCATCAAATTTCTTAAGCTTCTCCCCCAACAAGCTTTCAACAAGCTTTGTCAGGTCGCTCTTAACCGAAACGGAGTCAACTTTCATTCGCTCATGAAGCTTATTGATCTCTATATCATATTTAACCAGGTTTTCCTGAATCGGTTTGATCTCGGTGTTGATTGTAGCGATGGCGTTATCCGCAAACTTTTTATAATCCCACACCTTCAAATCGCTTTGGTAAAAATCAGGTAACGATTGGCCATCCGATTTGAAATCCTTGATATCATTCACATTCCATTCATGATTATATCCGATTTTACCCAGGTTACCCGCACTGATTTTATAATGTTCAAACGCTTTATAACTGGCTTCATATCGCTGTGCCAATGTGTCCAAACGCTTTAAGGTGATCTCATCGGCTCGCAGGTAAAACTCACGCTCACCAGGAAAGTTCTTTTGAATCGCACCAAAAAGACCGTGACTTTGCTTGTACAACCCTTCCATCTCAGTGAAGTAATGTTTTACCATTTTCACCTTGTCCTTGCGCTCGCGCAATGCTGTGGTTCGTTTTTCAATATCGAACTGAACATCCGAAAGTTTGACACCAAACTCGCCTGAACGCAGGTCGCGCTTGCTGTACATGCTGTAATAATCCTTACTACTGCCTCTGAATTCCTTTTCGTTGATGGTCTTAAATGCCTGGTCAAAAAAGTACAAGGCAGAATCGATACGAACCTGCGCAGTTTCAGTGTCTCGAAGCACATCATCCTTAGCCGATTTCTCCTGATAAATAATGCCCATGAACAAATAGCTGCTTGGTTCTGCCTTAGTCCCACTTTCTTCGATATACTTTCTCAGAAAGGGCTCGGCCAATTCGTACTGTTTGGTACTGAGCAAGCTAAAAACCTCTTTGTATTTGATCTTCTGAGCGCTCGCTAAAACCGGAAGCAATAGGAGAAAAATAATCCTGATCAGATGCATTTTTGCCATTACTGTGGAACTTATTAATTTCGAAATTAATTAAAATCTCTGTAAACCAAACGATCAGGTCAATAACCGGGCCGATTTATTACCGATGAATTCATTGAAAAAATTAATCCCCGTAGTAGTATTAACTGCTATTGCTGTGTTCTACATAACCGGTTTTAACCGCAAATCAACTGCCGATTTGCAGAATCAGACCTTTAACTATTCCTTCTCCGTAAAAGACATGAATGGCAACATTGTTCCGTTCGACACCTACAAAGGAAAAGTTGTCTTCCTTAATATGTGGGCGACCTGGTGCGGTCCTTGCCGTGCAGAGATGCCCTCCATCCAGAAGCTGCATGATAAAACGAAGTCTGAAGATGTCGTATTTGTTATGCTTTCAAGGGATGATGATAGAGAAGAGGCCAAAGTTAAGAACTACATAAAAAGAAATAACTTTTCCTTTCCTGTTGTCATGCTATCAGGCAATATAACCCCACAACTTAATGTTCCTTCCATTCCAACTACTTTCATTATCAATAAGGAGGGAAAAATTGTGAACCAGATAGTTGGGTCAACCAACTATAACACTGAAAAGTACAGGAAGCTGCTGCAGGAACTTGCCGCGGAGTAATGCTAAACACAACCTGCCACCAAACGCAATCCGTTCAACGTAAGGTTTGGCTCGATGCGGGTAAATGTTCCGTTTGATGGCGTGATGACAGAAGACAACCCGCCTGTGGCAACGGTGGCTATCTCAGGATCGTTTAATTCATTCTTTATTCGCTCTATCATAGATTTCACCAACCCTTCATAGCCTAATAAAATACCCGCCTGAATGGCATGTACGGTATTTTTACCTAAGGCAGATTGGGGCTGCTCAAGCGGAACATCAAACAGCTTAGCCGTATTTTGTGACAGTGCACGGATGGCCGTTTTTAAACCGGGTGCAATGGCCACACCCAAAATTTTCCCCTGCCCCGATATGGTTGTAAAGGTAAGTGCTGTTCCAAAATCGATAACAATGCAATTTTTACTAAACAGATTATGTGCAGCCACCGCATTTGCCACCAGGTCTGAACCTATCTCGTATGGGTTTAAAACTTCAATGGGCAACTTTGAATAAACATCAGGCCCCAATACAATCGGGTTCTTCTCAAACAAAGAAACGGTTACGTTAATAATCTTTCCGGTTAGGTTCGGAACCACACTGCTTAACACAATTTTTTCTACTGCCGATATAGGCAAACCGGCCTCCAGAAAATAATCGCGGAATTTAATTCCATAAAATAATTCCGGTCGCTCGGCTACTGCCGGAATGCGCCAGACGTGTTTGAGCTCTTCCTGATCAAACAATCCGATGGTGATGTCTGAGTTGCCGATATCCAGTACCAATATCATATTACGCCAATTCGATTAATCGTGGTTTTAATTTCTCAAGTCCGGTACTGGCCTTGTCTTGTATAACCTCTACACGACCGGAGAAGGTAAGATCGGGAATATTCGGATCAACCAAAAATCGGGGTACGTCATGCGCCACATAATGCACCAACCCGGCAGCCGGGTACACGACTAATGAAGTACCCACTACCAGAAAGAGATCAGCATTGGCCGCATACTGAATGGCAACTTCCATCATCGGAACCAACTCTCCAAACCATACGATGTTGGGCCGTAGCTGTGAGCCTTTCTCACAGATATCACCCGGATTAAGTTCCCAACCTTCTATTGGATAAATGAGTGATTCATCAGCCGTACTTCTGGATTCAAACAAGCTTCCGTGAAGATGTATGACGTGCGATGATCCTGCACGTTCATGCAGGTTATCTACATTTTGCGTAACTACCGTTACCTTAAAATGCGATTCAAGTTCTGCTAAAATTTCATGACCGCGATTAGGTTTAACTTCCAATGCGCGTTTTCTGCGCTGATTATAGAAATCAAGCACCAGTTCTGGATTTCGTTGCCACGCTTCAGGCGTAGCTACATCCTCTACCTTAAAACCTTCCCACAAACCACCGGCATCGCGGAAGGTAGGAATACCACTTTCAGCGCTGATGCCTGCCCCGGTAAGGACCACGAGGTGTTTCATTTTGAAAATAAACTTAACTCCCGAGATTACGACACGTAACGAGTCGGGAACCTTGTTAAGATTTCTTTTTTCGGGTTGTCGATTTCTTCGCTACTTTCTTTACCGCCTTTTTTGCGGTCTTCTTAGCAGGAGTTTTTGCTGTCTTTTTAGCAGTCTTTGCAACCGGAGCATCAGTGGGCTCCTCTTTCTTTTTCGCTCCACCAAAACGACCCCATCTCCCTTTCTTCTCAGGTGCATTGGCAGCCAACTCCAAGCATTCTTCTAAAGTGAGATCTTTCGGCTCCTTGTCTTTCGGAATTTTGACATTTTTCTTACCAGCTTTAATGTACGGACCAAAACGTCCGTTCAACACCTGGATATCGGGATTCTCATCAAACGTCTTTATCGTTTTGTTCGCGTCAGCAATTCGTTTGTTTTGAATCAACTCAATGGCACGATCAAGGGTGATGGTATACGGATCTTCTTCCTTTGGTATAGAAACAAATTTTTTATCGTGTAAAACATAAGGACCAAAGCGGCCTATGTTTACCACTACCGGACCTTCCTCAAACTCTCCCATTTGCCTGGGCATCTTCAATAACTCCAATGCATCTTCAAGGGTAATGTTTTCAATAAACTGGCCGGGACGAAGGCTGGCAAACTTCGGCTTCTCTCCTCCGTTATCGTCAGGGTTTTCACCTATTTGAATATAAGCACCAAACTTACCTAGCTTAACGTAAACATTCTTTCCGGTTTTTGGATCTACACCCAACTCGCGATTCTTACTTACTGATGAGCGCTCAACTTGTTCTGTCTTCTTAACTTTCTTATGGAACGGTGAGTAGAAATTATCCAGCATTTTATGCCACTCCAGTTTGCCCATGGCAATCTCATCGAACTCCTGCTCAATTTCGGATGTAAACGAGTAGTCGGTAATGTCCGGAAAATGATCGACCAGGAAATCGTTTACAACCATGGCAATGTTGGTTGGAAACAGCTTATTCTTTTCAGCTCCGGTTATTTCAGTTTCTTCCTTACGGGATACCTTGTCATTTTCAAGTTTGAATACATTGTAAGCACGCTCAACTCCTTCACGACTCTCCTTCACCACATAACCACGTTTTTGAATGGTAGAGATGGTTGGCGCATAGGTTGAAGGTCGACCAATACCGAGTTCTTCAAGTTTTTTAACCAGACTCGCTTCCGTATAGCGTGGTGGATTGCGGGAAAAAGTCTGACGAGCCATCAGCTCATCTAATTTCAAGTCTTGCCCAACCGTTAACGGAGGCAATACTTTTCCATTCTGCTCCTCATCCTCATCATCACCCGACTCCATATATACAGACAAAAATCCTTGAAACTTGATCACTTCACCTGTAGCGGTGAGCTTTCGCGGATTGGTGGAAATATCAATGGTGGCGGTAGTCTTCTCTAATTCAGCATCGGCCATTTGCGAGGCGATGGCACGTTTCCAGATCAGTTCATACAGGCGCTGCGCGTTTCGATCCATACCCGGATTAAGTACAGAAAAATCAGTTGGCCGGATAGCTTCGTGAGCTTCCTGCGCACCCGAAGATTTCGTTTTGTATTGACGCAGGTTTACAAACTCATTTCCATACGCATCCTGAATTTGCTTCTTGGCTCCTTGTTGCGCTTCGTCTGAAAGGTTTACTGAATCAGTACGCATGTAGCTGATTTTACCCGCCTCATAAAGCTTTTGCGCCACCACCATAGTCTGTGTTACTGAAAAGCTTAGCTTACGCGATGCTTCCTGCTGTAGTGTAGAGGTAGTGAACGGAGGCGCAGGAGAACGTTTCAAGGGTTTGGTTTGTAAATCTCCAATTGAAAATTTCGCACCCTTACACGATTCCAAAAACTCGAGTGCCTCTTCCTCAGAATCGAAGCGTTCAGGCAACTCAGCCTGAAGTTGCTTACCCTTTCCCAAATCGAATAATGCAGTTACCCGGTATGCAGACTTGGCTTTGAAGTCGGTGATCTCACGTTCGCGTTCAACCACTAACCGCACAGCAACAGACTGCACACGACCTGCCGACAAGCCCGTCTTTACTTTCTTCCACAGAATAGGTGAAAGCTCATAGCCCACCAACCGATCGAGTACCCTGCGTGCCTGTTGCGCATTCACCAGATCAATATCAATACTGCGCGGATTCTCAAGCGCATTTAATATTGCCTTCTTGGTGATTTCGGTAAATACTATTCTGCGTGTTTTCTTATCGTTGAGATCAAGCGATTCTTTTAAATGCCAGGCGATGGCTTCTCCTTCACGGTCTTCATCGCTTGCGAGGTAAACCATCTCGGCCTCCTCTGCTAATTTCTTTAACGTTTTAATTACATCCTTCTTTTCAGGACTGATTTCATACGTTGGTTCAAATCCGTTCTCAATATCTATAGCACCACTGCCCTTGGGCAAATCGCGCACGTGACCCATGCTTGATGCTACCTTGAAATCCTTTCCAAGATAACCCTCAATGGTTTTTGCTTTTGCCGGAGACTCAACGATTACCAGATTTTTTCCCATGTCTACACATTAATCAAAGGCTTCAAATATCTGCAAATTTTTAAAAAATCAAATTTCAACAGATGACAACACGATACTTGAGACCTCAACACCACACTTATGCTGTTTGTTTAACACCTTCATATCATGGTGCCGGAAATATGCTCAATGTGCTGATAAACAGAAATATTACACATCGAAAAACGTAAATTAGAAAGCTCTAATCATAGTTGAATTGAAAAAAATATTTGCAAGTCAAAAATGTTTTTCTATCACGCGCGCACGCGCACGAGCATTTTGCCTGGAATCTCTTGCATAAGATCGCATATGAATTCAACAAAGAATTTATACTTTTAAGGCTTCTAAACTTTTAAACGCTAGCCACATGAGCGAATGGATTGCACGCATCGCCAATGATATTTACACACCTGTAGCCTTTCTGCTGATTCTTGGTGGACTATTCTTTTTGATTTATTCCCGGTTTGCTCAATATAAATATTTCAAGCACGCCATTAATGTGTTGCGCGGCAAATACACAAACCCAAACGATCCCGGACAGATCAATCCCTACCAGGCACTATCAACTGCATTAGCATCAACGGTGGGTATGGGTAACATTGCCGGTGTTGCGGCTGCTATTTCCATTGGTGGACCAGGTGCCTTGTTTTGGATGTGGGTAACCGCTTTCGTTGGCATGTCAACCAACTTCTTTACCAGTACGCTTGCTGTTATGTATCGAGGTAAAGATTCAGCCGGAGAAATTCAAGGTGGCCCCATGTATGTGATACGCGAAGCTTTAGGCAAGAAATGGTATCCACTGGCCGTGTTGTTTAGTGTGTGCTGCCTCGTAGGTTGCCTACCAATTTTCCAGGCCAATCAATTAACACAAGCCATTGTTGATATCGGAATCAGTTCGGAAGAAATAAAAGCAGCAACGTTCAGCTTTATCGGCTTTACCATCAGTACGCCAAAATTCATCATTGGTTTGTCATTGATGATCATTGCCGGCATTGTAATCCTGGGGGGCATTCAACGCATTGGAAACTGGGCAGGTAAAATGGTGCCGATGATGATTGTACTCTATTTTCTTTCGGTGTTTGCCATATTGATTATGCACATCACCGATATACCTCATTATTTATGGATGATTGTTACCGATGCTTTTTCGGCTGAAAACTATCATGGTGAACCTGCACTTGGTGGTGTTTTGGGAGGGTTGATCATTGCCGGAATCAGAAGAGCTTCCTTCTCCAACGAAGCTGGTATCGGTACAGCACCCATGGCCCTGGGGGCATCAAAAAGTACCGAGCCGATCCGTGAAGGCTTGGTCTCTATGTTGAGCCCGGCTATTGATACGCTGATTGTATGTACGCTAACTGCGTTGGCAATTTTAGCAACCGGTGTTTGGAAAACAACCGATGCGAATGGTGTAACCTTAACTTCTATGGCGTTTCAAAGTGCACTGCCCGGCTTTGGAAAATACATTCTGCTAACCTGCGCATTCTTCTTTGCGATTACATCTGTATTCTCCTATAGCTATTACGGAAGTAAATCACTGTCCTTTTTATTCGGAGTTAAGGCCAGCAAGTGGTACAACTATTTTTACCTGATAACCGTGGTATTGGGTGCAATTGCCTCCATGCAGGATATTATGAATATCATTGATATCGCTTACGCACTAATGGCCATACCCACAATGGTATCCGGATTTTTGCTGGCTCCTAACGTGTTAAAAGAAGCCAGACGATATTTTGCCGATCTTAAAGCAAAAGAAGGTTAAGATACCGGAACACCTCCGGATGGATGATAATCAAAAAGTCCTCGCTCTTTGATGGCCTCTTCCACTTTGTGCGGAACAAACTTCTCCCAACCGGCCTGACCGTTCTTGATCATCGCCAACACATGATCGGAAATGATGTGCAGGTTTTTGGTATTGGCATCCTTGATGTCTTCCAGCTTGTTATTATCCATTAAATAGCGGAACAGGTTCTTCAGGTTGACCGGCAAATCCTCTTCAAAATCTTTTAAGGTCATGATGTTTGCCGAGTTACGAACCAATGCCGGATAGATATAGAGTTTCACATTGGTTCCGAACAGAGAAGCAAAGCATTCCAGAATTCCGCCACGCGTATTTTCGTACGTCTTTTCATCAAAAACTTTTTGCAGGGCATTAATACCCATAATGATCCCGATTTTCTGACCACGGGTAATCCGCGACAGGTAATCCACCAAACGATAGTATTCAAAATAATTTGAGATCAACACATTCTGACCCAGTGAACAGATAATGTCGGCACGATGCAAAAAATCCTTTTCATCAATGGTACCGTCAGCACTCAGGTCGTTAAGCGTTAATTCCGTTAACACTACAATATTTGACCGCTCCACATCTGGCTCATGCTTGAATTTTCTGCGGGCAGCAAGAAGCATATCCACATTCACATGCGTTGGTGGACGGAACCTTCCACGCAGCACCAAAATATTCTTCTTATACAATTCATCCGATGGCTGCATCACTTCCCCATCGGGACCAAACATGGCCGCACGTGTAAAGCCATTCTTCACCAGCTTTAACGCCATTAGCCTGTTATCAACATTCTTGAAGTCTGGACCGGTAAGACGAAACATGTCTATTTCAATGCGCTTGCCCTGTAACCCATCGAGCAATGACATGAGAATTTGTTCCGGGTCGGTAAAGTATGTACATGCATAAATCAGGTTTACACCCACAATACCCAGTGCATACTGTTGCTGCAGGGGGTCGTTGTCATGCATCTTTACGTGAATCACACAGTCGTTATACTCTCCTTTCGGTTGCAGCTGAAACCGCAGGCCAATCCAACCGTGTGCCTGGTTGGTTCGTTCGAAATTCAATACCTCAACGGTATTGGCAAATGCAAAGAATTTAGTCGTTTCGATCCGGTGAGGAAGGCGCTCAGCGAGCAACGGATATTCGTGATCCAGCATTTTCATGAGCCTGGGCTCACATACGTACCGCTCGCAATGGCCATAAATGGCATCACTGAACTTCATATCGTAAGCCGACATGGTTTTGGCTATAGTTCCGGAAGCACCGCCCGCTTTAAAGAAGTTTGCCGCTACCTCCTGCCCTGCGCCAATTTCTGCGAAGGAGCCATACACATCCCGACTAAGGTTAATACGCAGCGCCTTTTCCTGCGTAGTCAGTTTCCTGAATTCATCCATCATACCCAACATTGATTAAAGCCAGTTCAAAAAATTCAATCAAAGGTAAACAACCTTGAACGAACCACTCAAGCGTTGTATGTTTTTTTGAATATTAACGCAGATGGTCTATTTTTCGCACTTTACCAGATAAAACAAATGGATCAACGCGGAAGTTTTACCAGTCGGATAGGATTTATACTGGCGGCAGCAGGCTCGGCCGTAGGATTAGGCAACATCTGGAAGTTCCCCTACGAGACCGGCCAAAACGGTGGTGCTGCATTTTTGCTCATTTACCTGGCCTTGACTTTCTTATTCTGTTACCCCGTAATGGTAGGCGAAATCTCCATCGGCCGAAGGGTCGGGTTGGATGCCTACGGTTCATACAACAAGCTTGGCGGAAAGAAGTGGGGCTTTCTTGGGCTCTATGGAATCCTGTGCGGCATCATGATCCTCTCTTTTTATAATGTGGTTGCCGGCTGGGCATTCGGATACTTCATTGAAATTTCCTTCAGCGATTTACTCAATGAGCAAGATTATGGCGCCTTTTTTGGGCGTTATGTGGTCGACTTCTGGGATAACCTGATCTTTTCGCTATGCTTCATGTTCATTACTGCATTTATTGTAGTAAAGGGTGTGCAGGGCGGTATTGAGCGGGCATCTAAAATTATGATGCCTACGCTGTTTATCATCCTCATCAGTTTGATCATCTACAGCCTTACGTTGCCCAACGCCATGGACGGTGTGAAGTTCTACCTGCTTCCCGACTTTAGTGAAATAACCCTTGAAACACTTTACTCCGGCATGGGGCAAGCATTTTTTTCTCTATCGCTTGGCATGGGCGCGTTGATTACATATGGATCATATGTGAATAAGAATCAAAATATTTTGAAATCAGCATTGACGATTACATTCATTGATATTTCAGTTGCCTTTCTGGCCGGCTTGTTAATCTTTCCTCTCGTGTTTTCACAAGGCCAATCCCCGGAACAAGGGCCAGCTTTGGTGTTTGTGGTATTGCCCGGCATTTTCCAGGCTATGGGTCCGATATTAGGCAAGATTGTCGGTGGTGGTTTTTTCCTGCTCCTCTGCTTTGCAGCATTAACCTCAACTATTTCATTGCTGGAAGTACCGGTAGCCTATATGGTTGATCAAAAGAAAGTACCCAGAAAAATCAGTGTGTGGGTATTGGCGGCCTTGGTTTTTGTTCTCGGACTGCCCAGCATGCTTTCGCAAGGTGCTGTTGACATCTTCTCATCATTAAGTTTTTATAACGATAAGTCTACTCTGGATTTCGTAAGTGAAGTATTCTCAGACATCAGCTTACCACTTGGCGGCTGCCTCATGACTATTTTTATTTCGAGAAGGTGGAGCGCAAGGAACATGAGCGAAGAGATTGCCAATGGTAATCCGGGATATAAGGGTTCATTTATTGAATCGTATATTAACTTCACCATAAAATATGTTTGTCCGGTGCTGCTCGGACTCTTTTCTGTCCTGATCATCATCGATAAATTTTTCGGATTGGATAAAATCCTGTGACAAGTAAGAACGCATGAATGAATGGGCGCAAAAACATAGTCTGTTATTAAGCTGGATACAGCAAAAACTAAGCGAACGACAATTTTTCATTCTTTCAAGCGTGTTGGTAGGGCTTACTGCCGGACTTGCAGCAGTACTGCTCAAATCGTTGGTGCACCTGATCTATGAACTAGTAACCCACGATTACCAACTGCCTTTTCAATTCTGGCTCTACTTATTTCTACCCTTTATCGGTTTATTGATTACAGTACTCTATGCGCAGCGTTTTCACAAAGGCTCATTCGATAAGGGCACCTCTTTCATCCTGTATGCCATAACTAGGAAATCAAGCCTGATGGCACCGTTTCACATGGTAGCCCACATGATTACCAGTGCAATTACCATCGGGTTTGGAGGATCATCGGGACTTGAGGCACCCATTGCCACTACGGGCTCAGCCATTGGCTCAAACTATGCGCGCACCTACCACCTGAATTACAGGCAACGTACGTTGTTGCTTTCCTGCGGGGCAGCCGCAGGTATTGCCGCTGCGTTTAACGCCCCTATTGCAGGAGTACTCTTTGCCATTGAAATTTTATTGCTTGACATCAGCGCCACAGCATTCATTCCACTCATCATTGCATCAGCAGTTGGTGCACTATGCTCGAACATAATTTTACAAGATGGTATCCTGCTATCCTTCAAAACACAAATACCATTTAACTTTTACAACGTTCCCTACTATGTGTTGATGGGAATCTTTGCTGGGTTGCTGGCCACCTATCATTCCCGTACTTTTTTGAAAGTGGATGCCTGGTTTGCAAAACGGAAAAGTCCGTATGTAAAAGTACTTATCGGTGGCGGCATACTGGCTGTACTGATACTATTCTTTCCTCCCCTCTTTGGCGAGGGGTATTCCAGTGTAATTGCGCTTTCGCAGAACAGTACCCAAAGCTTGTTGAATGCAAGCATCCTTAAAGATTTTATTACGAATGAATGGCTGATACTTCTGTTTATCGGTGGCATTATGCTGGCCAAGACTTTCGCAGTAGGTGCAACCATTAGCAGCGGAGGAAACGGTGGCAACTTCGCTCCTTCCCTGATGACGGGAGCTTTTCTTGGGTTCTTCTTCTCACGATTCATTAACCTGACCGGCTTTGGCAAATTGCCGGAAAGCAATTTTACACTGGTAGCCATGGCGGGGGTTATGAGTGGTGTCATGCATGCCCCGCTAACGGCTATATTCCTTATTGCTGAGGTTACCGGTGGCTACGGACTGATGATTCCGTTGATGATTGTTGCTTCTATCAGTTACACCGTATCCCGATTCATTGAACCCGAGTCTATTGAAAGTAAAAAACTCGCACAAAAAGGTGCAGTTATTATTCACGATCGGGACAAGAAAATTCTGTCGGATCTATCCCTTTCCAATTTAATTGAAACCAATTTTCAATCGATAGTGGAGACCGCGCGGTTACGTGACCTGATTGCTGTTATTGAAAAAACAACCCGAAATATTTTTCCGGTGATAACCGAAGAAGGTAAACTGACCGGAGTGATTGAACTCAATTCAATTCGGGAGATCATGTTCAACACTGAACTCTACGATAAAATTGTTGTAAAAGAACTGATGCGAAAAGCACCAGCCATTATTGAAGAAGGCGAATCTATGGATGAGGTCATGAAGAAGTTTGATGCAACTGACTCATGGAATTTACCTGTAACACGTCAGGGTAAATACCTCGGGTTCATTTCTAAGTCAGCGATTTTCAACAAGTACCGAAGTGAGCTAATTGAAAAGTCGGTGCACTAGGCAACCGTATACTTCTCCAGGGCTTGTTCCTTGATCTCCTCCCATTCATCGGGTGGCGGAGGTGTTCCCTTTTCAAAATTCTCGAGCAACCATTTTACAATGCTCTTCTTCATTTTGAATTTAATGGCCACATCTTCGCAAAACGCGATCTCCCTTTTCTCTACCACACCATCAGCATACACCATCAGAATCAAATCGTATAAGAGGTTCATCCGGTCATAGAAATTATCCGGAATGTTCAGCTTAAATTTTTCCTTGCTATCCACCAGGTTCTGGATCTGCCAATCCTTGAGGCCATACTTCTTACCCAGCTTGAACAACAGCTTAAGTTCCTTTTCGTGAATCGTTCCATCGGCATTGGCCAAAGCCAGCAAGTGCTTCAGGTGGTTTTTCTTATACGAGAGGTACTGGTGCTCAAAAAATCCTTTCATAGCCGTAGATATTTTCAGCAAATTAAGGAAACTGCCGTGAAGACTCAAATACGGTGGCTTCGAGTATCTCAGCCACCACAAATTTGAATCAATCAACCCACTCGGCTACGAACAGGTTGGTGTTGCGCGTTCCACCATTATTACGGTTTGAAGAAAATACCAGGTGCTTTCCATCATACGAGAACATCGGGAAAGAATCAAATACACCATCATAAGTCAGCTGTTCCAGCCCTGTACCATCATCATTGATCATAAACAGGTTAAACTGAAAACCACGCTCACCATGGTGGTTGGAAGAAAATACAATCTTCTTACCAGAAGGATGATAAAAAGGTGCCCAGTTGGCTTTGCCCAGGTTGGTAACCTGGCGAAGATCTGATCCATCTACATTGCAGATGTAGATCTCCATGTTGGTAGGTGCAACGAGGCCTTTCGATAAATAATCTTTGTATTCAGCTATCTCCTCATCAGTTTTAGGACGTGAAGCGCGGAAAACAATTTTACTTCCATCCGGTGAAAAGAATGCTCCCCCATCGTATCCAAGATCAAACGTGATTTGCTTTACATCCGATCCGTCCAGGTTCATGGTATACAAATCAAGATCGCCATTGCGGGTTGAAGTGAAAACAATTTTATCACCCTTAGGAGATACAGTTGCTTCTGCATCGTAACCGGTTTCGGTGGTGAGTTGCTTGAGGATGTTACCGTTCAGATCGGCAACAAAAATATCGTAGGTTGGAAAAATCGGCCACAGGTATTTGCCGCCCGGTACGCGTTCCGGATCAGTTGGGCAGGCATCACCCCCTAAATGTGTTGATGCATAAACCACTGTTGAATCGCCTGGCAAGAAGTATGAGCAGGTTGTTCTCCCCTTTCCATTGCTGATCATGGCAGGCTTATTCTCTTTCAGATTATCTACACCAACGGTGGTGTAAAAAATATGATCGCACTGAACTCCCCACGCCTTGTTGTTGGATTGAAATACAAGTTTGGTGTTATCGAAACTCCAGTATGCCTCGGCATTATCCCCACCAAATGTCAACTGACGAAGGTTTCGGATATGCTTTTCATTGGGATACTTCAACGAATCAGCAGCTTCGTTATATTCTACTGCAGTATTCTCTTCCTTTTTAGTTGAACAGGATACAATCGTGAACAATGCAATAAGGGTAACAAACAAACGTAATAGCATGAAAATGGGGTATTAATTGAAGGCGCAAAAATATAACGCCAGTGGGAGGAATAATACCCGTGTGCGAAAAGAAAATACCAAGAATAAACAAGAACCTAGGAGGCCGTTTCTTCCTTCAGTGCCCTACGAAGAATCTTTCCAACGTTGGTTTTGGGTAACTCCGACCGGAACTCAATGTGCCGTGGAATTTTATAATTCGTAAGGTTTTCCCGCGCGTAGGCAATCACCTCATCGGCTGTAAGGGATTGGTCGCGCTTCACCACAAAGGCTTTTATGGCTTCACCCGATTTCTCATCCGGTACGCCAATGGCTGCGATCTCCAGAATTTTGGGATGCCCGGCTAATACATTTTCAATTTCATTCGGGAACACGTTGAAGCCAGACACTTTGATCATGTCCTTCTTCCGATCAACGATCTTGAAGAACCCTTGTTCATTCATGAAACCAATATCCCCGGTTCTGAACCATCCGCCAGGAAAGAAAACACCCGTATTATCTTTTTGCCAATAGCCCGACATGACCTGAGGACCACGGGCACAAATCTCACCATTCTCTCCTTGCGGCAGTTGATTTCCTTCATCATCAAAAATCGCCACCTCCGTACTGGGCATCGGTAAACCTATCGTTCCCATTTGGTGTGTTCCGTCAAGCGGATTGCAACACAGCACAGGTGATGTTTCACTTAACCCATATCCTTCAACTAATGGTTTACCCGTAACCTGATGCCATTTTTTTGCTACCACATCTTGTACAGCCATGCCACCCCCTACTGCTCCTTTCAAAAACGAGAAGTCGAGTGCTGCAAAGTCTGGATTGTTGAGCAAGCCATTGAACAATGTATTTACACCTGTAATGATCGAGAACTTATGTTTTTTTAATTCCTTCACGAAACCGGGAATATCGCGCGGGTTGGTGATAAGAATACTTTTCGCACCGACACTGAACATCAATACCCCATTTACGGTAAGCGCAAAAATGTGGTACATCGGAATGGCGGTGATGATCACTTCCTGCACTTTAGGTGTTTGCTTCAGGTATGGAATAAACCACTTGGTGACCATGGAATTATGTGCCACGATATTTCCGTGCGATAGTTGCGCACCTTTGGCAACACCCGTTGTGCCACCGGTATATTGAAGAACAGCAACATCATCATTTGTTATGGTTGGTTTTGATAAGGAGAACCCTGCACCTTTCTTCAGCGTATCCATGAAGTTGACGGCTGTAGGGAGGTGATATGCAGGAACCATTTTCTTGATGTGCTTCACCACAAAATTTACCAGCCAACCCTTGAAACCGCCAAGCATATCGCCCAACTGCGTAACGATTACATGTTGAATGGAGGTATTAGAAAGAATCTTCTCCAGACTATGGGCAAAGTTGGTTACAATCACAATCGCCTTGGCACCCGAGTCTTTAAACTGGTGCTCCATTTCGCGAGGCGTGTAGAGCGGATTTGTATTCACTACAATCAGGCCGGCACGCAGGGCACCGAAGAAAGCGATAGGAAACTGAAGCACGTTGGGCATCTGAATGGCGATGCGATCACCTTTTTGTAAACCAATGCTTTGTAGGTAAGCAGCAAAATCAAGCGAAAGCTTATCCACCTGAGCATAAGTGAGTGTAGCACCCATATTTTCAAACGCCACACGATCGGCAAATTGCTTGCACGACTTTTCAAACAGGTCTACCAAAGAATGATAATCGTACAAATGAATCTCAGCGGGAATGCCTTCAGGGTAATTCTTGATCCAGGGAAAATCTTTCATGGTGCTTTACGGTTGACTGCTTAACAAACGATTGTTTGAGCCAAATATAAAGCACGTAAAGCGAACCTGAATGCCTTTGAAATAAAAACAAAACCCCGACTGATGCCGGGGTTTTTCTCAAACTTAAATAACCATGAAGAGCGCTGTAGGAGCAGGACTCGAACCTGCAAAGGGAAGTTAGCTACAGGACATACCGAGAGAACTTTGGTGGTCAACCCCCGTCTGTCAGGTAAACCCGACAGGCATTATCCTGCGTTTATCCTTGGCTCCCCACCCCCGAGACAGGAGGGCTTGTCTGCCAATTTCAACACCCTACAGTATAAGTTTAGAACGATGCAATTATTAATTACGCAACAAAGTAAGCCAAACACTGCATATTAATTCAAGTATTGTAGCATACTATTATAATATATTTAATTTTTGTATACTTTTATTGAAATAATCTAATAATCGATTAACTAAAATGTCCAGAAATTTACAAATTGATAAAACCGACCTGCAGATATTGGAAATTCTCATGCAGGATGCTAAAAGACCCTATACCGAAGTGGCAAAACGGGTTTTTGTTTCAGGTGGAACAGTACATGTTCGGATGAATAAATTGGAAGAAGCCGGCATTGTGGAGAAAACTACCTTGAAAGTCAATTACGCCAAGTTGGGGTACGACATCACGGCTTTTCTGGGTATCTTCCTGGAAAAGAGCGCCTTATACGACAGAGTGTTAGCAAAGCTTAAATCCATACCGGAAATCACGAATATCCACTACACCACTGGCAACTACAGCATGTTCTGCAAAATCCATTGCCGGGATACAAACCACCTGAAAGAAGTACTTCACGACAAAATCCAGCAGGTTGACGGAATTGAGCGTACCGAGACCATGATTAGCCTGGAAGAGAGTCTGGACCGTAATCTGGATCTGGTTTAAGTACAAACTTATTGGGATTTCGAACCAAAAACTGCCCTTTCTGTTATATCTTTGCGGATATTTAAAATTAGTCTAAATAGGCTGAAATGAGCAAAGACAATCAGGTTCTGGAAGAAATCACCTCGAAAGAATACGAGCATGGATGGTCCTCCAACATCGAAATGGAATCGGCCCCTAAGGGGCTGAATGAGGACATTGTTCGGTTTATTTCAGCCAAAAAGAATGAACCCGAGTGGCTGCTGGAATGGCGTCTGAAAGCCTATCGTCAGTGGGTGAACATGAAAGAGCCGAAATGGCCTAATGTTACGTATCCGGAAATCAATTATCAGGATGTTATCTACTATGCTGCTCCCAAGCAAAAGGTAAAACCGAAGAGCCTGGAAGAAGTAGATCCTGAATTACTCAAGACATTCGAAAAACTCGGCATATCCCTTACCGAACAAAAACGCCTGACCGGCATTGCGGTTGATGCGGTACTGGATAGCGTATCCGTAGCTACTACGTTCAAAGAAAAGTTAGGCGAACTCGGCATAATCTTCTGTTCCTTCAGTGAAGCTGTTCAAGAGCATCCGGAGTTGGTAAAGAAATACCTCGGTTCGGTTGTTCCGATGAATGACAATTACTTTGCAGCCTTGAACTCTGCTGTGTTCAGCGATGGTTCCTTCTGCTATATTCCAAAAGGCGTTCGTTGCCCAATGGAATTATCTACCTACTTCCGCATAAACGCAGCTAACACAGGTCAGTTTGAACGCACGTTGATCGTTGCCGATGAAGGTTCGTACGTGAGCTACCTGGAAGGTTGCACCGCTCCACAACGCGATGAAAATCAATTGCACGCTGCTGTAGTGGAGATCTATGCCATGAAGGATACGCATGTAAAGTACTCTACGGTGCAGAACTGGTATCCTGGCGATAAAGAAGGTAAAGGTGGTATTTACAACTTCGTTACCAAGCGTGCCTTGTGTGCCGGTGATCATTCCAAAGTTTCCTGGACACAGGTAGAAACCGGATCAGCCATTACCTGGAAGTATCCATCCTGTGTACTCAAGGGTGATCATTCATCGGGTGAATTCTACTCGGTTGCGGTAACCAACAATTACCAGCAAGCCGATACCGGAACCAAGATGATTCACATCGGCAAGCATACCAAATCCAGAATTGTATCGAAAGGAATTTCAGCTGGACATTCACAAAACAGTTACCGCGGTCAGGTGCACATTTTAAAGCGTGCCGAAGGCGCCCGCAATTTCTCACAATGTGATTCCTTGTTGATGGGTGATAAGTGTGGTGCACATACCTTCCCATACATTGATGTTGAAAACAATTCTGCCAAAGTAGAGCATGAAGCCACTACCTCCAAAATTGGCGAAGACCAGATATTCTACTGCCTGCAGCGAGGCATCGATGAAGAATCGGCCGTTGCCTTGATCGTGAATGGCTATGCGAAAGAAGTACTCAATCAACTGCCCATGGAGTTTGCTGTAGAAGCGCAAAAACTACTCGCACTCACCCTAGAAGGAAGCGTTGGTTAATCTCATTTTGTTTATACAGAAGAAATAGAATTATGTTATCGATAAAGAATTTACACGCTAAGATTGAAGACAATCAAATCCTCAATGGTTTGAACCTCGAAGTAAAACCAGGAGAAGTTCACGCCATCATGGGCCCTAATGGTTCCGGAAAAAGCACGCTGGCTTCCGTATTGGCTGGTCGTGAAGAGTTTGAAGTTACTGATGGAACGGTTGAATACTTAGGCAAGGATCTACTTGAGCTTGCTCCAGAAGAGCGTGCCCGCGAAGGCGTATTCCTCGCCTTTCAGTATCCGGTTGAAATACCGGGCGTAAGCACCATCAACTTTATGAAGACTGCCGTTAATCAGGTACGCGAAGCACGCGGACAACAGCCCTTGGATGCCGTTTCTTTTCTTGGTGTAATGAAGGAGAAAATGAAACTGGTTGAGATCGATCAGTCTCTATTAAACCGTTCATTAAACGAAGGTTTTTCGGGGGGTGAGAAAAAGCGTAATGAAATTTTTCAAATGGCGATGTTGGAACCTAAGCTGGCTATTCTTGATGAAACGGATTCTGGTCTTGATATTGATGCATTACGCATTGTGGCCAATGGGGTAAATAAATTGCGCAATAAGAACAACGCCATCATTGTCGTAACTCACTATCAACGGTTGTTGGAATACATTGTTCCGGATTTTGTGCACGTATTGTACAAAGGCAAGATTGTGAAGTCGGGCACGAAAGAACTGGCGCTTGAACTTGAAGCGAAAGGATACGACTGGATTAAAGATGAGGTAGCCGTAGCGTAATCATGAGTGCAGTAATTGAAACATCTCCCCTACTTTCGGATATCCTCGCAGCGATAAAACCCATTGATGGGTTAAAAGCTGAAGCATTCGCGGTATTGGAACAACTCGGCTTACCCGGCAATAAAAGTGAAGAGTATAAATTCACACCCATAACCCGTACGCTTGAAAAGAATTTCAACTTCGCTACCAAAAACAGTGCAAGCGAACTGAAAAGCACCGAATCATTTGCTATTCCCGGTGTTGATGCACACACCCTTGTTTTTGTAAATGGAGTTTTTGTTGAGGAACTCTCCCGGTACAACCAAACTGATTTGAAGATCACACCAACATCCGGAAAGGAAAGCGGTTTTGGTACCATTGCCGATTTCAAATCGGATGCGTTGGTTGCCTGGAATACAGCTGCATGGACCAGTGGTATTTCAATTGAAGTGAAAGCCAACACATCCGTAAGCAAGCCTGTTGTGTTACATTATATTCACGATACATCAAAAGACGAAATAAAATCGTTTACACGAAACATTATTCGATTAGGGAAAAGCAGCAGCTTAACCGTCATTGAAAAACAAGATACCTTTGGTGATCAAGCTGGTTTCTCCAACATCGTCACCGAAGGCTTTGTAGAAGAAAATGCAGCCTTGAATCTCTTCAGTCTGCAAGCCGATAAAGGAAAGCGTTTCCATTTCGGACAAACCTCTATTTGGCAAGCGCGCGACAGTCGCGTAAATTCCTTTATGCTTACCCTGGATGGAAAACTGATTCGGAACAACCTTCAACTGATACTGGATGGTGAAGGAATCGAATCACATATGGATGGATTATACATCCTGCAAGGGGATACGTTGGCGGATAATCACACCGTAGTAGATCATAGAAAGCCGCACGCCAATAGCAATGAATTATACAAAGGCATTATGGACGATAACGCCAAGGGTGTTTTCAACGGCAAAATCTATGTTCGTCCTGATGCGCAAAAAACAAATGCGTTTCAATCGAACCGAAACATTCTGCTTTCCGATAAGGCTACGGTGAACACCAAGCCTCAGCTCGAAATCTGGGCAGATGATGTAAAATGTTCACACGGTTGTACTACAGGTCAGTTAGATGAGGAAGCCATGTTCTACCTGCAGGCACGCGGCATTGACAAAGTTACAGCCCGCGCCATGATGCTTTATGCGTTTGCGGGAGAAGTATTGGATAAGATTGATTCAGAGCCGCTTAAAAATTATTTTGATTCACTGATCAGCGAACGCCTGCACAAAAACTTTTAATCGTATGAATGCTCCTGTAACCGGTATTTTGAATGTTGAACAAATACGGGAGCAATTTCCAGTGCTTCACCAGCAGGTAAATGGTAAGCCCTTGGTTTATTTTGATAACGCAGCTACCAGTCAGAAACCATTAAGCGTAATTAACGCGTTAGTGGATTACTATAAAGGCTACAATGCCAACATCCATCGCGGTATTCATACCCTTGCAGAAAAAGCCACCAAAGCTTTTGAAGATACTCGTCATGCGGCTAAAACTTTCATCAGCGCTGGTTCTGAACAAGAGATCATTTTTGTTCGCGGTGTTACGGAAGCCATCAACTTGGTTGCATCTACTTACGGCCGGGCTTTTATAAAAGCTGGTGATGAAATTATCATCTCCGGACTAGAGCATCATTCAAACATTGTTCCGTGGCAAATGCTTTGCGAAGAGAAGCAGGCTATCTTAAAAGTTATTCCGGTTCTTGAAAACGGAGAGCTGGATTTGAATGCTTTCAATAAATTACTTTCTACAAAAACCAAAATCGTATCTGTTAACCATGCTTCCAATAGCCTGGGCACGATCAATCCCATAAAGGAAATAATTGATGCCGCTCACAATGTTGGCGCTGTAGTATTAATTGATGGCGCACAAGCTGGCGCGCACCTGGAAATAGATGTTCAGGAATTGAACTGCGATTTCTATTGCCTCTCTGCGCATAAAATGTACGGACCAACCGGTGCGGGCATTCTGTACGGCAAGAAAGAATTACTTGAAAAAATGCCCCCGTATCAAGGTGGCGGGGAAATGATCAAGGAAGTAACGTTTGAGAAAACAACCTATAACGATCTGCCTTATAAGTTTGAAGCGGGCACACCCAACATTGCCGATGTGGTAGCCTTAAACTTTGCCATACAATTCATCAATCAGCTTGGAAAAGAAAATATCGCGGCTCATGAACATGAACTTCTCATCTACGCCACCGAAAAAGTATCTGCACTTAAAGGGGTTAGACTGATCGGAACTGCTAAAAATAAAGTGAGTGTACTTTCCTTTACGGTCGATGGCATTCATCCATTCGACATTGGCCAGATGCTGGATGCACGGGGTGTTGCCGTTCGTACAGGGCACCATTGTACGCAGCCGCTAATGGATCACTTTGGCATTGAAGGAACCGTTCGTGCTTCATTTGCGGTTTACAATACAAAGCATGAGATTGATAGTTTGGCAGATGGACTTGATAGAATTAGTAACTTCATGTCAGCAAAATAGCGCTAATCATGAAAAACGAAGAGAAAATCATTGAATTACTGGCGGAGATTGTTCGGGGACAGGATCGTCTAGTTGGAGAAGTTTCTCAAATGAAAGAAGAGCTTAAAAGTGTTAAGGGGGAAATTCAACAAACGAATGTTGAGATTATGAAACAGGGGCTCCAAACCGCAGAGAATTCTCGAGCAATCCTTAAGCTTGCCGATGAAATCAGACTGGTTGCTGAACACGAAAAAAGAATTTCAAAACTGGAATTAACGGTCTTTAAATAAATGCAATCCATTAACTCCATACAAGACGAAATTATCAGCGAGTTTTCGCTGCTAGATGGCGATATGGAGATGACTGTATTCTACATCATGGAACTCGGCCAGAAATTGCCGGACATGAATGAAGAAGATAAAACAGAAGATAATATTGTTAAGGGCTGCCAATCAAAAGTCTGGCTTACAGCAAAGCTCGATCAGGATAAAATCTATTTTGCGGCCGATAGCAACACGGCTATTACAAAAGGACTCGTAAGTTTGCTGGTGAGAATTTTCAACGGTCAAACGCCCGATTCTATTTTGAATACCGACTTATACTTTATGAACAAAATCGGGATGGAACGGTTTATTGGAACGCAGCGTTCAAATGGCTTTGCGGCCATGATCAAACAAATGAAGTTGTACGCACTAGCCTTTAAAACTAAACAGGAAGTTCGCTCATGAGTGAATTACAAACCGATAAAGAAAATACAACCGTGGAAATACCTGATTTGAAAGCAAAGATTGTCAGCGCCATCAAATCGGTTTACGACCCTGAAATACCTGTAGATGTGTATGAATTGGGATTGATATATGAAATCAATATCTACCCGATTAATAATGTCTACATCTTAATGACCTTAACCTCGCCCTCCTGCCCCTCAGCTGAGGTGTTGCCCGGTGAAGTAGAGCAAAAGGTAAAAGCCATTGAAGGAATCAACGATGTAAAGGTTGAAATTACCTTTGACCCGCCCTACTCACAGGATATGATGAGCGAAGCAGCTAAACTGGAACTTGGCTTTATGTAATTATGTTTAAATCAACAAATCACTAAATAAACACATCAACAAATCATAAAAATATGTATCCTGAACCACTTGTAGCCCCCATGCGGGCTGATTTAACCACAGCCGGATTTACGGAATTCAAAACCGCTGAGGACGTAGACAATCATTTAAAGAACCATAAAGGAACAACGTTGTTGGTGATTAACAGCGTATGCGGTTGCGCAGCTGGTGCAGCCCGTCCTGGTGTTCGTTGGGCCATTGAGCAAACCACCAAAAAGCCTGATACGTTAGCTACGGTTTTTGCCGGTGTGGACAAGGAAGCTGTGGCCAAAGCACGCGAGTACACACTTCCCTATCCACCTTCATCACCTTCTATTGCACTTTTCAAGGACGGTGAGTTGGTTCATTTTATTGAACGTCACCACATTGAAGGACGCAATGCACAAATGATCGGCAATCATTTGTTGGAAGTTTTTGAAGAGTATTGCTAATCGGTAGAAATATTTGCAGAAGAAAGGTGACCTTATCCGTCACCTTTTTTTATGGATTTTGCTACTTGAAGTTCCGTTAGTTTTGCCAAAGTACCACCAGGTTGACTAATAGCTGTCGGTTTTCCTGCATAATCTACCAGTGAGAAAATCGCTGTGGAATTCAGGGAACTTACCTGATCAGGTGAAAATTGATTTTCTCCACAAATCACGTACACGGGTTTGTTCAACTTTTTGGCAACTTGAACCACACCCTGTACAAGCTTCCCTTGCAGAGTTGTACTATCCAGCTTTCCCTCTCCTGTAATGACTGCATCTGCCCAGCCAACTGCTTCGTAAAAGTTGGTAATCTCAAAGACAACATCCGTTCCACGTTTTAACTCCGCACCCATAAAGGAATGAGCCCCTCCGGCAAACCCACCGCCTGCACCGGATCCATAAACTTGTTGCAGATCAATTTTTAAATCGTGAAGCACGAGTTCAGCTACATGCTGTAAACCGGCATCCAGCACCTGCACCGCAGCTTCATCAGCACCCTTTTGTGGCGCATAAGTAAACGCTGCACCCTCACGGCCATAAAACAGATTATCAACATCGCAGATAGCAGTAATACGTTTGCCTTCCAGTAAATCCAAAACCGATTGACGTTCAATGTTACTGATATGTTTTAGTGATTCCCCTACCGGAAAAATCAAATCACCAGATTGATCAATGATTTTCGCACCCAGGGCAACCAAAGCACCAAGTGCGGCATCATTTGTTGCACTGCCACCAATGCTAAGAAGAATATGACTGGCCCCTCTCTTTAATGCATCTGCAATCAATTCGCCTGTTCCAAAAGTGGTGGTTCGTAGTGGATTCCGTTCTTCTGTGCGCAACAAACCTAATCCACTTGCCTTGGCCATTTCAACAAATGCTACCGTACCATCACCTGAAAGACCATAACCTGATTTTATTTTTCGCATCAACGGATCATGAACCTCAAGTTCAATTAGCCGTCCATTTTTGTGTTGAAGAAAAATATCCAACGTACCCTCTCCTCCATCGGCTAAAGGAAATTTCCGTGCAGTGAAACCCAATTCGGTATTCGACAATCCCTGATCAATTGCATCGCAGACCTGGGCAGCGCTAAGGGTTCCTTTAAACTTATCGGGGGCAATGAGGATATTCATACCAGTATTACATAAAGCAACAGCACTACACAAAAAGCCGTAATCCCCTGCAGCAAAGACATAATGGTAATGCCCATAAAGGCCGACCGCAAATTAAATCCACTAAACTGTGATACTACCCAAAAGTAGGAATCATTGGCATGCGAGACCGTCATGGCACCAGCACCTATAGCCAGCACCAACAAGGATAATTCAACAGGACTACTAAATCCAGCCTGTAACGTGAGCGGAGCCATTAGCGCACTTACCAGTACAATGGCGCTGGTGCTTGACCCCTGTGCGGTTTTAAAAAGTGCACTGATGAAAAATCCGGTCAATAAAAATCCCATACCCGTAAGTGTCTGATCCTGCGCCCACGTACTGATCATAGTTGCCACGGGACTTGCCTTCAACACGGCTCCTAACGCTCCACCCCAGCCGGTTAAAAGTAAGATTGGTCCTGCTTGACGAATTCCCTTTTCAATCCATGCTTTCGATTGCTTTTGTGATTGAAAAAAGATCAGTGCCAATGCAACAGTTAGCAATAGCGCGATCATCGGATTTCCGGCAAAAAGCAATGATGTAATGATCACATTAGCTCCGTTGTAAAACAGATCCAAAAGCGAAGCCATTGCAATCAGTACTATTGGTAATAACAAAAGCACCAAAGATTTTATTACAGAGCCTCGTTTGGGATGCCACTCAACTGGTGCGGATGTGCGTTCAGCATGCAACTGCTTACCTATTCGTTTAGCATAATAATGCGCAATCAATACTATCGGTGTTGAAACGATTATGCCTAATAATATGATAAGCCCCAGGGAACTACTTACCCCCAGGTTACCTGCAGCAGCAACCGGACCGGGTGTAGGTGGTACCAATGTATGGGTAGTGTATAGCCCTCCAGACAGACTAAGCTTCATGGTAGGTAATGGAATGTGAGCCGTATGGGAAATAGATTTTGCGAGGGTAACCAGAATTATAAATCCTGAATCGCAGAAGACTGGAATGCCCAGAATCATCCCCAGGAAAGCTATACCTAATGAAGGATTTTTATTGGTTCGATTTTTTAATACCAGTCCTAATTGTTGAACAGAACCAGATTCTTCCAACACGGTTCCCAAAATACTACCGAGCACTACAATGAGGCCAATGGTGCCCAACAACGTACCAAATCCGGAACTCATACTTGCGACTAATTGAAAAACCGGAAGACCAGCCAGAAGTCCAAAACCAATAGTACTGACAACTAAACTTAAAAATGGATGCCAGTTTAAATAGCTACCTGAAAAAATAATAAAGACAATGGTAAGTATGAGTAAAATTACATAGTACACATCTGGCATGGTGAACAAAAATGATTCTTAAACTTACCGTGAACACGACATAAACCCAAATCTAAAGACTTATTGATGCTCGAGTATCAGACGAGTTTCTTCTAAATCAAGCTCGTATTCAATCTTTCGTAAAACTTCTTCGCTGATTTTTCCTTCCTTTCGTAAAGTCGAAACCATTCCTCTTTCGGTCGCAATTAACTCACGCTGAATGTTCAGAAATGCATGCAGTGTTTCATCATCAATCTTTCTCTGGCTCTGGTCTTTTCGGATGCGCTGAATTCGGATTTCGTACTTGCTCTTTATAATGGGCAGCAAGTCATCACCAATCAGGGAATAATTTTCTTCAATATGCTCAATCAATCCGGATGCAATGCGAAGCCGGGCTTCTTCCTCATCTTTGACTGCCTGGTTATCCGGCTTAAGCCCAAGCCATTTGATTAAAGGTCGTAAGGTTAATCCTTGCATAACCAGTGTTGCAAAGATGACACTAAACGTTAAGAAAATAATTAAATCACGGTTTGGAAACGGTGAATCATTGGCAATTGTTAACGGCAGTGCCATCGCGGCAGCAAGTGAAACCACACCGCGTATTCCCGACCATGCAACAATGGTTACCGTGCGAAGGTTTGTGGTCGTTTCTTTTTCGCGTATCTCCTTACTCAACCAACGCGGCACATAAGCGCCCGGGTAAACCCAAATGATCCGGACCAGAATAACGGCACCACTAATAATCAATCCGTACCGAATCAGTTCACCCAACGAAAACTTCTGAATGGCATCCAATACATAGGGCAATTGAAGGCCTATGAGAATAAAGATGATGCCATTCATGATGAATACCACTGTATCCCAGGTGGCAATAGCCTGAATCCTCGCTTTTTGCGAGAGAAACTCATTGGCTTTCCGACTCAATAATAATCCGCACGCCACAACAGCCAACACAGCCGATAAACCCAAATGATCGGCCACCAAATAACAGACATAGGGCGTAAGAAAAGTCAGGGTTGTATCGGTAGTGGCATTATCGGGGGTTATTTGGTGTATCCATTTAAACACATATCCGATACCCACACCAAGTAAAATACCACCCCCTGCTACTACAAAGAATTGCAGGGTGGCATCACCCAAACTGAATGCTCCTGTAACCACAGCCGCCACTGCAAACCGATAGGCAATTAATCCGGTTGAATCATTTACCAGACTTTCGCCTTGAATTACGGTTATCACGCGCTTCGGCACATTCAACCCCTGCGTAGCAGCCGTTGCCGCCAAGGTATCCGTGGGCGAGATAATCGCGCCAAGCACAAATGCTTCCGGCCAACCTATTCCAGGGATGAAGGCTTGCGCTACCCAAGCGATGGCACAGGTGGTAAAAATCACACAACCAATAGCCAGTAAAGAGATCGGTCGTCTTGCCGCTTTGAAGTCGGGCCAGGACGTATACCACGCATCGGCATACAACATCGGGGGTAGAAAAAGTAAAAAAATTATATCCGGATCAAGATCCAGCCGGGGCAAACCGGGCACAAAACCAATAGCAAGACCGGCCAAAACCAACAATATCGGGTATGGAATCCTGACCTTATCGGTTATTTCAGCCAAAGCCGTTACAACCGCAAGCAGGATGATGACTATCTCTATAACATGCATATGTGATCTTTATATTTTCAAACTTACTTCCACCATATCGTCCGGCATTGTATCTTTAGTCTTGTAATTAAAACTAAAAAGACCCTAACCCCCAACTTGCATGCGAATAGTTTTTACCCTTGTTGCCGCGTGTGCCCTTCTTTCCACTTCTGTGCAATCACAGGTTGACCCCTTGTACTCACAATACCTGAATAACCCATTTTTGATCAACCCCGCTTACGGAGGTATGAACAAATCCATGAACCTGATGGTTGGCTACCGAAAGCAGTGGGCAGGGTTTGATGGAAGTCCTACCACCATTTCAGCAACCGGACATACCAGCTTGTTTGATAACCGCATGGGAGCAGGTTTGATTATCTCACAAGATAAAGTTGGCGAAAACACGAACACGTTTGTTCAAGCTACCTATTCGTATAAAGTTCAGTTTGACGATTATCGATATATTTCATTTGGTCTGCAAGCAGGCTTTATGAATTTCAAAAGTGACAACAGCGAGTTGAATATCGCAGACCCAGGTGATCCGGCATTCACAAATTTAAATACCATCAAACCCTCATTTGGAGCTGGTGCCATTTTCCGAACGGATAAGCTTTTCCTTGGATTATCTGTTCCCCGAATTCTAAACGTGGAGGAAACCTTTGAGGATGTAACCACTTCGTTATACACGCAACACTTTTACGGGTTCGCCTCCTATATCTTTCTGCTATCCGACAGAGTTAAATTAAAGCCTGCGGTTCTTATTCGGGGAGTGAGCGGTTCACCCCTATCCACTGACCTTAACTTTCAATTTAACATTGATGAACGCTATGCCGTGGGTGTACTCACCCGAAATTTCAATACCTATGGATTTTTGGCCCAAATGAAAATCAATGAACTTCGGTTTGGCTACGTGTTTGAAATGCCTACCAACAATTCGGTAGGTACCCGGTTCACCTCCCATGAAATTACCTTAGGATTAAATCTGGGGGTATTTAACTTCCACGACCTGACACAGATCAGCGATTTCTAATATCAAAAAGAAAGACGGGATACAAATTCCTGAAGCTCTTCCTTCAGGCTTTTAGGATTATTTATATCGAGTTGTTTGTTGATTGAATCGTTTGCTTTAATCACCAACTGATTCAACTTCATATGCTGGTTGATCAAAATAAATTCCAACTCAGGCATGAGTTGCTTTAACTCATCAACAATATCCATCACTTTCAGGGTGCGCTCAACCAGATTATAAGTACCGCCCGTCAGATTTTTAGTCAGCACATTGGCGAATGCACGCGCAATCAAATCGATGTGAATAAACGTTCGGGCTTGTTCGCCATCACCATGTATGGTAATGCGCTTTTCAAAGTTCGCTTCAAAAACAAACTTATTGATAACGGCATCAAAACGCATACTCGGACTGTAACCATACACATTGCCACACCGAAAGATGTAGGTATCCATTTTAGGCAACAAGCGTCTAACGTGCTCTTCTCCCCTGAGTTTTGAAATGGCATAAAAGGTCTTTGGATTCGGGGAAGATTGTTCATCCAACGCCTGCTCAGATGAACCATATACCCCAATACTACTGGCGTAGATAAATTTCTTCACCTTGCTTTCTTCAACGGCATAAACCAACTCGGCCGTACCCCAATGGTTAATCTGCTCATACAAATGTGCATCCGCATTGGCAAACGGTGTAGTTACGCGCGCAGCCAGGTGATACACCACATCAATATCTTTTAATGCCTTTTTAAGATTGCGCGAATCCAACAACTCGCCCTTGACGAATTGAATTTTCGTTTGACCCTGAAATTTCGAACCAAGAAACAGGTTATAGTTTTGCCGGCTAAGATTATCATACACCACGATTTTATCTACTGCACTATCCTGCGCAAGCATGCGTGTAAGTTCAGTTCCGATGTATCCCGCTCCGCCTGTAATGAGTATGTTCATGCTTTGAAAACTTGTATTTATACTATGACTTCAAGTTCTTGGTCCTAACACCTAAGCCCCATTATTTCGATACCAACTCCGTATGCAACCCACACTCTACCTTCTTCAATCCGTACCAACGTGCTTCCCGTTCCTGCATGGCCGGGTCGAGTCTGCGTGTACAGGGTTCGCAGCCAATGCTTACAAATCCTTTTTCTTCAAGGGGATGTTTAGGTAACTTAAATTCCTTTTGATATTCCCAGATCATCTTGGCAGACCAATCCAGCATGGGATGAAACCGGATGGCCCCATGGGGAGCCGGTTGCTCCACTTTCATGGCCGCCCGCACCGCACTTTGATCGGCACGAACGCCATTGATCCACACGTCATGAGTTCTCAGTACACCATCCATCGGCTGGGTTTTGTTCAGGTAGCAACAATGATCCGGATCAGAGGCAAATAACAGCCTACCCTCACTGTCGCGTTGCATGTATTTGGGTACCTCCGACTGCAGGTCGATGGTGTTGAGTCCGAATCGTTCCGTAACCTCATCCCGAAAGCGGATAGTCTCCGGGAAGTGATAACCAGTATTGATAAAGTAAACCGGAATCGACTGATCAATCCGGCTCAGGATATGCAACAGAACCAAGCTGTGGGATTGAAACGATGAGCTGGTAAAAACCTTCTTGTTTTCAGCTTTATACTGCTCAATTTTGACTTTGATTCCATTAAAATCCATACAGGTTCAAAGAAAACAAAAAGGCAGGACAATATCCGGGCTCCGGATAAAATATCAGTAACGCAACCGTTTGATACCCGAAGGCCAGTAGAAATAAGTATTTTCGTGCAGAATAAGTAAATAAAGAACCTTTTACATAAATACGTGTTTATCAATTGTTCAAATGAAGGTAAAAGTATCGCGTAAGGAGCATTTCAACGCAGCCCACCGGCTGTACAACCCTGCCTGGAGTGACGAGAAGAATGCCCAGGTTTTCGGGAAATGCAGTAACCCGAATTACCATGGTCATAATTACGAGATAATTGTAACGCTTACCGGAACACCTGACCCCGAAACGGGTTATGTATTCGATATGAAAGTATTGAGCGACTTGATTAGGGAGCACGTTAACTCAAAATTTGATCACAAAAATCTTAACTTAGATACCGAATATTTTAGAGGCCTTAATCCCACGGCTGAAAACATCGCTGTTGTCATCTGGAAGATTTTGCGTGATAAGATAGACTCGTCCCTTGATTTAAAAATTACCTTGTATGAGACAGAAAGAAATTATGTTGAATATCCGGCCTCTTAACGATGCCGATGAGCTTGGCGATGATCACGCAGCATCCTCATACAACACGCCTCTCCGCCCCGATGCTTTTGAGCTGGATGATGACGAGAAGGTAGTGCGTATTGAAAAGCACTTTCGTGAGATCATGACCATACTTGGGCTGGACCTGACAGACGACAGCCTGAATGGAACCCCAAAGCGTGTGGCTAAGATGTACGTTAAGGAAGTGTTTAGCGGTTTAAATCCTAAAAACAGACCGCATGCACGGTTGTTTGAAAACAAATACAAGTATGACCAGATGCTGGTCGAGAAGGATATTACATTCTATTCTCATTGCGAGCACCATTTCGTTCCCATTTTTGGCAAAGCACATGTGGCCTATTTTTCCAGCGGCAAAGTAATCGGATTATCCAAGATCAATCGCATTGTTCAATACTTTTCCAAACGTCCGCAGGTGCAGGAAAGATTAACCGTACAGATCGCCAAAGAACTTCAACGCGTATTGCATACCGATGATGTGGCTGTAGTGATTGATGCCACACACTTGTGTGTGGCTTCCCGTGGTGTAGGTGATACTAACAGCAAAACCGGCACAGCACATTTTTCTGGAAAATTTAACGATGAGAACATTAAGCGTGAATTCCTGAATTACATCAACGCAAAATAGTTTGGTCCGTCATTGCGAACGGAAGGGCTGGATGGCGTGATGGCGTGAAGCAATCCCAATCTTCACAAACGCACAAAATCAGATCAGAAGAAACAAAATCAAAAAGAAAAATAGCTGAATAAAATAATAGCCCAATGCAATTCTGTTTTCGGTTTTAACTTTAAACACATACAGAATTGAAAACATGATCATCGAAGTAATAAACCAGCCAATATAATTCTGAATGGGGACGATGTAATCGCTCCATGTCCAGAAATCATATTTCATCGCTACGGGTTCAATCAGCATATCGATCAATACAGCAAGCACAGAACCCAAGGTTATCTTAAACCAGGTTGGGATTTTTAAGGCTTCGATCAATGAAGCTATACAATAGATAATCAACAACCAGTTTAACCCGATGATCGCAGGCACACCCATCAGTTTTGGGCCGAGCGTGGCTCCATACCGGTATTCACCAAAGATAAATCCAGTATGCACCCCGATCAGTTCAACGAAAAATCCGAAGAAAAAAATTAGTGCCGATGCCCAGACAAAACGAATCGATCTATCTGCATGATTTAAGCCCAGTAAGATTGCACTCACCATCAGGTTAACAGGTGTTAACAGCCTGAAAATTTCCTGATACGGTGAAAGCAACCCAACAATGCCTACCACATGCATCAAAACCAGTATCGAAAGCGAATACGATTGAACAAGCTGGTGCAGTCCCTGGTAAACCCGTGCTATCATGCTTTGTAAACAACCTTTAGCGTAAAGTGTTTTCGATATGATTGGCCACGATTCGGGCCGATTGCAGGCAAAGTGGAATACCTCCCCCCGGATGCACGCTGCCCCCACAGAAGTACAGATTTTTTATAGACGCGTCATTGGGGTGGCGTAAAAATGCCGCATAGCGGCTATTGGAACTGGTTCCATAAAGCGAACCTTGAAAAGACTGCGTTCTGGATTGAATCAGTCGCGGATCCAGAATGGATTCATTTTCGATGAGTGAATCAATATCAACATTCAGCAGGCGACTGAGTTTTCGCTTAATATTTAGACGAGCACTTCCGATCAGATCATCCCAATCCTGTCCTTCATCAGGAGGAACATTGATCATCACAAACCAGTTTTCACAACTCTCAGGGGCATCTGTCTTTATATATTTGGACGTAATGTTGATGTAAACCGTTGGGTCTTCCGGAATGGTTTTCTCTTTAAAGATGGTGTTAAACTCTTTATGATAATCAGCACTGAAGAAAATATTATGCAAATCAAGTTGAGGAAAGGTGTGTTTAATCCCCCAATAAAATATCAACGCTGAACTTGAACGCTCTTGCCTGAGTTTTCGCTCCGGTGCAGGTTGCTTTGGCAATAACTTTCGATAGGTGTAATACACATCCATATTACTCACTACTAAATCGGCTTCTATCACTTCGTCAGCGGTCCGAACACCATAAACCTGATTATCTTTAACCAATATTTCCTCAACCGGTGTATGGTATTTAATTGTTATACCCTGATCGGCAGCCAGCTTAACCAATGCATTGGTGATGGTATGCATGCCTCCTTCGGGCAGAAACGTTCCCACATTAAATTCAAGGTGAGGAATAGTACTTAGAATACCGGGAGCCCGATACGGATCGGAGCCATTGTACGTAGCGTATCGGTTAAACAACTGAACCAGTTTGGGGTGTGCCAGTTTGGATTCATTAAATTCATTCAGCGTTTTAAACAATCCCATACGGGGGATGTGACGAAGGGCTTTCATTACTGGTTTGGAAAGCCAGGTCGATAACCGGTTAAGCGGTTTTTCCAGAAATATTCTTCCGGTAGTTTGGTAGAGCATTTCGGAGTTCTTAAGGTACCGGATCACCGATTCCCTCGAAACTCCGAATCTTTGTTCAACTTCATGCGCGAAGTTTGATGCATCCGCATATCCACAAAGAAAAGTTCCGTCATCGTAGAAATAGTGGCAGGCTATATCCAGCTTTCGGTATGCATAATAATCGCGAGGATCTTTTTTACAGAACCGAAACACATCATCCAAGAAATCCGGCATAGTAAATAGAGAAGGACCGGCATCAAACCGGTATCCAGCTTGTTCAAAAGCCGTCAGTTTACCTCCGGGATAAGAGTTGGCTTCCAACACAAGCACATCCAAACCTAAGGCCCTTAACCGATTGGCCGTTGCCAGGCCCGCCACCCCTGTACCAATAACAATCACTTTCATGACGCTACATGAACAGGGAGTGAATTATAATTGTTTAACACTAGGATTTTAGGAGTTTCGAACCCTCAAAACCGTACTAAAAACCAAATAATTTGTAGTTTAGCACTCTTAAATTTGATACCTATGGTTTTTGATTTAGACATGATTAAGGCCGTTTACAAGGCAATGCCCGGCCGCATCGCCAAAGCCCGTAAAGCTGTTGGAAAACCCCTCACCCTTTCAGAAAAAATTCTCTACAGTCACCTGCACGATGATCAGCCTGTTGAAAACTTTCAACGCGGCAAGTCGTACGTAAACTTTTCTCCCGATCGGGTGGCCATGCAGGATGCCACAGCACAAATGGCCTTGCTTCAATTCATGTCTGCAGGAATACCCAAGGTACGTGTGCCTTCTACGGTTCATTGTGATCACTTGATCTTAGCCAAGAACGGTGCTGCGCAGGACTTAAAAGAATCATTAACCGCCAGCGGTGAAGTATTTAACTTCCTCGAATCGGTATCCAATAAATTCGGCATTGGCTTCTGGAAGCCCGGTGCCGGTATCATTCACCAGGTAGTGCTTGAAAACTACGGCTTCCCCGGAGGCATGATGATCGGTACCGACTCACACACGGTAAATGCCGGTGGACTGGGCATGGTAGCGATTGGTGTGGGTGGCGCTGATGCGGTTGATGTGATGGCCGGAATGCCATGGGAATTAAAATGGCCCAAGCTGATAGGTGTAAAACTAACCGGCAAACTTAGTGGCTGGACCTCCGCGAAAGATGTGATCTTGAAAGTTGCGGGTATCCTGACCGTAAAAGGTGGAACCGGAGCAATTGTAGAATATTTCGGACCAGGTGCTCTTACCCTATCCTGTACAGGAAAGGGCACCATCTGTAACATGGGCGCTGAAATTGGAGCAACCACTTCAACCTTTGGGTATGATGAAAAGATGGCCGAATACCTGCGCGGAACAGGTCGCAAAGAAGTAGCCGACCTGGCCAACTCCGTTAAGGAACATTTAACCGGTGATGCAGAAGTTTATGCCAATCCTGAAAAATATTTTGATCAGGTAATTGAAATTGATCTTTCAACATTAGAGCCTCACGTAAACGGACCGTTTACGCCAGACCGCGCCATTCCGATTTCAAAATTTGCTGAAGAAGTAAAGAAAAACGGCTGGCCGCAGGAACTTGAAGTTGGTTTGATCGGCTCATGCACCAACTCTTCGTATGAAGACATCACCCGGTCTGCTTCACTTGCGAAACAGGCAGTTGATAAAAAATTAAAAGCAAAAGCAGAATTCACTATTACACCTGGTTCGGAGCAAGTGCGCTACACCGTAGAACGTGATGGATACTTGGGTGTGTTTGAAAAAATGGGCGGTGTAGTGCTGGCCAACGCATGCGGACCGTGTATCGGTCAGTGGGCACGTCATACCAACGACCCCAACAGAAAAAACTCCATCATCACTTCGTTCAACCGCAACTTTGCCAAGCGCAATGATGGCAACCCGAATACACATGCCTTTGTGGCTTCTCCGGAAATTACAACAGCATTTGCTATTGCCGGTGACCTTACGTTCAATCCATTAACCGACACGCTCACCAATGAAGATGGCCAGCAGGTAAAACTGGACGAACCGAAAGGCGTTGAGTTTCCACCACAGGGTTTTGATGTAGAAGATGCCGGCTATATTGAACCGGCAAAAGACGGCAGCAAGGTTGAGGTAAGAATTGCCAAAGATTCAAACCGACTTCAGGCCCTCTCTCCTTTTGCCCCCTGGAATGGCAAAAACCTTACGGGAATGAAGCTGTTGATCAAGGCAAAAGGAAAATGTACCACCGACCACATTTCCATGGCTGGTCCGTGGTTGCGTTTCCGTGGCCACCTGGATAACATTGCCAACAACACGCTCACCGGTGCTGTCAACTATTTCAATGAAAAGACCGATAACGTTAAAAATCAACTGACCGGTGAATACGGTCCGGTACCGGCTACGCAGCGCGCCTATAAAGCTGCAGGTGTACCAACCATTGTAGTGGGTGATCATAACTACGGTGAGGGTTCATCACGCGAGCACGCGGCCATGCAACCACGGCACCTGGGCATTCGGGTGATCCTGGTAAAATCTTTTGCCCGAATCCACGAAACCAATTTGAAGAAGCAAGGCATGTTGGCCGTAACGTTTGCCAACGAAGCTGACTACGATAAGATTCAGGAAGATGACACCATTGATATTGTTGACCTGACTTCATTTGCTCCTGACAAGCAGTTGACATTGGTGTTGAAGCACAAAGATGGAAGCAGTGACACCATTAAAGTGAATCACACGTACAATGCCGGACAGATTGAATGGTTCAAGGCAGGATCTGCGCTTAACCTGATGGCAAAACAGATCAGCGCGAAGAAAGCAAATGCAAAACCTGCTACAAAAAAAGCCTCGGCTAAAAAGTCAGCAGCTAAAGCCAAGCCAACTGCTTCCAAAAAGAAAGCAGCCAAGAAGGTGAAGAAGTCTGCATCGAAAAAGAAAGCAGCCAAGAAGGTTGCTAAAAAGAAGATTTCGAAGAAGGCTGCTTCTAAAAAGAAGGTAGCGAAAAAGGCTGCAAAAAAAGTGGTAAGAAAAAGCGCGAAGAAAGTTGCCAAAAAAGTAACCCGGAAAGCAGCCAAGAAAAAGTCTGGCAGCAAAGCAAAAAGAAGACGCTAGGATTTTTTAATTCAACACAATGGGATCAGATAAGCTTACGTACAATAAGTAATCTGATCCCTTCTCAACATTCAAAATCATGAAACAGCAGATCGTCACCCCTTCCCGTTCACTCTCCAAGGAAACCGAAGAGTTATTGAATAAACAAATTGTGCTTGAGGGTAAATCCTCAGCGGCCTACCTATCCATGGCCTCTTGGTGCGAGACGAAAGGTTATGAAACTTCTGCCCAGTTTCTCTATAAGCATTCCGAAGAAGAACGCATGCATATGCTCAAGCTGATTCATTATGTAAACACAGCAGGTGGTCATGCACTACAACCGGAAATCACCGGCATCAAACACACCTTCAAATCACTTCGTGAAGTTTTTGAAACCGTATTGAATCATGAACTGGATGTAACCCGCTCCATCAACAGCATTGTGGATCATTGCTTTCAATCCAAAGACTTTGCCACATTCAACTTTTTACAATGGTATGTCATGGAGCAACGCGAAGAAGAAACCATTGCCCGCAGGGCCGTTGAACTGTTCGACCTCATTGGTGAAGAAGGTGTTGGGTTGTGGATGATTGATCAGGAGATCGGAAAGTTGGAAGCGTTTGCTACGAAGGTGGGGTAGTTCGTTTTCTTCTAGGAATTCAGGTATCCGGCAATATTTTTTCTTCTGTTTTTTGATAACCTTAAAGGAAGTTCAGCCGTTTAAGGCAACTTTTTTTCAGTTGTCCAAAATTGAACAATCCATCCCTATTAAAGTTAACTTTTGTTTTTCGTTCTAATCGAATTCTAATCACCTGTCTCAGATTTTTCTTTAGCTTGGTGTATTATTAACCAAATAAAAACTCTATGCTAAAATTTTACTTGAGGAATTTTCTCCTCGGTATGCTGCTTATTGCATCCGGGGAAATTATGGCACAGGGGTTCACGGCCAGCGGGTCTGTAAAGGATGCCCGCACCGGTGATTCCATGCCTGGTGTAAACGTTACTGTTAAGGGTACCACACTTGGAACAGTTACTGATGCCGAAGGGAATTTCTCCCTTCAGGTGAATGCTGAAACTGCAACATTGGTTTTCTCCTTCATCGGGTACCGTACAATGGAAACGGGTGTGAGTGCATCTAACTCCAGTGTTACTGTTAACCTGGAGGAAGATTACACAAGTTTGGAGGAGGTCGTAATTACAGGTTTGGCCTCATCCATTAAGCGTTCCAACTTGGCCAATGCCGTTACCACGGTTTCCGCCAAAGACATAACAGGAACCACTCAAATCCAGACTGCTGATGGAGCCTTGTATGGTAAAATTGCCGGGGCTAACATCAAAATGAACTCAGGTGCACCTGGAGGAGGACTTGCAATACAATTGCGTGGTCTCTCAAGTTTAACACAAGCATCAGCTCCGCTAATCATATTAGATGGTGTTTACATCAATAACTCGTTCCAAAGAACTGGTCGTGCTACCGTTTCGGGTGCTGGTGCATCCAGTCAGGATGACGGAGCTAACCGATTGGCTGACTTAAACCCAAATGACATTGAAAATATTGAGGTGTTGAAAGGCCCTTCTGCAGCAGCTATGTATGGAACACGTGCAAATGCTGGTGTAATTGTAATTACAACGAAAAAAGGACAAGCCGGAAGAACCGTAGTTAGCTTCGGGCAGGATATTGGATTTGGTACACCCTTGAAACTTATGGGTGTTGATGATTGGAGTGAGGATAAAATTAATTTCTTCTTCCCGGTAGCACGCAGACCAATTGAACTTCAGCGGTATCAAGATGCAGTTGCTTCAGGTACGTTTATTGACTATGAAGAGTACTTCTATGGAAATACCGCTTTGCTAAGCAATACAAGAATTAGTTTACGAGGCGGTGATGACAAGACAAGGTTCTTTGTCTCTGGTTCGTTGACCGATGAAGAAGGAATTGTACGCAGAACTGGTTTTGCCAGGCAATCCATTCGTGCCAATATTGATCATAAACTAACCAAGAACATAAATCTAACTGTCAATTCGAACTACATAAGAACGGATACAGACAGAGGATTTACCGGTAACCAAAATAACTCGGGTGCCAGTATTGGATATAACATTGCATACGTACCAAACTACTTTGATCTGAGACCCGTTGAGGGGGTATATCCGGACAATCCCTACTTTGCAGAGAATCCGGTTGCTGTTACCGATAATGCAATTAACAACTCCCTCGTGAATCGTTTTATTCAATCATTCTCGTTGGATGCCAATCTTTTGAATACAGCCACATCCCAGCTTAAACTTCGTTTAAATGGCGGATTGGATTATCTTCAAAACTCCACAATAATCTATTTGCCTGATAATCTTCAATATCAGCGTGGACAAGCCAACCCCGGTGATGTGCTTATTGGACGTCAGGAAAGTCTCAATACTAATTTTCAGGCCGCATTGGTATACAACTGGAACCTGAGTAGAATTAACATGAATACCCAAGCCGGATTAGTACGACTTGACTTCAAAAACGAATCTTTATTCAATCGTGGCAGAGGTCTCGCGCCTGGCCAAAGGAACCTGAAACAAGCTACCGTTCAAGAGATTGAATCTCAGTTTTCCAGCACCCAACAGGATGTTGGTGTTTTTGTACAACAAGAGTTGAATTTTGAGGACAAAATAATCGGTACTGTTGGCGTACGTTGGGATAAATCAAATACCAACGGAGATGCAAACAAATTCTTTGCTTTCCCGAAGGCATCGCTTGCTGTTAACGTGGCAAACTTCGATTTCTGGACAGTTGATGCTGTCTCATCCTTAAAACCGAGGGTTGCTTACGGGCAAACCGCAGGACCTGTACCATTTGGAACCACATTCACTGCATTGGATGGAACAAATATTGGTGGTGGACTCGGGTCTGTTGTTTCAACCTCAATCGGAAACCTGCAGGTTGTTCCAGAAAGAGCTGAAGAAATTGAGTTCGGTTTGGATGCCGGGTTCTTAAATAATAGACTCTCACTTGAGGCTACCTATTATATTAAGAATACCAGAGACAATCTTCAACCACTCAACCTTGCACCATCTACAGGCGTAATCTCAACAATTAGCAACGAGGCTGAATTGGAAAATAAAGGTATCGAGCTTGGAATCTCTGGAAGCGTTCTGGAAAAATCAAACATCAAATGGTTCTCCAGGTTACTATGGTGGAAAAATGACGTTGTGGTTACAAAACTTGGTATACCGTCTTACACAACCGGTGCCTTTGGAACTGCGCTTGGAACATTCTTAGTACAGGAAGGTGTATCACCAACTACCATTGTTGGAACACCTGCCATATCTCCTGGTGTATTCACCGTGTGGGGAAATGCACAACCCGATTGGACTTCCTCATGGTATAACTCGTTGACCTTCCTTAAGAATTTTGAATTGAATTTCTTAATGGAATACAGAAAAGGTGGAGATAACATTAACCTGACAAGCTTTCTTACCGATGGTGGTGGTACAACCAACGGATGGTTTGATGATGATGATGGAAACGGAACACCCAATGGACGCCAAAGACCTCCAGCTCCTCATAATAATGCGGGTCGCTGGGTACAGGACGCCACTTTCCTGAAAGTGAGGGAAATCGGATTGTACTACAACGTACCGCTTGAGGTTACATCAAAATGGTTTGGAAACGTAATTCAACGCGCACGTGTCGGATTCTCAGGCAATAACCTGTTTATGATAACGGATTATGAAGGCTATGATCCTGAAACTTCAACCTTTGGCGCACAGGCATTGGCGAACAACGTTGATGTTGCTCCATATCCGACAACCAGACGATTATTCTTCCATATTCAAATTGATTTCTAATCACTAAGCATATGAATAAAATAAATAAATATTTCTTTGGCTTATTAGTGATTGCAGCAGCCTGTAACCCATTTCAAGTGGATGAGCTGGTTGATCCTAATAACCCTAACGTGAGCAGCGTTGCGAATAATGCTTCTCGCAGACAAATTCAGTTTTTAGTTACAGGGCTGGAATCACGGCACCGTGGATACGTAACCAATATTTCGCAAGCATGGAATACCTTTGGCCGGGAAGTATGGTACCTGAATGGATCAGATCCGCGCTTTCAAACTGACTGGTTAGGCCAGGCGGGCCGTGTACCGGATGCTGCCTATTTTGGATTTGGTGCAACAGGTGGTGGTTCATACGCTGCCCCCTATCAGGCCATCAAACAAGCTGATGTATTGATTGATGCCGCACAGAATACAATCTTCCTAAACGAGCAAGAGAAGAAAGCGGTATCAGGATTTGCCAAAACCATTCAGGCGTATCAATTTATGATTCCTGCTAATTGGCTCTACCAAAATGGTATCCGTATAGATGTTAAAGATCCGTTTAACCCGGGACCATTTGTATCCTATGATCAGGCGCTGACCTTTATCAATACCTTGTTGACTGAAGGCTATGCCGATCTTAATGCAGCTGGTACTACATTACCTTTTACATTAACTTCCGGTTGGGCCGGATTCAACACCATTGATGGCTTAAAGCAGGTTAACCGGGCAATTGCTGCACGCCTTGCTGTTTACAGAGAAGACTGGCAAGGTGCACTTGATGCCTTGGATGATTCGTTTATGGATCTGGATGGAAACCTGCAAGCCGGACCTGCCCATACCTATGGCGCACCTCCGGATGCATTTAATCCGTTGTTCTACGTTCTAGATGCCAACATCAACACCATCATTGTTGTTCATCCATCCATGATTGATGACGCCACACCAGGCGACTTACGCGTTGAGAATAAGTTCTTTGAACGGACTACTCCCGTGACGATCACAACGGATGCTACTCCCCTTGTTGGTACGCATCAGGATAAGCGCTGGGCAAGCAATACAGCCGCTATACCGTTTATCAGAAATGAGGAACTCATTTTGATAAAAGCTGAAGCGCATGCTCAACTAAACCAGCCAACATTAGCTGTCGAGGCCATAGACATTATTAGGGATGCGGCTGATATTGGCGCGTATGGCGGAGGAACAACCCTGGACGAATTAATAGATGAAATACTCTATCAACGCAGGTACTCACTTTGGGCAGAGCCTTGGGGACATCGTTGGATCGATGCCAGACGATACGACAAACTTGATGAAATCCCAACCAGCTATGACCTGGGAACAATTTTTACACAGTTCCCTGTTCCACAAGCTGAATTGAACTGGGATACCTATACGGGTAACTAAAACAATAAATTGTTTACTAAAAATAGGTCACCGACAGGTGGCCTATTTTTTTATATAGAGTTCCTGAATAACTGTACGCAACTCATTCAACATCATAGCCGTAGCACCCCACACCACCTCCCCTTCTATTTCAAAGTGTGGCGCCAGCATCTTGTAGCGGCCGGCTGCCATGATTTCTTTTGTTAAGATGGCATCGTCTTGAACGATGTGTGCGATGCTTCCATGCAGTACACGGGCTACTTCATGCTGATCCGGAATCCATTCAGGTTTTCCTTCACTCACACCAATAACCGGTGTAACCATGAAATTACTGGGGACTACAAAAAACTCGCTGAGTGTGCCCAACACCTTCACGCGTGAAGGATGAATACCAATCTCTTCCTGTGCTTCGCGCAAGGCAGTATCAAATACGGTTTCTCCGGCTTCGGCTTTGCCACCCGGCAAACTCACCTGACCGCTGTGTGCGCCCAAATAATCGGGGCGTTTGATTAACGGGAAATAAATTTCGTTTGATTCCGGATACAGCAGTATTAAAACACTGCCCGGTTTGGGTGGTACTTTATGTTCGAACTTGGGAAGGATGGCGCCAACAGGTGTTGCGCGCAATACCTCATGCGCTTTCGCACCCGGCAGTTCCTGTTTCAGACGTTCCTGTAACTTCTCAACCAACTCCAACAAATTCATCATGCTATTACAGGAGTTTACGCTTCCGCATCATCCTGGCAAATAAACCTGGCGCCAACCGCTTTAGCAGTATAGCCGATTTCTCCGGGCGACCGGCCAGAATGATTTCATTCTTATTTTTTTCAATGGCTTTCAGTATTTCCTCAGCCACATAATCCGGGTTGAGGCCTTTGGCAATTTTATCGTTATCCTGATTGATGGCCACGCCATCTTTATTCAGTGAGTTCTTTGCTACGTTGGTGCGCACAAATCCCGGGCATACCAACAACACGTTTAAACCATCTGCTGCCACTTCCAGGCGCAGCGTATCATAAAATCCCTGCAACGCATGTTTGCTCGCATTGTAGGCCGCTTGTTTTTGAACCACCATCTTACCCAACACACTTGAGATCACCACAATATGTCCGCGCTTGGCTTCCAACATCTTCGGCAGCACAGCTTTTGTGAGCGCGATGCCACCAAAAAAATTCACGTTGAAAATTTTATGGATCACCTCTAGCGACAGGTCTTTCACTTTCGTCCAGTGGCTGACCCCTGCATTGTTGATCAGGATATCCACCCCACCAAACCGATCGTACACGTGTTTAGTTTGCGGAAGAATGGATGCAGTATCCGAAACATCAAGCGGAAGGATCAACACTTTCTCCTCCGTTATATTACAGGCTGCTTTTACGCGCTGCAACTCCTCTCCCCTTCGGGCCGACAAGACAAGCTTTGCCCCTTGCCTGGCAAAGGCATACGCCAATGATTCACCTATGCCGGATGAGGCACCGGTAATCCAAACCACTTTACCGTTAAAGAACATTTTTCAAATTATAATTTTATAATTGACCTCACTCAAAAAAATTGTCGTCATTGCGAGCGGAAGCTAAGAAATGTGCGTTAGAGCGAAGCAATCCTGCACGATATAGTGAATACTATGTGAAAGATCGGGATTGCTTCGTCACAAGGCGATTTTTGTAGTTAAGCAGTCTTGTCAATGTTCCTCGCAATGACGGGCTAAATTTAGGACTACAAGTGGATACCCACAATTTACAACTTCCAACCCGCCCGGTACTCACGCTTCACAAACTGATTGGCTTCCTCAAAGTTGGTGATCTTCATGTTCACACCATCCCACAACAGTTTAATATCTCTGCCCGGATAGGTGAACTGATTCGGATTATCTTTTCGTGGAATGCGGATATCATGACTGCGTATAGCCAGGTTACCCATCAACACCATTTCGGTAAGCGGACCGGCAATTTCAAACGGAGAACTCAGCTCGGTTTTACCGTATCCGGCCAAACAACCTTCCACCCAGTTGGCGTAGTGTCCGCGGTCGCCATTGGGCACACGCTTAAGGGTTTGCGGTACGTTTACTTCCTGTGTGCGCGATGTGGGTAAAAGTTTTGGCAGTATACCGTAGGTGCCACACATCATCTTACCTTTCGTTCCGATAAACAACGCACCATTGCCACCATCACCGAATTGTTCGTTCGGGCCTAACTCCTCCGGGCGTTCGGGCTGGATGCCGCCATCCATCCAATGCACTTTAACTTTTGGCTTTGTGCCGCGCTCAGGGAAGGTCATCACAATATGTGACGATGGCGGACAACTTTCCGGAAAATATCCCCTGCGGAATTCATCTACATACACACTACCCACGCTGGCCTGTACATCAATCGGGTAACCCAATTCAAGCACACGGAATGGTGGCTCAACAATGTGGCACGCCATATCGCCCAACGCACCGGTTCCGTAATCCCACCAGCCGCGCCAGTTAAAGGGCACCAGCTTTTCAATGTAATCTTTATAGGGCGCGGTGCCGAGCCACAAATCCCAATCGAGTTCTTTGGGTACATCTGCCTTTTGTACCGGCCAAGGTATGCCTTGCGGCCATACGGGCCGGTTCGTCCAGCAATACACGGTGTGCACCTCTCCTATCAGTCCTGCCTGATACCATTCCACCAACTGCCGCACGCCATCACCCGATGCCCCCTGGTTGCCCATTTGGGTTACTACCTTGTATTTCTTTGCAGCCTCGGTGAGCATGCGCGCTTCATAAATATCATGCGTTAACGGTTTTTGCACATACACGTGCTTGCCTAACTGCATGGCGGCCATGGCCTGCACAGCATGATTATGATCGGGGGTTGACACCGATACGGCATCAATGCTTTTATGCTCCTTATCGAGCATCACGCGGAAATCCTTATAATATTTTGCCTTTGGAAATTTTGCGATGGCATTGGCCGCCCTGCGGTCATCCACATCGCACAGGAAGGAGATCACGGCCTTATTGGTACCAAAAATTCCGTTGATATCGCCACCACCCTGGCCGCCAACACCAATACCGGCAACCGACAGCGTATCACTGGGAGCCAAAAATCCCTTGCCGCCCAGCACGTGGCGGGGCACTATGGTAAACGCTGCGGCTGCGAGGCCGGCCTGCTGAATAAACTTTCTGCGTGAGCTTTTAAATGAGGTCATGGAAATTATTTTGGGTTAACGCTTTAAAGTACATTTTTCTGCGTAAAGAAAAAATGAACCTTTTACAAGTTAATAAATATTCATTGATGAAATTGTATTTTGCTGGGTATGATTATAGGCTGATTTCACATTTGACGGTATTTTAATATTTTACCGTTCTATTTTACACTATGAATTCAGCACAAGATTTTCTCTCATCAAAACTTAGGACAGCTCAGCATCGAATAATTGTCGGATGGATAGCTGTTGGACTTTTCTGCACTTATTTCTACTTCATGTTTAGCTGGTACGCTGAAGGAATGCGTGATCCTGAAAAAGATGAATTTGCTCCACCGATTGTAAATGTTTTTGTAACAATTCTATTTATCATTGGATTTTTTTTACTCAGAGAAGGATACAAATTACGCAATCGCTATGTAATCTATACCAAAGGTGAGTCAATAGAATTTGAAGATATAATCACTGACAAGTACATTTATTACGAACTTTTGCCAGGTGATCAAGGCGCCATAAAAAATAGATACTACATTCGAATGAGTGGGCATTCGTGGAGACTTCAGGAAGATTGTGAATACTCCTTTGAGTACCCTATTCTTTCCAAAGTAAAGGGAGTTGCATTATCTGCAAATAATAGCTATGAAATAATCAAAATTGATCCGGTTGAAATCAAGAATGGAATATCGATTGAAAATGGTAAAATTTCCCGAAAAATAGTTAGTGAGTTAGAAATAAAAGGAATAAAGGACACTAATTTTTTGTTTAATCGAATGAATTTTACCAATAGAAAGAGATTCTATTTATCTACTGATAATAAGATAAAAGAGGTCACTGAAGATGAATTTCATAATGCAAAAACTGGATATTCTTCAATAGATTAATATTAAAGAAACTCACTTTCATTTTTACTTGCTCATACTGCAACGACTTCACTAGTTAGTGGTTCCAGTTTTAATGGATTTGAAAATAGGTTGCTATAAGTCGTGAAATTAACGAACACTTGATTTGCAAAAAAAATCTACCAACAACTCATAAACCCTTGGGCGGATGGGCCTGCCAGATAATATTTACTATCAACCACTTTCCATCATACTTCGCCAATTGAAAATAATCAATGCCCCAATGGGCCGTTAACTTCGCTGTGGCGGTTTGATCGAGCACATCAAGTACCTGAATGATTCTTGGGGCATCTTTCGGAAGCGTTCCTTTTGCATTCCACCTTCCGGCCAGGTCCACAAGCTGATCAAATGTCATGATGGATTCCTTCTCGTACGCAGTCTTATCCGGTTGTCGCCAAAAACCTTTCTTGGTTAAATTCGGATGCACACTTTTTTTAATCCGGTCGGGCTGTACAAGGTATAAGCCATCCACATAATCTTCAATGGCCGCATAAACCAGTTCGCGGTCGGTTTGCTGTGCGTGTAGCAATCCTGCAACAACACAAAACAATAGGATGAATAATGTTCTCATATAATTTAATTTATTCGTAGCGAAGAGAATTTACCGGGTTGGCGGAAGCGGCCCGCAGCGTTTGCGTACTGATGGTTACAAATCCGGCCAACGCCACAATACCAATACCCAACAGTAACAACCACGGGGTAATTTCAATTTTAAATGCGTACAAAGACAAAAACTGCTCGCCCAACAAGAAGGCTAAAGGTGTACCGATAAGTGTAGCCAAACCGATCATAATAAAAAACGAACGGCTCAACAACAACGTAATCTGTTTTACAGAGGCCCCCATTACCTTTCGCACACCAATTTCTTTTGTACGGGTTTGCGTGGCGTACATGGCCATGCCCAACATGCCCATACACGCCAGGGTAACGGTAAGAAATGAAATGTAGCCCACAATGGTTAGGATATCAAAGAACCCGGCTGTGCGGTAGGCGTCATCAATTTGATCGGCCATCCGTATCGCATCATATTCATGCACGGGATCGAGTTGTTTCCAAATGGCTGCAATGCCGCTGGTCGTCTCCGTCATTTTATCAGGCGCCACCAGCACACTTAACCAGCCTAGCTGGTCCATATTATACCGCAACACCAGCGGGCCGATTTCATAATTAAGCGGACGGAAATGAAAATCCTGAACCACGCCTATCACAGAAAGCATGACGGAATCGTTCACGTACAGAGTTTGACCAACAGCCGAAGCCGGATCGGCAAACCCGAAATAGGTAAGCGCCTGTTCATTCAGAATGGCATGGCGTTCATGTTCGCCTTCTGTTTGCGGATCAAAGTTTTTACCAGCTAAAAAATTAAGGCCGATATTATCAATGTATGTATCATCTACAATAAAATCTCGAATCGTAAACGGTTCGTCAGTACGGTTGCGTTTATAATCACTGGAACGGTCAGCCCAGGTTCCCAAGGCATGCGAAACCCCTCCCACTTGAACAACACCGGGCAAACGTTGAACTTCATTGGCCAGCTTATCAAATGCCATACCTTGCAGGCGCACGTTGTAGATATTCTCTTCCTTCAATCCATAATCTTTCGATACCATAAAGGTTATCTGGTTGTAGATGACCAGAACAACCAAAACAAAAACGACCGAAAATGTAAATTGTGTGATGATCAGAGCCTTTCGAAAGGTTAAGCGGGAGTATACTTTAAAACCGCTAACGTCTTTCAATACCCGCGATGGCTTAAAGGCTGAAAGGTATCCGGCAGGAAGCAACCCGGCCAACACGCCAACACCAACAGCGAACAAAACAAAGTACAGATAAATCGAATAGTCTTCCGTCAGTTCAGTAGCAAACTCCTGTGCCATACTGAGCTGCATGAAACCCGGCTTTAAAAATTGCAGCAGCAAATAGGAAAACATCAGCGCCACTAATGAAAACACAACGGCCTCACCTACAAACTGAGCAAACACCTGCCAGCGCATAGCACCCACCACTTTTCGTATACCTATTTCGCGTGCACGTGCCAGCGATTTAGCGATCATCAGGTTGGTATAATTAAAGCAGGCCAACAACATGACCACTGCCGCCAGTGCACTCATAAACAACAGTAGTACAGACGGCATGCCCGAGCCCATTTGATTTGATAAGGTGGGGCCAGGTGTAATGGCCGACAACGGCTGCAGATAAAAGTCATACCCTTTGTCGCGGGTTTCCAGTTTTAACCCGGTATAATGGGATTTATAAATTTCATCAAGTGCCTGTTTGGTCTCTTCGGGCGTTTTTCCTTCTTTTAGTTTAAGATAAACATAACTGCTATAATAGTTATTCCAGTTGTCGATAGCGTTACTAATAATTCCATCGCGCTCAAAAACAGGTAAGGCTGCCGTTGAACCGAGTACTTCAAACTCGAAATGTGTCTTGCTCTTAAATTTCTGCAACACTCCGGTTACTACAAATTCTCCGTATCCGGATATGGTCAAGGTTTGTCCTAAGGGTTCAGTATCACCAAATATTTTCTCTGCCGCTTCAGCGGTTAATACCAGGTTGTTGGGCTCATTCAAGGCCGTTGCCGGATTACCCTTTTCCAACGGAAAATTGAATACAGTAAGGAAAGATGGATCAGCCAATACGCCTCGAATTGGTACGTTCACTTTTCCGAAAACGGCATCCCCGTTTAATCTCCGGTTTATGCGAACAACTGCTTCTGCAAACGTGTAGTTCTCCATTAAAGCTTGCCCGATGGGGTAAGCCGTTGAGGCGTATTCTTCCCGATCACCGTTAACGCGAAGCGCAGCCGTATTTACGCGATAAATACGGTCGGTATCCTGATGAAAATTATCATACGTGTATTGCTCTTTTACAATGAGGATAATGAGCAACCCCAGCGACATGCTGAAGGCAAGCCCCAACATGTTAACGATGGAGAAGAACCGGTTGCGGTAAATGTTCCGAAGCGCGGTAACTAAAATCGATTTAAGCATTTGATAATTTTTACGGATTATTCGATAAGATCAACCTATTCATAGCGGAGTGAATCAACCGGATCTGACAATGCAGCACGAACCGTTTGATAACCAACCGTAAGCAGGGTTGTACCAATGGCCAACACAAAAGTTAACACAAACAAAGAAGCGCCAATAGTCACTTTGTACGCAAAGCCATTCAGCCACTGGCTGGTAAGGTACCACGTCACCGGAAATGCGATCAGGTTGGCAATGATCACCAGCATCAAAAACTCGCGCGATAGTAATCGGGTGATGTTCAACACATCTGCGCCAAGCACTTTTCGGATACCGATTTCTTTTGTGCGAGCCGTTACCATGAATGAAACCAAACCCGTTAACCCGATTACTGCAATGATGATGGTAACAATGGAGAATACCGTAAACACTTTTACCAATCGCTGCTCGGCATAATACTGACGTTCAAAATCCTCATCCAGGAAGAAGTAGCTGAAGTCATGGCCATCATAATGCTTTTTCCAGATGCTTTCCAGTTGCGGAAGCAACTCGGCTGTTGCCGCGGCATTGTATCGCAACACAAAATACCGTGAGTAACGGGGCTTGTAGGCCATTGCCTGCGGATAGATTTGTTGTTGCAAACCCCACTGGTGATAATCCTTTACCACACCGATCACCGTTCCGGCCGGATGTTGGGAAGGCGAATCCACTTTCTTTCCTAATGCATTTTCCGGAGTCTCCCAACCAAACTGCTTTACTGCTGTTTCATTGAGAATAAGTCCTTCCTGCAGGTCAGTTGTATTGTTCGGGTCAAAATTTCTTCCGGCCAATAGTTTGATGTCGAGTGTATGGAAATAATGTTCATCAATGGTCATGAATTCCGTACCGATACTTTCTTCCGAACTGCGATCGGCCGCATGCGCCCACTGCCCTACCCAGCCATTACGGCCCGGCACTGCATTGCTAAAGCTTATCGACTCGATTGCGGACAGTGCGCTTAACTCATTCTTAAATGCGTTGTGATAAGCTTGCTCACCAGAAGGTACCTTTCCCACATCAACGATCAACACTTCATCGCGGTTAAAACCCAGGTCGCGGTTCTGCATAAACTGAAGTTGATTCATCACCACGAGGGTACACAAAATCAATCCTGCAGAAATAACAAATTGAAATACCACCAATACACGTCTTAGCTGTACACCACGCTGACTGGTCATGATTTTTCCTTTCAATACTTCAGCAGGCCGCAGCGATGAAATGGCAATAGCGGGATAGTAACCCGATAGCAACGTGACCGAGACCAGCATGGCCACCACTCCGATAACAACCGTTGGCTGAAGTAAAATGCCGAGGCTATAGGTTTTGCCGATCAATTGGTTGAACATGGGCAGTATTACCCCGATTAAACCAAGAGCTACCAGAAAAGCCAAAACCGTCAACACAAAGGATTCACTTAAAAACTGCGTGATGAGATAATTACGCGATGAGCCAACAACTTTACGCAGCCCCACTTCTTTTGCGCGGTGTGCCGAACGTGCAGTGGAAAGATTAATAAAATTGATACATGCCAATAGCACCACAAATAACGCCACACCCGAAACCAGGTAAACACGATCCATGCTACCTAACGGCCCCATGCCGTTACCACGCTTGGAGTGCAGATAAATCTGTTGTAACGGTTCAAAACCCAGATACATGAACATGCCCCACTTCCGCATGTCTTCTTCCACGTAGTTCATATACAGGTCGCGCGCTTTTGCAAAGAATGCATGGGCGTCAACGCCTTCCTTTAATAAGATATAGTTACGCACATTCAGGTTTCCCCAACCCCCATCATAGGTAAAATCTCTGTTGAGTGATTCATAGGTGGCAAATGACATCAACATATCAAACTGCATATGCGATTGCGCGGGGATGTCTTGCAATACACCGGTAACCGTAAACAATAAGCTGTCCTCAAACACCATGGTTTTACCAAGGGCATCCTCATCCTGGAAATACTTTTTCTCCATCGACTCAGTAATGACAATGCTGTTGGGTTGTGTAAGCGCGGTCTCGGAATTTCCTTTTGTCAGTGGAAAAGAAAAAATTTCAAAAAACTCCTGTCCTGCAAAAAAGACTCGCTGTTCGAGATGTTTACCGTTGTGGTTAACCTGCAGTCCTGATCCGTTGCGGATATACACCACTTTTTCAACTTCAGGAAAATCGCGCTCAAGAAGTTTACCCACAGCCCAGCCATTGCCTTCTATGCCACCGTTAAGGGCACCCGTTTTAATGTCGTACATATCGGTACCTACGCGGTAAATGCGATCGCCTTTGGTATGAAACCGATCGAACGAAAGTTCATCGAGTACATAAACGAGTATCAATACACCCGCAGTAAGGCCCAGCGATAATCCCAATAAATTGATGGTGGCATACCCTTTATACTTGATCAGGGTGCGGATGGTGATTTTGAGGTAATTGAGAAACATGATGTTTAAAAATTAATCATTATTCGTATCGAAGTGATTTAACCGGATCGGTCGTGGCCGCGGTAACAGACTGATAGCTAACGGTAAGTAAGGCCACCAACACAGAAATCACGCCTGCCAAAAAGAAAATCCAGGCACCAATCTCCATGCGGAAGGCGAAGCCGCTCAACCACTGTTCCATCACCCACCACACTACAGGCACAGCAATCGCATTGGCAATGATGACGAGCTTTAAAAAATCCTTTGACAGGAGGATGAAAATGTTCGACACACTCGAACCTAAAACCTTGCGAATACCAATCTCTTTAGTACGTTGCGATACGGTGAAGGATGCCAACCCAAACAACCCCAGGGAAGCCACGATAATCGCCAGTATGGCAAAGAATCCGAATACACTTCCAAACTGTTGTTCATTTTTATATTGTCGATTAAAAAAACTATCGAGGAAAAAATAATCGAATGGATTATTGGGAAACGTGGTAGCATATTGCTCCTTAACAAAAGCCATCACCTGATCCAGGCGCTGGGTTTCAATCTTTACACAGTAGTAGTTTCTGGCTCGCTGAGTAAGGCGAAATGCCGTTGGTCTGAAATCCTGCTTCAGTCCCTCCTGATGGTAGTTTTCAATTACACCTGTTATGTTAAATGTATCTCGGCCAATTCTGATTTTTTGACCGATGGCATTTTCTGGCGACTCCAGATTAAAAATATCGACAGCCTTACGGTTAATGATAATACTGGCACTGTCTCCTGTAAATTCGGGGCCGAAGTTTCTACCGGCCAACAAGGTATTGCCAAACGTGTTCAGAAATTCATAATCAACGCCAATGTTATACATTTGATTTTGTTGCGATTCATCATCTCCTACTCTTCTGGCTCCGTTTGTCCAGTACACGAGGTTACCCGGCACTTCAGTTGTAGCTGAAAAATGCTTGATATCCGGATGCGTGGTGAGCACATTCCGGTAGGCCTGCAAGTAGTTGGGGTAAAGTGAATCAGCCGTTACTACTCCTGGTCCATGAATCACCAAGGTCTGATCGATACTGATACCCAAGTCCTTGCTTTGCATGAATTTCAATTGGGTATAAACAATGATGGTTCCGGCAATCAGTGCAACAGATGCCGCAAACTGACCCACTACCAAAAATTTACGAAGCACCAGCCCATCACGTGAGCCCTTCATAGATCCCTTTAAAACAATTGCGGGCTGGTATGACGATAATACAAATGCCGGGTATAAGCCCGATAGCAGTGATCCCAGTAAAAACAAACCTGCTAATGCAAGCCAGAGGTTTACATCCAGGAAAATACTGTACGTAAGTTGCTTACTAGCCAATTCATTAAAAAAAGGAATAGCCAGATAGACCAATACCAAACCCAGAAGAGCCGCAAACAGGTTTACAAAAAAAGCTTCAGCCAAAAACTGTCCTACCAATTGCTTCTTGTATGCGCCAATGGCTTTTCTTATCCCTACTTCTTTCGCGCGTTCCACCGCTCGTGCTGTAGACAAGTTGATATAATTTACCCAAGCTATAACCAGTATAAAGAAGGCAATGATCATCAAAAAATACACCGAGGTTCCGTTACCGTTCACCCGTGCTTCCTGGATCAAATCAGAATACAAATGAATTTCAGAAAGTGGCTGCAGCAAAAAACGAGTACGATCACTTTCGTTCTCGCCATTGCCGTACTTATTTACAAAATCCGGCAGCTTTGCCTCCAATGCTTTGGGGTCACTACCGGGACGAAGTAAAACGTAATTATAAAAGTCGTACCAACCCCAGGCACTGTTAAAGTCATCACCCCAAAGGGTTACCAAGGTTGGATACGAGAAGAGAAAGGAAAATTTTAAGTGTGAATTTTCCGGTGATCGCAAAACACCGGTTATTTCATACTCCTCATTGCTTCCAAACTTTACTCGTTTTCCAATGGGGCTCGCATCACCAAAAAATTTCTTAGCGGTTTCTTCTTCTATGATTGCTGTGTTGGGCTGATCCAGTTTAGCTTCTCCATCAAGCAAGGGATAGGAAAAAATGGTGAAAAAATTCTGTTCAGCTTGAAAAAGATCATTGATTTGAATAGCCGTTTCCTCATGGCGCACAACCCCACCACCGTAACGCAAGTATAACCGCGTGGCATCTTCCACTTCAGGGTAATCGGCTATGAGCATCGGTGCTACCTTTGGAAAAGCTGTAGCACTTTTAAAGATCAATTCATTTTCGCGGTACGCATCAAACTCGACCCGGTAAATCCGCTCAGCGTTTTCATGAAAGTCGTCAAAACTTAACTCATCTTTTACGTATTGCAGAATAAGCAGACTGGCCGATAGACCTATGGCAAGACCAACAATATTAAGAAGGGTAAATCCCTTACGCCTTGCGATGGAACGGAAGGCGGAAAGCAGGTAATTTTTGAGCATGGTGGTTCTGGGTTTTCACCCAGATTACAATGAAGGTGCCATGTAAATTACCTTTGTTTTTAAGCTACTGAGCCGGTTTTTAAAACCATCTCGTCCCTTTATGAACTTTTTCGTCCGCCAGCGGACGCTTAAAAAAGCTCTTTGGCAATCTTATATATAGGGTCAGACTTACCCATGGAATAAAAATGGAGCGTGGGTACACCGGCCTTGATCAATTCCTTCGATTGTTTTACTGCCCACTCAACACCCACCTGACGAACAGCTGCATTGTCTTTGCACTTCTCCACTTCATCTGCCAAGGCTTCCGGCAAATCAATATGAAAGATCGTAGGCAGCACACTCACCTGATTTTTTGTAGTAATGGGTTTTATACCGGGAATGATCGGCACGTTAATGCCAAACTCCCGGCACTTAGCCACAAATTCAAAGTATTTCTGGTTATCGAAAAACATTTGTGTCACGATGTATTCGGCCCCCAGATCAACTTTGAGTTTTAAGTACTTCAAATCGGTTTTCAGGTTGGGCGCTGCAAAATGCTTTTCCGGATAGCCTGCCACCCCGATGCAGAAATTTGTTGGCGTGGTGTTCAGTAACTCTTCATCCAGGTAAACGCCTTTGTTCATATCCGCTACCTGTTGCAAAAGCTCAGAAGCAAACTTATGTCCGTCAGGTTCCGGCACAAACCGACCTTCATTCTTGATACCATCGCCTTGTAACACCAATACATTTTCAATTCCAAGAAAGTGCAGGTCGATCAAAGCGTTTTCGGTTTCATCCTTTGAGAACCCACCACAGATGATATGCGGAACGGTGTCCACTTTATAGTGGTTTTGAATGGCTGCGCACAACGCCACCGTACCGGGACGTTTACGTGTAGATTTTTTTTCCAGCAATCCATTCTCACGCTTTTTATAAACATATTCTTCACGATGATAGGTTACATCCACGAAACAAGGTTTGAACTCCATCAACGGATCCATGTGATCGAACAACGAGCGGATGTTCTCACCTTTTAAAGGCGGAAGCACTTCAATGGTGAACAGCGTTTTTCCGTTTGCTTTTGCTAAGTGTTCAGTTACTTTCATATTCTTAGTTCTATAAAATAATTTAAAAATATGGCCACTAAAGGCTTTAAGGCACCAAATTTTTAACGTTACACCAGTAATACATTTTCAGACTTTCAACTTGAGTTTAGTTATAAGATAAGTTTGGCGAGAGCCACCGCTCCACCTCTTCCACCTTCATCCCCTTGCGTTCAGCGTACTCCTCAACCTGATCTTTTTCAATCTTTCCAAGTCCGAAATATTTTGATTCAGGATGGGAGAAGTAATACCCGCTTACTGCAGCGGCTGGATACATGGCACAGGATTCGGTCAATTTTATTCCGGCTTCCTTTTCAGCTTCCAGTATCTCAAAAATGATTCGTTTCTCCGTATGATCCGGGCAAGCGGGATAACCCGGTGCCGGACGAATGCCTTGATATTTTTCTGCAATCAATTGGTCGTTGGCCAGCTCTTCATCCTTGCTATAACCCCAGAATTCTTTCCGCACCCGTTCATGCAGGCGTTCCGCAAAGGCTTCCGCGAGTCGGTCGGCTAATGCTTTGGCCATAATTTCAGAATAATCATCGTGCGCGGCTTTATACTTTTCAATCAGCTTCTCCAATCCGATGCCTGCGGTTACGGCAAACATACCGATGTAATCGGGCTTACCTGAATTGGCAGGAGCAATAAAGTCTGCCAACGAAAAATTAGGCAGGTTTTGCGCCTTCTTATTTTGTTGTCGCAAAAAATGAAGCGTTGCAAAAGGTTGCTCGGCAGCATCATCTTTGAATAGTTTTACATCCTCCTGATCTGTGCGATTTGCCCGATAAAATGCCACCACGCCAGTTGCCTGAAGACTTTTTTCTCGGATGATTTCATCGAGCATCTTTTGTGCATCATCATAAAGCTTTTTCGCCTCTACCCCAACCACTGCATCTTCCAGAATTCCAGGAAAACGACCAGCCAGCATCCACGTCTGAAAGAAAGGTGTCCAATCGATATACTGACGCAATTCTTCCAGTGGATAATTCAACAAAACCTTCTTTCCATAAAATGTCGGTTTAACCGAAACGAATGCATTCCAGTCGATGGCCGTTTTATTTTTACGCGCCTCCGCGAGCGGGATATAATTTTTTAACTCCTTGCGGCTTTCATGATCTTGCCGAAGCTTTTGATATTCCGCTTTGGTTTTTGCTTTAAAGTTCTTTCGTGATGTTTCACTGATCAGTTCACTCGCTACCGGAACACTTCGTGAAGCATCGAGCACATACACTACCGGTCCGTCATAAACCGGATCAATCTTCACAGCGGTATGAATGCGCGAGGTCGTAGCGCCACCAATCAGTAATGGAAGATCGAACTTCTCGCGCTGCATCTCTTTAGCCACGTATACCATTTCATCCAATGAAGGCGTGATCAGACCACTTAACCCGATAATGTCTACCTTTTCTCTACGCGCTGCCTCCAAAATTTTATCCGCGGGCACCATTACCCCCAAATCCACCACATCATAATTGTTACAGGCCAACACCACACCAACAATGTTCTTCCCGATATCATGCACATCGCCTTTTACAGTGGCTAATAAAATTTTAGCAGCGGGTTTACCTACTTGTCCGCTCTTTATTTTTTCCTCTTGCAAGAACGGCTCCAGGTAAGCGACAGCCTTTTTCATGACGCGTGCACTCTTCACCACCTGCGGTAAAAACATTTTTCCAGAGCCAAACAAATCACCCACCACATTCATGCCGGCCATGAGTGGCCCTTCAATCACATCAAGCGGTTTGGCATATTTCTGCCTTGCTTCTTCCGTATCCTGATCGATAAAATCGATTATGCCTTTCACCAAGGCGTGGGTGATCCGCTCTTCAACGGTACCCTTCCGCCAGGAGTCATCTGCTTCTTTCTTCTTAGCTGATCCCTTTACCGTTTCCGCGAACTCCAGCAAACGCTCGGTAGCATCGTCTCTCCTGTTCAGCAGTACATCTTCAACGCGCTCCAGTAACTCCTTGTCAATCTCATCATACACTTCCAGCATGGTTGGGTTTACGATGCCCATATCCATACCGTGCTGAATACCGTGATACAGAAAAGCAGCATGCATGGCTTCGCGCACTTTCTGGTTTCCGCGAAAGCTAAACGACACGTTACTTACCCCACCGCTGACATGCGCATGTGGTAGATTCTCTCGAATCCATTTTGCCGCACGAAAGAAATCGAGGGCGTAATTCTTATGCTCATCAATTCCGGTTGCCACCGGAAAAATATTCGGGTCAAAAATGATGTCCTGTGGCGGAAACTTAACCTGGTTTACCAGAATATCATACGCACGTTTGCAAATTGAAATTCTGCGCTCAAAGGTATCGGCCTGACCTTGTTCATCGAATGCCATAACCACCACGGCTGCACCATAACGCCTCACCAGTTTCGCCTGACGAACAAATTCTTCTTCGCCAGCTTTCATGCTGATTGAATTCACAATGCCTTTGCCTTGCAAACATTTCAACCCGGCTTCAATAACTTCCCACTTGGAGGAATCGATCATCACCGGCACGCGTGCTATTTCAGGCTCAGCAGCCATCAGGTTAAGAAAGCGAACCATGGCAGCCTGCGAATCGAGCATGCCTTCATCCATATTCACGTCAATCACCTGCGCACCGCCCCGAACCTGATCGAGCGCTACTTCCAATGCTTCATCAAACTTGTCTTCCTTGATCAGCTTTAGAAATTTTGCCGAGCCGGTTACGTTGGTGCGTTCACCGATGTTAACAAAGTTTGATGCGGGCGTTACCGTTACCGGTTCAAGTCCGCTTAATTTCAGACGATAGTCCATAGTGGATGGTCGATAGCTCATTACTTAACTGAATTTCGAAGTGCCTGAATACTTTTCACTATCTCGGTCAAAAAATCATAGAAATAGCTAAACTCCTTTTCATTAATTAGTCTTCTTCTTTTTCCAAGGTGGAGACAACAAACCACCTCAATTGCAGAACGAAGAGCAATTGCTAAAAATCGTCTGAATTCAGGGTTAGTCTGGCCAGTTGAGCCCTCAGCTATATTTAAAGCAATGGAATCAGATGCGCGTTGGATTTGGGAAGTCAACACAAACATTTCCTTCTTAGGAAACTTTTCAGTCAACTCCGAAATTTCGCCCGAGAGTTCATTTGACCTTTGCCAGACCTTAAGATTTTCAAATTTGAACGCCATATTATGGTTTATCAATGATTATACTATCGACTATTTACTATCGACAACTAAATCAAGAACACGAGGCTTATACTTCATCGCTACCTCCGCTATTTTCTTAATGTGATCCGGAGTAGTTCCGCAACAGCCGCCAACAATATTCACCAATCCATCTTTTAAATATTCTTCAATTTGAGCAGCCATCTCTTCGGGTGTCTGATCGTAATGACCGAAGGCATTTGGTAAACCGGCATTTGGATAGGCGCTGACAAACGTTTCCGACTCGCGCGCCATCACCTGCAGGTATGGTCGTAATTGATTGGCTCCCAACGCACAGTTCAACCCGATGCTCAGCAACGGAACATGCGACATGGAAATCATAAAGGCTTCTGTTGTTTGTCCGGAAAGGGTTCTGCCACTGGCATCGGTAATCGTTCCGGATACCATAATGGGTAATACGTTGCCTGCAGCATCAAAATATTTCTGAATAGCGAATAAGGCGGCCTTTGCATTCAGGGTGTCAAATATGGTTTCCACCAATAGCAGATCAGATCCCCCTTCTACCAATCCTTTGGTTTGCTCATAGTAGGCATCAACCAGCTGATCGAACGTAATCGCGCGATACCCTGGATCGTTTACCTGCGGAGAAATAGATGCAGTTTTGTTGGTCGGGCCAAGGGCACCAGCTACAAAACGAGGCTTCGAAGGATTTGCTTTCGTAAATTCATCGGCTACCTCACGGGCAATCTTAGCCGATTGATAATTTAACTCATACGCCAATGCCTCCAGGTGATAGTCGGCCTGGGCCACACTGGTACTGCTGAATGTATTGGTCTCAATAATATCTGCTCCGGCTTCCAGGTACTTCTTGTGAATTTCCTTAATTACATCGGGTCGCGTAATGGAAAGTAAGTCGTTGTTTCCTTTTAAGGGATGCGGGTGATTCAAGAAACGTTCTCCCCGAAAATCCGGCTCTTCGAGTGAATACCGTTGAATCATAGTACCCATGGCACCATCCAGCACCAGTATACGTTCTTTTAATATGTCTTCAATTTTCATAGGCTCTGTCATTTGGATACATCGCAACATTATCCAGAGAGCCCGGTAAGATGGGTTACTTATCTTTACCTGAACCCGATAGTGATCGGAGCAGGATGGGATTTAGCACAACGTTTGGTTAACATAACGTTAACCTGAACAGGATGCTAAGACTTCATAGGGCCCAGTCCCTCGGTCTTTCTGGATAAGTGCCACAAAGAAACAAAAAGAAGTGCTTAAAAAGAAAAGGCAATGCCTTATTTTTGCCTCAGCATGAAATTAGCCGCAGTTGATATTGGCTCCAACGCCATCCGCTTCCAGGTCTCTTCAGTTCTCAACTCTCCCGAACGCGTCATCTTCAAAAAAATGGAATACGTCCGTTTTCCACTTCGTCTGGGGCACGATGTATTCACCATGAACCGCATCAGTCAAAAGAGTATAGACAAGTTTAAAAAGCTGATGCAGGTATTTAAAAGTCTGATTGAGTTGTATGAGGTTGACGACTACATGGCCTGTGCCACTTCGGCCATGCGCGAATCAGAGAACGGAGCCGAGCTGGCAAAGCAGGTTAAGGAAGAAATCGGGTTGGATATTAACATCATAGATGGAAAGCAGGAGGCTGAGTACATCAACCAGGCCATCATCTCCTACCTGAGCGATGCTACGTATCTGCACATTGATGTAGGAGGTGGTAGTACCGAGTTGAATATTTATGTACACGGTAAAAAAGTAAAAACCCGTTCGTTCAAAATAGGCTCGGTGCGTATACTGGAAAAACACGATTCACCGGCCATGTGGGAAGATATGGAGAAATGGGTGAAGCAGAATGTACGGTCTGATTACGGCAAGGTAACAGCCATTGGAACAGGTGGTAACATCAGCAAAATTTTTGACCTCGCTCAACTCAAACCACACCGACTAATGTCGTTGAAGCGCGTACGCGAGATCAAGGAGATGGTTGAAAAACACACCCTTGAAGAGCGTATCTATAAACTGCAAATGAACCCCGACCGCGCAGACGTAATTGTGCCGGCCAGCAGCATCTACATTAAAGTAATGGATTGGGCGAATGCCAAATACATTCAAGTGCCTGAAGTAGGATTAAAAGATGGTATCATGCTTCACCTGTTTCGGAAGAACTCGAGCCAAAAGAAAATCGAGTTTGCCAACATTGAGGACCAATCAAAAGGAAGAAAGGTAATTAAGTTTTAGAACAACTGAATATCCTTGACCATCTCCTTGGAAACCGTATAGAATTCCTTATGCACATTAAAGGGAGGTTCATCATTCAATTGCTTTAATGTATACGTTCCGTCTTCCTGCATGATGTACGTGTTCACATTATCCTTCAGGTTGAAACGCAAAATATTCATGGCTTGCTTTTTCAGAATAGCCTCATCCAGCATAAACAAGGATTCAATTCTGCGATCAAAGCTTCGCACCATGGCATCCGCGCTGCCGATGTACACTTTCGGATCGCCTTCATTATGAAAATAATATATACGAGAGTGCTCCAGGTACTCGCCAACAATGGAGATCACCTGAATATTTTCACTTAATCCTTGCCGACCGGGACGTAGGCAGCACATGCCTCGAACGACCAATCGTATTGGAACGCCAGCTTGCGAAGCCGCGTACAGCTCATCAATAAATTCCTTATCCTGCAGCGAATTTATTTTTATAACAATGCCGGAAGGCAAGCCTTGTTTAGCATTTTCTGCCTCTCGCCTAACCAGGTTACACAACTGAATGCGCATGTCGCGAGGCGATGTAATCAGGTTTCGATACGTGGTGGGGTACGAATGCCCCGTAATTACATTAAAAAACTCCGATACATCGTTGGCGTAAATCTCCTTGGTGGTTAGTAATCCGATATCGGTGTAAAGACGTGAAGTTGACTCGTTATAGTTACCACTGGATAGGTGAACATACCGATACACTTTTTCATCGGGCTCTTTACGAACAATGAGCATCAGCTTAGTGTGTGTCTTCAAACTGCTGACTCCATAAATCACAAAGCATCCAGCCTTTTGCAAACGCTGGGCTTCACGCATGTTGTTCTCTTCATCAAACCGGGCCTTCACTTCAAATAACACGGCTACGTGTTTGCCATTCTCAGCAGCCCGCAATAATGCACGTGTAACACGTGATTCACGAGAAACGCGATAGATCGTAATCTTAATAGACAACACGTACGGATCGTCTGCTGCACGTTCGAGCAACTCCAATACGGGCTCCATTGAATTGTACGGATGATGTAAAAGAATGTCGCGTTCCTTTAAAATCTCAAATAATTCCTGATTTTCTTCATCCGGGAAGTTCAGGGGACGTATGGGCCCCGGATGCTGGGTACGTCTGCCCTTAAATTCGGTATGGCCGATTACCTGAGTGAGTCCTCCCAAATCCAGCAAGCTTTTACTTGGTATACTGAAAATGTTGTTATCATCAATATCCCACTGAATTTTCAACAGGCGCATCATCCACGGATCAACCTGACCATGAACTTCCATGCGCACTACCCGGCCACTTCTTCGGCTCTTCAGCTTTTGCTTCAAGTCCTCCAAAAAGTTTGATTCAATGTCATCGCTTTCATCCAGCGTAAAATCACCATTCCGGTTTATCCGAAACAGGTTAATACTTTGTATATCGACATTTCTGAAAAGATGCTGGATGTTATACCGGATGATTTCCTCTATTGGAACAAACCGTACCGCGTCATCGCCTTTTAATTCAAAAAAACGTGGAATGTTACTCGGCACCTGAATAAAGGATACCCGATTTTGATTCTGGCTATCGCCAATAACTTTTGTTACTACACCAAACAACAACCGATTGTTCTTTAACACCGGAAACGTGTGATAGGTATCAAACGCCATTGGTGTGAGCATCGGGAAGATGGTGTGATGGAAGTAATCGTTTACCAGGCGGGTGTGCTCTTCCGATAATTCTTCGTACGGGCAGATCAAAAACCCGTTGTCTTTAAACAGGGGTTTTAGTTTGTAGATAAAGTACTCGTGCTGATCCTGAACAAAATTCCGGATCGCATTAAGCAATAATTTTCGGAACGGTTCTTCACGCAACCCGCTGTAATCAAAACGTTCCTTTCCATAGTCGAGGTAATTGTACAAACTACCGAGCCGTATGGTACAGAACTCATCCAGGTTGGAGGCAGTAATCGCCAAAAACTTCAACCGATCGAAAATACTGCGGTTAACGTGCTTGGCCTGATCGAGCACACGGTAGTTGAATTGAATCCAGCTCAAGTCACGACTAATGTAACGACTTTCATCAATACGGTTTAAAACCTGATCGCGAACAGCTACGGGGTCATTCATAGCACAACATTAATTGCAAGGTCGCAAAGGCAACTTATGCAACGAGAAATTAATCGGTTAAAAAATTATTAAATATCTATGCGGGCGTACTTCGCATTCTTCTCAATGAAATCCCTGCGTGGCGCCACTTCGTCACCCATCAACATGGAGAACAAGTGATCAGCTTCCGCAGCAGATTCGATGCTTACCTGCTTGAGCGTTCTGCGGGCAGGATCCATAGTAGTCGACCACAACTGCTCGGGGTTCATTTCTCCCAAACCCTTATAGCGCTGTAGTGTTACCGAATCATCCTTGCCACCACCCAATTCCTTTACTAAAGCATCACGCTCCTCTTCTGTCCAGCAGTAGCGCTCCTCTTTACCTTTCTTCACCAGGTACAGCGGAGGAAGTGCAATGTACACGTAACCATTTTCAATCAACTCCTTCATGTATCGGAAGAAGAAAGTAAGAATTAACGTACGAATGTGACTACCATCAACATCCGCATCGGTCATGATAATGATCTTGTGGTACCGCAGCTTCGAAATGTTTAACGCCTTACCGTCCTCGGCAGTTCCAAAAGAAACACCAAGTGCCGTAATCATATTCTTGATTTCTTCGTTGTCGTAGATTTTGTGTTCCTGTGCCTTTTCAACGTTCAGGATTTTTCCACGAAGCGGAAGTATCGCCTGGAATGCCCGGTCTCTTCCCTGCTTGGCTGAGCCTCCCGCAGAATCACCCTCTACCAGGTACAATTCGCAAATACCCGGATCGGTACTGGAGCAATCCGCAAGTTTACCGGGCAGTCCGGTTCCGGTAAGCACATTCTTGCGCTGTACCATTTCGCGTGCCTTACGTGCGGCATGACGAGCCTGTGCCGCCAGAATCACTTTACTGACAATCAACTTGGCCTCTCTGGGGTGCTCTTCGAGGTAATACTGTAACACCTCACCCACCGATTGATCAACCGCCCCCATGGCATCGGAGTTACCTAGCTTAGTTTTTGTTTGTCCCTCAAATTGAGGCTCGGCTACCTTTACCGAGATAACCGCAGTGAGCCCTTCACGAAAATCGTCTCCGTTGATTTCAATTTTTACCTTATCCAACAAGCCTGACTTATCGGCATACGATTTCAGGGTGCGTGTAAGCGCTCTTCTGAAACCAGCCACATGTGTTCCTCCCTCGTGTGTGTTGATGTTATTCACATACGAAACAAGATTTTCACTGAAAGACGTGTTATAACTCAACGCTACCTGTATGGGTATATCTCCCTTATCATTCTCGATATAGATCGGCTGCGGAATAAGTTTTTCGCGGGTTGCATCGATGTAACTGACAAACTCACGCAGGCCACCTTCAGAGAAAAACGCATCCTGACGAGGCTTGCCCTCCTCATCTTTTTCACGAAGATCGGTAAGGTAAATTTTGATACCTGGATTCAGAAACGCCAGTTCGCGTAAGCGAGACGCAATAGTTACATAATTATACTCCGTAACCGTAAAAATCTCCTTATCCGGAGTGAACTTAACTGAGGTCCCGCGTCTTTCGGTTTCTCCAATTACCCGCACCGGGTATTGCGGCACACCACGATGATACTCCTGCTCGAATACCTTTCCTTCCCGATAGACCGTTACGTGTAGCACTTCCGACAATGCATTTACGCAGGAAACCCCTACTCCATGTAAACCACCGGATACCTTATATGTATTTTTATCAAACTTACCCCCTGCGTGCAAAACTGTCATTACAACCTCCAGGGCAGAACGCTTTTCCTTGACATGTATATCGGTGGGTATACCCCGACCGTTATCCTCAACCAAAATGGAGTTATCTTCATTTACCGTTACCTGAATGGTATCGCAATAGCCCGCCAAAGCCTCATCAATCGAATTATCCACCACCTCCCAAATAAGGTGATGAAGCCCTTTTACGCTTACATCGCCAATGTACATGGCCGGACGCTTACGCACAGCTTCCAGGCCTTCTAAAACCTGAATATTACTGGCTGAATAATCGGCTGGCGCTTTCTTCTTTACTTCGCTCATGAGTATGGTTTAAAACCTTCAAAATTAAGGTTTTCCGAGGGGATTTCGTAAGAAAATGAGGCATTTAAAAGGCAAAAAGTTAACTTTATTTTTGATTATCTGGTGACTAAAAAAGCCTTCGGGTATTACATTGATTTTGAACCCCAATTCGCATGAAAAACAGACTTATCGTAGCCCTTCTTTTCACAACTGTATTGGTTACTGAGGCCCAGATTTCTACCCCGGTTTTTGCCAACAAAAAAGACTCGGCAGATTATGTTCAGGTTCAGGCATCTCTCCGCGAGATTTTTCAACAAAATCCGAATTCCAGAAAGCGTGAACTTGACAGCCTGATGAACTTATCAAACTTGCTGAGAAGCAAAATCATAGGTTACAAAACCATTTATAAACCCAATGATGAATTTATGGACTACCGGGATGTATTGAGCGGTAAGGTTGATCCCAAACAAGTAACACAACTAAGCTTCTCCAATAATTCTCTTAAAAAGTTGCCGAAAGAAATTTTTGAATGTACCAGCCTGAAAGAACTTGAGCTCGTGAATGCCCGTGTAAAAAAGCTTCCCAAAAAGTTGGGCAAACTCACTCAACTGAAAAGCATTTATGTGTACAACCACACGCTCAAATCACGCCTAAGACTTGCTAAAAATGGCGTTGCAGAAGAATTGCTTATCCGTGGAACCGATGCAGCCCGTCTACCCAAGAAATACAAGGCCTTTACTTCGCTTCGCGAACTTGATCTGTCAGGAAATATAGGTCTCAATCAATTCCCTGCTATCACACAGAATAAGAAATTAGTCAAACTCAATCTGATAGGAAATCAATTAACATTGGATGATCTAAAAAAAATTAGCAGCAATTCACTGGAAGAACTAAATCTTATTGGTAATAAAGTAACTCAGGTTCCGGCTGAAATTGCTCATTTTCCTTCACTCAAAAAATTGGTACTAAGTAACAACCAGGTAAGTCATATTGATCCTGCTATCGGTCAATTGAAAAAACTGGAAGAGCTGGCCTTTTACAACTGTAAACTCAAAGAGTTAAGCAAAGGAATTGAAGAACTTGAAACCCTTCGGCAAATTGATCTTTACTTTAATCAGTTGACTGCCGTTTCAATCGATCTGAGCAAACTAAAAAAGTTGGAGATCTTATATCTTTCCAATAATGAACTAACCGCAGTAACGGAAAGCATCGGACAACTATCCAACCTTCAGGAATTATACTTATCACACAACAAACTCAACTACCTTCCCAAAAGTCTCTCAAACCTGAGTCAGCTGAAAGTGCTTCGCATAAACAATAACTCATTAACAACCTTTCCGTACGAAATCCTATCCTTGAAGAACCTGGAGAACCTGGACATCTCCCGTACCAATCTCTATGGTATACCCGATGAGTTAAGCACATTCGACAAACTCCAGATTTTTGCACTGACCGGAAATACCTGGGAAAGAAATGACGACATCATCCGCATTGCTGAAGTACTGCGTAAAAAGGGAACAGTCGTTCACCTGAACACGCTTGAAGATGAAGTGGACCCACCCGGAGATAATTAGGATGCAGCTTTCTTTACCTTCTTACTTTTTGTTTTAGCAGATTTCGTAGAGCCATTCTCGGCCATCAGGTGTAATCGTGCCTTTTGCAATTCCGCCTTTTGCGCATCCGTAACCTGCGGGTAACTCATGTTGAGTTTTTTAAACTGCCTGTAAATGATAGCCGCAATGGCTAACCGCGCATACCATTTATCATCAGCAGGAATAATAAACCAAGGTGCATGTTCTTTTGATGTTTGGGAGATTGCCATTTCATATGCCCGCTGGTAATCATCCCAAAAGCCCCGTTCCTTTAAATCTGACAATGAAAACTTCCAGTTCTTCGATGGATCGTCAATGCGTTCAAGAAACCGCTTCTTTTGCTCTTTCTTCGATACATGTAAAAAGAATTTCAAAATAATGGCACCATTGGCAGCGAGATTTTTTTCAAAGCGCACAATTTGCTTGTATCGATTTTCCCAAAATTTATCATTGATATCCTTTACTGTTTCAATTCCGGGTATGTTCTCATTCAAAATCCACTCCGGATGAACTTTGGTCACCAGCACATTCTCATAATGCGAACGGTTATGAATCGCGATCTCCCCTCGTGCCGGTAAGGCCAGGTTGTGGCGCCAAAAGAAATCGTGATCGAGTTCATGTGAGGTTGGCGCTTTGAAGCTATACACTTTAACACCCAGCGGATTAAAACCCGACATGATGTGCTTCACTGCACCATCCTTGCCGGCTGCATCCATGGCTTGAAAAATGATGAGGATGCTATATTGATTGTGCGCATAGAGCATATCCTGAATTTCTGCCAGGTGCTTGCGGCCGGTTTCCAGAAGCATTTCAGCTTCCTTTTTTACCAACTGCTTACCTTTATATTCGGTTTCGAAATCGGAAAGCTTAATTTTCTTTCCCGGCTTAGCAAATAGCTTTTTTACATTAATCAATTTTTCATCGGAGAGCATACGTGTAGCATTAACAGTTATGAAGATACTTGTTAATCGCAGAACCTCAACATGATTTCGCTCATATCCGAGCGAAGATTTTCATTGGTTTTAAACATAAGTTTCCGTAACTTTTAATCACCTAAACCCAGAACCTATGAAACTAGCCGTTAAAAAGCTGGATTTCCTGATTCTCTATCTTGTGGCCAGCATCGTTGCAGTGAGTTATTTACGAAATGTGATGCTTGATGTAGCTACATGGATTCAAAATTTCAGGCAGGAAATTTCCACAACCTTCTGATCAATTTAACCTACCTCCGCAACCTTTAATTCATGTGATATGAAGTCCACGAATGCCTTTTATCTACTCATGGTCGTTCTTTTGCTCAGCAGTGTTGCGGTTTACGGTCAAAAAAAATCAAAAGAAAAAGCGACCAATACCCAACAAGATGAGGCCATGATTAAGGCAATAATTGAACAGGAAACAAAAGCTTTTTTTGAAATTGATCAAAAAACATGGGCTGATTTGTGGGCACATGAACCCTATGCCTTTTGGTCGTTTGCCGACACTACCGATGTCAATTCTTTTTCAGGATGGGATGAAATCTATAATGGCTTCAACAACTACTTTAAAACCTCAAAGCCTTCTACAGCAAAAATTACGCGCACCTGGCATCACATCCGGATAGCAGGCAATTTTGCCTACATCCGCTTTACCCAGGAAGTTTCTGATAACATTGGCCGGCCACCTCAGGCCGAAGTACGCGTGATGGAAAAAGTAAACGGACAATGGAAGATTGTTTGTGTTTCGGTGATTGCCGTGCAGAAAGAAAATGAACCCGTGCGTTGATTAGTACTGCCCAGTGCGGAGCATCACCAACGTACACGCTTCAATGGGTTCGATGTTGTTTTCCTTTGCCAACGTTTCAAATTCATAATTCTCCGTACCCGGATTAAAAATGATTCTGCGAGGTTTCAACCCGATGATGTAATCGTACCATTCAGGCTGGTGTTGCGGACCGATGTACATCGTTACCGTATCCACATCTGCAACAGGTGGTTTTGTCCGGATGTCAAGAATCTGCTTTCCAAAAAGTTCTCCCTTCTTAATTCCGACAGGAACAAACTCATGATCATACTCCATTAGCATTTCAGCTGCCAGGTACGCGTATCGAGAAGTATTAGGTGTTGCACCAATGATAACTGTTTTCATTCTTTAGTATTAACTCCAATCTTCAAACACACAGCCTCAGCACAACGTTCACCATCCATAGCTGCCGAAACAATTCCGCCTGCATAGCCCGCTCCCTCTCCACAGGGGAACAATCCCTTAACCTGTGGATGCTCCAAGGTTTCCTTATCGCGTGGAATACGAACAGGCGATGAAGTTCGGCTCTCCACCCCCACTACTTGCGCCTCGTTGGTGAGGTAGCCTTTCATTTTAGACCCAAAGTTTTTAAAGCCTTGCCTTAAGGATTCTGCAATAAATCCGGGCAAAACCACAGCCAGATCGACCGAAGTCAGGCCGGGCTGATAGGAAGTATCCAGCAATGAATTTGAAACCTTTCGCTCAACAAAATCGACCAAACGTTGTGCGGGAGCTACTTGTGTGCCACCCGCTACTGAACACGCTTGCTTTTCTATGGCCGCTTGAAAATGCACACCTGCCAGCGGACCAAATTTTGCATAGGATTTAAAGTCAGCTTCACCCACCGAAACAACAATACCCGAATTGGCAAAACGTGAATCTCTTCGTGAAGGACTCATGCCATTCACCACTACCTCACCCGGAGCAGTTGCAGAGGGAACAATAAATCCACCGGGACACATACAAAAAGAAAACACACCGCGCTGTTGGCCATTAACATGTGCCTGATGCACCAGGGCATAAGATGATGCCGGTAAATAGGGTCCACGCTCAACCGGGCAATGGTATTGAATCCGGTCGATCAGTTGTTGTGCATGCTCCACGCGCAGGCCAAGTGCAAAAGGCTTCTGTTCGATTAAAATTTTTCGTGCGTGAAGTAACTCAAAAATATCGCGTGCAGAATGACCGGTGGCCAATATTACCGCTTCACCTTTAAATGTTTCACCCGAAAGGGTTTTAACTCCGGATATGCGATTGTCTGTTAAAATGAAATCGACAACACGTGTGTTAAAATGGATTTCACCACCGGCATCAAGAATGCTTTTCCTGATCTCCTCAATCAATTTTGGCAACTTATTCGTCCCGATATGCGGATGAGCATCAAACAGAATTTCTTCCTTTGCTCCATGCGCCACCAGTATCTCCATAATGCGCGTAACATCTCCCCGCTTTTTTGAACGGGTATATAGCTTCCCATCCGAATACGTGCCGGCACCACCTTCACCAAAACAATAGTTGGAATCCGGATTTACAATGTATTCTTTGTTGATAGCTGCCAGGTCGCGCCTGCGCGCGCGAACATCAGCCCCCCGTTCGAGAATAACAGGCTTGATTCCAAATTCAATTAACCGCAATGCAGCAAACAAACCGGCAGGTCCGGAACCTACGATGATAACAGCGGGCTTCTGATTAACATCCGGATAATTTCTGGAATATGTAATCAATGGTTTTTTTTCGGAAGCCGGAAAAACTTCGCATTGAACACGCACCACCGTTTTCTTACCACGCGCATCAATGGAACGCTTGATAGGCCTAACCCATTGATCACCGTCTTGCTTGATACCAAGTTTCTGGTAAATGGAAGTCGTGAACTGACTTTCATCAAATGCCTCTTCTGGCGAGAGAATGATTTCTTTTAGTGGCATACAGGAAGGGAGTTAACCTTCAATATTGCAAATATAGGTTAGCGATAGGAAAATACATTCCCTACGTTAAGCCCAAATGAAAAGGTGGTAATGAACTTCTGCTGATCAACATTTTGAAAATACGAAGCGCTTACTTCATCCACATCTACGTTTCTATATCCCACTCCGGCTGCCCCATACAAATCAATAGTGAATCCGCTGGCATTGTCTCGCTGAATGATCCGATAACCTAATAATACACCATATTCAATCCGTTGGTCGGGGGCCGTGAATGTGATGATACTTTCCGGATTACCATTAAACACCACATTGGTAAAATGCCCCATGTTCGTAAACCTGAGTTGATGACCAAAATACCACATACCCGCCTTTATCGGGTTGTAGAATTTTTGTTTGATGGAAATACTGTACCCACGTTCGAAAAGCTTTCCAGGCACCACCTGATCATCAGCCTCAAAAAATGGATTGCGAATACCAATAAATTCGAAGGAATGGCCAAGTCGTTCTTGTGAATAAAATTCTACCGCCATCGGAAAGCGGCCGGCAAACATAAGTACCGGATTTCCTTCCACGATTACGCCCTTGTATTCATTGGCACGCGGCATGAAATAATCAAAACTATTTCCGGTAACGCGTTTTACAGCTGAAGTTCGTTCCGCCAATTCAGTAATCTCTTTTGCCAGGTTGGGTTTTTCGCTATAGTACGGCCTGTAATAGCCAGACAAAGTTCCGTCTCGCTCATACAACTCCCAGGTGCCAATCTTCTTATCGCCATCAATCTCACCACGGGTTTGCAAAGAGCCATCCGGATAATAGCCAAAATATGTACCGCGATCATTTTGAAACTCGCACTCTCCTTCCTTCTTGCCATCCTCATAAAAATACTCCCACTTCCCTTCACGCTTATCATCTTTCATCAAGCCCTTCGACTTCAACTTGCCACTGGCGTAGAATTCGCGGTATTCACCAGTGCCTCTATCGTATGTAATTTCACTCAATAATTTTCCGTCTGCAGAGAATGAACTCCAGTAGCCGTTTTTCTGACCACCCAGATACTCGCCTGCGGAACTGATCGTTCCAGCCTCAAAATAATACTCCCATTTACCAACCGGTTGATCATGATGGTAGGCACCACGAACCGCAACATTGCCAGAGGCATGGTAGGTAATCCATTCACCATGCTTTTTTCCGTTTTCATAATCGCCTTCAATGTGGAGTGTACCAGAAGTTTCATCATAAAAACGCCAATGCCCTACATTGCGCATTCCGGATTTAGGCCCTTCAGCGGCTACCTTTCCCGAGTGATAATATTCCGTGTAACGACCGTAATCACCCTGATAATCGATTTCCCCTTTCCGAACACCATCTTCATAGAATGATTTCCACAATCCGGTTCGTTTATTATTGGTATAAACACCTATCTCTTTTATTTGACCATTTTCATAATACGTTTTCCATTCCCCCTCGCGCGCTTTACCATTAACAGTACCCTCCATACTTTTTTGTCCACTTTCGTAGAAGTATTCCCACAAACCATAGTTGGAATTTTGTCGCAAGGCCCCACGCATTTTCAGGTTTCCGGATTCATAGAAGAATTCCCAGATGCCGGTTGTTTCATTGTTCGAGAAATATCCCTTTGACTCAATGTTCCCATTGAGAAAATAGGAAGCATAGCGCCCATGAAGGATATTCCTGACCGTATCCTTTACCTGGTAAACTTCCTTGATGTACCGCTTTTCGCGATCGTGATAGGTTTGCCGGATAAAAACCTGGGCATAGGTTTGAATCGTTAAAAGCAAGAAACCGATCAGGGATAACCTTTTCACGTTCAGAAGATTATCGCAAGATACAAAATATGAAACTTATTTACGGATGAAGGCAGCTTTGCCCCATTCAGCCTTCTCCTGCTCACTCCACAATTCAGGAAAGAAAATAATGCGTTGGAAACGTGGCGGCAGGTACTTTTGCCAGTTGGTGCCTCCGGTAGCTTTGATGTCTTCCGGGTCTTTTTCGAGGTAATGTGCTGCCGATTTCATGTGGGCCAGCGGCCACAACACATTAGCCAGTGTATCGAATTGCCTCAGTCGATCAATAACATTCTGATTTCCTTCAAAATGCTTTTTGTAGAGCTGGTATAAATTCCGGTTCGCCAGCGACAGACTTAACTCGCGGAATTCATTGAGATACTTTTTCTCAAATTGTTGTAACGTAAGTGTCTTCTTTCCTGTGGCCAGTTCAGTTGCTCCGCTGCGCCAATACAAATGGTCTACTACCTGATCTATGCTTTTCGGATCAGAAATATGCTGCCGATCCTTTTCAGCCACCAGGTTCACCACATCGGTGGCATAAAATTCAATAACCCGGTACTGGGCCGATTGAAACCCACTGGCCGGGAGCAAGGACATGCGGAATTTCAAAAACTGATCGCGCTCCATGCCCTTCACCATAATATCGAACGAATTTTCAAGGTGATTGAAATACCGGTTAACCCGATCCAATCGCTCTATGAAAAATTTCTCATCCGGATTTTCCTTCGAAGTGATTTGTTCCAGCTCCAGAATCACCAATCGAAAATAAAGCTCCGTGATCTGATGATAAATAATAAAGATGTGCTCATCCGGAAGACTGGTTTTAGGACTTTGCAGGCTTAACAAGGTATCCAAATGGATGTAATCCCAATACGTTAAATAATCCGAGTACAGCAAGCCATCCAGGTAGGAGGATAAGTCCTGACCCATTACGTCATATTTCTCCTGAAGTTTTTTAAGCTGGGTGAGTAATTCGGGATTAACTTTCTGGTCGTCCATGGTGTTACGGATTAGAAACGCTTTGTGTAAATTGCCCGCTAATTAAACAAAATCTTATGGCATCGCATACCCTGGAGCAAAAGGCTGTTAAATCCATGAAACAAGACCTGTTCGATCACCCTGATTTCTATGCAATTGACAGTTTGCTTACGGAAGAGCATAAACTCATCCGCAGTTCCATCCGGGATTTTGTGAAGAAGGAAATAAGCCCATACATCGAAGATTGGGCACAACGGGCACACTTTCCGTATGAAATCGTAAAGAAATTTGGCGACATCGGTGCCTTTGGGCCATCCATACCTACGGAATATGGCGGTGGCGGACTGGACTATATCTCCTACGGGCTGATTATGCAGGAAATTGAGCGCGGTGATTCGGGTATGCGTTCAACCGCTTCGGTGCAGGGGTCTTTGGTCATGTACCCGATTTACAAATTCGGAAGTGAGGCGCAACGCAAAAAATATCTTCCAAAACTTGGGTCAGGCGAATGGTTGGGCTGCTTCGGATTAACCGAACCCGATCATGGCTCAAACCCATCGGGTATGGTGACCAACTTCAAAGATATGGGCGATCATTATTTATTGAATGGCGCCAAGATGTGGATATCCAACTCACCAAAAGCCGATGTAGCTGTGGTGTGGGCCAAGAACGAGGAAGGAAGAATTCATGGGTTGATTGTTGAGCGTGGCATGGAGGGTTTTTCAACACCTGAAACGCATGGCAAGTGGTCGCTGCGGGCAAGTGCAACCGGTGAACTTGTGTTCGACAATGTTAAAGTTCCAAAAGAAAATCTGTTGCCCGGTAAAAGTGGTTTAGGTGCACCGATGATGTGCCTTGACTCGGCTCGATACGGCATTGCATGGGGAGCCATTGGCGCAGCTATGGATTGTTACGATTCAGCCAGACGCTACGCCATAGAACGCATTCAGTTCGGTAAACCCATTGCATCATTTCAATTGGTGCAAAAGAAGTTGGCAGAAATGTTAACCGAAATCACCAAAGCACAATTATTGAATTGGCGGTTGGGAACGCTGATGAATGAAGGTAAAGCTACTACTTCACAAATATCACTAGCCAAACGTAACAATGTGCATGTAGCCTTAGAGATTGCACGCGAAGCAAGACAAATACATGGCGGTATGGGCATTACCGGTGAATACCCGATTATGCGCCACATGGCCAACCTTGAATCCGTGATTACCTATGAAGGCACACACGACATTCACCTGTTGATTTTAGGTAAGGAGATTACTGGAATTCAGGCGTTTGTGTAGGCAACACTATCATCACATTACAAATGTTGGGGTAATTAATCCACCACCCCAGTCAACGTAATCCGCTGTACGGGATTCAAGGGGTCGTTGGAGTAAACCGTTACCGATTTAGTTTGTGTGCCCTTTCTATCTTGTGGATTGAAATTGATAGCAAGCTTGGTTGTTTCACCCGGCTTTAGTCTTTGTTTCTCTGTTTCAGTTTTAATGCATGTACAATTTCCTTGAACCGAACGGATTTCAAGAGTCGATTTTCCGGTATTGGAAATTTCCACCTCACGTGTAACCGAAAGGTTCTGTTTCATGGATCCATAATCAACTGTCTGCGATGCAAACCTGAGTTGAGGAGCTTTAGCGAGCTCATCGGTATTCATGGCCGGAAAATAGTCCTCTAACGTAGCATACACATTAAACCCTTTTACCGGTTGAACTTCATCGTTTGTATGAACATTGATATGATCAGTCTGAAATCCATACTGTCCTTTTAGCTTGCCGTTATAGCTCACTTTTAAAATTCCCTTTTTGCCGGGCTCAACAACAGTGGGCTCAACTGCAACACGGATGTATGCAGGAGCATCAACCTTACCTAAAAAGGTAACTGGGTTTGTGCCAGAATTAACAAACTCGAATTCTCTTACAACAAACTCATCCTTCAAAAAAATTTTACCAAAGTTGAACGACAAGCTTTTCAAACGGATACTTCCGCTCAACGCCTGAAACTCTGCTGTTGAAAATCCATTTTTAGAAGTAACCGTACCTTTTATGTGTAGTACAATTGGCTGATTGTTTGCATCTGTTGTGACCGTTAGCGACTTGCTGAAATAACCAGGCCGTCCTTTGGGATCGTACTGCGCTTTAATGCTTCCGGTTTTACCGGGCATAATCGGTTCTTTCGACCAACCCGGTGTGGTACATCCGCACGAAGGCTGCACTTTTAAAATCTGAATAGGGCTTGAGCCATTATTGGTGAATACAAATTCATGGGCCACCGGTCCATCTTCCTCGATAACGGTTCCAAAATCATGTGACTCCTCCCTAAACTGAACAGGCTTCGCTAACTGGGCGAAGGCCATAATTCCAAATACCACAAATAAGCTGACAGCACTGATTCGTTTCATATCGCAGATTTATTTCGACTGTAAAATTAAAACATAATTCCGTTCGGGTTATTTTATTTTCTTTGCGGCATGACACGCATTTTAACCGGTATTCAGAGCAGCGGAAGGCCCCATTTGGGCAATTTATTAGGCGCCATTATCCCTGCCATCAAGCTTTCTAAAAACCCTGAAAATGAGTCGTTCTTCTTCATTGCCGACCTGCATTCTTTAACCACGATTAAGGACTCCAAAACGCGTGAGGAGAACGTACGGGCCGTGGCGGCAGCCTGGCTGGCCTTTGGTTTTGATGTGGAGAAGAATTTCCTGTATCGGCAATCCCGCATACCGGAAGTGTGCGAGCTTACCTGGTACCTCAACTGCTTCACCCCTTTTCCCATGCTGGCAAATGCCCATTCTTTTAAGGATAAAGCAGACCGCTTGGCTGATGTAAATGCCGGTTTATTCACCTATCCGGTGTTAATGACTGCCGATATAATCTTATATGATGCCCACGTAGTGCCGGTAGGAAAAGATCAGAAACAACACCTGGAAATGGCGCGCGACATAGCCTCTTCGTTTAATACGCAATACGGAGAAACCTTTGTGGTGCCCGAGGCAAAAATTGAAGAACAGGTAATGACCATACCGGGAACGGATGGACAGAAGATGAGTAAATCGTACGGAAACATTATTGATATTTTTCTGCCTGAGAAGGAATTACTTAAACAAATCAAATCTATTGTTTCGGATAGTACACCGTTGGAAGCCCCGAAAGACCCGGATAAGGATAACACCTTTGCGATTTATAGTTTACTCGCTTCAGCGGAAGAAGTTGAGGCAATGCGCAAAAATTACCTGGCTGGTAATTATGGTTATGGCCACGCCAAGAAAGAATTGCATGAACTAATCCTGAAAAAATTTGCTGCCGAACGGGAAGCTTTTAACTTCTATTATTCCAATACCGAAGAGCTTGAAAAGAAACTTCAACAAGGAGAAGACAAGGCACGAACCATTGCGGTTAGTGTATTGGAACGTGTTCGTAAAAAGTTAGGATTCCGTTAAGTGTTGCTAATTAATCTGCCTTCCAGAGTATTTCCTGCTTGTCGCGAACAGCTAATACGATACTGGTTGGATTGCCATTAATTAACAATCGGGCTTCCTTTCCGGGAAACTTCTCCAGATCGACAATTACACCCTTACCAATGTATGCGGTGGGAGAAAGCACATCCGTATCCGGGCAGATGCGGTCATGTACCTCCTGAAGCTTCTCCTCCATGTAATCACCAAACTCATCTACAAAATCATCCTCCAACTCATGCAAGGCATCTTCAACCTCATCATAGCGCGGATCGTTGTAATCTATATTCTCGAGTTCATTTTTCTTCTCAATAATTGCAGAAAGAGTCTTATCTAATTTCTTATAATCCATTACTTAAACGTTTGCACAAAGATTGCACAATTCAGGGGAAATTGAAAGACATAATTCGGCCTGGCGGACAATTCACCGAATCATGTAAATTTGTAAACCAATCATGAACTATATTTTTTCAACGTTGAGTTTTTCAGTCCGGTACCCCAAATTTTTCATCACCCTCTCCTTTCTGACTGGCTGTATGTGTAGTAGCCTGCAGAGTTTTTCTCAATTTTCCCGCGATACGGTTTTCACCCTCGCACTGGCGGCCACCGCATCGAAAACCTACCCTGAAGTAAAACCACCCAATACACAACAATTTTACCTGAAAGATGCCTTTTCTGTACTGCAAACCAAACGCTGGAAAGACCGGAACATGGTAAACCCGAAAACGCTTGGCGCAGCCATCGCATTGGGGAATAACTACTTCCCTGAAATCGATAGCCTGATCAGGCAACAGAATCTGCCTCCATCATTCAAATGGATACCGTTAAGCCTGTCGGCCATGCAATACAATTTTTATGGACCGGATGGGCGCGCAGGGCTATGGCAGCTTCCGCACCTGGTTGCCGTACGGTATAACCTTATGCTTACGCATGATATGGATCAGCGACTTGACCCCATTCAGAATACCCGCATTGCCCTACACTACTTATCGGATCTGATCCACGCGTTTGGTGGCGATACCAACATGGCGTTGTTGGCCTTCTTTAACAGTGAGGGTTCAGTTAGAGCTGCTTTATCAAAAATGGAAACCGTGCGTTTCAAAGATGAAGCTGCCAAAATAAACTACATCTTCGAACAGTTGCCCACTTCTACACGCGAAGACATCTTTTTATGGAACCATATTTCCTCTATTCTTCCTGACGAAGTACCTTTCACCGAGAAACATCCCAATGGATTATTGACTTCTGTCGATAGTGTACACATTAAAAATCAAACACTGCTCATTTCGCTGGCCCTCTTGCTGAAAACTTCTGAAAAAGAAATATTGGCATACAATCCGTCCTTGCGTGGAAAAAAAATTCCGGCAGATGCCTTCATCTTTTTACCGAAACAACAGAAAGATAGTCTTGTTGCCAATATGGATCAGTTGCAGCAACAACAAGATTCCCTCATTCAAACCAGAAAAGTAATAGTTGAAAAAAAGCCAGTCGTTCCTCCCGAAAATACCTTCAACATCATGTACACCGTTCGTCAGGGTGATAACCTGGGACGCATTGCCATGAATCATCGCGTAAGCATCCGACAATTAAAGGAGTGGAATAATCTGAAAAGCGACAGAATCAATGTAGGTCAACAACTCATCATTTACACGAAAGAACAAATCAAAAGCACAGCGCCTGCTTCAAATGGAGTAGCAAAAGAACAAAAGCTTGAACCCGGAACCTACACGGAATACACGGTTAAGCAGGGTGATTCACTCTGGTCGATTTCTCAACAATTCCCTGGCGTTACTGTTGATGACATAATGCGCTGGAATAATATTGGTGAACGCATTGATATCGGTCAGGTATTAAAAATCAAGAAGCCATGAAACTTAACCGGATCGTTTTATTTGGTACGGTAATTTTCCTCGCTGGAATCATCATTCAATTTATTCATCCAAAAAGTGGCATTCGGCTCACAGAAAATTTCGGATTGTATTTTCCAACAGCAAAAGAAGTTTTCTTTCAAGTGGATCGATCAGAACAAGAACGTCTCCAGGCCATTTTGAAAGAAGAGATTTTAGCCGATTCCATATCCAATTCTGTTAAATTCAAACAAGACTCCATTCGCTCTATTCAAATAAGAGATTCCATCCGCAGCGCACAACTGAGTATTCATTATCCAAACAACGACAAAAGTATTTTATACAATTTCTTTAGTACGCTGGAAAAAGTAAACAATAACAAAAAGCCTATTCACATTGTGCACTATGGCGATAGCCAGATTGAAGGGGATAGAATTACGGCTTACATCCGCCAAAAGCTTCAAGAACAATTTGGCGGACGTGGACCGGGTTGGTTACCGGTGAAACCCCTCGCCTATCCCCGAAGTGTGATCCTCAATCATTCCGATAACTGGAAATCGTATTACTTCTACAATCAAGGTGATAGTCTTATTGACCATCGGCTTTACGGACACCTGGGAATTTTTTCCCGGTTTACCGATTATCCGGACAGCACCACGCAGGACAGCACTACACACTATGCCTGGGTGAGTTATAAATCATCATCACGATCCTATTCAGGCACACGATCGTTCAGGGACGTGCGCATATTTTATGGAAAGAATAATCAACCCGTTACACTTGAACTGGTACATAAAGATTCGGTAGTCTATACGAAAATTCTGGAGCCAAGAAATAATCCTGGATTAGTGCGATACACCTTTCCGAAATATGTAAATGAGGTAACGATTCGCTTTTCAGGGAATAACAGCCCCGATGTGTACGGTGTTTCACTGGATGATACGCAAGGTGTCATGGTAGACAACATTGGTATGCGTGGTGATTCGGGTGCCAGCTTTACTTCATTGGAACAGAATTCATACGGAATTGCCTTCAAGGAATTTAATATTCCACTTTTCATTCTTCAGTTTGGTGGCAATGCTGTGCCCTATGCGAAAAGTGAAGAACGGATTAAAGGGTACGCCCGAAATTTTAAACGCAACATCCAATACCTGAAGCAACTTGAGCCAAATGCCGCCATCATCGTAATCGGACCATCGGATATGAGTGTATTGAATGGCACCAATTGGGAAACGTATCCGCATCTTCCGCAAGTTCGCGATGCATTAAAAACTGCGGCTCATGAAGCCGGTGCTGCCTATTGGGATTTGTTTGAAGCCATGGGTGGCAAGGGGTCAATGAAAGAATGGGTTAATGCTAATCCGCCTTTGGCTATAAAAGATTATGCACACTTTACGGATAAGGGGGCTTTGAAAGTGAGCCAATGGTTTATGGACGCCTTGTTGAAAGATTACCAACAGTTCAAGCAGCAAAAAACTAAATCAAACACACCGCCTAAGAAAAAGGAAAATGAATCTTCGCAGTAATACAACCTACATGATCATCGTTACGCTTTTGCTGGCGTTTAGCTCGCAGGCCCAACGCTATATTCACGATTACCCGAATTATGATTTCGTTGATTACGATAAGAACCAATTACAATACGTTGGTACCGCTGAACCCATGCGTGGCTTCTACGAAAAGCTCGATCACTTGATTTATCAAGGTGAAGGACAAATCAATATTCTGCATGTTGGCGGGTCACACATTCAGGCCGGAATATGGTCGGGTAGTGTACGTGAAGCATTGCATAGTTTACATCCGGGTATTGTTGCCGGAAGAGGTTTTGTATTCCCCTATCGGGCGGCCAGAACAAATACACCTTATGATTATACAGTTGATTATGCCGGTGGTTGGGAAGGCTGTCGCAATGTGGAAAAAAACAAGGATTGCAACCTTGGGGCACTTGGGATTTCCGTTACCACAGAAAGAAACGATGCCTGGCTAAAAATTGCAATGGATGAAAATAATCTCATTGATTACCGGTTTACGAAAGCCATTGTCTACCACTCTACCGATGCACAATCATTCTGCTTTGAATTTCCCAACGATCCGACAGCCACCATTGAAACCTTTGCTGATAAAGGCTATTCAAAAATTACATTTACACGCGCGTTGGACACCCTTCATCTTCAGGTAAAGCAAACCGACTCACTTCAGCATTATTTTACCTGTTACGGATTTAAACTTGAAACCGATAAACCCGGTATCTATTATAATGCTGTTGGAGTAAATGGCGCTGATGTACCCGCATATTTACGCAGCCCGAATTTTGCACGCGACCTGCAAACTTCCCCCCCTGACCTGGTAATTCTTTCGATTGGAATAAATGATGCGCTGTATCCCAGTTTTTCACCGCAAGCCTACAAAGAAAATTATCGGGAATTGATCAGAAGAATAAAATCCGTAGCACCGGAGGCCGCCATATTATTTACCACCAACAACGACAGCTATTTTAAGCGCAGGTATGTGAATCCCAATGGAGAAAAAGTAAAGCAGGCGATGAGTGAGTTATCCGCTCAATTCAATACAGCCGTTTGGGATATGTACAGCATCATGGGTGGCCGTGGCAGTATCGATACTTGGATTGACGCACGCCTCGCCAAAACAGATAAGCTACATTTTACCGGTGATGGCTACCGATTGCTGGGTAGTTTACTCGCCAGTGCCATCATTCAGGATTACGAAAAACACATACTGGCCAAAGCAAAGCGCTGATGATCGAATGGCTTGAATATATTTTTTTCTTTTGGGAAGATCCGGTCGGTTCGGGTATGTCCGATGGACTGTTTTTTACAAAAGTCTACTTCTGGATATTCTTGCTACTGATATTAGGTTTGCAATCGCTGATTGAAGAAGGGAACAAGTGGTACACCACCCTGTTATTCTGCACTTCAAGCGCGATACTTGGCCTATTTTACTTTACCTGGGCACAATTAGGGCCAGTCTTTATCTGCTGGTCGACCTTTGCCTTTTTTATTATTTACTATGCAATGCGCGATCACAAAACGGCATCGCGAAATGCATTTTTGTTTGCCGCCAGTCTTTTCTTCTATTATAAAACCAGCGGCTTCTTTTTTCTAATTCTTGTTTTTTCAACGCTCATAAACTACGCTGGAGGAATTGGTATCAGTCGTGTTGGCAAGGTAAGCAACAAAAAAATAATTCTGGCGATTAGCATCACCGTAAACCTGCTTGTATTATTCTACTTTAAATACGCCTACTTCTTCACCGATTCGTACAACCTGTTTGTTTCGTCATTCAATGAATTCTGGAACACCAACATCGGGCAGTATTTACAGGTTGAAAACGTATTGGCAGCATGGGTGAATGAGCAGTTTGGCGGAACCTTTCGTGTGGAGAAAATTTTACTACCGGTTGGCATTTCATTCTACACGTTTCAAACCATCAGCTACATCGTTGATGTGTACCGAAAAGAAGTACAGCCGGTTTACAACATCCTGGATTTTGGTTTCTATGTTTCCTTCTTTCCCCAATTGGTGGCCGGCCCGATTGTGAGAGCCAAGGATTTCATTCCCCAACTCAATAATCTACATCAGATTTCACGCTATGATTTTGGCATTGGCTTATTCTGGATTTTAAATGGCATACTCAAAAAAGCATTTCTGGCAGATTTCCTGGCTAACGGATTCATTGATGGTGTATTTGAAGATCCGCTCCGGTTTACCGGCTTTGAAAACCTGATGGCCATCATCGGATATACCATGCAGGTGTACGCAGATTTCTCAGGCTACACAGACATCGCTATTGGCATTGCCCTACTGATGGGCTTCAGGTTAAATACCAATTTCAATTCACCTTACAAAGCATTACACGTTGGCGAGTTCTGGCAACGGTGGCACATTTCACTAAGTACATGGCTTAAAGATTACCTGTACATTCCGCTGGGTGGAAATAAGGTGGGAACGATTGCAACCTATATCTGCATTAGTGGAATCATGATCATCATGGTGGCACTGAGTGGCAAACTCTGGGTTCAGATTGGGGCTGTGTTTTTAGTTTCTACACTTGTATTATTCATCATTTCCAGAGTCTCTCCCTCCTTTCGAAATTGGATTAATACCAATGTAAACATCATGATTACCATGTTGCTTGGCGGGTTATGGCATGGCGCCAGTTGGAACTTTGTGATCTGGGGTGGATTAAACGGACTAGGCGTAGTCTTCTACAAACTTTGGCGAAGCATCAGCCCGTGGGAAAAATCCAATCACATAGTGGCAAGAATCTGGAAAATAACCCTCACACTTTCGTTTATCACCTTCACGCGCATTTTCTTTCGTTCACCCGATATGGAAACAGCTAAAGGGATGATGATCCAGATTGGAACTCAATTTCACGCGACAGTAATCCCACAGGCTATACAGGCGTACGACATCTACTTTGCCGTATTGCTTCTTGGCTTTGTTATACACTGGTTGAGCAGCGACTTTAAAAATAAGTATCGTGGGTTCTTTGCTAACCTCCACTGGAGTTATCAGGCCGCGATTGCGGTTGTGGTTATGTACCTGGCACACCAAAGTCTGCAGGCATCGCAACCATTTATCTATTTCCAGTTCTAAGATCATTGGATTTTCCGTCATTCTGAGTGAAAGATTAGTCCTTTCAGATTAACTTTACCCCAGGCAAAAGTATACTACCATGGCACAGGATTTCTTACCCATTAACGGAACGGATCATATTGAATTTTACGTAGGCAACGCCAAACAATCGGCTCTGTTTTATCAGTATGCTTTTGGCTTTCAGTTAATTGCTTATGCCGGCCCCGAAACCGGTGTGCGCGACCGCGCCTCCTATGTACTTCGTCAGAATAAAATAACATTGGTGCTTACCACTTCCCTTCAACCCGATTCAGAAATAGCTGAACACGTAAAGAAACATGGTGATGGTGTAAAGGTGTTAGCCCTATGGGTGGATGATGTGACAAAATCGTTCCAGGAAACTACGCTTCGTGGAGCCGAACCCGCCTTTGCACCAAAAGTGTTGAAAGATGAATTTGGGGAAGTTACCGTAGCGGCCATTAAAACCTATGGCGAAACCATTCACACTTTTGTAGAGCGCAAAAAGTATAACGGCCCGTTCCTTCCCGGATACAAACCACGTACCAGTGGCGTTAACGTTGAACCGATCGGATTGAAGTATGTCGATCATTGCGTAGGCAATGTGGAACTGGGTAAAATGAATACGTGGGTAAATTTTTATGAAAAAGTAATGGGATTCAGTTTGCTGGTTACATTTGATGACAAAGACATCTCAACCGAATACAGTGCCTTGATGTCAAAAGTAGTGTCCAATGGAAATGGATACATTAAGTTCCCAATCAATGAGCCTGCTCAGGGAAAGAAAAAATCGCAGATTGAAGAATACCTTGACTTTTATAAAGGCGCAGGTGTGCAACACATCGCAATAGCCACAGACGATATTATTCATACCGTAGGTGAGTTACGTAAACGCGGTGTGGAATTTTTGTATGTACCTGAAACCTATTATGAAGACGTGATTGAACGCGTTGGCTCCATTAACGAAAGCCTGGAGGAATTGAAGAAATTGAATATTCTGATTGATCGGGATGAAGAGGGTTATCTGTTACAGATTTTTACCAAGCCCATTCAGGACAGACCAACCGTATTTTTTGAGATCATCGAACGCAATGGCGCGAAGTCGTTCGGCAAAGGAAACTTCAAAGCCCTGTTTGAATCCATTGAACGGGAACAGGCTTTAAGGGGAAATTTGTAAATTTGAGTTTATGGAAGCCATCCGAAAAAAGAAAATCAAAAGAACGGGAAAACAGGTTATTATTGACCTGCCCGATGATTTCAAAGCTGAAGAAGTTGATGCCATATTGTGGCCATCCTCAGGAGAGGACACTGAGAGTAAATTTACTCCCAGTGAAATTGAGGCGTGGCGAAAAGATCTTAAAGAATTCTATTCACAATTTAATATTGATCTAAGCCAATTCAAATTTAACAGGGACGAACTCTATGACAGGCCTTGACAGAGTTTTTGTAGATAGTAATGTTTTGATTTATCTTATTGATGAAGCTTCTTCCAGCGGTAAAAAAGAAAAAGTAGAGAATCTCCTATCCCCTGCATTTATAATCAGTACACAAGTTGTATCAGAGAACGTTAACGTCTGCCTGAAAAAATTGAAGATTGAAAAGGATAAAGCCTTTAAACATGCAAGAGGACTATTAAAACGATTCAAAGTTGTTACTATTCATCAGGATATTCTCTTAAAAAGTTTTGATCTGTCAGAAAAGTATCACTATGGTCTCTGGGACTCCATCATATTAGCAACAGCAATATTTTATGACTGCACCCTTATCTACTCAGAAGATATGCAAGACGGACAAGTAATAGAAGGTACGTTAACCATCAAAAATCCCTTTAAACAAGTATGACACTCCTTGAACAGGTGCAGCAAAAAGCACAAGTTTGGTTAAACAGTAAAGTAATTGACGAGGGTACTAAATCTCAAATCAAAGATTTACTAGCCCAACCTGACCCTAAAGAACTAATCGATAATTTCTATAAAGACCTTGAGTTCGGAACCGGTGGATTACGTGGCATCATGGGTGCAGGTTCGAACTGCATGAACAAATACACCGTGGGTGTAGCCACACAAGGTCTGAGCAATTACCTATTGAAAGCTTTTCCAGGCAAACCGGTTAAAGTTGCCATTGCACATGATTGCCGAAACAACAGTCCGTACTTTGCAAAAATTGCGGCCGATGTTTTCTCAGCAAACGGTATTGATGTGTATATGTTCTCAGAATTGCGACCCACTCCCCTTCTTTCATATGCCATCCGTTACCTGAAATGTGAGTCTGGCATTGTGGTTACCGCCTCGCATAACCCGAAAGAGTACAATGGTTACAAAGCCTATTGGAATGACGGTGCGCAGGTTGTACCTCCACACGATAAAAATATCATCAAGGAGGTACAGGCCATTACCGATTTTGGAATGGTGAAATTTGAAGGCGATCCAAAACGAATTCACATTATCGGAGCCGAGGTGGAAGAAGCATATTACAAGGAAGTAATCCGTGTAATTCCGAAAAAAGAGGTCATCAAAAAGCAGCAAAACATTCCCATCGTATACTCCGGTCTGCATGGTACTGGTTCAACCATGGTACCGGAATGTTTGAAAAAGATTGGCTTTAGTAATGTTCACGTTGTAGAAGAACAAGCCCAAGCAGATGGGAATTTCCCTACAGTCAAATCACCTAATCCGGAAGAACGCTCCGCCATGGAAATGGCTATTGAAAAAGGTAAAGCGGTTGGGGCTTCTGTGGTGATGGCAACCGACCCCGATGCCGACCGCGTGGGGATTGGTGTGCGAAATAAACAAGGTGAATTTGGGCTGCTGAATGGCAATCAGGCATTCAGCCTGATGATGTGGTTTATTTTGAAGAACCTGGAAAACAAAAAAGATGCCTACATCGCCAAAACCATTGTTACCAGTGAGCTTGTTGATGCCATTGCCCGCAACTATGGCATAGCGTGTTACAATACCTTAACGGGATTCAAGTACATCGCCCAATTGATGGGTAAACTGGAAGGGAAGCAACGCTTTATAGCGGCAGGCGAAGAAAGTTACGGTTACATGGTAGGTGATTTTATCCGCGATAAAGATGCCGTTTCAGCCTGTGCCTTTTTTGCCTCCATGACAGCCGTGGCAGCCGAAGAAGGTAAATCGTTGTATGATTGGCTGATTGATATGTACGTGGAGCATGGCTTCTATAAAGAAGGATTGATTAACCTGGTTAAAAAAGGGCAGCAAGGCGAACAGGAAATAAAAGCCATGATGCAGAAGTTCAGAACAAATCCTCCTTCTTCCATTAATGGAGTTACGGTTACGCGTTCGTTGGATTATATGACATTAAAAGAAACCAACCTGATTTCGGGAGAAACAACCACACTTAACTTTCCAACATCGGATGTGCTGCAATTTTACCTGGAAGACGGAACAAAAATATCCGTTCGTCCGTCAGGCACAGAACCCAAGATCAAATTCTACATCAGCGTGAACACAAGATTGAATAGCCGTGCAGAATTTGAATCCGTGAACAATAACCTGGATAAAAAGATACTTGCGTTTGAAAAATTTCTCTTAGCCCTTTAAGTTATGCAGGAGGATTTTATTGCTTCCCTTACCACGCTTTTTGATCGTGAATTAACCCAACTCGAAAAAGAGATCAACCTCTATCCGGATGAAGAATCCGTTTGGAGATTAGCAGGCGATATTAAAAATTCAGGGGGCACACTCTGTCTCCATCTATGCGGAAACCTGCAACACTTTTTAGGCGCAGTTCTGAATAAAAACGGCTATGTACGAAACCGGGAGCATGAATTTGCCGCACGCCTTATTCCCCGACATCAATTACTGGATGAAATTCTGAAAACAAAAGAAGTTGTTAAGCACACCCTTCAGGAACTGGATCCGGAAACACTGGAATCGGAATATCCGGTTCAGGTTTGGGGATACCCGGTAACGACCATTTTCTTTTTGATTCACCTGGCGGGACATCTGAATTACCACCTGGGTCAAGTGAATTACCACCGCAGAATGACAACTGCTTGAACTATTGGTTAGACACTTGCGATCAATAGCACACCCAACATCAACAGGAAAAAGAAACAGCACAATACAATAATCAAAACATAAAAGCGATTCATGGGGCGTGAATTAATATTGGATATTCAAATCAATAGAGACATCGTGAGGCGCTGGGAGTTGCCCACCGAAGTAAGGCCATAGCATGTAGTAAACACCCGTATTACAGGTATTACCTCGTTCGATCAAAACCGGCTCGCCATCATTTAACTGAAAAACGTAAGCATCTTTCTCAATGGTTATGCTGTACCGGTTAACCTCATCAATGTCAACAACCCCTATAAAAGCTTCCTTACGCTCACCGTTCACATAGCAATAGGCATAGATTTCCAATTGTTCGTTATACCACTGCCACCCAAAACGCGCACTGTTATCATGGTGCTGTGAATTACAATCAGCAAAGCCCAATAATTTATTCTTTGAATCCTGAAATCCTTCCTCGTTAAATTTATAAATAGCTGACTCATCGAAACGGGCCTCAAACAGAAGTGTATTCGATTGAAGCGATTGAACAAGACGAGGCGTAGAGTAATGTTCTCCTTGTTTAACCGTAAAGGTTTTAAACATATCAGCTGCAGGCTCGCACGCCAACAATACCAAAGTTGACAATACAACAAACAGATTGAGAAAGGTTTTCATAGATTCGGTTAGTTAAATCAAAAGTCAAATAGGGCAATCAATACAGTCAATACCAGCATAGCCACAACCATCCCGGTTGCTACTTTTGCCAAGCGTTGACGAAGCTTTTCAGATTTCAATTCAATTTGTTCGCGGGACAACTGTCTTCGCGTATGATCATATAAGAGTGTATCTTTCATGGTAGTAAGTATTAAATTTTCTAAAACATTTTAAGAAACAAGCGAGTAGAAAAGGATGCATGGCCATGGCGAAGCGCAGAGCCGACAGAAAATCCTACACGAGGGCTTAAGTGTACACGGGTTTCTACCCCAGGTACTACCGCAAAGAAATTCTCGTTCACAATGCCAGCACGTACGTTAATCAAAAAGGCCAAGCGTTCACTTTTGGCTACCGGCACTTGAAGAAACCCGCCAAAGAACGGGTTAACCCGATTTAATGAGTTTGACTCGGTGCCCCGTTGCAAACCGGCTTGGTAAAATCCACCAATGCCAAACAACGATTTCAATTCGAATCCTACCCTTGCCGTGTACTCAATATTGGATACTGTTTTCTCAATTCCAGATTGAAGTACAACTTGTTGAGCTGCTACTATAAGTGGCACTTGCAGTATGCAGATAATAATTAACGTCTTCATTTCAATTTTCATTTTTAGTAGCAACCGACTCACTGAGTGAAACCGCCTTCTTGATATTCTGTTCAACACGACACAGGCAGGTTGAAATAATCCCGAGATAATCTTTTATGTCAGGATGTGTGTAGTAGCGTTCAGTCAGCAATAACAAACCTTGAACTGATGTTAGCATCGCCAGGGTTTCTTCAGTACACTGACGAAATGTTGCTGATTGTTTCATAGTTGAATTCTCCATGAGTTAATTTATTAAACAGGTTAGCGAATGGCGCCAAAGCTTACACCAATACTTACTGATGTTTGATTTGAAAGGGTTGTATTCCTGAATGCAGCATCACTGCTGATATTTATAGGCATACCGTAGCGTACTTCAGAAAAAATATGGACAAACGTTCCGAAGTTTTGTATACGATACTCAAAGCCCATTCCTACAGAGGCAATTGTTGCAGCCATTTTTCCCAGCAAAGGCTCACTACCAGCACTGTAATTCACGGGATGATTTTCATTGTTCAGGTAGGTGCCATGAAATTTCATAAAATCTTGCGTAACACCACCCAGAAAATAAGGATTAAAACGAGCATCCAGGTTTTTATTGAACAGGTTGACAGGATAGAAATTGGCAATACCTTCCACTTCTATCATATTCACTGTACGTGGCGTACGAGCTGAAGAGTAGTAGTATCCTAATCCGTGAATACGTGCCTGTACAACATTATTACCAATGATAAATCCGGCATTCCCTCCTTCTTGCACCACGGTCATGTTATTGATTTCGGAAATGTCGCTGGTTAACGTAAAGGTTCGCACACCAAAATTTGTAGCGATTCCTTTATACAAAGGTTGTTGTGCTTGCGCCATGCATGACTTCACCATCAATACAGTGAACAGCACCAGGAGGAATGTTCCTTTTACAATGTTGTACTCAAATCTGTTATACGTGTCCATAAAAGTATTTTTTAATTGGGTTGTTAATAGTTCTTCGCGTTCAGTAATCATGAAGCAAAGGTGGAGCACGTACAGCCCGAAAAAATCAGGGCAAATCGGATATTGGAAAAATCAGGATACAGAATAGAATTATACTGCCCAGTACATCAAAAATTGATGATTTTGATTTCGAGTTGATAAATTATCAGGAGGAGAATTGGAGTAATCCCTGAGTAGCACTTTAAGGTATACCCCTGAGAAATCAGGGAAAACCCTGAGAAAAAATGAGCCCTTAGATGGTATCTACATCGATGAGCTTGTTCTTAATGGCATATTTGACCAATTCTGCGGTATTCTTTAAGCCCAGTTTCTGCAAGATGTTGGTCTTGTGGGTTTCCACGGTTTTCACGCTAATGAAAAGCGATTCGGCTACCTCTTTATTGGTACGTCCGGTAGCCACCAGGCCAAGTACCTCAAACTCACGCTTGGTCAGGTCGTTGGGAAGTTTTAAAGATGGGGCTTTAAATTTCTCGCGGGAATAAAAATCTTCGAATACAAGTTTCATAATCGCATCGTTAAAAAAGCGACCACCATTTTTAACGGTACGGATCGCTTCAACCAGCGTATCCTTGTCAATATCCTTGGGCAGGTACCCATCTACACCTGATTGAATACCCGCAGAAACATACTCCCGGCTTATTTCCATACTGAGCATGACCACTTTAATAGTAGGATCATCTCCTTTTATCCACCGTGTAGCCTCAATGCCTGTCATGCCTCCCATCAGAATGTCCATAAGAATAACGTCAGGCCGATTCTCCCGCACTGCATTGATAGCATCTTCCCCACTGGATACTGACCCAATAACCTCCACATCATCTACATCGCTAAGCATTGCAGCCACACCATGGCGGATCAGGGTATGATCATCGGTTAGCAGAACCTTTATCGTATTGGTGCTCATAAGCTACAAGAGAAACAATTATTACTGGAATATATACCATAATCGCCATTATTTCCAACATTTAACAATATTCCAACAAGCCTGACGCAATCATTGGCTCAGCAATTTCCTGAGGTTATCTTTGCAGCTCGTTAAACCGATTCATGAGAAAAGTAGCTTTTTATACCCTGGGCTGTAAGCTCAATTATTCCGAGACCTCAACCATTTCGCGGCAGTTTGAGGAAAAGGGCTATAAAAAGGTTTCATTTACCGACTCACCCGACATTTTCATTATAAACACATGCTCGGTTACTGAAAATGCGGATAAGAAATGCCACAAAATTGTTCGCGAAGCGCGTGCCATTTCTCCTGATGCCTATGTGGCCATCATCGGATGCTATGCGCAATTAAAGCCAAAAGAAATTTCGGAGATACCCGGTGTAGATGCCGTGCTCGGGGCTGCTGAAAAATTTCGGTTGGTAGAATTATTGGATGGCTTTGTGCGAAAGCCTGAGGCGGTTGTTTATGCCTCTGAAGTTGAATCGGCCCAATCTTTCAATACGTCATTTTCCCTGCACGACCGTACCCGCACGTTCCTAAAAATTCAGGATGGGTGCGACTACTCATGTACCTTCTGCACCATCCCGCTGGCACGCGGCTCAAGCCGAAGCGATACCCTTGAAAATGTGGTAAAGAATGCGCAGGAGATTGCTAAATCAGGCGTGAAGGAAATTGTACTGACGGGTGTAAATACGGGTGATTTTGGCATACAAAACGGAAACCGCGTTGAACGATTCGTTGACCTGGTAAAAGCCCTTGATCAGGTAGATGGCGTGGAGCGAATTCGGATTTCTTCCATTGAACCTAACCTGCTCTCAAACGAAATCATTGAGTTTGTTTCCACCTCCAAAAAGTTTGTTCCGCACTTCCACATTCCCCTTCAATCGGGATCAAATAAAATACTTCGGTTAATGCGCAGGCGTTACCAGCGCGAATTGTATACCAGTCGGGTAGAGAAAATCAAAGGCACCATGCCCCATGCTTGCATTGGTGTTGATGTTATCGTTGGCTTTCCAGGCGAAACCCACGAGGACTTCCTGGAGACGTATAACTACCTCAATGAGCTTAACATCGCCTACCTGCATGTATTTACGTACTCTGAGCGGGATAATACGGTTGCCGCAACTTTGCCGGGTACAGTTTCCGCAAAGGAACGGGCAGAGCGATCAAAAATGCTCCACATTTTGTCAGACAAAAAGAGAAGGAAATTTTACGAAGAAAACCTGGGGCAGCAGTTTACCGTGCTATTTGAAAATGACATTGAAGACGGCAATATGCACGGCTTTACAGAGAATTACATCCGGGTAGCCGCCAAATATGACCCCCTGCTGATCAATGAACTAAAATCGGCCAGGCTGACCTCCATCAATGAAAAAGGGCTGGTTGAGGTGGAAGAAACCATTGAATTTGCCCACCATTAATCTCCTCCATCAGCAACCTGATGTGTACTTCTGGTACAAAATGCCATAATTCAATCCAAAAATTAACTTTTCGCCATTTGTTACTAAAAAAGCTGATTCTGCAATAAATCGGCACTTTCGTTATTCATGCTACGCATTGCAAATTCACCCTAACTACTTGATTAAAAGGGCACTAATCTCACTTGAGGAAAATGTAATTCAAGACAATCACGCCCAGGCTGCACCACTTTGTCGTGTAAGACTTTTGGGTAATTGATACGATTCTATTGAGCCAAAATCGTTTTTCGTAAATCTACCCACCTCCTCTTACATCAATCAGAACACGCGGCACAACAGCAATCCTGCGAAGCCTAGCCGCCCTACTTTTGAACTATCAAAAAATAACAACCCACATGAAACGCACTATCGTTGGCCTAAGTCTGATCGCTTGTTTAGCCCTTGCTTCCTGCAGCTTTGAATTATCAAGCTGCCCTGCCTATTCTCATCATAATAAAATGACCAAGCATGGCGCAAAGGCTCAGGAGAAATACGCGAAAAGGAAAATCTGATTCGTTTACCAATACGAAGGACATGCAAGTCCTTTGTGGATCTTATTGATCTTAATCCGGTAATTCACCATTATCTCGTGCGTACCATTTGAAAACCTTGCCATGTCAGAGGTGGTAAAATCATAGGCATACCCCACATGGAAGTTTTCGTTGAGTTGAAGCTCAAACAATCCAACAACGGAATCATCCAGCCTGTAGGAAACACCAAATCCTACCACGTCATACAGCACAGTCAGTAAATTAAAATCAAAGCTCAACGGGGCTTCTTCCTGGAAGCGGATTACGGTTGACGGGAAAAGCTTCACATCTTTTGAAAGCTCCTTCGTAAATCCACCCGTTAAATAGAAATACCTGCGTTGCAGGGCCTCACTCTCGAGGCTTTCAAAATCAACAACTTTATTATTCAGCCCATACGGCACCGAAAACCCGACAAAATACTTATCCGAACGCAGGTATAAACCAGCACCAAAATTCCAGGTCATGGTTCTGTCCACTACACCAAAAAACGGATCCGTTGGATTTCTCGGATTTAGCTTTCCATAATCTGATTTAAAATCGTTAAAGCCACCCTGAACCCCAAAGGATAGCGTTGTATTGGAATACTGCGACAACGGAATTTTATACGAATATGCCAGGTAAAGTGAATTTTCACCGTGTATTCCAATCTCATCGCGCCCGGCAATAATTCCCACGCCAGCACGTGAACCACGAAAACCCGAATGTACTGTAGCGGTTAACGTACGCGGAGCTCCAGGAAAGTTAACCCATTGATTACGATAGATGGCAGTGGCACTGAGCTGTACATGATTACCCGCATAGGCAGGATTCAATAACAAAGGATCAAACATATACAGCGATTGCATAGGGCGTTGCTGTGCGTACGCTTGCCCAAGAATTGAAATCAGAAGGAATATGATGCTTATTCTGATCATCGTACCAGTTCTAAAAATCCTGTAATCGGTTTAGATCCATCGCGTTTATCGATGATGTAAAAATACGTGCCATCTGGCAGATCGTTACCCATTGAATAAACTCCACGCTCACCAATACCCCTGAAAACGGTATCGGCATTATCGTACCCATCTGCTTCATACACCATTACGCCATACCGGTTAAACACTTTAACATTATTATTCGGATAGTTTGAAATACAATCAATGATCCAGGTATCGTTGTTACTATCGCCATTGGCTGATACGAGGTTGTATGAAAGTATTTCGGTTCGAACCTCGCCCACCGCTTCGCCATAGCAGAATTCATTAGTCAAAAATTCGGCACGGTAAAATCCGGGCGACACTTCAAACACCTGAACGCCATCACCAATCGAAGCATTATTTGATTCATCAAACCATTGGATGCTTCTCATGACAACATTTTCGGAATTGGTCACGGTAAGCAACACCGAGCCGGTTCCCGTTAAGGTAGGACTAACATCAGGACAATAGGAAGGTGTCGTTTGCACCTCTCCTAACGGAAGTACACGCGCATCGGGCACCAATTCTGTCCGCACGTTTGAGCAACCCGTGGTTAACAACACAGCCCGAACCGTATACTCCTGACTGATCAAATGAATATTATTTATACCAATTGTGTCAGGCGTCTGTACGGAAGCCTGATCGTTGGTTAATTCACCGGTAAACCATTCAAACCTGTACCCGGCCGTTTCATTATTTACATTCGCCTGCAGCCATCCGTTAGGTCGGGCCAGTGGCTCTTGTGGAAAGAAGTCTTCCCAACAAATGGTGTTCGGCTGAATAACCTGTATCGAAGGTGCAAAAGGCAGAACCTGTTCAACAGGTATTGTTCCTTGCGCTAACGTATCGCACCCTGAAGCACGGTTTACAATGTTTACAAAGTAATCGCCTCCACCCTGGCCAATAAGTTTGTGCTGGGTAGAGAGTGTATCGCCTAAAGCAGGAGGATTAGTTAAAGCACTCCACCAGAAGAAATCATAATCTGAAACAGGCCGGCCATCTGCAGTGGCGGAAAGCTGACCGTTTAACCGTGTATCACAGTTCGTGAGCGGGTTTTCCAATTCAACATCTGGAATTGGCCTTCTCCTGTCGTTGGCAATTGACGTTGTGTCCACTACAATACAACCGGTATTCAAATCAATGAGTCTTACCGTATAAATACCATCGTTAAGCGGCTCAGCGATAAAGCTGCCCGGCTGTGGAGCGAATGGCAACGCAGGTAAGTTGGCTATATCTGGAGCGACCGGTGGTGGCTCCACGTTTAGTCCTGCAGCAAGTTGGTTGCCGGTGTACAAGTCAACCCTGAAATTATACGGTGGGCTGTAGGTCAATCCATTCACCACAGGGAATGGCAGTACCCGTGCCACTACTGAACCATTATTGATCAAACAACTGCTTTGCGGATCACCCGAAAGGGCCATGGCAGGGAAGAATTTCGGATCGAACGGAGGAACGATGTATAGCTCCGTTGTAGAACAACCCGTAGTTGCGTTAAATGCTGTTACCGAATAGTTGCCGCTGGTTAAATTTCCAACAGTCGATTGACTTCCAGGCCATGGATCGATCACTGTTGTACCGGTTCCATCCAAACTGGTAAACCACGTAAACGTGTAACCTGGATTGGTGTCATCAAAACCATCAGCTGTAGCGCGTAACTCTGCTGTTCCAGTTGAAGGATCACAACTTAACTGGAGTACCGATTGTTGAATCACTACATCCGGGTAAACAATATTCACCGAATCAATAACAACCTGTGTTGGTGTTGAGCGACAATCGGTTAATAAATCGCGCACAGAAACATAATACGTTCCAGCCTCAAGCATGGAAACCATACGTTGATTGGTCGGAGCACCATTCGGAACATTTCCGGCAGGTGCTGGATTCAGAAATGGATCAGTTGCGTTATCATACCAATCGTATTGGAAATTAGGCGGATCAAGTGCAGGTGATCCAGTTATCGGAGCGTTGGTTCCGATACGGATTGCCGTTACGGTCGCATCGCCTCCATTGCCAAGGCAATCAAACGGCAAGTTTGTATCCACACTGATGATGTTTGGCTTGCTGGCAACCGGATCATATTGAATGATTACTTGTGCAGGTGTTTCGCAAAGCGTTACTTGGTTTCGTACGATGAAATCGTACGTACCGTCACCTAAATTCATCAAGCTGTCCAGATCACCATCGTTTATTCCATTTCCATTATTACCCAGGAATTGAAAAGGCGGAACACCTGCAGGTGGATTTGTACCGGTGTAGGTGAATTCATAATCATACAAAGCCCCCACACCCGGACCGCTGCTATCCACTACATTAAGCCTGATCGCTCCATTCAAGAAGGCGCCAGTACATGAAGAATTCACAAAAGTCTGAAATGAAGGAATCGGATTAACGGAGATATCCTGAATATCTACGCGGAATGGAGCCGACTCACAACCTGAACCTGACAACCCATCAGCCCTTCTGGCCACCACATAATACGATCCAGCCTGAATGGTTGGATGATTGGCCACGGTTAAATTATCTTCACCCTGAACATCATCAATAATAGCTGGCTGATTATTGGGATTGTCCGCTATCCACGTGAAATGGAAATTATTATGATCGGGATCAATCACTCCATTTATTGCAACTTCTTCTACCAAAACAGAACCATCAAAATCACAAATGTCCTGATCGGTTTTGCTTGCATCTACAACTAGTATTACGGCATCATTTTGTTGAAGCACCACGCTGCCTGAAGTTGAGCATGCCGTTACTACGTTCGTTACCTGAACGGTGTATGAACCTGTACCAATCAGATCAGTATTCGGTGTGCTATACGGACTGGTTTGATTCAATGCATCGCTGGCGCTGAACAACGCACCTACTCCGTCAGGATCATTGGTCCATACAAAATCATAATTCGCACCTGAGCCCGGGCCGCTGGCCGTGCTGGCGGTTACCGTGATCTGGCCATCAAAGTTACCATCGCAGGCCGTGTTGGATATCTGACTTAAACTCACACTTGGTGTAACCCTTCTGTCTTCCACAACAAACGGAACCGGTGCGGTTAAACAACCTGAACCGGTAACACCTGGTGTAGCTGGTGAAGCCACCGCATTACGCGTTGCCCGAACAAAGAAGGTACCTACATCAAGATTCAATAAGGTAAGCCCAGGATCGTTGGTCAGTATTGGACCAGTCATTCCCGGATTGTTGGCCCATGTATAGGTGAACAATCCGCTCTGACCAGTTGTGCCGCCAATTGATACATCTGTTACCGTTCCCGATCCGTTCGCGGCAAGCGGCAAGCATACATCCACATCAGTTGACGTTACACTTACAATTTCCATCGGCACCGTGTTCTGTTGCAACACAATGGTACCGGTTGTGGCACATGATGTTATTACGTTGGTAACCTGCACTTCGTACGATCCAGGTCCGATCAAATCGGTATTGGGTGTACTGTACGGACTGGCCTGATTCAACGCATCGCTTGCACTGAACAACGCCCCTGCTCCGTCCGGATCGTTGGTCCAGACAAAATCATAATTCGCACCTGAGCCCGGGCCACTGCTTGTGCTCGCAGTTGCCGTAATCTGACCATCGAAATTTCCATCGCAGGCTGTGTTGGATATCTGACTTAAACTCACGCTTGGCGTAACCCTTCTGTCTTCCACAACAAAGGGAACTGGTGCGGTTAAACAACCTGAACCGGTAACACCTGGTGTAGCTGGTGAAGCCACCGCATTACGCGTTGCCCGAACAAAGAAGGTACCTACATCAAGATTCAATAAGGTAAGCCCAGGATCGTTGGTCAGTATTGGACCAGTCATTCCCGGATTGTTGGCCCATGTATAGGTGAACAATCCGCTCTGACCAGTTGTGCCGCCAATTGATACATCTGTTACCGTTCCCGATCCGTTCGCGGCAAGCGGCAAGCATACATCCACATCAGTTGACGTTACACTTACAA
>CAYQOM010000007.1:131919-185212 GCA_964419145.1 uncultured Roseivirgaceae bacterium | reverse complement strand
TGCCTATTTTTTATTCCAAATAAAGCCTCACAATTTTGTGGGGCTTTTTTGTTGGTAGCAAACTGAGATCAACCAACAGAAGCAGTAAGCAAAGTCTCTTCGGAGAAATGTATTTGAGCTGTTTCCAACAGATTTTTTGAACTGAGCATTGAAAGGGATTGAATCAACTGTTGGTAGTAATCCACTTGTAAATTGAAAAGCGAAATAACCTTGTGCTTATCAGCATGGGCAAAAGGAGTGCTCATATCAGACTGGAGACTTCCTATAAAGTGATTTCGGGCAATCTCTAATTCGCTTTCTGAGATCGCTTCATTTTGCAAACGACTCAATTCGCTTTTAATCTCATCAATAGTTAATTGCCGGTTTTCTTTATTTACATCGGCACCGATAACAAGATAACTATCATGCCTTAATGCATGTATGGATGAGTGAATTCCGTAGGTGAGCCCTTTTTCCTCCCGAATGTTTTTCATTAGCCGTGACCCGAAGAACCCACCCAAGATATGATTGAGCAATAATACAGCAGGATAATCTTTGTGATCTCGTGCGATCAGCATTTTCCCCATACGAATAGAGGTTTGTACACTATCACTTTTGGGAGTGAAATGATCAGAGGTTAAGCTTTGCTTTCGGGAAAATGTTTTTGTGTCGCTTATATTTTGCTCAATCAGGCTGAGTTTAGTGATCAGTTGTGTTTTAAGTTGATCTGACGGTTTGCCGCTTACAAAAGCCAGAAAATTTCTAAAATATGTTTTATTGAAATTTAGAAGTTGGGCTTGGATAATTTTGTCGATGTCGTTCAATTCTACATCCTTGCCGTAAGGATGATCAGGTCCGAATAATTTTTCGCGAAATAGGCGGGAGGCCAAGAAGTTCGTTTTCTCCAGGTTTACTTTTAATCCCTGACGGAAGATATCTTTTGATTGCTCCAGTTCATTTTCAGGAAAGGAGGGCATTGTAATTAGTTCCAGCAGCACATCTAACACCCGATCTACATATTTTGTCAGACCATAAAGTGTGATGGAAGTAAAATCGAAACCGGGATTAATTTCCAGGTGTAACCCGTAATAATCCAGTAAGCGAGTAATTTCGAAACTTGTTTTTGAGGGAGTTCCTTTGGGCAAGAGTGTGGCTGCGAAATGAGCAACTCCTGAGTTAGGCTCATGCCATCGACCTGCATGAAAAACCAACTCAATCTTTACTACATCCTGATCGCCCCCTGAAATAAAGAAAAGTTCATTTGTTCCTGAAAGTGCCTGTCTTTCAGGTTTTAATAGATCAAAGGATGTACTCTTTACAAATGGGGGTGCGTTACTTCTGTTAACCATTGATTAATCGGTAACAGACGGGGTATCGAGCTCACCTTTGTTAATCTGAAACAAAAGGGAAAACCGGATGGTTTCGGCTAATGGATGCTCTCTTCTGTTGGTGGGAACCAGATAGGCAACATCTATACCGAAGCGATCCTTTCTGAAGCCCACTCCAAGCGTCATGTATTTTCTATTTCCTTTTTCCCGCGCCTCCAAAAAATAACCAGCTCTTCCGGCAAATGTGTTGTTGTACCAATACTCTACTCCAGCGTTTACAATAAATTCTTTGATCTCTTCTGAGAAGCCGTTGGGCGCATCCCCAAATGAACTAAACATTCCACCTAACACAGTTTGTCCTTCATCAATAGTGGGCACCATTAATTTATTCACATCAAGAATAAAGGAAAAGCTGTTGGCCTGGTCAACTTCAGTTGTGTAGACTGCGCCTAATCGTAAGTTGGTTGGAAGAAAATCCCTGTTCACGTTGTCCGTATAAGAAAGTTTAGCACCAATGTTAGAAATCACCGCTGCTAAAGCGAGATTATTATTTTTAGCTCCTTTTAAAGATTTGTTATAATAAACTCCAATATCAGCAGCTACGCTTCTTCCCGGTCTGGCATCAGCACCTCCAGAAGAAAAAGCTCCCGTCAGGTTGGAGTGAATATAGCGTCCTGTTAACCCCAAGCTAAGTTGCTCGGTAAGCATTCTGGAATATGTAAAGTCTAATGAAAATTCACGCGGTCTGAAATCACCCAGAGGTTCATTGTCGCCTCCCCTGAAACTAATATCTCCCAGATCAAAATACTTCATAGATACAGCTACTGCCTGTTCCCGTGAAAACTTGTAGAACCCGGTGAGATAAGAAATCCACATGTCGTTAATAATTTTTCCCAACCAGGGGGTATAGGATATTGAGCCTCCGTAAGTCTGATCGATGAAAACAAGCTTGGCGGGATTCCAAAAAGCTGAATTTGCATCCGGGCTGGTTGCAGCCCCTGCATCGCCCAAAGCTGCACTTCGGGCATCCGGGCTAATGGTAAGAAATGGAACCGCTGTGGTTATGGGCCGAAGTGTTGTATCTGAGCCCGTAACAACCTGACCTTGCGCATAAACTGAGCTGTCAATCCAAACCAAAAAAGAGGCAAATAGCGCAACAGCAATAAACTTCATGTAATTCTTTTTCAAGGGCTTAAAGATAATCAATTCGCTATAATAAGCTTTGTAACCTGCTCATTTTTAGAGCCATCGGCTAAAGAACGCACAATCAGGCGTGCCAAGTATAATCCGGGTGGCAGTTTTTTGCCGGTATTTTCTGATACCGATAATTCAATAAGATTAACCTGTTGGGTGCTTTCGGATACAGAAAAGGCATAATCCAGCAAGGCCTGACCGGTGTAATCGTAAATCAGAAGCTGGGCATCCAGGTCATTCCCGGCCTGATTGTGTGTGAAGTAAAATTGTGTCTTTTCCTTAACGGGATTTGGGAAGTTAGCAAATGACTCAATCAACAGATCGTTCGTGCCTGACACTCTAAAATTGATTCGTGCTACTCCGGGATTGTTGTGGGTATCCCAGGCGCGTAACGTAATGGTGTGCATACCTGGGCTTAATTGTGGTAACATAAATTCAAGGCTTCCTTGCGAATAATCATCTTGTTCAGCCATGTAGTAATCGTTCAACACAAAGGTTTCATTATCATCCAACACCGCAACTATGCTGTTGCCAATTCCATAACCCGAAATGTTAACTCCGCTGTCATCGCTAAGTTGAGCGATTAATGTTGGCCTTGAGTTGGTAATGCCACCATCTGTAAAGGTGACATCGTTCATGTAGAGTTTTATTTCCGGAGAAGTTGTGTCTACCGTGGCGTCAGACTCGCTGGATCCAACCATAAAATCGATAGATTGGCCGGCTGCTTCATCGTTAGTATTCGTATCATAGGCATACAAGCTCAGCTTTCCTGCATCTACTGCGTAGGCAATATTTTTGGGTATAATAAACTGAAAAGTAAACGAGCCATTTTCAATACTTGCTTTTCCACGAAACAGTGCATTGAACCATTGTTTATAAGCGAATGGTGAATTTTCATTTCCCAATGTTTGAAAGGAAGTTTCTTTATCGAATAACGTAGCTTCAAGTATGCCAGTGAAATCCTCAATTTTTTCATCTTCAAAATTCACAATTTCACCCGCAATGTTTACGGTTGACAAGGCTTTAAGTACCTCACTGCCTGTGGCCGTTGTAATGGAGGTAATTTTTGCAGTGTGTGTTGGTGTAGCCAGGTACATGGAAGGATCGCCAATTAGAGAAAAGTTTCGATTGGAAACTCCGGAGATGCTGTTGTTTTTGGTTCGCCTGAAAATTTCACCTAAGGTAAGGTTGCTTCCGTTTTCTTTTTGAAAGAAGGCATCATAGAATGCCTGGTTAAGTTCAAAGTTTGTACTCGAGCTTACCGGTCGTGCGGTTGTAACGAGTCCGATGGCTCCGCCTTCGGGTTGAAGCATAAACAATTCGCCACCTGAAGGAAAAACAGGATCATCTTGTCTTCCAAATTCACAGGTAGCTGTAACCAGTAGGGGCAGTCTTTTATTTTTTATGGTTTGAATTTGAATTTCATCCAGAATTCTTTCCTGTGCCCACTGCCGTTCGCTTCCGTGCCCGGTATAATTGATCAGTAATGCCCCGTCATTAATGGTTTGTTCAATTTGTTTTTTTGTTTCTGGCGATATGGTTCCGCCAGCACCCGGAAGTTGCGGAAATGCATCAAGGTAGATTTTTTTTGTATTGAAATGCCCGTAGTTCTCATCAATGTTTCGCGCCATTTGATCGGCCTGACTTTGGTGAATATTGAAATCGCCATCATCGGCTACAAACACAATGTTTTTTCTCCATCCTCCAAACCTTCTGGAATCGGTATCATAATAGATGAGCTTATCAACCACGTGAGAAGCCTCCTGAATTGATTTTACAGGTAATCGCCCTACGGCAATATCCAGGGTATGATTTTCAACAGGCCCTTCGCCCCAATCTCCTTCATGGTCTTCCATAAAAGCAAAGAAGTCATCGGAGGAATAAGTAAGTAACGGATGGAGTGAATTTCGGGATTGATACGTGGGAACAAAATTTTTGTTGTCCACCAACACATCGTTGTAATCGTAAGAACATTTACCAAACAACAGCAACGATTTTAATTTACTTTCATTTTTATCATACAGGTATTTTGTAAAGTCCCTCAAAGCGGTAACATCTTGTTTGCCTCCGGAAAATTCATTGTAGACTTCTTCGAGTGTAGCAACCACCACATCAATTCCATTTGTTGATTCCCGGTGCGCTTTCAGGCGGAGTGCTTCGTTTTTGAAGTCTGGGTGTGTAATGATTAGCAAGGTTGGCGTATTTAACCCGTGCAGGTTTTGATTGTTAACTTTTCCAACCAGTCGTGGTGCAGGAATGTTGGTATTGAAAACGATAAATTCTTTTAAATCTGAAGTTGAGGTTCCGAACGAAATGGTGTTGGTGTTGAACGTTGCTTCCTGAATCATCACTTCAGTGGGATTAGTAACATCCCAAACACGGGCCTGCTCAGTAACTTGGTTTACCTGAAAAGTTGATTCTGTGGTTTGTGTGCTTAAGGCTGATCGGAAAATGGTTTGGTTGCCATAAAGCTGCAAACGTTGTTTAACCTGAAGCAGGCAATAGTTTAGGTATCCGACAGAGCCGGATGCACTCTTTATATATTGGTACCGTATTTCCTGCTCATTTCGATTTGATGCCGATACTGCGTTGCTGGTAGTTAAAAATGTGTCGGATGCATGTCTTCCTTTAATGCCATATTGTGTGTTGGGTATTGCAGCAATGGTGTGTTGGCCGGTCTGTACCCCATTAATCAGTACATTGAAAGATGTATTGCCAAATGATTGACTCATTACATCTGAAACCAATTTTATCGGAGTGTTTTCAGCAACGTTGCTTAACGCAAACCGAATTGTTTGCTCCGTTGTCAGATCGAAGCGTTCGCCAAACCATTCCCTTCCGGATTTTAGAATATTGTATTGATTGATTTCATGATACGCATAGTTATCGAACTCCTGAATTACAGGGAATGATGTTCCAAGATTTGGGGAAGTACCTATGCGTTTACCTACACTTTCGCCAACCGTAATGAAATAAAAGTTTTCTTTTGCATATAGATGTTTCTCATATTGAAATGTTTCCGATACAAGATCATAGCCAACCTTATCTGGTTCTTCTGCATAGAAAAGAATAAAGTCCTTTTGGTTGAATACTCCGTCCTGCTCTCCTTCAATGAAAATCGCACATTCCATAAGATCATTTACACGTGGTGCGCTGTTCAGCTGAGGCAACATACCCGAACTTTGCGTATAGATTTTTATTTTTCGCGGATCTGCATTAGCGGAAAACCCCATCTTTTTAAACTGCGCCTGATCGATTTTGTAAACGCCATTTTTCTCAACAGCCACTTTGTACCACGTGCCGTTTGCCAGCACGGATTGTTGCCCCCTTACAGAAATTGAAAGGAAGAACAGTGTGAAACTGACCAGCGAACTCAGTATGATGGACGCGATTTTTTGCACGAACCGGTAGTTAACCAATTATTTTGACAGAATCTGTACCCCTAACGACAATGCGATATATAAAAGTATAACAAGCGGTATGGCGGCTGCCTGCCCGAATGCCAACACTAATACAGAAAGTATAAGGAAGGTAAACCTGATTTTGTTCGACTGCCAGGTAAAATTTTTGAATTTCAGCGCAAATAATTCCAATGGAGAAACCAGTAAAAATGACGAAAGCACGATTATGGTTATCAAGGCCCAGGGTTGAATAATCCAATCCATAATAACAGCCTGTTGCAGGGGCAACGCAGTAATCAGCAAGGCATTTGCAGGGGTCGGTAATCCTCTGAAAGAATCGCGTTGCGTTTCATCTACATTAAAGATTGCCAGGCGCAAGGCAGAAAAAATGGCAATTGAAAATGACAGGTACGGAAGGTATTCGCCTGAATCGGTGGGCCATAATTTATACATCACCACGGCCGGTAATAAGCCAAAGCTCACCACATCAGCAAGTGAGTCTAATTCTTTTCCAATAGGTGAACTTACTTTAAGGGCACGAGCTGCAAAGCCATCAAAAAAATCAAATACGCAAGCAGTCCACACAAAATACGCTGCTTCTATGTTTCGGTTTTCCAACACCGCAACAATGCCGAGACATCCGCAAAGTAAATTGAAACAAGTTAACAGGTTAGGAAGGTGTCGCATGAATCAGGCTTGAATGATGGCGCAAAATGGATTGGTTCTTTTTTCGTATCCTATTTTGGTAACCGGGCCGTGGCCGCAATATACAGTAACCTCATCAGGTAGCGTGAAAATTTTTTGATGAATGCTATTAATCAATGTATCGTAGTCGCCTCCGGGTAAATCCGTGCGGCCTATGCTGTTGTAAAATAAAACATCGCCACCAATTAGTGATTGAGATTGCTGGTGATAAAATGCCACATGCCCTGGGCTATGGCCGGGCACAAACAAAATTTTCAGCGTTTCATTCCCAACCTGCAACACATCATCTTCGCTAATGAATCCATCTGGTTCTGTATCTTGGTATCCAAAGAAGCCATAGTTGGGAGCATAGGTTTTTACTGCCCGTAGTAACGGTTCTTCAATTTTATGAATGAACAGCTTAACCCCAAAAGTTCGCTTTACGAATGCGTTGCCTAAAACATGATCGATGTGGCAGTGGGTGTTTATCAACTGCGTTACGGAAAGGTTGTTGTCGGCAATGAATTTTTTAAGCTCCTCTTCTTCTTGCTTGGTTGAGCAACCCGGATCAATAATGACACAAGCACGTGTTTCATCGTAAAGCACGTAGGTGTTTTCCTGAAAGGGGTTGAATTCAAAATGTTTTATTTGCAACATTGCCGGACATTTGATCTCAAAATTAAGCCTGAAATTGTTAGGTTGGTTATTTACACACCTTAATTACCTGAATGGCCACCAAAAATGTTGACTATATTATCGTAGGGCAGGGTCTTGCGGGGTCTTGTCTGGCGCTTCAATTCTTACTCCGCCAAAAGAGGATACTACTTATTGACGAGCCGCATGCACATGCTGCCAGTGTTGTAGCTGCTGGTTTATTTAATCCCATCACGGGCCGACAAATGGGTAAGACATGGTTGGCTGACACGCTGTTCCCATACTTGCATCAATTTTACAGGCAAGCTGAAACATTGCTCCAGACCCGATTCTTTTTTCCGATGACTTTGTACCGGCCCTTTATTTCCGTGGAAGAGCAAAATGAATGGATGGCCAGAAGCACCAATGACAACTATGTTTCTTATTTGAAAGAAGTAACAACCCAGCCGATCTATGAACCAGTTGTTAAAAATAGTTTTGGGGGATTGCTTTTGAGTCAATGTGGGTACCTGAACACAACCATTTTCTTAAAAGCAGTTCGTGATTTTGTTAATTCCAATTCACGTGTTTTGGCTGAGTCTTTTGTTAACGATGAGCTGGACTTTACGGACACGGGCATTCAATACCGGGAGTGGCGGGCAACTAAAATCATTTTTTGTTCAGGCGCAAATACTCAAACATCCCGTTATTTCTCCTGGCTTCCCATAAGGCCATTAAAGGGTGAAACACTTTCCATTGAGCCACAACCTAAGCCTGAGGTAATTTTGAACCGGGGTGTTTATGTTGTACCCGATATCTGGAAAGTGGGAGCCACTTACAATAAAGAGGATCAGTCACCGGCAATTACCGAAGCGGGATTAGCGGAGTTAAAAAGGGGATTGGATGAATTAGTCAATTTTTCCTATCAAATTACCGGTCAGGAATGGGGTTTTAGGCCAACTACACCCGATCGCAGGCCGATATTGGGGCCTCATCCGGAATATGAACAATTGGTTGTTTTTAATGGTTTAGGCACTAAAGGTGTCAGTTTGGCTCCTTATTTTTCGGATGTTTTGGTAAACTGGTTGGAAAATGGCGCCCCAATAGACCAATCGGTATCCCTGAATCGTTATAAATCGTTATATTCGAAATCTGCTTAAGCTAAGATGGAATTTGTGCGTATTGTGAGAAGATCAGCTATCCTTTTCCTGTTTGTTTTTGGTGCCGCAATGGCCGGTATGGCACAACAGGCCCGTGAGGTATTTGGCAAAAACCGCCAGCAGTTCCGTTCGTTCGATTGGCAGTACCTGAGTGGAGAAAACTTTGACGTTTATTATTATGACGGCCGCAGGGCTATAGCTAATGATGCGCTGCAATACCTCGAGCTTGAGTTCGATCGGATTACAGACCTTATTGGTTATCCTCCCTATTTTAAAACCAAGATATTTCTATACAACTCGCTTACGGACTTGCGACAAAGCAATGTTGGTTTGAATAAAACCTACTACAACATTGGCGGAGAAACCGACTTCGTTAAGCCGTATGTTGAGGTAGCACACATTGGCACTGCACAAGAACTGAAGGATGAGTTGTTGTTTAAAATCTCGGATCTCATGCTCAATGAGATGATGTATGGCGGCAACCTGAAGGATATTTTTCAAAGTGCCTTGCTGATGAACCTGCCTGAATGGTTCGTGAGTGGTGCTGCACGTTATGTAGCGCACGGCTGGACAGCCGAGATGGATGACTACATCCGGCATGTCATCAAAAAAAGGAATACCAAAAGAATTAACCGTTTCAGCGATGAAGAAGCAGCATTGGTTGGGCAATCGGTTTGGAATTTTATTGTTGAGCGATATGGAAAGAGTAGCCTGTCTAATATTCTAAACTATACCCGAGTAACCCGTAACGAAGAAAAAAGTCTGCTCATCACCTTGGGGGTAAGTTATAATCAGCTGATCAATGAATGGTATTCTTTTTATAGCCAAATGAGCGAAACGGTTGATCAGAGTTACATACAACCGGCTGACTCCATTAAATTTTCGCAAGGCCATAACATCACAACCGAGTTCACCACGGTAAAACTTAGTCCCGATGGGCGCTACCTGGCCTATGCCGAAAATGATCGCGGTCGTTATGTGGTTAAGGTAAGGGAGATTGGAACCAAAAAGGAAATTGTTGTGCTTTCAGGGGGCACGCGGGTTATTGAGCAACGTGTTGATTACAGGCTGCCCATCATTAGTTGGTCTGATGCGAACACCTTAGGTGTAGTTGGCGTGAAGCAAGGTCAATATACATTTTGGCTGTACGATCTGAATACAAAAACAAAGCTTCCACGTGAACTCGATAGATTCAGTAATGTAAGAAGCTTTACCTTCTCCGGAAACGGAAGATTGGTTGTGCTGAGTGGTGATTTTGAAGGCCAGAGTGATTTGTTTTTGTTGAGTACACGCAGGGATCGGGTACGCAGGTTAACGAACGATTCATTTGATGACCTCGATCCCACGTTTATTCCGGGTACAAACCGAATCGTGTTTAGTTCAAACCGCGTTACAGATTCAGTTACCGTAGGCGAACGGAAATCGTTAGGAGACCTTACCAATAACTATAACCTTTTTGTTTACGATCTTGACACAACCACCAATGTGCTGGCGCGCATTACCAATACGCTGAGCAAGGACTACGCTCCGCAAGCTATTAACGATAATGTTTTTTATTATCTCAGCGACCAGCGCGGAATAATTAACCTGTTTAAATATGATCGTTCAACAGGCATTTATACACAGGTTTCTAATTTTTCGTCCAGTATTCGTGAGTATGATTTCAGCTATGATCGTACTACGCTTGCGTTAACCCTGCGTAATGGAATGCGCGATGACATTTACCTGAGCAGGAGTTATAACCTGAACCGCAGTGTATTTACCCCAGCCACGCGCAGGCGCGAGATGCAACAGGTAAAAGTGTTGCAGGAGCGCAGAAAGCAGGAGGAAGAAAAGAAAATGAGCATTAAGGATTTGATCAATTCGCGCCTGAAAGAAGCACAGCCCGGTAAGGATACCATTCAAGTAAAGCACGATTCAATTCCGTTACCTGCTGATACCGTTGTGTTTTCCGATTCGGTAAAACAGGAGGTAAAAAAGGATAGCGTTGAAACCAAAAAACAAACGGTGGTTAATACGGACAATTACGTTTTTGAAGATGAGGCGGTGAAGCAAAATCAGCCAAGCGAAACTTTCTTAAACCGTTACATGAAGGCTCGTGAGAAGAGCCGGATACTTGGGCCATTCCCATATGAGTCGAAATTCAGTGCTGATAACCTGGTTACCTCTTTTGTGATTGACCCGCTGCGTGGTGCTGGATTTTTACTCGAAGCACAAATGAATGACATGCTGGAGAACTACCGGTTTTACGGAGGCATCATGTCATCCATTGATTTACGCAATGCCGATGCGTATGCGGAGTTTCAATATCTGCCAAAATTTATCGACTTCAGTGCCCGGTTTGACCGGAAGGCCATACGTTGGGAACCGTACAGCGATGGTAAAATTTATCATTATTCGCTGAATAAAGTTGAGGTAGGGGCAGCCATACCCATTACAGACCGCTTACGGTTTTCAGCGAACATATTCGGGGCGTTAACCCGCTCGGTTGATCAGGGCGTAGCATCGTTTCCGATTGATCCGCCTTCAGAGGTTCCGATAAGTCATTACTATGCTGGTCTCCGCTCCGAACTGGTTTATGACAACTCCATAACTACCGGATTAAATATGATTGAGGGTACGCGTGGTAAGCTGCGCTTCAATCACTATCAGGGCATTAATGATCCGAATAATAGTTTCAGCCAGGTTACGTTGGACATCCGTCACTATCAAAAAATTTACAGAGGCATTGTTTTAGCTGTTCGCGGATTTGGTGGTTCATTTTTCGGACGCTCACCCAAGCAGTACTTGTTAGGTGGCATGGATAACTGGGCATTTAACGAGATATCGTATCGCGGGCGTGATAGTGAGGGGAACGAAAATATTTTGGGAACACGGGCGCAAAATGAAGATATTCTTTTTGTTGAGTTCGCTACTAACCTTCGTGGTTTTCAGTACGCAACCTTGTTTGGTCAAAATGTGATGTTGATGAATGCGGAGTTCAGAGTTCCGGTTGCCAAAGCGTTAAGCAACACCCCAATCTCTTCAAACTTCTTTCGCAATATGCAGTTGATTGCGTTCTATGATATTGGTACCAGTTGGTCAGGTCCGGCTCCCTTTAACTCTGGAACCAGCGTTCGGATTGATCGAATTACGAATGGTCCCTTTGAGATTGACATCAAGAATTTTTTAAACCCATGGTTATATAGTTACGGTGCAGGCATGCGTACGGTAATATTTGGCTATTACATGAAATTTGATCTGGCCTGGCCGGTTCAGAATTTTGAAGTAGGCAGACCGCAATTCCTGTTTACCCTTGGGTTTGATTTCTGATTCTTTTTAGCATTCATTCTCCATTCATTTGCAGATTCCCTTACCTTTGCTGACTGCAAATCTTCCTATTCTATTATGATAAAATCCATGACTGGCTTTGGCCAGGTAACCGCTGATAACAGTAAGCTAAAAATCAGTGTAGAAGTAAAGAGCCTGAATTCAAAATTTCTGGATTTGGGGTTACGCCTTCCAAAAACCTTTTCAGATAAGGAGCTTGAGCTTCGCAATTTGGTAAGCGAGAAGTTAGAGCGTGGAAAAGTTACGTTGACCGTTGAAGTGGAGCGTCACAACGAAGCAGAGGTGAAGCAAGCTTACAATGAGATTTTGTTTACAGCCTACTACAATGCATTAAAAAAATTAGCCGATAAAGTAGTAGCACCATATGATCAATTGTTTGAGTTGGCATTGAATTCTCCGGATGTTATTCAAAATAAGTTAAGCGAAGAAGAGAGCGAAGAAGAGTGGATACAAATCCGAAAAGCAATTAGTGACGCATTAATTCAATGCGATGGCTTTCGCAAAGATGAGGGAAAAGTACTGGAGCAGAAACTTACTGAATATTGTGCGTCCATTGCTTCATCACTTCAACACGTAAATGCATTGGATGCTACGCGCGTAGACAGAGTTCGTCAGAAGCTAAAAGGTAATGTGGTTTCGTTTTTTGGTGAACAAGGGTATGATGGTAACCGGCTGGAGCAAGAAATTATCTATTACATTGAAAAGCTGGACATTCATGAAGAGCGTGTACGCCTGCAAACGCATCTGGATTATTTTCTACAAGCCCTGAAAGAACCTCAGTCGAACGGAAAGAAACTTGGCTTTATTTCTCAGGAAATAGGCCGCGAGATCAACACCATCGGCTCCAAAGCCAATGATGCCGCCATGCAAAAGCATGTGGTGGCTATGAAAGAGGAACTGGAAAAAATTAAGGAGCAGTTGGGAAATGTGTTATGATTTTCCACTTTCCAGTACCTGTGGGTTAATACAATTCGGTACTTCTTTGCGCTGGTAAAATGAAATAATGTTTTCGGCTGCAATCCGCGCCATTCCGTTGCGTGCTTCAACAGTGGCGGAACCAATGTGAGGAAGAACAGCAACATTTGGCATTTCAAGCAGTGGATTGTTGGGCTTCATCGGTTCGGGATTGGTAACATCCAATCCTGCTCCCCAGATCAACCCCTTATTTAATGCTTCAATCAAATCGGCTTCGTTGTGCACACCCCCACGTGACGTGTTGATGAATATTGATGAAGGTTTCATCTGACTGAACACTTCCCGGTTGAACAAACCCCGCGTTTCTTCACTCAAAACACTGTGCACCGAAAGCACATCGCTTTCGTGGATCAATTCTTCAAAGCTTACATACGTGGCTCCATAACGCATTTCGGCCTCACGATTACGGGTGCGATTATGGTAGATAATGTTCATGTCGAATGCACCCTTGCAACGCTTGGCCATCACCATGCCAATCCGACCCATGCCGAAAATACCCAATGTTTTTCCGCTCAGTTGAAAGCCCAGATTTTTCAAAGGCTCAAATTGTTTCCACTCGCCACGGATGATGGCTTTGTGATTGAAAAACATTTTTCTTGAAACAGCGATCATCAAGCCAAAGGCTACATCAGCCGTGGCCTCACTCAGTACATCGGGTGTATTGCTTACCGGAATTCCAGCCAGGGAGGCAGCTTCAACGTCAATATTATCGTACCCAACAGCAAACTGACCGATGATGTCGAGATGGGGGCACTGGCTGAAGAAGTATTTATCAAGTTTGTCGGCACCCAATGAGAGCAATGCATTTACCTGTTTGGCCTGTGTTATTAATTCTTGCTGCGTCATAGGGCCATCGCCTTGCCATTCCATTACTTCCAGGCCGGCATTGGTCAGCATCGTTTTGGCGATGTCGGGTATCAGGCGGGTGATTAAAACTTTTTTGGAGGACATGAGAAATGAGTATGGTCAAATATAAACGATACTTAAATGCAGAAGAAGATGAATTATACAGGAGGTCTTCTGAGATACAAAAACGTCATTGGTAGCAGATAGATAATCTGATCATAACCAATGACGTTCCTTTCTACCGTTGCTTACGCTTACAACGCTTGATGCTCTCTTCCAAAACACGACAGCTCCACAATTCAGCGGAATGACTTAGGGCATCCTTATAATGTCGGATCGCCTTGCTGTACTTTTTCTTCAGCTCAAAAGCTTGTCCGGCACCCGCCAACAGGTCAGACTTGCGTGCATGTTTTGCCCGAATGCCTTTCAGGTAAACATCAATCGCTTCTTCCAATCTTTCTTCCTGGCGGAGTAGTTCGCCCAAATGCCAATACGGATCAGCAAAGTCAGGATCGAATTTTATGGCCATCTTAAAATGACCTTCAGCCATTTTAATTTCTTCTGCGTATTGGAAATAGATAATACCAAGCGTGTTGTGTAACCTGCCGTATCCGGGCTCTTCGTACAGAAGTCGGTCAAGCAGTTTTATGGCTCGCTCATGTCCTTCAAGCCAGGCAAGCTCCAGCGCATGCTGCAGGTATTCTTCCATCCATTTTATTTTTTCCATTTTAATTTTAGACATTAGCCATGGTCTGTGGTGACACAGACCATGGGGTTAATAAAGCATAATACGAATCAACAGGTAGAGTAAAACCCAGATCAGCCGGATTATCCCCCTTTTAGATTGTAAAAAAAAATGCTAACCTCTTCTTCCGGCATCTTTTAATGCCATCCGTCAGGTTGTTGATTTCAAAGCTGTTCACCGAAGCCAGTACAGCTTCCTTGTACGCTTTGATCGCTTTACTGAATTCACCGCGCAGTTCGTACGCTTGCCCGATGCAATTCATAAAGGCCACCCGGTTGGCGTTGTTTTTCAACACACCTTGCTCCAGGTAACCCAATGCATCACTGTATCTTCCGTTACGCAGATACAAAGTACCCAGGTGCAGGTAAGGTGCAGCAAAGGTGGGATCAAACTGAACCGCCATTTTCAGGTGAAGTTCTGCTTTCGCTGTTTCGGCTGTGTAGTACAAGTAAGCCCAGCCTAAATGGTTGTGCAGGCTACCGTACCCCGGCTCATCGTACAACAGGTTGTTCAGTAATGCTAAACCATCGTGAACTTTATTGTCGTAGATGAGCCTTTCAGCTTCCATCATGTATTCTTCCATCCATTCAATTCTCATGGCCAGTTCAAAAGTTTTAGTTCAAATGTTCAAGGCTGGATTCAACAATGAACTTTGAACCTACAACCTTGAACTAGTCTTCTGCGGGCGAATCATCGCCACACATGCGTACAATCTTCGGAGTAAATACTCCGAGCACATCCACCAGCTCATGCTGGTAGCGCATTACGTTACGGATATCTTTATACACCATTGGTGCTTCATCTAACCCGCCACCGATCAACTCTACGCCATGCTTCTGCAATTCCTGCTTCACCATTTTGTTGGTGATCACATTCTTTGCTGCACTTCGCGACATGACGCGACCTGCGCCATGCGAAGCTGAATTCAGCGATGCGGCTGATCCTTTGCCGCGCACAATGAAACCTGGAGCCGTCATGGATCCCGGAATGATGCCGAGTACATTTTTCCCGGCAGGTGTTGCTCCTTTCCGGTGTACAATCACTTCGGTGCCATCTTCCAGTGTCTCCTTCCACGCAAAGTTGTGGTGGTTCTCCACCATCAACAGTGGTTTTTCACCCAGGCTTTGCGCCATCCGTTCATGAATCTGGTGATGATTGGCCGAAGCATAATCACCTGCCAGGTTCATAGCAATCCAGTACTCCTGTCCGGCATCGGTATCCAAGTCAAGCCAGGCAAGATTCGCGGCTTCTTTTGGCAAGTGACAAAGTTGTTTCGCCACCCGTGTGTAGTGCCGCGCAATTTCTGCACCCAATCCACGTGAACCCGAATGTGACAGTACAGCCAGGTAATTTCCGACTGGTAGATTCCATCCGTTGCCATCACCAATTTCCATCAGCCCGAATTCCACAAAGTGGTTTCCGCTTCCGGATGATCCGATTTGCTTGGCCGCTTTCCCTTTCAGATTTCGCAGTACCGCGATTTCATCAAACGTTTTGCGATCAAGTACTTCGTGTTCTTTCGGACGTTTGAATGTTTCGCGGCCAAAGCAGGTGTTGGTTAACAACAATTGCTTCAGGTTGCTGCGGTGCCGTTCCAGAAATTTCTCATCTAACGGATAAGCCGTAAGACACATGCGACAACCGATATCTACACCAACTCCATAAGGAATCGCTGCATTGTGCGTAGCCAAAACACCACCAATAGGTAAGCCATATCCTTGATGGGCATCGGGCATCAATGCTCCGGCTACGGTTATCGGCAACTTCATGGCAATTTCCATTTGGTTACGCGCGCCTTCTTCTATTTCGACTGCACCGTAAATCGGGTACTCCAAGCGGTTTTTCAACAACTCATGCGCACGCGACTTCTTCTCAGAGGGCACCAAAGCCAACGCAGTTTTATTCCAAACGGAATCATCAACATATTCTTTCGGATTGGCCAGCACAGCTTTCAACAGGGCGTAGATTTCCTCCTTCTCGCTTCTGCGAAAATATTTCAACACCGTATTGATGGCGATGCCTATAGCTTTTCCTTCGGGGTAACCTAACCTGATCAGGTCTTTCCCGCTTAGCATTTTTCTTTTCATAATTACTCCTTTCAGATTTTGCATAGTCTCTTGCGTTAAGGCAAGGGCAAAATCATTCCACTCGTCTTTTCAGACAATTTAAATTTACATAACAACAGTCCGGAGAGAAACAAAAAACCCGGACGAGCCCGGGTTTTCAGTTAGTGATCAGATATTGATCAACTGAAAAACCAAGGCATAAACCGAATATCACCATTCGGTAATTCAAAACGATATGTTCCTTTTTGTTTTAGCATGGTGCAAAGATAAATCAGAAGTAAAATGATTTCAAAGCAAGCGTGTGTAAAAAAGTTTTTATAACTGTTATACAGATTTAATCTACATAAACTTTTCCTTTTCCATCCTCCGGATGAAACCCCATTACCGCATCGTGACATTGCTCGCAATAAAATCCCAACTCCCTTCCCGATCGCTGGTCATCATTCCGGCTGATGGTAACACAAGTAGCCAAGTCGTAACGTGATTTTAATTTTTCAACATCCAGTACCCAATCATAGTAAACCCATTCACGGCAGTTGTCCGACCAGGGCTGACCGCGATAGGTTTCTTTAATGCCTTTTGATTTGAGTTCGTTTTCCAATTCGGCTAGATGTTCACACATGATTTTGAATTTATTCTCCTTCAATATAGCAAACCAACTTCTATTTCTATTTGAGAAAACTTATCTTACAAGATCAAGTTGTGTATGCGCCCACCCTCCAAACTCTCCAGCGTTATCCTGTACTCGGTTATTTCAGCTGCGTTTATCGGGCCGGGCACGATTACTACGGCCATTACGGCCGGGGCAACGCACCAACTTCAGTTGTTGTGGGCGGTGGCATTGGGTACACTGGGTTGTTTGCTGCTACAGGAAACATCCGCACGTATTGTAATCAGCAGTGGATTAAATCTTGGACAAGCTTCGCAAAAATGCTTTGGTAATGCGTGGGGCAAAGCCCTGATGGTATTGCTGGGCGTTACTGTGATGTTGGGTTGCGCTGCGTATGAAGCCGGAAATATGCTGGGCGCTGTTTCGGGATTAAACCTGTTAACCGGGGTTAATCTGAAAATACTCACGGTGGTGGTGGGTGCTGCTTCGTTTGCAGTACTGTGGACCAACAAGCGGCAGGTGATATCGTGGTTGATGACCGTGTTGGTAGGTTTAATGGGCATTGCTTTTTTTGTGCTAGCCTTGCAACAACCTTTTTCGATTCAGGAAATAATGACCCACACCGTTGTGCCATCGTTTCCATTCGGCAGCGCGTTGTTGATTTTGGGGTTGGTGGGTACCACCATTGTTCCGTATAATATTTTTTTAGGATCAGGCATCAGCAAGGGGAAAACCATACCGTTGATGCGCATCGGGCTTACGGTTTCGGTTTTGGTTGGTGGTTTGATTACTGCAGCCATTCTCATAGCCGGTACGTCCGTACAGGCATTTTCTTCTTTTCCTGAATTAGCAGACTCGCTCCGTGAAAAGCTTGGCCCCGTAGGTTCACTTGCCCTGGGTGTTGGTTTGTTTGCAGCGGGATTTTCTTCTTCCATTACAGCACCCTATGCTTCCTCCATCATTGCCTCCGTTGTGTTTGGTTGGGAAGATACACGCAGGTTGCGACTGGTATGGGGTTCCGTGTTGCTGATTGGTTTTCTGTTCGGCATCAGCGGCATAAAGCCGATACCGGTAATTCTTACCGTGCAGGCGTTGAATGGATTGATGTTGCCGTTGCTGGTGGCGTTACTGATCGTGGTTGTAAATCAACGAACGGTAATTTCTGCACCACATTTACCCGGACTGCTTTACAATTTGCTATTGTTGCTTGTGCTGGGCAGTGTGGTGCTGATTGGTCTGAACCAGGTGGAGAAGGCGTTGATTGCATTGAACATTATTTCCAAGAGTTATTTCAACGTGTTGGTTTGGTGCAGTGGGGTGCTGGCGTTTGTAATGGGTGGGTGGGTACTTAAGATGAGAACCTAATTCTGTAAAATCAAATTTGAATATTTTGGTAAAGTCAATATATTAATAGCATACGTCCCCTGAATAATTTACTTTATGATTAATAGATTCAAGATTTTTGTGTTACCAATTTTCATGTTGGTCTATTTACAAACATTTGCTCAACATAGCATAGGCTTGAAGCTCAATTTCGGTGCCTCAAGTCGTAAAACAACCTATACGCTTCCACCTGGCTATACAACAGGTATTACAACTGTAAGCAAATTAGCACCATCATTTTCAATAGGGGGATTTTATGAGTTTAACTTTGGTAAGAATTCTGCCTTATCAGCTGAATTATTATATACAGCGTTATATGGGAGAGAAGACTTTAATAGACAACTCTTTGACCAAGATCGGAATGTTATTGGTTTTGAAAATTCTACATTAACCACCCGTGTTTCATTCGTGGCATTACCAATTTCCTATACCTACCAAATAAAGAATTTCAGAATTTTGCTCGGATTTCAGACATCCGTAGATATTGCAAGTAGTGGGAAAATTAAAAGTACGCGTATTGAAAATGGAATTCAGACTGATATGTCTATCAATTTAGAGACCGTATATCAAGAAAAAAGTGATTTTGGAGTAAGATTGGGATTCTGTTATGATCTAGGCAAGAAAGTTGCATTTGAGATCAATTTTTATCAAGGGATGAATGATATGGCGGACTCTGATGCAACTAAAATTAAGTACAGACAGATGGTTTTTGGTCTACGATATAAGTTTTTTCAGAAAAATTAATCATGCCTCAGAGTCAAAGGTATTTCATTTGCTTCGGAACTATTGAATTATTACGACAAGGGAAATATATTCAATGAATATATACGGATGTTGGGCGCAATTCATTTTTAGACAATGGACATTGAAGAAATAGCCGACAACTTGAATCAAGAGTTCAGGGATAAACGGGACTCTAGGGTATCCAAACCCGACATTTGGATTTGCGAGGAAAAGCCCAAGAAACGATTAGTCTGGCCGACAAATTGGGTCTTGGAAGCAAATGATGTTGCTATAATGATGGACAAACCCAACGACATCGGACTATATTCAAACATAGCTACAAATCAAATTCACGAAGCGGAGATGTATTACTTGGAATACATCTTTCCTTATGGGAAACCATACCCATTAAGGACAGTTGGTAAAGACGAGCAAAAAGCGTTTTATAATTACTTTGAAAAAGCCATTACCTCAGTCATACTTGCTTACACTTCGCTTGAAGCCTTAGCAAATATTTTTATACCAGAGGACTACGAAATAATGAAAGAAGAGAAGACAGGAGTGGTAAAGATTTGGAATAAGAATGCAATCGAACAAACTTTTACTCTTCGGGACAAATTTAAGATTGTGTTAAGAGATGCACTTAAGACTAATGATCCAACGACCGAAAGTTGGTGGGCTCCATTTATTGAGCTTGAGGACTTAAGAAATGAGATAATTCATTCAAAGAGTTCAAAGTCAGAAGAAAGATACACAAAACTACTCAACACCAGAATCTTTGATATAGTTAGAAAACATAAGACCATAATTGAGTTTTACGGGAAGTATATTGACTCCGCTGACAAAGAATTAAGGAATTTGTTTCCATACGGCTTTGGACTGGATAAGATAAAACACAGAAAAATTTCCGAGGACACATTTAACGAGACTTGGAGAGATTTAACAAATCCAACATAACAAAACATTTAGAATATGACATGTCCGCATTGCTCCACTATAGTACATGCTTCTTTCTACTCAACCGAAGCAATTAGAAAGCCTTCAGAGGGATGGAGTCAATATGAAATTTTGTACGCCCTTTGTCCCAATTGTGAAAAGCCATTAGTTTATTTATTACACGGGAACTCAAAACTCGAAGCTGGCGAAGTGAGAATACCAAACCCTGAATGGCAAAAAATGATTTTCCCAAAAGAAGGCAGACTTGAAAACACCGTAGACATTCCAAAACTATATCTCGAAGACTATGAAGAAGCCTTAAAAGTTTTGTCATCAAGCCCTAAGGCTTCTGCCGCTTTGACTAGACGGCTTCTCCAAAATATTTTGAGGGAGCAGTATAAAATCAATGAGAAAACTCTTTCAGCTGAAATTGAAAAGTTTGTTAATATTGTTGGAGTCCCTTCTCACTTAACAACAGCAGTGGATGCAATTAGGCAAATAGGAAACCTGGCTGCCCATCCAACTAAGGACAAATCAACTGGAGAAATAGTTCCCATTGAAATTGGTGAAGCTGAGTGGCTCATCGAAGTGATCGAAGCCTTGTTTGATTTTACATTCATCCAACCAAAAAAACTGGAGAGACGTAAGCAGGAATTGAATAAAAAACTTGAAAACATTGGGAAGCCCAAAATGAAATGAACAGCGCCCAACAAAGTGTTTATGCCATTGTGTTATCGGTCTGACGTTTATTATTTTTAACAACACAACGTCATAAACACAAACGTTGAACTAACTCAACTTTGCCACCATACTGATATACCGCTCGGGCACTTCGCCTTTCGTGGCGGTTTGGTAGTCGTTGTAGCTACAGGGCACAATGCTGTTGCGGGCGTAGCGCTCAAAGCCGCCTGGGTAGGGCACTTCCATCCACCAGCGTTCGCTGAACTTGCTCTTGTAAAAAGTAATGGTTTCGTTTTCTACCGGCATGGCCACTACGTATTTTAAGAAATCGTTGCTCTTGAAATTTTGTTCCTTCTTACGGTGGTAGTAGCCTTCAATAAAATACCACACCATGGTGGCTACCACGCTGGCGGTTTTTTTGTGTACATCATCCAGTTCCGGGTTGTATTCATAAAAACCAACGGAGCTTAACTTTTCATTTTGCCCGGCATACCAGCAAATCTGGCAAGCCTCTTCACCGGTTAGTCCAAAGGGTTGAGCGTAGGCATTTCCAGGCGCATCAGCCGATTTGATGGCGGTGATATCGAACGACAGCATGTCGGCATTGCGGATAACGGGCTCCATCTCCTGCAGGTTGGTTCGCATCTGTCCGATGCGAAAAGCTTCGAAGTAAAGTTTTTCCAGTACGGCTACCGAAAGCTGATCGATGAGGTAACTTTGATAGGCGAGGTGTGTGTAGCTAAATAGATAATTCGGTTCATGCAACAATACTTTATGAATGTGTTGCTTGTGTGCCGGGGCTTCACGATCATCATCTAAATCCAGAAACGCATCTACATTCAAAAAGCTGATGAGCTTTTCCATGGTTTCGTATGCAGCATACTGACCATAATCCAGATCGTGTGAGCCACCCAGGATGATAGGAAGTACATTGTTCTCTAATAATATGCGGCACACTTCGCTGATGCGCGTGTAAGTTTCTTGTAGATCATGTCCTGGTTTTAAATTACCCAGGTCGACAATGCGGTATTTGCCGCTGCCTTTTTTGAGGGCATAGAGTTTTTTCCTGATTTCATCTGCGGCTTTTGATGTGCCCGTATTGTTTCCGGCTCCCCGGTTTTCCGTTACGCCAATCAGGGCGATGTGCGCATCTTTATAGTCGGGCATTTTTTCACCAAAAAACCGGATACTTTTATAAAAGGAGGATGAAGAAGTAATATTCGAATAAATGGATTCGTCAAGCGGGGAGAAAAAGATGGTTAAATCCATAGCGATTAAAAATATGGGTGAAGATAGACAGAATTGAAAACACCTTCCTCATGGATATAAATAAATTAAGCCTGCCAGAGTGGGCACCCTTAACCACGGTTTCCTCACCCCGACAAGCTTAAACACTCAACCTGTTTATTTTTAAGAACTTTATTTAGATGCTATAATCGATACGCATACGAGAGTGACACCAGGTAATCGGCAAAGGCGGCATCGCCATGTTGGTAGGTTCCCAGTACTTCAGTTCTGCGTTTATCCAGTACACTTTGTGTGCGGTTGCGCTCCAATGCAATGGGGCAATTCACACCGAATGTATGCTTGCCGGATGAGTAGGTGATGGCTGGTTCCAGGGAGATGATGTAGCCCGGCCTCCTGAATCCGTCACTCTTGCCAAAAACATCTTCAACCGGAATGCCCTCGTATCTTCCGCCCAATGCGAATTGAAATTTATTTACCAAATACCGGCCACCTAACCGGAATAAGAATTGATCAACCACCGACATTTCATTGGAAAGTGGAATGTTGTTCACCAGGTTTGGGCTACGCAACGTGCCATTTGTGTTGCGTGGGTTGAACATATACATACCCGTAGCAAATACCTGGAAGCTTCTCCCCACTTGCTGCGCGAAATCAAACTCAATAATAGCGCCAGTGCCGCCATCACCCGGCTGAATGGACTGATCTACCGCACGGAGTACCAGTGTGTCTTGCCCCTGTGATCCCGTCTTATGGAAATAGTCTTCATAGTTATAATTACCTGTCGGTAGTTTAACACCTAAACCAATGGTAAGAAATGTTTTATGATTCGAGGGTAGAACATTGTAATATCCGCTGATGCGCATATCGCCCAGCCCTTTCGATGAGGTGTGGTAACGTTCCCCGCTGTTGTTGCCCTTATGTTCATATAAGGATGAGCGATCAATGAATAGGTACGGTATCGTTACTGCCGCACTTATTCTATTATTAAATGAGTACAACACGCCAAGCAGAATCGAGTTGTCGTGATTGATTACCTCTGTTCCATTTTCTACGCGTTCTTTTTCTTCGTGGTCGCCACGAAAATGTTTATACGATTCGAAGAACCGGTAGTTTAGTGAGAGCTGCCACTTGGAGTTGGTGGTGCTGTCATACGTTAATGAACAGCTCGACATGTTTCGCACGGCTACACAGCCTTGTGCCTGTACGAAGTGTGTGGTGCTTGCCAATACAGCAAGCAGTATTAGTGGATACGTAAATATTTTTTTCATAGTAGTGTTTGCAGGTTTAAAATGGGGTACATAGTTGCATACACAAACGCGCACTAGCCCAAAGGCTCACGTGGATTGTGGCAACACAAAAATCAATACGTTAGCAAACCTGCTTTGGAGGGGGCGAGAACACCGGAAGGGTTATTTCAGGGATGAACAACTGCATGTTTCCAAAGGGGGCATTTCTGCTCCAGCCTGTATCCTGGTGGGTCAGGTCTAACTGTGGAAGCGGCTCATAATCTTTAATCATTTTACCGATAATACTTATCGGAGATTTAGATGATAGCGGAATGTCGTTTGATAGCTTGGCAAAATCTGACAGAGCGGTGGAAATGCTTTTTGCTTTTACATCTTTAAAGCAAACGATATGTAAGGTGTCGCCTTCAAGTTTATGCTTTACGAGTTTGAAATATTCGCCTTTGTATTCAAACTCCCCATTAACCCGTTCAAACCCGTTTGCATATACCGGGTAGGGGAGGGTAACCGGAATTTTAATGGTCAGGGTTTCTTCTTCTGCATACTCGCCCGAATCAAAGAGTTGCGCCAGTTTTTTATTCGATTGATGTTTCAGGGCAACAAAAACCAGGTAGTATCCTCCTGTATAAAAAAGGAAGAGCGACAAAAAGAATATGGCAAAAGCCTTTTTCACCGGGTTGGGTTTGGATCAATCTAAATAAGCGAATTGAAAGGTGATTTCAAATACTCAAAAATAAAGGAGGGCATTACAAACGATTGCAATGCCCTCTGATGCTTGTTTTTTTATTTCAATGATCAGCCGCCAAAGTCGTCAAAGCGGATGTTTTCTTTAGGTGTACCCATGTCGTCCAGCATTTTCAGCACGGCTGCGTTCATCAACGGAGGACCGCACAGGTAGAATTCAATATCCTCAGGAGCCGGATGGTTTTTCAGGTAGTTGTCGTACAAACACTGGTGAATAAAACCAACATAGCCATCGGCTTCTTTGTCGTCTAAGCTCTTCTTTACTTTCCAGTTGTCTTCCGGAAGGGGTTCAGACAAACCAATGTTGAACTGGAAGTTCGGGAACTCCTGTTCAATCTTACGGAAGTGCTCTACGTAGAAAAGTTCTTTTTTGGAGCGGCCACCATACCAATACGAAACTTTACGATTTGTTTTTTCAGTATGGAACAGGTGGAAAATCTGCGCACGCAACGGAGCCATACCGGCACCACCACCTATGTAAACCATTTCGCGTTGGGTAGGGTTGATGTGGAATTCACCGTAAGGGCCGGAGATGGTTACTTTATCACCTGGCTTGCGGGAGAATACATACGAAGAACAAATACCCGGATTAACATCCATCCATTTATTGTTGGCACGATCCCACGGTGGCGTGGCAATTCGGATGTTCAACATCACAATATTTCCTTCTGCCGGGTGGTTGGCCATGGAGTAAGCTCGGAAAATAGGCTCATCGTTTTTCATTTTCAGATCCCACAGCTTGAACTTATCCCAATCGCCCTGAAATACATCGGGTTTGTGGCCCAACTCCGGATGCGGGGTGATGTCCATGGTTTTGAAATCTACGTTGATCGCGGGAACGTCAATCTGAATGTATCCGCCAGCCTCAAAGTTCAGCGTTTCGCCCGGAGGCAACTTCACTACAAATTCTTTAATAAAAGTCGATACATTATAGTTCGACACCACTTCGCATTCCCACTTCTTGATACCAAAAATTTCTTCCGGTATGCGGATGCGCATATCCTGTTTCACTTTTACCTGGCAGCTCAGGCGTACATGGTCGGCCTTTTCCTTACGGCTTAAGTGGCCCATTTCAGTGGGCAACACATCGCCACCCCCGTCTTCTACCACGCACTTGCACATGGCACAGGTTCCGCCACCGCCACAGGCTGATGGAATGAAGATTTTCTGGTTGGCCAGGGTGGTTAACAGGGAGGAACCGGCAGAAACGGTAATCGGGTTTTGCTCGTCTCCATTAATAAAGAGCCGTACCGGGCCCGATTGCACCAGTTTCTTCTGGGCAAACAAAAGCAGGGCAACCAGCAAAAGGATAATGAAGGTAAACGCGAGAATAGACGCTGCAATGACCATGTAAAATCAGGTTTTATGGGTCACAAATATATTGCTCCCAAGGGTGAAACTGCATATAAAAACACAGTTTTTTGCCCTGATGTTCATCATGTTCAAGCCGCAGCGCTATTTCAGGCGGCAGAGTATGTCAACACTTCACTTTTTTCCGTTTTGGTGATGAACCGGGCCTCTGGGGAAAGGATGATCCCCACGTTTTCCCAGGTTGCCCAGTCCGCCAGTTTTTTCAGGCTTACCCGACCCAGCATGTAGTGCTGTCCGTTTGAGGCATAGCCTGACTGGAATTCTTCGAAATCCTGAATGGAAATGGCTGTGCCATGCGGGAACCGGACGAACGCCTCGATGGAGGTTTCGTTTGAGAATTCCAAGTTGGCTTGTTGGTGCAGCTTTTTGTATTCGTAGCGGTAGTCGTACGTAAGGGCTGAAATGTCGGACAGTACGGCCGAACCGGTTGGATAGCTGCCAGCTCCTTTTCCAACAAAAAGCTGCTTTTCCGAAAAGGCTCCTTGTACGGTTACCGCATTGTATTCGTTACGCACCGAACTCAACGGGTGATGCGGATCAACGAATTGCGGAGCCACCAACCCAAACACTTCGTTACCGGATTTGATGGCGCGAGCCACCAATTTAATGCCGTACCCTTTTTCGCGTGCAAATTTTAAATCCAGGTCGCTTATGCTGTCAATGCCGATGTTGAAGATTTGCTCCGGCTTAACAAATACGCCAAATGCATGCGCGATGGCAATGACCAATTTGAATTTCGGGTCAAACCCTTTTACATCCAGGCTCGGATCACTTTCGGCAAAACCCAGTTCCTGTGCCTGTCGCAACGCATCGCCATAGTTTTTACGTTCTTCAAAAACTTTAGTGAGGATGTAATTGGTAGAACCGTTGAAAATTCCTTCAATGCCTGAGATCAAATCGTTATCGTAGTATTCCTCAAGATTGCGTAAGATGGGAATACTGCCACACACGGCCCCTTCGTACAATACGGATTTATTGTATTGCTGTTGGAGGTGAAAAATTTCCTCCAGGTTTTCGGCTAACATTTTTTTATTTGCCGTTACAACATGCTTCCCGTTTTGTAGCGCCTTTTTAACAATGCTAAATGCGGCAGAAGCATCGTCAATTAATTCAACCACCACATCAATTTCCGGATCAAGCAAAATATCTTCTGCATTGAGTGTAAAAAAATGATCAGGCAATGAACGCTTTTTGTTTGGGTTCTTTACGCAGATCTTTTTGATCTCTGCTTTTATGCCGTTGGTTTCATGCAACACATGATGAAGGCCTTGCCCCACACATCCAAATCCGAACAGGCCTAATTTTAAGTTCTTTTTCATACTGATTAATTAAAGACTTCTACGGTTTCTTGTTTTTTTATTTTTTCAAATGCTTGTTTGATGTCGGCTATTAAATCTTCTGCCTCTTCAATCCCACACGACAAACGGATAAGCGAATCAACAACACCTGATTGCAACCTTTTTTCACGCGGAATGGATTTGTGCGTCATCTGTGCCGGATGGCAAATGAGACTTTTTACGCCACCCAGACTTTCGGCCAGCTTGAAGTATTGGGTAGAGGTTACCAATGCAACAGCGGCCTCCTCGGTATCTTCTTTCAGTGAAAAGGAAATTACTCCTCCGTACAAACCGTTTTGCTGCTGCTTCGCCAACTCATGATTTTTGTGAGATGGCAATCCCGGGTAATAAACATTCTCAACTTCCTCGCACGACTGAAGAAATTCAGCCACCCGAAGTGCGGTTTTGCATTGGCGCTCAACGCGAAGCGTTACGGTTTCAATGCCTCGAATAGTAAGCCAACAATCCTGTGGGCCTAAAATTCCGCCTGATGCATTTTGGATGAATTTGATTTGTTCGGCAAGCTCAGGAGTATTCACCACCACCAAACCCGCTACCAGGTCGGAGTGACCGCCCAGGTATTTTGTGCCGCTGTGGATAACAATATCGGCACCCAATTTAAAGGGCTGCTGTGCAACCGGAGAGGCAAAGGTGTTATCCACTACAACCCGCGCACCTTTTGCATGAGCAAGAGTCGCAATTTTTTTAATGTCAGAAACTTTTAAGGTTGGATTAGTGGGCGATTCCAGCCAAACCAATTTTGTTTTTGAACTGATGTAGTCGCGGATGTTGTCGGCATCCGTAGTGTCTACGTAGTGAATAGTAATGCCAAACTTTTCGTAGATGTGCGTAAAGAGTCGGTATGCGCCTCCATAAATATCATCTACGGCAATAATCTCATCACCGGTTTTCAGGGTTTTTAATACAGCATCAATAGCGGCAAGTCCGGTGGCAAATGCAAATGCTGCGGAGCCTCCTTCCAACTTAGCCACTAGGTTTTCAAGTGCAAGTCGGGTTGGGTTGTTCGACCGGCCATAATCAAAACCTTTGTTAACACCAGGTGCTTCCTGCACATAGGTGGCGGTTTGATAAATGGGAACAGAAATGGAGCCGGTTAATGTATCAACCGGTACCGAGTGAATGAGATTTGTTGTTGGGTGTGGCATGTTGTTAAATGTTAAGGATTAGGATTAACAGTACACTTCTTGTTTTGAGTTTAGAAATTTTTTAAGTCCGGTATTGAGTTGATCGAACTCAATCAGAAACCCGTCATGCCCATGCTTGGATTGAAGCGTAATGAGCGAGCTCCTCAGAATATTATCCGCTAGAAATTTTTGTTCCTGTATCGGAAACAGCACATCATCTTCCACGCCAACCACCAACGCTTTGGCACGAATGCTTTGTAAGGCGAGCAGTACGTTCTTTCTTCCGCGTGCTACGTTATGGCTATCCATAGCTTTGCTTAAAATCCAGTACGTAAAGGCATTGAACCGCAAGGCAAGTTTTTCACCTTGGTATTGCTGGTATGTAGCAGCCCGAAAGCCATCCACTTTTTCCGTGCTCTTCTCGGCTTGCGCTTCACCATAGCTTTCGTAGTTTCTGTACGACAGCATGGCAATGGCACGTGCCGATTTTAGTCCGGCCAAACCAGCCCGTTCATGATTCTCCTTCCAGGTAGGGTCGGCCTGAATGGCCAGGCGTTGTGCTTCGTTGAAAGCAATGCCCCAGGGTGAGTGGTATGCATTACAAGCAATCGGTACAATGTGTTCAAACAGTTCATTCTGTTGAATGGCCCATTCCAATACATGCTGCCCGCCCAGCGATCCGCCTATCAGCGTGTGAATCTTTTCAAACTCCAACGACTGGCGTAACAAATCAAACGCCCGCACAATGTCGCGGTTGGTTATAGCCGGAAACGAATGGTAAAAAGGTTTTCCGGTTTCAGGATTTACAGACAAGGGTCCGGTCGATCCGTAACAGCCACCCAACGTGTTGGCACAAACAATCAGGTAATGCTGCGGATCAAATGCAGCGCCCGGCTCAAATAATTCTTTCCACCACGATGTGAAATCCGAATTTCCGGTAAGCGCATGACACACCCATACAACATTCGAACGGTCGGCATTAAGTTTACCGAACAAGGTATAGCGAAGCTGGAGGCCGGGAAGGTATTCTCCCGACTCCAGTTCGAATGGTTTGTTGTAATGAAAGGTGTGCGTGTGCTTCTCCATAATTTCAGCTGTATCCAATTAATTTTCTACCAACTCTTTTGCAAATACTTGTTCAAAGGCTTGTTGCAGATCGGCTTTGATGTCGTCAATGTGCTCCAGTCCAACCGAAATGCGCAGCAGCGTAGGCAACACGCCAGTTGAAAGCTGCTCTTCTTCTGTGAGTTGTTGATGCGTAGTGGCCGAAGGCTGAATGATCAATGTTTTTGCATCGCCCACATTGGCAAGGTGGCTCACCAACTTCAGGTTGTCGACAAATTTGGTGGCGTTCTCTTTCGTGCCTTTGATGGTGAATGACAGCACCGCACCAAAACCGTTTTTCAAATATTTCTTCGCCAGGTTGTGGTACGTTGAACTTTTCAGTCCAGGATAGTTTACACTCTCCACTTTAGGATGCTGCTCCAGCCATTCAGCCAGGTTTAAGGCATTATCTACTGCGCGTTGAACACGTAGCGATAAGGTTTCCAATCCTTGCAGGAAGAGAAATGAATTGAACGGACTCAGTGCCGGACCGAAGTCGCGCAAACCTTCCACGCGGGCGCGGATGATGAACGCAATGTTGGGTAAACCCAGCGGGTTGCCTTCCCCGAATACATCCCAGAATTTCAATCCATGATACCCTTCAGAAGGTTCAGTGAACTGCGGGAATTTTCCGTTGTTCCAGTTGAAATTTCCTCCGTCAACAATCACACCACCGATGGATGTACCATGACCGCCAATCCATTTGGTAGCCGATGCCACCACTACATTGGCTCCGTGTTCGAGCGGGCGGAACAAATAACCACCGGCACCAAATGTGTTGTCGACAATCAATGGAATGTCATGCTTCTTTGCCAGCGCAGCGATGGCTTCAAAATCCGGAATGTTAAATCCTGGATTACCAATCGACTCGAGGTAAATGGCTTTTGTGTTTTTGTCGATGAGCTTTTCGAATGCTTCTGGCTTGTCGCCTTCGGCAAAACGTGCATCAATGCCCAGACGCTTGAACGAAACTTTAAACTGATTGTAAGTTCCTCCATAGAGGAATGATGTGGTTACGAAGTTATCACCGGCCTGTAGAATGTTGTTTAGTGCAATGAACTGCGCAGCCTGACCAGAGCCCACGGCTAATGCAGCTACACCACCCTCTAAAGCAGCAATTCTTTTTTCCAGCACATCGGTAGTGGGATTCATGATGCGCGTGTAGATGTTGCCGAATTCTTTCAAGGCAAACAGGTTGGCGCCATGTTCAGAATCCTTAAACGTGTACGAGGTGGTTTGATAAATGGGAACTGCGCGTGAGCGTGTTACAGGGTCAACCTCTTGCCCGGCATGAAGTTGAAGGGTTTCGAAACGATAGTTTGACATAGGTATAATTGTTTAAAAGTTGATGATTGATTTTTCAAAATGATTGGAGCAGACACACGATGATCCGATGCGGTCAGTGTACTGATCGTGATGTTGTTAGGCTATGAAAAAAAGATGCTTAACAACAACACGGACAACAAATACAAATACAACAAGGCTGCTGCATTCGAGTTGTCAGGTTGTTGAACAGAGATGTGAAAGGTGAGCACAACGCACGTAAGCCTTCGCGGCTTGCTTCTGAGAGTGTGTGAATGATGTTTTTCATTTTTTCATCGGTTTATAGTTCTCCCGGCACCTTGCCTTGGAGCAGGATTTAGCACCTTTTTCCATTCGGAAGGGTTGCTAGCGCGTCTCAGAGCCTGTTCTCTCAGCGCTTCTTTATAAATCGATTAAGCGATGTGCTTTCTTCGACTTGATGGTACAAACGTAGTGTGCGAAGATTTGGTTTTCAAACTTTTGTTAAAAAATTTTAAAAAAAGTACTCTAACGAATGTTAGTGAACATACTTCTTAATCAACTGAATCTGCCCAATATGATAGATATCGTGATGGATAATTCCGTGCAGCAGTATGAAAAAATCGTATTTTCGGTTGGCGACTTCTTCCCACAGTTTTTCGGAAGAGATGGTTTCAATGGCCTTTAATAATTCAGTCTGACTTTCTTCTAATTGTTGTAAGGCAGTGGTCCAGTCCGTTTCAGGAGGAAAATTTTGTTCATCGGTTAATTCAAATATGGAGTTGCCCAGCAATCGCTTGGTCACGAACGTGCGCCAGGCTACCATGTGTTGCACCAATTGAACAATGCTGTGGCTGTCGCCAATTTTCTTTTTGCATGTATGGTCGTCAATATCTTTCAGCACCTCCTTCACAGAAGGTCCGTGCCAGGCTTTTCCATCGTAAACCCGCTGAATCAGTTTGCTCAGGTTTTTTATTTCCTGCATATCCTAGGTAAGCATACCACCATCTACCTGCAACACCTGCCCGGTAATGTAAGCCGACATATCCGAAGCGAGAAACACACACGCATCGGCCACATCTTCGGGTTTGCCACCACGCTTTAACGGAATGGCATCGCGCCAGCTTTGCACGGTTTTCTCATCCAGCTTGCCGGTCATCTCGGTTTCAATGAATCCCGGTGCAATGGCATTTGAACGAATGCCGCGGGAACCCAATTCCAAGGCAACGGATTTTGTGAATCCAATTATCCCCGACTTTGAAGCAGCATAGTTCGCTTGCCCGGCATTTCCTTTTATCCCCACCACGGAAGTCATGTTGATGATTGATCCGCCTTTTTGTTTCATCATCGGTTTGGTAGCGGCTTTCACCGTATTGAAGCACGACTTCAGGTTTACGTTAATCACTTTATCCCATGCTTCTTCATTCAGGCGAAGCAACAGGTTGTCCATGGTGATGCCGGCATTGTTTACCAAAACATCCAATGAACCGAAATCGGCAACCACATCATTAATAAGTTTATCGGCCTGCGCAAAATCAGAAGCATCAGAGCGATAGCCTTTTGCTTTCACACCTTTTGAAGCAAGCTCAGCTTCCAACGCCTGACCTTGTTCAACACTTGATAAATAAGTGAAGGCCACATTGGCGCCTTGCTCAGCAAACTTAAGCGCGATTGATCTTCCTATTCCTTTAGATGCTCCGGTTACGAGTGCGGTTTTTCCTTGTAGTAGTTTCATGGTAAGTTAAAATGTTATGGAAAATAACGGTAAATTTCTTTTCGATGCAGCACGCGTTCAAATATTAATGTATCATTTTTGTATTGAAGTCCCACACGGTAGTTACCAAACCTGATTTTATAATAAGTCTGGTAACCTGTTAATTTCTCTACGTGCTCTATTTGCCTGAAAGATCTAATCGACAAAATTTTCACGAATACGAACTTTTCTATTCTACCACGATCACCTGCTGGTAAAGCGGCTAAGTCTTTCAAGAATCTCTTGTTGTAGAGGACTTTCAATAAGCTACTTCTTTTTTAATTTTTGATAATAGGCCTTTGCCTCGTTAACAGTAAGCCTGTCAGTAGCTTTGTTGCTTTTGATTGATTCAGCGAGTACGTAATCCTCCAGAAGTCGCTCAATTTTCTCGAAGGTTTTTATGTCTAACTGAACCGCAACTTTTTTGTCGTCCTCATTGATAATGTATTTTCTTTTTATTGTCAACATGGTTCAAAAATACGCATTCTGGCTTGAAATTTCAGGTTTTTGAAATTGCTTAAATGCTTTTTTAAAGACCCTGCTGCGCGTATCTTTGGCAGCGAAATTAAACACGCTATTTGCTATGTCTAAATACGATCTTATTGTTATTGGTTCTGGTCCGGGTGGTTATGTTGCTGCAATCCGCGCATCTCAATTGGGTATGAAGGTGGGTGTGGTAGAGAAGGCCGAACTGGGCGGCATCTGTCTGAACTGGGGCTGTATTCCTACCAAAGCTTTATTGAAGAGCGCCAATGTTTTTGAATACATCAGCCATGCAAAGGATTATGGCATTACGGTGAAGGATGCCCAGGCTGATTTGCCGGGGATGGTAAAACGCAGCCGTGATGTGGCAGCCGGCATGAGCAAAGGCGTTCAATTCCTGTTCAAGAAAAATAAGATCGACCAGATTGCCGGGTTTGGCAAACTGAAGAAGGGTGGTAAAGTTGAAGTAACAGATGATAAGGGAAAGAAAACCGATTACGAAGCCAAGCACATCATTGTGGCAACCGGTGGACGTTCGCGTGAGTTGCCCGCACTGAAAATTGATGGCAAGAAAATTATCGGCTACCGCGAAGCGATGGTGCTGGAGAATCAGCCTAAGAAAATGCTGGTGGTAGGTTCAGGAGCCATTGGTGTTGAGTTTGCCTACTTTTATAAAACTATAGGTACAGAAGTTACCATTGTGGAATTCATGCCGCGCATCGTTCCGGTGGAAGATGAAGAAGTTTCCAAAGCGTTGGAAAAGTCGTTTAAGAAAGCAGGCATGACCATTCATACCAACTCAGAAGTAACAGCAGTTGATACCAAAGGAAAAGGTTGTGTGGCAACTGTAAAAACACCTTCCGGTGAAATCAAGATTGAAGCGGATGTGGTGTTGTCGGCTGTTGGCGTTACGACAAACCTGGAGGGTATTGGGCTGGAAGAAGTTGGCGTGAAGACCGACAAGGGAAAAGTAATCGTAGATGATTTCTATAAAACCAATGTTTCGGGTGTGTATGCCATTGGCGATATCGTGAAAGGTCCTGCGCTGGCACACGTGGCCTCAGCGGAAGGCATTATCTGTGTAGAAAAAATTGCCGGACATAACCCTGAGCCGTTGAACTACAACAACATTCCGGGCTGTACGTATTGTTCGCCTGAGATTGCATCTGTTGGCTATACCGAAGAGGCTGCGAAAAAAGCTGGGTATGAAATTAAAGTGGGTAAGTTTCCTTTTACGGCATCAGGCAAAGCAAAAGCCGGAGGCGCTGCCGATGGTTTTGTGAAAGTAATTTTTGATGCCAAGTATGGCGAATGGTTAGGTGCGCACTTCATCGGTGCCAACGTAACTGAAATGATTGCCGAAGTTGTGGTGGCCCGCAAGCTGGAAACCACGGGCCATGAAATTATAAAATCAGTTCACCCGCACCCTACCATGAGTGAAGCTATCATGGAAGCCGCAGCGGCTGCGTATGGTGAAGTGATTCACTTATAATTGATATTAATCTGCAGATTACTGCAGGACAGTTCCATCTTCAGCAAAGGCCTTAATGATATCGACATCTATTCGATCATTGAGGCCTTTTGCATAATGTACTTTTTTAATGATCAGTCCCCGGTCCAAAAGAAATTCAGCCGGAATGGTGTTGATCGATTCCCCATCAGCCATGGCATGAATGGGAATCCCCGCCTTTCTGGCCTTGAAAGCAGTTTGCACAAAAGAGGTGATGTGACTTTTTGCTGAAATCAGGGCAGAGCTTTCCAATCCATATGCCGAATACCATTTCTTCTCAGGGTCAGAGATTAATGGAATTGGTGAAACTTCTTTGTGAAAGATGCTTCGTAACAAAACTTTCTCCTTTGATTCAAAGAAGAAAATCATCTCCAGATTTTTTCTCTGAAGCTCAGCATGAAGTTTAGTTAGTGTGTGTACCCGCAAGTTGCAGAACGGACAACCCGCATGGCGGAAGAAGCCAATGAATACCCGCTTGTCCTTGTAATCCTCCAGGTTAATGGTTCTGCCGAAGATGTCCTGAAGATTGAAGATGGGCGCAGGTAAGTTTTGTTCAAGTTTCATATGAGGGTTAAACACTTAAGGTTAAACATGGTTTAATTAGGCAAATCAGACCGTGAATGTACGATCAGGCCAGTCATTTGAATCAAGGATACCTCCTTTTGACCCTTAAAAAGGCACTTTACCGGTTTAATATGCCCATCGATCAACATTTTAATTGTATTTAAAGTTTTACTTTAAGACCTTAGGTTTTATATTCTATGAAAAAGGACATTCCGGTTAGCGTTTATTTTGCCAGGGCCAAGGCCTTCGGATATTTAATGGTCATTTCTGCGATTGGTTATTTCCTCTTTTGGCTATTCAATAGCATCAGCTGAAAGTGCCATGAAAAAGCAATTTCCCCTTAAATCTTATTTTGGCAGGGCCCGAACTTTTGGATATGTGTTGATCCTGATTTTGGTTGTTATAGCCACATACTTACTGGTATCCTTCTTTACCGAATAGACAACAAGTCAGTTTTTTGTCATTTTTTACTGATTTACCCCTTATCGATTTGATACTTTTGTTGCTATGAACAGAAGTACTTCCCGCGCACTGATTGGTTTGTTGTTTACCCTGATGGCCACGCAATCGTTGGCGCAAAATCAGGATTCCATTTTTCAGGTTCGGTACGCAACTGCTCTGGAGAAATTAAATGCAGGTGCTTACCGCGATGCGGCCACGCAACTATCCCAACTTATTGGCAACGGGTATAAGAATCCGGACGCGTATGTAAATCGTGGGTTGGCCAACTATCAATTGAAGGATTATGAAAAGGCGGTAAGCGATTTTACCGAGGCTGAAAAGGCTGGCGCGTCATCATCAAAAATCAATGAGTACCGTGGTAATGCGCATTACTTTTTGAAGAATTGGTCCGGTGCTATCAGCGACCTGGAGAGGCTTTTATCCTCTGGGCGTTCTGATGTGGAAATCATTCAACGTATTGGCACGGCAAAGTATGCTATTAAAGATTATAAAGGCGCTGCTGAATCACTTACCCGCGTAGTGGGTCGTGGAGTAAAAGATAAAGATGTATTCAGCATGTTGGGACTCAGCCACGCGCAGTTGAAGGATTGCCCCGAAACAGTTAAAGCACTTTCTGCAGCCGTTTCCATGGGTGCCAGCGATAAGGAAGTGTTTGTTCAATTGGGTAACTGTCAGTATGCCGCGAAAGATTATGCCGGCACCATTGAATCATTGAGTCGTGCCATTGGATTGGGCGTGGCAACATCTGAAGTTTTTCTTCAGCGTGGAAATTCCTTGTACACACAACAACGTTTCGATGATGCCGCCAAAGATTTTGAAAAAGTGGTTTCACTTGGGGTGAAAGATGCTGAGGTATTTAAAAATCTGGGTGACATCCGCTTCACTAAAAATGACTTTGCCGGAGCGATAAAATATTATGATCAATCTGTTGCCCTGGCCGACAAGGATGCGGTAGTCTTCAATAATCGCGGTAAAGCAAAACAGAATACGGGTGATGCAAAAGGCGCAGTAGCTGATTTTGATAAAGCCCTTCAACTCAATCCCACGTATACAAAAGCTTTGTTCAATCGCGGTATGGCGCGTTTTGATATTCAGGATTATTCTGGTTCGGTTGAAGATCTGGAAAAGGCCAAAAGCCCGGAAGGAGATCCGCAGGAGATTCAACGCAGACTGGGTATTTCAAAGTACAATCTCAATTTGCCCGATGCGGCACGCGTGAATCTGGAAGCTGCGCTGAAAGCCGGATCGAAAGATCCGAAAGTGATGCTCTATACAGGATACCTTCGCTTCGATAACAATGATTTCAAAGGCGCGGTTGATCTGCTTACTTCAGCCGAGATGGCCGGTGAGAAAGATATCAAGCTGAATGAGAAAAGAGGGAAAGCATCTTTTCAACTAAAAGATTATAATGCAGCCGTTGTCGACTTAAAAAAAGTAGCCGATAAGGATGGTGCCGACCTCGTCACCGTTGAAGCGTTGGGTATTTCTTATCTCAATCTTGAGCAGGATAAAGAGGCCTTGCCGTTTCTGGAAAAGGCCGCTTCGTTGGGTAGTAAAAACAAAGATGTGTACTATCAACTGGGCAACGCACGGTTCAGGCAAAACGATTTTGATGCCGCCATTGAATCCTATAACAAAGCCATCGACTTAGGCGCAAGCGATGAGGTGATCTTCAATAATCGCGGAAAGGCAAAACTGAATAAAAATCTGGCCAAGGAATCCATTGAAGATTTTACACGGGCTTTAAGTATCCGCCAGGATTATGTGCTGGCCTATAAAAACAGGGCGCGTGCACGCTTTCAGGTGGAGGAGTTTCCGGGCGTGATTACGGATCTGGCAGTTGTCGTGGCCCGCAATCAGGCCGATGCAGAAGACTATGGGTTATTGGGCTTGTCGCGCTTCAACATGAAAGATTATAAAAGTGCGGTGGAGGAATTATCCAAAGCCATTGAAGGTGGCAACCAAAACGTTGATGTGTTAAAAACCCGAGGGTTTGCCTTTTTGGAATTGAAGGAGTATGAAAAGGCGATCCCGGATTTCACTATTGCCATCGATAAGGGTGTTAAAGATGCATCCGTTTTTGCTGGCCGCGGTACAGCTAAATATTTCACAAAGGATTTTGCAGGAGCATTACCCGATCTGGATAAGGCCATTCAACAAGGTTTGAATGAGGCTACGCTTTATGATATGCGGGGTTACTGTAAATATGAAGCAAAGAATTTTACCGGCTCCATTACCGACTTTACCCAAGCCATTGAACGTGATGGCAAACTGGGCATTGCATACTTTCATCGGGGTGATGCACAATACCGTGAAGGCAAATGGGGCTTTGCGGTGGATGACTACACACAAGCGATTGCTCAAGGCATTAAAGACCCAATCTTGTATAACAACAGAGGAAAAGCCCATCTGGAACAACAAAGCTATAACGAAGCCATTGCCGACTTTTCGCAAGCTATTTCCCTGAATGCACAATATGCCAAGGCGTTTGAAAACCGTGGTCTTGCCTATTTTAAGATGGAGAGGTTTGCTGAAGCATCAAAAGATTTTCGTGCGGCAGAAAAATTAATAGAAAAGCCTGAGGCAGACTTGTACAAGCTGTTGGCAGACTCCTACTTCAATGCTAAAAACTATGTAATATCATTGGAGTACTTCGATAAGTTGATTAGCGCGGGGTTTAACGATAAGGAAGTTTATTATCGAAGAGGCAGGGTGTTGATGGAAACGGAAAGCTATGAAGCGGCTATTAAAGATTTTGATGCTGCACAGAAAGCCGGTGATAACTCGTTGCAACTGTTTCTCGATAAAGCAAAAGCCTATGTGATGTTGGACAACACAAAAGCTGCCATAACAGAACTCACCAACGCCATCAACATCGATAAGAATAATTCTGATGCATACTTCAATCGTGCACTGATCAAAGAGGGTATTGGTGATTTTGAGGGCGCGGTGATTGATTACAACCGGGTGATTTCCTTAAACCCGGAAGACGGGTTAGCATACTACAACCGGGCAAACTGCAAAGCTGAAATGGATGACATCGGTGCCGGTATTTCGGATCTGGATGATGCTATTCGCATCGAACCCAAAAACGCATCGTATTATAAACTGCGCGGTAATTTCTATTATCAATTACAAGAAACCGATAAAGCCTGTTTCGATTGGCGAAAGGCCGTTGAATTTGGTGATTCGAAAGCGCGCTTTCAAATCGATCAGTACTGCAAAAAGAAATAATTCAGCCGAGAAGACTGGTCTGAAACAAGAAAACTCAATCTCGTTTTTGGATGCTCTTCACCTCCGTATCGGAATACAGGCTGATTACGACTCTTTTTATTCCGAAATCATTTTTGCTTTTTCTATTTCAGTGTAAAACATACACGCGACTGTTGCCTGGGTAAAACCTATCCCCCAAAACCCGACTGGTTGCGTTCTTTGTAATGGATAAATCTGAGGGAGGAGCTATGAAAACATTTTTGATAATTCTGTTACTGGGCATTACGGTTTATATGGCTGAGGCAAATACTGTGCGCGGGAAAGTAATTTCGGTAGTCGATGGTAATACGGTTGAAGTGGTTTCAGCGGAAGATGAAATGTATCGCATTGTTCTGGCAGGTATTGATTGCCCCGATCCAGTTCAACCTTATGCTGAAGAAGCGAAAAAATTTCTGGAGGAGGCCTTACTCAGAAAATCAATTGATGTGAAATTGGTAGGAAAAGATCGCTGGGGAAATTATCTCGGAGAGATCATGACCGAAGTTGAGGTGAGTGCTGAATTGGTTAAGCGCGGCCTCGCCTGGTGCCATGAAAAGAACGCGCCTGAGAGTTTAAAAGCCTTGGAGCAACAGGCCCGCGAACAGCGTATAGGCCTGTGGCAGGAAGAAAATCCGACAGCGCCCTGGATTTACCGTAGGCAACAAAGCATGCTCCAGCCCAAGGGCATGTAGCCGTTTATCGGCTAATTATGTTATCTGATCGGATCAGGGTAAATAATTCATCAGGTTTAAACAATTTTTAACCCTGCCCGTGGTTTCTATCTTTGTGTTATGCGATTGCTAATTCTCTTATCGGTTTGCTTGTTTGGTGTTAGTACGCTAGGTGTTGCTCAATCTTCAAAAAAGAAAAAGAAGAAGGAGGCAGCCAGTGTGCAACAACCCAGTTCGGTTGAACCTTACTATCCAACGCAAAATTATGAGCCCAAACAAAAAAAGGTAAGACGCAGAATTACCTATGATGCACGCGATCGGTTTTATGATCGCATGGAGCAGGTTGCCAAAGCACACCGTAAAGCCGAGAAGGAGTTGGCAAAACCACAATATTCTGATCCCACCTACTTCGGTCATAAAAAGCCACCGAAAAGAAGACCGCCACACAAAATGAAGTATTGCAAGGAGTGCGGTATCCGGCACTAAAGTTTTACGTTCAAGATTTACGGTTCAAAGTTTCCGTGTAACTTCGTTCAATGGAGTTATCGGCATACATTGAGCATACGAATCTTTCCCCAACCCTTACCATTCGCGATATCGACAAATTGGTAGAGGATGCACGCCAGTATGCCTTTCATGGTATTTGTGTTCCGCCATTTTGGGTGAAGCGCGCCAAGCGTGAAATCGGCAATGCTCCAGTTGCCCTGGTAACGGTTGCAGGCTTTCCGCTGGGTTACAACATGACGGAAACAAAACTGGATGAAATCAAGCGTGCAATCGATAACGGTGCTGATGAAATTGATTTGGTATGGAATGTAAGTTCATTCAAAACCGGTTTGCCCTGGACGAAAATTGAACTGGCCAAATCCAGTAAGTTGTGTCACGATCACCACAAAATCATAAAGATTATCATTGAAACCGCTTATCTTTCAGATGATGAAATTGTTCAGGCGTGTAAACTTTGTGCCGATGCAGGTGCAGACTTTGTAAAAACTTCAACAGGTTTTGCACCCAGTGGTGCAAAAGTGGAACACATCCGCTTAATGCGAAAAGTGCTACCGGCAGAAGTAAGCATCAAAGCATCCGGAGGAATAAAAACAAAGGAGCAGGCCCTTCACATGATTGAAGCAGGCGCTGACCGCCTGGGAACATCATCAGGAATAACGATTGTAACAACGCAATAAAAATCATGAGCAACATTTTATCGGGTGTATTTCCGGAAGCATCAGCCATACCGGAGCAGTTTCGTGTTTCCTACCAGGAGCAACGCGAGTATTTGATCAACGGAGAATTACGCCAATGGCCCGGGGCACTGAATGTGGTGCAAAGTCCGGTGTTTGTTAAAGATGGCGATCACTACAAACAACAAACCATTGGTGCAACACCCTTACTTACCGCGCACGAGGCGTTGCAAGCTCTGGATGCAGCGGTAAATGCATACAACCTGGGTCACGGGTTGTGGCCAACACTTTCGGTGGCAGAACGCATCGCGCACATTGAAAAATTTTTGGAGCAGATGCGAAAGCAACGCGATGAAGTGGTAAAACTGCTGATGTGGGAAATCGGTAAAACCTTAAAAGATTCAGAAAAGGAATTCGATCGCACCTGCGATTACATTGTCGATACGGTGAAGTCGCTAAAAGAACTTGATCGTAACTCAGCCAAGTTGGTGGAAGAGCAAGGTTTTATGGCGCAGATTCGCAGGGTGCCACTCGGTGTTGCCCTTTGTATGGGACCGTTTAATTATCCATTGAATGAAACCTTCAGCACGTTGATCCCGGCTTTGATTATGGGAAACACAGTAGTGTTCAAACCGGCCAAGTACGGTGTGCTGCTCATTCGTCCGTTGTTAAAGGCATTTCAGGAAAGTTTTCCACCCGGTGTGATCAACGTTATTTATGGGAAAGGCCGCGACACGGTAGGCGCATTGATGGAGACCGGAAAGATTGATGTATTTGCGTTTATCGGTACCAATAAAGGAGCAAACGATTTGAAGCGCCTCCATCCGAAGCCACATCGGTTAAAATCTATTTTGGGCCTTGATGCAAAAAACCCGGCTATTGTTTTGCAAGATGCAGATTTGGATCAAACCGTTTCCGAATGTGTGGCTGGTTCGCTTTCGTTTAACGGACAGCGTTGTACGGCATTGAAAATTTTATTTGTGCATAAAAGTCTGGTCAATGATTTCATAAAACGATTTACAGCCGAAGTAGCCAAACTGAAAACCGGTATGCCGTGGGATGCTGGCGTAAGCCTTACCCCATTGCCGGAGCCCGGTAAAACCGATTACCTGCGTGGGTTGATAGAGGATGCCAAACGAAAAGGCGCGAAGGTTATGAATGAGCATGGAGGAGAGATTCATCAATCGTTTTTCTATCCGGCTGTACTCTATCCGGTAACGGCAGATATGAATGTGTATCGCGAGGAGCAATTCGGTCCGGTTATTCCGATTGTCCCGTTTGAGAAAGATGAAGAAGCCATTCAATATGTGGTGAATTCAAACTTCGGGCAGCAGGTAAGTATTTTCGGCAATGATAGTAAAAGGATTGCCATGTATATTGATATGTTCACCAACCAGGTTGGCCGCATTAATGTAAATGCTCAATGCCAGCGCGGACCAGATACCTTTCCGTTTAACGGTCGCAAGGATTCGGCTGAAGGAACGTTGTCGGTAGCGGATGCGCTTCGTGTGTTTTCGATACGCACGTTGGTGGCTACGAAATCAACAGAAGCGAACAAGCAGATCATTAGCACCATTATCCGCAACCGCGAATCGGTATTTTTGAGTACGGATTACATTATGTGATGAAGCGAATTTCCATTCACGTAAGGGGAAAAGTGCAGGGCGTTTTTTATCGCGCTTCTACGGTTACAAAAGCGCAGCAGTTGAGTGTGAAAGGTTTTGTTCGCAACGAACCGGATGGGAGCGTGTATATTGAAGCAGAAGGTGATGAAGAAAAATTAAATGAGTTAGTTGCCTGGTGCAAAGTTGGTCCTCCACGTGCCCGTGTGGATGAGGTTATAGTTGAGACACATTCAACGTTAGGTAGCTTTACAGATTTTCGCGTTTCGCGATAAGTTCGTAGGTAATTACATAGAATTTATTTCTTAACTATATGTTCTATGTTTCTATGTGATTATATTATCACTTCCAAAACCTGTTGGTAAATCATGGATGTTCGTGTAAAATTTCTCGGGGCAGCTGAAAGTGTAACGGGTTCGCGTTACCTGGTAGATGCCGGTGACTTTCGATTTTTATTTGATTGTGGATTGTTTCAGGGCTTGAAAGACCTGCGATTGCGCAACTGGGAAGAATTCCCGGTTGATCCGGAAACGATCAAATGCGTTGTGCTCAGTCATGCGCATATTGATCATATTGGCTATTTACCCAAACTGGTGAAAGAAGGCTTCAATGGTCCCATTTATTGTACGCATCCTACAGCCGATTTGGCCGAACTTATGTTGCTCGACTCAGCCAAGTTACAGGAAGAGGAAGCTGAGTTTGCGGAGAAGAAGGGGTATTCAAAACATGAACACCCAAAGCCTTTATATACGGTGGAGGATGCAAACGCTGTTTTTCCTTTGATGAAATCATATGGTTATGGTGAACGTATCCGTATTCACGATAAAGTGGAAATTGTTTACCATGATGCTGGCCACTTGTTAGGTTCAGCGATAACTGAGGTTTTTATTACCGGAGATTCACAAACGAAGAAATTGGTTTTCTCCGGTGACATTGGCCGGGAGACCAGTGCTATGTTGCACGCACCAACCGCTATTACGGAAGCCGATGTGTTGTTTGTGGAGTCAACATATGGCAATAAAGAAAACCCATATGATGATCCCACAGATGATTTCACACGCATCGCTAATGAAACATTTGATCGGGGAGGCGTGCTGCTTATTCCTGCTTTTGCGGTAGGTCGTACACAAGGTATTCTGTACTACCTGCGTCAACTGATGAAGGAAGATAAAATTCCGGATGTGCCGGTTTATGTGGATAGCCCGATGGCGATTTCTGCTACATATTTATTTTTCAAGCATCCCAAATTTCTAAAGAAGGAATTTAATCTTCACGAATTTGTTAAGGAGGCCGAAACCAACATGCTGGTGTTTGTCCGCTCCAATGAATATTCCAAAACACTTAATGAAATCAAGAAAAATGCCATCATCATTTCATCCAGTGGTATGCTTACAGGCGGCCGCATTTTGCATCACCTGTACCATCGGTTAAAGCGTGAACAAGATACGGTGTTGTTGGCCGGATTTCAGGCAGAGGGTACACGGGGCAGACGTTTACTGGATGGTGAAAAGACGATCAAGATTTTTGGAGAAGAGGTTCCGGTAAAATGCAAGCTGGAATATATTAGCTCCATGAGTGGCCATGCCGATAAGGGCGAGTTGTTCCGGTGGCTGCAGAATTTTAAAGACAGTCCGAAGATTACGTTTACCACTCACGGTGAAGGAACAGATCTTCATGCCTATGCAAAAAATATTCGGGAAACCTTTGGTTGGAATGTGACTGTACCCAAATACCTGGAAAGCTTTGAGGTGTTTCAGGGGATATGATCGTCATTGATTTATACGTATAATTATTTTATTTTTGTCGTATAATTTAACATTCAGCCATGGATGCCAAAGTGACCCTTAGTTTTGATCGAGAGGTTATCCGAAAGGCAAAGCGATTCGCTGAAGCCAATAATATAAGCTTGTCTCGGTTAACGGAGCTACTCTTTAAAAAGATTACCAGTGGAAATTATCGTGATCTTGAGGAATTGCCCATAGCCGATTGGGTTCATCAATTGGCTGAAGGCGAGGTTGAATACAAGGCCAGCAAGCGGGGTCGTAAAGCAACCAAAGCTGAATTCTACTCATCGAAGAAATGAACGTTTTTCTGGATGCAAATATTCTCGTATCTGTACTGAATAAGGAGTATCCACTTTTTGTGCACAGTGCACGAATTCTGAGTTTGGCTGATACCACTCGTTTCAACGTATACACCTCTCCACTTTGCCTGGCTATAGCTTTTTATTTTGCAGAGAAAAAGAGTGGACGACTCGTGGCAAAGAGCAAAATTGCGTTGCTTACTCAGAAAATTAACATCACAACCATCGATGAAGAGATTGTTCGGAAAGCCGCTACCGAGAGGGCTATTCACGATTTTGAAGATGGTGTGGAGTACTATGCCGCCCGAAAATCAAAATGCACCTGCATTGTAACGGAAGATGTAAAGGATTTTTATTTTTCAGCCATTGAAGTACTTAACGCTGACCAATTTGTTAAGCGTTATTTGTGATCATGCACTTTTAACAATTCCTTTTTGCGGATGAATCTTCACTTCGAAAAACTGGGTAGCAAATGTGGTAAGCCGGTTGCCGATAAACTGCGCTTCGGCTTCATGTGGATAAAACACGGTAAGTTCTAGTACGCCCATGATGAAATTTTTGTGCTGTGAAAACTGCTTCACCCATTTCTTAAAGGCATCTGTCCACTCCCGGCAATAGCGATCGTAGGGTTCTTCGCCTGAGAAAATAAATTCCAGTTGGTTATCGTGGTAGTACCGGAACCGGAAAATACCCGCCAGGGTAATGTAAAAATCCTCGAGTTTGCTGAAATCGTTGGTTTGGTGTTGCTGAATCCGGTTTACGGTTTCATCCACCAGCCCCAAAGGGTTGTGCTGCAGCATATACTGCACTTTCACGTAATCTACCAGGTATTCGAGAAGGGAGTCGGCCAGCGACAGTTGTGCCTGTTCGAGAACATAATTCTTGTCTAACGGAAAGAATTTGCGCACCACGGGCGTAAAGGTTTCGCAAAGATAGAAATTATTTCATTTACACGTTCAATTGAACCCTGTTGTCTTACTGGTTTGTGTTGACATAGGTAGGTCATTGATAAGTTTTCGTGGCCAATCGCCACCCGAATAATTCCTTGATCCACATATGGGTATATTTGCGTTCAACCTGCGTATTCACGCTGTTATCATCTTGAATCTGTACCGCGTATTCCATTCCTGAAACATAGGCATGATTACCGGTAATCAAAATCTTTTCGATTCTCCGGTGCAAAGAAAGGTAGTGCGGAAGCGGATTTTGGTCATGGTATACGTTGTTGTAGGTTTTATGGCGTGTAAAATCCTGAAGCCAGATATTTTTCAAAGCCAGGGTATCTCTCTCAAGTAATGCTTTGATCTCTACCGATTCAGCCCTGGCCAGTTGCTCTTCTATCGGGGCTAGGGCTATGTTGAAGGTTTCAACTACAACCCCATCTATTCTAATCCATCTTTTTTTCTTATCAGGATTGAAATTGCCTAAGCCGCTTGTGGTAATAGGTTTGGATGAAATAATACTGGGTTGATCCTCTTCTTTATCTTGACTGAAAACCAAGTTCAGGAGTAAAACCAAAATGAGTACAGTTAAGGTAATTTTTAAAAGAGTCCGATTTCGCATAATTGCCTTGTTGGGTTTTAGCTAGAGATCAACGGTGTTCATGTGTAGGAATAAACGTTCAATCTTAGGTTATGGTGTGTCGATACGGTTTCAATTTGCTTTGGCTCTTTGATTTTTTGTCGTGCTGGTGTTTCGCCATGTATTTTATTTCGCATGTCGCAGTCGACACGGCCATATATTAATTCATATTTAATAAGATGCCGCTCCTCCGGAGCTTGAAAGATTTTTGTTTTTGATCTAATAAGATGTCGCTCCTCCGGAGCTGCAGCTCAAGTTATAGTTATAAGAGTTGTGCGCCTTATATAACTCCGAACTAAGTTTCAAGACAAGAAATTATCTTTACCCGATTTTTGAGTTCCGTAGGAACTTTATCTTATTAGAACGGGGTAATTACTTTAAGCGAGTCCCGTAGGGACGGCATCTAATAATTATTTACGTGCATTATGGGCAATATCAAATAGTTTAACAGTAATGGTTGAAATAGTCTGCATGGCTCCGGATGTATTTGAAAGGACAACTATGGTTGTATTTACTTCTGGCAAAAGCATTAAAAAAGTTGATGCGCCTGTCTGTGATCCGTTGTGTCCAATTACATTTCCGTAATTTGGATTTTCACCATATAAATACCACCCCATTCCATACCCATTTCCTTCAGCTTTCAGGTTCGGATTTGCAATCATATCGTTAAACGTGGATTCGTTAATCAACTTTTTATTAATTACTGCATCTCCAAATCTTAGCAAATCCTCCACGGTAGAATATACGCCACCTCCCGGAATACGATCACTTAAATCGGTTTGTTCTGCAGCTACTATTTTCCCTTTTGAGTTTTTATGATAGACTCGTGATTTTTCTAAAACTTGGTATTTGGAATCTTCAACTCCGGTATTATTCATTTCGCATTTATCCCAAATATTAGCTTGCATGTATGCCTGGTAGCTCATGCCAGAAATTTTTTCGAGGATTAATCCAAGAATTACATAACCATAGGTTGAATAGTTGAATTCTTGCCCGGGTGTCGAGATTAACGGCCTGTCCTTAAAAATGTTAACCGCTTCTTCAATGTTGGCGTAGTATGAAGTATTTTCTTGTTCCCTAACGTTTTTATATCCTCCAATACCAGCAGTATGTTGAAGTAATTGTCGTATAGTAATGTTACCCTCCTTTTTTGTTGGAAAGGAAGGAAGGTAGGCTTGAACAGGTGTATCTAAATGCAATTGACCGCGCTCATAGAGTTGTAGTATCGCTATTGCAGTCATGGGTTTTGTAATGGAGGCAATTCTAGTTTTTGTTGAAGGACTAAATGGAATAGATTTTTCTGCGTCACGTAGTCCTTTAGCATCCTGCCAGAGCAGCTCACCATTAGTGGAAAAGCCAGCTGCTATTCCGATCGTTTGATTCTCTTCAATTGCTTCTTGGAGGAGTGTCTGTGCCTCTTTTTCAAAGTTGCTGACTTGAGCTAAAAGACAATTGCAATGAATCAAACAAATAAGAATTAATACATGGCATTTCATCATCATCACTTTTTTGAATAAATAAAATATGGATTTGAAATCCTAGGTCCCAAAACTCTCCGCCTTGGCCTGATTTAAATACGCATCAAACTCAATAGGTGAATCAGCCTGGTCTAATAAACAACCTTCCGGAATAGGCGGATAAATTTCGGCATAGGTTTTTACCATATTCATAAAGACCCTGCGGTAAACGTGGGTGCGGTTAATCTTTTCCGTGCTATCCAAACCGGTAGATGAAAGCAATTCAACAAGGCTATCCACAGTATGCTTGTGGTAATTGGCTACACGCGCCTTTTTATCTTCAACAACCAATCCCTTCGCGAAGTAGGGATCTTGTGTTGCCACGCCAACGGGGCAAGTATTTTTGTTACACTCCAATGCCTGTATGCAACCGAGGGCCATCATCATGGCGCGGGCACAGTTGGTGAAGTCGGCACCGAGGGCCATAGCACGGAAGATGTGGAAGCCGGAAAGAATTTTCCCGGAGCAATCCAGCTTAATGTGTTCGCGAATACCGAAACCACGCAACGCATCATCCGCAAATGCAACGGCATCCAGTAATGGCATGCCCACAAAGTTGGTGAACTCGGGTGGCGCTGCACCGGTTCCGCCTTCGCCACCATCAATGGTAATAAAATCGGGGTAGGTGTTCAGTTGCACCATCGCCTTGCAAATGCCGAGGAACTCACTTTTTCTTCCGATACACAGTTTGAAGCCAATGGGTTTTCCGCCTGAAAGTTCGCGCAGTTGCTTTACAAACTCAATCAAACCAATGGGTGTGCTGAATGCGCTGTGAAACGGGGGAGAGAAAACCGTGGTGCCCGGCTGTACGCCACGAATGGCGGCAATCTCCGGTGTGTTTTTCTTGGCGGGTAAAATACCGCCATGTCCCGGCTTTGCACCCTGCGAAAGTTTTATCTCAATCATTTTTACTTCAGGTCGTGTAGCGTTTTTCTGAAACGCTTCCGGTGAAAAGTTCCCCTCCTTATCCCGTGCACCGAAATAACCTGTACCAATTTGCCAGATGAGGTCGCCACCATATTTGAGGTGGTGCGGACTGATGCCGCCTTCACCGGTGTTGTGTGCAAAGCCGCCAATCTTGGCGCCTGCGTTTAACGCCTCAACGGCATTGCCGCTTAATGAACCAAAACTCATCGCTGAAACATTGAGTACGCTACATGAATAAGGTTGTTTACAATCTTTGTTTCCCACCAACACGCGCGGACTGTGATCCAATTTGTGATGATCCAATGGAGTTACGGAATGTGTAATCCATTCATAGCCCTCAGCGTACACATTTAATTGTGTTCCGAAAGGAACCGTATCCAGTTGTTTTTTGGCACGTTGGTAAATAACGGAGCGATCAATGCGATTGATGGGTGCACCATCCGTATCAGACTCTACAAAGTATTGTTGAATTTTTGGGCGCAGATCTTCAAAGACGTAGCGCAAGCGCCCGGCTAACGGAAAATTTCTTTTTAAGGATTGACGGGTTTGAACGATGTCTTGCACACCCATAAAAATAATCGGGCCAACCAATGCAAAGGCCCACAAGGCATAAATCCAGTAATATGCCCATACCAGTATAAGTGCGGTTACAACAAGGGAACTGAGGATGAAGATCTTTCTCATAGGGTTACGGTTTCAGGATAAGCAAGAAACAAGTTAACGGGTACATAGGAAAAGCGCAAGCAACGCACTATCTTTAAATGAGTAAAGCCGGTAATTATGACGAAACGAATTGTAATCGGAGTAGTACTGCTGATCATCGTAATCCAGTTGCTCCAGCCAACTAAAAATAAATCGGAAGGAATTTCTGAAAACGACATTTCACATGCTTATGCATTGCCGGATGGATTGCATGACATGTTGGTGCAAAAGTGTTACGATTGTCACAGCAACAATACACGCTATCCGTGGTACGTACACATTCAGCCGATAGGTTGGTGGTTGGCATCGCATGTGAAGGAAGGTAAGGAGCATTTGAATTTTTCTGAATTCAAAACGTATGAGAAACGGAAAGCCGATCACAAACTGGAGGAACTGGTAGAGGTTTTGGAGGCTGGAGAGATGCCCCTCAAAAGTTATCTGCTTATGCATGGTGATGCAAAGGTTACAGCCGAGGAAACACAGCTGATTAAAACTTGGGTAAAATCGTTGGGTGTAGCTGTTGAGTAAAAGAATTTATGAATTACGTGGCGTACTTGGCGCCCTTGGTTGGCGTGACAATTAGTTATACTGAATAAATCCCGGTGCCTTTGCAAAACCGGAACTGAATTTGATTCGCAAATTCGATGACAACGAGATGCGAAAATGCGATAAGTCTTCCGTTACCCGGGGGAAGTAGAATAGCTTAAGCTCAATTGTTCCGAACACCAGGTTTTCGTTTCGTGTGCGAAGCCCGGCTCCAATAGCACCGTAGGCCTTTTGCCTGAACAGGGGTTTATCTTTTGGTGCGATGATGGACATCTCGGCAAACGTTAAAGGAGCAAAACGAAATCCCAAAATGGAGAGTGGGGTAAACACAACGGTTTGACTGTATAACGAAAGTCGGTTGGTACCCAATAAGCTGTCCGCGCGGAAACCATCCAGCCCAAAGTCACCGCGAATAGTGAGCGGCACATTGTTTTGTTGGTTAAGAATAGTGGTGTAGCTGATCCTGAGGTACTGACGAATTTTCAGTTGCTTGTACTCCAATAGCTTACTGAAGAGCGAAGCCGATGCCAGTAATGTAACGTCCTGAAGTTGGCCGTTTCCAAGATAGCCTTCAGCTTGTAATTTGTATTCGTGAAAGTCGCCATTTCTTCGCACAAGGGTTTTGTCGAATTCGGCACCTATGTACGGCCGTATTAATTTGAATTGCCGCACACTTCCCCCGGTTAGTGTCAGGTACTTTCCGTAAGGCACATCTTCTGTTCTGCCAAAGCCATAGATGTAGCGTGATTTGTAAAAATTCTGATTGAAGAAAGTAATCGATCCCATTACAAACGCGCGATCGTTGTAAAGTGGGTTTTCCTCTTCAGTTGTTTGTGAGGGTTTCTTGGTGAAATGTTGGCGTGAATAGCGAAGCGCAACAAAATGTCTGTTTCGGTTTGTGGTGCGGTTGTTGATCCCAATGTTATAGCCAACCCATGCATCCTGAATATTGTAGGCATAGTTTCGGAATGTGGTGTCGGTTTTTTGAAATGTATTAACCGACCAGTTACGACTGAGCTCAATGCCACCAGCCATACGCGTGTAGGGTGAAACCAACGGTCGATCAAATCTGACAAGAAAAGCATATTCATCCTCAAAGCCCAGGCTTGAGCCGTTATTGATTTGAGTGTATGCTACTGTTGCATTAATTAAACTTCCGTGAATGCTGTTTTTAGCATACAGAAACTGGTAGCCGAACTGTGGTGTTCGGTCGGGATTAAACAATCCGTTGAGTTGTACACGTTGGCCACGTCCGTCAAGGTTTACATCGTAGATTCCATACCGATACGTATCAAGGGAGCGTGGGGTAAAGCTTCCGCCCAATCCAAACACATCACGGGTAATGATGTAGAGATCAACCGAATCGGAACTTCCGTTGGCTGGCTGTGCCAGTATGCGAGCATCGAGAATAAAATCAAGATCGCGCAGGTAACGTTCATTATCGGCAATCTTGTAAGGATTAAGTGGTTGATTGCGATAGACAAACAAATTGTTCCAGATGGTTTTTTCACGGGTGGTCTGGTGCAGGTTGTTCGCAAGCCGACCAATTCGGTGCTTCAATTTCCGACTGGCCGTATCGTAGATGCTGCGTTCAAAACCGATGTGATCGATAATAATGTTGCGGATGATTTTTCCTTCAAATGGCAAGAAGGGCTCCTCACTTTTCTTTTGTTGAGTAGTATCCTGCGAGGTGGTAATGCTGCTGATGGCTTTTTGCCGAATGTCCTCCAAGCGTTCCTTTGTGGTTTTTCGTCCGTTCTTTTCCTGCCCATATGTAAAAGTTGGGAAGATGAACATAAGACAAAGCCCAATAATTAGTCGGCACAGCCCCATAGTTTGCAAACTGCACGGAATAGAAACGATTTGCAAGTGCGCTTGTTAGGATAAAAAGAGATCGCGACCTAAAAAGACCGCGATCCATTTGAAGGTTATGAGCTATAGAAATTTACCTGCTGGCACCTGAACTTATGGTATGCCCAAAGAAAATCGCATTCATCAGCATTTTGTTGCTGCCAAACCAGAACGCGCGGAAGGCCAGGTTTTCCGTAAACCCGATAACACGGCCTTGTCCTATGGATGAGCTTCCGACAAACGAAGCATTTTTAAGCTTATCCAGACTTTCGCGGGTAATGTACCCGCTTATTAATGGATTTGTTGTGAAGGTTGCCGGATTCCCAAACGCATTTTTTGATCGCTCCATAAACAACGCACCACTTTTGAAAACCGGAATGCGTGAATTCGTGTATCCGTAGAACAAGGGATGTGTCAGGTCAGCTTGTATTTCAAAAATGGCTCCGCTGATGGATTGCGCCCCAGCGGTAAACGAAATGTCGGAATAGGGTTTCGGGTTGCCCGATTCGTCCTTCGATTCGCTTTTCTTCATATCAAATTTGCCAAGCGCAGCACTGGTTAACCAATTCAATGCAGTTTTTTGCGCAACGATAACGCCACCCTTTTGTACCCATACCTTAAGTCGTTCTTTCGCGCCATCACTCAAACTATTGTACGAGCCGCTGGCCATAATGATGGTATTGTACTTGTCGTAGTTGATGCGATCAAAATTATCCATCGGTACAAGGCTTACTGGTATGTGAAAGCGGGTATCCAGCACGTGCCAGATTTCACCGGCTTCAAGGGAGCTTACCCCATCACCAACTACCAATGCGATTTTCGGTTCGCGAAGGGTTGAGAAATTATTGCTACCCAAACTAGAGCCCACATAATCTAACCCGGTGTTGAAGGCATACACATCAATGCCATCTTCCGTGGCAATTTCCTTTATGAGGTATTCAACCAGGTCGGTACTTTTTTCCTGAATGCCTAATGGTATAAGGATAGAGCCGGGTGCGAACTTCTTTCCATCGCTGTGATGAAATTCATTGTTGGCCACTTTTACACGAATGCCTTTGCTTAACAAGCGATACAAGGCACGCGGTGCGTAGTAGCCGTAGGTTTCAAACACATACGCATACTCGCTCTTACCGCCAACAATTTTACCGAGTGGTTTTTTCGCACCGTCAAATTTATCACCCTGTAGGTTTGCGGGCGAAGCTTTCACTTCATCAAAATCCAGCGCAAAAGCAAGTGGAAGTGTCCAACTTGAAATATCGTAAAACAAACTATCCTGAAAGCGGGTACGTTTTTCAAACATCGATTTGATCAACCGATATTGTTTTTGGTTTAGCGGAACGATGTAGCTGCCATCACTTTCGTAGCGCTTGCCGTTAAGGGTTTGACTGCTGCTGAGTTTGAACACATCAATATCGTGACGGGAAATAATTTCCGCCAGGTGGTGACTCCTGTATTTATCCTGTGCTGATCCGAACACGTAAGCCTTCACCGGATCTTTGGCGGCTTCTGCTATGTTGTTTTTGAAAAACTCACGTTGATAATTCAACAGGTCTTCGCGCATGGCTTGTGCGGCCTGCAACGTGGAGAGTGCTGTGGTAAACTGATTGCGAACAGTAAATGGAAATGTAAGCACGCCATGAACGCTTTCCTGTGCATGCCCACGTGAGCTGGCTTGTTCAAACAAAATGCCGATGGCGCCCTGAACATCCGGGAAGGTTGAACCTTTTCCATAGTAAAAATCATCAAAGCCTTCCTGCGTATAATACAACGAACCGATCTTATCCAAAGCCTTGGCATGGAACTCACCAATTCTTCGGGTTAGCTGAAGATTTTTTTCCGGTGTAAGCGGATGATTTCTTGACGGTACACCCGGTTGGAAAAAGAACGTAGCGTTGGTTCCCATTTCATGATGATCGGTAAGGATGGTGGGTTTCCAGGCGTGAAAGCTTTTTGCCCGTGCCTGGCTTTCCGGTAGCTGTGCCACCAGCCAATCGCGGTTCAGGTCGAACCAATAATGGTTGGATCGTCCGCCCGGCCAGGCTTCATTGTGCTCATGATCATAAGGGTCGGCTGAAATTTGCATGCCGCGCCTGGAGTTTACCCAGCTTGAAAAGCGGTGCAGGCCATCGGGGTTAAAGCTCGGGTCGAACAAAATCACCACTTCGTCCAGCAGTTTTTCAATTTCGGGGCCTTGTGCTGCAGCCAGGTGATAGATTACCGCGAGCGATGCATTACTGCCACTGGCCTCATTGCCGTGAATGCTAAAACCCATGTACACCACATTGGGCATTGTTTTCGTGTCCAGGTTGGCCGAAGCCGAAGGGTCGGTTAGCTGAACGTGTTGCTTACGGATTTCTTCAATGCGCGCATGGTTTTTTGGTGAGGTTACCGTAAGTAGTAACAGTGGCCGGGTTTCATATGTGCGCCCGGTTTCCTGAAT
>CAYQOM010000007.1:101008-131909 GCA_964419145.1 uncultured Roseivirgaceae bacterium | reverse complement strand
AATTTACCAACCGGTCGTGGCTGATGTGCCATTCACCCACCTCGTGCCCGATGATGGATTTCGGGGTGGGTATTGAGGAATTATAGGTTACGCCATCAGGTAGGTAGTACGACAGGTCGGGTTGGGCTGCCACTGATTGCACGAAAAGGATGGCCAGGGTTAGGGAGAAAAACAGATTTTTCATAGTGTTTTAGCGTTCAGGATATGGCCTTAAAGAGAGCGAACGCCCCCTTTTTAAGCAAACCTTTTACTGAGATTTTGACAAGCGGTGAAGGTCAGGCTGTTAAATAATTGTGAACAATTTTGTGGAAAGAATTAAAGGCTATTTAAAGCCATATCCGGTAAATCCGGATATTTTTGTTGCCTTATACTAAACAACTAAAATCGAAAACTATGAGGAGAATTTTACTAATCCTTAATGCGCTTTTGTTTACCGCTATTCTAGGGCGGGCACAGGTGACAACTTCGTCAATGAGTGGTACAATTACAGATGGTACCAATGCTTTGCCAGGCGCTACTGTTCTGGCTATTCACCAACCGACTGGTACTGAATACGGTACAGTTACCAATACGGAGGGAAAGTTTTCTATCCCCAACATGAGGGTAGGTGGACCTTACACCGTAGAAATTTCATTTGTGGGTTATCAAACCACAAAATTTGCAGATTTGTTTTTGAAGCTTGGCGAACCGCTAACGTTGAATGCAGCACTTAATGAGTCTGCAACTGAGTTAGGTGAGGTGGTTGTTACGGCTGATCGATTTGCAACCGAGGTAACCGGTGCCAGTACTGGTATTAGTAACAAACAAATTAACTCTCTGCCTACGATTTCCAGAAGTATTACGGACTTTACCAGACTGACCCCGCAAGCCAATGGAAATTCATTTGCTGGTCGTGATGGTCGTTACAACAACCTTCAGATAGACGGTGCAAACTTTAACAATGCTTTCGGTCTTAGCAGTAATGTTTTGCCTGGAGGTCGTTCACAGCCAATTTCGCTTGATGCGATTGAAGAAATTCAAGTAAATATCGCCCCATATGATGTAAGACAAGCAGGTTTTACGGGCGCTGGTATAAACGCAGTAACACGTAGTGGTACTAATGACTATTCTGGTTCAGTGTACATGTTTACACGAAACGAAAAGTTCAACGGCAGAAAGATTAAGGATTTGGAGCTTGATCCACTCGATCAGTCATCAAGTCAAATATTAGGTCTTCGTGTAGGCGGTCCGATAATAAAGAATAAACTCTTCTTTTTTGTAAACGCAGAACGCAATACAGATGAAGGAGCTGGTGCGGGTGACACGAATTTGTGGAGAGCTTCTGAGGATGGCAATGCTGATCCTGATAATAACATTGCCCGTACAACACGTGCTGATCTTGAAGCTGTAAGAAATCACCTCATTAACGAGTGGGGCTATGACCCTGGACGTTATGAAGGCTACGCAAACGAAGCAAAAGCTACCAGCACAAGCTTTTTAGCCAGACTAGATTGGAATATTAACAACAAACATTCATTGGCAATACGCTACAACCAGGTGGTTGGAAGTTCAAGATCTAATGCGAATGGTAACTCTGGACCATTTCCTCGCTCTACTTCTGCAAACCGTGTAAGCCAGTTTTCAATGGCTTTTGAAAAGGCTAACTATGAAACAGAAAACTCGGTTAAATCTGTAACGCTTGAATTAAATAGCCGCTTCTCTGATAAATTGTCAAATCAATTTTTAGCGACTTACAGTAAGATTCAGGATACTCGTGTATCACCTAGTGAAATTTTTCCTTTCGTTGATATTGGAGATGGAACAGGAAGTACAACACCAGGCTCAGAAAGCTATGTAAATTATATGTCGTTTGGCTACGAATTGTTCTCATTTAACAATGACTTGATCAATGACAACTATAGCTTTATCAATAACTTAACCTACTTAACAGGTAAACACACTATTACAGCAGGTGCAAGTTTCGATGTTCAGAAATTTGCGAACAATTTTGTTCGCTTGGGAACCTCCTATTATCGCTATGCGACTGTTGCGGATTTCTTGACCACAGGTACTCCGGGAGAAGTGGCGCCAATTATGTTTGGTTTAACGTATCCGTATGAGGGTCAGGACCCCTATGCCAGAACCAATTTCGCAAATGCCGGTCTGTATATTCAAGATAAGTATGAAGTAAATGACAAGTTAGACGTAACAGTAGGTGTGCGTGCTGAACTTCCGCTTTATCTTAATGATTTAACTCCTAACCCGTCTATTGATGCGCTTGATTTATTAGATACAGATGGAAATGAAAAGAATTACTCATCTGGAGAATGGCCAAAATCCAGATTAATGCTTTCACCTCGTGTTGGATTCCGTTATGATGTATTAGGGGATAAGTCTTTGGTATTGAGAGGAGGAACTGGAATTTTTACAGGACGAGTTCCTTTTGTTTGGTTAAGCAACATGCCTACGGGTGCAGGTGTTTTACAGAATAATGTTGAACCAGGTAGTTATGCATCTATTGCTGGCTGGATTGGCGATATACGGTTCAATCCAGATCCTTACCACTGGTTAAACAATACACCAGCTAGCGCTGCCGGTGTATTCATCAAAACCCCTAGCGGAGGTGTTCCGGGTGGTTTTGCTTTGGTGGATAATGATTTCAGAATGCCTTCGGTTTGGAGAACAAGTTTGGGAGCTGATTACAAAATTCCTGGCACTCCCCTTATAGCCACAGCTGATCTTATCTACACCCGTGATATTAATGCAGTATATCAGTTTGGAGCAAACCGGCAGGAAGCTACGCAGCAAATCTCAGGTGCTGGTGGAGATACGAGATCTTACTGGCCAACATCAGCCTCGGCAACTTATAACAATGCACTTGGAGCCAACCAAGGCGTGGTTCTTGCTAACACCAAAACTAAGGGCAATTCTTTCTCTGCAACAGTTGGTCTTACTTTGCCATCTGCAAAAGGATTTTCAGGATCGTTGTTCTATACCTATTCTGCTGCTAACGAAATCTCAGGTAACCCCGGATCAAGTGCATCTTCAGCGTGGGGAGGAAGTCCTTCAATTAATTCACCGAATGATCAGATCCTTATGCCATCTGGGTATGCAGTTCCTCACAGGGTAATTGCTAACCTTTCTTATCGGATTGAGTACGCAAATCATCTTGCTACTACAGTATCATTCTTTTATCAGGGTGCTCACCAAGGCAGGTTCTCCTATATCTACAATGGATCGATTAGTGGTGCTGGTGGATTTGCGGGTAGCTTGATTTATGTTCCTACTGATGAGGAGATTGATAATATGACCTTTACAGCCAATGCTTTTACTATTGATGAACAGAAAGCTGCACTTAAAGCATATATTGCTAATGATGATTTCCTAAGCAAGAATCGTGGCAAGTATGCTGATCGCAATGGTGGTCTTTTGCCGTGGAATAATAGAATTGATTTCAGACTTCTTCAAGATGTGTTTACCAATATTGGTAAGCGCAAAAACACACTTCAGTTCAGTGTTGACATCTTGAATTTTGGCAATCTTCTCAATTCTGATTGGGGTGTTCGTCAACAGCTGAATGGTGCACAGAATATAATGAACGTGACCAATACTACAGGAACACCTTCATTTCAGATGCGTCCATTGCAGGGTAACTTGCCAACAACTCCATTTAGAGACATCACGACTACAGCAACGACCTGGAGCATGCAAATTGGCTTACGTTACATTTTCTAGAATCCGGTATATTTTCTTTCAAAAGGGGCCCTTTGGGGCCTCTTTTTTTTTAGCTGCATTATGCTTATTTTCAATCAGCTATGCAGCTACCCCAACGTTTTGCGCTGGTTCTTTTTTTACTGGTTTTTGCTTCTTCCTGCGAATATTTTTCCGGTAATAAAACAGCCACATCACCTCCTTTTTCGCTTGATTTAACCGGAATCAAGGAGCGCGGCTACATTACGGCACTTATCGATAATAACTCCTTCAGCTATTTTATTTATAAGGGCCGCTCCATGGGGTTTGAGTATGAATTACTCAAACGATTGGCGCAACACCTTGAAGTGGAACTTCGCATTCGCGTAACATCGGGAGTGGAGAAGGCTATGGACCAACTGAATAAAGGTGAAGGCGATATTCTGGCCTTTCCATTAACCATCACGAAAGCCCGCACCGAGAAGGTGTTGTTTACCAGTCCGCAGTTTGATGCCTACCAGGTATTGGTTCAACGAAAGCCAGATAATTGGCGCCAACTCTCCCGAAATAAATTGAATGAACAACTGGTCAGGCGGCCTACTCAATTGATCGGAAAGGAAGTTTATGTAATGGCTAACTCCAGTTTTGCGCAACGATTAAAACATTTGTCGGAAGAGATTGGTGGGGAGATTATTATTCGTGAGGATAGTACGGATGCTGAAACTGAAAACTTGATTCGTGCTGTAGCTACAGGTGAAATTGAGTATACCGTAACTGATAATATCATCGCGCGCGTAAATGCCACATACTACGATAACCTGGACGTGGAAACCATTCTTAGTCTGCCCCAACAAATTGCCTGGGCCGTGCGGCATACTTCGCCAGAGTTGAAAACAGAAATCGATAATTGGTTAGCTCAAATTAAAAAGCAAGCCACTTTTATGGTGATCTATAACCGGTATTTTAACAGTCCGCGTACAACGGTTATCAGGCTCACCAGCGACTATTCTTCACTTGGCGGCAATAAAATATCTGTTTACGATGAATTGATTCGGGAGGGCGCGGATGAATTGGGATGGGATTGGCGCCTGCTGGCATCTGTTGTATATCAGGAATCACGTTTCAATCCTTCGGGTGAATCGTGGGCTGGAGCCAAAGGTTTGATGCAACTCATGCCCGAAACTGCGAAACGTTTTGGCGTTACCGACCCGAATAATCCGCAACAAAGCTTACGTGGAGGGGTTCGTTTTCTGAAATACCTCGATAAGTATTGGTCGAAAAGTATTCCTGATGATGATGAACGCTTAAAGTTTGTACTGGCTTCGTATAATGCCGGACTAACCCATATCATTGACGCACGTAAGCTTACCGAGAAATACGGTGATGATCCAACCTCGTGGAATGTGGTTGAGTCCTATCTGCTAAAGAAATCTGATCCTAAATACTATCGCGATCCGGTGGTTATGGCTGGCTATTGCAAATGTGAAGAGCCAGTAAATTATGTGAAAGCCATATTGAACCGGTATGAAGAATACAAACTGATGATTTCTTCCTAACCGATTCGCTGATCAAAGTTTATTCACAATAGCTTCCAGGTTAACGGATTCCCAGTTTACAAATACTCCTGGCGACTTCATTACTTCATCCATGATTGCCTTTTGTTTTTGACCTGTTTCCAACGCATAGGAATAGCGCAGGTCATCACGGAAGGTAACCATGGTGTAAAGCGGAATCCACTTATCCGGGTAGCGTTCGTGTAATTTGGCTTCAATTTTTTTTCGGATGATGAAATCCTCATCATTTACCAGATCGCGCATCTCTACAAAGTTATCCAGCGCCAATTGCGCAATGGCATCGGCATCGGGTTTGCGTAACGTTTGAAATGCAGGCAATACTTTTTTCCATTTATCGCCATGTTCATCCAGTAAATCGTTTAATACACGGCAGTCTTCAAAACCTGCATTCATACCCTGGCCATAAAACGGAACAATGCCGTGAGCAGCATCTCCGATCAACAAAGCTTTATTGCGAACCCACGGATAACAGCGAATGGTAACCAGAGATGCTGTAGGATTATCGCGAAAATCTTCCTGTAGCGTTGGCATCATCGCATGCGCATCCGGAAAATATTTTTTAAAGAAATGATCAATGTTTTCAGGTGAATCAAGCGCTTCAAATGAATTGCGTCCTTCAAAGGGAAGGAAGAGTGTGCACGTAAAGGTTTTATCAGGATTGGGCAAGGCAATCAACATAAAACTGTCGCGTGGCCAGATGTGCAAGGCGTTTGGTTCCATTAAAAAATTTCCATCATCGCCTGCGGGGATACGCAATTCTTTGTAGCCGTGTTCAATGTAGGTCTGCTGATATTCAAACCGATCGGTGATTTGCATGGCTCCACGAACTGCCGAAAATGCTCCATCGGAACCAATGATGATATCAAACGTTTTGCGCTTTACTGCTTCGTATTCTTGCAGTGCAAGTTCTGTTTTGCTGAAATCAACCTGCAGGCATCGGTGCCCGAAAGAGAATTCAACACCGTGTTTTTCAGCTTCGGTCATGAGTGCCATATTCAATCCGCCTCGTGAAACAGAGTTAATGAACTGACCTGCTTTACCATAGGGCAATAAATTGAGCTTTCCCTGTTCATCGTGAATCATTCGCCCGTGCATGGGAATAGCATTTTGTTTAAGCAAATCTGCCAAGCCAACCTGCTCCAACGCCCGAATTCCCCTATTGCTCAACGCCAGGTTGATGGATCGGCCACCTTCAATCAGATGCTTGCGCATATCCAACCTGCGCTCATACACCGAAACCTTGTATCCGCGTTTAGCCAGGTAAATAGATAGTAGGGAACCAACCAGTCCGGCTCCAACAATGGCGATGTGTTTGGTCTCTTTCATGGCAACTAAATCTCAGGGGAATATAGAATTTCAACCTGATAAAATGACTGATAATTATCAGGTTAGTGTTTGATTGCTTTCTTAAAAATTTCAGCAAAACGAAAAACCTCTTCAAATGTATTGTAAAGCGGTATAGGTGCAACGCGAATCACGTTGGGTTCGCGCCAGTCGGCAATTACACCAGCTTTGGTCAGGGCGTTGAATACGGTCTTTCCATTTTTTTTCATGAAGATAGAAAGCTGACATCCCCGTTCATCAACCTTGCCGGGTGTTAAAATTGTAAAGCTTGTTTCATGCGGGTCAATTTCTTTCAGTAAAAATTCAAGGTAGCCTGTTAGCGCAATACTTTTCTTACGCAGATTTTTAATACCTGCTTGTTGAAAAATTTCCAATGAAGCCAGGTGTGCTGCTCCAGAAAGTATAGGGAAGTTGGAGAGCTGCCAGCCATCCACGCCCGGCATGGGAACAAATCCTTTTTTCATTTGAAAGCGTTCTTTCTCGTTATGTCCCCACCAACCCGAAAATCGATGCAGGTCAAAATTCTTTGCATGGCGTTCATGCACAAAAGCACCGGCAATGCCGCCCGGCCCTGAGTTTAAATATTTGTAGCTGCACCATACGGCAAAGTCTGCCCCATCGCGATGCAGGTTTAGTGGCACATTGCCCACCGCATGCGCCAGGTCAAAGCCTGCATACGCACCGGCTTCATGTGCTGCTGCTGTAATTTTTTTGATGTTGAAAAATTGGCCCGTGTAATATTGAACACCTCCAAAAATTACAAGCGCGAGTTGTGCACCATGTGTTTCTATTGCGTGCACAATATCTTCCGTCCGTAAGGTATGTTCGTCTGCACGTGGTTTCAGTTCAATCAGCGCCTCATCGGGATTTTGACCGTGCCATTTCAGTTGCGATTCAAATGCATATTGATCAGATGAAAATGCTCCGGCTTCAGTGATAATCTTAAACCGTTCTTTTGTTGGTCGATAGAACGAGACCATCATCAAATGAAGGTTGACGGTTAGCTGATTCATGGCCACCACTTCCAGTGGTTTGGCACCTACTAATTGCGTCAATGCTTTTTTCGTAAACTTATGATAATATAACCAAGGCCTGCGCGCATGGACATGACCTTCGACTCCGAGCTTAGCCCAGTCCTGAAGTTCTTCGTTGATAAACTTTTTTGTGGATTTCGGTTGAAGTCCTAATGAATTACCGGTGAAGTAGATGGATTTTTTTCCTTTGATTACTGGAATTTCAAATTGGTTACGAAAAGATTTAAGCGAATCATTCTGATCGAGTTTTTTTGCAAAACTCAATGTACTTTGAAAATTCATTTGAGCAGATTAGGAGTTATACAAATCTCGGATCAGCTTCCATTACGGCTCCACATTTTTTGCATGTCCGTAATTCTTCTGATCCGTAAAATTCACGAAACCGTGGAAGGAAATCTTTTTCAATATTGTCCAAGTGAAAGCGGTATTCGTGCAGTTTGTTGTTACATTTCTCACAGTACCATTGCAGGCCGTCCAATATATTCTCTTCCGGACGTTTACATTCAATCACTAATCCTACCGAATTGGCCGGGCGTTCAGGCCGATGGGGTACACGTGCCGGTAGTAAAAACATTTCGCCTTGTTTAATGGGAATATCCACTGGTTTTCCATCTTCCTGAATCCGTACATTGATATCGCCCTCAAGTTGATAAAACAGTTCTTCAGTTTCGTTGAAGTGATAATCTTTACGAGCATTTGGTCCACCTACAATCATTACAATATAGTCACCCGCATCGGCATACAAATTCTTATTGCCTACGGGGGGCTTTAACAGGTCACGGTTTTCAGTAATCCATTGGTTTAGGTTAAATGGTCTGCGAATGGGCATATTTTTAAAAATTAATCGGTGATCAAAACAAGAATTGCTAATTTAAGAACAATTCAAGGTAGTTTTAAACTTCTTTTCACAGGCCATATGAATCTCGATTTAACCGGAAAGTATGCAGTAGTTTGTGGCAGTACACAAGGAATTGGAAAGGCTTCAGCCATCGAATTGGCTGCGCTTGGTGCTTCGGTTACCCTGATGGCCAGAAATGAAGAAAGGTTGAAGGAAACCTTGGCGGAGTTGCCGGTTTCGGGTTCGCAAAAGCACGGTTACCTGATGGCAGATTTTTCGGATACGGAGAACGTTAAGCAGGTTATCGCTAAGCACATTCAGTCGAATAAGGCTCATATTCTGGTGAACAACACAGGAGGTCCTCCGGGTGGTTTAGCCATTGATGCGAAGGAAGAAGAATTTATCAGGGCTTTTACCGCACACCTCATTTGCAACCAGTTGCTGGTGCAGACTGTGGTACCGGGTATGAAATCAGAAAAGTACGGACGTATTATCAACATCATTTCAACTTCTGTAAAAATTCCCTTGAAGGGGTTAGGGGTAAGCAACACCATTCGCGGGGCGGTAGCCAATTGGGCAAAAACACTTTCGGTAGAATTGGCACCATTTGGTATTACCGTAAACAATGTTTTGCCGGGAGCAACCCTAACAGGACGCCTTGAGGCCATTGTTCAGACGAAGGCGGAAAAAACAGGAAAATCTTTTGATGAAATAATGAATGAAATGGTGAAAGAAATCCCTGCCGGACGTGTAGGCGATGCACATGAGGTGGCAGCGGCAGTTGCGTTCTTGGCCACGCCAGCGGCAGCATACATCAATGGCATCAATATTCCGGTTGATGGTGGACGCACTGGTTCTTTATAAAAATACACTATGAAGTATTTTCTTTTTATCGGATTCATGTTTGCTTCCAAATTAGCTGCCGGTCAGCTGACGGAGTTGGTACATGAAGATTTTAAAGACAATCATCTGGGCTGGTACGAAGAAGCTGATGACAAGCACAGCATTCGTGTAAAGAATGGTTCCTATGAAATCATTGCACCTGAGGGTGGGTGGATGACTTACATCTTTCCCTTTTTGGATGAATCAAAAGATTTTTCTTTTGAGGCCACATTCATACAAACCGAGGGCAGCACCGACAATGGTTTTGGGTTTATCTGGGGCTATGATGCCACCACGAAAAAGATCAACAATTTTGTGGTATCAACGAATGGTTATGCTAAAGTGTATTCATCCGATGAAAGCCGAAAGGATGCCAAGGAGTGGAAGCAAGTTGATGGCATAAAAGCATTAGGGTTGCCCAATAAACTTAGGGTGGAGCAACGAAAAGGCATCATGAAATTCTTTGTAAACGGAAAGGAAGAATTTTCAATGCCAAAATTATCATGGTATAGTCATGCAATAGGATTTGTTGCCTACACCAACATGCGCTTGCTAATTGATGATTTTTCATTGCGAAGCGATGTACACATTAATTTACCTGCTGATTTTGCCAAGGGTATTAAGAAAATTAATCTTGGCAATGGTGTTAATTCTCCCTACGATGAAGTAACACCAAAAATTTCGGTGGATGGAAAATCGATTTTTTTTGCCCGCAAGCATGCACCAGAAAACCTGGGTGGTATAGAAGATGCCTCCGATGTGTGGTATAGTACAACTACGGATGGCATTACCTGGTCGAAAAGCAAAAACATGAATTCGCCAGTTAATACAACCAGTGTAAACAATATTGCCTCTATTGGTCAGGATAATAATAGTATGCTGTTGGCTACCAACAACGATTTTGAAATTTTTGAACGAACCGCTGACGGATGGCGAAGTGCGGGAATGTTGGGTATTCGGTATGAAAATGAACACACCTACTTTGAAGCCTCACTTGCTGCCGATGGAAAAACCATGTTGTTCGCAGCCAAGAATAAAAAGAGTCTTTTTTATAATGAAGGCAGGGAAGAGAAAGATCTCTTTGTTTCGGTAAAGCAAGGTAATGGGCAATGGAGCGAGCCCATAAATCTGGGGCCAACCATTAACACCAGCAGTAATGAAGCCTCACCATTTTTAGCAGCCGATGGAAGAACCCTTTACTTCGCTTCAGAGGGACATCCGGGTTATGGTGGACTGGATATTTTTATGAGCAAACGAATCGGTGACTCCTGGATAAACTGGACAAAGCCCGTTAACCTAGGCCCTGAAATCAATACGTTTGGGTTTGATGCGTATTATACAGTACCGGCTTCGGGTGATGTGGCCTACTTGTGTACCTCGGCCGGGGGATATGGTAAGTCGGATATTGTGCAAATTAAATTACCCCAATCCGTTAAGCCCGACCCGGTGGTGTTGGTGTTGGGCAAAGTGTTGAATGCAAAAACACGGAGACCCGTTCAGGCCGATATTATTTTTGAGAATCTCGTTTCGGGTAAGGAGGCAGGCGAAGCAATTTCTGACCCGGCAACCGGTGATTACCGGATCGCTTTACCGTATGGAGTAAACTACGGATTGCATGCTCGTGCAAAGGGATACTTATCCGTGAACGAGAACCTGGAGTTGGTCGATATAAAGAACTACACCGAGATAAATAAAAACCTGTTGCTGGTGCCGATTGAAGTAGGCGAAGCCATTCAATTGAACAACGTATTTTTTGAACAAGGCAGACCGATTTTAAAATCCGAATCTTATCCTGAACTTGACCGTTTGGTTGTAATTCTAAAAGACAATCCAACCATGGAAATTGAATTGAGTGGGCATACTGATAATGTTGGTAACCCAAACAGTTTAGTGGTTTTATCTCAGGCACGTGTTGGGGCTGTTAAAGATTACCTGGTAAAGAATGGCATTGCTCCCTCGCGCATTACCGGTAAAGGCTATGGTGCGGCAAAGCCCATGGTAAAAAATGATAGTGAAGAACATAGGAGGATGAACCGGAGGGTAGAGTTTAAAGTGATGAAAAAATAGATATGGATAAAATCCTGAATTATATCAACGGTGAGTTGGTTGAACCGCATTCAAAAATTTATTTGGAGAATTATAATCCTGCCGAAGGCAAACCCTACAGCCTGGTTCCTGATTCTGATGCGCTGGATGTACAGCAGGCAACCGAAGCCGCTCAACGTGCCTTTGGTGCGTGGTCGGCTATGGCTGTTGAAAAGCGTTCGACTATTCTTCAAAAAATAGCCGACCTGATTGATCGCGATCTGGATGAGCTTGCACTTGCAGAAAGTACCGATCAGGGTAAGCCCGTGAAGCTCGCTAAAGTGGTTGATATTCCGCGGGCTTCAGCCAACATGCGGTTCTTTGCAACAGGTGCTATTCATTTTTCTTCCGAGGCGCATATTACCGGGCAGGAGGCCATCAACTACACCACACGCACTCCGATTGGCGTAGTGGGTTGTATTTCTCCGTGGAATTTGCCGTTGTATTTATTCACCTGGAAAATAGCCCCAGCGCTGGCAGCCGGTTGTACGGTAGTAGCAAAGCCTTCAGAGCTCACACCGATGACGGCTTTTCTGTTTTCAAAACTTTGTATAGAAGCCGGATTGCCAAATGGTGTATTGAATATTGTTCATGGCCTTGGTCAAAAAGCTGGTCAGGCCATTGTGGAACACCCAGATATTACTGCCATTTCGTTTACAGGAGGAACCGTTACCGGAAAGAAGATTGCTGCTACTGCTGCGCCTATGTTCAAAAAACTTTCGCTTGAACTGGGTGGTAAAAATCCGAATATCATTTTTGCGGATTGCGATTTTGAACAGGCGCTGCACACCTCCATCCAATCTTCTTTTTCTAATCAGGGTGAAATCTGTTTGTGTGGCTCCCGCATTTTTGTGGAGCAAAGTATTTTTGATCGCTTTGTTGAGGAATTTGTTTTACGTACAAAAAAGCTAACTGTGGGCGACCCGCAGGATGAACAAACCAAAGTGGGTGCATTGGTTTCAGAAGCACACATGAAAAAAGTGTTGGGTTATATTGACCTCGCAAAACAGGAGGGAGGAAATGTGTTAACTGGAGGAAGGCAGGTGAAGTTAAACGGACGCTGTGCCGATGGGTATTTCGTGGAGCCAACGGTGATTACCGGACTGGATGCTTTTTGCCGGACCAACCAGGAAGAGATTTTTGGCCCGGTGGTTACGATTATGCCATTTGATACCGAAGATGAAGTGATTGGTTACGCCAACAGCACCGGCTACGGGTTGTCGGCCACGATCTGGACAGAAAATTTAAAACGCGCCCATCGCGTTGCGGCACAAGTGAAAAGTGGTATTATCTGGGTGAACTGCTGGCTCTTCCGCGATTTACGAACACCGTTTGGCGGCATGAAGCAAAGTGGCGTGGGGCGTGAAGGAGGTTGGGAGGCATTACGGTTTTTTACGGAGGCGAAGAATGTGTGTGTGAAAATTTAATTATCCTCCACCAATGATTCATAGTAAGCCAATATCTTGAGAAGGTCTCCTTTATTTTTGAATGTTAAAGAATTTTCTTTGGCATATTTTTCAACTCCTCCCCAATGTTCATTCATTTTTTCTTGCATTGCATTTTTTTCTATTATCTTTTTCTTTGAAGATGATGCATGGAATAGTCCATCAGATTCTTTTTCACTTACGATCAAATAAAGATTAATTTGACCGGCATCATCAAATATGTAAATATGCTCCGTTTGTTCGACTGTTGAATATCCTCTCTTACCAGATCCATAGCCATACCCATGAGAAACCTCATCATGCCGTGACGCAATTACGTTTACGGTTCCTTTTCTGGATAAAACAGCCCAGGTTTTAAATTCTTTAAGAATTTCAAAAAGTAGAAAATCCTCGCGTCCGTCAACCTGAATTGGAAATGAATAAAATATTCTAGATCTTGAATTATTCTGATCCAAGAGTAGGAGTCTCTGAATCTTTAATTCTGTAAATGATTTTGACTCTTTCGCCTCCTCACTTGTTTTAAAATTTATAAGAGCAGCTTCCTGCCTGTATTGAACAATTCCCTTGTAAAGTGTCCCATCAATGAGAGTAATTTCTCCAGGAACCCAAGGTGTATTTATACCCTCTCTGAAAAGACTCTGCCCATGAGACCGTAAGCAAAAAAGTAACACAAATAGTGAAATTGAAATGAGCCTACTCATAACCAAAACTTAGGATTAATGATGTGCAAATTTGGAAGTAATTAAAGTTAAATTAAACAAAAATTTTTCAGCTAAAATAGAAATGAGTTTTTTCGACATCAATAAAATCTTCTTCGAGCTATGGGGCTATCAGATGAGCTACATCGAATTTTTTGGGACCATTGCAGGTTTTATAGCGGTATTTCTGGCCTCCAGGGCCAATATCTGGAGTTGGCCCATCGGATTAATCAACGTCACCCTGTTCTTTTTCCTGTTTTACCAGGTACAACTTTACCCGGATATGTTTTTACAGGTGTTCTTTTTTGCGACCAACGTAATGGGTTGGTGGCGGTGGAAGCACCCTAAGCCAATTGAAGAAGATAGCAAAAAGGAATTAAAAGTGAGTTATATGAAGACTCAACAATTAACCCTATTATCATTTAGTGGGCCAGCGCTTTCCATTTTAGTCGGCTCCATGGCAAGCCGCCTGCATGAGTGGTTTCCAGTTTTATTCAGCAAGCCCAGCGCATTTCCTTATCTCGATTCTTTCGTTACCGTGATGAGCATCATCACCACTTTTTTAATGATTCAGAAAAAAGTAGAAAGTTGGATACTCTGGATTCTGATAGATATTGTGGCTACCTACATGTATTTCGCCAAGGGAATAAAATTTGTAGGCTTTGAATACCTGGTGTTTTGCTTTATCGCTGCTTACGGTCTGTGGAACTGGATGCGTGAATACAAAAGTTACACGATTGCAGAGCGTTAACGATAATGGAAGTATGTAGGACAGTTCAGGTTTTTATGGGCCGTTGTAACCTTTGCGCGATAGTTAATCATAAACTCATGCGATCCGTTTGAGAAACGTGCCATGTCTGAAGTTGTCCAGTCGTATGAATAAGCAAAATGAAATTTCTCGCTCAACTTTATATCAATAAAGGTGATGAACGAGTCCCCGCTTCGCCAGGAAACGCCTGTACTGAAGATATCGTGAATAACCACACCCAGGTTAATATCCATGCTTAAGGGTTGTCCTTCCTGCGCGCGAAGCAACATGGAGGGATTTAGTTTTACAGTTTCAGCCCTGTTGATGGGAAAAATTCCTCCGCCTCGAAGAAAATAATAACGCGCTTCACGGATCTCAGCTGCCACATTTTCAAGGTTTGCAGATACCGCATTGTTCAGCAAAAATGGAACAGAAAATCCAGCAAAGAAATTTTTGCGATTGTAATAAATGCCTGTTCCGAAGTTTGGCTTAAACTCGTTAATAGGTAGAAAGGAAGCATCGGTTGGATCTTGCAAATCCAGGTTACTGAAATCGACACCCAGAAAGTTAAACCCAGCCATCAAGCCCATGGAAAGTGTGGCGTTTTGCATGTTGATGCGATAGGAGTAAAATCCATACACATGCTCGTTACCGTAACTTCCGATCTCATCATGATTAACCAATAAGCCAACGCCCATTTTTCCGTTCATTAAAGCGGTATGTCCGCTAAACGAAACCGTGCGTGGTGCTCCAGGAAAATTCACCCACTGATTGCGGTACGTTGAAGTTAAACTCAACTGTACGTGACTGCCTGCAAAGGCCGGGTTAATCACCAACTCATTAAAATAGTATTGCGTGAATACCGGGTATTGTTGTGCTGATGCTTTTTGTGTGAAGCTCAGCACAACAACGGTACAAAAAATCGCAGTTAATATTCGCATAGGTCTTTTGGTCAAAGCAAGTTAGTTAACAATTTCCAGATACCCGGTTAGCGGCTTGGAACCATCACGTTTATCGATAATGTAGAAGTATGTTCCATCGGGTAAATCGGTACCCATAATGCTTATACCCTTGTTCGACTTGCCATCAAAAATGGTGGTGGCATTGTCGTATCGCTCACCTTCGTATACCAAAGTTCCGGCTCGGTTGAAGATCTTCACAATGTTGTTCGGGAAGTTGTCAATACAATCAATGTGGAAGTAGTCATTTTGCCCTGGTGAACTAAATCTTGAAATACCGTTGAAAGGTCTTATCTCCGTTTCGATAGGGATTTCGCGCGAGGCCGCACAACCCAATTCAGTTGTAACGACTACCGTGTATGTGCCCGGTAACACCTCTGTGAGGTTAGGGCCAACCACAATAGGTGAGTTGTTGGAGTCGAACCATTCAATGGTGCCAATAGGAACCTCACTTACAATTAAAATTGTGGCAAAACCATTCGACAAACCACAAGTGGCGCTTTGCGTTCTGAAATCAATCTCTGGTAAGGCTGGCCGGCTTTCAATCGTTTCAGTCGCTAATGGCGATTTACATCCGGTAACTTTGTCGGTTGCTGTAACGGAATACGGTCCTACAGCAAGGTCATGGTAAATTTCACCCACGAAATCAGCCGGAGGTGTTTCCTGTGCTCCATCATACCAATCGAAAATATAGTCTCGGGTATTTCCATTAACGGATGCAGCCAATGCACCGTTATCCAACACGCAACTTGTAACATGTGATAGAATTTCTATCTGTGGAATAGGAATTCCAACCGGATTATTCGCAATGGTGGCAACTACGGTACCCACGCAGCCGGTAACCATATTCCGCGCTTCAACAATATATTCCTGTGGAATCGGCCTGAGTTGTCCGTATTCAACACCCGTGTAAATGGGTGTTCCGGCAACTACATTCCCTTCGTACCAATCGAAATTGTAACCTACTACAACACCATCTACAGATACACGTCCAACACCATTTGGAATGGTAGGATCACAGTTGGTAACCGGAGCAATGGTTTGGATAATTGGTGCAGGGAAAACCCGTTCGTCTTCCAAGGTAATTACATCAATTGTTTCACAGCTTGTATTGTTATCAATAAGCCTTACGGTGTACGTATCCGGTGACAAATTTTGTTGCAGGAATGAAGGTAAACCGAATGGATTAGGATCCAGTGGCATAATAAAATCGGGAGGATTACTCAGCACTGGATTTTGGCCAACGTAAAGTTGTGCGGTATAGTTATACGGACTAAACGGATATCCCGCTGCCGGAGCAAAGGGCACACCCCTTGCGAAAACAAATCCATCGAGGCTATCGCATTCGGTCAGTGGACCGCTGGTGAGGCTTAGGATCGGCTTGAATGAGGCAGAATCGTTTGCCACAATCATGATGGCCGAAGCCCGGCAGTTGGTTAAGCTGTTCAACACTTCAACGGAATAATCACCGGAAACAACATTGTTGATGGTGCTGGTGTTCGCGAAACTTGCTCCACTTAAATCAAGGCTGGGGAACCACGTGAATGAGTAGTTCGGATTCGCATCATTTTGGCCATCACCGGTCGCTACCAATGTTCCTGTACCCACAGCAGGATCGCAACTGATTTGAGGAACGGTTTCCGCAATGGCTACAACCGGGTAAACAATGTCAGCGGAATCAATAAGCACTTCCACAAAAGTGGACGGACAATCGGTGGTCAGGTCGCGCACCAACACAAAGTATGTGTTAGGCAATTGATTTAACAATGAACTGTTGGTTTCTCCTGCAATCAGGTCAGCCGGAGTGGTTGCTCCGCTGTACCATTCATAGTCGAAGTTCGTGTCAATATCATCCGGAGGAGCAGTTAGTGTTGTTGTTCCACCGATGGTAATTTGTGAAACACGCGCACTACCTGTTGGGAAACAGTCGGTAGGATTGATAGGTGTAACCTGAACAATGTTCGGTAAACTTAAGCTAAGATTTTCAATTAAGGTTGCCCCTGAGGTGAACACACAGCCTGTAACCGTGTTGGTTATGGTTAATTGATAATCACCAAATGTAGCACTACTCAGCTGACTTGTCGGGCTTGCATCGTTTTGCACGGTTGCAGGGTGAAGGGCTCCACCATTCAATGTCCACGCAAACGTATAAGCATCGGTCGATCCGTCACGTTCGGAAGCTTCAGCAACAATAATTCCATTAGGGTCGGCCGGATTACAACTTGATGTTGGCGTAATGATGGTAAACTCAAGGTCGGGGTCAACACTGGTATCCTGAATATCAACGCGTAGCGGAGCAGATTCACAGCCTGAACCTAAAGGCAAGCCTGCAATTTTTCTGGCCTTTACAAAGTAAACGCCTGCCCCGATGTTGGTAAGTGCATCGGCACCGTTTACGGCATTGATGATGGGAACTGAATTGGGATCATTCTCGTACCAGGTAAAATCAAAGTTGGTATGCACCGGGTCAACAATTCCACCTACAGTAACATCAACAACTGTAATGCTTCCGTTCAATGGCGCACAGATGGACTGATCCACAGGATTTGCACTGGCAACAATAATCGGTGTTGCAGTTTTAATAATTGTGGCTTGTGCAGAGGCCTGGCAACCACTGGCATCGTTGATGGCCAGTAGCTGGTACACACCTTCCTCAAGGGTTTGTGGATTGTCACGGTCACCATCTACACCATCGCCATCACCATCGTTGCCTGCAAATATGCCACCACCATCTGGGTTTGCTACGTTAAAATTGTATGTGTACGTAGCTGAAGGCACCGAACCTGAATTAGTTACATTAACCCGCAAGCTACCTTCAAAATTCGCATCACACGCAGTGTTTGCAAATGGCGTTAACGTAACCGTGGGGTTAACAGACTGATCTGGAATATTTACCTGAAATGGAGCGCTAACGCATCCAAGTCCGCCTGTGGTACCTGCATTTTGTTTGGTAACGACAACCCAATAAGAAGCTGCCGTAATGTCTGTAGAAGGAAGCGGGGCTCCTACGTTGGATAAAATCTCGCCACCTTTTGTTGCGCTGGCATTACCGGCCGCGTTTAAGATGGAAGAAGTGAGTGCGGCATCGTCAAACCATTCGAACGAATAATCATTGATGTTGTCTGGTGCTCCGCCATTAAATACATTCCTGATTTCGGCACTGGCATTAACTTCCAAAGCTGGATCGCAATAAAGCGCAGGCAGAATGATAACCTCATTGCTCAACACCTGTGGTGTGGCTGGTGCATTTGGTATGGACACAACACGCTGTGTTGTACATCCATTTGCCGTTACAGAAATGGTGTATTGAGGCACGGCATTTTCCGGACTCAAACCTGATATAGTGAAATTGCCTGGCAACGCGGGTGGCAAAAATGGCCCGACAGGAGTTGGGCCTCCCCAGCCTAATGGTGCAGGGCTTACATCAACTGTGTACGTGATGTTGGTGGTTTGATCGTTCGGATCGGTATCAAATTGAATAGAGGCTTCACCATCTGCACCCGCAATTAAATCGCAAGCCGTGTTGGCAATTGTACCCGTAATGTCGACAAGTGGTGCAAAAGCATGTTGTTCGATTTCCACAACCTGAAAAACTTCACAGCCAGCTCCAAAGCCTTGGCGCACCTCGGCTGTATACCTTCCTGGAGGGAGTGCAGTGAAGTTTACGGGATTGGTCAAACCTTGTATTGGCCCTCCGATAAGCTGTCCCGGATCTGGGTTTTCACCTTGATACAAACGGAAGATATAATCATTAACAGCGCCAACCGGAATAACGGTTAGTTCCACCTCTACTTCGCCATTTACAGCCGTACAGTTTGTTGCTTCCGTTGCCCGTGCATCAATTTGGTGTGCATCAATAAAGGGCAGAAATATGGGTTGATAGTTACCACAACCATTCCCATTATCCTGAACCACCAACGTATATAGTTGCGACTCTAGTCCGGTAACATTGGCTGTGCTGGCAAAAGAAGCAGGCGGATTAAATACAGGCGGGTTGTTGAAGAAATTAATATCGCTGTTGGTTGGCCCACCAACGAACCAGGACAAGGCAAATGGTCCGACACCGCCAGTTACAGAGGCAGTCATGGCGCCATCTGCGACAGCGCAATCCGAAGGACGATTGTCGATCGTAATATTAATATTTGTTTGAACGGTGGCATCAATCACCGTTCGGGTGATTGGCTGAGATAAACAAGATGTACTATTGTTACGGGCAACAACGGTGTAGTACCCTGGTATTAATCCGGTATAGTTACCATCGTCAACTATGGTTGCATCGGCATTGGCAATGACCAAAGCATTATCTGCCGTTTGATTGGTGCCTGTTTCATTTAACCAGAAGAAGGTAAAACCATTTTGTGCGCCACCCACGTTGGCTTGAATAGCACCATTGGGTGTATCACAACGGGTAACATCGCTGCTTACTGCGGCTGCTACAATTGGATTGGTAATGGTTTCCGGTAAGAAAACCGAAGCTGTGTTCACGCAGCCTGTTGCTGATCGCGTTACAACTACCGAATAGAACAAATCGCCAACCAGATTGCTCACCGTGGCGCCTGTACCCGCTGCATTTCCGGGCGTTGCAAACGGATTGCCATTTTCTTCCCACGTAAACGTATAACCGGCAGTAACGGCTGCACCGCCTCCAATGATTGTTTCATCAATTGTAGCGGCAATAACGCCATTCGGGTTGCCCGGATCGCACGAGGTTTGATTTGTAGGTGTCAATGAAATAACCGGTAAGTAAAAATCATCAACGACATCAACATCAACGGGATCAGATGTACACCCCACATCGGTTTTGGTGACAGTCAAAGTATAAGTGCCCGCAGCAAGGGCTGTTGCTGTTGATGTGGTTTGTCCTGAAGACCAGTTGAATGTATAGCCCGTAAATGGTGATGCAATTGCTGCACCCTGATAGGTAAGCGTTGCCAGGGATGTTGTGCCATCAGGTGTACCTGTACAAATGGTATTGGGTGTGCTGTTCAAGGTAATAACCGGAAATACTTTTTCATCAGGAACCTCAACAGTAGCTGTGTTTCGGCAACCGTTGTTGGTGTTCGTAACCTGTACGGTAAAGAACGCCCCCGCGCCACCTTGCAGTCCGGTAACGGATGCATTCACAGCTCCACCAATCGGAGAGCTAAGGTCATTGCCGGTATGCCATTGATACGTGTAGTTTGCCGGTGCTCCAACACCATCAACATCGGTAACGGAAGCTTCACCATTTGCCGGACCGGTGCAATTGGTTGATCCGATTTCGGCTGTGGTAATTACCGGTAATACCGCATCGTTACCTACTTCGGCAGTTTCAGGAGTTGATGAACAGGAAACATCGTTTCGGGTTACGACAACGGTATAGTAACCTGTGTTAACCTGCGTGATGGATGATCCGGTTTCAGCACGGGGTGCGCCACTGGCCACACTTCCATTGTACCAGGTAAAGGTGTAGCCTGTAAAGTCTGCAACCGGAACGCCATCAAATGTTACTGTGGCGGTTACACTTCCGTTGAAGTTGTTTGTGGAAAGTGCAGGATCACATATGCCATTGTCTGTTGGAGACAGCGTAACAACGGGTACTACTATATCTTCTGATACCGTAGTGTGAGCAGTAGTGGAACACTGTGTAGCAATGTTGGTAATGCGTACTGTATATGATTGACCACCACCGGAAAGGTTTTCTGCGATCCGATTGTTGACACCACTTACATTGGCATGCGCATTGGCGGGCAATGTATTCTGTCCTTCAAACCATTCGAAGGTATACTGTGCAGGATCTTGTGTAACACCACCAAGCTGGGCATCGGCCGAAAGAGATCCATTTGGATTGTTCGGATCGCATGAGGTTTGAGGTGCAAGCTCCGTAAACAATACGGTGGGTATTTGTGTGTCGTCTGTAACTTCAACAACCACAGTTGTGGTACCCGGGCAACCCGATGCAATTTCAGTTACTTCAACTTCATAAAAACCAAGGGGCAATAAATTTCGGTTTGGTGTACCGGCAGCCCCATGTACGGGAGGCAGAAGACTTCCACGCGTGCTGGTACCGTTGTCATAGAAGTACCAGTTAAACGTATAGTTGGCTGCTGGTTGGGCTACCCCGCCTACCAATGCCTCGGCTGTGACTGATCCACTATTGGGATCGTTACAGTTTATGATCCCGGTTGCACTTGCAGTTAAATCTGGTTCTTGAGCAAGGTCAGCAATAATGGCGCTGGCTGTAATCTGGCAACCTCCCGATGAGGTTACCACTACGGTATAGGTACCTGCGGCCTGGTTTGCCAATATCGGTCCGGATACGCCAATCGGAGCGCCCACATCTTCCCATTCAAAAGAATAACCTGCGTTGCCTCCAGCCACGTTTGCCTCTAGTCTCCCGTTGGGCGGATTACATTGCGTTTGATCTGATACCACAATAATGGTTACTGCAGGGAGAATGGTGATGGCATCGTTTATGGTTACCTGGGTTGTATCGCTGCCACAACTTACAGTCTTGTGCCGTGCAAATACGGTGTAATCACCTCCTATTATGCCGGTATAGAATGGTCCAACAAAATCGGCACTGGCAATCGGGCCGGCCGTTGTTCCGTCAAACCAATAGAAGTCGTAGTCGGCTGTGTTTTCTATTCCGCCTATAGGGACAAACGCACGGGCTGCACCATTGGCAGGGGCAGAGCAGGTTTCATTTGGATTGACCTCAACCGCTGTTAATGGGGCTGGTAAATAATTCAGTCGTACGCCAAAGATGTTATCTGATGGATCGCACTCAATGTAAGGCGTGTTGGGTAGAGTTATGGGTGTTGGAATACTGGTTCCATTATCATTTAAAACAATGTATAGAGAGTCGGAGCCAATTCCGGTAATAGGTGCATCAACGATGGCGTAGGTATCATTTACCTCAAGATTAAGGTTGACTGTAATTGTATTGAGGAGTGTTGCACCTGGCAAAAGCGGATTCGAACTATAAAAACTAATCGGTATATCGCCTGATATAGAGACGTTACCCAGGTTGGTGATGTCGAACGAAACCGTGAAGTTTAAATCGGGACATGTGGGCGCGCTGATCACCGGATCAGTTGTGCCAAACGTAATGTTAGGCCCCGCAAACTGCGGGCAACCTTGTGAATCTAAAAACGGTGATTGATTCAGAAATTTATTTAAAGGTCGGTTTGGACCTTGTGTACAAGTTCCGATGGAAAAGGTGAGGTGGTGTTTTTGAATTTGTCTTGGAATAGTAAGGTCATCATTTACGTTCACCACAAAATATCCGTGTTGGTTCCAAAGCCTGCGGGCTGGTACCCAAGGTTCGCTGGCAGATTTGAATACCCGAATGTGTGCATATCGTGAATACGAAAGTGTATTGAAATTATCCCAAGCCTCTACGTCATCAAAGCCACAGGTAACACAAATTTCAGTTGAACCATCCGCATCTACATCGGCTACTATCGGATACTCCCTGTTGGTTCGGGAAATACAGCGTTGTGATGTAAAAATTGAACCATCGGTTCCGTCAATGATATAGAGGTATTGTTCATCGCGGTAAACGATCTCAGATTTACCATCACCGTTAAAATCGAAAAGGGTACAACCTGTGTGGCCGGAGGTTTCTTCGTTGATGACCACACGCCACAGCAGGGTCATGTCTTCACGCAACGCGTACAGGTACTTTCCGGAAACATAAGAAAGGTTCAAATTTCCATCGCCATCCAAATCGGCTATGTTCACTCTTCCTGTTCCGTTTTGCCATCCATCAGGAGCATAGTCTCCTGTTAAGTCCCGATAAGTTTGTAAGGTGTTGTTGAATACATCCCAATAAAATATCGTTGTATTTTCATCATGGTCAATGGTTGAACCCGAGGCCACCACATCCAAATGCCCATCCTGGTTGAAGTCGGCCACACTGGTGGCATTGTATGGATTTCGAATAAAATATTCATTACGACTTTGTAGTAGGGTTAAAGAGCCACCGTCAGTATTTCGTGCTGCAGGAATGTTTACCTGGTAAATCCGTAAGCCAAGAACCAGTTCCATGCGGGTATCACCCAGAATGTCTACCGCAACGGGGCCGCCATTTATGCGATCATCCCATTGGTTGTTTGGAACCGTAGTGGCCACCAATCGCCTGCCACTATGGGCATCAAAAATCTGGTCCTTGCAATACAATTCAACAAGTCCATCTCCGTCAAAGTCAGCAAGTCCAAAATTTATCGGATCATGGTTTCCGGGCATTCGATTGGTACGCCACAGAAAATTAAGTTCACAGTCATAGGCATAAATTCGGCTGTCAGTTCCAAGAAAAAATATTTCACCGCAATCGTCATCATCAACATTAGCTATCGCCACTTCCCAATTGGGAGTGGCGTCATTGGCCAACAGGGCATCATGCTTCACGGATCCATCATCTCCATTTAATATAAATATCCGTTTCGTATACCGGTTCATGCTGATGATCTCGGGTATGCCATCCCGGTCAAGGTCACCAATGGCAATACGCGAAAGGTGATTGGCTGTTTCATCTTCAGTGGCAAAATCCAACGTCATGGTAAAAGCAGGTGCTGGCGGAGCTGGAATAACACAGTCTGCATCATTACCAATAAATAAATCCTCGCACACCACGTTATTGGCACACTCGTTATCGTAACAATCGATAAAACCATCGCCATCATCATCAATGCCGTTGTTACAAACTTCCTGGGCCATCAGTGGGGCCACAACAAAAATTGCGAGGGTAAGCAGTAGGTTTCGTAGGTATCTGGGTTCCATCTTCTCTAAATTCAACTTAGCTTTCTATGAGATTTCTCGATTAAAGGTAACATATTGGCACCGTGTGTTTTCGTACTTTGGAGCCTGTAAAGCCTGTTCTGCATAAGGATGTATGTAATTTCCGATTGTTCAGAATGGCCCTTTTAGATAAATAAAATGCTAAAATAGCAGATGAAGTTAAGATTTAAGCCGATGAATGACCAAAATGACGCTTTGTTCATGCGTAAGTTTAAGAGCAACATTATGGTAAAGCTTAACCTCATTTTACTGTTGATCTTACCAGGGGTTTTAGCCTGGAATAAGGCAGAAGCCCAGATTTTAGTTGGTCCAGTGGTGGGCACTCATATCGGGTGGGCATCATATGATGATATAGATCTGAAGGATTTTTATGATGTAAGTCCAACGTTTGGTTTTCATGCAGGCGGAAGCGTGGCCTTTCGGGTGCAAAAGCGATTCTTTTTGCAAACGTCCATTATGTACACCCAAAAAGAAAAGAAAATCAGTGGAGGCGGGGATGGCATGTTCAGCAATTCTTTGCGGAACCGATACATTGACATGCCAATTCTGTACACCGCAGAATTCAAGGCGCGCGTTGGAAAAGATAAGGTTTACAAATGGTACCTGGGGGTTGGGCCCAATGTTAGCTATTGGCTGGGCGGAAGTGGCTCCTTACGAAACAGCGATTTGGATGAAAACCTGATTGAGGAGCTCAACTATAAAGTAACATTTGGCAGTACAGAGGAAATTGGGGAGCGTGAAATGAATGTGGCTGAACCAAACCGGTTACAATTGGGCCTGAATATTTCAGCCGGACTAATTTTCGAGCCCATGGGAATCCATAAATTCATGCTGACCACCCGATATGAACATGGCCATAGTTTTTTAAGTCGTGAAAGTAATGGGGTGTATGGTTTGCCCGGCACATTGTATTACGAGGATGAATTAAAAGTTCGCAACAATGCCTTTGTTGTTTCTCTTTACTACTTTATTGATTTGAAAATTGAAGAGCGTAAGAAAGGAAAGAGTACCAGCAAAATTAAAACCGGTAAAAAAAGAAGAAGGTAATCCGGCTTTACCGCCTACAACGTGATTGATCAACTAAAACTGGTTTGTTTTTACGGTCCCGAAAGCACAGGCAAATCGGTTATGGCTCAAACAATAGCTGAGCAATACCATACTGTTTTCGTACCGGAAGTAGCACGCGAACTGATCACCACCAACGAATTTAATCGCGAGGACATCATAACCATCGGTCGCAAGCAAACGGAGCGCATCTTTCAGCAGGCGCGCAAGGCCAATAAATTTCTGGTTTGCGATACTGATCTGATTACCACACAAATTTATTCCCGCCACTACCTTGGCGTTGTTCCGCCTGTGTTGTATGAATTTGAGAAAATGGTGGAGTACGATCAGTACTTTTTATTCGATATAGATGTGCCTTGGGTAAATGATGGTTTGCGCGACCTGGGAGAAACGAATAAACGTAGAGAGATGCATGACCTGTTCAAGGCTGAACTTGAGCGAAGAAATATCTTATGGATTGATGTGCGTGGAAGTTGGGAAGAGCGAACTCAAATTATTACCATTGCAATTGATAAAATGCTTGAGCAGTCTAACTCAGCTTGATTTAGCCTTACCAATCAGATGACCACGCATAGCAAAAAACAGAATAAACAAATAGCAAGGCAGCATAATGGCAAAGAAGGTCCATTGAAAGTCGTATTGTTCTTTCAGGCTGGCGAAAACCTTTGGGATGATTGCGCCACCCGCAATACCCATAATCAATAATGCAGATCCGCGCTCAGTAAATTTTCCAAGTCCGTCAATGGCTAAAGGCCAGATGGCTGGCCACATCATAGCGTTAGCCAAACCAAGTGCAGCTACAAAACCAACAGAAACATAACCTTTTGTTAGCAAGGCTGCTACGGTAAATACGATGCCAAGCCATGCTGAAATTTTCAACGCAGTTTGTTGTGAAATAATTTTTGGAATAGTACTCAAGCCTGCCACATAACCTACCAACATGGCAACAAGTGTAAGCGATGTGAAGTATTTTGTTTCGTCAGTAGGAATGTTAAAACCTTTACCATACGTGCCGATGGCATCACCAGCCATAACTTCTGCCCCTACGTAAACAAAAATGCAAAACGCACCAAGCCACAGGTAGGCAAACTGAAAAATACTTGTTTTTGTATTTGAACCAGTAGGTTGGGTATTAACATCAGATGCTTTTATTTCCGGTAAACCGGATTTGAGAATCCAATAGGCTAATGCAGCAAGGATAGCCGCCATGACCATGTACGGCAGATAAATGGTTGCTGCAAAGGCTGAAAGAATTTGCTCCTGTTCCTGTGCTGAAGCAGCCAGACTTACCTTCTCTTCCAGTTTGTTGATGTCTTTAAGTACCAGGGCCCCCAGCACAATCGGACTGAGAATTCCGGCAACCTTATTACAAATACCCATGATACTGATGCGCTTGGCAGCACTTTCAATCGGCCCAATGATGCTGATGTACGGATTTGATGCAGTTTGAAGAATCGACAAACCAGAACCGATAATAAATAATCCAACCAGAGACACCGGATAATTTCTGTGCGTAGCAAACTGACCAAATACAAAAGTACCGATGGCCATTACCAATAGGCCAAGGGCCATTCCTTTTTTCATTCCGGTTCTTTCTAAAATCCAGGATGAAGGCAAGGCTAGAAAAAAGTAGGCCATGTAAAAGGCGGTAGTAACCAAAAAAGCTTTGGAGTCGGTATCCAAAGAAAAGGCCAGCTTGACATAGGTGATTAACGGACCATTAAGCCACGTAACAAATCCGAAAATGAAAAATAATATGCCGATTATGATAATCGATTGGGTATAACGGTTGGCCGTTTGCTCCATAGCTTCTAATTTTAAACTTTCGATAATAAAATAAATTAACTGAAAGACCATGAGCACAAACAATAAACTCACATTACTGGTATTGGCAGCCGGCATGGGCAGCCGCTATGGCGGAATAAAACAGATTGATGGCTTTGGCCCGAACGGGGAAACCATTATGGATTACTCCTTATTCGATGCCATTCGTTCTGGCTTTACCAAAGTGGTGTTTATTGTGCGCGAAGAAATAAAGGAGACCGTAAAGGAAATCTTTCTGCCAAAGTTGAAAGGCAAGGTTGAGGTAGATTTTGTGGTACAGGCATTAGATACACTCGTTCCGAAAGAATATCAAAACCCAGAACGGCAAAAACCTTGGGGCACTGGGCATGCTATGTTGTGCGCAAAAGATGCAATCCATGAGCCTTTTGCTGTAATCAATGCCGATGATTTTTATGGTCAGGAGGCTTTTCAAAATGTGGCCGATTTTTTCAGGTCATCAAACAATGCCGACCATGCTCTCGTTGGTTACACGCTAAAAAATGTGCTTTCTGATTTCGGTAGCGTTTCGCGTGGTGTAGGAGAAGAGGATGCCAATGGGTATCTGACCTCAGTAGTGGAACGCACAAATGTATCACGGGTAGATGGAAAGATTATTGCAAAAGAAAAAGATGGTGATGTGGAGCTTAATCCCGAAGCAAAGACATCCATGAACTTCTGGGGATTTCATCCATCTATTTTTCCGGCAACGGAAAGAATGTTTCATAATTTCCTAAAAGAAAATTCATCAAACATAAAAGCTGAATTCTTCATTCCGCTAATCGCCAATGAACTGGTTAAAACCGGTGAAGGAAAAATAAAAGTTATTTCAGGGGGCAGTACATGGTTTGGAGTAACCTATAAAGAAGACAAGGAGGCGGTATCGCAAAAAATCAAGGATTTAGTGAACAGTGGTGAGTACCCACCAAAGTTGTGGTGACCATAAACATTCCTGAAGAAATTCTTCAGGCATACAATTTCGATCCGCTTCAGGTTAAGATCGCCCCTTTGGGTGCCGGTCATATTAATCAAACGTTTAAGGTAACGCAAGACTCACGTTGTTGTGTATTGCAACGTGTTAATAAATATGTTTTTACTAAGCCCGGGCGTATAGCTGAAAATATTCGACTTGTTGCAGATCACCTTGAAAGGAATTTTCCGTCATACCTTTTTCTGAAACCGATTTTATCAGAAGCTGGACATGATCTTGAGTTTGATCACGATAACCACCCCTGGCGATTGATGCCTTTTGTTGAAAACGGTGTTACCAAAGAAGCCCTGACCACAGAGCATGAAGCATTTGAAGCAGCCCGTGGTTTTGCCGAACTTACCCGAAGACTTTCATCCTGTTCACTTGAAAACATAAGACCCACCATCGATCGGTTTCACGATCTTACCTGGCGCGTTGAACAGTTTAGAGAATCGCTTCTTTTGGCAGAACCTAGTAGACTCGAAACAGCTACAGAAGTAATAGAAGCTGCGAACCGGTTTAGCTTTTTGGCAGACGAGTATAAAATGCTGATTGATTCAGGGGACTTGCAATTACGCATTACCCACAACGACACAAAAATCAACAACATCCTATTCGATAAGGTAACCGACAAAGCGCTTTGTGTAATTGATCTGGATACCTTGATGCCGGGTTATTTTATTTATGATCTCGGTGATCTTATTCGTACATGTGTGAGTCCGGTGAGTGAGGAGGAGACAGATCTTTCCAAAATTGTTTTTCGAAAGAATTTTTATGATGCAGTAGTTAGCGGATACCTCATAGAAATGGGGGAAACTTTGACAAAGAAAGAATTGAATGCGGTTTCATTTTCTGGCCTGATGATGACGTACATTATGGCACTTCGATTTCTGACCGATTACCTGAAAGGCGATGTATATTATTCCGTTCGCTATGTGGGACAAAACTTAAACCGTGCAAAAAATCAGTTTAAGTTACTCCAGCTTTTGTATGATGAAGTTTATCATGGAAAGTAGAAACAAAAAAAGGGCTAACCCGAAGTCAGCCCTTTGATGTAGAAAATAAAACTTTTTTAGAACTGCTCCATGTGCGAGAAGAAGAAGTTGCCTTCAATCTCAGCATTGGCATCACTGTCAGATCCATGGATGGCATTCGCTTCGATGGATTTGGCAAACAGGTTGCGGATAGTACCTGGAGCTGCCTTTTGCGGATCAGTTGCTCCGATGAGCTTACGGAAATCTTCCACGGCATTTTCTTTCTCCAGAATCATCGGCACAATTGGTCCGGATGACATGTAAGTACAAAGGTCTTTATAGAAAGGGCGCTCCTTATGAATCGCGTAAAACTGACCTGCACGCTCCGGGCTAAGTTGCGTTTTTTTCACTGCAACAATCCGAAAGCCGGCTTCTTCAATCATTTTTGTTATTGCTCCCGAATTTCCGGCACTCACCGCATCGGGTTTTATCATGGTAAAAGTTCTGTTTGTCGCCATTTTCAATGTTTCGTTAATCGGCCGCAAAAATAGTGTTTTCAGGCATAGCGCACAGTTTTGGGTGCTGATTTTGGCAATTAATTCATATCCTGGAGCGCACACCTTATTGACTATGGACTAAAATTGCCATTTTTGCCCCTTCGTTTAAAGGCATGACAAACCTGCAGGAGTATAATGAGTTTATGTCTGTTTCCAGACGAGTGGTTATTGTTACCCACTTCAAGCCGGATGCGGATGCCTTGGGATCATCTTTAGGATTATCCGCCTTTTTGAAGAAATACGGTCATCAGGTTACGGTTATAACCCCCAGTGATTATCCGGCATTTCTCAACTGGCTGCCTGGTAATGATGAAGTTTTAATTTTCAGCGAAGCGGTGGTCGAAAAAGTGAAGAGTCTGGTGGATGATGCAGAAGTTATTTTCTGCCTTGATTTTTCTGCCTTGAGCCGGATTAACGCCATTGGCGAAATGATAAAAAATGCTTCCGGCAAGAAAGTATTGATCGATCATCATCTTGAGCCGGAAAAGTTTGCTGATTTTGAACAATGGGATGCGAAAGCCGCCTCAACAGCCGGATTGGTTTATGAATTGATCATTGAGCTGGGCGAGCGGGCTAAAATTGACAGCACCATTGCCGACTGCTTATATGCCGGCCTGCTTACCGATACGGGAGGGTTTCGCCACAACAATACCAGACGCGAAGAATTTATGATAGCCTCTGACCTGGTTTCGTTAGGGGCTAATCCGACACGAGTCTCAAAACTGATTTATGACACCAATACGCTTGAGCGCTTAAGGTTAATGGGGTATGTGCTTAGCGAGAAGCTCGTAGTATTACCTGAATATAAAACTGCGTACATGACGCTTTCGCAGGAAGAGCTTAAGAAATTCGGTTCGCAGTCGGGCGATACGGAAGGATTTGTAAACTATGGCCTTTCGATTGAAGGTATTCACTTGTCGGTAATGATATACGAACGCAAGGACGAGATAAAGTTATCGTTTCGTTCGTTGGGTGAGTTTTCGGTGAACGAACTGGCCCGAAAATATTTTAATGGAGGAGGTCATCGGAATGCTTCTGGTGGTTCATCTACCGATTCATTGCAGACTACCCTTGAAAAATTTTTAAATATTTTGCCGGAATACAAGGAGAAGATTCTCTCAGCCCGGGTATAACATTAAATCTAAATAAATCTATACATGAAAATTCTAAATGCAGTACTGGTTGTTGGTTTGGCGATGCTATTTGCCTGTGGTGATAGTGCTAACGAAAAAGTTACTCCAAACGGCCTTAAGTTTAATGTGATTAAAAATGGTGATGGCGTGTTGCCAAAGCCTGGAGATGTTGTTGTGTTTCAGTTTGTTTTCAGCGACTCAAAAGATTCAGTTTGGGGAGAAACCAGTGATTTGATGCCCGCAGCCGCCATGATCAACGATAGTTCAGCACTTGTTTCAGAAGATGGCATTACCCAAATGCTGCGCATGGTATCAAAAGGCGAC
>CAYQOM010000007.1:85024-100998 GCA_964419145.1 uncultured Roseivirgaceae bacterium | reverse complement strand
TGAGATTGTGCGTGCACCGCTCCCTCCGGATGTTGACAGCACCCTTACGTTGATTTATAACATTCGTATTGATAGCATCATGAGTCAAACGGATTTCATGACCTACCAGCGCGAAATCATGAACCGGTTTAACGAGAAGCAGCTTGCCGATGATATTAAAGCCATTGATCAATACCTTACTGAAAAAAATATTGAAGCTGTAAAGCTGGAATCAGGTATCCGGTATGTAATTACAAAACCCGGAGTTGGTGAGAATGCCAAGTCCGGTCAGATTGTGAAAGTAAATTATTCCGGCTATTTACTGGATGGGCAATATTTTGATTCAAGCGTTCAATCCGTTGCTGAAGAAAAGGGAATTTATAACCCCATGCGCCCGTATGAACCTTATGAAGTTACAATTGACCAAACCAGTGTAATAAAAGGCTGGCATGAAGCGTTGAAGTACCTGAATGCAGGTGCACAGGGAACGTTCTATATTCCATCAACATTGGCGTATGGTCCTCAGCAACGCAGTGAAGTGATTAAAGAAAATTCAATTTTGGTTTTTGATTTAGAGGTTACGGAAATAAAGTAAAGCATACTATGAAGCGAATGATGACAAAAAGTGCGGTCTGGATTGGTTTGGTATTTCTTTTGGGTTCGTGTTTGAAGACAGAGGAAGTAATTTCTCCTTTAGAGCAGTTGAATCTGGATGTAGCAGCTATTGACAATTATCTTGCTGAAAATGGCATTATTGCTTTGAAGGATGCATCAGGCGTCAGGGTGGAGGTCATTCAACTTGGTGATGGAGATCTTCCTCCGAATTTAGATAATAACATCACCGTTAACTACACCGGTAAACTGCTTTCTAACGGCTCAACCTTTGATTCTGGTACAGTTAATGGAAAACTCACAAACTATATTTTAGGCTGGCGGATTGGTCTGGGTTTGTTGCCAGCAGGCAGCGTAGCGAAGCTTTATATCCCTTCAGGGTATGCCTACGGTACGAGTGGCGCTGGCTCTATTCCACCAAATGCAGTCTTGGTTTTTGATGTGGAGTTGGAGAGTGTTACGTCAACACAAACTCAAATTGATAAATTAGCAAGTGATAAACAGTCTATTGATGCCTATTTGGCCGACAATGAAATTGTGGCTACTGAACACGAAAGTGGTTTGCGCTATACGCTTACAGAAGGAAATGGAACACTTTCACCAACACTTTATGATCAAGTAAAGATTGTTTTTACTGGTAAATTACTTTCAGATGGTTCGGTGTTTTTCTCTCAAACCGTTCAACCCACAGTTGAATTTAGTAGTCGCGTGGTGAACTTTCCGCATGGTATTTTGATTGGTTTGCAACTGATGAAAGAAGGAGATAAAATGACAATCTACACACCATCAACATTGGCATACGGAACCCGTAGTATTTCCGGAGTTCCATCAAATTCAAATGTGATTTTTGAGATTGAATTGTTAGAAGTCAATCCATGAGCAGTTATTGTATTGCTTCCAACAACAAACACAAAATAGAAGAGATGAGCGCCATAATGGGCTCATCTTTTTCTTTTTTAAGTCTTGAGGAGATTGGTTGTAGAGAAGAACTGCCTGAAACGCAAAACACATTGGAAGGCAACGCACTTCAAAAAGCAAGGTTTGTTTTTAATCGGTACAAAATTCCCTGCTTTGCTGATGATACAGGCCTTGAGGTTGAAGCGTTACATGGCGAACCTGGAGTCTATTCTGCCCGCTATGCTGGACCAACGCGCGATGCGGAAGCCAATATGAATTTACTGTTGAATAAGCTGGAAGGTAAATCCAACCGCCATGCAAGGTTCAGAACGGTAATAGCCCTGATCGATAATCAAGGTGAGCATCTGTTCGAAGGAATCGTTGAGGGAACAATCACTCATGAAAAGCGCGGAAGCAGTGGGTTTGGTTACGACCCCATTTTCCAGCCTAAGGGTTACACACAGACTTTTGGTGAAATGCCGCTATCAGAAAAAAACCAGATCAGCCATCGGGCCAAGGCTGTGGAAAAACTTTGCGCTTACCTGCTGCAAAATCAATAGAAGTTAATTTTTCGGCTCTTTATTTTAAGGCGATATTTGCGCCATGACCAAACCTTTTACCATTGGGATAACCGGAGGCAGCGGATCGGGAAAGACGTATTTTCTCAAACGCTTATCGGATCGGTTTAAAGAGACTGAACTTTGCCTTATTTCACAGGACAATTACTACCATCCACGCGACAGGCAGCAAGAAGATGAGCGGGGCGTAAAAAATTTCGATTTACCTGAAGCCATCGATCATCAACAATTTGTTCAGGACATTAAACTGTTAAAAGCCGGAAAAACCCTTACCAAGGATGAGTACACATTCAACAACCCGGCAGCAACTCCACGTAAGCTAATTTTTAAGCCAGCACCCATATTGATTATCGAAGGGCTATTTGTTCAATATTTTCCTGAGATAGAGCATGAACTGGACTTGAGTATTTTTATTGAAGCAAAGGATTACGTGAAGCTATCCAGGCGCATTAAGCGCGACAACGAAGAAAGGGGGTATGATTTGAACGATGTGTTGTACCGGTACCATCACCACGTAATGCCTGTTTACGAGCGGCTTATTGAGCCCATTAAGCACAACGCTGATATTGTAATTCCCAATAACAGCCACTTTGAACGAGCCCTGGAAGTGATAATTCTAATGATTCAGGCCAAATTGGCCGGTTTTAAGGTCTGATGCCTCTTTTTTGACCCGGCTGTTTCAAAATTGCTTCAATTGTATACTTTTGTAGGCCTTAATGAAAACCTCGAAAACGATACGATTCTGGTCACTTGCTATGGGAGTTCTCACAGCAGCGGGAATCCTGTTTTCGCAGTTTTTTTTCTTTGGCCAGCAAGAAACCCTTGCAAAGGCAGAAGTTGAGCAACACGATACCACATCTAACTCTGAAGATGGGGATCAATTCATCAGCCAACCCTCTTTCTCCCAACCGGTAACCGCTTCATTTGTTCTTCAGCAAGAACTGGCAGTTATTCAGGAAATTCTTTTCGGGGATCATGAGCCGGAGGAAGCGCCTATTCAATTAACCCTTTCAACCGGAAAATTCTTTCGGGCATTGTTTCAGTTTATCATTTCACCAAACGCACCCTAACGCGTTTGAATTCTTCACTGCCGGAGTTTTACCGGTTCACTATTTCTTAAACACTTAATTTTTAATAATCAGTTTTTATGCAGAACAAAGGATTTGTAATTGTACTTACCATTATTGTTACGGCTCTTTGCTTGTTCTATTTGTCGTTTACGTTTGTATCCAACAAAGTTCAGCAAGATGCCATTGATTATGCCACCGATGCGAGTGGTGTTTTGAACCTGAGTAAAAAACAAGCTTACCTCGATTCCATCTGGAGCCAGCCGGTGTATAACCTGTTTGGCGCAGAGTTTACCTACAAGGAAGTAAAAGACAATGAACTTAGCCGTGGCCTCGATTTGCAAGGAGGTATGCACGTAACCCTGGAGGTTTCTCCGGTGGATATTATTAAGGGTCTTGCCGGAAACAGCAAAGATTCGGCATTTGTGAAAGCCTTGGCCAAGGCACATGAGCGTTCGAAAAGCAGTCAGGAGCGATTTTCAAGTCTGTTCTTTGCTGCATACCAGGAAGATAATGCGGGGGCCAGACTTGCACCTGTTTTTGCTTCAACCGCAACACGCGGTCGTATTAGCTTAAATGATTCAGATGAGCAGGTTGTTACTGTAGTAAATGAAGAAATCGACAGGGCTATTGAACGTTCCTATACGATTCTTAAAAATCGTTTGGATCAGTTTGGTACATCGCAGCCGAATATTCAGCGCTTGCCCGGAACAGGCCGGATTCAAATTGAAATTCCGGGTGCTGATAACCCCGCACGCGTACGGAAATTATTGCAAGGCGTGGCACGCCTTGAGTTCTGGGATGTGATCGAACCCAATGATATCAACAGTTCGTTGATGGCTATCAATGCAGCACTGGTTAAAGAGAGACAAGTACAAGGCGCACTAAATATAACTACCGGAGAAGATCAGGTTGGCACCTCTGCAGACACAACGCAAGCTGATGGTGTAACCGATTTGGAAAAGCAGTTACAATCGGCAGCAGCAGGAGACACAACCTCTAATAGCTTGGATTCGCTTCAGAACCTCAATGTGTCACCTTTGTTCGCCAAAAGCAATCCTCCAGGCCTTTTCCGTTATGCGGTAACCGATACGGCAGAGATTAATCGTATTTTCAAAAAGCCTGAGATTAAAAGCCTGTTGCCTAGAAATGTAGGTGTGTACTGGGCTAATAAACCCGACAAGGATTACGGTGCAACCGAAGGACTTCAGTTGTATTTTCTTGACATGGGCAGATCCGGCCAGCCGAAGCTGACCGGTGAAGTAATCAATGAAGCGCGTCAGGATTTGGATGAATACGCAAGGCCATCAGTAAGCATGACCATGAACGCGACTGGAACCAAGGCTTGGGCAAAAATGACTGCTGAGGCAGCAAGCAAAACACCTCGCGGCCGCATTGCCATCGTGTTGGATAATTCAGTTTACTCGGCTCCCTCGGTGAATGGTGAAATCCCAAATGGTAATTCGCAGATTTCCGGAAACTTTACTGTTGAAGAGGCAAAAGACCTTGCCAACATTTTGAAGGCAGGTTCATTGCCTGCACCAACCAAAATTGTTGAGGAAGCCATTGTTGGACCAACTCTTGGTAAGCTTGCACAAAATCAGGGACTGTTGTCTTCGTTAGGCGGTCTTGTGTTGGTTGTGCTCTTTATGTTGCTGTACTATTCAAAAGGAGGTTTAGTGGCTAATGTTGCGTTGGTGTTCAACATCTTCTTCATCCTAGGTATTCTGGCTCAGTTCAACGCTTCGTTAACCCTTCCGGGTATTGCCGGTATTGTGCTTACCATTGGTATGGCGGTGGATGCGAACGTACTGATCTTTGAACGTATCAAGGAAGAAATTACGCATGGTCGTAAATTGAAGGATGCTATTAAAGTAGGATATCAACGAGCGTTCTGGTCTATTTTCGATTCGAACCTGACCACTTTGTTGACGGCCTTCTTCTTGTTTATGCTCGGACAAGGACCGATTAAAGGTTTCGCGATAACCCTTATGATCGGTATTCTTACTTCATTCTTCACAGCGGTATATGTTTCACGCGTTATTGTAGAATGGATGACCCGCAAGGGAGATGATAGTAAAATTTCATTTGATTCGTTTATTTCCCGTGCGGTGAAGAAGAGAAGAAGGTATGAGTTTGTTGGAAACAGCCGTAAGGCGTATATCGCTTCATCTGCTATAATTCTAATTGGTTTGGCATTGCTTTTTGTAAAGCCGTTGAACATGGGTGTTGATTTTAAAGGCGGACGTTCATACGTGGTTGCCTTTAGTCAGCCGGTTGCCGCAACCGAATTGAAAGTTCAGTTGACCCAAAGTTTTGAAGGAGCAGGAACGGAAGTAAAGAATTACGGCAGCAACTCATCGGTGAAAGTAACCACCTCATACCTCATTGAGGAGGATAGCGAAGAGGCTGATGAAAAAGTTCGCGAAACGCTGATCAACGCGCTTCAAACCATTACCGGAAAGCAGTATACGAGTCAGGAAGCGCAGCTTGATGATAGCCGTTTTATTATCTCAAGCTCATCAAAAGTTGGTGCAACCGTGGCTGATGATATTAAGAACTCAGCGTGGGAGGCCAGTCTTTTCTCATTGATCGGTATCTTTATTTATATCCTGATCCGTTTCCGTAAATGGCAATACAGTGCAGGTGCGATCATTGCTACGCTGCATGATACGCTCTTCGTGTTTGCTGCCTTTTCTATTGCAGGATTTTTGGGAATGAGCTACGAGGTTGACCAGGTATTTGTGGCCGCTATTCTTACCATTATCGGTTACTCCATTAACGATACGGTGATCATCTTCGATCGTATTCGTGAGTATATTGGTTTTGGTGCTACCCATGACCTGCGCAAAATCTTTAACGATGCCATTAACGATACCCTGAGCCGTACCATCATTACGGCTGGTACTACGTTATTGGTGGTTATTGTGTTATTGATATTCGGTGGCCAGGTACTTTCTGGCTTTGCATTTGCGCTTCTGGTTGGGGTGTCTGTCGGAACGTATTCCTCTGTATTTATCGCAGCTCCTATCGTGTTGGATCTGGATAAAAAAGGACAAGAAAAAGAAGCTAAAAAAGCTGTTGCTGCAACAGCCTAATCTAAAACTTAGAGAAGAGATAACCCCGATTGTAATTCAATCGGGGTTATTTTTTTAATTACTGTTTTGTGATTTTTCCACCCTAATGCCTACCGATAAAACTCCTTTAAGTGTATCGGTGCGCATAAATTGTTCAAAGCGCATGGTGTATTTACCCGGATTTTTAAAGATGTAGTTTTCCAATAACGGAAACTGGTGTTCAAAAACATACCCTAAACCGCTACTGCCAAAGGGTTCTCCCGTTTTTTCGTGGAAGAGCAATTGATTCGTAAGTTTTTTTTCCAGAGTGTTATTGGTTGAATCAGATAGGGTGTAAGTAAAATAGATGTTGGCGTTGGGGTAATCCGATTCATTTCTGATGGTGAAGAAAAAATTGTATGGGGTGGCCGTATCGGCTATTTCAAAATCGAAAGTGGGTTGTTCAGTTACTAACCAATAGCGCTCCTTGAAATCTACGTTTTTTTCATACAGTCGGGCTTCGTCACAAGCTGAGAGTGCCAGTATGCAACCACAAAACATAATCAATTTTCTCATTCCTTTTTCCGGGCTTGATTTTGGTTAGCGTTCTGGTTTTGGTTCCGGTTTTTATTTCGCTTTTTCTTCTTTTTCTTTTTACCACCCTTTTGAAATTTCTTATCAAGACGTTCAAGATCACTATTCAGCGTTTGAACCGGAATTTTTTCTACGGCTACATCATCGGTAAGGGTAGCTGGTTTTTTTCCTGCACGATTTAACTCCAATATTTGATTAACCCGTTCCACGTTTAACGGGTACCAGGTGTTCTCTTCACGAAAACCGAACCACATAATGCGTTTAAAAATATCGGTCTTTTGAAGTTTAGCTTCACCTTGTTCGGTGAGCAGCGGAGCTTCAACTTTAGGTATATGCTGAAGCGCCTCCATATACGTTTCTAATTCGTAGTTGAGGCAACACTTCAAGCGACCACACTGCCCGGAAAGTTTGCTGGGATTAAGCGAAAGGTTTTGATAACGGGCAGCACTGGTGGCAACGTTTTTAAAATCACCTAACCACGTAGAGCAACATAATTCACGCCCGCAAACGCCAATGCCTCCCAGGCGTCCAGCCTCTTGCCGCAAACTGATCTGGCGCATCTCTACACGAATTTTAAACTCACCCGCTAGTATTTTGATCAGCTCCCTGAAATCTACCCGCTCTTCCGCGGAGTAGTAAAAGATCGCCTTGGTGTTATCGGCCTGGTATTCCACATCCGAAAGTTTCATTTGCAGTTTAAGCTCACGAATAATTTCGCGGGTACGGTACAAAGTGGGTAGCTCGCGCTTCTTCACATCTTCGTACTTCTCCAGATCTTTGGTATGAGCCAACCGGTATATTTTTTTGATTTCATTGTCGTTGGCAATTTTTTTCTTTTGCATTTGCAGTCTCACCAATTCCCCTTGGAGGGAAATAAAGCCGAGGTGATGCCCATTAGGTATTTCAACAATCACGGCATCGCCCGTGGTAAGTTGAAGCTTATCAATATTCCTGTAAAAATCTTTTCGGCCGTTTTTAAAACGAACCTCAACAATGTTAAATGTATCCTGACTGGGCATTTCCATATTGGATAGCCAATCGAACACATTCATTTTATTGCAACCACCTGTTTGACAGGCGCCATTATTGTTACAGCCGGCTACTTTACCGCCAGCCTTGGATGATCCACACGCACAGCCCATAGTAATCTATAATTAATCAGGATTTGACGAATCACTTCAAATTCATCAAATCCATCCCGATATCATTTCTGAAATATACTCCTTCCCAGCTTAGTTTGGCAACACCAGCATAGGCTTTTTCGCGAGCAGATGCCATATCAGCCCCGCGACCGGTTATAGCCAAAACCCGGCCACCGTCAGTTACGATATGCCCATTTACCTGCCTGGAACCTGCATGGAACACGAGGGCAGGATTTGGAGCCTCCAAACCGGATATTGCTTTGCCTTTCGGATAATCGCCCGGATATCCACCCGAAACCATTACTACGGTTGCAGCATAATCCACTGTTGATTCAATTCTCTTTCCGGAAAGATTTCCTTCTGCTGCATCAATGAGTAAGTCAACAAAATCATTTTTTATCCGTGGCAGCACCGCTTGGGTTTCAGGGTCACCCATACGGGCATTATATTCGATTACATACGGATCACTGCTGCAATTCATCAGCCCAATAAAAATGAATCCTTTATAATCGATATTCTCTTTATGCAAACCGGTGATGGTAGGTTTAATGATCCGGTTTTCCACTTTTTTCATGAAGGCTTCATCGGCAAACGGAACGGGAGAAATGGCGCCCATGCCACCTGTGTTCGGGCCGGTATCGCCTTCGCCAATACGTTTGTAATCTTTTGCTTCCGGAAGAATGACATAATCTTTACCATCGGTCAGCACAAACACGGAGAGTTCAATACCATACAGAAATTCTTCTATCAAAACTTTCGTGCTGGCTTCACCAAATTTTTTGTCTACCAGCATTTCACGGATAGTCGATTTGGCTTCGTTAATATCGGGTGTGATGATTACGCCCTTTCCGGCAGCCAAACCATCGGCTTTCAAAACAATGGGAGGTGCGCATTCATCAAGGTATTCAAATGCTGCATTAACCTCATGTGCCAAAAACGTTTTTGCTTTGGCTGTGGGTACGCCATGCCGCAACATAAATTGCTTCGAAAAATCTTTACTTCCCTCCAGTTGTGCGCCTTCTTTTCCGGGGCCAATCAGCAAAATATGTTTCAGGTTTTGATCTTGTTCAAAATAATCGCGGATACCTTTTACCAGCGGTGCCTCTGGCCCAACTACAACCAGGTTAATGTTCTGCTCCAGACAGAACTTTCCAATCGCATCAAAATTGTCGACAGCAATGGGCACATTTGTGGCCAATTCGGCAGTGCCTGCATTGCCCGGAGCTACGAATAATTTATTGCACCGGTTGCTTTGCTTTATTTTCCAGGCGAAGGCATGTTCCCTGCCTCCGTTACCAATGATGAGAATATTCATGGGGATTGGCTTAAAAAGCCTCAAAGATGGGCCGGAATGTTTAAGGTTCAAAGTTCAAGATTCAAAGTTTTGGGGAACTTTGGAGTTAAACCTTGAACCTTGAAGGGGTTAGTGCGCGTATTCGCTCATAAAATGAATGCGCATCAAACGAATTTCCTCTTCTGAGTAATCGCCCAGCGATTCATCATTCAGTGCAGCATCCAGGCTATCGGTTTCTGCATTCATGAAATAGTCATGAATGTCGTCCTGTTTTTGAGGATCGATTAGTGCTTCGAGGTAATAATTTAAATTCAATTTTGTGCCCGAATAGCAAATGTTTTCAATCTCTGTCAACAACTCTTCAAACGACAGGTTGGTCATCTCGGCAATCTCTTCCAGGTCAACCTTTTTATCAATTTGTTGGATGATAAAAATTTTGGTTTTTGATTTATTTACGGATGACTTGACCACTACCTCTGTAGCTGTTTCAATGTCGTTTTCTTCTACATATTGCTTGATCAACTCCAAAAATTCCTTTCCGAATTTGTTCACCTTGCCCATGCCCACGCCATTTACCCCTGCCAGGTCTTCTTTGGTGAGGGGGTAGGTGGTGGCCATTTCCTCCAACGATGGATCCTGGAAGATAACATAAGGCGGAAGATCTTTCTCCTTGGCCATTTTCTTACGAAGGGCCTTCAGCATTTCAAAAAGTTTGTCATCATAAGCTTTGGCATTTGCCGGAGCTTTTTCTGATGACACTTCCTCATCTTCAATATCGGTAGTGAAGTCGTGATCGCGGGCCAATTCAACGGGCACAGGCTTCTTCAGGAAGTTTTCTCCCCGCTTTGAAATTTTCAGTACGCCAATGTTGTCGATGTCTTTTTCCAGGTATTGGTAAATCAACGTTTGGCGGATAACCGATTTCCAGAAATCAGCATCCTCATCGCCACCGGTTCCATAAATCGGCAAATCGAAGTGACCGTAGCTTTTTACATACTCATCTTCAATACCACGAATCACATTTACCAGGTGATTCAATCCGAAGCGTTCATTGGTTTGCTTCACAGCCTGCAACACGGTTTTTACAGCCTCGGTACCATCAAAGCGTTCGCGCGGATGCACGCAGTTATCGCACATGCCGCAGTTATCTTCTTTGAATTCTTCACCAAAGTAGTGCAACAGTTGTCGCCTGCGACAAACCGGAGACTCAGCGTAGTATTCCATTTCCTGTAGCAGTACACGGGCATTTTCGCGTTCCTGTACAGATTTGTCTTTATTAAATTTCTCGAGTTTGTTCAGATCGTTGTGGCTGTAAAACATTAAGCAATGTCCTTCCAGACCATCGCGACCCGAGCGACCGGTTTCCTGGTAATAGCCTTCCAATGATTTAGGAACATCGTAGTGCACCACAAAACGTACATCGGGCTTGTCGATACCCATACCAAATGCGATCGTGGCTACAATAATGTCAACTTCTTCGTTCAGAAAATCATCTTGATTTTTTTCGCGTACATCCGGATCGAGCCCGGCATGGTAAGGGGCTGCTTTGAAACCATTAACCGATAACAGTTTTGCAATCTCTTCAACCTTCTTTCGGCTTAAGCAATATACAATGCCCGACTTGCCCTTGTTGTCGCGCATGAATTTGATGAGCTGTTTCTTGGTTTCCTTTTTAGGGCGAACCTCGTAGTATAAATTTTTACGATTGAAAGACGACAGATAAATATCTGCGTCTTCCATCTGAAGATTTTTTTGAATATCAATCTGAACCTTTGGCGTAGCGGTAGCAGTAAGTGCCACCACCGGCAGATTGCCCAGTTGCTGGATCATGGTTTTTATTTTCCGATATTCGGGGCGGAAATCATGGCCCCATTCGGAAATACAGTGCGCCTCGTCAATGGCAACAAACGATACTGTTATTTTTTTTAAAAACTCGATGTTTTCTTCTTTGGTGAGTGATTCAGGAGCTACGTATAAGAGTTTCACCACTCCATTTGCACAATCTTTTTTCAACCGGGTAATTTCCCCTTTGGTTAAGGTTGAATTCAGAAATCGTGCATTAATTCCATAGGCATTTAGCTGATCAACCTGATTTTTCATCAGGGCAATCAGTGGAGAAATGACAATGGCCAGGCCATCTGACAGAATTGCCGGCAATTGATAGCAAAGCGATTTACCGGCCCCGGTGGGCATAATTACAAACGTATTTTTGCCGTCCAGTATATTCCGGATAATAGTCTCCTGATTACCCCTGAATTGGGTATAGCCGAAAACCTCTTTTAATTTCAGCTTTAACTCGTCTTTCTCTTCAACCAACATCATGTCTACGTACTCCTGTTATGTCAATTCTTATATCTTTGCTTATAAACAAAGCTAACTCCACAAAGGGAATTGAATATAGCAAAAAATATCAAAAACATTGCACGAGAGGTGTTATTAAATGAATCCCGGGCAATTGAAAATCTGTCTGCTTTGTTAGACAACGATTTTGAAGAATGTGTTAAAGAAATTTATTCTTCAAAAGGGCGGGTTGTCATAACGGGCATTGGCAAAAGTGCCATAATAGCCAATAAAATTGTGGCAACGCTGAATTCAACTGGCACACCGGCCATTTTTATGCATGCGGCAGATGCCATCCATGGTGATTTAGGTATGATTCAGCAGGATGACATTGTGATCTGTATCTCTAAAAGTGGTAATACTCCTGAGATAAAGGTACTCGTGCCCTTGTTGAAACGAAGGGGTTCAAAACTTGTTGCATTGGTCAGCAACACAAATTCGTACCTCGCACAGCAGGCCGATTTTGTTTTAAATGCAACAATTGCCGAAGAGGCCTGTCCAAATAATTTGGCGCCTACCACCAGCACCACCGCCCACCTTGCGCTTGGTGATGCCCTTGCTGTAAGCCTGTTGGAGTTGCGTAACTTCTCTCCTTCCGATTTTGCCCAGTATCACCCAGGTGGTTCGTTGGGTAAACAACTATATTTGAAAGTTTCAGATGTGATAGCAGGAAACCAGATTCCAATGGTGTCGCCTGATTCAGTATTGAAAGATGTTATCATTGAAATTTCCTCGAAGCGATTGGGGTGTACAGCTGTAGTTGATCAGAATCAGAAGTTGGTGGGCATTATAACTGATGGAGATTTGCGTAGAATGTTGGAGAAGGAAAGTAATCTAACTGGTATTAAAGCATCGGATATTATGACCGTAAAGCCTAAAGTGATTGCTAAGGATGAGTTTGCAGTTAAAGCGTTACATCAGATGCAGGAAAGCAGCATCACGCAACTTGCTGTAATAGAAAGTGAACGAATTATCGGATTTATTCACCTGCACGATTTATTGAAAGAAGGTATAGTCTAGCGACCAGTTTCCTAGCTCATGAAAAAAAATACATATGTAGTGTTAATGGCCGGTGGCGTAGGCGTACGTTTTTGGCCGTATAGTCGCAATGCAAAGCCCAAACAATTTTTGGATGTGCTCGGCATTGGAAAGTCGTTACTTCAATCAACCTATGAACGGTTTTTACCGATCTGTCCGAAGGAAAATATTTTTGTGGTAACACACGAGGAGCATACCACGCTGGTTCAGGAGCAATTGCCTGAGATGAACCAGAACCAAATTCTGGCTGAGCCAATGCGCAAAAATACAGCCGCGTGTATTGCTTATGCGAGCTACAAGATCAGGCAACGCGACAAAGAGGCCGTAATTGTGGTAAGTCCTGCCGACCATTTGATTTTGAAGGAGAGTGAATTTGTAAGCACGATCTCTAAAGCACTTGATCAGGCCCAGGATCAGGATAAGTTGATAACGCTGGGCATTACGCCTACCCGTCCAGAAACTGGCTACGGGTATATTCAGTTTTTGCCGAGTAAGCAGGTATTGAAGAAAGTAAAAACGTTTACTGAAAAGCCTGAGATTTCATTAGCCAAGAAATTTCTGGAGAGTGGAGATTTTGTGTGGAACTCGGGTATTTTTATTTGGGGTGTAAATGCCATTATTAAAGCATTACAAGAACATTTGCCTGAAATGACGGAAGTATTTGAGGAACATTTGGCCCAGTTTGAAACGCCAAAGGAAAAGGATGCCATTGAAAAAATATATGCACAATGCAAAAGCATTTCAATCGACTATGGCGTGATGGAGAAAGCCACCAATGTATATGTGTGCCAGGCAAATTTCAGTTGGTCTGATTTGGGTTCCTGGAATTCCATTCACGACATCTCCGCCAAGGATAAAAACAATAACCTGATTACCGGCCAGGCATTGGTGTACGATACCCGTAATTCTATCATCCGCTCATCCACACCCGGTCGTTTACTCATTGCACAAGGCTTGAACGGTTACCTGATTGGTGAGTTTGGTGATGTGGTGATTGTGTGCGAGAAGGAGCGTGAAGATTTATTCCGTCAGTTTGTAAATGATGTAAAGGCGATGAAGGGAGGAGGAGAGTTTTTGTAAAATTACGGCTTATTGGTTTCTAATTTTTGTCGCACCACTTCATAAATGGCTATACCGGCAGCCACCGAAACATTGAGTGAACCAATTTCTCCCTTCATGGGAATTTTAACAAGCTCATCTGCTGAACGTAACAGTGCATCCGAAATGCCATCTTCTTCTGAGCCCATGATGAGCGCAACCGGTCCTTTGAACGCTACATCATAAATCATTTTGGAAGCCTTCTCGGTGCAGGCAACCACCATAATGCCGCTTTCGCGGAGGTAGGTAATGGTTTTCTTTAAATCCCTTTCGCGGCAAACGGGCAGGTGGTTTAAGGCACCAGCGGAAGTCTTCATGGCATCACTGGTGATCGGTGCATTTCCTTTTTCAGGTATGATCAGGGCATCAATGCCCGCGCATTCGGCCGTGCGGGCAATAGCACCAAAGTTTCGTACATCGGTAATCTGATCCAGCATCAATAAAAAAGGTTCGCGCCCATCGCTAAATGCAGCATGAACAATGTTGTCCAGTGAGGCATAATCAACCGATGAGAGCAAACAAATTACACCTTGGTGATTTTTGGTGGTAAGCCGGTTGAGCTTTTCTTGGGGTACGTAGGTAAAGGTTAAGCCTGTATCGCGAATAAGGTGCAGTAATTCGCGTACCAATTCATTGGAAATTCCTTTTTGAATGAGAATGCGTTCAATTTGCCTGCCCGCTTTTATGGCTTCCATCACGGCACGCGTGCCGTAAATCATGTCAGATTTGGTCATGGCTTAAAAGTACGAACGATTCGGCAGAATGTTTTAAAACCTTGCTTTTCGCCACAGGTCAATAATGGCATACCAGGCATCGCGGTAGTCTTCTTCGCGGATCAGTACAAAATTTTCAGGGTCAAAAATGGTTGGAGATTTAGTGAACGTAAACCGGCCAATGAAAGTAGTATTGTTATACTCCCATACTTCCCGATCGCCCAGCAAGTAAACAACCTGGGGTAACCCGTAAATAATATAAACCATTCCCCGGTCAGTTTTCCAGCCTTCCTTGTATGAGGTGAAGTATCGGTTGGCCAGTTCCACATTTCGAAAATAGGTGCGCATAAAATTCCGGGCACGTTCGGCACTGCCGGTTATGCCCAGTATGACTTTGTCGAACTGGGTCTTATCGTTTCCAGCGGCTTTCAATTTGTCGTACTCTTGTGCGGTGCAAATGTAAATGAGGGGCCCAACCAGGCTTTGCAGCGTACCCAGTTTAGGGTAATCGTCTTCAACCCTGAAAGCCACACCATTCAATGAAGCTGTGTCCTGTTGCAACAGGTACAAGCCTGTTTCTTTCAGGGTAAGTGTTCCTTCAGCATTTACCATCCATAATGAATCTGACCGGATGATAGGGGCAACCCGGCCTTGTTTCGTAGCGAATGGTGGGCCGGCAGCCGGAAAGGCAGTTGGATAGTGAAATACAAACACACTGCTGTCTCGGGCAAAGCCTTTGAGAACCGCGGTTTGATTTTGCAAAATAAATTTTTCGGTAAGTGGGAAATCAGTTGCCACAAGGTGCGGTGTTTGACGGGTAGGTATTCGCTTGTGAAACACGCGCATTCTTTTTTGTTCATTGTAAATCACGCGTGCTACTGCGTACTGCCCGGCTAAAGATTTATCTATCTTTACTTTTCCGGTCTTCACCTGTTCGTTTGGTGCTTCAGGAATAACGTTGGTGAGTGGTGTACCTTCCTTGTCGGCTAAAGATGACCGAGTATCCCAAAGAATATCATAATCAAAGATTCGCTTACTGGTGTCTGTTAGCTCAAGTTTGTAATGGATAGTGATTTCGTTTCCATCGTTGATGATTTTCCAATCCAGTTCAAACTCCTGCCCGCTGGCATACAGGTAATTGTAATTGATGGTGTTAAGTTGCTGGGCTTTTGCCAAAGTGCCACTAACCAGAAAGACGGTGGTCAGTAATAGAAAAAGCGATTGTTTAAAGAAGCGAATTAATTTCAACATATTTGCCCCCTGCTATTCGAGACGGTTCGTTTACTTTTGTGCTGAATTATTATGGCTAAAATATACACAACGGAGATAACATCCGAGCATATTCCATCCGATAACCCCATTCATCAACGTTTATTTAAAGCTTATGTTGCGGCAGAACCGTATGTTTCGGGTGATGCATTGGAAGTTGGTTGCGGTGAAGGGCGAGGGGTAGAGTTGCTTATGCAACATGCAAAATCGTTTACTGCTGTTGATAAGATTGATGAAGCTTTGCAGGTGCTTCGGGATAAATTTCCGGGTGCTAGATTTTTAGCGATGAATCTGCCG
>CAYQOM010000007.1:0-85014 GCA_964419145.1 uncultured Roseivirgaceae bacterium | reverse complement strand
CGATTGTGTGGTGAGTTTTCAGGTAATCGAGCACATCAAAGAAGATCGCTTTTATTTGCAGGAGATTCATCGGGTGCTTAAACCGGGTGGAGTGGCTTTGATCACTACACCCAATCGAAAAATGTCATTGAGCCGAAATCCTTGGCATATTCGCGAATACCTGGCTCATGAATTGGAAAATCTCGCAAAGGGAATTTTTTCTGAAGTACAAATGAAAGGCATTACCGGCAATGAAAGAGTGATGGCCTACTACGAACAAAACAAAAAATCGGTGGCGCGATTGATGCGTTGGGATATTTTTAACCTGCAATACAACTTACCTGCATGGATGCTACGCTTTCCGTATGAAGTGATGAACCGGTTAAACCGGAATAAACTTCAAACAGGAGATCAATCGCTTGTACAAAGTATCCGTCATGAGGATTACGTAGTAACCGAAGATGCAGCCAATGCGCTGGATTTATTTTTGATCGTCCGCAAATAGAAAACCCCGCTGGTGTGGCGGGGCTTCTTGGTTTTGTGTGACGTCAGTTATTGTAACTCACTCGCATAGCGTTGATAAGCATCTTCAAAACGTTTGGCGAGATCACTTTCGCCATACTTGTATAACACGCGTTGAAGTTCACCCAGTACGGCTATGTACCTGGTTAAGTCTTGGTTGATGATCCCCTCATTTAACATGTAGTTAGCTATTTCCTCGTACCGACCTCCTACAACAGTAGCAATTTCGATTCCTTTTTCTTTTTCACCGACCTCTAATAGCAATTCTACCATCAAGGCATTGACAAAATCGTATGGAACACCAGTGTCCGGCATTTTTTCTAAGCTCAACATCAGTAGTTCGCGGGCCTTTTCAGTTTCGCCTTCAGTAATCAGTGCTTCGGCAATTTCATTAAAGGTTGAGCGGTGATTCTGTACAAAACTCCTGTAGTCTACACTAAAGAATGCATTGGGGTTATCCAATCCGCGGAAGCGAAACTTCTCTTTAAGATTTCGGTATGCGACCGCTGTGTTTACAAATTTGTTCTGCGGCACAGGATTGCGCACTGGCAGAATCCGGTAAGCATTTCCTTCAGAAACCACAAAGGGCTTCAGGTCGATGTTGAATTGCTCAAGCGAAGTGTTGTTCACATAAATGGGACGCTCCCAATTGTTGGTATACAACAAATCCAACAACGCCAGATCTTGTTTCATCAGGCTGTTGCCTTTTACGCGTAACCGCATTTCCGGAACCAGGTATTGTTGGAGGTTTGCAGGCACTATACCCATTTCCTTCACTTTGGTTGTATCCACTTTTAAGATCAGGTCCTTGGAAGGAATCATGTTGGTGGTACCGTACATCGGGTGAATCAGGTTTTTGCTGTTCTTTTTGATCAAGTCCAGGTACTGTGCCAGGTCAATGCTTTTAATGCCGGTTTCGTAATACATCAGGCCATCATTGAAACCACCCTGACGGTAGTTTTCTTCTGTTAATGTGTACGGGAACGGTTCGGATTCATAATGCCTGCGCATGCTTTGGTAGATGTACCAATCGGTGTTGTAATAACTCAGTACCACAACGCGCATGTCGGTGCGTTCGCCTTCCACTTCTTGTGCATACCACAGCGGGAAGGTGTCGTTATCGCCACCGGTAAACAAGATGGCGTTAGGTTCGCATGAATCCAGGTAGTTCACAGCAGAATCAACAGAGAAAAACCTATCGGAACGATCGTGGTCATCCCAGCCTTCGGCAGCCATGATTGCTGGAGCGGTTAAACCAATCACAATAGCAATTAGCGCTGCTGTTTTCTGGCTCTTTAAAAGTTTTTCAATGCCACTGGCAATGGCGATTACTCCAAAGCCGATCCAGAAGCAAAACGCATAGTACGAGCCGGCATAAATATAGTCGCGCTCACGTGGTTCGGATGGTGGAGAGTTCAGGTACACCACAAGTGCAACCCCTGTCAACACAAACAACAAGCCTACTACAGCAAAATTTTTCTTGTCGTTAACGTATTGGTAGATCAATCCGATGATACCGATAATCAATGGAATCATGAAGAAATTATTGCGTGCCTTGTTCACCGAAATCATTTCGGGTACATCTTTAAACCAACTCGTTGGGCCAAGCCAGTCTTCTCCAATGTCATCACCATCACGGCCAGCAAAATTGAACATGAAGTAACGCCAATACATCCAGCCGATCTGGTGGCTGATCATGAAACTGATGTTATCAATAAACGTTGGCTTTTCACCATCGCGCAAGCCAAGCTTTGATCGGTACAATTGCTGATGCTGCCTGTCGGTACTGTAAATGCGCGGAAGGATAGTCATGTGGTTCGGATCGTACACGTACGAAATTTTACGTTCAGCCACTTCGTAGCGATCTTTTCCTTTGCGGTACTGTGCTGCACCCTCTTTGATGTCAACAATTTGAGCCGTATAGTACTGGCCATACAGCAGCGGGCGACTTCCATATTGTTCGCGTTTCAGGTAGCTCACAAAGCTCATAATGTCCGATGGATCATTCTCATCTATTGGAGGATCGTAGTTTGATCGGATGACAACAAGGGCATACGATACATAACCGATCAGGATAAAGGCAGTGGAAAGCAGGAAAGTATTTAAGGCCGGTTTGTTGTTCACTTGTGTGTAGCGAATACCGTACACCAAGGCACCTATTACCAACAAGCTGAAAAAGATTACGCCACTGCCGAAAAACAAACCAAGGGTGTTCACAAAAAATACTTCAAAGTATCCGGCCAACGAAGGCAAACCCGGTATAATAAAATCGTTGATAAAAATGATGAGCAAACCACTGGCAGCAAGTGTGGCAATAATGCCCCAAGTTGATGGCTTGTATTTTTTAAAGTAGAAGATCAGCCCAAGGGCTGGAAGCGTTACCAGGTTTAGCAAGTGAACACCAATCGAGAGGCCCACCATATAGGAAATTAAAATCAGCCAGCGGTTGGCTTTCGACTCATCTTCGATAACATCCCACTTCAACATCGCCCAAACCACAAAGGCGGTAAATGCCGATGACATCGCGTATACTTCGGCCTCAACGGCCGAGAACCAGATGGAGTCGGCAAACGTGTTGGCCATAGCACCCACAAATCCTGCACCCATCAGCAGCAAGGTTTTGTTATCCGTGAGCAATTCAGGTGTGGTTAGCTTGAGTAGTTTACGGCCAAGCAGTGTAATCGACCAAAATGTAAACAATGAAGCGAATGCCCCTGAAAGAACACTCATGAAGTTTATCCAATAGGCCACTTTGGTGGGATCATCAAACGCCAGAAAGGAGAACAGCCGGCCCAATAGCAGGAATAACGGGGCCCCAGGTGGGTGTGGAACTTCAAGTTTATACGATACGGCAATGAATTCACCGCAATCCCAGTAACTGGCGGTTTCTTCCATGGTTATCCAGTACACGGCCAGCGCAATAATAAAAACCGACCAACCCGTCAGGTTATTGATTTTTTGAAAGTTCATGTGAATGCTTAAACGGTTACGTATTTAAAATCGTAAAGGGGCGAAAATACTGATTTTAGGGTTATAGTTATACGACTAAGGGAATGATGGTTGTTTCAGCCAAATAGCTGGCTAAGAAGATCCTCCTTTGATTGATTTCTGATTTTTGCAATGTCCGTTAAAATTGCGGAGAGTGTTCCGATTTTTATCGGATCATGGTTCGGTATTGTAACGTGATGCTCGTTGGGAAAATTGTATGTCAAGCGAATATGACTCCCTTTTTGTCTAGTTACTTCGTAGCCTATTTTGCCCAATGACTTGATTAATTCCCTTGCGGAAATGTTTCGAGGTATTTTCATACCGGAATCAATTCTTCACGTGTGAAATGAAGTCTTATAATTTTTGGATGCTTTCCCTCTTCGAAATGGGTTTTAACAGCTTCTTTTACATTAATTTTTAGCTGATCCATTGATTCAGCTTCGGTAAAGATGCTTTCGCCCAATGCTTTGGCAATAAATCCACCTTCCGGAGATTCTTCAACTATTATAATTATCTCTGAGCTCATCTAAGGCAATTTACAATTTTATTTATACACCACGATGTAAAAAACCAGCCACATCAGGAAAATGAGCACGTAGGAACTGAGCACGATATACCACACAATTTTCTTCTCTTTTCTGGCGTAATGGTGGATGCCAGCAACAAGCAAAAACCAGTAGACCACCTCAAAAATATTTAGGGCACGTAGGGGGTAAGCGTACCGGGTGTCAATGGAATAGTAATCGAAAAAATGCATCAGCGAAAGTGGATAAAACGCCCCAATGTCGGTCCAGGCCGGATCGGGTTCAATGGTTAAGAACCAGATAATTTTGAGTAGCTCTGGGATAAAAAAAACAAACTCAGCCCCGATAACAACGCCCCAACATTGACTGTAGGTTACCCGATAGCCGTACATGAAACATCCCACCCAGATTACAAAGGCGATGATGGTGAACTTCCACAAGTAAACTAATGGAATAGAAATGAACTGTAGGGTGCTGATCAGGGTTAAAATGGTGCCTTCCGGGCGATCTTGCAAAAACTCAAAGGCAGCAGTTTCGTTTTCTATGAAGGATTTTTTCAGGTAAAGCAGCAAAACGGTAACCAGGCACAGCAATACAAACAGCAGCTTTTTGTCTGTTGCGAATATTGATTTAGCTTCGTTTTTCGTTTGCATACCGGGGTGTTGTTAAGGTGTTGTAATGCTATGGTTATTAAGATTCAGACACAACTTTTGCTGGCCATCATTTTTTGTTTAGTCGCGTTTTCCGATGGAAAAGCACAGCCGGTTGCAAAAAATGATACAACCATTATCCTCATTTCTGATTTGGGTGTACAACTTCAGTGTACGCAGGCGTTGAATGATTTATACAATTTTAAATTTACCGAGGCAGAGTGGAACTTTCGCTACCTGCGGTATAAATACCGTTGGCACCCGTTGCCTTATTTTTTAATGGGCCTCATTGAGTGGTGGAAGATTATGCCCAACACAAAAAGTGAAGCTCACGATGAATCCTTTATGGCCTACATGGACAGCACCATATTGGTGGCTGAAAATCTGTATAAAAAGTATCCGGCCTATAAAATTGAAGCTTCTTTTTTCCTTTCTGCTGCATATGGTTTTAAAGGCCGGTTGTATTCTGATGAGTATCGAAAACAATGGCGCAAGGCAGCATCAGCAGGTAAGAATGCATTAAATTACCTGGAAGAAAGCAAGCAGGGTGCTGATCTAAGCCCGGAATTATTGTTTGGAGATGCGTTGTTTAACTATTTTTCCGTTTGGGTTCCGGAAAATTACCCGGCCCTGAAGCCCATCCTGTGGTTCTTTCCTAAAGGCGATAAGAAACTTGGACTTGAGCAACTGAAGGAAGTATCTTATAATGCCTTTTACACGCGCACGGAAGCGATGGTTTGGCTGATGCGGATTTTAAATAATTATGAAAATGATCAGCCTCGTGCGTTTCAAATCAGTGAGTATTTATACAACACCTATCCGGATAACCCGGTCTTTCATCGGTACTATGCACGTATGTTGTATTCCGTAGGTAGGTTTGCCCAGGCCGAGCCGGTGAGCAAGGAAATATTAACGCGCATCGACAGTGGAAGGGTAGGATATGAAGCCACGAGTGGGCGGTATGCTGCTTTTTTTCTGGGGCAAATCAATGAAGCCAAGCGAAACCTGGATGAGGCGAAAAAATATTATGAGCTTTGTGTAAAATATGCCGAAGAAATTGAAGCGACAGAATCCGGCTATTACCTGTATTCGTTAATCGCCTTGGGCGAAATCGCACAAAAACAAGGCAATAAAGCGGAGGCGAAAAAGTATTTTACACTGGTCAAAAAGAAATCAAAACGTAAGGACGAAGCCTTTAAAGATGCCAAGCGCAGGCTGAAGAAGATGGAACAAGTGGATTGAAATCGATCCAAAGTTTAAAGTTTAATCTGAGGCAGATTTATAACTTTGAACTTCAAGACTTTGAACCTGTAACCCAAGTGGAACTCCGCGATCTTATCGTTACGCCTATTGTACTTATTTTGGTTTACGTGGTTGCGTACCTGGTAAGACCCCATGTAACGGATAATGTTAGTCGGAAATATTTTTTTCCTGCTTTTACTTTGAAAATTGTTGGGGCAATATGCCTAGGCTTATTGTATCAGTTTTACTACAATGGTGGAGACACATTTAATTTTCATACGCGGGGAAGCCGGATAATATGGGAAGCATTTATGGACTCACCATTAGTTGGCTTTAAGTTGTTGCTTTCTAAGGGTATATATGAGCCAGGAGTCTATAAGTATGCATCAGAAATTCCATTCTATAGGGATGCTTCTTCATTTTTTGTAATCCGGGTAGCCTCCATTTTTGATTTGATTACTTTCTCAAGCTACTCAGCCACTGCCGTTTTGTTTAGCGTGATAAGTTTCGCTGGGGCTTGGGTTTTATTTTTAACTTTTTACCAGTCTTCGCCAACTCTTCATCGTTGGATTGCCATAGCCACATTGTTTATTCCATCAGTTATATTTTGGGGTTCAGGCTTGCTAAAGGATACGCTAACACTTGCCGCCATTGGTTTCTTAACTTATGCTGTTTATAAATTATTTATCCAAAAGAGATTTTCTTTTGGATCTGTGATTTTGATGTTACTGAGTGCATGGGTAATTTTTTCCATAAAGAAATACATACTGCTGTGTTTTCTTCCGGCTTTGCTGCTGTGGGTTTATGCTGGACAACTAGCTTCCATCAAATCTTTAGTAGCAAGAATATTGACTGTACCTGTCGTTATTTCTGTATTGATAATTTCGGGATACTATGCCATTTATTTCGTAGGTAAGGATGACCCACGTTATTCTATTGATAAATTAGCAGAGACAGCTCAAATAACGGCCTATGATATTGGTTTCTATACGGGGAAGGATGCAGGAAGCACGTATAGTTTGGGTGAGTTGGATGGAACTTTTGTAAATATGGTTGGCAAAGCGCCTCAGGCAATAAATGTTTCTTTGTTCAGGCCATATCTGTGGGAGATCAAAAATCCATTGATGCTGCTTTCTGCACTTGAAAGTGTACTAATGTTAATGGCTACCATTTACGTTGCCTTTAAAAGCAGGCTTCGTATCAAGTTTTTGATTAACCCTACTGTTTTATTTTGTTTAGTATTCAGCATTACTTTTGCTTTTGCTGTGGGCGTATCCACATTTAATTTTGGAACTTTGGCTCGATATAAGATTCCACTTTTGCCATTTTATATACTGGCCTTGATTTTTCTTCTCCATTATTCGAATAGAGATAAGAAATTGCCGGTGTTGGAAAGTACCGAATAGCCTTCAATAACTTTTTGGCGGCCAGCCAAGCCAAGTTGTATTCTAGCCGATTGGTTGTTGATTAAGTATTCGAGGTGCGTAATCCAATCCTGTTCACTTTCGGCAAGAAAACCGTTTACACCATGGTCAATAATCTGTTTATTGACACCAACCGGAGAAATTACGCAAGGTATTTCCATGGCCATATATTGAAGCGCTTTGAATCCGCACTTTCCTTTTGACCACTCGTCATCCGGCAGCGGCATAATGCCAATGTCAATTTTTGAAAGGTCTTCAGCCTCAGTTTCCTTATTCCATTTGAGGAATTCAAGATTTCGCAACTTCAAATCTGGCTTTTTGTCAGCAATTATTAATATCTGTACGTTTGGATATTTAGTTTCCAGGTATTCAAGAATGAGCTCTATTTCTTTCAGGTATTTTAAAGTAGAGTGAGATCCAGTCCAGCCAATGGTGATTTTTTCTGAATTTTTCTTTATTATTTTTCGCGGATTATGCAGGTTTTCAGTATCGATTGTAGTAGGATTAACCACCACATTGGAATTGAATTGCCGGGCATAATTGGCAAGGTACTCGTTTCCGCAGCTTACTTTATAGCTCCATGTACAAATGGATGCAACTTTGCCCCGCCAACGAAGAAGTTTTTCAATTTTCGATTCATTCGTTTTGTCTGTTAACCAGATGGCATCATCGAAGTCGTATATGATTTTCTTTCGAAGAATCTTTGCAATAATCCATTCAAGTAGTGGAGGGCCAATAGGGGCTGCTTCCCGATGGATAAATACAAAATCTTGAGCTCTCAAATTGAGCAGGGCATAGATTCTATGTATTAAACCTTTAATTACTTTTAATAACCTTTGTACTAAGCTTTTTTGAGTATAAAAGTTATGAAATGCATTTTGCTCTAGGAGCGGATACATTTTTACGATAAATTCTTTCTGCGCTAATACATTAAAATATTGCTCAAACCTAAAACGTTGAGAGGGTGCTTCATGCTTTGGATAAGGCACTAAAAATGTAATTTTCATAAAAGCACGTACATTTGTAGGTCAAAAATCGATATTAACCAATTAAGGGATGATTTCGAAGCGTTTTTTTTTCTGGCGTATTTTGGGAAGCATCAAGAAGAGTATGCCCAGCTTTGTAAGTAAGGCAATTATAAGGCTTCTTCCTTTGGCCTTTTTTTTATCATGTATTGAAATAGCTGGGTTGGTTCTGATCGTACCGGTTATTCGGATTCTTTTAGACACACGAATTATTTATGAAAATCCTCATTTGTACAAGATGTTCCTTTTAATCGATGCTAAAAATGAGATTGAATTTTTGGTTTTTTTTCTGGCGTTAATCGTTTTATTTTTCATTGTAAAGAATTTTGTCTTTTATTGGGCTTCATTTCGCCAAACGAAAATTACTTATTCAGTTGCCGAGCGCCTAACTTCACTTCAATTTCAACTATACCTTCTTCAGCCGTATAAATTGCATGTTAAGGATAATACAAGTATCCTGCTTAGAAAGATAATAGAAATACCATACAACTTTATTACTGGGATAATGTTGCCTGTAGTCCAGGTAATAAATGAATTTATTGTTTTACTGCTTATTATAGTTGGGATACTTATTTACAACTGGTTCCTATTTGTAAGCATGGTGCTATTTGTTGTTCCCTTCTTTTTGCTTTATTCAAAGTTATATAAGAAGCAACTAAGCAAAGTGTCAAAAGAGAGAGAGGTTGGGCATAGTGAGATGTTTAGAAAAGGAAGACAAGGTATTGAGGGCTTTCGGGAGATCATACTTTTTAATAAACTCAACTATTTCAAGCCTCAGTTTCACAGTGCAGTAGGTAAATTTTCCGATGCAATGGCTAAAATCTATCACCTGAATGCATTATCACCTAAGATAATTGAAACATTGGCTATTCTGTGTGTACTGACAATTTTTGTTGTTGGTATAGTACTGGGATATAATATAGAAAAGTTAGTGGCTTTTTTAGCAACTTTTACCTTAGGCGCTTATCGCTTAATTCCCTCAGTAAATAAGTTAATCCTAAGCTATAACAATATAAGATCTTCTGAATTCGTCTTTGATCATTTCCGCACAGTATCCTGGAGTCAAGGAGATGGAGTTGACAGTGAAGACATGGAGCCATTATCCTTTGAAAAACAAATCAAACTTTCTAATATTTCCTTTTCTTTTTATGAAGAGAAAAGGCTACTAAATGATATCAATCTATCTATTAATAAGGGTGAAATTATTGGAATAGTAGGTAAATCGGGTAGTGGAAAATCTACTCTTATAAATATCATGTTAGGTCTTTATCAGCCAACTATGGGTAAAGTTTTAGTTGATGATGTTGAAATAAATCAGTTCAATTTAAAAAGCTGGCATAGAACAATAGGATATGTGCCACAAAATCCAGTTTTGATGGAGGGAACCATTCAGGAAAATATAGCATTCGGGGAATTTTCCGACAAAGTTGATGAAACACGTCTTCAATGGGCAGTTAAAAATAGTGGTCTTAAAGATTTTGTAAGTGATTTACCTTTAGGTTTGAAATCCATTATAGGAGATAAGAGTTTAAATATTTCAGGAGGACAAAGGCAGCGTATTGCTATTGCCAGAGCTTTATATCACCAGGGCAAAGTTTTGATTTTTGATGAGGCAACGAGTTCTCTGGATAGGGAAACTGAGCAATTGTTAACAGAATCTATCCGGCATTTACGTGATCAAAATTATACCATAATCATAGTTGCCCATCGGATTGAGGCACTTAAGTACTGTGATCGAATATTTAAGATAAAGGATGGTAAGCTTAGCGACTCATTAGCGTATAATGAAATTGTAGAATGGCAGAAATAATGTCTCCCTTGGTAAACGGTGCGCGTGTAGTGTTGGAAAAACAACTGAGTGCTCTAGAACTTGCTCGTCAGTATCAAGAAAAATTTCAACTTGATATTGGTTATCTTTTTAAAGAAACAACTGTAATCAACTTGTTTAGATGTACTGAGACAGGTTATCGATTTTATTATCCCTTTCATGTTTCAGGGGATGATGAGTTTTACAGACATTTTGGAATGTATGACTGGTATTATCTGTCTTGGAAATGGGAACACGAAGAAAGTTTGAAGTATATCCTTCCAGAAGATCATGTTTTGGAGGTAGGAGCTGCAAATGGAAATTTTCTTGACGGATTAAAGCAAAGGGGAATCCATAGAGCAGTTGGGTTAGAACTAAACTATAATGCTGCGGAGGAAGGGGGTAAAAGAGGTTTAACAATTTATACTGAGTCTGTTACTGATCACGCTGTAACACACTCCAATCAATATGATGTTGTGTGTTCTTTTCAGGTACTTGAACATATACCTCAGGTTAAAGAAGTTATTGAGGCCATGGTGTCTTGCTTAAAGCCGGGTGGTAAGCTTATTATTTCTGTACCAAATAATGATGGGTATATTAAAGATAACCCACTACCTAGTAAAATACTAAATATGCCCCCACATCATATGGGCTTATGGAATGAGGAGTCTTTAAGAAATTTATCTAAAGTTTTTCCGTTAGAATACGTTAAAGCGTGCATTGAACCTCTTCAGCCGATTCATATGGACACCTATCAATACACCCGGGTTAAAGGACTTCTACTTAATAGTGAGTTTCTTACGAAAATTTATTGGAAACTAAGGATTCATTTGCTTGTTCGGCAACTACTAAAACTATTTTCGAGGTACATTAAGGGGCACTCAATAATGAGCATTTATACGAAAAGATCAATATAGTCCTAAGTTAAGTATTGAAAAAGACACGAGTAATCCATTTGGTGAATAGCCTTGCCCTGGACGGTTCAGGGAAAGTAGTGATGGATTTATGTAGGCTAATTCCGAATGATAAATATGATGTAAGCGTGGTTTCCTTGACGCAGGAAATATCACTTTCAAAATTGCCTCAATGGCCTAACCACATACCTGTATTTTTTTTCGATTATTTTTTTGATTCCAATTATTCCCTGAGAAGATACATTACTTTGTTCTTTATCAGAAGCATAACCTTGAGCAGAGGAAGTGAGATAATCAGGTGTATCGAAGAACTCAAACCCGATGTTTTGCATTGCCACCTTCAGCCACGGGAACTTATTTTAGCGCTAGAGCTCAAGAAAAGAATCAATGTTAGACTTTTGTTCACAGATCATTTGAAGAGGTTAGAATGCGGTAAGTATTCATCGTTAAATCTATATGGTTTGGCTTGGACGTATCGTAAAATTTTTTCTCATTTTCATATAGTAGCGGTTTCAAAAAGCGTACAGGAGTATCATATTCATTTTTCGTTGATAAATAAAAGCATGATCCATCGGCTAATAGAAAATAAGATTGATACTTCATATTTCTTACCGGGTAAGAAAAGTGGTGACTCTTTACGTGTAATCTATGTGGCTCGACTTGAAGCCCGAAAGGGCCATAAGGTATTGTTGAAAGCATGGTCAAAATTAGGGAAACCTAAATGTCCAGTTGAGTTACAGTTGTTAGGAGATGGAGATGAAGCTTTTATAAAAGAACTAAAGTCTTTAGTGGAGCCAGGTCGTGACCAATTCCCGGTTAGGTTTGTTGGGAGTATTCAAAATGTCCTTCCGTATTTACAAGCCGCAGATATTGCTGTTTTTCCATCGTTCCAAGAGGGACTCTCCATTTCATTTTTAGAGAAAATGTCATGTGCCTTGCCAGTTATTGCCTCAGATATTCCTGAACTGGCTCAACTGATAAGCAATATGGAAAACGGATTGCTTTTTAGAACGGGTGATTCAGAGGATTTGTGTAGTAAACTGGAGCTATTAATCAATGATCGAGAACTTCGTGAGAAGCTTGGTGGTAAGGCACGTAGATTTGTAATGGATCATTACGATATCTCAAACCTGAAAACTGAGTATGAAGAAGTTTACAAAGGAATTCTTGCTCTACCATAATATTGTGATTGCATGAAGCAAGGTGTAGTTTATCTTGAGGGTCGACCAATTGCACACCCTATGCACCGAAGGTTTGCCGAAGCGGTGACAGAGTATATTGATTTTATTGATGTGAGAATGCAATGGCAAGATTTGGGACGTTCTTATTTATATAATCTCATCTGTTGGTTTGTAAATGCAAAGTATCTATCCTCAAAATACAAGAGCCAAGATATCTTCTTGATTGATAATCTCCATTTTACTCCGGTCATTATGAATATGTTGTTTGCTCGTCCTCGAAAAAAATTGGTAGTACATTTGGGTAGTCATACACTTTATTTTATTCGAGAAAAAAAGTTTTCCCGACTAAATTCATGGCTTCATAAACAGGCTTTGCAGCGGTACGATGCGCTAATTTGTGAAGGACAAATGGCAAGAGAAATAGTGACAGAGCTTTTAGGTGAAAAAGCACCAAAAACCTATGTTACTTTCTTGGGGCCACCAAGTGAGCGTGTAAAAGCACTTCAGTCAATTAAATATGCTAACTTTTCTAAAGTCATTCTTATCATTGCCAACGGCCCTTCGGATTTTCGCCTCTTTTATAAGGGCCTGGATGTAATGATTAAAGCTTTTGGATTGGCGGCTAATCAGATTGCGGATATCAAACTCAAAATACTGGGAGCTTGGAATGAAGACACAATCGCCAAATTGCTTACAGGTTTAGAAGAGCATATTAGTAGTAGGATTTCTTTTGAAGGAAGCGTGACCAGCATTGAGGATTATTTAGCTGAAGCTGGATTGTGTTTACACTGTAGCCGTGGTGATGCCTTCCCAACCTCGACTATAGAGGCAATGACTGCTGGAGTACCAGTAATCGTGTCTGAATCAACTGGTACAAAGGAAGTGCTTGAGTTAGTTGATTCCAGATTGATTTCATCATTAGATGAAAATCAAATAGCAGATAAAATTATCTGGTTTTTTGAATTATCGGAACATGAGAAGTTAATGCTTTCCGCTGCTTGTAAACGAGAAGCGGAGAACTTTACGGAAGAAAAGGCCAAAGAACATTATGTTAAAACTTTTAATAACATTTGTAAAAAATTAACACTTTCAAGGAAGTGAATATTCTATTTTATCAACCATATAACCAGGCTGTTCCATACATTGAATCTGTTGGCGAACAATTTGTTCGGGAAAGGCACAACGTTTTTTTTCTTACTCATGATCCTGAAGGAATTGCTCATGAAAATTTTCGAAAAGTGGGATGTAAAACTTATAGCTTACCCATTAAAAGAAAATTTTTTCTCCAATACTATTTCTTAAGAATATGGAAACTGACTGAGTTTTGTCGTGTACATAATATTGATGCTGTATATAGTCATTTTCAAGAGGCTAATCTTATTTCAGTGATTGCACAGTATTTTTGCCGATCAACATTTATAATCAACAGGCATCATACAGATTGCGCATTTGTAGATAATAATGTTCGTGAAAAATGGGGTGATAAAATAATTAATCGGCTATCCAAAATTTATATTGCCACATCACCAAAAGTACAACAGCAAATGGTAGAAATAGAAAAGACCGCTCCTTCAAAGGTAAAGTTGATAAACTATGGATATAAATTTGATAACCTGCCAATTCCTGATGATACTAAAGTTAAGGCAATAAGAAATCGGTTCCCTGCTAAATTACTATTGGTTCAAGCGGCCCGATATATTCCTGAAAAGAGGCATGAGCTATTAATAGATGCAATACAAAAAATAATTAGCTTAGGATTTAATGTAAAACTTTTATTATTAGGTAAAGGTCCTTTAGAAAAGGAAATTGAAAGCCAGATTAAAGCTAACCACCTTGAAGGTCATGTTTTTCAGCTTGGATTTCAATCAAACATAATGGACTACTATGCGGCTGCTGATTTAATTGTTCACTTTTCAATTTCTGAAGCAAGCAACAGCGCAATAAAGGAGGCTGCTCTTGCTGACACTCCGGTGGCTGTATGTTCAAATGTTGGCGATTTTGATGATTATATTGTCCACGAAAAAAATGGCTTTCTATTGGATTATTATAACCCTGCTACTGATCTCATTCATATCGTTTCGGATATAATGATGGGAGAGTATAACTTAGAAGAACTCGGCCGTCAGTTGCACAGTGATGTTGTGCAGAAGTTTGACATTAAGAATGTGATAAAGGACTACCAGACGCTTAACAGTATAATATTAAATGGGTTTAAAAAGTAAATTCAAAACTTTGTTGTGGTTTATAAAAAGACCCAATATGTATCGTCAATTGGGTTTTCTTTTATACCAACGATTATTTCCGCATCCACTGGAAGATACAAGAGCTGAGGCAACCAGATGGTGTCAGCAACGAAGCGTTTCCTCTTTTAAGGCAATTGAAATATTGACTGGCAATGAAAGGGTTTTATCGATAGAAGAATTATTTCCGGAATTTTTGGCTAACGCCCAGCAAATTGTAAATGACTTGCCTGTTAAAATGGGTGGTGAAGCTGATCTTGAGCTTTTGTATTATTTAGCTGAGAAATGGCAAGCAAAAACTATTGTTGAGACTGGGGTGGCTTACGGTTGGTCATCTTCAATATTTTTGCTTTCACTCCAACATAGACCAGGTGGAAAACTTTTTAGTACGGATATGCCTTACCCCAAAATGAATAATGAAAGTTTTGTGGGATGTGTTGTTCCGGATGAACTAAAATCCAACTGGACTTTAGTATCTCTTCCAGATCGTCAGGCATTAACGAAGATTAAAAGGAAAATAGAAGAAATAGATCTATGTCATTATGATAGTGACAAATCGTATCGCGGTAGAATGTGGGCTTATAAGAAATTGTGGCATATTCTTCGTTCAGGAGGTCTCTTTATTTCTGATGACGTGAATGACAACGTTGCATTTAGGGACTTTTCAAACAAGTTGGGTTTAAAACCAATAGTTGTTTTTTATGAGCCAGAGAATAAGTATGTGGGCATTTTGGTGAAATCGATTTGAAAGAAAAACGCAACATTCTCTATCTTACTTATGATGGACTGACAGATCCGTTGGGAGGGTCACAAATATTGCCCTATTTGATCGGATTGTCTAGTAGTTATAATATCACTGTAATCTCATTTGAAAAGAAGAGTGCTTTTATTCAGTATAGTAGCAATATTGAGAAAGTTATTGAAGGTAAAATCAAATGGATACCAAAGCAATATTTAAAGTGGCCGCCAGTTGTTTCAACTCTTTACAATCTTGTTGGGTTATGGTATGAATGTAAGTTGCTGTCACAAGATAATCACTTTCATATTGTTCATTGTCGAAGTTACATAACAAGCCTTATTGGCTTGTGGTTTAAAAGCAAATTTAAATCCCGTTTTGTTTTTGATATGCGTGGCTTTTGGGCTGATGAGCGTGTTGAGGGAGGTATTTGGAATTTAAGAAATCCAATTTTTGCGCTCATCTACAAATACTTTAAGCACAAGGAACTTGAGTTTATACACGAAGCGGATCACGTTGTGGTCTTGACTGAAAAAGCCAAACAAATCCTAAAGTCGTGGGGCAGAAATCATGCTGTATCCGTGATCCCTTGCTGTGTAGATACTGACTTTTTCACACCATATAGAGTAGAAGACGCTTCAAAACTTAGCATTCGACAATCGCTTAATTTGAAATCAAATGAGTTTGTGTTAACATATATAGGGTCATTGGGAACCTGGTATATGTTGAACGAAATGCTTGATTTCTTCAAAAATCTTAAACTTCTACAAGAAGATGCCAAATTCTTGATTTTAACCGGTGAGCCAAAAGACACGATCTATGCCGTGGCCGAAGAGCTGGGGGTGAAAACAACTGATCTTATAATTAAAAGAGTTCAAAGAAATGAGATGCCTATTTACATTTCTATATCTGACTTCACAATTTTGTTTATTAGAAATACATTCTCAAAGCAAGGATCTTCACCAACAAAACTAGGTGAGTCACTGGCGATGGGGATCCCCGTTATAGCGAATGCAGGAATAGGTGATATTGATGTGCTGTTTAAGGACGGCAATATCGGAATGATAATAGAGGAGTTTTCTTTTCGCAAGTATCAGGAAAGTGTCAAGAAGGTGCTTGAGTTTAAAGGTAATATCCTAGCCATCCGAAACCAAGCAGAAAGTTATTTATCCCTTAACCGCGGCATAATTCTATATAGCAATATCTACAAAGTCCTTTTAGATCAAGAAGATGATTCTTAAATGAAATTTTAAAGGGTTACCTTTGTAGTAACTTAGGTATGTTGTTTCATGATTGCTATGCGGTATTGTGTGTTGATTCTTGTTTGTTTTCTTCAGCTGACTGTAAACATTTCAGTCAAAGCTCAACTTCCTATAGCAGAATTCTTAGCACCGGGTTCAGTTTGTCTAAATCAGCGCATTGATTTTGTTAACCTATCTCAAAATGCAGATTTCTATGAATGGGATTTTTGTGAAGGTGATCTTCTCCAAGTTCCTACAGGGCTAACTATTGGCTCGCTTTCTGATGCCTTCAATCCGAAGGAGATGGACGTTGTGAAGGCTGGAGACAATTGGTATGGTTTTGCAACTAGCCGCAATACGAACGCTATCTATAGGATTAGCTATGGTACAAATCTAAACAATCCAACGCCACAGATCACAAATTTGGGTAATATTGGCAATGCTCTTGCTGGCCCCGAGCAGATAAAACTTGTTCAGGAAAATGGCACATGGTACGGTTTAGTGGTGAATAGTAGTACATCCACCTTGATGCGTTTGATATTTGGAGAATCGCTAGAGTCAACCCCTACAATCGAACTGATTGCTTCTAATATAAGTGCTGCAAATAGTGGTATGGATATTGGGATTACAAATGATGAAATAGTTGTAATTGTTACAAATTCCGTTAATCAGACACTTCAAATTATAAATTTGAGAAACTCAATCGAAAATACTCCTCAACCGTTGGATATAATTACCGTTTCTGCTCCACTTGGTGCATCATCACTTGATGACATCAATCTTATAAGAAGTGATGGACAATGGTATGCGTTGTTGATTGCATTCAATTCAAGAACTATATATAGGTTAGATTTTGGTGCGTCTCTATTTATGGTTCCTTCATTTTCGCAAATAATTACACCATCGTTTGCCACAAATGAACGACCGTCAGGAGTAAAAATGACCATCGATGCAGGAAGGTTTATTGGAATAGTTCAAACTTTTAATGGTTCGTTGTTTCGGTTAGATTTTGGTGCGAACATAGTGAACAGCAATCCAACTGTGACTAGTTTGGGGAATCTTGGTCTTCTAGCAAACAGTGTAAACTTTGAGTGTGTTAAGGATGGATCAAATTGGTATGGTTTTGTAATCAACCAAACAAGTAGAACAATCGCGAGGATTAGCTTCCCCAATATTTGTTTTGCGAATATTTCTTCATCCAACGAATGGAACCCAACAGGAATTGAGTACACCGCCTCTCAGACGTATTTTGCTTCTTTAATCGCTAGGAAAGGAAATAATTATGATTATTACAGTAAAGCGATCGATGTTTCGTCAAACATGGCACCCGATATTGAATTTAGTTCTCAAAACGTTTGCATAAATCACAATGTTGAATTTACCTCACAAAATACATCGGAAAATATTACATCTTATGCATGGGATTTTGGCGACATGAACACTTCTTCAGTGCCCGATCCGGTCCATATCTACACCACAGCAGGCAATTATGAAGTTCGTTTATCTGTTATAGCATCAAATGGGTGTGGCAACTTAGAACGCGATCATATTACAATTTTTAATCAACCTATCGTTGATTTTAACCTTCCTGCTGTATCACCTATTTGTACGAATCAAACTTATGAAATTATTAATAACTCTATTTTTGAAGCCGCACTTACTCCTGTTTGGGAATGGAGTGTGAATGGACAAGTAGTGACCACTAATCAAAATTTGAACTTTGCATTTCAGAGCCCTGTCAGTCAGGAGTTGAAACTTATAGCCTCAATACCTGGCTGCACAAGCGAGATTGTGAAGACTATCAATTCAGTAACCGAAGGCCCGCTCGTAAACTTCTCCTCATCCGGTCAATGCCAGGATGCTGCGGTAACATTTACAAATGAAACAACTGGTGCAGTGAATGGATATAGTTGGAATTTTGGTGATGGACAAAATTCGACTGATGAAGATCCGCTAAACAGTTACGGTTCGCCGGGTACGTTTGATGTAACTCTCACGGCTTTTGGTACATCGGGATGTAACAACACGAGAACAAAGTCTGTAACGATTTACTCGAAGCCGCAAACAGATTTCTCCGTTGCGCTGCCACCCTTTTCATGTTCGGGTACACCCACACAATTCACGGACATTACTCCAAATCCGTTCGATAGCAATTTAGCTTCCTGGCAGTGGAATTTTGGAGACGGAACCGGATCGTCAACTACTCGTAACCCTCAGTATACATTTCAAAATGCTGGTGACTATTCCGTAAGCTTAACCGCTATTACCAATTTTGGATGTTCATCCACAATTCAAAAACCTGTTACCATTTCTCCCTCACCAGTGGCAAGTTTCACTAACTCTCCGCCTTGTTTGGGCGTGCCGGTAAACTTTACGAATACATCAACCGGATCATTGCAATCACAACAATGGCAAATTCAGAGCTCGTTTTATACGGTTGCCAACCCGGTGCACGCTTTTCTTACATCTGGAGATAAAAATGTGACACTCAACGTAATGGCAACCAACGGATGCATTTCTTCCGTTAGCCGCACACTTAATGTTCCGGCTGTACTTACACCAGACTTTTCTGTTTCCAGAAATTGCATCAACCAGCAAACTGAATTTACCGATATAACCAACGATGCTGCTGATGCTGTGGTGGGATACGTCTGGAATTTTGCTGGCCTCGGCAATGGAACAGAGAACCCTCAGGTATTTAGTTTTGCCAATACGGGTAATTTTAATGTTTCGTTGTCGGTAACCACGCAAACAGGGTGCGTACACAGCGCGGCAAAGAATGTTTCCATTATTAATTCACCACAAGCTAGTTTTATAGCTACGCCATCTTTTGGTCCACCGCCCTTACAGGTTCAGTTTACAAACACATCAACCAACGCTACCAGCTACCTGTGGCAGTTTAATGATCCCAATAGTTCAAGCAGCACTTCGGTTTCTCCATCGTTTACATTTTCAGAATTGGGTTCATATGAAGTTGGCCTTACTGCGTTTAATGCGCAGGGCTGCTCAACTGTTTTCAGCAGACTTATAGAAGTTGTAATTCCATTCACGGATGTTGCGCTTACACAACTTGAACTTATTGAAACCGGACAGGCTTCGGTTAAGCCGGCAGTAACCATTCAAAATAAAAGCAACATTGCCATCACGAATTTGCCTTTAACGTTTGAAGTGGATGGAACTGCGTTTCGCACGTTTGTAGCCACGACAATCCCCCCAAATTCCAGTTACTACCACCTGTCCGATTTTGAGTTACCTGCACCTTCTTCGTTATCCTATGTTTGTGCTTTGGCTGAAATCGAAGACACTTCTCCCAATGATAACCAACTATGCGCCTCCGTTGATCAGCCCATTGTTGTCTTAGCTCCATATCCCAATCCGGCAACGGCCCAATCACACATTGAAGTGCAATGGATTGTTCGTGAAAACCGGGCGATGGAAGTGTTTTTGATCAACTCAATTGGGCAAATGGTGTATTCCGAGAGTGTAAACTCAGTTTCGGGGCTCAATACATTCCGATTGCCTGCAACCGGCTTTCAAACCGGACTTTACTTTTTACTAGTAAGATCTGGGGATTTTTCCCGTACCCATCGCCTGATGGTGCTGGAATAATCTGCCCGCTTGTCACTAATTCTTTCGCTTTTTCCGTTATTTTTACCAAATATTATTTGGTAAATCATCTTGCTATGAAGAATATAAAACTCGACAATACTGACCGGAAAATTCTGGAGTTGTTACAACGCAATTCCAATATTACAAATGCCCTCCTAGCTAAGGAAATTGGATTATCCCCAGCGCCTACCTTGGAGCGGGTTAACAAACTTGAAAACGGAGGCGTAATAAAAAGCTACCATGCAGTAATTGATCCGGCTACGGTGGGTCTTGGTGTAAGCACGTTTGTGATGGTAACCTTGAAAGGCCACAACAAAGAGAACATTGAAAAATTCATGAACGCCATCAACACGGTTGAAGAGGTGATCGAATGTCATCACATTACCGGTGCTGGCGATTTTATTTTGAAGATTATTTGTGCCGATATCGCTGCATACCAGCAATTGATGTTGGAGAAAGTTTCCAATATTGATGTTGTTGATAGTCTTCAATCGATGGTGATTCTTTCCACCATGAAGAACAGCAAAGTGTTGCCCATTCCAAACTAGTTTATGGTTTCGGAGAAAACATTGATTCTGGATGCTGCCCAGGTGAAGCAGAAAATCCGAAGGATGGCTTTTGAGATTTATGAAAATAATTTCAAAGAAAAATCCGTCATCATTGCGGGTATTGACGGCCAGGGCTATGTACTGGCTAAGATGCTTACCAAAGAAATTGAAGGTATTTCATCGATTGAAGCCAAACTGGTAAAGGTGAGCCTGGATAAGCTGGCACCTCAGCAAGGTGAAGTTATTCTGGATTGTGATACCAAAGAGGTTAGAAAGAAATCCATCATTTTAGTGGATGATGTACTCAACACCGGAAGAACGTTGGCGTATGGCCTTAAACCTTTTCTGGGCACAGATGTAAAAAAAATTGAAACCGCAGTTTTAGTAAACCGCAGTCACGCCAATTTTCCGATCTATCCGCAATATACCGGTTATGCGTTGGCCACAACCATTAAAGATCATGTAGAAGTTGTGCTTGGAAAAGAGTCGGCTGTATACCTTAAGTAAGTTGCATGTCTGTTCATAAATCCGAAATAAAAAAAATCACTACGCACCAGCTTCAGGAAATGAAAAACCGTGGTGAGAAAATCGCCATGCTTACGGCCTACGATTACAGTATGGCAAAAATTATTGATGGCGCAGGCATTGATATTATTCTTGTAGGCGATTCGGCTTCAAACGTAATGGCAGGTAATGAAACTACGTTGCCGATTACGCTTGATCAAATGATCTATCATGGATCATCAGTAGTAAAAGCAGTAAACCGTGCCTTGGTTGTTGTTGATCTTCCATTCGGATCATACCAGGGAAGTTCAGTGGAAGCATTGCGTTCAGCCATTCGCATTATGAAAGAGGCCGGTGCACATGCGGTTAAGTTGGAGGGGGGAAGTGAAGTGAAGGATTCGGTTGAACGGATTCTTACTGCCGGTATCCCGGTTATGGGCCATTTGGGTCTCACGCCTCAATCGATTTATAAATTCGGAACTTATTCGGTTCGAGCCAAAGAAGAGGCTGAAGCAAAAAAACTTTTGGAAGATGCGATCTTGTTACAGGAGTGTGGATGTTTTGCTTTGGTGTTGGAAAAAATTCCAGCTACGTTGGCAAAACAAGTGGCCAGCGCATTGCACATTCCGGTAATCGGTATTGGTGCCGGGCCGGATGTAGATGGGCAGGTGCTCGTCATGCAGGACATGCTTGGAATCAACCAGGATTTTAAACCGCGGTTCTTGCGCAGGTATGCCGACCTTCACAGCGCTATTACCAATGCGGTTGGACAGTATGTAACTGATGTGAAGGCCTGTGAATTTCCCAACAAGGACGAGATGTACTAAGCGTCTTGTTATAATTTCCGTATCCAGATATTTCTGAATTGAGTTTTGTTTCCGTGATCTTGGAGAGAAATCACGTCATCACCATGTGCTTCGCCATAGTGGTGCAACCCGATATACAAGGTTAGTCCGTTGATGGTAACATTATTCTGAATCAAAACACCATTATGCAGCACGGTAATGGTTGCCGGTGAATCCAAACTACCGTCAGCTTTAAAACGGGGAGCACGATAAATGACATCGTAGGTGTTCCACTCCAGCGGACCTTTCATTGCATTAACTAGGGGTGCGTGATCTTTGTAAACGCTTCCTGCTTGTCCGTTACGATAGGTTCGGTTGTTGTATGAATCGAGTATTTGCAGTTCGTAACGATTCTGAAAAAACACGCCACTGTTGCCACGTCCCTGTCCCTGACTTTCTACAACATCCGGTGCGCTGAATTCAAGGTGAAGCTGACAATCGCTAAACTTCATTTTGGTTTGTATACCTCCTGAACCGGGCACTACTTCCATATGGTCATTATCAACAATTTGCCAGGGCGCAGGCTTTGATGGATCTTTTTGACTTACCCACTGATCAAGATTCTTTCCATCGAAAAGAATGATGGCATCAGATGGTGCATCGCCCACATTTTTGCCCGGTGTTACTACGGGTACTTCAGGTTCCCAGATTTCGGTCATTTCTGGTTTCATGGGCATGGGCGAAACGGCAGGAGGCGTGTTGGGGTAATTCTGACTGAGAGCGAGTGTTGCACTGAACAAGAAGAAAAAAGAAAAAATGGAGATACGCTTCATGGTGTATGGGTTGATACTGCCTTAAACTTAATCATTACAATCCGAAATCGTAAGCTCATCCTCCAACGCTCCGAACCAAACCACACCATATTCCTTGTAAAAGCCGATGCCAATTGCCTTCCACGTAATTTGATTCCAGGTTCCATCATTGATGATTACCCGATTGTGCCCCTGACTTTTCTTCCATCCCGTAAGGCCCTCTTCCGCATTGGCACCAATCGAACTGAAATATGAAATTTCATATCCGTTGCTGTTGTACCCGGCAATTTCACGAGGCTTATCCCACATGCAGCGAGCCTGCTTGTGATCATCGGTGTAGCAACAGGCCGTCCACTTTCCTTTTTTCGACCAGCTATGTAGGTTGCACTTGCCATTATTTGGATTGTGGTTTTCGCTCAGATCTTTTGCATGCAATTGCGCAACTCTTGTCAGTTTTTCAGAGAGCGGAATAACCGGCAATCCTTTTTCCTTCCGGTAGGCCATAATCAAGTCGTACAGTTTTTTCTCCTCGGGTTGAAGACAAATCGTATTTTTTTTGTACGATGAGGAGGTAAACAACAGGCTTATCAGGATTAACGAAAATACACGTGGTTTCATAGCCGATTATTTCAACAAAAAACGCCCCAAACCCTTTGAGCCGTTTATTTCTATGCCGATTTTTTTAATTTCGGGCTCTTTAAGGCATAAACAATTTAATCATAATTCGAATGAGCGAACAGAAAATAAGCATTCAGAACGGAAAACTTAACGTTCCCGACAATCCAACAATTCCTTTCATTGAAGGCGATGGCACCGGTGTAGATATCTGGCCGGCCTCCCAGCTTGTTTTCGACAAGGCTGTTGAGAAGGCCTATGGTGGAAAGCGAAAAATCAATTGGAAGGAAGTTTTAGCGGGAGAAAAGGCTTATAACAAAACGGGCAATTGGATGCCTGATGAAACCATGGCCGCTTTCCGTGAATATTTGGTAGGCATTAAGGGTCCATTAACCACACCTGTTGGTGGCGGTATTCGCTCATTAAACGTAGCCCTTCGTCAGGATTTGGATTTGTATGCTTGCGTGCGTCCGGTTCGTTGGTTTAAGGGTGTTCCGTCTCCTGTAAAGGAACCACACAAAACAGATATGACCATCTTCCGTGAAAACACCGAAGATATTTATGCAGGCATTGAGTTTCAGGAAGGAACCGAAGACAACAAAAAGTTTTTGAAGCTTTTTGAAGAAAACTATCCAAAACTTTACAAGAAGATTCGTTTTCCGAAAACCGCTGGAATTGGAATTAAGCCTGTTTCAAAAGAAGGAACAGAGCGCTTGGTTCGTTCGGCCATTGAATTTGCAATTGCCCACAAAAAGCCAAGCGTAACGTTGGTACACAAGGGTAACATCATGAAGTTTACCGAAGGTGGTTTCCGTGATTGGGGATATGCATTGGCGAAAAGTGAATTTGGAGCCAAGGATCTGGATGGTGGCCCATGGCAGGTAATTGAGAAAGATGGTCATAAGATTGTGATCAAAGATTCAATTGCCGATGCGTTCTTGCAGCAGATTCTTCTTCGCCCGGATGAATACTCGGTAGTAGCTACACTCAACCTGAATGGCGACTATATTTCTGATGCATTAGCCGCCATTGTAGGTGGAATTGGAATTGCACCTGGCGGAAACATCAACTACCTAACAGGTCACGCTATTTTTGAAGCCACACACGGTACAGCGCCAAAGTATGCGGGTCAGGATAAAGTGAATCCTGGGTCAGTAATTCTTTCGGGGGTAATGATGCTGGAGTACATGGGCTGGCAAGAGGCTGCTGACTTGATTGTAAAAGGCTTAGAGGGAGCGATCTCTTCCAAAAAGGTAACTTACGATTTCCACCGCCTGATGGACGGAGCCACATTATTGAAGTGCTCTGAATTTGGTCAGGAAGTGGTGAAGAATATGTAATCAGGTTCTTTAGATGAATAAAAAAGCCTCACTTTTCGTGGGGCTTTTTGTTTTCTTTAAAAACCTAACATCCTGATAGCCGTCAGCGCAGCTTCCTCGCCTTTGTTGCCATACTTCCCGCCTGCACGATCAAATGCTTGTTGCTTGTTCAGGGTAGTCAACACACCAAAGATTACTGGCTTTCCGGTTTTCAAACCTACTTCAGTAAGGCCATAAGCCACTGCCTGGCAGATGTAATCGAAGTGAGGCGTTTCCCCCTGGATTACGCAGCCCAAGCAGATCACGGCATCAATTTCATCGCGTTGGGCCATCCATTGTGCACCAAGAGATAGTTCAAATGTTCCAGGCACATTCTTTCGGATGATGTTTTGTTTTTGAACACCGTGCTGAATCAAACTGGCAACTGCTGCGGTATACAATGCTTCGGTTATTTCTTCATTCCATTCTGCTACTACAATAGCAATACGGGTTGAGGATAAGTCTATTCTTGTTTGAATTTTCCCAGAAGGCAGTGATCCAGCCATAATGCATGTGATTTTTGACAATAAAAAAGGGATAGAAAACTATCCCTTCAAAAGTAATTTAATTTCTACTACGAATTGCTCTCCAGCTTTGCCTTAAACTTTCTGGCATTCTGGTATTCGGAAGATTCCCAATATTTGGTGATGATCTGATCATAAGCAGCTTTTGCTTTTTCTGCCTGATTTAATTTTTCATAAGCCAAGGCAGCCTTCATTAAATAGGTTGGTGTAAAAAAGCGATTGGGCTTATAGGCAGCAGCTTTGTTGTAATAATTTGCAGCTTCTTCAAAGTTCTCTTCTTCCATATACGCATCACCGATCAGGCTGTAGGCGCGTGCCTGTACCAGTAAATCGTTTGAGCTGAAATCCTGTAGGTAAAGTCTTGCAGCTTCATAGTTGCCTTGCTTCAAATAAGAAACACCGGCATAAAAGTGCGCCAGGTTTGCCGCATCGGAGAATTTGTATTCGTCAATAATGTCAATGAATCCCAAGTTGTTTCCATCGCCATTTAACGCCAGGTTAAGACTATCTGCTTCAAAATAATAAATGGCCTGGAACATCTCGCGCTGAGCCTGAGCATCCTGGTTTGATTTATAATACATGAAGCCAAAATATCCGGCAACGGCCACTAACAATACAGCCACTACACCAATAACCAATTTGGAGTTTTGTTCCAGCCAGTTTTCAGCGCCTTCCAGCTTTTCAGCAAGTGCTTCCGGATTTTGTAACAGATCTTTTGATTCGTCTTTCTTCGCCATGACAATACTACATTAGCCGCCCCGACAGCCGTCAGGAGGGGCGCAAAACTACTAATTACAGGATATTAAACAAAAGGTGTTTTAGTCGGTAATGAAGGGATAATCGGCCTCAGCATAAATATCCGTTAACGCCTCTGACGGATCAGGGAAGCTTGATTCTTCAGCGAACTTCACACTTTCCTCCACTTGGGCAGCTACTTTCTCTTCAATTTTTTGAAGGTCTTTTTCTGTCGCAAATTTCTTGTCGAGAATCGTTTTGCGTACTACCTCAACCGGGTCGCGTTGCTTGTATTCTTCCACTTCTTCCTTGGTGCGGTATTTTTGCGGATCGGACATAGAGTGTCCTTTATATCGGTATGTTCTGAATTCAAGCAGGGTAGGGCCATCGCCTTTGCGTGCACGGTCAGCAGCTTTTGCAACCGCTTTGTGAACCTCCTCGACCTTCATGGCATCTACCGGCTCAGAAGGCATATCATAAGATTCCGCAAGCGTATATAACTCATGAACATTGGAAGTACGTTTTACGGATGTACCCATGGCGTAACCGTTGTTCTCAATAACAAAAATCACAGGCAGTTTCCACAACATGGCCAGGTTCAAAGCCTCGTGAAAAGCACCCTGACGTACGGCACCATCACCCATGTAGCAGATACACACATTGCCGGTCTTATTGTACTTCTCTGAAAATGCAATCCCAGCACCTAAAGGAATTTGTCCACCTACAATGCCATGCCCGCCAATGAAATTCACAGCTTTATCAAAAATGTGCATAGAACCACCTTTGCCTTTCGAGCAACCGGTTTCCTTGCCATACAATTCGGCCATTACCGCATTGGGGCTGGTGCCCAATGCCAACGGATGTCCGTGATCGCGATAGGCCGTAATCCACTTATCATCTTTGGTAAGCGCGGTAACTGCACCGGCAGCACATGCCTCCTGACCGATATATAAGTGGCAGAAACCTTTTATTTTTTGCATTCCGTAAAGCTGCCCGGCTTTCTCTTCAAACTTGCGCATCAGCAACATGCTCTCATACCAGTACATATAGGTTTCTTTTGAAAAACCTGTTTCAGAACCTTTTGATGTGCTGCTTTTCTTAGCTTTGGCGGTCTTGGACATATCCCTAATTTTGATTCGGACTGCGAAAATAGGGTACAATTGGACAACTGCCAAGTGGACGCCCGGAAAACGGATTTCAATCATTTTTTAAGCTAATTCTCCTGTACGTGCGCCTGAACAGACTTCAGTTGAGCAACTTTAAAAACTATGAGGAACTTGAATTGAAGTTTCCATCGCAAATCAATTTTTTATTGGGTTTGAATGGAAGCGGCAAAACAAATCTGTTGGAAGCCATCTATTACTTGTCTACAACAAAAGGTTTTTCGGTCAGCTCGGATACACAGAACATCAAACACGGCAAAGATTTTTTCTTCATCAAAGGCGAATTCGAAAATGATAACAAGACGCATGACGTGTTTTGCCAGGTGCAAGCCGGAAGAAAGAAAATCTTTCGTGAAGACAACAGCGACTATGAAAAGCTAAGTGATCACATCGGTCGGTATCCGGTAGTGCTTATTTCTCCGCTTGATGTTGATTTGGTGAAGGAGAGCAGCGATGCCCGCAGAAAGTTTTTTGACCAGATGATTGCCCAGGTTGACCCTGTTTACCTGGAAGCTTTGATGGAATACCACCATGCTTTAAAGCAGCGTAATGCTTTGCTAAAAATGTTTGCTGAGCAAAACAAAGTTGATTATCAGATGATTGACTTGTACGATCAGCAATTATCCCGAACAGGAAAAGTTCTGTATGAAAAGCGAAGTGCCTTCGCAGCCGAGTTTTTACCATTATTCAACAAGGCATACGCACTACTGGTTGATGAGCAGGAAGAAGCCACGTTAACCTATTCTTCATCGCTTGAGCAAAACACCATGGAGGAGGGATTGAAGCATTATTTAAAGAAAGACCTGATTCTTCAGCGCACCACTTTTGGCATTCACCGCGATGACTATGTTTTTGGATTTGCCCATGGTGAACTGAAGCGGCTGGGTTCTCAAGGCCAGCAAAAGTCGTTTTTAGTGGCAGTTAAACTTGCCCAGGTTGAGGTTATCAAGGCACATCTTGGGTTTAGCCCCATGCTGCTTTTAGATGATATTTTTGATAAATTGGATGATACCCGCATTGCCAGGCTGCTCCGGGTGGTATCTGGGAAAGATTATGGTCAATCTTTTATTACCGATGCCGGTCCTGAGCGAACGTTGGCCATGATGAAGGAACTGAAAATTCCGGGTGATGTTTATGAAGTTGATGGAGGGCGGGTAAAGCCTGCAAAAGCGTGAAAAACAATAAAGACGATAAAGCCGGTATTACACCCATTGGTGACGCCATTCGCAGCTTGCTGAATTCCTATCACCTGGAGTCGAAATTCGATGAGGCTCAGGTCATTGCCTCATGGGAGCGACTGGTAGGGGAGCCCATTGCCAGACGTACCCGCAAGGTGTTTATGAAGAACCGGGTTCTTTTTGTGGAATTCAAAACGGCCTCCATGAAAAACGATTTTCTGCTCCATAAGTCAAAGGTTATTGAACTCTTCCATCAGGAGTTCGGAAAGGGCATTGTTACGGACATTGTGATTATTTAATAATCAGATTGTTTTCGGCCTTTTTTAAAATGTTTGACTAAACCAAAAAACCGTATAATTTTGCACTCCTATTTTTAGAAAACCCTGTTTTTGGGCACGTTCCATCAGGCTTTTCGAAAGCGTTCTAGGAAATATTTAGTTCGGGATTGGTGAGGAGTAAAAGCCCCCTGATTCCGTTGAAAGGGGGAATACCAAAGCGGCCAACTGGGACAGACTGTAAATCTGTTGTCTTATGACTTCATAGGTTCGAATCCTATTTCCCCCACTCCTTATCCCGCCTCTCCTTTAGAAGAGGCAGGTTGAGGCAATGCGGGAGTAGCTCAGTTGGTAGAGCGGCAGCCTTCCAAGCTGCAGGTCGCGGGTTCGAGCCTCGTCTCCCGCTCACCTTTAATTCCAGATTCCAGATTCCAAATTTGAAATTTGGATTCGGACAAAGGAGTTACAAGTTGAGCCAATTTGAAATTTTAAATGTTGAATTTGAAATTTTGAATGATCGCTGTTGTAGCTCAGGGGTAGAGCACTTCCTTGGTAAGGAAGAGGTCGTGAGTTCAATTCTCATCAACAGCTCTAAAACGTTGAAGTTTCCTTTGAGGCTCAACGGCTTAACCAGAAAGAAGTTCTGGTTGTAAACGTATTGAATAGTTGCATGCTTTGATTTCGGATGAGTAGCGCCATCGGTTTGGAAATCAATGCATTCAACCTGCCGCAAGGCAGACGAATAAACCCTTATTCGACAGGCTTATCATGTTTAGGGTGTATCTTCTGAAAGGAAGATTTAAGAAGTAAAACTTAAATTAATTATACACTTTAAACTTTAACTGGAATTTTCAAATATGGCTAAAGAAACATTTGATCGTTCGAAACCTCACGTAAACATTGGTACCATTGGTCACGTTGACCACGGTAAAACCACCCTTACTGCGGCTATTACGCAGGTGCTCTCTAAAAAAGGACTCGCTGCTGTGCGCGACTTCTCTTCTATCGACAACGCACCTGAAGAAAAAGAAAGAGGTATTACTATCAACACCTCACACGTTGAGTACGCTACAGACAAGCGTCACTACGCTCACGTTGACTGTCCTGGTCACGCTGACTATGTGAAGAACATGGTTACGGGTGCTGCCCAGATGGACGGTGCTATTCTTGTAGTGGCTGCTACTGACGGACCTATGCCTCAAACCCGCGAGCACATTCTGCTGGCTCGTCAGGTAGGTGTACCTGCACTTGTTGTGTTCATGAACAAAGTTGACTTGGTTGACGATGCTGAATTGTTGGATCTTGTTGAAATGGAAGTACGTGAACTGATGTCATCTTACAACTTCCCTGGCGATACTATGCCTGTAATCAGAGGATCTGCTCTTGGCGCCTTGAACGGTGAGCCGAAGTGGGTTGAGAAAGTGGAAGAGTTGATGAACGCAGTTGATGAGTTCATTCCAATTCCTACCCGTTTGATCGACAAAGATTTCTTGATGCCTGTTGAAGACGTGTTCTCAATCACTGGTCGTGGTACTGTTGCTACCGGCCGTATTGAGCGTGGTGTGATCAACTCAGGTGATGCAGTTGAAATTCTTGGTATGGGTGCTGAAAACCTGAAGTCGACTGTAACTGGTGTGGAAATGTTCCGCAAAATTCTTGACAGAGGTGAAGCTGGTGATAACGTAGGTCTGTTGCTCCGTGGTATTGAAAAAGAGCAAATCCGCAGAGGTATGGTTATCTGCAAGCCTGGTTCAGTAACTCCGCACGCTAAGTTCAAGGCTGAGGTTTACGTATTGTCGAAAGAAGAAGGTGGTCGTCACACACCATTCTTTAACAAATACCGCCCTCAGTTCTATTTCCGCACCACTGACGTAACAGGAGAAATCATGTTGCCTGCTGGTGTAGAAATGGTTATGCCTGGCGATAACATCTCTATCGAAGTTCAGCTGATCAACAAGATCGCTATGGAGAAAGGTCTTCGTTTCGCGATTCGCGAAGGTGGCCGTACCGTAGGATCTGGTCAGGTTACTGAAATTCTTGACTAATTATTGGACAAGTGCCCGAAAGGGCATTTCTCTGAAAATCAATAACATAAGGCGTTTCTGAAATTTTAAGGAACGCCTTTGTTTTCTATAGTTTCTATTTCTACCTTTGCAGTCCTTTTGAGCTGCATAAGGTATTGAAATGTAACTTGGTGTAACTCAGAAGGTTGAGGGGGCCTTAAAAGCCTGCAAAGCCACGGGGTTTCACCTAAAAACGGGTGTAGCTCAATTGGCAGAGCAGCGGTCTCCAAAACCGCAGGCTGGGAGTTCGAGTCTCTCCACCCGTGCTAAACGCAAAAACTGATGCAGAAGATTAAAACATTCTTTGTGGAGTCTTGGGACGAGCTTAAAAATAAGGTCTCCTGGTCCAGTTTTAATGAATTGCAAGGCAGCGCCATTCTGGTGTTGGTTGCCTCAACAATTTTTGCATTGGTAATTGGTGGTATCGACTGGGTTTTTCAAACCGGGTTGGAGTGGTTCTATAGGGAATTTTAACCGGCAGGTTCGATGGGCGAATTGAAGTGGTATGTATTGCGCGTCATCAGCGGCCAGGAAAAGAAGGTTAAAACTTACCTGGAAAATGAAATTGAGCGCGAAAAGCTCCAGGAATATATTCCGCAGGTTTTGATTCCTTCTGAGAAGGTATACGAAATGCGGGGTGGCAAGAAGCGTGTTCGGGAAAGAAATTTCTTCCCGGGTTACGTATTGATCTCAGCCGATCTTTCCCATGGGGAAGCGTATCACTCGGTTAATAATATTCCGGGTGTAATTGGCTTTTTAGGAAACAATGGCTCAGGTTCTTCAAAAGATCCGGTGCCCTTGCGCCAATCTGAGGTGAACAGAATCCTCGGTAAGGTTGATGAGATTGATACGTTCGATGAAAAACTGGAAACACCTTTTATTAAAGGTGAGTCTGTGAAAGTAATGGACGGACCATTTAGTGGGTTTACCGGAACGGTGGAGGAGATTTTTGAGGAGAAGAAGAAACTCAATGTAATGGTGAAAATATTCGGCAGGAATACGCCTGTTGAATTGAATTATATGCAGGTTGAAAAGTTAGATTAAGGAATATCATGGCAAAGGAAATTACAGGGTATTTAAAATTGCAAGTTAAAGGAGGTTCAGCAAACCCATCTCCTCCAATTGGTCCTGCTTTAGGTAGCAAGGGTCTTAACATCATGGACTTTTGCAAGCAGTTTAATGCGCGTACTCAGGATAAACCGGGTCAATTGCTTCCGGTTTTGATCACTATATATAACGACAAGTCGTTCGATTTTGTAATCAAAACACCACCCGCTGCTAACCTTATCCTGGAGACGATGAAAAAGCAGAAGGGTTCAAACGAACCTAACCGTACCAAAATCGGATCCATTACCTGGGATCAGGTAAAGGCCATTGCTGAATTGAAAATGCCGGATTTGAACGCATTTAAAATTGAGTCGGCAATGAAAATGGTTGCAGGTACAGCCAGAAGTATGGGCGTTACCGTTGCGGGTACACCTCCCTGGGAAAAATAAATAACCGACTGATTACAAAAGAAAGTCATGGCAAAGATTTCAAAAAACAGAAAAGCCGTAGAGGCGAAATATAATCCGGATAAGCTCTATTCGCTGGATGATGCATCGCAACTGTTGAAGGACATTACCTTCACCAAGTTTGATGCTTCCGTGGATATGGATATCCGGTTAGGCGTTGATCCTAAAAAATCCGACCAGATGGTTCGTGGCGTAGTGTCTCTTCCTCATGGTATCGGAAAAGCAGTTCGTGTACTGGTGCTTTGCACACCTGATAAAGTTCAGGATGCGAAAGATGCCGGTGCCGATCACGTTGGTCTGGATGATTACATCCAGAAAATTGAAGGTGGCTGGACAGACATCGATGTGATTATCTGTACGCCTACCGTAATGGCCAAAGTTGGTAAACTTGGCAAGGTATTGGGCCCTCGCGGCTTGATGCCAAATCCTAAATCAGGAACTGTTACGCTCGAAGTTGGTAAAGCGGTTAAAGAAGTAAAAGCCGGTAAAATCGACTTCAAAATTGATAAAACAGGAATCATACACGTGAGCATCGGGAAAGCTTCCTTCTCGCCTGACAAAATCAGGGACAATGCCATGGAGATGATTAATGTGGTTGCCAAACTGAAGCCCGCCTCAGCGAAAGGTGCATACTTTAGAAGTATCAGCATCTCAACAACGATGAGTCCGGGTGTAAAGATTGACATGGGTTCTATTGCTGGTATCTAAGAAAACAAAAACATGACCAGAGAAGAAAAAGCACAAATTATAGAGGAACTCAGTCAGAAGTTTGCGGACAACATGCACTTCTATATTACCGATGCAGGCGGATTAACCGTTGAGCAGGTAAACAATTTCAGAAGGCTTTGCTTCAAAAGCGGCATCGAATACCGCGTGTATAAGAACACGTTGATTCGCAAAGCGCTTGAGAAGCAAGAAGGTGTTGATTTTACTCCGCTTTTCGGAACATTACACGGCTTTTCGGGCGTCCTCTTCTCTAAAGAAGCTGGAAACCTGCCGGCACGCGTAATAAAAGAGTTTCGTAAAAAACTGGACGGCAAACCTGTACTGAAGGCAGCCTCTATCGACTCCGACTTTTTTATCGGAGAAGAAAACCTCAATACGCTCAGCGAGCTGAAGAGCAAGAATGAGCTTATTGGTGATGTTATTTCCTTGTTGCAATCACCTGCCAAGAATGTATTGTCTGCTTTGTTAAGTGGCAAGCAAACACTTGGTGGCTTGATGAAGACTTTGGAAGAACGCGCAAAATAAATTGTTGAATCAAAATTTTAAATTTTAGTAAAAATGGCTGACGTAAAAGCTCTCGGAGATCAACTCGTTGAACTCACCGTTAAAGAAGTAAGCGAACTCGCTTCTTACCTGAAAGAAACCTATGGCATTGAGCCTGCAGCTGCTGCTGTAGTAGCAGGTCCTGCTGCTGGTGGTGCTGGTGGTGGCGCTGCTGCTGAAGAAAAAACCAATTTCGATGTTGTATTGAAAGCTCCTGGTGCTAACAAACTTCAAATTGTGAAGCTTGTTAAGGAACTTACTGGTCTTGGCTTGAAAGAAGCTAAAGATGTAGTAGACGGAGCTCCTAAAACAATCAAAGAAGGCTTACCTAAGGACGAAGCTGAAAACCTCAAGAAGCAACTCGTTGAAGCGGGTGCTGAAGTTGAGCTGAAGTAAGCTTCTTGAAGGCGAACGGTACGTCTAACGCCTTCTGTTAGACCTTGCCCCAATGCGTAATTGGGACAAGGTCTATTCCTATTTATACCTATGGTATTTATACCTGTGGCAACGTACCAGCCACAATTCGTCCAGGATTTGAACATAAACGTTAAGCACCTTGGCAAAGAAAAATAGTAACGGTAGAATTGATTTCTCCTCTGTAGAAAAAATTATCGACTACCCTGATTTTCTGGATGTACAACTCCAGTCATTCAAAGACTTCCTGCAAATCGACACGCCTGCTGAAAAGCGGCAAAACGAAGGTTTGTATAAAGTTTTTGCCGAAAACTTCCCGATCTCTGATTCGCGCGAAAACTTTGTATTGGAGTTCGTGGATTACACCATTGATCCTCCAAAATACGATGTGGATGAATGCATCGACCGAGGGTTGACATTCTCTGTACCCTTAAAGGCAAAATTGCGCCTCACCTGTAACGATGAGGACAACGAAGATTTTGAAACGATTGAGCAGGAAGTATTCCTTGGGAATATTCCATACATGACTGAAAAGGGCTCGTTCGTAATCAATGGGGCCGAGCGTGTTATCGTGTCACAGCTTCACCGTTCACCGGGTGTGTTCTTCGCCATGAGCAAGCACACCAATGGCACCAAGCTGTATTCCGCACGTATCATTCCGTTTAAAGGTTCCTGGATTGAATTCGCGACTGACGTGAATTCGGTGATGTATGCGTACATCGATCGTAAAAAGAAATTCCCTGTTACCACGTTGCTTCGTGCAATTGGTTTCGGAACAGATAAAGATATTCTTGATCTCTTCGGTTTGTCTGAAGAGGTGGAGGCCAACAAGAATACGTTGAAGAAGATTGCCGGCCGTAAGCTGGCGGCACGTGTTCTTCGCACCTGGACAGAAGACTTCGTGGATGAAGATACCGGTGAAGTGGTGTCTATCGATCGTAACGAGGTATTGCTGGAGCGTGACCATGTATTGTCGCAGGAAGATGTAGACACGATCCTGGAATCAGGTGTGAAGTCGATCATTCTGCACCGTGAAGATGTGAACGTGGCTGATTACCACATCATCTTCAACACGTTGGCAAAGGACAACTCCAACTCAGAAAAAGAAGCGGTTGAGCAAATCTATCGCCAATTAAGAAATACAGAAGCGCCTGACGAGCAAACGGCTCGTGATATTATTCAAAGCTTGTTCTTCAGTGAGAAGCGTTATGACCTTGGTGAAGTTGGTCGTTATAGAATCAACAAGAAACTTGGTCTTGACCTGTCTTACGACCAGCGCGTTCTTACCAAAGAAGATATTATTCTTATCGTGAAGTACCTGATCGGATTGATCAACTCAAAAGCATTGATCGATGATATCGATCACTTGAGCAACCGTAGGGTGCGTACTGTAGGTGAACAATTGTACACCCAGTTCGGTGTGGGTCTTGCCCGTATGGCGAGAACCATCAAAGAAAGAATGAACGTTCGTGATAACGAAGACTTCAAGCCTGTTGATCTGATCAACGCGCGTACATTGTCTTCAGTAATCAACTCGTTCTTCGGAACGAACCAGCTTTCACAGTTCATGGACCAGACGAACCCGCTGGCCGAGATTACGCACAAGCGTAGAATGTCAGCCCTCGGTCCAGGTGGTCTTTCACGTGAACGTGCCGGCTTTGAAGTTCGTGACGTACACTATACGCACTACGGTCGTTTGTGTACCATCGAAACTCCGGAAGGTCCGAACATCGGTTTGATTTCATCGCTTTGCGTTCATGCCAAGGTGAACAAGATGGGCTTCATAGAAACGCCTTATCGTAAGATTGAAAACGGAAAGGTTAAGAAGGAACTCATATTCCTTACAGCCGAAGAAGAAGATACCCACAACATTGCCCAGGCAAATGTGAAGGTTAAGCCAAATGGCGAATTCATTGAAGAGCGTGTGAAGGCTCGTTTTGAAGGTGACTTCCCAGTGGTAGAGCCTAAGGAATTAAAGTACATGGATATTGCTCCGAACCAAATCGTTTCGGTTGCTGCGTCTATGATTCCATTCCTCGAACACGATGATGCGAACCGTGCGTTGATGGGTTCAAACATGCAACGTCAGGCTGTACCATTGGTGCGTCCTGAAGCGCCAATTGTTGGAACCGGTCTGGAAGGTCGCATTGCGCTGGATTCCCGCGCACTGATCACTGCTGAAGGTGAAGGTGTGGTGGAATTTGTGGATGCGAAGAAAATTGTAATTAAGTATGATGTTACAGAGGAACAACGCTCTGTAAACTTTGATAATGAGGTAAGAACGTATAGCCTGGTGAAATTCAGAAGAACCAACCAGGACACGTGTATTAACCACACACCACTAGTTAGAAAGGGTGACCGTGTTACGCAAGGCCAGCCGCTTGTAGAAGGTTACGCAACCAACAACGGTGAGCTTGCACTTGGAAGAAACCTGTTGGTGGCTTACATGCCATGGCAAGGTTACAACTTCGAGGATGCGATTGTAATTTCTGAGAAAGTGGTTCGCGATGATGTGTACACTTCTATTCACATTGAAGAATTTGAACTGGAAGTACGCGATACCAAACGTGGTGAAGAAGAATTGACTTCAGAAATTCCGAACGTAAGTGAAGAAGCCGTTAAGCATCTTGATGAGAACGGTATCATTCGCGTGGGTGCGGAAGTAAAAGAAGGTGATATCCTGATCGGTAAAATCACTCCTAAAGGTGAGACCGATCCTACACCAGAAGAGAAACTACTGCGCGCCATCTTTGGTGACAAGGCAGGTGATGTGAAGGATGCTTCCCTTAAGGCGCCTCCATCATTAAAGGGTGTGGTAATCGATACGAAGTTGTTCTCCAGACCGAAGCGCGACAAAGATGTTCGCTCGAAGTCGAAGAAGGAACTGGATGCACTGAAGAACAAGTACAGCAAAACATTGGCTGACTTGCGTGCTGAAATGATCAAGAAGCTTACTGCCTTATTGAATGGAAAGGCCAGCAATGGTGTGAAGCACAAGTTTGGTGATGAGTTAATCAGCAAAGGCGTTAAGTTCTCTGCAAAGGTTATCGAGAATAACCTTTTCCCTGACAAGAACATTTACAGGGACGAGAGCAACTATGCCGTACCGGAAGAAGTAAACCTGATTGCCGATATTTCACTGGATAACTGGACCAGCGATGATCATACCAATGATCTGGTAGCTCAGTTGGTGAAGAACTACCTTGTGAAAAGAAATTCCTACGCAGGTGAGTTCAAGCGTGAACGCTTCACATTGGAGGTTGGTGATGAACTGCCTACGGGTATCGTTCAACTGGCTAAAGTGTACATCGCGAAGAAGCGTAAACTGAAAGTGGGTGATAAGATGGCGGGTCGTCACGGTAACAAGGGTGTTGTAGCCCGTATTGTTCGTGAAGAAGATATGCCATTCCTCGAAGATGGAACACCGGTTGACATTTGTTTGAACCCGCTTGGTGTACCTTCTCGTATGAACCTGGGTCAGCTCTATGAAGCTGTACTTGCCTGGGCAGGTTTGAAACTTGGCCGCAAGTATGCCACACCGATTTTCGATGGTGCTTCGCTTGAACAAGTTCAGAATGAATTGAAGGAAGCCGGCTTGCCTGAGTATGGCCGCACCTACTTGTATGATGGTTTAAGCGGTCAGAAATTTGACCAGCCTGTAACCGTTGGTGTGGCGTATATGCTGAAACTCGGTCACCTGGTTGATGATAAGATGCACGCACGTTCTATCGGACCCTACTCACTCATTACGCAACAGCCGTTGGGTGGTAAGGCGCAGTTCGGTGGACAGCGTTTTGGAGAAATGGAGGTTTGGGCTATCGAAGCATTCGGTGCATCCCACATCCTTCAGGAAATCCTTACCATCAAGTCGGATGACGTTATCGGTCGTGCAAAAGCATACGAGTCGATTGTGAAGGGAGAAAATATGCGCAAGCCTAATATTCCTGAATCATTCAACGTATTGGTGCATGAACTGAGAGGTCTGGCACTTGAGATCACGATGGATTAATAAACTTGAACTAGAAACCTGAAAACTGAGCGTATGTCTTTCAGAAAAAATAAAAAATTCAACAGCGATTTTTCCAAAATCACCATCAGCCTGGCTTCTCCGGAATCGATTCTGGAGAGTTCGCATGGCGAGGTGACACAACCGGAAACCATCAACTACAGAACCTATAAGCCTGAAATGGGCGGGTTGTTCTGCGAGCGTATTTTCGGACCGGTTAAGGATTGGGAATGTCACTGCGGTAAATACAAGCGTATTCGCTACAAGGGAATCATCTGCGACCGTTGCGGTGTAGAGGTTACCGAAAAGAAAGTAAGACGTGAGCGCATGGGACACATCGAACTGGTGGTACCCGTAGCACACATCTGGTATTTCCGTTCCCTGCCGAATAAAATCGGTTACTTGTTGGGATTGGCTACCAAGAAATTGGATCAGATCATCTACTACGAGCGCTATGTAGTTATTCAACCCGGTGTAAAGGAAGAAGATGGTATCAATAAAATGGATTTTCTCACTGAAGAGGAATACCTGGATATTGTTGACAAACTTCCTCGCGAAAACCAGTTGTTGGATGATAACGATCCGAAGAAGTTTATCGCCAAGATGGGTGCTGACGCATTGGAGATGCTGCTTTCCCGTCTTGATTTAGATACACTTTCATATGACCTGCGTCACCAGGCTGCAACCGATACCTCACAGCAGCGTAAAGCGGAAGCGTTGAAGCGTTTGAAAGTGGTTGAAGCTTTCCGCGAAGCCAACACGCGTGTAGAAAACCGCCCCGAGTGGATGGTGATCAAGATGGTACCTGTAATTCCACCTGAATTGCGTCCGCTTGTGCCGTTGGATGGCGGTCGTTTTGCGACATCTGATTTGAATGACCTGTACAGACGTGTGATTATTCGTAACAACCGTCTGAAGCGTTTGATTGATATTAAAGCGCCTGAAGTGATTCTACGTAACGAGAAGCGTATGCTTCAGGAAGCGGTTGACTCATTGTTCGACAACTCACGTAAAGTGAATGCTGTTCGTTCCGATGGAAACCGTGCGTTGAAATCGTTGAGCGATATGCTGAAAGGTAAGCAAGGACGTTTCCGTCAGAACTTGCTCGGTAAGCGTGTTGACTACTCCGGTCGTTCCGTTATTGTAGTTGGTCCTGAACTCAAATTGCATGAGTGTGGATTGCCAAAAGATATGGCTGCTGAATTATTCAAGCCATTTATCATCCGCAAGCTGATCGAGAGAGGAATTGTTAAAACCGTTAAATCGGCAAAGAAAATTGTTGATCGTAAGGATCCGGTGATCTGGGATATTCTTGAAAATGTATTGAAAGGACATCCGGTATTGTTGAACCGTGCCCCTACGCTTCACCGTTTGGGTATTCAGGCTTTCCAACCAAAACTGATTGAAGGAAAAGCGATTCAGTTGCACCCGTTGGTGTGTACTGCGTTTAACGCTGATTTTGACGGTGACCAGATGGCCGTTCATGTGCCCCTTGGTCAGGAAGCTATTCTTGAAGCTTCGGTATTAATGTTGTCTTCGCACAACATTCTTAACCCGGCTAACGGTGCACCTATTACCGTACCTTCTCAGGACATGGTGTTGGGCTTATACTACCTCACTAAAGGAAGGAAGAGCACACCCGAAAATAAAGTATTGGGTGAAGGCCGCATGTTCTACTCTGCTGAAGAGGTGATCATTGCACATAACGAAGGAAAACTGGCTAAGCATGCACATGTCAAAGTGCGTGTAAAAATGCTTGATAAAAAAACCGGTGAGCTGAAAGATCAGGTGATCGAGACTGTCGCTGGCCGTGTATTGTTTAATCAGTTTGTTCCGGAGGAAGCTGGTTTTGTAGATGAACTGCTAACCAAGAAGAAACTGCAAACCATTATTGCCGATGTATACAAGGCGGCCGGTCTTTCTAAAACCGCGAAGTTCCTCGATGATATCAAGGATCTTGGTTTCCAGATGGCCTACAAAGGTGGTTTGTCAATGGGCTTGAACGATGTGAAGATTCCAGTTGAGAAAGAGAAGTTTGTTTCTGATGCGCAGAAAGAAGTTGATGCGGTTTGGAACAACTACATGATGGGTCTGATCACCGATAACGAACGTTACAATCAGGTTATCGATATCTGGACGCGTACCAATACCATGTTGACCAACACATTGATGCGTCAATTGGAAGAAGATACGCAAGGCTTTAACCCGATCTACATGATGATGCACTCCGGTGCCCGTGGTTCACGCGAGCAGGTGCGTCAGTTAGGGGGTATGCGTGGTCTGATGGCCAAGCCGCAGAAAAACCTGGCTGGTTCTGTCGGTTCAATTATTGAAAACCCCATCCTTTCCAACTTCAAAGAAGGATTGGATGTATTGGAATACTTTATCTCTACCCACGGTGCACGTAAAGGTCTTGCCGATACAGCGTTGAAAACGGCTGATGCGGGTTACCTGACGCGTAGGTTGGTAGACGTTGCGCACGACTTGGTAATTACCGAAGAAGATTGCGGTACACTGCGCGGCTTAAAAGTTACAGCACTGAAAGACAACGAAGACATCGTTGAGCCTTTGTCAGAGCGTATCCTTGGCCGTGTAACCGTTCACGATATCTATGATCCGTTAACAGAAGAATTGATCTGTCCTGCGAATGCAGAGATTACCGATGAGATTGCGAAGCGTGTAGAGGAAACAAGCATTGAAGAAGTTGAGATTCGTTCGGTACTTACCTGCGAATCGAAGATGGGCGCTTGCTCCAAGTGTTATGGACGTAACCTGGCTACCGGTAAAATGGCAGAAGCAGGGGAGGCCGTTGGTGTAATTGCTGCTCAATCGATCGGTGAACCAGGTACCCAGCTTACCCTTCGTACCTTCCACGTGGGTGGTACAGCATCCAACATTGCAGTTGATGCCAACATCAAGGCAAAATTCCCGGGCGTTGTTGAGTTTGAAGGCGTGCGTTTTGTGGATACAACCGACCGTGATGGTAACAAAGTACAAGTAGTGATGGGTCGTACAGGTGAAATCCGAATCCTGGATAAGGAGAAGGGACGAGTACTCATCAGCAACAACGTACCTTATGGTGCATTCCTGAAAGTAAAGGACGGTCAATCCGTAGATAAGGGTGATGAGCTTTGCTTCTGGGATCCATACAATGCGGTTATCCTTTCTGAGTTTGATGGTGAAATCGGATATGAGGCAATTATTGAAGGTATCACATACAAGGAAGAATCGGATGAGCAGACAGGTCACCGTGAAAAAGTGATTACAGAAACTCGCGATAAGACAAAGAACCCTGCCATTATTGTTAATGGCAAGTCGGAGACGAAGTCATATAACATCCCGGTAGGAGCACACTTGGCCGTTGATGAAGGTGAGAAGATAAAAGCCGGTCAGGTACTGGTAAAAATCCCGCGTACCATTGGTAAGTCTCGCGACATTACGGGTGGTCTGCCACGTGTAACGGAATTGTTTGAAGCGCGTAATCCTTCGAACCCGGCTGTGGTGAGTGAAATTGACGGTGTTGTAACCTATGGAGGCATCAAGCGTGGTAACCGTGAAGTGTTCATTGAATCACGGGATGGCGTACAGAAGCGTTACCTGGTGCCATTGTCAAAGCACATCCTTGTTCAGGATAATGACTTTGTGAAAGCGGGTCAACCATTGTCTGATGGATCAATTTCTCCGGGTGATATCCTGGCGATTAAAGGACCTACCGCTGTTCAGGAATACCTCGTGAATGAAATTCAGGAAGTATACCGCCTTCAGGGTGTGAAGATTAACGACAAGCACATTGAGGCCATTGTTAGCCAGATGATGCAGAAAGTTGAAATCATCGATCAAGGTGACACCAGCTTCTTGCCTGGCGAATATGTAGATAAGTTCTCCTTCCGTGAGGAAAACGATAAGATTCTGGATAAGAAGGTTGTGATTGATGCGGGCGATTCTGACAAGTTTAAGCCTGGTCAGATTATCACCAGCCGTGAATTGCGTGATGAAAACTCTTCGTTGAAGAGAAAAGATCAAAAGACTGTTGAAGTTCGCGATGCATTGGCGGCTGTTTCTCGTCCTACGTTGCAAGGTATAACGCAAGCGTCTTTGAAGACGGAGAGCTGGTTGTCAGCTGCTTCATTCCAGGAGACTACCAAAGTGTTGAGCGAAGCTGCTATTCGCGGTAAGGCTGACCGCTTGTTGGGTATGAAGGAGAATGTGATCGTAGGTCACTTGATTCCTGCTGGTACCGGTCAGCGCAGGTTCAACAGCCTGATCGTAACACATCAGGATGAATACGATACATTGACACGTGCATTGGAAACTCCAAAATCTCAGGATAAGGAGAAAGAACTTCAGGATTAATTAGTTTTCGGGTTCAAGGTTTGAAGTTCAGTATCTCCAAATCGGAGTGCAACTTTAAATCTTGAACCTTGATTTTTAAATCATACCACTATGGCCGAAGAAAAGAAAGAGAAGCAGGCACCGAATCAGATTAACATTGAGTTATCAGAGGAGATAGCCGAGGGTATTTACTCAAACCTGGCCATGATTGCACATTCCAACAGTGAATTTGTAATTGACTTCATTCGGCTGATGCCTGGTGTACCTAAAGCCCGTGTAAAGTCAAGGGTTATCATTACTCCTGAGCATGCCAAGCGCCTGTTGGCCGCCCTTAAGGACAACATCGACAAATACGAAAACGCTTTTGGCCCCATCAAGCAAACTCCCGATATGCCAAAATTCCCTATGAATTTTGGGGGCACCGTTGGTGAGGCTTAGTCGGAAAACCTTTAAAACAGGCTGAAAACGAAGATTTTGACTCTAAAAATCTTTATTCAAAGGCTTTGTATCCTTTCTTTCTTTATAATACCTTTGCAGTCCTAATTTTTGACAGGTTTATAATAACGACTTATAAATGCCGACCATTCAACAACTCGTACGAAAAGGCAGGAAAAAACTGACTTCTAAGTCAAAATCTCCAGCCCTTGATTCATGTCCTCAACGCAGAGGTGTTTGTACACGTGTGTACACAACCACTCCTAAGAAGCCGAACTCGGCTATGCGTAAAGTAGCCCGTGTGCGCCTCACCAACCAAAAGGAGGTAAACGCATACATTCCTGGCGAAGGACACAACCTGCAGGAGCACTCTATTGTGTTGATCCGTGGCGGAAGGGTAAAAGATCTTCCAGGTGTTCGTTACCACATCGTGCGTGGAGCGTTGGATACTGCCGGTGTAAACGGACGTTTACAGAGTCGTTCTAAATATGGTGCAAAACGCCCTAAAGCTGGTGCTGCTGCAGCTCCTGCCAAGGGTAAAAAATAATCTGATCGGTCATGAGAAAAGCAAAACCCAAGAAGAGATACCTGCTACCGGACCCTAAGTTCCAGGATACGTTGGTTACCAAGTTTGTTAACTACCTGATGGAAGACGGTAAGAAAAGTGTATCGTACAATATTTTTTATGATGCCGTTGCTTTGGTTGAAAAGAAGACCAATGAAAGCGGTTTAGAGGTTTGGAAGCGTGCCATGAATAACTTGATGCCTTCTGTTGAAGTGAAGAGCCGCAGGGTAGGTGGTGCTACGTTCCAGGTACCTGTTGAAATCCGTCCTGAGCGTAAAATCAATTTGAGTATTAAGTGGTTGATCGACTACGCACGTATGCGTGGTGAAAAGACCATGATGGATAAATTGGCAGGTGAAATCATTGCCGCATCAAAAGGCGAAGGTGCTGCGATCAAGAAAAAAGATGATACGCACCGCATGGCTGAGGCCAACAAGGCATTTTCACATTTCAGATTTTAATAGAGGAGTAGGATACGCATGTCAAGAGATCTTAAATACACAAGAAATATTGGTATTGCTGCGCACATTGATGCGGGTAAAACAACTACCACAGAACGTATTCTGTACTATGCCGGTGTAAATCACAAAATCGGTGAAGTGCATGATGGAGCAGCTACCATGGACTGGATGGCGCAAGAGCAGGAGCGTGGTATTACCATTACATCTGCGGCTACAACCGTTTATTGGAATTACAAGAGCAACAAGTATCACGTTAACATTATCGATACGCCAGGTCACGTGGATTTTACCGTTGAGGTAAACCGCTCCCTTCGTGTATTGGATGGTCTGGTGTTTTTGTTTAGTGCTGTTGATGGTGTTGAACCACAGTCTGAAACAAACTGGCGCCTGGCTGATAATTATAAAGTAGCCCGTATTGGTTTCGTTAATAAAATGGACCGTGCAGGTGCTGATTTTCTTGGCGTTTGCAAGCAGGTTAAAGAAAAATTAGGCAGCAAGGCCGTTGCTCTTCAATTACCAATTGGTGCTGAAGAACATTTTAAAGGTGTTGTTGACTTGGTTAACAACCGCGGTATTATCTGGAATGAAGAGGATAAAGGGATGACCTTTACCGAAGTTCCTATTCCGGCTGACATGGTGGAAGAAGCAAAGGAGTATCGCGAGAAACTTCTTGAAGCTGTTGCCGAGTATGATGAGACATTGATGGAGAAATTCTTCAATGATCCTGAGACGATTACTGAGGCTGAGATTATCAATGCACTCCGTAAGGCTACTATTGATATGGCCATTGTTCCGATGGTTTGCGGTTCATCCTTTAAGAACAAGGGTGTACAAACCATGCTGGATTATGTAATGGAGTTGTTGCCCTCTCCGCTGGATAAGGATAACATCATCGGAACAAATCCGGATGATGAATCTGAAGTAACGATCAAGCCAGATGAGAAGGAGCCCTTTGTAGCACTTGCATTTAAGATCGCAACCGATCCATTCGTTGGTCGTCTGTGCTTTATCCGTGCGTATTCAGGTGTGTTGGAGTCTGGCTCTTATGTATACAATACCCGTTCGAACCAGAAGGAACGTATTTCCCGTGTGTTCCAGATGCACGCGAACAAACAGAATCAAATTGAACGCCTGACTGCCGGTGATATTGGTGCGGTTGTAGGCTTTAAGGATATTAAAACTGGCGATACCCTTTGCGATGAAAAACGTAAGGTGGTATTGGAATCCATGGTATTCCCTGAGCCAGTAATTGGTTATGCTATTGAGCCTAAGAAACAGGCTGATGTGGATAAACTCGGTATGGCTATCTCCAAATTGGTGGAAGAAGATCCTACCCTGCGTGTAAATACCGATCAGGAAACAGGTCAGACCATTCTTCGCGGAATGGGTGAATTGCACCTTGAAATCATCATCGATCGCTTGAAGCGCGAGTTTAAAGTAGAGATTAACCAGGGTGCTCCGCAGGTGGCGTACAAAGAAACGCTTACGACTACGGTTGAGCACAAGGAAGTATACAAGAAGCAGACTGGTGGTCGTGGTAAGTTTGCCGATATCGTATTTGAAATCGGTCCTCGTGAGGATGGAAAAGAAGGCCTTGAGTTTGTGAACGATATTGTGGGTGGTGTTATTCCTCGTGAATTCATCCAGCCTGTTCAGAAAGGTTTTGAATCAGCGATGGTTAACGGGCCTTTGGCAGGTTACCCGATCGATTCTATGAAGGTTCGCCTTTTCCATGGTTCATACCACGATGTTGACTCTGACTCGCTGTCGTTTGAATTAGCTGCCCGTATTGGTTTCAAGGAAGCAGCAAGAAAGTGTGGTCCGCAATTGTTGGAGCCGATTATGAGTGTGGAAGTATTGACACCAGATGAATTTACAGGTTCTGTGACCGGTGACTTGAACCGCAGACGTGGTTTGATGAAAGGTATGGATAGCCGCGGTGGCGCTCAGGTTATTAAGGCCGATGTTCCGTTGTCGGAATTGTTCGGTTACGTAACCGACTTGAGAACGATTACCTCTGGCCGTGCATCGGCTACGTTAACCTTCTCACACTATGCTCCGGTTCCTAAAAACCTGGCCGACAAAGTAATTGATGAAGTTAAGGGCGCTGTTGCCGCAAAATAAATATCTAAAAGACGTTTAGATCATGAATCAGAAAATCCGAATCAAACTCAAGTCTTACGACCACAACCTGGTAGATAAGTCTTCTGAGAAAATTGTGCGTGCTGTAAAGGCGACTGGCGCTGTAGTAAGCGGACCAATTCCCTTACCAACAGAAAAAGAAAAATTCACTGTGCTGCGTTCACCACACGTGAACAAGAAGTCGCGTGAGCAGTTTCAGCTTTGTACCTATAAGCGTTTAGTTGATATTTATTCCAATAGCGCAAAGACCGTTGATGCCCTGATGAAGCTTGAGCTTCCAAGCGGTGTTGATGTAGAAATCAAAGTGTAGTGATATAACTTGTTAGAATTCACAAAAGCCATTCCCAAACGGGTGTGGCTTTTTTATTTTAGTTGGCGGTGAAAGTACAAGGTATGGTCGGGTAGCAGATCAGGATGTGCAATTTTTACCAGGTCTTTGAGAATGAGATCCGGACGCAAGTACCCGAGCTCCAGAAATTCACTACCGCCTTTAGCTCCCTTTCGGGCATCGTAAGTGAAAACATCTCCTTTCTTAAATGAATTGAATTGCGCATAGCGTTTGTCTGCTTTTTCAATGGATTGCAGATCCATGAACGAAGCTACACCAACCCACAAATCAGCATCGTGAGCCTTTTCATATACCGACTCAAAGCTCAACTCCAGAAAACCGGTTGAAGGATTATCTTCCCACAGGTAAGTACACCCCGCATCCTTTAGCAGTTGTGCAGCGTAATTCTTTCCGCCCGGGAGAAACCAGGTGTCACCATAAACCACACCGCTCATTACCGTAGGTGTGGCGGTTACACCAGCAACAAGATCTTTTGTTTGTTGGTAACTCTTTTCAATTTCTGAAAACACCGAGTCGGCCAAATCTTCTCTATTGAAGAATAACGCCATAAACTTTATCCATTCTGCCCGTCCCAGCGGATGCTCTTCCAGGTATTCTGCGTTAACCACCACGGGGATATTCAACTCTTCCATTTTTTTAAACTGCCCCAGATCACCTGAGATTGTATACCCCATCACGAGTTCAGGTTTTAGCACGGCTAAGCGTTCAACGTTCATCGATTTATCAACACCAAGTTCGGAAACCAATCCTGCATCAATGCGTGCGCGCATTTTTTCGGAGCTAATGTAATCCGTAGTGGGGAAGCCTATCAGTGCATTTGTTTCGTTTAGGTAATCCAGCAAGGGAATGTGTGAGGTGGAAGTACAAACCATTCGTGTAATGGGCACCATGATTATGCGTGTGTCAGGATCGTGACTGGGTATTGCATTTCCTTTTTCAACTAATAAATACTTGAGTGAAGATTTTGCATTTGGGTATGGCTTGGTCACTTCCACCAATTTACCGTTTTCCAAATACGTTACTGAAAACCCCCGGGCATATTTGATGTTGGTTAGTGTATTACCTGATATTGGTGATGGCTGTTCTACCACCTGCTTGCGTTTACAAGAGAAGAGAACCAGGACAATCATCAATAGATACACTAATCTCATTCCGATTAAAGCGCTTTTAGTGATTCGATGAAGGTGTGGAATAGGGCGTCAGCTGCTCGTTGCGGAGTTATAGATTTGCGCAAAACCTCTTGCTCAAGCATTTGGGTATGTTCAGCAACCCTGGCCGACTTTGCAACCTGTGTTTTTATCAATGACTCAAAACACTCATGCATCCAGGAGACGTGTTGATGTTGTCGCCTTGTTTCAAAATACCCATTTGCTTTCAGTTTTTTTTCGAAGTCGGAAAGGGTATTCCAAATGTCATGAATACCGTCCTGGGTTATTGATGAACACGTGAGGACTTTCGGAGTCCAGCCTGACTCATCGGGCCGCATAACATGAAAGGCGTGTTGATATTCGACTTGTGCTTCACGGGCATGTTTAACATTGTCACCGTCTGCTTTGGTTATGGCTACGGCATCGGCCATCTCCATTATGCCTTTCTTAATGCCTTGCAGTTCATCTCCTGCACCGGCCAGCATCAACAGTAAAAAGAAGTCGACAATTTTTTTTACCGCTGTTTCGGATTGCCCCACGCCAACGGTTTCAACGATAATGAAATCAAAACCGGCTGCTTCGCACAAGTGTAACGCTTCACGGGTTCGGTGGGCTATACCACCTAATGCTTCGCCAGTTGCCGATGGACGAATAAATGCCATTGGGTTTTTAGCCAATGTTTCCATTCGTGTTTTGTCGCCCAGTATGCTGCCTTTGGTTAAGCTGCTGCTTGGATCGACAGTCAGCACAGCCACTTTTTTATTGTGCTGAATGGCGTGTGCGCCAAAGGCTTCAATAAACGTGCTCTTACCAACCCCCGGCACGCCAGTGATTCCCACCCGTAACGACTTTCCGGTATGGGGCAGAATGCTTTCCAGTACCTGATCTGCAAGTGTGCGATCTTCGGAAAGGGAGCTTTCCATCAGGGTTATGGCTTTTGCCAACACTATACGATCACCCTGAAGGATTCCGGTTACATATTCCTGATGCGTTAGCCTCGCTTTCAATGGGGATTATAAATGGATTTTAGTAGCTTAAATTTCTAAATTTACTCATTGTTAAGACAACCTCATGAGAAAATTCTTACTCGATTCATTTTTTGCAACATTATTTGTTTTTGCGGCTCTGTGGGGTCTAAGCGGTATTTCAAATCTTAATATTTTCAATGCTCTGGATCCAATTTCTCAGGCGTTAGAAGATACTGAGTTGACAGACTATGCCTTTTCAACTCTGCGCGTTGAAGATCCGCCAATTGATACGAATATTATAATTGTTAATATCGGGTACCTGTCGCGTGAAATGATTGGCCGTCAGATTGAAGTATTGAGCGCGCTGGACCCAAAAGTAATTGCGCTTGATATAATTTTTGCCTGTGATGGAGGATTAAGAGATTCCGTTAACTGTCCTGAAGCATATGATAGTGTTGGTAATACAGTCTTTGCTAATGCCGTTCGCAATACAAAGAATATGGTCATGGCTCACAAGCTGTGGCAAACCAGAAAAATTCGTGAAAGTATAGACACCGATGTGATGGATTCTATTGAGCATTCGGATACTGAACTTCGCGTAGGAGCATATGAAGGTTTCGTAAATCTGGTAACAGGAGCTGAACACCAGGAGGATCTTAAGATCTGCAGACGATTTAATCCTTATAAGGATGTGAATGGGAATCGTGAACTTGCGTATTCTGTAATGTCAGCGATGTTGTATGATTCGACCAAGACAAAAAAGTTTTTAGCACGAAACAATGAGACTGAAATTATAAACTTTCGAGGTAACATAGTTGATTGGCACGGTGCTTCAACGTACCCAGGCCGGTATATAGTTTTGGACTGGGATCAGGCTCTTGATACCAGCACATTTGTGACCGGCATGATCAAGGACAAAATCATTATGATGGGATTCCTTGGATCAGATCTCAGAGACACCTCATGGGATGATAAGTTTTTTACCCCATTAAATAAGAAATTTGGTGGCAGGGCACGCCCGGATATGTATGGTGTGGTGGTGCATGCCAATATTGTTTCCATGATTCTTAATGAAGATTATATTGAGGAATTACCGGGATGGGAAAGGTATGTTTTTGCGATTTTAATCTGCTATATAAACGTGGCACTATTTTGGTACATATTTCATAAGTTACCATTATGGTTTGATACCATGTCGATAACCCTTCAATTAATTCAACTGGCAACATTTGCCGTGTTAATACCGTATGTTTTCTACTGGTATCACCTTAAACTGGACATCACAATTGGCCTTGCGGCATTGGCGTTGGCGGGACCTTGTTTTGAAATTTATATAAGTGTTATTGTGACTGGTCTGACTTCAATTAAAGAATGGTGGCTTACCAAGAGGGGTAAACAGGTATTAACGCCTTGAATTCGTAATATTTTCTAATTTGCACATATATAAAGACAAAAAACCCATGAAAATCAGAGATTTAGCTGTTTTCCTCCTATTTGTGTTAGCCGGAACAGTTGCATTTGGTCAGGATTATGCCTTTAAAGTTATGGCCAATAAGGGTACTAACGAGGTAAAATCAGGGGATTCCTGGCAACCTATAAAGACTGGCGCAAGCCTTAAATTGAATGATGAGCTTAAAGTTGCCGATAACGGGTACCTTGGTTTAATCAGTGCCAGTGGTAAGCCTGTAGAGGTGAAAAAGCCTGGACCGGTTAAAGTAGCGGATCTGGCAGCTCAGGTAAAAGGAGGCTCCAGCGCAGTTAATAAATACACAGAATTTATTCTCAGTAGCAACGCGGAAGAAAAAAAGAACAAACTCAGTGCAACCGGGGCTGTACACCGTGATATTGCTTCCGAAAAGGCTATCAAGGTAATGTTGCCTGAAAATCAAAACTCAGGCGTATATAACAATGAAGCAGTTATCAGATGGGATGGGAGTAAGGTTACCGGCCCATACGTAGTTACGTTAAGCAATATGTTTGAAGAGCAGTTAGATAAAGTTGAAACAGCTGAAACCAGCATTGTGATCAACCTCAATGATCCGAAATTTGTGAACGAAACCGGAATTTTTGTTGTGGTTCGCTCCAAGACTGATCCCAACCAGGTTTCAAAGCAGCACTTAATCAAAAAACTTTCTCCGGATGCTTACGAGAAAGTAAAGCGATCTATGAACGACATTATGGGTGAAGTGAGTGAGCAGACTGCCCTTAATAAATTTATACTTGCAGGTTTCTATGAAGAGCAGGGATTATTTATCGATGCGATCTCAGCCTATGAGGAGGTGCTGAAACTTGCTCCAGATGTTACGTACTACAAGGAGGTATATGATGATTTTCTCATCAGAAATGGACTTAAGCGCTAACTATTTAGCTTAGTATAAGCCTTTTAAAAGCTGCCCACATGCTTATGGGGCAGCTTTTTTATTTAGGTAAAAGCGTTCACCTATTAATTTTATTAATCATTAAGAAAAAAAACCATGAAAACAGTTCGCTTTATTTCACTTGCAGTGTTGCTTATGGCATCGGCACTGCTTCATGCTCAGTCCTTCGCATTTAAGGTGTTGGCGAGCAAAGGTTCTACCGAGGTAAAATCAGGAGAAGCCTGGGAACCCCTGAAGGTTGGTGCACAGTTAAAAGCAGCTGATGAAATTAAAATTCCGGCTAATGGATACCTGGGCTTGATGCACGCCAGCGGTAAACCGCTACAGGTTAAAGAACCCGGCAGCCACAAAGTTGTTGACCTGGCATCGCAGGTAGGGAAAGGTTCAAGTGCATTAAATAAGTACACAGATTTTATTTTAAGTTCCAATCAAGAGAAGCAAAACAAACTGGCAGCAACAGGAGCAGTACACCGTGGTGTGAAAAAGGACATCATGCTATGCTTGCCAAGCGACCCGTCAAAAGCTGAGGTAGCGGGTGATCGATTCCTGGCGTTGTGGACATCCGATGGTTCTGCTAACTATAAAGTTGTGGTGATGGATTTGGGCGAAGACGTATTGGCGACTTATGAAGTAACGGAACCGTTTGTGGCAATTGAGTTTAAGGATAAGTTGGCTGGTGCACCACAAATTTTGGTGCAGGTTACGTCTGCTGAAGGTAATGTTTCGGAGAAGTATACCGTTAAAAGATTAACCGGTCATAAAAAGAACAAGATTATTGGCGATGTAGAGGAACTATTACAGTCCACACAACCTACCGGCATCGACAAGTTTGTGCAGGCCTCCTATTTTGAAAGTCATTTGATGATTGTTGATGCCTTAACGGCTTACAAAGATGCTGCTGCTTTGGAACCAGATGTTTATCAGGAAGAGTACGAGCGTTTTCTTGTAAGATTTGGTTTCAAGAAGGAATAAGAACAGCTTAAGAAATTAACTGATTAACGGCTTTTGGATATACCAAAGGCCGTTTTTTATGGGTTTGGCTGAACCGTATATTATCCTATTTTTGTGAACATCAAAAAATCCACTTCCAAATGAGTGTCTTGGTAAATAAAAACTCCCGGGTGATTGTTCAGGGTTTCACCGGTTCTGAAGGAACGTTCCATGCGGGTCAGATGATTGAGTACGGAACCAATGTAGTAGGTGGGGTAACGCCCGGAAAAGGAGGCTCGGAACATTTGGGCAGGCCGGTTTTTAATACTGTCAAGGAAGCGGTTGAAAAGACAGGGGCCGATGTGTCTATCATTTTTGTTCCACCTGCATTTGCTGCGGATGCCATTATGGAAGCCACCGATGCAGGCATCAAGGTAATTATTGCTATCACCGAAGGCATTCCGGTAAAGGACATGATGGTTGCCAAAAAATATGTAAAGAGTAAGCAAGATGTGGTGTTGGTTGGACCCAACTGCCCGGGTGTAATTACTCCAGGCGAAGCCAAGGTTGGTATTATGCCGGGGTTTGTTTTTAAGAAGGGTCGTGTGGGTGTGGTTTCAAAATCAGGTACACTTACGTATGAAGCCGCTGACCAGGTAGTGAAAGCAGGATTGGGGGTTTCAACAGCAATTGGTATTGGGGGAGATCCGATTATCGGAACGCCTACCAAAGATGCTGTTGAATTGTTGATGAACGATCCGGAAACAGATGCGATTGTAATGATCGGTGAGATTGGCGGTAACTATGAACCCGTTGCTGCACGTTGGATTAAAGAAACTGGAAATAAAAAGCCCGTGGTGGGATTCATAGCGGGCCAAACGGCCCCTCCAGGCCGGAGAATGGGACATGCTGGCGCCATCATTGGTGGTGCCGATGATACGGCTGCCGCGAAAATGAAAATCATGCGCGAATGTGGCATTCACGTGGTTGAGTCGCCAGCGGATATTGGAGAAACGGTTGCCCGTGTATTGAAGAAATAGAGCCAGGTTCCTTAAAAACTTGCCCTGAATTCGCGTTCGAGGTAGCTGTTAAATTCCTGAACGTTATCAAACGTTGTTATTTTTTCCGGATTAAGTTCTGTATCGTCATTAAGGAAAATCACCTCTGCACAAAAATCCTTTAGCAGGTACAAATAGGCCTTACGCCCGTTTTTCAAACGCGTTCCCAGCATCGTTCCCTTTTCACGCAAAGCAGCAATTTGACGGGCTGCAGAAAGACTTTTGAAATACAATTTTCTGAACATGATTAATGAATTTGTTCCGTTTAATACGGCAAAAATAGGGTGGAGTTACCCCCTGTCATAATGGAGGCTTTTTAGAGTATGTGCACTTTGAGCGCATAAAGGGGAAGTTGACGCACAACCTTAGGAGTTGCCCGGTAACCTTACACGCCCGATTCAACAGATTTGATTGAGCATGTAGTCTAGTGGCTTACTTAAGCCTCAATTACTTCAAAAAAGAGGAAAATCTTGCACCACCTTAATTAGCCTACAATAAGTTGTTTGCCAGGTTCGCCAGCTCAGAACGTTCGCCTTTTTCGAGGGTTATGTGGGCATAGAGCTCATTACCCTTTAGCCGATCGATCAGGTAGGATAGGCCATTACTTTGGGCATCGAGGTACGGGGTGTCAATCTGGTAGATATCGCCCGTAAATATGATTTTGGTGTTTTCGCCTGCCCGGGTGATGACGGTTTTTACTTCGTGCGGAGTCAGGTTCTGAGCCTCGTCAACAATGAAGCAAATGTTGGATAAACTTCGTCCACGAATGTAGGCCAGTGGTGTAATAACCAGTTTTTCCTGGTTCACCATTTCGGTGATCTTGGAGTATTCCTTGTCTGATTCGCTGTATTGATTTTGAATAAACTTCAGGTTATCCCATAGGGGCTCCATGTAGGGATTAAGTTTCGACTTGATGTCACCCGGAAGATACCCGATGTCTTTGTTACTTAATGGAACGATGGGACGAGCCAGGTAGATTTGCCGGAAGTCGCGCTTTTGTTCCAGTGCTGCGGCCAATGCAATCAGTGTTTTTCCTGTACCCGCAACGCCTTGTATACTTACCAGTTTAACCTCGGGTTTTAGCAGGGCGTGAATGGCAAAGGTTTGTTCTGCATTTCGGGGCTTCACACCATAGATGGATCGCTTCTCAACCTGTTCTATCATTTCGTTGAACGGATTGTAGTATGCCAGCACCGATTTTTTACCGCTCTTCAAAATGTAGTAATGGTTCTTTTCAGGTTTGATTTTTCCTAGAATTTCTTCCGGGGGGCAATATCCCTTTTCGTAAATCAGGTTGATGATGTCTGCATTCACATCTTCAATAACGGTACGGCCCGAATAGAGCGAAGAAATATTTTGAATTTTACCAGTCGTGTAATCTTCAGCATGCAGGCCAAGTGCTTTAGCCTTTAACCTCAGGTTAACATCTTTCGAGACCAGGATAACCTTGCGGCCTCGTTCTTCTTTTTGAAGCAGCAGCGCGGAGTTTAGTATGCGGTGATCGGGTTTATCTTCATTAAACACCCGGTTGGCATCCAGCGTACCATTTCCGCTGGTGTCCATAATCACCTTAAAATCTCCCTTTCCTTTTCCGTTGATAGGGTTCCACTGGTGCAGCATTTGGTCTTTGGCCAGCTTATCCATCAGCCTGATAAACTCACGTGCTTCAAAGTTCTTAGTGTCGTTTCCTTTTTTGAAGTTGTCCAGTTCCTCCAGCACGGTAATGGGAATACCGATGTCGTGTTCATCAAAATTGAGGATGGAGTTGTGCTCGTAAATAATTACGGACGTGTCTAACACGAAGATTTTTTTCTCCTTTTTAGTCTTTGACATAAGCGTAGCGGATTAAAAAAAATGAATGAGCAAACACACCTGCAATAGGGTATTGTGTATTGATCTGAATACGGATGCAAGAGAAGTTTAAAAAATTAATGAGGAAGCCCTTCATCTCCAAAACTACCGGAAGTTAGGTAAATGCCCGGTATTTGCAAAAGAAACTAATCGGGGTAAATTTTTTTAGAAGCTATCTCAAGCTGTTTCCTTTATTGGTCTGATGCTTCAAGGTTAACTATAGAATTTCCAACCCTTTCTTTTTGAAATCATCAAAAAAAGGATTGTCCGGATTTAGTTCAGTAATTAAGGTATGAATAGCATGTGTCTCGCATACCTTATAGCGTTTAATGGAGTTTAGTTTTTCAGAAATGCTTAATGAAACAATTTTTTTGGAAGCTTGTATCATGGCCCTTTTCAAGTGCACTACCTCCAGGTCAATTTCAGATAATCCAAAACCTGCATCGAAGTAACTGGTGCCTAAAAAGCAAAGGTCGGCACGTATTTGAGATATTGTATTGACTGTATCCCCACCAAGAGCAATCTGGGATTCGTGGGAAAGTTTGCCACCGATCAGGATGGTTTCAACATTGGGGTGTTCAGATAATTCCATTGCTACCAGTAAGCTTGGAGTGAAAACAGTGCCATGGAAAGAAGAGGGGAGGAGTCGGGCCACTTCCAGGTTCGTGGTTCCACCGCTCATCAGTATGCCTTGGCCGTCATTCAACAGGGAATGAGCTTTTCTGGCAATCACCGATTTTTGTTCGTGTGCATAAATGTTGTTTTCCTTATAGGTGTATACATGAAATGAATTTGAAATGGCTCCACCGTGCACCTTTTTTATTTTCCCCTGCTCATCCAGGTATTTCAAATCCCTTCGCACGGTATCCTCTGATACATTCAGGTTGTTGGCCAAATCGGAAAGCAACACCCTGTTCCGCACCTGGACTTCACTTAGAATAAAATTTAAACGCTCTTCTTTCAGCATGATTAACAGAGATGTTGCAATTTATTGCTGCTTTTGATTGGCTTTTGCTCAAATTATCATATTTTCAAAAGGTTTTTTGCAAAGTATCCCGGAAAATTTCGAAAAACTTTGCAAAAACCACTAAAAACCATGTTTCACTTAATCAATTATCACATGATCAAAAAGCTTTACTGTTTTAAGTTAAAGCCACGCGACTGTATTCAACCTATGTTGCCGGTGCTTAGGGTGTTTTGTTGGTTGATTTTTGCTGCAGGCATTATTTTTTCCTTTCCTGCCAATGCCCAGGAACGCACAGTCACCGGAAAGGTGAGTTCAGCGGACGATGGTTCATCACTCCCTGGGGTGAATGTTATTCTAAAAGGCACCTCAACAGGTGTTGTTACAGACGCTCAAGGTAATTACAGTATACCGGTGAGTAGCTCTGGAGGAACTCTTATCTTTTCATTTATTGGCTTCCAGACACAGGAAGTTGAGATTGGTGCAAGGACTGAGATTAGTGTTCAAATGAGTGTTGATGTAACGCAACTTTCGGAAGTTGTGGTTACTTCGTTTGGTATTGAGAAGAGTAAGCAATCGCTGGGTTATGCCGTGCAGTCTGTTGGTTCTAAAGAACTAACTGAAGTCAGGCAGCCAAATATTGTTTCTGCACTGCAAGGCCAGGTGGCTGGTGTGCAAATCACCAACACGGGTGGTGGTCCTGGTATGGGGGCAAGGATTTTGGTACGTGGTGTAACGTCATTGAATCCAAATGCAGATAACCAACCACTCTTTATTGTGGATGGTGTTCCGATTGACAATACAACAAGCGAAAACTCTACTTATTCACGCGGAATGTCCAACCGGGCTGCTGACATCAACCCTAATGATATTGAGACAATAAGTATTCTTAAAGGAGCTGCTGCAACGGGTCTTTACGGGGTGCGTGCCGCAAATGGTGCGGTAGTAATTACTACCAAAAGAGGAAAATCAGGAGGTGGCCTTACGATTAATGTGGGCACCACCTTTAGTGCAGATAAGATTAATAAGCTTCCGGAATTTCAGAAAAATTTTGGACGAGGATGGTATGGCATTGATGATGGCAGTGTGTACTCTGCTTCAGGAGCATTGATTGAAGCTCAATCAGTAGTTGATCCGACTTACATATATTATAACAACTACGAGAACTTTTTCAGGACTGGTGGTATGCGTGACGCATATTTCAATATCTCTGGTGGAAATGATGTTTTTACATTTTATACATCTGTGAACAACACCGATCAAAAGGGTATTATTCCTTTTTCTGATTGGGGAAGAACAACTGCTCGTTTTCGCGGAACAGCAAAATTTAATGAAAAGTTTAACATAGAGGCCAGTGTGAACTATTCTAATTCTGGTGGAAACAGAGTGCCCCATACCAGTATGGGTGAGCGTCTTATGTATTGGTCGCATACTCAAGATATAACCAATTATATCAAGCCAGATGGCACTCAAGTACCTGGCATCCTGTCGGCTAATCCTTTATGGACAGCTCGTTTCTGGACGTATGAAGACCGGGTAGATCGGACTATCGGTAACCTTACGTTTAACTACAAACCGGTTGAGTGGCTACAGTTTACCTACCGTTTTGGTCATGATTTTTATGTAGATAAGCGAGATGAAATTGTGCCCGGACCTAAAGGTGTAGCGGGAGAGTCACTCAGTGGATTAAGTGCAACTGGTTATATGGAGCAGCGCAGGTTTATTAACCGGGTTGTCAACTCCAACTTTTTTGTAACGTTCGATAAAAAAGTAACTCAAGATTTGAATGTAACCGCCCGGATTGGACATGAACTATTTGAAACTGATCTCAATTACAGCTATAACTATGGAGGCAATTTTGTGACTCCGGGTTTCTACAGCTTTACTAATGTGCGTGAACAACGTGTAACAGAAAACACATTTAGAAGACGGTTAATTGGAGTCTTTGCGGATGCCACTTTAGATTACAAAAGCTTCTTATACCTCAACCTGACGGCCAGAAACGACTGGACATCCACTTTGCCAGACGGTAACAACTCATTCTTTTACCCCTCAGCAAGTTTGAGTTTTGTGTTTAATGATGTGCTAAATCTGCCAAGCCAGTTAAGTTATGGAAAATTACGTGCTGCATACGGACAGGTAGGTAAGGATACAGACCCTTATAGAACAGCTTCTACTTATGAGTTGGCATCTGCTTTCCCCCTTAACGAGATTGTGGGCTATGTACGGTCTGCCTCACGAGGAAGTAATCAGTTGGTTCCTGAAATAACAACTACCATTGAGTTTGGAACAGAACTAAAGTTGTTCGAGAATAGATTGGGCGTTGATTTTACCTGGTACAAAGCCAATAGTAAAGATCAGATTCTTGCGGTACCAGTATCCAATACAACCGGGTATTCATCATTATGGATCAATGCCGGAGAAATTGAAAACAAAGGTATCGAGCTTGCAATTAATGGGACGCCTCTACAGATAGGTGATTTTCGCTGGGATGCAATGGTCAATTTCACTCGGAACAGAAATATGGTGGTGGATATAGCCGAAGGAGTTACGGACATCCCATTGGCAAGCCAATCGGGTTATCTGGCGGCTGGTGTAACCATGCGGATTACGAATGGTCAACCTTATGGTGATTTGTACGGAACTGGATACCAACGGTATTATGCTGGTGGTGAGCCCGAAGGTATTACCCATTTAGACAGGAACCGACCAATCGTAATAGGTGCTAACGGATTTCCAACGCTGACTCCTGCCAGTAAGCAGTTGGTGGTCGGAAACGCTATGCCCAACTGGTTAGCCGGTTTACGCAACACCTTTAGCTACAAAAACGTTTCACTTTCTTTCCTGGTTGATGTAAGATGGGGGAATGATCAGTATGACCAGTACGGTAACTGGTTGGCGGCATTCTTGAAACCTGACTTTACCAACGACAGAAATGATGTGGTAATTTTTGATGGTGTATTAGCTGATGGTACGCCCAATACACAACAAGTTTGGTTGGGCCAGGGTCTTGGACCTGACGGTAGAGATTATGGTGCTGGTTATTATAGAAATTATCACCGTGCTATGTCTGAGAACTTTGTGCAAGATGCCTCTTTTGTGAAGTTGCGAAATGTAACGTTGAATTATAATTTGCCCAAGAGTTGGCTTGCGCCATTATCAATAAGGGCAGTATCTGTATCGGCATCCTTGAACAATATTATTTTATGGACACCGTGGCGTAACTTCGATCCGGAGTCGTATGCAAGTGGTGCAGCAAGTAACGCTACCGGCCTTTCTGGTATGGGTTATCCTGGAACAAGAAGCGCGCTGATGTCTATCAATATTACCCTATAATGCTTAAAAATATGAAACTAAGATTCTTTATATTATTAATCATCGCGGGTGTTTTTACGAGTTGTGAAGACTATCTTGATGTTAACACTGACCCCAACAGACCAACAGTTGTTCCGGTTAAAGGACTAATGTCAGTAGCCAGTATGCGAACAGCCACTAACACGGCTAATATGGGTAATACCACTTCATATTTCGTACAATACCTGGCAGGCCCCAACGCGGGTGGCAATACCGACACCCATCAGGAAATAAACCCAAATGGTACATGGGTGGGTATTTACAATGTACTGAGTAACCTGAGTGATATGGAGCTGATGGCCGCAGAGCAGGGTGCACCGAATTATGTAGGAGTGGCTAAAATCATGAAAGCCATTAATCTGGCGCTTTTGGTAGACTCCTGGAACAACGTGCCATATACAGACGCTTTTTTTGTTCAAACTATTAAGCCAACGTATGACAACGGACAACAGTTGTATACTGAAGTTTTCACACTGTTATCGGATGGTATTACCGAATTGGAGAAAACGGGAACTACGTTGACTATGGGGACAGATGATTTCATGTTTCAAGGTAACCTTTCAAGGTGGATCAAAACAGCGTATGCTTTACGGGCACGGTATCTTAATCATTTGAGTAAAACACCATCCTATGATCCAGATGCTATATTGGCAGCTATTAATAACGGACTTGCGGGTAATGCCGACAATGCGAAAGTTGTATACTTTGATGTGGCCAATGCGCGTAACCCTTGGGGAGTTGTTTCTATCAATCAGGCTGGTTTAGTACTGGATGGCTGGATTTCGAAGCAAATTGTAGAGGCTATGGATGGAACTACCTTTGGTGTTGTAGACCCACGCATGGAGTTTATGTTCAGTAAGACTCAGCTAGGAACTTTCAGGGGTACAACAAATGGAGCTGGACGCGATCCTGATGTTGTTGATCTCAGACTGGATGCTTCAACATTGGTTGAAAGTACGTTCTATGCCAACAGAATATCTCCGGTAATGGTTATGACGTTTGCTGAACAGAAGTTTATAGAAGCAGAGGCTTACCTGGCAAAGGGTGCCGGCTTTAACGCCCAGGCGTATGCAGCATACCTTGCCGGAATTGCAGCACATATGGATATGTTAGGTGTTGACCCTACCGATCGGGATGCCTACATAAATGATCCTGAAGTTTCAGTAGGTGATGCAAACATAACCCTGGATTTAGTCATGAAGGAAAAATACGTGGCTATGTTTCTGCATCCTGAAGCATGGAATGATGCCAGAAGGTATGATTTTCAGTACGAAGATATGACTGTCCCTGATCAGTTAAATGAAAATCTGGGTGGCCAGTTCAGCAGAAGGTTACAGTATCCATCAAGCGAGTTCTCAACAAATTCGGCTAATGTACCGGAGGTAAATTTGTTAAACAGAATCTGGTGGGATCAAAACTAATAACTTTAATGATTATGAAATCTTACATAAGACTATTTATAATGTTTGTTATTGCAGTTGCACTTGGCTCCTGCGAAGAAAACGCTGTAGGCCCATCCTATAAAAAGGTTGGTACGGCAACAGCTACCAATGCCTTTATCACCGTGTCACCCGTGTCATCAGTTGCTCCAACAACAGGCACTGATGTTACAGTAACCCTAAGGTATGTAAACATCAAGAGCGACCCGGCCGAGACACTTGTGCTGAAATTGCGTGAGGGTAGTGGTGAATTTACAACTATTCAGACTTTTGATGAATCCAATCAAGATACAGGTGTTGAATTAACGCGTACTGTTAACTATACGATTACACAGCCTGCGGGAACTTCATTAACCTTTAGACTGGAACTAACCACTCAGGCGGATTTCCCCAAGTTGGTTAATCGTGCTGCTTTTCCTGTACGATAGAATAGGTATACTAATTAGACAGAATGAGAATGAGGCTGCCTTTAAAGGCGGCCTCATTGCTTTTTGGGATGACTGGTTTGATTAATAAATGACCTGGGCAATTTTATTTCAAAATCCCACCACATATTGATCTTCTTTTTCCTGCGGAACAATGTTCAACACATTAGCGGCCACAAGTTTTACCAACCGTGTGGAGGCCTGGTTTAAACTAAGCCCTGTAAGTTTTGCAAAGCCGTGAAGTGAAATTGATTCATGCGCTTGCAGGTATTTCATCAGCTGCTCTTCATGTTCGCTATACATAAAGGCAACACTTTGTTTCCGTGATTTCAAAAACGTAATCTGTGCCAATTCTTCACTGCCCCGAATGGTTTTATCATCAATACGAAAATAAGCGTGCTTTTGATTTCGTGTTTCAAAAAATGCATGCGGCTTTCGTTTGCTTGATGGTACCGTCAGGCTGATCACAAATTTCTCTTTTGGTGTTACAATAATTTCTTGCTTGAATTTCAAAAAAGGCCGACATCTGTTTTTGAGGAGTTTGATTACTGGAAGCAGCTCTTCGTCTGGATGCATAACGCCAGGAATGGTGCCCTGATCGGAAACACCTATCAACAAGGTTCCGCCTTTTGTATTGGCAAAAGCAACTAACTCACGAACAACTTGCTGAACATTTGATGCATTCTTTTTGAATTCCAGGTGTGTACCTTCTCCACGGGCTACCAGTGTTTTTAATTGCTGATAGCGCTGTTCATCGTATGCCGCCTCTTCCCAGTATTTCTTCGTCATCTTCATCATCTGGGTCATCTTTTGGCAAGCTAAACATTGAACTCAATAAATCCTTAAACTGCGTACCGGATGCCAGGTGATGTTTGCTGATCAAGCTGTACTCTGCCAGGCCATGCAATGCAAACTCCATCAAAAGGAGTTGTGTCTTGCTATCTGGATCTTTGTGATAGGCTTTTACCAGGTCTTTGAGTCCGGGCACTGACTTCAGTGCCTTCTCATAATCCCGATCACTCAAATCATGTAACAAGTCGATGTAGTTTCCATCACCAAACCAATCGGTAATTTTTTTATACGGACTTTTTTCTTTTTGCTTTCTGAACTTATCCGGGTCGGGAAAATACTGTACGAATTGTGTTCGTATCGCTTTGCCAATCAGGTTTTGAGCCACAATGCCCGGTCCTTCTTGCTCGCCTTCGTATACCAACTCAACCTTTCCGGTAATGGATGATACAATACTGCCCAGATCTGAAATTCGTGAGGTAGTTTGCGTTTCGCTATTGATCAACATTCTCCGCTCAGCCGCTGCCAGTAAAGTTTCAAAGGCTGAAATGGTAAGGCGGGCAGAGACTCCGCTTTTGGCATCAACAAATTCACTCTTGCGCGCTTCAATGGCAACCTGTTCAACCAAATTACTGATCAGATCAGGCACCGTGATGTGTTGCCGGGTGCCGGTGAGTCTTGCTTCCTGGTGTGTAATTCGCTTACCGGTTTCTATGTCTTTTGGATAGTGCGTAATAATCTGACTGCCAATTCGGTCTTTAAGTGGCGTTACAATGCTACCGCGATTGGTATAATCCTCCGGGTTGGCGGTAAATACAAATTGGATGTCCAGCGGCAGTCGAACTTTAAATCCACGAATCTGAATGTCACCTTCCTGCAAAATATTAAACAGGGCAACTTGTATGCGCGGCTGCAAGTCGGGCAATTCGTTAATGACAAATATGCCTCTATGCGAACGGGGAATCAAACCATAATGAATCACGCGCTCATCGGAGTACGGTAATTTTAAAGAGGCCGCTTTAATTGGATCAACATCGCCAATCAAATCAGCAATGGAAACATCGGGTGTGGCTAGCTTTTCTGTGTATCGCGCATCACGATGTAGCCAGGTAATGGGTGTTGTATCTCCCAGTTCATTTACCTTATCAATGCCAAAGCGCGAAATCGGATGAAGTGGATCGTCATTCAGTTCTGATCCTTCAATTACAGGAATGTATTCATCCAGCAGGTTAACCATCAAACGGGCCAGTCGTGTTTTGGCTTGTCCGCGTAAGCCCAGCAGGTTTATGTCATGTCCAGCAAGGATAGCACGCTCCAGGTCGGGGATTACTGTTTCTTCGTAACCCCAGACGCCTTGAAAAACGGTTTCTTTATTTTTCTTTTTTCGGATCAGGTTTTCACGAAGTTCATCTTTTACACTTCGCGATCTATAACCCGACTCTTTCAGTTGTTTCAGATTTTTTATTTTATCGATCTCCATGGTTGTGGTTGTCGCTTAAAAATTTTTTCTACGATTTTTCTTAAAATCTTCAAATACCAAATTGCCAAGTCCTTGCAGGCCACTGTAGTAGGCATTTCCGTTATTGGCTTTTGTAAACTCGCGAACAAAAGCTTTCAGATAGGGATCGGTAGCCAGCATAAACGTGGTTACCGGAATTTTTAATTTTCGAAGGGAGCTTGCCAGGTTTAAGGTGCGCCCCAGAATTTTCTGATCCAACCCGAAACTGTTTTTGTAATAACGGATGCCCTCCTTGATACAGGTTGGTTTGCCATCGGTGATCATAAAAATCTGCTTGTTCGGATTTTTCCTTCGCCTCAGCGTATTCATGGCAAGTTCCAATCCCGCAACGGTGTTCGTATGGTAAGGTCCTACTTGCAGGTAGGGTAAATCCTTAATCTCAATCTGCCAGGCATCATCGCCAAATACAAGTACATCCAATGTGTCTTTTGGATAACGTTTCGTTATTAATTCGGCAAGTGCCATGGCTACTTTCTTGGCCGGTGTGATGCGGTCTTCTCCGTATAGGATCATGGAGTGCGAAATGTCAATCATCAACACCGTTGAGGTTTGCGATTTATACTCGCGTTCCATCACCTCAAGGTCTTCTTCGGTTATGAAGAAGTTATCAAGACCATGATTGATTTGTGCGTTGCGCAAGGAATCAGTCATGGAGATTTGCTCCAGCGTATCGCCAAATTCATAGTCCCTTCGTTCGGTGGTTGGCTCATCTCCACGCCCGCTATGAAACGTTTGATGTTCGCCTCCTTTTGCTTTTTTAAGCTTGCCGAAGATTTCTTCCAAAGCAGATCTTCTAAGATTTTGTTCACTGCGGGCATTGAGTTTCAATTCGCCATCCCGTGAGGATTCTTCGATATACCCCTCCTTTTTCAGCTGTTCAATGAAATCGCCTATGCCATAGTTTGGGGAGGTGATTTTGTATTGTTTGTCCAGTTCGGTAAGCCATTCCAGGGCTTCTGCAACATTTCCGGATGTAATCAATACCAGCTGCATGAAGATTTTCAGCAGCTTTTCGAAGTCGCTTTTAGCGAATTCGGGTGGCGGGGTATATTGACTGAAACGGTATCCGAGCATTTTCTTACGATTTATTTATAACCCTGATGCCTGTAATTCTGTTTCTTTTATGGGTTATTTATTTTGAACCCGTGTAAGGTTACGTTGGACAATTATTCATTTTTTTCAAGATTCAACGCTTACTTTTGGCCTAAATTAACAATTAAGGGTTATGAAAAAGTCTATACTGGTTTTATTCGTTCTGGCCGTTACATTGGCTTCATGCTCTTCTTATACGTGCGCCACCTATGTTAAGGCTCCTGTAGAAAAGAAGGGCACTGCTGAGCAGAAAATGTAAGCTTGCCGAACTAAGAGAGTTACACCAACCACCTTTCAGGTGGTTTTTTTATTCCCCGATCTGTCCTATCTTCGTACTACTTTTTAAGCTAGTACTATGCTCAATCGCATACCTCCATTTTTTAAGAACTTCTATGTAGTAGCCGGGCTTATATTTCTGACCTGGATGTTTTTTCTGGACTCCAATGATTTCTTGTCGCGGTTTAAACTGGCGGGCAAGTTGCGTTCATTGGAGAATGAAAAGGAATATTATCAGGAAAAGATAAAGGAAGTTGAACACGACCGGGAGGAGTTATTTGGCGACCGCGAATCGGTAGAGAAATTTGCCCGTGAGAAATATTTAATGAAAAAGGATAACGAGGACGTATTTGTTGTCGTTGAAGAGTAGCATGAAGAAGACACTTATTTTTCTGTTTTGTCTTAGCTCTCTTGCTTCATTGGCGCAGCGGGAGCTTTATGATGAGAATAGCTATTCGATTAAAGATCGTGGGTATTTTGGCGCTGGTCTGAGCGGATTGAATTTTGGGAGAGACCAATTTAACAGGAAGTTTTTTTCAATTGGTGTTTCTGGCCAGCTTGGGTACATGCTAACTAAGAATTTATCTACAGGTGTTGGCTTAGAGTATACGTTTACAGATGTAACCGAGTATAAGCAACATATTTATGGAGGTTATCCGTTTATTCGGTATAACATCAAGAACTTTTTTCTTCAAACCGACTATAACATCGTAACCATTAAGGTTACGGGTTTTGGACAGGAGGCTAAGGAATCGTTTGACCGTTTTTTTGCAGGGATTGGGTATTCGAGCCCTGCGGGCAATGGAGGTTACCTGAACATTTTGGCTTCTTATGATTTTCTTTATACCAACTCAAGTCCCTTCGCTTCACCTATTTCAATCAGGGTATATTTTACAGGCGGATTTCGAAATTGAATTTAGTGGCGAGAGCCTGTAAATCCTCCACCACTTTTGGATTTAACGGAATACCTTGTTCTTGTCGTTGAGCATGCATAATTCTTTCGGGTTCACCGTGAATGAGCACATGATCATACCCTTCTGCTGCTTTCGCTGACTTGAATCGTTTGATCCAATTATCCATGTGTTGCTTGAATTCTGTAGCAGGTCTGAAGGCATCCACACGCATGGCGCCAACAAAATGCCCGATGCCTTTTCCAACGGGATCAGCCGGTGGTTGTAAAAATGCAACAAAAGGAGGAACCCAAGGTCCATAGTTTGCACCGGAAAGCACAGCCGAAAGAATATCTACCATGGCGCCTAAACCATAGCCCTTATGACTGCCATGTTCGTAGTCGCTGCCAAGTGGAATCAGCGCGCCTCCCTCTTTTAATTCATGTGGGTTGGTTGAAGATTTTCCTTCTTTGGTTTGGATCCAACCTTCAGGTGCATCTTTATTTTTTCGTTGAAGAATCTCCAGTTTTCCATTCGCAGCCGTAGTAGTGGCCATGTCCAGTACGAAGGGAGGTTCCTTGTCGGCTGGAATGGCAATGGAAATCGGGTTGGTACCCAATAAGCGCTCAACAGAAAAAGTAGGAGCCACCAGCGGACTGGCATTGGTCATGGCCCAACCGATCATGTCGTGCTTTAGTGCCATCATGGAGTGGTATCCCGCAATTCCGAAATGGTTTGAATTACGAACAGCCACCCAGCCGGTTCCGGCTTTCTCCGCTTTGGCAATGGCCAGTTCCATGGCTTTGGGGGCAACCACTAGTCCAAGTCCGCTGTCGCCATCAATAACGGCTGTACTGGGCGATTCATGCACCACCTGAATGTTTGGTGTTGCATTAATCCGGTTTGCTTCCCATAGCCGCACATAGCCAGAAAGGCGCGCCAGGCCATGTGAATCAATTCCGCGAAGGTCGGCTGAAAGCAGCACTTCAGTAGCCAGTGAAGCATCGGCATCGGAGCAACCGATTTTTTTGAAGATGGCGTATGAAAAATCGAGAAGCGTATGTACCGGATAACTTTTTTCTGTTGTCATGGCGGCAAAGATAACCTCAATTTTATTTTCACCGTAAAACAAGATTTTTAGGGGTGTAAAAGTTATACCTTAGTTGTGTGGAATCGGAGAGCTTTTTGCATCTAAGGATAAAAATGATTTAGCTATGAAACGTATTTCTTTAATTCTTGTACTTATTGGATTGATGCTTTTTGCAGAAGCGCAAACCGAAAAACAGGTTGATTCTAAAATTTCACGCATTACCGTGTTTTTGAATCGGGCCCAGGTTACCCGTGAATTGAAAACTCGGGTGGAGGCGGGACGCACCAATCTGATTTTATCCGGTCTTACGGCCAACCTTGATCAACAAAGCATTCAGGTAAGCGGAAAGGGCGCGATAACCATTTTGGGTATCAATCATAATCAGAATTACCTCAGTGATCATAACCGACCAAAATCCTTGCAGGTGTTGTACGATTCACTTGAGTTTTATCGCAAGCAATTGCTACAGGAGCAACATCAGAATGAAGTCTTGAGTAAAGAAGAACAATTATTGCTCAGTAATCAGAAAATTGGTGGTACAAATCAAAATCTGTCTGTCAATGAGCTTAAAGCAATGGCAGATTTTTATCGTACCCGGTTAAGTGAAATCGGAAATGGAAAAATAAAGGTTGATGAGCGCATTAAAGTAATACATGAACGCACTACAAAGCTTAAGCAACAAATCCGTGAACAGAATGATTTGTACAACCGGAACACCAGCGAAATTGTGGTAAGCGTTTCAGCCGATGCAGCAACAGCCGTAGAACTTGAAGTAAACTATATTGTTGCCAATGCCGGGTGGTACCCGGTGTACGACTTGCGGGCAGCCAATACGCGCAGTCCGGTGCAGTTGAATTACAAGGCCAATGTTTTTCAGAGCACAGGTGAGGAATGGAAAAACGTACGATTGAAACTAAGCACCGCAAACCCGAGCCTGGGTGGTGTTAAACCTGAGTTGTATAGCTGGTACCTGGATTTTTATAATCCAGCAGCGATCTACGGCAGCAGGGCTCCTGAAAAGAAAGTTATGATTAGAGGTATGAGTTCTATTCCTGCCCAAGAAAAAGTAGCGGATGAAGTGGTTTTAGAAGAGGCTGCAACCATCTCTGACTTTACTCAAATTATACAGACTTCCTTAAATACGGAATTCGACATCAGTTTGCCGTATACAGTCTCATCTGCTTCTAAGCCAACCTTGGTGGATATTCGCAATCATGAAATGAAAGCGGAGTATCTGTATTCTACTGCGCCAAAGCTTGATCAGGATGCCTTCTTGTTGGCACGTGCCATTGGATGGGAAGAGTTTAGTCTATTGCCGGGTGAAGCCAACGTGTTTTTTGAGGGCACGTTTGTGGGTAAAAGTTATATCGATCCGAATGTAATCAAGGACACGCTTTCGGTTTCCTTAGGTCGCGATAAGCGGATTGTAGTGAAACGCGAAAAAGTAAAAGATTTCACCACACGCAGGACCATTGGCTCCAACATTCGTGAATCTTTTGCATGGGAAGTTTCAGTGCGCAATACTAAAAATGAAGCAGTAAAGATTTTAGTTGAAGATCAGGTCCCTGTTTCGCGCAACAGCCAGATTGAAGTAACGGTGTTGGACATAGGCGGTGCCAAATACAATAAGGATACCGGCAAACTGGTTTGGGAAATGAACCTGCAACCCAACGAAACCAAAAAAGTGGTGTTCAAGTATGAGGTGAAATATCCAAAGGATAAAACCATCAGCGGATTATAAACACTAGAGAGTGCTAGAGGCCATCTCAAAAATCAATTTCAATGTCAGCCTGAGCTTGTCGAAGGCTATTTCGAGTTACCAAACCGGTTTCGACAAGCTCAACCTGACATAAGAGTGTATTTTTGAGATGACTTCTAGTTGAAAACGGTCTTCATTATAAGTATAGAGACCGTTTTATTTTGTGTGATTGTATTCCGAAATGTTTTATTACTTTAATCGGATAATCGCGTGCCTATGCGTAACAATATTTTCTTTATTGCCCTGGTAGCCGCCATGGCGGGCTTTTTGTTTGGGTTCGATACAGTCGTTATATCTGGAGCGAACCTGCCTATTAAACAATTGTGGAATACCTCTCCGTGGTTTCATGGGTTCTTCATCATGTCGATGGCGTTGTGGGGCACGGTAATCGGAGCGTTGTTTGGTGGAAAACCAACTGAAAAGTACGGACGGAAAAAAGTTTTATTTTGGATTGGTGTGCTCTACACTATTTCGGCCATAGGTTCTGCATTGGCGCCTGATCCGTATTCCTTTTCATTTTTCCGTTTTATTGGTGGTGTGGGTGTTGGTGTTTCATCCATTGCTGCACCAACCTACATTGCTGAAATCGCAACCACGCGTTTACGAGGGAGATTGGTAGCCATGTATCAGTTCAATATTGTGTTTGGTATTCTGATAGCGTTTATCTCCAATTATTTACTGCAGGGCTTTGGCGGAGCAAACGACTGGCGATGGATGCTGGGGGTAGAAGCTATACCGGCTATACTCTATACAGTTTTAGTATTGCGCGTTCCGGAAAGTCCGCGGTGGTTAATTTCGCAACACGATGATGCGAAGGCAGCAGAGAAAATATTGACTGATCTGGGCGCTGAAAATGTTAAGGAAGAAATTGCATCCATTCAGGCGTCCACCGGGCATGAGGTGCATCACGAACCCTTGTTCAGTAAAAAATATACCAAACCGATTTTGCTTGCATTCTTCATCGCATTCTTTAATCAACTATCCGGCATCAACTTCATTTTGTACTATGCACCTGAAATTTTAGAGCGTGCCGGCCTGGCTGCCAAGGATTCATTATTCAATTCCATCGCCATCGGAGGGACTAATCTGATTTTCACATTCGTTGGCTTGTACTTCATTGATCGAACCGGCAGAAAAAATCTGATGATTATCGGTTCATTGGGCTACATGCTTAGCCTTTCGATGGTGGCTTATGCATTTTATTCACAAGCTGGTGCAGCCTTTATGATGTCATTCCTGCTGGTATTCATTGCCGCACATGCCATGGGGCAAGGTGCTGTTATCTGGGTTTTTATTTCAGAAATCTTTCCCAATAACGTTCGGGCATTGGGTCAATCGTTAGGTGCCAGTGTACATTGGGTATTTGCGGCTTTGATTACGTTGCTTACTCCTGTGTTTCTGGATCAATCGAAAGGCTTGTTGCGAAATGATCCGTGGATCATTTTTGCCTTCTTTGCCGGCATGATGACGTTGCAACTGATTTGGGTGCTCACCAAATTTCCGGAAACAAAAGGAGTATCGTTAGAAGATATCCAGCGAAAGCTGGGGATTAGCTAAACTGCTTGCCCAGGTAGGCGAGTGCACCTTCTTTCAGGGCATAAGTCGAAACTCGAATTTGTTCGAACGGAAAGTTTTTCAGCAGGTAATCAATCATACAGGAGGCCACCACGATCATGTCCACACGCATTTCAATCATGCCGGGAATGGCCATACGCTGCGACCTGTTTTTAGTCATGAATTGAAGGTGAATTTTTTGAAAGCCTTCAAGGGTTAAAGGCGTTTCGCGATCATCGTCATTTCGGATAATATTTTCCTCCAGGCAAAAAATGTCGCTGAGTGTGTCAAATGTTCCGGAAGATCCAACTAATGTTTTCGGTTGAAGTTGATTGATGATTTCCATTAGCGGTTTCAGTACTTCGGAAAAGTACTCATTCAATAGACTGATCTCATTTTTTGTGATGGGATCATTTTTGTGGAATAATTCTAATAAACGTTGTGCTCCAATTTCAAAACTACGTTTCCAAAAAATGGTTGTGTCGTTGGCGATGATAAACTCAACACTGCCTCCGCCAATATCCATGATCAGCGATTTTTCTTCGCCTAGATTAAGCGCAGCGCGCACACCAAAGCAAATAAATTCAGCTTCCTGATCGCCAGAAATTACAGTGACCTCTATTCCGGTTTCTTTTTTTATTTCCTGAATAACGGCTGATCCGTTTTTGGCATTTCGTAAGGCACTTGTTCCAAAGGCAAAAATCTGTGCCATGCCCGCTGAATTAATTTTTTGTTTGAAATCCTTCAAGGTTTTCAGCGCCCTGGCCAGTCCATCATCAGTAATCATATCGCGGTTAATACCGCCTTTTCCAATCTTTACTGCCTGGCGGTCGCGGTGAATGATGTGGAAGGAATCACCCTGCTTTTCCGCTATGAGTAAGTGGAAAGTATTTGTGCCTAAATCAATTATGGCCAGTTTCGTGTTCATGGTAAAATCGAACCAATTTAATACTTCCTTTAGCTATATTTCGAACCGAAATTAATGACCATGGCAAAGCGAGAACTTTCAGACGCTATTCTTCAGCAAAAATTTGATGAACTGGAACGTAAAAGTCAGGAAGCCCTGACCGGAGGTGGGGAGAAACGGATTGAACAACAACACGCAAAGGGTAAATTAACCGCACGTGAGCGTATTCAATTATTAATGGATGAAGGCTCATTTGAAGAGTTGGGAAAATTTGTGATGCACCGCTGCAAGGATTTTGGGCTCGACAAAGAATATTACCTGGGTGATGGCGTAGTAACGGGTTATGGAACGGTAAGCGGAAGGTTGGTTTATGTTTTCTCACAAGATTTTACGGTGTTTGGTGGCTCACTATCAGAAACCCATGCGGAAAAAATAGTGAAACTGATGGAGCTTGCCATGAAAAATGGTGCTCCGGTAATTGGCTTGAACGACTCCGGTGGTGCCCGTATTCAGGAGGGGGTTGTATCGTTGGGTGGCTATGCTGATATTTTTTACCGAAATACTTTGGCGTCAGGTGTGATTCCTCAAATCTCGGCCATCATGGGTCCGTGTGCCGGTGGAGCTGTTTATTCACCCGCTATCACCGATTTTATTTTGATGGTGGAGAACACTTCCTTCATGTTTGTCACTGGACCGAACGTGGTGAAGACCGTAACGCATGAAGATGTTACGTCAGAAGAACTTGGAGGAGCCACCACGCACAGCACAAAAAGTGGTGTAACTCATTTTGCTTGCGCGAACGAACTGGAATGTATTCAGTACATTAAGAAGCTGTTAAGCTACATGCCTCAAAACTGCGAGGAGGAAGCGCCACGATTACCGTACACATCCGGCAATGAAAGCAGGCCGCAACTCAACAACATTGTACCTGCCAACCCCAATCAGCCCTACGACATGCGCGAGGTGATTGATGGCATTGTAGATGATGGAAGTTTTTTTGAAGTGCATAAAAACTTTGCCGAAAATATTGTGGTGGGCTTTGCGCGATTGGCGGGCAGGAGTGTGGGCGTAGTTGGAAATCAACCGGCATCACTGGCAGGCGTGTTGGATATTGATGCCAGCGTAAAGGCTGCTCGCTTTGTTCGTTTCTGCGATAGTTTTAATATACCATTATTGGTACTGGAAGATGTACCCGGATTTTTACCTGGAACCGATCAGGAATGGAATGCGATCATTACCAATGGGGCCAAGTTATTATATGCCTTTTCAGAGGCTACCGTGCCACGCGTAACGGTGATTACGCGAAAAGCGTATGGCGGAGCTTATGATGTGATGAACTCGAAACACATCGGGGCCGATTTGAACTATGCCTGGCCAACTGCTGAGATTGCCGTGATGGGCGCGAAAGGCGCTGCTGAAATTATTTTCCGAAAGGAAATTTCAGAAGCGGCAGATCCGCAAGCAAAGCTCAACGAGAAGGTAGATGAGTACACCCGGAAGTTTGCCAATCCATACCGGGCTGCACACCGCGGATATATTGATGAAGTCATTTATCCCGACCAAACCCGCGAAAAGCTTATCCGGGCTTTTCAGATGTTGGAGAATAAGGTGGCTACGCTGCCGAGAAAAAAACATGGCAATATTCCGTTGTAGTTTTCAACCTGATTGTCAGTAAATTCACGAATTAATTATTTCTACTATGGATAAAAAAAGTAAAGCCTTCTTATACGAATACCTGAACAATGCATCACCAACAGGATTTGAACACTCTGGTCAGCAGATATGGCTTGATTACCTGAAGCCATACATTGATGATTACATGGTGGATGTTTATGGTACAGCCGTGGGTGTCATCAACCCGAAAGGAGCCTACAAAGTGGTTATTGAAGCACATGCCGATGAGATATCGTGGTTTGTAGCATACATTACCGATGATGGCTACATCTATGTAAAGCGCAACGGTGGTTCCGATCATCAGATTGCTCCATCTAAGCGAGTAAACATCCACACAGAAAAAGGAATTGTAAAAGGTGTGTTTGGCTGGCCGGCCATTCATGTGCGTGACGCTTCAAAAGAAGAGCCTCCCACGTTGAAAAATATTCACATCGACATTGGGTGTGAGTCGAAAAAGCAAGTAGAGGCGTTGGGCGTTCACGTTGGCTGCGTGATTACGTTTGAGGATGAGCTGATGGAGATGAACAAAAACTACCTGGTTGGCCGGGCGTTGGATAACCGCATGGGTGGTTTTATGATAGCCGAAGTAGCCAGACGAATTAAGGAGAACAAGAAAAAGCTTCCCTTCTGCCTATATATTGTAAACTCTGTTCAGGAAGAAATCGGGTTACGCGGTGCCGAAATGATTTCGCGCAGACTGAAGCCCGATTTGGCCATTTGTACAGACGTTACCCACGACACCTGTTCGCCCATGTATAATAAAAAGGACACGGGCCACATTAAGTGCGGAACAGGGCCTGTGCTCTGCTACGGGCCGGCTGTTCAGAACAACGTGCTGAAAATGATCATCCAAACGGCTGAAAAGAAGAAAATACCATTCCAGCGCCAGGCGGTAAGTCGCTCCACAGGTACAGATACGGACTCATTTGCCTATAGTGCGGAAGGAGTAGCCTCTGCGCTCATTTCCTTGCCTTTGAAGTATATGCACACTACTGTGGAAACTGTTCACAAGGATGATGTGGAAAACGTAATCAAGCTTATTTATGAGGTTCTGCTGCAGTTGAAACCCGGTCAGGACTTCCGTTATATAAAATAGATTGAAAATTCACCATTTTTTGACAAACCCTGAGTTCCAAATTGGAATTCAGGGTTTCTCATTTTTGGACAAATTGAGAGCTTTAGAAGACCCAAAATGTGGTTTCTGAGCTTTAATCGGCATTCTTGAAATTGGAAGAGCCAATTTGCACCCTTTTTGATTCATGCGGGTGTGTAAAAAAGTAGGTTAAAACCTTACATTAGAAAGAATAGCTTGTGTATGTGAATTCGCGGTTTTAATGGGCCCCCTACTTTTGTATCGTTGACAGGGAAATTTTATAAAACTTAATAAATAACTGAAACCTCTCTAAAAATGAAAAAAGTAAGCTTAATTCTGTTCGCACTTGTTCTGAGCCTTGGTGCATTTGCTCAGGAAAGACCCACCCATGAAATCCATGCGGCTATGTTGTTCAACTTTATCAAGTATGTACAATGGCCTGATGATGCAGGTGGAGAATTTGTTGTAGGTGTAATTGGCGAAGACGATGTGTTCAATACCTTGAAAACCTGGTATGATGGCAAGCCGAAAGGCAACAAGAAGTACGTTATCAAGAAACTTTCTTCTGGTGCTGATGCGGCCTCTTGCCATGTGGTTTACGTTGGTAAATCAAAGAGCAAAGAATTCGAAAATGTAAAGAATACCATTACCGGTAAGCCAGTTCTTACAGTAACTGATGGAAACGGTCTTGGCCAGAAAGGTAGCTGCATTAACTTCAAAGTTATTGATGGTAAGCTGAAGTGGGAGTTGAATCAATCAACCTTCAGCAATTCGAACCTGAAGGTTTCGAACCAGCTGAGCAGCATGTCTATCTTGATCTAATTTATAATGATATTATTCTTCCGCGACCCCGGAAGAATGGGTTTGAATCGAATAGGGTTTAGGTTAAACGTTCAAAACCGGTAATATAACGCGCAGGGTCACGGAGTTTTATTGAGAGGGTCTTTCTTCGTGTGCTCTGTGCGTTTGTCTTTAAAAAGAGCGCCTTTTGTTAAACAAAGGGTGCTCTTTTACTTTTGTGACAATGCCAGTTAAAACAACCACGGATCAGCTTGGCCACACTGTTGAAATTCCCTTTCCGCCAACTCGGATAATTTCCCTGGTTCCCTCACAAACAGAATTGTTATACGACCTGGGGCTCGATGCAGAAGTTGTTGGGATTACCAAATTCTGTGTTCATCCACCTGAATGGCGAAAAACCAAAACCATAATCGGGGGGACTAAGAAATTTAATTTTGAGGTGATCGATCGACTAAAGCCTGACCTGATTATTGGTAACAAGGAGGAGAATTATAAAGAAGGTATTGAAGCACTTCGACAAAAATACCCGGTTTGGATGAGTGATATTGTTACTCCAGCCGATGCCATGAACATGATGCGGTCAATTGGTGAGATTACTGGTAGGGCGACACAAGCTGAAAAATTGGCTGGCGAAATCCAGCACTCGTTGGATGGAATAAAGGGGTGGCTTCGGAAACCTCAGCCACCTATTCTGGAACCTCAGCCTCCAATTCATGATCCTCAGTCACCAAAGAAGATTCCGTTGCCTGAGGCTCTCGAAGGCAACGGAAAAATGGTATTGTATCTGATTTGGCGAAACCCCTGGATGGGAGCAGCATCCAACACATTCATTCACGAAATGCTAACCTTGGCAGGATTTGAAAACTGCTTAATGGAGCGGGAACGCTATCCTGAGCTTTCTGTGACTGATCTAACAACGTTAAATCCTGATTTGATTTTTCTTTCTTCCGAGCCCTACCCATTTTCAGAAAAGCATATTGAAGAGATACAATCGCAGGTTCCCAACGCAAAAATTTTATTGGTTGATGGTGAAATGTTTTCGTGGTATGGAAGCCGGATGCGCTATTTCGCCAGCTACCTGGCTACACTTCAGCTAACGTAAAGCCTACCGTTTTCAAATCATCCCAGTATCCGGGATATGATTTTCTCACCACCGTTGGATTTTCAATGACGATATCCCGTAAGGTTGCCAGAGGGGCAAAGGCCATGGCCATACGGTGATCGAGATAGGTGTTGATGGTTGGAATTGTTTCCGGAATGTTATGGGTGGGCACCAGTTTCCAGGATGATCCTGTTTCAATTAGTTGAGCTCCGATTTTTTGAAGCTCCTGGTGTAGCGCGTGAATGCGATCGGTTTCTTTAATGCGCAAGCTTTCCAAACCTGTAAAGGTGCCATGTATTCCTTTTGCCGCACAAACCACAGCCACGGTTTGAGCCAGATCGGGGCAATGGGTAAAATCAAATGTTAGTTCTGTGTGTGCTTCCTTTTTTGTCAGCAGCAGGTTGTTGCCCCGTGGTTCCGACTTCACACCAAGCTGCTCCATCAGGTCGGCAATTACCCGGTCGCCTTGAAATGAACGCATGGTGATGTTGGGCAGTGTAATTTCGGCTTGATCCGCAAGCGCGGTAAACGCAAACCAGTAGCTTGCAGCCGACCAGTCGGCCTCAATCCGATAGTCACAGGGTTTGTAGGGTTGCGGACCGACTTCGATTACATTTTCGTTTACCTGAACCTCCACGCCAAATTTCCGCATCAACGAAGCCGTCATATCAATGTAGGGCTTGCTTCCCACCTTACCGGTCAAAGTAAGTGTCAGTCCTTTTGGAAGCGTGGGGGCAATCATCATGAGTGCAGAGATGTATTGACTGCTCACATCACCGCGTATGGTCAGTTGATTGGTTTTCTGTCCTTCAAATCCTTCAATTTTTAGGGGTGGAAATCCTTCTTTTTCCAAGTAGGATATTCGGGCACCCAATACGCGCAGGGCATCAACCAGCAGCCCGATGGGGCGGAGTTTCATGCGATCCGTTCCGGTAATTACTTTCTCTTGACCCTGAACAGCCAGGTAAGCGGTGAGAAAGCGCATGGTCGTTCCTGCATCCTCCACATCCAATACAGGATCAGGTGAGTTGATCAATTGCTTCATCAACACCGTATCATTCGCCTCTGAAAGATTGGTTAACGTTGATTTTCCTCCCCCTAACGCATCCATAATCAGTACACGATTGCTGATGCTTTTAGAGGCCGGAAGCCGGTTTACCGTTCCGGTTAACGTTTTGTGTTTGGTAATGTGTATGCTTGAGCTCACGTTTAGCTAATGGTTGTAAGGCAAAATCGAATGTTAGTTAAAGATTTTTTTTCGTTGAGTGAAACAAATGATGATCAATTCCAGTTAACTTTGATATATGAACACAACCGGAAAAATAACGCTGGGATTGGGAATTGCATCGGCAGCTTTACTGGCGGCTTATCTTTTCACGGGCGACCGTAAAAAGAAGACCACTGAATTTATTGCCAAGAAAGCTGATGATTTAAAGCGCACCATTCGGAAAAAGATGGAGTCTTTCGATGATTCGGAAGCACATTATGTCTGAAGTGAACTGTAAAATGCCAACGCACCAACAATCTCTTCTTCGCTAACTGCACAATCCCAACGTGCTTTCCCGATTCCTTCGGGTAGCACGGCCAGCACCGTATTGCCCCTGTTTTTCTTGTCCTGAATGCAAAGCGCGGCTATTTGACCGTATTCGTTATTAGAAATTTCCAGCTTTCCATAAAGCTTAAGGATATACGCAGCTATTTGCCCGACTTCTTCATCGGTAATCAGCTTTAGATTTTTGGCAATAAAGGCCTCAGCTACTAATCCGGCAGCAACAGCTTCCCCATGTAAAATCCGGTTGCCGGATTTCAGAAAATGGGATTCCAGTGCATGGCCGATGGTGTGACCAGCATTCAGTATTTTTCTCAATCCCTTTTCTGTGGGGTCTTGCTGTACGACAGATGACTTGAACTCAGCGGAATGGCGCAACAGAACATCCCAGGGTTGTTCTTCAAGAGGCTTACTTCGCAGTTCATTCCACAGGGTTCGGTCAGAGATCAGAGCGTGCTTGATCACTTCTGCAAATCCGGAGCGTAGTTCGTTTACCGGTAACGTTTTAAGAAATTCACTGTGAATCAGCGTAAGCACAGGCTCCTTAAACAACCCGATGTGATTTTTAAAATGTTGGAAATCAATCCCCAGTTTTCCGCCAATGCTGGCATCAGCCATGGCCAACAAGGTGGTTGGCATCAGCATAAAATCGATGCCACGTTTATAGGTTGCGGCACAAAACCCACCCATATCACCGAGCACACCGCCACCTAAAACAATCAGCATGGAGTGTCTGTCCATAGCCAGGTCAGTCATCTGCTCCCAAATGTGCGCACAGGTTTGTAGGCTTTTGTTCTCTTCACCGCTATTCACGGTAATCACCGCGTGTTCCGGTAAATGTGGTTGAACAAGCGGATAGCAGTGCTTGAGTGTGTTTTCCTCGGTCAGTACGGCTATTTTGTTGTAGCCGCCTTTTTGCAGGAAGAGGTTGAGATAAGGTCCGGGGTTGTCGGTTAATTTCAGGTTGGCAGGCAACATTATTTTTCTGGCTCAGGTGTTTTGTTCATGATCTCCGTTTGTATGCGAATCGATTCATCATGAATGATTTTGTAAAGTTCGCGAATAAAATCTGGAGAGAGTAGTGCCAGCTTGGCCCATTCGGGTCGGGTTTGCATAATTTCGTTCCAGCGTTCCAGTTGAAATACCGTTACGTGATTGTCTTTTTTATAATCCCCGATTTTCTCAATCATTTTCATGCGGGTGGAGAGTGTTTCAATCAACTCCTGATCGATATGATCAATTTTTTCCCGTAAAGCTTCCAGGTGATTGATAAAAAGCGTATTGGAAGATGATCGCTCACTTACCCTGAGCTGACTCAAAATTTCTTTCAACACCTCGGGTGTAACTTGTTGTTGCGCATCGCTAAGGGCCTTATCCGGATCAGGGTGAGTCTCAATCATCAACCCATCGTAATCCAGATCCAATGCTTTTTGGGACACTTCAAAAATCAATTCGCGGTTGCCGGCTATGTGACTGGGATCGCCAATAAGCGGAATATCCGGATGCAGGGTTTTTAGTTCAAGGGGTATTTGCCAAAGCGGTTGGTTCCGGAACTTCGATTTTTGAAACGAAGAAAAACCACGATGGATAGCTCCCAATTTTTTTATACCCGCACGATGCAGTCGCTCCAGTGCACCAATCCAAAGTGATAAATCGGGATTGATGGGGTTCTTTACCAGAACAATTTTGTCGGTGCCTTTCAGTGCATCGGCAATCTCCTGAACACTGAATGGGTTAACAGTGGTTCGAGCCCCAATCCAGAGAATATCAATTCCGGCTTTTAGTGCTAATTCAACATGAGCCGGATTGGCAACTTCCGTAGCAAAGGCCAAACCTGTTTCTTTCTTCGCAGAAGCAAGCCACTTGAGGGCAGTTTCGCCCATTCCCTCAAACGAATTAGGCCTTGTGCGGGGTTTCCAAACGCCTGCCCGCATAATAGAAATATCAAGTGCTTTTAGGGCTTGAGCTACAGTTAAAAGTTGTTCTGGACTTTCGGCACTGCACGGCCCGGCAATTACGAAAGGCTGGTTTGAGGTGGAATTTTTATAGTCAGAAACCCAGTTTTTTGTGTCCATTTGGTCAGAAAATTAAACAATGCACGTGAGAAAATTACTGTTCTGTTTTTGAACAAAACCCAATAGTTAAAGTTTAGAACAAGGCTGATAAAACTCATGGTTTGCGGTATTATTGCAGCCTTGAAACATTAAGCCATCGCCTTATCTTTAGGCCACTTTTTACCTATGGAATCATCGCCCAAAATCTCCTTTGAAGATACCGAAACAGCATTTGCGTATAAGTCGGACGCAGCCCTGAAAAAGGCAAACTTCATATTTTCACTTGTGAACCATCCATGGATTTCATCCCTGGCCACCGCATCAGTCAAGGCATCATTAAGCCTGCGGTTGCCGGTGGAGGGTTTGATCAAAAAGACAGCCTTTGATCATTTCTGTGGTGGTGAAAATATTGAAAAGGCCACACGGGTAGTGGAGGAGCTTGGTAAATTTCATGTGGGCGCCATACTCGACTATTCCGTTGAAGGAGGCGATGATGAGGCAGGTTTTGATGCCACGGCCGAAGAAACCATGCGTACCATTGAACAGGCACATAAGTCGGCCAATATTCCGTTTTGCGTTTTTAAACCCACGGGGTTGGCTTCGGCAAAGCTTCTAACTAAGATTCAGGCAGGAGAAACATTAGCTGAAGAAGATCAAAAAGCGTATGAACGTGCCTTTAACCGCTTTGATAAAATCTGTGCAAAGGGATATGAATACAACATGCCTATCTTAATTGATGCTGAAGATTCGTGGTATCAGAATCCGATTGACAAGATGGTGTTGGAGTTGATGAAAAAATACAATAAAGAACGCGCCATCGTTTACAACACGTATCAGCTTTATCGTACGGCTGGTTTGCCAAACCTGCGTAACCATTTCCATGAGGCAGTTATGAATAATTATTATTTCGGAGCCAAGCTGGTACGGGGCGCATACATGGAAAAAGAGCGCGAGCGGGCTGCGAAGAACGGGTATGAAAGTCCTATTCACCCAACCAAAGAAGCAACCGATGATGCCTTTAACAAGGCGCTTGCCTTCTGCATTGACAACAAGCAACGCATTTCCGTCATGTGTGGCTCGCACAACGATTACAGCAATTATTATTTGACTGTGCTGATGGAAAAGCATAGCATGCCGAACAACGATCCGCGGGTGTGGTTTGCGCAGTTGTACGGTATGAGTGATAACATTTCGTTTAACCTGGCCAAAGCCGGTTACAATGTGGTGAAGTATTTACCCTACGGACCGGTTCGCTCCGTGATGCCGTACCTGTTGCGCAGGGCAGAGGAGAATACGTCAGTTGCGGGGCAGAGTAGTAGGGAGTTGATGTTGATCCGGAAGGAACTTAGTAGGCGAAGCGGTAAACTTTAGTTCTGATTACCGCTCATCCCATTATTCCCTTATTTTTGCGGCTGAAAACCGTATTCCATGCAATTAAGCGAACAAGAAATTATCCGCAGACAGGCCAAAGAAGAATTGGAAAAGCTGGGTATAAACCCATATCCGGCTGAACTTTTTGACGTTAACGTTTCTGCACAAGAGATACTGGAGAACTACACCCGCCATAAAAGTGACTACCGTTCAATCTCCATTGCGGGCCGCATTATGAGCCGCAGGATTATGGGCTCGGCTTCCTTTGCTGAACTTCAGGATGAAACCGGTCGCATTCAGATTTATGTACGCAGGGATGACATTTGCCCAGGTGAGGACAAGACCTTATACAATACGGTTTTCAAGAAGCTGGTGGATATTGGCGACATCGTGGGGGTGAAGGGGTATTGCTTTACTACACAAACCGGTGAAATATCCATCCACGTAACGGAGTTAACCATTCTTTCAAAATCGTTGCGGCCCCTTCCTGTGGTGAAGGAAACAACCGATGAGCTGGGAGTTGTACACAAGCACGATGCCTTCAGCGATCCGGAGCAACGCTACCGCATGCGGTATGTTGATTTAATTGTAAACCCGGAAGTGCGCGAAACGTTTGTAAAGCGCACCAGGCTGGTGAACTCCATGCGCCAGTTCCTGAACAACAAGGATTACCTGGAGGTAGAAACGCCAATTCTTCAACCCTTGTATGGTGGTGCCGCAGCGCGTCCATTCAAAACGCATCACAATACGCTCGACATGACTTTGTACCTGCGTATTGCAAATGAGTTATACTTAAAGCGGTTGATTGTGGGTGGATACAATGGCGTGTATGAATTCTCAAAGGATTTCAGGAATGAGGGCATGTCGCGGTTTCATAACCCGGAGTTCACGCAAATAGAATTATACGTAGCGTATAAAGATTATTTCTGGATGATGGACCTTGTGGAGGAGATGATTGAAAAAGTAGCGCTCGATTTACACGGCACCACCAAGGTAAAAGTGGGTGAGCATGAAATTGATTTCCGCAGACCATGGAAGCGCTTTACCATGTTTGAAGCCATTCAACATTTTACCGGCATTGATATTTCAGAAATGGATGAAGTTGCCTTGCGCGAAACGTGCAAGAAGCTGAATGTGCCTGTTGATGAAACGATGGGCAAAGGAAAATTGATCGACTCCATTTTTGGAGAGAAGTGTGAACCGCTACTCATTCAACCAACCTTTATTACGGATTACCCGGTGGAGATGTCGCCATTGGCAAAGAAGCACCGCAGCAAGCATGGTTTGGTAGAACGCTTTGAAGCGATTTGTAATGGAAAAGAAATCTGCAATGCATTTTCAGAGTTAAATGATCCTATTGATCAGCGTAAGCGTTTTGAAGAGCAGCTCGAGTTAGGCAAACGTGGCGATGAAGAAGCCATGACGTTAGATGAAGACTTTTTACGTGCACTTGAATTCGGAATGCCGCCCACAGCTGGTTTAGGTGTGGGTATTGATCGTTTGTGCATGGTCATGACGAACTCGCCTTCCATCCAGGATGTTTTGTTCTTCCCGCAGATGAAGCCGGAGAAACAAGGTGGTGGATTTACAGAACGTGATGCGGAGCAATTGGGGATCCGTAAAGAACTTTTCCCCATTCTTCAAAAATTGGGTATACAATCTGTTGAACAGCTAAAAGCTTCAAAGGCATCCAAACTATTTAACGATGTGTGCGGGATGCGTAAAAAGATGAAGCTGGAAGATGTGAAGAACCCAACCATGGAAGAGGTTGAAGGGTGGTTGAATTAGTTCCAGATTCAAAGTTTGAAATTCAAAATCTTGAGTTCACTTATAATTTTGAACATTGAACCCTGAATTTTGTATGGTTTACCTTCCAATATTATCAAAGAAAGGTTTTCTGCGTTCCAGTTTCAAATCCTGTAGTACGGACGCCTTAACCGCTATCCGGAAATTGTAGTAGGTAAATCTTCCGAAAGGTCCCCAATTAAAATTCAAAGTCCAGCAGTGCAGGTCGCGGGTGATGCCCACGTTGGTGGTGGTGAACTCCATGTTTTCAAAATCAAAACCCGAGTTGAAGGTGACCTTCCATTTTTCTGATAGAGACATGTCGCCTGAAAACTGGAGTGATTGCGAAATGCGCACATCGTTGTTGATGGGCCTGGTGTACGACAAACTGTAATTCATTTGCAAACTCCATGGAATATTAAAATCTACATACGATTCCGGGTTATTGAGGTAAAACTGTTTTTCCTGTTCGGGTAAATTGGAGTTGGCAATGTTTTGTCGCGTTTCCTGATTTTTGTCGCGTGCTTTAGGGTTCAGGTTTGAGCCAATGGCTAAAGTCGCAGAAGTTATTCTTCCGATTTTACCCCCTTTAATGGCGTACTGATCAATTCGCCTTTCAATTGCTCTTCCTTCTTCATCAATGCGGGTTACGTAGGCGTAGGGATCCAGCGTAGATGAAAAGTTTATGTTGATCAGGTTGTCCAGGATGTTGGTGTTGGCTGAAATGGAGATGTTGGATAGATTAAATGAGTCGGCCACAATGTTGTAGGAGGTGCCCAGGGATAGACTATTCAGTAAACTCACTTTGCGGGCAACTGTATCTTTTTCCGATTTGACTTTCATCTCCAGGGTGTTGCCAAGACCGATGCCAATGTTTCCACTTCTGCCGGTTGTAGAGGTTCCATAAATAAATCCCTGATGTCGCGATTGATAGGTGATTCGCCCATTCTGATTGATGGCCTGAAAATAATTATCGTTTTTGGTGAAGTCTGGTGTGTAGCTAACCGAAATGTTAGGGTTAACTACATGGCGAATAGCTTTCACTTTACCGCGTTTGAAAAAATAGGTCCCGTAAATCCGTGTGTTAAAACTGGTGCTGAAGCTGTAATTGGAAATTCTGTTGAATCCCCTGATCGTATCAGCGGGTACCAGGGTTGGGCGATTGTTCACGATGTCGTATTCCCAGTTTAATTTTTCGAAGTACCATTTTTCTTCATAGGAAACAGATGGTGATACTGTGAAGTAGCGTAATGCTTTGAATGAATATGACATGGGTATGGAATGCCGGATTCCATTTCTTCCGTTTTCAATGAAGGAGGTGAGATTGCTCATGGTGAAGGGAGCGATGCTATCCTGTTGTGGGTCGCTGCCGATTCGCCCTACGTTGTTTGTAATTCTATTGGTGGCCGCCATGCTGTAGCCGATGGAAAAGTTATCCAGTTTAGTAGGCCTTCCATCTTTGCGTTGAAACGGATAGAGATTGCGCATGTTAACGGTAAGGGTGGGGGCCGTTAAATTGACTTGCTGCGTAACCAAATCCTGATCATGGCTCATATTCAACCCCATACTAAAAGGTGTGCCCCGAAAGGTTTTGTTGTATGAAATATTGGAGTTCATCTTTCGGGAGTTGTTGTTGAAACCTCCCGCATTGATGCTCTCAGGCATTCCAAAATTCAGGTTGTTGTTGGTGTTGTACGAATTTGAAGCTGCACTTACAGAAGCAGTGAACCGACCGGTACCTTTTGTTTGAGGATTGTGATTCCACCGAACACTGAAATCGTTTCGTATATTTTGATCTTCAATGCGGTTGGTTGCATTGGTTTTCGAAAAACTGAAATTCATGCCTCCAGTGAAGTGATATTTCCAACTGTAGGGCATGTCAAAATAAAGTACATAGTCGCCTTTGGAGTATAGATCTGCCCGCACTGAAAATTTTACGTATTCACTGATATCTAAAAAATAGCCGAGGCCTCTCAGGTTAAAGCCTCGTAAGCGCTCTTCACCATATGATGGAAAGAGTATCCCTGATTTACTTTCTTTTTCAGCGGGAAACATGCCGAAAAGAAATCCGATGGGGTAAAGGGGAATATCATTGAACTGAACATAAAAAGGCCCTGAAACAATTTTATCCTTTGGAATAGCTTTGGTTTTTGTTGAGCGAATGACAAAGTGGGGATGCTCCAGGTTACAGGTGGTGTAACTGTTCTTCACACTGAGCAACTCGTTTCGTTCATTCTTAAACACCAGATCGCCATGCAAGTAGCCTTCGCCTTGTTGCGTTACCACTTCTGAGATTCGTGCTCTTCCAGTTTTGAAGTTGTACGTAATGTCTTTTGTTTCGTAGAGTTCAGCGCCATTCTTGAAAATGGGATAGCCGATTCTTCGGCCCAGCGAATCGCGTGTGCCATGTGCAGTCAGTGTGCTGTTGGCATAGTCGATGGTAATTTCATCCGCCTCCAATTCGATGGAACCATAAATAATCTTGGCATTCCCGTACAACCAGATCAGCTGACCATCTACGCTGGAGTTGATGGAATCACGTGCGCTGTACTGTATGGTGGTTTCTATATCTCCTTTTTTGGGTGGTACGCTGTCGGCAGGGTTTTTGATTGAATCAGGTGCTGATACTGTGCGTAGGGATATGGGATTTTGTGCCTGGGTAGAAACGAAACTGCAAAAAGCAAAAGCAAAAAATAAGATGACGGCAACTCGCACAACAGGACTATTGAAAGACAGATCTTTAGCTTTTGGTGAAAAATTCACAATTTTGCCCAAAGGTATTGCAAATCGACTGAACATTGTACTGCCCGTGAGGATTATAGGAATAGGCCTTTTATTAGCAATAACCTTGCTAAATTCTGCAGTTTATGCGCAGAACGGTGCATCTGCATCTAAAAAATTTACCATTTGCCTCGATCCGGGTCATGGTGGTAACCAGCCAGGAACCTTTGGCTCTTTTGCCAAAGAGAAAGATGTAACCCTTAAGGTAACACTGCTGGTAGGTAAAATAATTGAAGAAAACATGCCGGATGTGAGTGCGGTGTATACCCGCAAAACCGCCACGA
>CAYQOM010000006.1:192147-242224 GCA_964419145.1 uncultured Roseivirgaceae bacterium | reverse complement strand
ATCCTCGCGGGTGTACACCAGTTTTACCGGAGCATTAACATGTTTTGAGATTACAGCTGCTTCAAGGCCAAAGTGTCCGTACAGCCTGCGGCCGAATCCGCCTCCCTGTCGGGTCATGCCAACGGTAACTTTGTCTTGCGGCAAACCCAGTACAGCTGCAGTAGTTGTTCGTAATTGTTCAGGGGTTTGAATAGGCCCCAGAAGTTCTGCGCCATCGGCTGTAACATGCGCGAAGAAGTTCATTGGCTCCATCGTGTTGTGTGCGAGAAACGGAGCCGAGTAGGTACGCTCAACAATCTTAGCTGCTTTTTTAAATACTTCATCCGGGTTTCCATCTTTTCGGGCGGGCTCATCGGCTTTCTTCTCCAACAGATCAGTTAGCGCTTTTTCATACCCTTCGGTACTCATCAATTCTGAAGTGGCCTCCCATTCAATCTTTAATGCTTTCTTGGCCTGCATCACATTCCAGGTATTGTCGCCCACAACAACAACAAGCTCTTTAAATGCATTTACATCCGACCACTGAGGCTCAATACCATCGGGTAATGTGGTTATGGTAAACACATCTTTTATGCCGGGCATATTGCGAGCCGCTGAATCATCCACAGATTTCGGTCGCATACCAAAAGCAGGGGCGTGGGCAATCATCGCAATGAGCATGCCATCACGTTTGGTATCAAGACCAAACAGCGGTTCACCTTTAATTACTTTTTTGCCGTCCACATTTTTTGTGGGCTTACCGATGATCTTGAAATCTTTTGGATCCTTGAGTTGAACTTCTTCGGGAACTTCAACGGAAACAGCCAATGAAGCTACATCACCAAATCCAAGTGTCTTACCTGAGGCGTTTTTAATTATACCCTTATCGACCGTTAATTCAGAAACAGGAACCTGCCATTTCTGTGCGGCAGCTTCCATCAACATACGTTTTGCAGTGGCACCGGCAATGCGCAGGGTCTTCCACTCTTGCCGGATGGATTGGCTACCGCCTGCTAATTGCCTTTTATATTTAATGGTGTTGAGTGGTGCTTGCTCCACCAGCACATTTCCCCAATCCACATCTAACTCTTCAGCCACAATCATGGGCATGGCCGTTTTTACATTTTGTCCGATCTCCGGGTTGGGTGAGTAAATCGTAACCACACCATTGTTGCCGATTTTCAGGTACGCGTTAATGTCGAACCATTCATCGGGCATGGCTAAGGCTCCTTTTTCATCAGCAGGCGCACAAGACATCAGCCAGTTGAAGCCGATCATCAGGCCACCACCGGCTGCTGCAGATACTTTTAAAAATGATCTTCTGTTATAATGTGTTTTAATGATTTCCATGTTGGTTGTTCTTTATGATTTAATCGGGAACAAATCACTTTAATGTTGCGGCCTTCTTTACGGCTTCGCGAATGCGAACATACGTACCGCACCGGCAGATGTTGCCGTTCATCGCTGCGGAGATTTCCTCATCACTTGGATTCGGATTTTTCTCTAATAAGGCTGCTGCCGACATAATCTGTCCGGCCTGACAATAGCCACACTGCATCACATCAACTTCTTCCCAGGCTTTTTGCACCGGATGATCTCCATTTTCAGACAAGCCTTCAATGGTTACTACCTCACCATCGCCTACAGCCGAAATGGGCAGCGAACAAGACCGAACAGCATCGCCATTGAGATGGACCGTGCAGGCACCGCATTGCGCAATGCCGCAGCCAAATTTGGTGCCGGTTAAGCCGATCACATCACGCAATGCCCACAGCAGGGGCATGTTCGGATCTGCTTCAACAGTGTATTTTTTCTTGTTGATTTTTAAATTGAATGACGCCATAAGCAAGAAGTTTATGAAGTAAGGTACGAATTATCCAAGGTACCACCCATGAATATTTTGTTAAAAGTTATGAGTGGGGAAAGATGCCCCAAATTGTATGTGAGCGGCTGGTTGGCTATGTTGGTGGATGGTGGAAATTACCCTTCCTTTAATTGGCGTAGCAGGTTTTTGCAACGCTCTTTTCGTTGTTCATCATCCGGTTCGGAAAGGGGAAGTTTCAAGGCCTTTTCCAGGGCAGCAACCGCTTTTTCCTTTTCGCCCAGATCTGCGTAAGCGGAAGCCTGGCCGAACAAAAACAAAATACTGTTCGGATTGATCACTAAGCCCTTGTTGAAATACGTGAGTGCGGCTTGTTTGGAAATTTCTTCAGGTAAACCACCAAATAGTAGTTTGCAGGCCAACAGTTCAATCCAGCTTAGCCGCGATAATTCCAGTTGCCATTTTCCGAGTACGAACCAGGCCTCTTCGTAGAGTGAATCTATCTCAATAATTTTTTTTGCCTCTGCATGAATGAGTTTGGCATCCAATACTTTTTCGCGCGGGTTGCGCGAGATTTCTGAAAGCAAACCTAATGATATTATGTGTGCCAGGCGTGCATCGGGATCATTGGGATTTATCTCTATTGCTTTGTTGGCATAGCTGCGTGCTTTCTCCAGGTATTTTCTTTTTTCTTCCTGTTTGTCCATAGTCAATCGCCCGCCAACATTGGACAGCATGCGACTGGCATGGGTGTAGGCCTTTGGATGTTTTGGGTTTTCTTTAATGGCAGCTTCAAATTTTTGCAGGGCGGCATCGGTTTTAAATGCTTTTTCCAATGCAAGGCCTTCTTCGAATGCATCGCTGTATTGGGCGTGCGCGTATGATGCAAAAAGCATGGAAGTGACCAGAACGATTAACTTTATTCTCCCCCACATGTGTTCAAAATTCTTTCAGCTTCTTTTACATCAATCAAACCGCGTTCATTACCCCAGGCATTGTAGATGTAGGTGGCAATTTCTGCGATCTCTAAATCGGTTAGCGTAGGCACGCCCGGCATGGCCTGATTATACTGCACACCATTAACTGTTACTTCACCTTGAATACCGTTGCGCATCAGGCAAAGTACCTGTTCAAAATTTTCGTTCATGTAATCGGATTGCTTTAGCGGTGGGTAAAGCCTTCCCAATCCACTTCCATCAGCCTGATGGCAATTACTGCAATGCTTGGTGTAAAGCAACTCACCCTGCCGAAAATAATTAGTAAACTTATTGGAGTCGCTGGTTTTGGGTTGATTGCAACTGAGCATGAAAACAAAAAGCAAGGAGAAGCAGATTATCCCAAGCATATAATTCCCAAATCCCAAATCGTAAATCATTGATCATACTCCTTTCGCAGACGCTTAATATCTTCAATTAATCGGTCAACATCTTCTTCGAGGGTACCATCATATTTTCCACGAATTCTTCGCTCTTTATCAATTAATAAAAAGGCACCGCTATGAATAAAGCCATCAGGTTCGGTTTTGTCTACCATGGCGGTGGCGAAGTAACTTGTTTGGGCGATGTCGTAAATTTTATCCTGCTCACCGGTAACGAAATGCCACTTGCTGCTGGAAACGCCAAGCCGATCAGCGAAATCGTGAAGCAGGGCAACAGTGTCGTATTCCGGATCAATCGTGTGTGAAAGAATCGCCACATCAGGCATATCCTGGGTTGCTTCGTAAACCCGAAGCATTTGCGTTTTCATAACCGGGCAAATGGTACGGCAAGAAGTAAAGAAGAAATCAGCTACATAAATTTTTCCAGCGAAGGTTTCGTTGGTCACCACGGCACTATCCTGATTCACAAATTGAAAATCAGCAATGGAGTGATAAACCGTATCGATTACCTTTTGACCCTCTACTTCTTTAGCCACAACCTCGCGGTAGCCAAGAATCGGGAGTTTTTCATTTTCTTTCTTAGGTGTACAATTCAGCAGCAGTAAAGCAAGTGTCGATAGGCTCAATATCTTTTTCATAGCGTAATAATCCGGCAATCAGTAAACAGATTGCGCAAAGATATGGTTGAGGGTAATACCGAAAAATTTAAATGTTTTAAATGGGATAAACCGTAATGGGATCATTTACCCGAACGGTTCCGGTAGTTCGGGCTACGGCATTCTGCCCGAAAAGGATTTTATTCCCCATATTTCGATATTGACTCAACGTGGCGAGGGGTTCTTTGCCTTTTGTTCCGGTTTCCGGATCAACGGTAGTCAGCACACAGCGTGCACAGTTTTTAACACCGGTAAAATTTATTTCGCCAATCGAAAAATCTTTCCAGCTATCTTCTTCATACGGCTTGCCTCCGGTAAATACAAAGTTGGGCCGGAATCGTTTAATTGGAACGGACGATGCCAGCCTTGTATTCAAGTCATCCAAAGATGCCTGCCCAATCACCAGGAAAGGATAAGCATCTGCCAGGCTCACATGCTCTTGGTTGGTTGCATAATTTGGATCAACCGGTCGCGGATTGGTCTCAGGAAAATGAACAAGACGACAACTCATGTTTAATTGTTCAGAAAACCATGCGCTAGCTTCTAGCAGCGGTTCAAGAGTGGTCACCTCATCATTCCAGATGGTTGCTTTATGTTCGGATCCGGCTGTAGCGAAAGCTGGGAATTCAATTGCAGCACTATTCTTTCGATGCAGGATATGAAGTTGCTGATCGTTAAGGTTTACCTGGAACAAGGCCATCTGCGGATATTCGCGTTGCGTTAAAAATCGATTGTGTTCATCCACCAGCATCCAGCGCCTGTCAAACTGTAAGCCCTTATTCAACACAGTGGCTTCGTTCACATGTATCCCACTTAAGGATTTGATGGGGTAGATCCAGATTTCACTTAACCGTAGCGAGCTCATGAACTTTTGCGCTGAATTTTTTGCTAACTTATCAAAAATACCAACGCGGTATGAGTAACACGGCTTCTTTATGGTATTTCGAAAGTGTAAACCTGTTTGATGTGCTGTGCCCACACAAAACAAAAGTGATGGATCAGAAGCATGAGTTCAGGAGCTTTAAGAAAGATCAGTTTATTTACATACCTAACGAAGAGGCCAGTCACATCTACATGATTGCACAGGGTAGGGTTAAGATTGGACATTACCTGGAGGATGGACAGGAAGTGGTGAGCGCCATTTTAACAACCGGTGAAATTTTTGGTGAACTGGCACTTGCAGGTGAGGAGAAGCGCAGAGACTTTGCACAAGTGATGGATAACGATACACAGATTTGTCCGCTGAGTATTGATGAATTAAAATCCTTAATGAAAGAAGATAAAGAGTTGAGTTTTCGTTTGTTGAAGTTGGTAGGCTTACGCCTGATGCGCCTTGAACGGAAACTTGAGTTACTGGTATTTAAAGACGCGCGAACACGAATCATTGAGTTCCTAAAAGACGCTGCCTCGTGGAAGGGAAAAAAGGTAGGTTTTGAAACGATGATTCCTACAAAGCTCACACACAAAGATATAGCCGCCCTTACAGGAACATCCCGGCAAACCGTAACTACTATTCTAAACGAACTGAAGGAGCAAAACCTGATTTATTTTGATCGGAAGAAAATCCTGATTCGGGATTTGGCTAATCTGAAATAGGAAAGGCCCTTCTTGTCATACGCACGACATCTGTACAGGAACTGTGCCTTTAGCTTTAAGGTTAAATGCGTATGAAAAAAGCTATCCTCTTTCTTTTACTAGCCTTGCCCGGCAGTACTTGGGCACAAATTAAATATGGCGATGCAACAGTTGCGGTGGGCGACTCGCAAGGCACATTTAGCTTGCTCTATGGACATGATTGGAATCTTGGCAAAAGGAAAAAGTTTTCAATGGGTATAGGCGGCCGGTTTACCTTCTACTCTGGTCGCAATCAATATTATGAAACAGCTCCTGCTAACATCACATCTGAGGCAACAGGGCCCCTTGTTATTTTTAAGGAAACAATAGCAGCCAACGTAGATTCCTTTTTGATTGAATCACCTCAGGTCAATTCCCTCAATGTATTTATTAACCTGAGGTATGCTTTTACTGATAAGCTGTCTGTCGGGTTTAATATTGATGCTCTAGGATTTTCATTTGGAGGGGAGAAATCGGGCCGGTATATCAATGGGGCCGAAATACAGACCAGTGCGGCAAAGCCTACCGGATTTAATGCACTCCTTATCAGTGATAATGACCTGGGTAGTCTCAACTCTGAATTTTATGGTCGCTATTATTTCAGTGAACAGTGGGCTGTAAAGGCTGCAGCACAATTTCATTTTACGGAATACACCACCGAAACCGAGGTGCAGCAATTCCCTGAACCTAACGACCGGTTTAGGAGGAAATCATTAATGGTGGCCATAGGGATTAGCCGAGAATTTTAACCATGATGAGAACTCATCTTTTTTTCCTGATTCTTTTTCTCACTGCATGCATAGCCGAAGAGAATACGCCCACGAAACCCATTAATGATGCATTTGATAGTGATGGGGCAACGCTGATTTTTTCAGGCATGTTTATGGGTTCTGGTGGTTATACCGTTACCGGCAAGGCATCTGTTTATGAAAAGGATGGGGTGAAAACACTTGTGTTGGATCCTTACAGTTCTTCAAATGGTCCTGATCTTCGTGTGTATCTTAGCCGTGATGAAAACGCAAACTCAGCGTTGAACCTGGGTTTTCTTAAATCAACAACCGGAAAACAATCTTACACCATTCCGGGTAATCCGGACATTGCTGATTTTTCACACGTCCACATCTGGTGTCAGCAATTTTCTGTTCCGTTTGGTCGGGCAGCACTGGATTGACTGTTATGATCAGGCTTATCATGTGGATACTGGTGGTGCCTGTAGCGTCATATGCACAAAGTTATACACCAGTAGATAGCAAGGACGCTGTAATTTTTTCTATCAAGAATTTTGGAGTAAACGTTACAGGCTCATTCCATAGCTTGAATGGGACTGTGAAGTTTGATTCTGAACAGCCGGAACAAGCTTCATTTGATGTTTCAATACCTGTTTCTACCCTTCAAACCGGGATTGACTTACGCGATAAACATCTCCAAAAGAAGGATTACTTTGACGTGAAAAGTTTTTCCAATATATATTTTACCTCAACTTCTGTAAAGCCTGGAAAAAATACTGGTGAGTTTAAGGTTACGGGCACCTTAACCATAAAGGGAAAGCCTGAAGAGGTTACATTTCCATTTTCTGTAACTTACAAACCGGATGGCACTTTGGTTTTTGTAGGTTCATTCACAATTAACAGACGCAATTTTGGAATCGGGGGGTGGAGCGTGAGCCTGGCTGATGCCGTTTTGGTTAAGTTGAGTGTACACGTTGAAAGCATTGAGGCTGATCATTGAAACTTTTACAGAGACAAATTGTTTTACTTGAATACTGGCTAGTATGAGCATGAATAAAATCTTATTACTATTTACCGGCTTAATTTTTTCCTCGTGTATGCACGGACAAGACATGAAATCAAAGATTATTGAAAAAGAAAAGCCCGTGGTGGCTGAGCAGAAAGTTTTTAAAACGGAGGAGGAATGGAAGAAAACGCTTACGCCTGAGCAGTATCACATTCTCCGTGAAAAAGGAACCGAGCGCCCATTTACCGGTAAGTATTACAAAACCAACGAAAAGGGTGTTTACTCCTGTGCGGCTTGCAATGCAGAGTTGTTTACATCGGACATGAAATTTGATTCGGATTGCGGCTGGCCAAGTTTTGATCAGGCTATGGCTGGTGGTAAAATTAAATATGAAGTGGACACATCACACGGCTGGACACGTACTGAAATTATGTGCGCCAATTGCGGAGGACATTTAGGCCACGTGTTCGATGATGGCCCCACTATTACCGGAAAACGTTACTGCGTGAACTCCGTGTCGCTTACTTTTTATAAAGAGAAGAAGTAAAATGAAACGCGAAATTTTTTAAGTCTTTACGTTTTTCTTTGCGCCCCTGCCTGCGCAGCTTGGTTTGCGTAACAGATTAACTATACATCTTTTCATAATACTCATCCGCCATTCGGGCTGAGTCGAAGAAGGGCACAACATTCTGCATTCCTGCTTTCATGATCTTGATCCACTTTGCCGGATTTTTGTAATACATCGGGATGATTTCGTTTTCCAGTAAATCGTAAAGCCGATTGGCTTCAACTTTATCGCGTTCATCCTGCGAAAGATTATCAGCCGCAGGTTCAATGATAAAACTGTTTTTTCCGTGTTTCGCAAACTCCGGTATCCATCCATCCGGAATAGAGAAGTTGATGGAGCCGTTCATGGCAGCCGTCATACCTGAAGTGCCCGATGCTTCATGATATAGGCGCGGATTGTTTAACCAAACATCTGATCCACGCTTCAAGTGACCGGAAAGCCACAATTCGTAGCCGGTAAGAATGGTGCAATTTTTAAAGCCGCGTATTTTCCAATGGATCTCATTAAAGTTGTTGATGCTATCAAAATCTTCGGGATACGGTTTGCCTGCCCAGATAATCTGAATGGGAAATTCTTTGTTTGAAACCAACCGGCTAAACCGGTCGAAATCACGTAACAATAAATTGGCGCGTTTGTACTGGGCAAATCTTCTGGCCCACACCAGTGTCAGCACGTTTTCATCAAACAGTTTTCCGGTTTGGTTGGCCACCACCCGGAATAATTTTTTCTTGAGCATCTTCTTTCGCAACACCAACTTCTCATCATCATCTTTGGCGAGCGCTTTCTCCAACATGTAATCGCGCCAGTATGTTTTGTTTTGTGCATTGGTAATGGCATCGATCGCACAAATACCGGAATAAGATCCCCACATTTTGCGCGCTACCTCACCGTGCAGTTGTGAGACACCGTTGGCTTTCTTAGCCATACGCAATGCGGAGAGCGAATAATTCAGTACACCATTTTCAGGATGGATGTAACTGTTCACTTGTTGAACCGAAAGTCCGTTGAAGAAGCTCATGCGATCGAGCAACGGAATGCTGTGCTCTTCGTTTCCGGCTTTTTCAGGTGTGTGCGTGGTAAAGACCACACGTTTTTTAACCTCATCCAGGTTTTTGTATTTATCGAGTAAATAGAAACACAACGGAAGGGAGTGTCCTTCATTCATGTGATAGATTTCCGTTTCGCGACCGAGTACCTCCAGCAGTTTAGCACCTCCAATTCCTAATAGAATAGATTGCGCAATGCGCGTAGTTTGATTGGGATCATATAAGCGATGGGAGATGGTTTGTGCCAGGTGGTCGTTTTCTGCAATATCAGTAGTGAGTAAGAAGACCGGAACCGTTTTAAAAACCTCTGGTTTCAGCAACAGGGCTTTTACATACACACGCGCACCATGAATGGTGATGGGAAATAAAATTCCTGTATCAGTAAGAAAGGAATACTCCTTGTTGCGGAAAGCTGCCCGCATGCTTTGGTCTTCGTTTCGCTCCTGGTCGTAATAGCCCTTCTTCCACAATATGCCAATGCCGATCATATTTTGTTTTAACTCGTATGCGCTGCGCATGTGCGAGCCGGCTAAAAATCCCAAGCCACCCGAATAGATTTTTAAGGGTTGATCGATGGCAAACTCCATGGAGAAATAGGCCACGGGTTTTGAATACTTCTTGTTGAATTTGTAGGGAAACAGACTGTTCAGGTCAAACATAGGTTGAATAGTAAAGGTGCGAAGCTACTAAATCAACCGCTTTGTGAATGAAAAGTTTTTGAAGGGATTACTGCAATCGTTTGATTTGGTTTTATCCCTTCATTTTAGATGGATCCTGGCGACTATCAAAGACATCAGTGATGAAAATCGTGTTTGAATCTACTCTGTAAATGATCTTGTAGTTACCCTCGATAATTCTTCGGTGCGAAAGATTGAGATGTTCCAGGTAAGATTCCAATTGTCCTTTATATGGATTCTCTTTTAAGCTCATAACTCTGGAAACAATTCTATCCCTTATCTTCAAAATAACAGATCGAGGAACTTGTGTAAAGGCGAGGAACTGTAAACATTCTCCGAAACTAGCTAAAGCTTGCTCAGTGAAAACAATTTTCATTTACCAACAAGACTATTGGTACGATTGATTACGTCTTTTACGGAAATCAACTTGCCCTCTTTTATATTTTTCTCTGATTTCAGCGCACGACTGGTAAGTTTCTTTTTCAGTGTCGGATCAAGACTGGTTTTTTCAAGGATAGTCTTTATAGCGTTGAGCACGCTTACATCATTCTCCTTTTTGATCATTCGCTGCAGTTCACTTTTTAATTCTACGGTGCTCATGCATCAAATTTAGTAAAATTTTCAAGGTATATCAGCACAGCCCGTAGTGTGTCAAATCGTTCCTCAGACATTTTTGAAGACACGGACCATGAAGGTCCTGGTGAAATGTGTAAACTGACTTTTGCATCGTTCGAAATGGAGTATCCATTCCGTTCCAATGCATTTTTTGTCCAGAGGAGTTCGTAACCACTTCCTTCTGCTTTAATGGAGACACCTCGCCAGGGTTTGTGAAATACTTTTCCGGTTTTCAGGTCAAATCCTTTAAACCGGAAGGTCTCATCGAATGATCCGTCCAACACCAGGTCTTCCGGAATTCCTGTCAGCAGGTTTTGTTCTTTGCCGGTTAGCCAAATGCGATCGGCTGTTTGCAAGGCAAGATCAAGCTCATGCGTGGCAATTAAAATTCCTTTGCCGGTAGTATGTGCCAGTTCCCGTAGCAAATTCATGATCTCCACCCGATTATTTAGGTCAAGATGGGCAGTGGGTTCATCCAATAATAATAGAGGCGTTTGCTGTGCCAGGGCCCGGGCAATCATCACCATTTGCATTTGACCATCACTGAGTTGGCCGATCTGTTTGTTCACCAATTGATGAATACGGGTTAAGGTAATGGCTTGCTCCATGGCCTCTTCGTCTTGTTTGGTAAGTCTGGCCGACCAGTTCATATACGGATATCGGCCATACGTTACCAGTTCTTTTACGGTCATGTTGGTGGCGGTAATACGATCCGTAAGTACAACCGACAGTTTTTTTTCAGTTTCTGTTGAGGAAGATCCAATCTTAATGGTTCCTTGTAGCGGTTGTTGCAGGCCAGCCAATGTTTTAATTAGGGTCGACTTTCCAATTCCATTCGGGCCCATGAAGCAAACCAGTTCGCCTGCCAGCAGGGAGAGATTCAACTCATTGAACAAGGGTTGTGCAGCAGAATATCCGATGCTGAGATTCCGGGTGGTCAGCAATATTTTTTCAGGTTCGTGCATGATCACAGGTATTCTGGCTGTTTTGGTTTGCAAATTACTTTGAAAGATGGTGTCTTTGCTTTTGGAACTTAACTTTTTACCATGGCCCGAGCAACTGCCGCTGTCTTTTTTCTTTTCTTTTCGTTTTCATCCTTTGCGCAGTCTGATGCGGTAAAGAACATTGTTCGTGAGGGCATTGCACTTCATGATGCACATAACTACGAGGAAGCTATTGCCAAATATCAGGAAGCGCTTAAGCTGGATTCAGCGTCATCATTAGTTCATTATGAAATGGCGCTAACTTATTACCACATGAAAGAATACGAAAAGGTAATTTTCCATGCGAAGACTGCAATCGATCAAAACGATAATATCACGCTGTCGGCCATTATTGTTATGGGTTCTGCGCTTGATGATGTGGGTAGAACCCGGGAATCCGTTGAGTTATATAAAGAGGCATTGGAGAAATACCCCAACGAATACTTGCTTCTATTTAATTATGCCATCAGTAGCCTCAGACTAAACCAGCGTGATGAAGCTGAACAAGCATTGATTCGCGGTATCAGTGTTAACCTGGGCCATGCCAGTAGTCATTTGCGTTTGGGCTACATTCAGAAGGAAAAGGGAGATCGCATTAAGGCTCTTTTATGTTTGTATTTTTTCATGATGCTGGAAAACCACACGGAACGTGCCGCTGAAGCATACAGCCAGTTGGTCAATCTTTTCTATAAAGGTGTTAAACGTGATGCGGAAAACCCAAATAACATTACCATTAATATAAGCGCAAATGAAGAAGGAGGTTTTGATTCAGGTGAGCTTATGCTCTCGGTAATCGCAGCTTCATCGCTTGATAAGCATAAAGACAAAAACGAATTTGAACGGTTTGCCGCTGATACCCACAGCTTCTTTCAAATACTGGGCGAGTTAAAAGAGAAGGAGTCAAAAAAGAAAAAGAGTAAGAAGAAAGATAAAGAACAAGCTCAATCAGCTGATCTTTGGAATTATTATGTTGATTTTTTTTATGAATTGGGTAAAGCCGGGTTCACAGAGGTATTATGTTACCAGGCTGCTGTTGCCTCCAAAAATGAAATCCCAATAAAGTGGGTTGAAGCAAACCAGGAGAAGATCGAACTATTTCAAGTCTGGGTTCAGAATCAATAATTCATACCACGACTTTCTTCGCCCGCACAATTACCCAAATTACTACCGGTGCACCGATCAACGCGGTAATGGCATTGATTGGTAACACATAGGCACTTCCGGGAAGTTGGGCAACCGTATCGCAAAACAACATCACGCTTGCGCCCATTACCAGTACACCGGGTATCAATATTCTGTGGTTTGTTGTGTTAATAAGGAGTCGCGTAAGGTGAGGGACGGCAAGACCGATAAAGGCAATCGGGCCACAAAAGGCTGTAACCGATCCGGCCAGCAGACTGGTGGCCATGATGATCAAAAAACGTGAAGAGGCGAGGTTAACACCCAGGCTGCGGGCATAATTGTCGCCCAACAGCCAGGCATTTAGCGGTTTGGAGACATAAAATGCCAATACGATGCCTGTTAAAAGAACACCACCCAATACCATCAATTCATTCCAATTCAACCCCCCCATACTGCCGAAAGTCCAGATGAGGAAGTAATGCTGGTCTTCGGTTCGGCTTACAAACTGTAATACGCTAACCAAAGAGGCCGTGGTGGCCCCCACCATTAGTCCGATCAATAATAGCGAGGTATTGTCTTTTATCCGGTTGGCTACTGCCAGAATAAGTAGCAGAATGGATGCAGAACCCAAGGTTGCCCCCAGGGAAATTACAAATGATCCGCCCAGGTTATCGATGAAGGGATTGCCGACCATTACCAGAAGTGCAACCGCCAGGCTTGCGCCAGAACTGAGTCCCAATACATCGGGACCCGCCAACGGATTTCTGAAAAGGGTCTGCATCATCAACCCGCCTAAAGCGAGGGCACCCCCGGCCAAGATGCAAGTCAGGGTTTTAGTTAGCCTGAAATCGATAATTATATCGCGAATCACCGGGTTTGAATTTGGTGCAAAACCTGCCAACCCGAGCCAATCTGAAACAGAAATCTGCACGCTTCCCTGCGACAAGTTCAGGACAGTAAGCGCGGCCAAAAGTGCCGAAAGAATAAGCCAGGGATGTTTTTTAAGGGTTTTTATCATAGTTCAGCGCCCCGACAATGATAAGCACTTCAGCAACATTATGGAAAGGGCCGAGTGGTTTGGCAAGCCAGTTTATTCCTAAAGCCCTGTAATGCTCTAAAAATTTTAAAAGGCGGGTTTGCTAACTATCCTTTATGTCATATCTTTGCAGTCCTTTTTGCGTCAAGAAGGCGCAAAATCCTGAAAAACAGCATAAAAAGGTTTCAACCATGCCTGGAATTATAGGACGAAAAGTAGGAATGACGAGCGTATATGGCCCTGAAGGTGAGAACATCGCCTGCACGGTTATCGAAGCTGGTCCCTGCGTAGTCACTCAAGTAAAAAACGCTGACACTGACGGTTACCGTGCAGTTCAGTTATCATTTGGCGAGGCCAAAGAGAAAAACACACCGAAAGCTCTTATCGGGCATTTCAAGAAAGCAAGCACCACCCCTAAGCGCAACACCGTTGAGTTTCGCGATTTCCGTTCCGAGTTCGATGGCATCATTGAATTAGGTAAGGAGGTTCGCGTTCAAGACGTATTTAAGGAAGGCGATTGGTTGGATGCCGTGGGCACCTCCAAGGGCCGCGGGTTCCAAGGTGTTGTAAAGCGCCACGGCTTTAGCGGTGTGGGTGAAGCCACTCACGGTCAGCATAACCGTTTGCGTGCACCTGGTTCCATGGGTAACGCGTCATTTGCTTCCCGTGTACCAAAAGGCAAGCGCCTGGCGGGCCGTATGGGTAACGATCGTGTGAAAGTAACCAACCTGCGTGTGGTGAAAATCATGGCTGATCAAAACCTGATCATTGTAAGTGGCTCTGTTCCGGGAGCTATAAACTCAACTGTAATTCTGCAGAAGTAATGGAAGTAAGTGTAGTAAAATATAGCGGAGAGCAAACCGATAAGAAAGTGAGTCTTTCCGATGCCGTATTTGCCATCGAGCCAAACGACCACGCCATTTACCTGGACGTGAAGAGTTACCTGGCCAACCAGCGTCAGGGTACGCACAAGTCGAAGCAGCGTAACGAGATTTCTGGCTCCAGCAAGAAAATCAAGAAGCAGAAGGGTACCGGAGGAGCGCGTGCGGGTAACATCAAGAACCCTCAGTTTAAAGGTGGTGGACGTATATTTGGTCCTCAACCCCGCGACTACTCGTTCAAACTGAACAAGAAAGTAAAAGATCTGGCGCGTAAGTCGGCTCTTACATATAAGGCAAAGGATAATGCCATTGCCGTTATTGAAGATTTCAATTTCGAAGCACCCAAGACTAAACAGTACCTCAACATGTTGTCGGCTTTGTCATTAGCTGATAAGAAGACGTTGTTGGTATTGCCTGAGAATAACAAGGGTGTGGTGCTTTCAGGAAGAAACCTGAAGCAGGCAAAAATTACCACTGCCGATCAGATCAACACCTATGATGTAATCAATGCGGATAATGTCATTTTCGTTGAGAGCTCAGTAAGCAAAGTGGAGAACATTTTAAATAAAGAGTCATGAGCGTACTGAAGAAGCCCCTGGTAACAGAAAAAGTATCTGCCCTGAATGAAAAGGGTAAATACGGCTTCATTGTAGATATTGAAGCAAACAAAGTAGAGATCAAGCAAGCTGTTGAAAAGCAGTATGGCGTAACGGTTGAGAAGGTGAATACCATGCGCGTAATGGGTAAGCAAAAATCCCGTTACACCAAAGCAGGTGTGCTAACCGGCCGCAAGCCCAACTACAAGAAGGCCATTGTAACATTGGCCGCAGGTGAAGTAATAGATTTTTATAGCAACGTATAATTATTGAACAATGGCGTTGAAGAAACTAAAACCGGTAACACCAGGCACACGACACAGGCTGGCCCCGTCTTTTGAAGACATCTCGGCCTCAGCTCCTGAAAAGTCGCTGGTAACTACGCGTAAGAAATCCGGGGGAAGAAATAATAACGGTAAAATGACCATGCGCTACATCGGTGGTGGTCATAAGCAGAAGATAAGAATCATTGACTTCAAGCGTGAAAAGGCTGGTGTTCCGGCTACGGTGAAGTCGATTGAATATGATCCTACACGCTCTGCGCGTATTGCTTTGTTGCACTATGCAGATGGTGCAAAGGCATACATTCTTGCTCCGAACGGATTAAAGTCCGGGCAGCAGGTTGTTTCAGGTGCTGAAGTTGCCCCTGAAGTAGGAAATGCACTTCCGCTTGCAAAAATTCCGTTAGGTACTATTGTTCACAATGTTGAACTGAAGCCTGGTAAAGGTGGTGCAATTGCACGCAGTGCCGGTTCTTTTGTTCAGTTGCTGGCTCGTGAAAACGGTTTGGCAACATTGAAGATGCCTTCTGGTGAAATGCGTAATGTATTGGAAGTGTGTATGGCTACCGTAGGTGCTGTTTCCAATGCCGATCACATGAACGAAAGTGTGGGTAAGGCTGGTCGCACACGTTGGAAGGGAAGAAGACCTCGTAACCGTGGTGTTTCTATGAACCCTGTTGATCATCCGATGGGTGGTGGTGAAGGACGTGCTTCAGGTGGTCACCCGCGCTCACGCAAGGGCTTGATTGCCAAGGGTAAGAAAACCCGTCATCCGAAAAAGTATTCTGATCGATTAATCATATCCAGGAGGAAAAAATAATGGGACGCTCGATTAAAAAAGGACCGTATTGCGATTTCCGTCTGCTTAAGAAAGTAGAGGCAACCGAGAAGTCAGGTAAAAAATCAGTGATCAAAACATGGTCACGCAGATCAACAATTACCCCTGAGATGATCGGCCACACGTTTGCGGTTCACAATGGAAATAAATTCATTCCGGTTTACGTAACCGAAAACATGGTGGGACATAAGTTAGGTGAATTTGCACCTACCCGCACGTTCAAAGGTCACTCCGGTAACAGAAAAGAAGCTTAGTAAGTCATGGAAGCTGTAGAGAAAAAGACTAAAAGGTCTGTCGTAAAAAGGGAAAAGCGTGATGCACGCAAGGAAGCGGCTAAAACCGGAGAGGTTGTAGCCAAGCTGAAGAATGTTCCCACATCTCCACGTAAAATGAGGCTGGTTGCCGATTTGATCCGTGGTGAGCGCGTGAACAAAGCCCTCAATATTCTCAAGTATGAACCTAAAATGGGTTCGTTCAAATTGGAGAAACTTCTTCTTTCTGCTATTGCTAACTGGGAGAACAAGAACCAGGAAGCCAAGCTTGAAGAAGCAGATTTATATGTAAAGGATGTTTGGGTTGATGGTGGTCGAATTTTGAAAAGACTTCGTCCGGCTCCCCAAGGAAGAGCGCACCGCGTTCGTAAGCGTTCCAACCATGTAACGCTGGTGTTGGATAGCCTGAAGAAAAATGAAAGCGTAGCAACTGAACAAGAAACTAAGGAATAGATGGGACAAAAAATTAACCCTATAGGACTTCGTCTGGGTATCGTTCGCGGTTGGGATTCCAACTGGTATGGCGGAAATACATTCTCCGACAAGTTGGTTGAAGACCAGAAGATCAGAAAATACATCGATGCCCGTATCCCAAAAGGCGGTATCGCTAAAGTTGTTATTGAACGCACGTTAAAGCGCATTACCCTTACCATTCACACGGCTCGTCCGGGTGTGGTTATAGGAAAGGGTGGAACTGAAGTAGATAAGATTAAGGAAGAGTTGAAAAAGATCACCGGTAAGGATGTTCAGATCAACATCTTCGAAATCAAACGCCCGGAATTAGATGCTAAGCTTGTTGGCGAATCAATCGCACAACAAATTGAAGCGCGTATTTCCTATAAGCGTGCCATGAAGCAGGCGATTGCTTCTGCTATCCGTGTAGGCGCAGAAGGAATCAAGATTAAAGTTTCTGGTCGTTTGGCCGGTGCCGATATGGCCCGTACTGAACAATACAAAGAAGGACGTATTCCGTTGCATACCCTTCGTGCCGATATCGATTATGCGGTATCAGAAGCACAAACCGTTTACGGTAAGATCGGTATCAAAGTATGGATCTTCAAAGGAGAAGTTTATGGTAAGCGCGATCTGTCGCCTAATGTTGGTGTAGTAAGCAACACAGGTGCTGGTCAGGGTGCTGGTGCAGAGCGTGGTGGAGATCGTGGCGGAAGAAGAAGACAGGAAGGCCGTGGAGGTCGTACTGGTCGCGGTGGTGAAAATCGCAGAGAAAAACGTTAAGATAAAGAGACTTATTAAAGTTAGGTAGCAATGTTACAACCGAAACGTACCAAGTTCAGAAAAATGCAGAAAGGCCGTGTGAAAGGTATTGCCACACGCGGACATACAATTGCATTCGGTTCATTTGGTCTGAAAAGCCTGGAAGGTGGCTGGATAACCTCCCGCCAGTTAGAAGCTGCTCGTATTGCCGTAACGCGTGCGATGAAGCGTGAAGGTCAGGTTTGGATTCGCATTTTCCCGGATAAGCCCATCACTCAGAAGCCTGCAGAGGTTCGTATGGGTAAGGGTAAGGGTGCTCCTGAATATTGGGTAGCTGTAATTAAGCCCGGTACCATTTTGTTTGAAGCAGGTGGTGTAAACATGGCTACAGCAAAAGAAGCGTTGCGCCTTGCCGAAGGTAAGCTGCCTATTAAAACCAAGTTTACAGTAAGACGCGACTACGTAGAATAGTAGAACAATCGAGCCATGAAGAGCAACGAAATAAAAGAATTAAATGTGACCGAGCTGCGTGAGAAAATCACCAGTGAGAAGGAAACACTTCGCAAAATGAAATTTGCGCACCAGGTTTCAGCTGTTGAAAACCCGATGAAGATCAGAGAAACAAGAAAGCTCATTGCCCGCTTAAACACGGAGTTGAGCGCTAAAGAACGTCAAAAATAATTCCTATGGAAAGGAACCTTAGAAAAGAGAGAATTGGTAAAGTAGTGAGCAACAAGATGACAAAGAGCATCACTGTAGCGGTAGACCGTAAGGTTAAGCACCCGATCTACGGCAAGTTCGTTCACAAAACCACCAAATTCATGGCTCACGATGAGAAGAACGAAGCTGGTATTGGTGATACCGTGCTGATTTCAGAAACACGTCCGTTGAGCAAAAGCAAGCGTTGGAGATTAGTTGAGATTATCGAAAAAGCGAAGTAATCATGATACAAACCGAATCAAGACTTTCTGTTGCAGATAATAGCGGTGCTAAAGAAGTGCTTTGCGTTCACGTATTGGGTGGAAGCAGCAAGCGCTACGCAACAGTAGGCGATAAAATTGTTGTGACGGTTAAGTCGGCTATGCCGAGCAGCCAGGTAAAGAAAGGTACCGTGTCACGTGCTGTGGTTGTAAGAACCACCAAGGAAGTGAGAAGAAAAGACGGCTCTTACATTCGCTTTGAAGATAACGCTGCCGTACTGTTGAACGCTCAGGATGAGCCTCGTGGAACCCGTATCTTCGGTCCGGTTGCTCGTGAGTTGAGAGAGAAGCAGTTTATGAAAATAGTGTCATTGGCACCTGAAGTGATTTAATACCATGAACAGAAAGTTTAACAAGCAACCCAAACTGCACATTCGCAAAGGCGATATGGTGAAGGTTATTGCCGGAGACGATAAAGGCAAAACCGGTAAGGTATTGGAAGTTGTAACCGCTAAGAACCGTGCGATTGTTGAGGGTATCAACATTGTTACGAAGCATGAGAAACCTTCAGCAGGCAAGCCTGAGGGAGGAATTAAGAAGACTGAAGCAGGTGTTCACATCAGCAACCTGATGCTCCTTGATCCTGCCAGTGGTAATCCTACCCGCGTTGGCCGTAAGCTAAACGAAAAGGGTAAGCTGCAACGATATTCTAAGAAAACCGGAGAATTGATAAAATAATGGCTACTCCAAGATTAAAAGAAAAGTATGTGAAGGAAATCGTACCGGCTCTGAAAGATAAGTTTCAGTACAGCTCGGTAATGCAGGTTCCTAAAATTGAAAAGATCAGCATCAACAAGGGTATGGGTATTGCCGTAACTGATAAGAAGTTGATCGATGTTGCCCTTGAAGAAATTACCGCCATTACCGGTCAAAAGGCCGTGGCTACCAAGTCAAAGAAGGCGATTTCAAACTTCAAGTTACGTGAAGACATGCCGATTGGTGTGAAAGTTACCCTTCGCGGCAGCAAGATGTATGAGTTCCTCGACAGGCTCATGAACATTGCGCTTCCCCGTGTACGTGACTTCCGTGGTGTGAATCCGAAAGGATTTGATGGCCGTGGTAACTACACGCTCGGTGTAAAAGAACAGATCATTTTCCCTGAGATTTCAATCGACAAGGTGAATAAGATCAGCGGTATGGACATCACATTTGTGACTACTGCTAAAACTGATGAAGAAAGTTACGAGCTCCTGAAGGCTTTCGGGATGCCGTTCGCTAATGCTAATAAGAATTAAAAATTTGCTATGGCTAAATTATCTGTAATTGCAAGGCAAACCAAAAGAGAGAAGCTGGTAGCGGTTCACGCAGCTAAGCGCAAGGCTTTGAAAGAAGCCGGTGACTATTTGGCGCTGGATAAGCTTCCACGCAACGCCTCTCCGGTGCGCCTGAAGAACAGGTGTAAACTTACGGGTCGTCCGAAGGGGTATATGGGAAAGTTTGGCGTTTGCCGTAACGTTTTCCGTGAAATGGCCTCTGCGGGTAAAATCCCGGGTTTAACCAAGGCTAGCTGGTAAAACAGCGCTAAAACGACATATTAGGTTGCTGAGTATCAAGGTCTCCCAATAGTTTTGGGACGAAACCAGGTAACAGTTTGCATAACAAAAATTGTTAGGTATCTTTGCAGCCCGTTTAAAAGAACGGGTTTGCTTTTTTAATGAGCGTAAAGAAATAGAAAATGACTGATCCTATTTCAGACTATTTGACCAGGTTGCGAAATGCAATCAAATCCAACCACAAAGTGGTAGAGATTCCTGCGTCCAACCTGAAGAAAGAAATAACCAAGGTGTTATTTGACAAAGGTTATATCCTTAACTACAAGTTTGAGGAAGGCCCAACGCCACAGGGTACAATCAAGATTGCCTTGAAGTACAACCCTGAAACGCGCGAGTCGGCCATAACCCGATTGCAGCGTGTAAGTACACCCGGCTTGAGAAAGTATGTTAACACAGGTACCCTTCCTCGCGTGATGAACGGACTTGGTGTGGCGATCATCTCAACCTCACGTGGTGTAGTTACCGATAAGGAAGCCCGCAAGTTGAATGTGGGTGGTGAAGTATTGTGTTACGTGTATTAACCGACTGAAGCCATGTCACGAATAGGAAAATTACCAATTGAATTACCTCAGGGAGTTACGGTTAACTTCAATAAGGATAGTCACACGGTTTCAGTGAAAGGCCCGAAAGGTGAACTGACACAGGTTATTGATGCTGACTTTACAGTGAAGCAGGAAAACGGTGAGTTAATCGTTGAACGCCCAACTGAGCAAAAGCGTCATAAGGCTATGCACGGACTTTACCGCGCATTGATTGCCAACATGATTGAAGGCGTGAATAAAGGATACAAACACCAGCTTGAATTAGTGGGTGTGGGTTACAAGGCGAGTGCTCAAGCAAACGTACTTGAACTGAGCTTAGGCTATTCGCACAACATCTTTTTGGCTGTGCCGAAAGAGTTGAAGGTGCAGGCTGTTCAGGAAAAAGGTTCTAACCCAACCATCATCCTGGAAGGCATTGATAAGCAATTGATTGGCCAGGTGGCCGCTAAGATAAAGTCGCTACGTAAAGTTGAGCCTTACAAAGGAAAAGGTATCCGCTTCACCGGTGAACATGTGCGCAGAAAAGCTGGTAAAGCTGCTGCTAAATAATTAAGCATCATAGAAAACAACTACCTCTATGGCAGGCAAGAACACACAAAGAAGAGAAAGAATTAAGAAAGGCGTTCGGAAGAAGATTTCCGGAACGACTGACAGACCAAGGTTATCCGTATTCCGGAGCAACCGCGGTATATATGCACAGATCATCGATGATCAGAAAGGTGTAACCCTGGTTTCGGCTTCTTCGGTTGAGATCGCAAAGGATGCATCCCTGAACATGGAGAATTCTAAAAGCGTGGGTAAGAAAATTGCTGAAAAGGCAGTTGCATCCGGCATCAATTCAATTGTATTTGATCGTAACGGGTACCTGTACCACGGAAATATTAAAGCCCTGGCCGAAGGTGCACGGGAAGGTGGATTGAAATTCTAAGAAAAGAGATATGTCAGTTAGCAACATCAGTACAGTTAAGGCCAGCGAAATCGATTTGAAAGAAAAGGTCGTTGCCATTGAACGTGTAGCCAAGGTGGTAAAAGGTGGACGAAGATTCAGCTTTGCTGCTATTGTGGTGGTGGGAGATGGCAATGGTGTGGTTGGATATGGATTGGGTAAGGCCAATGAAGTAACCGATGCCATTACCAAAGGCGTTGACGATGCCAAGAAGCACCTGGTAAAGGTGCCGATTTCCAAGGGTACTGTTCCGCACGAAGCCATCGGAAAATTTGGTGGTGGTTTAGTGTTGCTTAAGCCTGCTGCGCCTGGTACAGGTGTAATTGCCGGTGGTGCGATGCGTGCCGTTTTGGAAAGTGCCGGTATTCACAATGTATTGGCTAAGTCAAAAGGTTCTTCAAACCCGCACAACGTGGTAAAAGCAACTTTCAATGCCTTAACCAACATGCGTGATGCGGCAACGGTTGCCAAGAACAGAGGTGTATCATTATCTAAAGTGTTTAATGGTTAATGCCATGGTTAAAGTAAAGATTACACAGTCGAGAAGCGATATTAAGAGACCTGAAACACAGCAGCGTACGTTGCGTGCGTTGGGTCTTGGTAAAGTGAACAAATCGGTAGAGGTGGAGTTGACTCCGCAGATTGCCGGTATGATCAATAAAGTGAATCATTTGATTACGGTACAAGAACTTTAATACGATGAAGTTACATACATTAAAACCTGCTGAAGGTTCCGTTAAAACCAACAAGCGTCTTGGCCGTGGTCAGGGCTCAGGTGGAACAACTGCAGGTCGCGGTCATAAGGGTGCAAAATCCCGCTCTGGTTACTCCAAGAAATTTGGTTTCGAGGGAGGTCAGATGCCGTTGCAGCGCAGGATTCCCAAGTTTGGTTTTAAGAACAATGACAAAGTTTACTTTAAAGCTGTGAACCTTGACGTTCTTGAAAACCTGTCAGCGAAACTTAACTCTGCCGACATCAGTCTGCAGGTGCTCATCGATAACGGTATCGTGGGTAAAAAAGATAAAATTAAAGTCCTTGGAAGAGGAGAATTAAAATCAAAAGTGAACGTTCAGGCTCATGCTTTTTCTGAAACAGCTGTAAAGGCTATTGAGAAAGTAGGCGGATCAGCAACCCCTGTGAAATAATAATGAAGCGTTTCTTTACCACCATACGGAATATTTTTTCAATTGAAGACCTGCGGGTTCGGATTCTGAATACCATCGGATTCCTGATCATCTTCAGACTGGGTTCTTTCATTGTATTGCCTGGCGTTGATCCGGTAATCCTGGAGCAAAACGCAGTATCAGGTGGTATTTTTGATTTGTTGAACACGTTCCTTGGAGGATCGTTCAGCAGGGCTTCCATTTTTGCATTGGGTATCATGCCCTACATCTCTGCCTCCATCATTGTGCAGTTGTTGGGATTTGCCGTTCCATACTTCCAGAAAATGCAGAAGGAAGGTGAATCTGGCCGTAAGCGTTTAAATCAGATTACCCGCGTATTGACCATTTTCATTACGGGTTTTCAGTCATACGGATACATTCGTGGTACAATACCTACTGAGGCAATCACCAATCCGGGATTGTTCTTCTATGCATCTTCAATCATTATCCTGATTGCCGGAACGATGTTCTGTATGTGGTTAGGCGAACGCATCACCGACAAAGGTATTGGTAACGGTATATCTATGTTGATCATGATTGGTATCGTATCCCGTTTCCCAGGTGCTATCATTGATGAAGCCGTGAACCAGCGTGGGTTGGATGGCGCGTTGTTGTTTATTATTGAATTACTTGCCCTGTTTGCTGTAGTAATGGGTGTGATCTTGTTAACGCAGGCCACGCGTAGAATTCCGATACAGTATGCCAAACAGGTTATTGGAAATAAATTGTATGGTGGTAAGCGCGATTTCATTCCGCTTAAGCTGAACTCTGCCGGTGTAATGCCCATCATTTTCGCGCAAGCGTTGATGTTCATCCCAGCCCTGTTGGCCGGTATCTGGAGAGATAGTGACATTGGAGCCTACATTGGTTCAACGTTCTCCGATTTTACCACGTGGCAGTACAACCTGCTGTTTGGTTCTTTGATTTTGATCTTTACGTTCTTTTATACTGCGATTACCATTAACTCAAATGATATCGCAGATAACCTGAAGCGTAACGGTGGGTTTGTTCCGGGTATTAAGCCTGGTAAACAAACGGCTGAATTTATTGATACAGTTTTATCACGAATTACACTTCCGGGTGCGTTGTTCCTGGTGATCGTAGCCATCCTTCCTGCGTTTGCAGTGCGGGCCGGTGTCGGTCAGAATTTTGCGCAATTCTATGGTGGTACTTCATTGCTGATTATGGTTGGGGTTATTCTCGACACCTTACAGCAAATTGAAAGCTACCTGTTGATGCGCCACTATGAGGGAATGATGAAGTCTGGTCGTGTGAAAGGTCGTTCTCAATTTGCTGCGGCTTAAGTGCTAGATGGTTCACTTAAAGACTGACGAGGAAATAGAAATCATCAAAGAGGGCGCCCAGATTTTGGGCAAAGCTCATGGTGAAGTGGCCCGGCTCGTAAAACCGGGAGTTAAAACATCCTCGTTAGACAAAGTGGCGGAAGAGTTTATCCGTGATCATGGAGGAGTACCATCCTTCAAGAATTACAATGGCAGCTTTCCGGCTTCACTTTGTATTTCAGTGAACGAAGTTGTGGTTCATGGATTTCCAGGTAACTACGAACTGCGGGAAGCAGACATTATTGCTGTTGACTGCGGAGTTTATTACAAAGGTTATCACATCGACTCGGCTTATACCTATCCATTGGAAGGTGTAAAGCAGGAAACTTTGTTGCTGTTGGAAAGAACCTACGAATCGCTCTACCGGGGTATTGAACAGGCTAAGGCCGGTAACCGGATGGGTGATGTGAGCCACGCCATTCAAAGTTACGTGGAGAGTTTTGGTTATGGAGTAGTTCGCGAGTTGGTTGGCCATGGTGTAGGTAAAAACCTGCACGAAGATCCGGAAGTGCCGAACTACGGAAAGCGGGGTAAGGGAGTGAAGTTGGTTCCCGGAATGGTGTTCGCGATTGAACCCATGATTAACCAGGGCACACGAAATGTGGTTCAGGAGCGGGATGGATGGACAATACGCACAGCCGACAGAAGGCCATCCGCTCATTTTGAGCATATGGTGGCCATAAAAAAGGAAAAAACTGAAGTGTTAACTACACATAAGTATATAGAAGAAAATTATTCATTTAAGTGGCGAAGCAGAAGTCGATAGAACAGGATGGAACGATAACAGAAGCGTTATCAAATGCCATGTTTCGTGTTCAGTTGGAAAACGGCCACGAAGTGTTGGCACACATATCAGGTAAAATGCGGATGCACTACATCCGGATCTTGCCCGGTGATAAAGTAAGGTTGGAGATGTCGCCTTACGATTTGACAAAAGGAAGAATTGTGTTTAGATATAAATAAGAGAGACGAGCAAAAAGGTCTCACAAACGATTAGGGAAATGAAAGTAAAAGCATCCATAAAAAAGCGCAGCGCTGATTGTAAGATCATCAGACGTAAGGGCAAATTGTATGTGATTAACAAGAAGAACCCTCGTTACAAGCAAAGACAGGGTTAATCTTTAATTGAGATTTTGAACAGAAACTGATAATAAAACAACATGGCAAGGATACAAGGTGTTGATATTCCAGATAACAAGCGAGGCGAGATTAGCCTCACGTACATCTATGGTATTGGCAGAAGAACCGCACAGAAAATCTTAACCAATGCCGGTGTAGACTGGAGTAAGAAAGCGAAAGACTGGACGGACGAAGAGTCAAATGCAATTCGTTCCATCATCTCCGAAGTCATTCGTGTTGAAGGTGCGTTGCGTTCAGAAGTGCAGTTGAGCATCAAGCGTCTCATGGACATTGGCTGCTACCGCGGCCTCCGCCATCGTAAGGGACTGCCGGTGCGTGGTCAGACAACCAAGAACAACGCCCGTACCCGTAAAGGAAAGCGTAAGACTGTAGCGAACAAGAAGAAGGCTACGAAAGGATAATCATTGACAGGATATAAATAAGCAAGAGTAATGTCCTCAGAAAAGAGAAAAGATAAAGCCAAGAAGCGCGTAGTACAGGTTGAAGCTATGGGTCAGGCCCATATTCACGCTACGTTTAACAACATCGTAATTTCCATGACCAACTCAACCGGTCAGGTTATTACCTGGTCTTCAGCCGGTAAAATGGGCTTCAAAGGTTCCAAGAAAAACACCCCGTATGCTGCACAGGTAGCTGCGCAGGATTGTGCTTCACGTGCCTTTGAACTTGGCTTGCGTAAGGTTGAAGTATTTGTGAAAGGTCCAGGTGCCGGACGCGAGTCGGCTATCCGTACCATTCAGATTGCTGGAATTGAGATTACTTCGATCAAGGATATGACGCCACTTCCGCACAACGGATGCCGTCCGCCCAAGAAGAGAAGAGTATAATTCGAACTATTGAGAATAAAGTAACATGGCAAGATACACAGGCCCAAAAGCCAGAATTTCAAGACGATTTGGAGAGCCTATCTTAGGAGATAATAAGGCTATCCAAAAGAAGAACTATGCGCCCGGTATGCACGGTCGCGGTAAAAAAAGAAAGCAATCGGAATATGCTACGCAATTAGCTGAAAAGCAGAAGGCGAAGTATATCTATGGCTTGCTGGAACGTCAGTTTGCGAAGTTGTTCGATAAAGCGTCCCGGAAGAAAGGTATTACCGGTGAGGTTCTCCTTCAATTGCTGGAGGCTCGTTTGGACAATACCGTATATCGTTTGGGCATTGCGCCTACAAGACGTGCCGCGCGTCAATTGGTGTCGCATAAGCATATCCTGGTGAATGGTGAAGTGGTAAACATTCCGTCATTTACGTTGCGTGCTGGCGATAAAGTGGCCGTTCGCGAGAAATCAAAGTCTTTGGAATCCATTACAAATAGCTTGTCTATCCAGGGTGTTAAAAAATATCCTTGGCTGGAGTGGGATGGTTCGGAGCTGGAAGGAAAACTTATTCACATTCCGGTTCGTCAGGATATCCCCGAGAACATCAATGAGCAGTTGATCGTTGAATTGTACTCGAAGTAATTCTAACCATTAATCAGAACGCATTATGTCAATACTAGCATTTCAGATCCCGGATAAAGTTGTAATGGAAAAGGCCGATGATTTTCACGGCACCTTCACCTTTAAGCCGTTGGAAAAGGGCTACGGTGTTACCATTGGTAATGCTCTGCGCAGAATTCTGTTGTCTTCATTGGAAGGTTATGCAATCACCGGTATTAAAATCCCTGGTGTATTGCACGAGTTCTCCACCATCGAAGGCGTTGTGGAAGATGTGGCAGAAATCATCTTGAACCTGAAAATGGTTCGCTTTAAGAAGGTGACTGATGGTTTCGATACTAAAGTTACTATCAACATCAAGAAGCAGAAGCAATTCAAAGCAGGTGACATTACCAAGTTCACTTCAGCTTTTGAAGTGCTGAACCCTGATCATGTTATCTGTAACCTGGATGAGTCAGCAAACTTTGAAATTGAATTGACAATTGAAAAGGGCAGAGGCTACCTTCCGGCAGAAGAAAATAAACCAACCGAACAGGTTTTCGGATTTATTCCCATCGATGCCATCTTCACCCCTATTAAGAACGTGAAGTTTAGCGTAGAGAATACCCGTGTAGAGCAAAAGACTGACTACGAAAAGTTGGTTCTTGAAATTCAAACAGACGGTTCTATCCACCCTGAGAAAGCATTGGAAGGTGCAGCTTACATCCTGATCAAGCATTTCGCCTTATTCTCGGATAAATCAATGGAGCTTGAAACCGGAAAGGATGCAGAAGTTGAGCAGGTTGATGAAGAATTGTTGCACATGCGCAAGCTGTTGAAAACCCCGCTTCACGATCTTGATCTGTCTGTACGTGCGTACAACTGCCTCAAGGCTGCTGATGTGAAAACACTGGGTGACCTGGTAGAGCTTGAAATCTCTGATATGATGAAGTTCAGAAACTTCGGTAAGAAGTCGCTGGCTGAATTGGAACAACTGGTTGCCGAAAAGGGCCTTACCTTCGGTATGGACCTGGTTAAGTATAAACTGGAAGAAGATTAATAGAAATGAGACACGGTAAGAAAGTAAATCATTTGGGAAGAACCGCCAGTCACCGCAGCGCATTGCTGTCGAACATGGCCTCTTCGCTCATTCTTAGCAAGCGCATTACCACTACAGTGGCTAAAGCCAAGGCACTGCGCAAGTATGTTGAGCCCTTGATTACCAAGGCCAAGAATGACACCATGCATTCACGCAGAACGGTATTCTCTTACCTCCAAAATAAGGAGTCTGTAAAAGAGTTGTTCGGTACCGTGGCGTCAAGAACAGCTGAGCGTCCGGGTGGGTATACCCGCATCATTAAAATGGGCGATGTTCGCTTGGGCGATAATGCTGAAATGTGCCTGATTGAACTGGTAGATTTCAACGACATCTATAAGAAGGAAGGCGCAGTTAAAAAGGCTAAGACCCGCAGAAGCCGTACAGCCACTAAGGGCAAGAAAGCTGAAGGTGCTGAGGTTGTAGCTGAGGCAGCTGTTGAGGAAAAGGCTGAAAAGCCTGCCAAGAAGCGTTCAAAGAAAGCGGATGCTGATAGCGAGGAAAAAGAAGGGTAGTGAAGCATCCGGAAACTATATCGAAAGGGATTGAAGCTAATTCAATCCCTTTTTTATTGATTAAAAAGTTGATCCTGAGCGTTTAAAACGTTTGAGGCGAAAAAGTTGAACGTTTCGCCTTCCGATTTACACTTTGAAGTTATTTTTGTAAAACCACTAAATCACGTGAGTAAAAAAGCCTACTTATTATTGGAAGATGGTCTTCTGCTGGAAGGCATCCTGATTGGAAAGCCGGGTACTACCGGTGGCGAAATCTGTTTTAACACGGGCATGACCGGGTACCAGGAGATCTATACGGATCCGTCATATTTCGGTCAGATTATCGTCAACACCACTGCCCACATCGGAAACTATGGAACGGTTGACACGGAGCAGGAATCCGAAACCCCGAAAATAAGCGGACTGGTTGTTAATGAATTCTCACAGGAATTCAGCCGTAAAACATCCAACCAAAGTTTGCAGGACTACCTGGAGAAGCATGGTATTACCGGCATAGCGCAGGTGGATACCCGCATGCTGGTGCGGTATATCCGTAGTAAAGGTGCCATGAATGCCCTTATCTCATCGGAGCTTTCACCGGATGAAATGAAGAAGGAGATTAAGAATGTTCCGTCTATGAACGGCCTTGAGCTTTCTTCTGTGGTTACCACCAAAAAGGAATATACAATTGGAAATGAGGATGCGCCTTTCCGGGTAGCGGCTTTGGATTTTGGAATAAAGAAAAGCATCCTCACCAACCTGGCTGACCGCGGTTGTTTCATAAAGGTATTTCCGGCCAAAACTTCGTTTGATGTGTTGGAAGCATGGGAACCGAACGGTTACTTTCTCTCGAATGGCCCTGGTGATCCTGCTGTGATGGAGTATGCTGTTAAAACGGTAAAGCAGATTTTAGAGACTGGTAAACCCACTTTTGGTATTTGTCTCGGGCATCAATTGCTTGCCCTGGCGAATGGCATCTCTACATACAAAATGCACCACGGTCACCGCGGGTTGAATCACCCGGTAAAGAACCTGATCACCGGATTGGGTGAAATGACTTCGCAAAATCACGGCTTTGCCGTAAGTGAAAAGGATATTGAAGGAAATGCAAATGTTGAGGTAACGCACGTTCACTTGAATGATAATACGATCATGGGTATTCGGGTAAAAGATAAAAAAGCATTTTCAGTGCAGTATCATCCTGAGGCTTCACCAGGACCTCATGACTCCCGCTACTTGTTCGATGAGTTTGTAGCGATGATCCGCGAAGAACAATTGAGCACAGTAAGTAAGTAATCAGAATCTAATCATAAATCCATTAACCTATGTCATTGATTGAAAGCGTTCACGCCCGCCAGATTTTGGATAGCCGTGGTAACCCTACTGTTGAAGTTGATGTTGTAACCAGCAGCGGTGCGTACGGTCGTGCGGCAGTTCCATCCGGTGCTTCTACCGGAACACATGAAGCTGTTGAGCTCCGTGATGGCGACAAAAAGAAATACCTGGGCAAGGGCGTATTGAAAGCCGTTGATAATGTCAACACTAAAATTACAACTGAAGTGGTTGGCTTTTCCGTGTTCGAGCAAAACCTGTTGGATAAAATTATGCTTGAGCTGGATGGCACTGCCAATAAAGGCAAAATGGGCGCAAATGCAATTTTAGGTGTATCACTCGCTATTGCAAAAGCAGCCGCCATGGAAGCGGGTCTGCCCCTGTATCGGTATATCGGTGGGGTAAATGCCAATACATTACCTGTTCCGATGATGAACATTTTAAATGGTGGAAGTCATGCCGACAACGCCATCGATTTTCAGGAATTTATGGTGATGCCTGTGGGTGCGAATACATTTTCTGAAGCGTTGCAGATGGGTGCGGAAGTTTTTCATACCCTGAAAAAGGTGTTGCACGATAAAGGACTTTCTACAAACGTGGGTGATGAAGGTGGTTTTGCTCCAAACATCAAATCAAACGAAGAAGCCATTGAAGTGGTATTGAAAGCTATTGAAAAGGCTGGCTATAAACCCGGCTCTGACATTTTCATCGCGCTTGATCCGGCTGCTTCTGAATTCTATGACAGCAAGGCAAAAGTTTATCACTTCAAAAAATCATCTGGTAAGAAATTGAAGCCATTGGAAATGGCCGAGTACTGGACGAACTGGGCTAAGAAATATCCAATCATTTCTTTGGAGGACGGTATGGCCGAGGATGACTGGGCAGGATGGAAAGCGCTGACAGAAAAGATCGGAGATAAGGTTCAGCTTGTTGGTGATGATTTATTTGTAACCAACGTTAAGCGTCTGCAAAAGGGAATAGATGAAGGAGTAGGAAACGCCATCCTGATTAAGGTAAACCAAATCGGTTCGCTTACTGAAACGATTGATGCGGTTAACCTGGCTAAACGCAATGCCTATAAAAGCGTGATGTCGCACCGTTCGGGTGAAACAGAGGACAGCACCATAGCTGATTTGGCGGTTGCCTTGAACACCGGTCAGATTAAAACTGGTTCAGCTTCACGTTCTGATCGGATGGCAAAATATAATCAACTGATTCGCATTGAAGAGGAATTGGGCGAGGTGGCTTACTTCCCGGGTAAGAAGATGTGATCGAGAACGCAGCACATAAAATAAAACCCCGTCTTAATGGCGGGGTTTTTTATTTTGATTCATGCTCAGCTTATCAAGCCACTGATTTTGTCTTATCACGCATGGTGCCATAGATGTAATCCCATAACGGTGAGGAGACGCCAAAAATGATTTCACCATCTTTATAATGATGGATACCATGGTTTACCCAAAGGGCTTTCAAAAAATTTTTAGGAGGCTGGTAAGCATGCACCATGTAGTGTACACCAAGGTAACACGCGTAACCCACCAGGAAGCCAGGTAAGAAAGCAAAAACGAAATCACCCATTACTAACCTGAGCAGGAGTAATAAAATGGTGGATACGGTTACACTTAAAAGTGGAGGCATCGCCAGCCGGTCTTTGTCTTTCGGAAATTCATGATGCACACCGTGCATGGTGTATTGAAACTTTTCACGCGCCTTGGTGTAGGTAGCCATGTGAAACAAATAGCGGTGTACGTTGTATTCCACCCATGTAAAAACCAGCCAACCGGCAAAAAAGAGTGTAATCGTTAACACCGGACTTAATGAAGTATTAACAACGCTCCAATAAAGCAGTGCGCCAGCATAAACAAAAAAGATAGTAATCGGAACGGAAATGTGCGTCCGGGTTAATCTTTCTAAAATTGGGTTTTTAAATAGCTGCTTTGTGCCCTTGTTTTTAGGAATTACCTCTGCCATAACGTAAAGAAGGATTTTTTACCAAAACAAAAATAATAATTGCTCAACACTCTATGTACTATCCCAGCGCTTTAACCCTGGTTTTTTCGATTACTTTGGTATAATAGGATTCGTATTGGGGTAAAATGCGACTAATGTCGAATTCTTTGGCCCGATTAAGGGCGTTAGCCTTAAATTTGGGCAGGTTGTTTTTATCCAGCACAAACAAGGCATTTCGGGTCATGTCTTCAACATCACCCACATTGCTCATGAATCCGGTTACCCCCTGAATATTGAGTTCAGGAATGCCCCCCGTATTGGACGAAATTACCGGAACCTCACAAGCCATGGCTTCAAGGGCTGCCAATCCGAAGCTTTCTTTTTCGGAAGGCATCAGAAACAGATCGGCTACAGAAAGGACCTCCTCAACGGCTTCAAGTTTTCCTAAAAAGCGTGTGTTATTACAGATGTTCAGGTCGCGACATTGTTGTTCGGCATGAACACGCTCGGGCCCATCGCCAATAAGTAACAGTTTGGCAGGAATTTCTTTTTGAATGTTGTAAAACACCTGTATCACATCCTGAATGCGCTTTACTTTTCGGAAGTTGGACGTGTGCACAATTAGCATTTCACCTTCCGGGCAAATGGCTTTTTTGAAATGATCTTTCTTTTGCTTTTTGAATTTCTCCAGATCAATAAAGTTGGGGATAACTTCTATTTCATTGGTAATCTTAAAATACTCATAGGTCTCACGCTTCAAGTCTTCTGAAACAGCCGTAACCCCATCCGATTGGTTGATGCTGAACGTTACAACGGGCTCATACGAAGCGTCTTTTCCCACCAACGTAATATCTGTACCATGCAGGGTAGTGACTACCGGAATAACGATGCCTTGTGTTTTTAAAATTTGTTTGGCCATGTAAGCCGCAGAAGCATGTGGGATGGCATAATGCACATGGAGTAGATCCAAACGTTCATTCATGGACACACTCACCATTTTACTGGCAAGCGCCAACTCGTAGGGTGGGTATTCAAACAGGGGGTACGACCTGAACTCCACCTCGTGGTAGAAAATATTTTCGTTTAAGAAGTCTAACCGGCTCGGTTGTGAATACGTGATAAAATGAACTTGATGGCCTTCTTGTGCGAGTGCTTTACCTAGCTCTGTGGCCACCACGCCACTTCCACCAAAGGTGGGGTAACATACAATTCCTATTTTGATCTGCTCCACAAAAATTCGGTTTGGTATTGGCAATAATCGAATATCGATTGATAAATAATGTCTTGTATGCGAGAACGGATATTGGTGGAAATAAGTTTACCGTTTCGCACGGGATGTACCCGGTTTGATAAAAATACATAAACCAGGTCAAATTCTGGGTCTATCCAGATACAGGTGCCTGTAAAGCCGGTGTGGCCAAAGGTTTTAGATGATGAAAATAAGGAGGTTGGGGTAGCCCAATCGCTTTGTACAGGTTTATCCCACCCCAGCCCCCTGCGGCTATTGTCGAACTGTTTGGTGGTAAATAATTCTATTGTTTCGGGTTTCAGGTACTGGTACCCTCCATAAGAACCCTTTTGTAAAAGCATCTGCCCCAGTTTTCCAATATCCAGTGCCTTGCTGAAAAGTCCGGCATGGCCTGCTACACCGCCCAACATAGCTGCCCGTTCATCATGCACAGTTCCTATTAGCAATGATTTTCTAAATACCGTATCGATTTCTGTTGGCGCTATTTGTGAAGCACCAAATCGTTTCAAGGGAAGGTATCCGGTTGTTGAGGCGCCCAAAGGTTCATACAAATTTTGGTTGAGAAAATCTTCCATCGGTTGATTCAACATGTGTTCAGCAAGCCTGTGCAAAATCCAAAACCCAACATCGCTATAACGTAGTGTGTGTGGTGTGCGCTCGGGTTTTTCCAAAAGCTTAGAGTCATACGTCCATTTCCAAAGTGAGTCTTTAAGTACTTGCGATCCATATAATCCCGGAGACACATGAAATGGAAAATTTTCAGATGGAGCTTGGCTGTAGTATTGAGGTGAGAAGGTTTCTCCCTCCAAGGTTTGTTGCCAAAGCGGAATGAAAGGAATCAGTCCCGCCTGATGGGCAAGAATGTCTTTAAGAATGATGTCTTTCTTATTAGTAGAGGCTAACTCCGGTAGGTACACAGAAGCCTTTTTGTGAATATCAATAAGGCCCCGGTCGTACAAAAACATAATCGTTTGTAACGTGGCCATCACTTTTGTTAGCGAGGCCAGGTCGTAAATGGTTTCTGAAGTAACCGGAACCTGATTCTCGTATGTTTGCCAGCCAAACGCGCGGTCGTACACAACTATACCACCTTTAATTACCAGTACCTGACAACCGGGGGTTGATTTTCCATCAATTGCTTCACGCGCAATAGCAGCAATTTTTTCGAGCGATTGACTGTTCAAGCCCGCTGCTTCTGGTAAGGCATAGGATAATCGGTCTAAGGAAGGTGTGCGTATCCCCGTTGCCTCGGGTAAGGCCTCAGTAACTTTCAGAGGTAATTTTCCCACTGTGGGTAATCCGCCAAAAATTACCTGTGGTACAACTTGTCGCATTAGTGGGTCATCGACATACGCTTGTATCAAATGAGGAGCCTTATCAACTAAGCTGAGCTTATTGGGCGGCCCGAAATTCGTTACGACTACCTGGGTGTACGGTGCAAGCGAGTCTAACAGCGCAGGATAAGTTTCCTCCAGCCCACCCGCTGTAAGAAAAACACCTGCAAAAATCACATCGTAATTTTTTAGCTGATTGATTAGTTCGTCTGTGTCTTTCCCCGGATAGGGAAGTGCATAATGATCAACAGTTGCATACTTTGAAAGAAACTCGCTGAATTCATTTTCAGGAGGTTGTCCGATGGATAGTGACGCGAAGGTTTTATTTTCCAGCGTTTTTAGGGGAAGCAGGGCTTGGTCATTCTTGACAACCGTTACCGCATTTTCATACAGGGTGTGTTTGAGAACCCGGGCTTCAATGGTATGAAGCTGATCCGAATGATCAGCAGGGGTAGTGTCAGTATGATGGAGTCCGGCATCATATTTCAAGCCCAAAACTTTTTTTACACTCAACGTGAACTGTGCCTGTAATGATGAATTGCGTTTGAGTTGTTTACGCAGTTTACGTACAGTAGCAGGCACATTTTCAGGAAACAACAATACATCGTTACCCGCCATAAAAGCATACACTTCAGAATCTCCAGGCTGGTTTTTTCTAAGAACAGACTTGATGTCAGGCACATAACTGAAAACTAATCCATTGAATTTGAGGGTTTGCTTTAAGTAGTCGGCTGTGTACAAGGTTGGCAGGGCTTCCGAAATTATCTTGGATTTCTTTTTCAGGATACTGCGTTTATCCGGAAAAATTGGATCGTGCTGGTATGATGATAAAATGGCAGGGCAATTTTCCTGTATCAGATTTTTTAATGGGAGTAGTGCCTGCTCATCATCCCGTGTAACCGTCATCACTGGTTTTCCTTTTGCATATCCATTCACCCGCAGGTCATAATGTGGGTAGTGCTTAGTTACTGGAATTATGCCAGCTTGTTGGAAACCTTTCAAGTATAAGGTGGCCAATGTGGCCACACGTTGTGGGTTGTCGCCAAAGGTGTGGTTCGTTAAATCTTCAGATTGAAAGGCTGTACTCAAATCGGCTGTAGGAGCGAAGGTGATGTGTATGCCCAATGATTTTAGCTGCTTACCAATCTCCAATCCCATGTGATACACCAGGCTATCTTGCTGAATCGCACCGATCATTAATGAGTTTGGAAACGTCATGGTACTGTCCAATGTTGAGCCCAGACCTTCTTCTGCATTAAGCCCCACCAAAACGGGTATTAGGGCTGTATGTTTTAGTTGGTTAACCAATGAAGTAATCCGCTTTGGTCCGCCTCCCGTAAATACAATTCCTCCGATGTTGTATTCATGAATAAGATCTCTGACGCGTTCAACAGAACTTTCGGAGGCACCATCCACAGGCAGTATAATTAGTTGACCAATCCTTGCCTCAGGGGTGAGCTGGTTATAAACACTATCGATCCATTTTTCTCTGTGATTTTGCCCAAAAAGTTGAAAATAGGCGGTAAACAGAAGAAATATGACCGCACAAACTTTTTTACCTGTGAGACCGTTTGCTTTTTTGTAATTCCAGTTGAATAGAGGCATTTTTGTGAGCCTTTTATACATTATTTCAGTGCCTAAGGTAACAATGGTGACGCAGCTTAAAAAGTTGCATTACAAGGAAGGCAACCAAATTTATTTACCATGAAGTTTCCTACCCTGTTTACAAAAACACCGAGACATAAGCGGTTTAATTTTACCCCGCGGCATTACGATCCGCAGGAAGAGGAGCGGAGGGCCCGTGAAGAGCGCATTCAAAAAGAAATGAATGGTGGTGATGAAACTGAGGAGAAATTGCGAGAATACCGGACACGGATATCCGGGTCATTCCGCACTGCACGGGGCAAGCAGACTAAAAACTTTGATCCGTCAGCGAACATTCTGCGCCTGGTGATTATCATGATTTTGGTATTGTTTGTTATTGCATACCTGCACTATGGTAACGTTTCCATTTATTTTCTGGCGCTGATTATTCCGGTTTATCTTTGGATACGATTTGTACGCAAATAAATTCCAAAGATGCCCGATATCATTCAACTCTTACCCGATTCTATAGCCAATCAGATTGCTGCCGGTGAAGTGGTGCAGCGTCCTGCTTCGGCTGTGAAAGAGTTGATGGAGAACTCAATTGATTCGGGTGCTACGAATATTCGGTTGATTGTAAAAGATGCAGGCAAAAGTTTAATCCAGGTAATTGATAACGGCATGGGCATGTCGGAAACTGATGCCCGCATGAGTTTGGAGAGACATGCCACATCGAAAATTCGCTCAGCGGAAGATTTGTTTAAACTCCGTACCATGGGTTTTCGTGGTGAAGCCCTGGCTTCGATAGCCGCTGTCTCACAACTGGAAATGAAAACGCGGTTGGCCGATAAAGAATTAGGAACGTTGCTGGTTGTGGAAGGATCAGAAGTGAAGAAGCAGGAGCCGGTAGCGTGTGATGCAGGTACAAGCATCAGTGTGAAAAATCTTTTTTATAATATTCCGGCCAGAAGAAATTTCCTGAAATCGAACCCGGTTGAGCTTAAGCATATCATTGATGAGTTTCAACGCCTTGCATTGGCACATGCCAGTATTTCATTTTCCTTTATCCAAGGAGATGAAGTTGTTTTTGATTTGCCACCGGGTAAACTCAGTCACCGCATTGTAAACTTGTTTGGAAAATCTTACCAAGAACAATTGGCGTCATGCACGGAAGAAACGGATTATGTTAAAGTGAGCGGGTACATTGGTCGTCCTGAATTTGCCAGGAAAACCCGCGGTGAGCAGTTTCTGTTTGTGAACAACCGGTTTATTCGTAGCAATTATTTGAATCACGCGGTAATGAATGCGTTTGAAGGATTGATGCCCGAAAATTCATTTCCGTTTTATGTATTGTTTATTGAAATCGATCCGAAGCACATTGATGTAAATGTTCATCCTACCAAAACGGAAATCAAGTTTGATGATGAGCGTGCAGTTTATGCTGTAGTTCGCTCTGCTGTACGGCAGGCATTAGGCTCACACAACCTGGCACCCGCCCTTGATTTTGCCGAAGATGTAAACATCATTACCAAACTATCGGGCACATCCAAAGAAGCTGCACGAGAAGTGTATTTTGAAGAACGCTTTCAAACCTCATTCAAACGATCAAGTCAGCAGGAGTGGGAAAAATTGTTCGATGGTGAGGTGGGCGGAGGTAAAGAAGTAAGCCAGCAACTTTCAGCGAAGGAGCTGGAATTTTTGGAATCAAAAGAGCAGCAGGAGCTTACTTCATCAGCAAGTGAATCGTTATTTCAGTTGCATAACCAATACATTGTACGCCAGGTAAAAGCCGGTTTAATGATTATTCATCAGCAAGCTGCGCATGAACGCGTGTTGTTTGAAAAATTCATGGATCGGCTGAATCGGAATGCAGGCGAAAGCCAACAAAGCCTGTTTCCACAAACCATAGTCTTTAATGTGGGTGATTTTGCCATGTTAATGGAGATGGAAAGGGAAATTACAGCACTGGGTTTTCGGTTTGAACCTTTCGGAAAAAATACCGTTGTGGTTCAGGGTATACCCGCTGGTATTGATGACAATCAAACGAAGAAATTATTTGAGGGGTTAATGGACCAATTCAAGCAAAACCAGGCCGAATTGGCGCTACCGGTAAAGGAAAACCTGGCCCGGTCGTTGGCAAAGCGGGCGGCCATTAAAGAAGGTGAAAAGCTTACACCTGAAGCCATGCAGGCCCTTGTTGCTAACCTGATGGCCTGCAAAGCGCCCGGGTATTCACCCGATGGAGAAACCACGTATTTTATTTTTGATTTGGCTAAAATTGGAATGTACTTTAGGCAAAAGTAACCGTTGATAATTCATGTTTAATCTTACCCCTGTTGTCCGAAATTTATTATTGATCAATGCCATCGTTTTTATTGGTCAAATGGTGGCTCCTGCAATTGATGTAGGCGGATGTTTCGGGCCCATGCAAAGCTACCGACAAGATGCTGTAACGGCATACCTGTCGTTGTTTAATGTACGCACCGACTGTTTCAGGCCTTACCAGCTTTTCACGTACATGTTTGCCCATGGAGGATTCACCCATATATTTTTCAACATGCTGATGCTGGCTTTCACTGGCCCGATACTCGAAACCTTTTGGGGGCAGAAGCGGTTTTTATTGTTCTACATTGTAACGGGTGTAGGCGCTGCAATTTTCAGTGTATTGATTGATTTGTTTTTTGGAGGGGGAGGAGGAATAATGCTAGGCGCATCTGGAGCCATTTATGGGATTTTAATGGGCTTCGGAATGTTGTTTCCGAATATGGAAGTTCAATTATTAATTCCACCCATTCCGATAAAGGCCAAGTATCTTGTATTCTTTTTGTTTGGGTTAACGTTTATCATGGACAGAAGCGGAAGTGTAGCGCATTTTGCACACTTGGGTGGAATAGTGGTGGCATTTCTTTTTATCAAATTCTGGGGCGGACGAGGGGGATCATACTATTAAGCAGCATGTATGTTTGACGATTTCAAAAGCGCGTTTAACCGGTACAACAACGCTCACGTTCAGTTGATCATCGTGAACGTGGTGATCTACCTGTTCCTGGTGGTGTTGTTTTTAATCAGTGGTATTCCGGGTACTGAGTTTGTTTTTGAATTTATCTATAAGCAGTTCACCATCCCTTCCGGCCTTTCTGAGTTCATTACCCGTCCGTGGACGCTCATCACCTACATGTTTGCACACAGCATGTGGGATATTTTTCACATTCTGTTTAACATGTTGGTGTTGTATTGGTTCGGGCGTGTGTTTGTTGAATACCTGGGGAGTGATAAACTGATTGCGTTATATGTACTTGGCGGACTTACCGGAGGGATTGCGTATTTACTGATTTATAATCTCAACCCTGAGTTTTTTGGTAATGCCGGCATGGTTGGTGCATCTGGTGCAATTTATGCTATTGTAGTAGGCACTGCTGTTTTGCTTCCTAACTACACGTTCTTTCTGTTGTTCTTTGGTCCGGTAAAGATCAAGTACATCGCTATGTTTTATGTGATTCTTTCATTATTGTATGTTCGTCAGGGTGTAAACCTGGGTGGTAACATTGCCCACCTGGGCGGAGCGTTGATGGGCTTCATCTATATTAAACAACTACAAGCAGGTGTAAACTGGGGCGGCTGGATTACCGTAACGTTGGATTGGTTTAAAGATCTATTTAAAGATAAACCAAAAGTAAAAGTTACCTACCGAAGTGAAGCGCCCCAAAAGAGCGCTTCAAAGAAAGCAACAAAAACTTCTCAGGAAGAAATTGATGCCATTCTGGATAAGATTTCCGATCACGGTTATGAAAGTTTGACCAAGGATGAAAAGGAAAAGCTTTTTAATGCGAGTAAGAAGCAGTAAAACTAAACCGTCAGGATTTATTTGCCAATTGCCCGCAAGCAGCATCAATGTCTTTACCACGGCTTTTTCGGATGCGTGCGATGATACCGTTCTTTTCTAACGTTGCCTGGTATAGTTGAATGGCTTCGGGTGAGGCCTGTTGAAATTCCCCGTCATCAATCGGGTTGTATTCGATCAGGTTTACTTTACACGGAATGTGCTTACAGAATTTTACCAAGGCCTGAACATGCTCAAGGGTATCATTGATTCCTTTCCACACTACGTACTCGTAGGTAACTTTTCGTTTTGTTTTTTTATACCAATACTTCAAAGCCTCTGCCAATTCTTCCAGCGGGTTGGTTTCGTTAATGGGCATGATGGCAGATCGTGTTTCGTTTATGGCATCGTGAAGCGAAACAGCCAGGTTAAACTTACCGCCATCATCAGCCATTTTTTTGATCATCTTGGCAATGCCTACCGTTGAGAGGGTAATGCGTTTGGAAGCCATGTTCAGCCCTTCGGGTGATGTGATCTTGTTAATGGCTTCAATTACGTTTGCGTAATTCAGTAACGGCTCACCCATGCCCATAAACACAATGTTGGTGAGCGGGCGATTGAAAAATAATTCGGCTTGTTGTTTAATGGCCACCACCTGATCATAAATTTCATCAGGTGAAAGATTACGCATGCGTTTCAGTCTGGCAGTGGCACAAAATTTACAATCGAGGCTGCACCCCACTTGTGATGACACACATGCGGTTATCCGGTCTTTGGTGGGAATTAAAACCGACTCAACCACCAAACCATCATACAGCTTTACTGCATTTTTTATGGTGCCGTCTTCGCTGCGTTGCATGTTATCCACCCGGATGTGGTTGATGGTGAAATGCTCATTGAGCATGTCGCGGGTTTGCACCGATAGGTTGGTCATCTGGTTAAAATCCTTGGCAGATTTTTTCCATAGCCATTCGTACACCTGCTGCGCCCGAAAGGCTTTTTCTCCTTTCTCAATAAAGAAGGTTTTCAGCTCGTCAAGTGTAAGCTTGCGGATATCTCTTTTTTCGGTGCTGACGGTCATGTTATTGAATTCGCACAAACTCCACGCGCTCACACGTGCGATCTTTGTTGATGATGATCAATGAAGAGGCAGTAATTTCTTCAATGATGTAGGTTCCCGTAATCAATCGCGATTTTTTATCAAGCAGGTACAGTACACCATCGGTATAGCGATAGAGAAATTTTTCTTTCGAGGCGGGTTTTCGTTTCCCAAGCGTGCGCCAGTTTTCTGTTCCGGTGCCATCGCTGTTGAAGGTGAATGTTTTCGGCACATTGCCCGAACGTGAGGCCATCTCTCCAAGAAGCTCTTCTTCTGTTTCAGAAACTTCGCCTAGTTCGCCACTCATGCAGTTAGCCTGTTGGCTTACCTGCCATGTTCCGGTAATTTGTTGGGTGTATCCGCAAAGCGAAACAAGCAACACCAACACCGTAATTAGTCCTTTCATATGGCCTCCTTTCCTTTCTGCAAAATTAGTGAAAATAGCCCGCGCTGCCCTTTGAAAACTCTTATTTATCCCTGATTTTCGCCTTTTTCCAAACCCTATGAAAACCAACGCAATTGTAATTACAGGCGGCTATCTGGATAGCAGCAACGCAAAAACCGCACACGGCCTTATTCGTGGAACGGAGCGTTTCAATCTTCTTGGCTTTATCGATCATAAATTGGCTGGAAAGGATGCCGGTGAGGTGCTGGATGGCAAAAACCGGAACATGCCTATTTATGAGTCGATTTCTGAATTCGTAAAAAAATCTCCTGAGAAGGCACAATACTGTGTTATTGGTGTGGCTACAAAAGGAGGGGTAATACCGGAGTCGCTCATGGCGATGTTGAAGGAAGCCCTTGAAAACAACCTGAGTATAGTCAACGGTCTGCATGATTATGTGTCTGATCATGAAGATCTCGCATCATTGGCGAAAGCAAAGGGCCTTGAAATTATAGATGTTCGTAAGCCGAAAAAATTCAAAGATCTCCATTTCTGGAACGGGAAGATCAAGGAAGTGAAATCACTCAAGGTGGCAGTACTCGGCACCGACTGTGCTTTAGGCAAGCGAACCACTTCGCGTATTCTTACCGAAGCGATGACCAAAGCGGGTTATAAAGCGGAAATGATTTACACCGGTCAAACCGGATGGATGCAAGGTGCGAAGTATGGTTTCATTTTCGATTCAACGCTGAATGATTTTATCTCAGGCGAGATGGAGCATGCCATCTGGCAATGCTATCAGGATGTAAAACCCGATATTATGTTTATTGAAGGTCAGTCTTCTTTGCGCAACCCAAGCGGACCAGCTGGTGCCGAATGGATTGTGTCGGCTGATGCCGATGTGGTCATTTTGCAACACAATCCGGCACGTAAGCAATACAAAGACATGGAATACTATCCGGCATACATTCCTGCCGTTAAGGATGAAATTGATCTGATAAAAATTTATGGAGCCAATACGGTTGGCATTACCGTAAACACCATGAAAATGAAAACCGAGGAAGCGCGCGAATGGGCGAAGCAAACGGAAGCAGAACTAAACATTCCGGTAGTACTTCCGCTCGAAGATGGTGTCGACAAGCTGGTAACGGTTTTTGAAAATCTGTTGAAGCAACGCAAAGGCTGATCTCAATCACAAACTCAAATCGCAATCATGAAAATCAAGGATATAAAAATCTGGAGTGCAGACCTGGGCAATACAAAGCCGTACACCATTGCCTTTAAAACGGTGGATGAGGTGCGCAATGCCTTTGTGGAAATTACATTGGCTGATGGTACCACAGGTATTGGCTCAGGCAATCCAAGCGAATATGTAGTGGGTGAAAACCTGACTCAAACATTGGATGCGCTTCAGGAAAGAAATCTTGAGTTTTTGGTTGGTCGTGATATTCGGGAAATAAAGCAACTCGCGTTTGAGGTTTGGCAGAAGTTTCCAAAAAACCCGGCTGCACGAGCCGCATTGGATATTGCCTTACACGATGCGTTTACCAAATTTCTGGGCATTCCGTTGGTAAAATACCTTGGGCAGAAAATTCAGTCAATGCCAACATCAAACACAATCGGCATTAAGAATGTAACGGAAACACTGAAAGAGACAGATGATTATCTGAAACAAGGATTTAAGGCCATTAAAGTAAAGTTGGGTAAAGACCTGGAAGAAGATATTGAACGCATGGTTAAGATGCGCGAACAATTCGGGTATGACTATGCCATTCGCATTGATGCCAACCAGGGGTATGATTCAGCGCAAACCATTGCCTTTTATCAACAGACTAAGCATTTAAAAATTGAGTTGATTGAACAGCCACTCCCGGCTAAAGCGATTTCGGAAATGAAAGCGCTGCCCGATGAAGTTCGTGAAGTAATTGCTGCTGATGAATCCCTGATTTCACCCGTGCATGCACTTGAGTTGGTTAAACCCCCTCGGGCCTGCGGTATATTTAATATTAAATTGATGAAGTGTGGCGGTGTTTCGCAAGGCTTAAAAATTGCCGACATCGCTCTTCATGAGGGCATTGATTTGTTCTGGGGTTGTAACGATGAGAGCATTGTAAGCATTACAGCTGCTTTACACGCTGCATTTGCTTGCTCCAACACAAAATACATCGATCTGGATGGAAGCCTCGACTTAGGCAAGGATGTAGTAAAGGGAGGCTTTATCTTGAAGGACGGAATCATGTATTGCTCCGATAAACCCGGGTTGGGCGTAGAAAGAATCGGTTAACAGTTTTCAGATACCCGCTTCAATCTGCAAGCGAAACTGCCAGCGGTTTAAATCAGTATTCGTATCCTGAAGCCAATGGTTTTGTTCATAGGTAACATCGGCCTGCAATTTTAACCGGTGACCGCGAATATATTTGGTAGCACCTAATGTGTATTGCTTCACTTCTTCCTCAAATAATTGAATGGGTGCATCCGGCCGAACACGCGAAAACCTTCCGGTTAATTCATAGTTTTTCTTGAACAGATAACTGGCCTGGTAATTCTCGCCATGACCTGCATACACATAGCGGATGTCGCCATCGGTGTTTTGGGTTAGGGGATTTGGTGAAGTGCGTTTCAAAAATTCAGTGGACAACGACCAACCGTTATGTTTGTAAAGAAAATCAAGCATGCGTGTTTCGATGTCGCGGGGTTCGTACAGAAATGTTCCGAGTTGTCCACCTGTTCGAATAGCATCCTGATTGGAAGTGAGCGTTAGCCCCACAGAAATTTTTGGCTTGGATTCACGCACCAGGTCGCCTTCAAAGTAATCGCCACCATTCGTAAAGCGACCTAATGGCAGCAACTCCAACCGGCCGGTATAGGCAAGTCCACGATCAGAAGCGTTGATGTTTCGTCCATCACCGGAGGAGATGGCGCCACGAAGTACGTAATGAAAGCCCTGAATGTTGTTGTTATAGTAAACCTGTGCGCCAAAATCACGATCGATGTTAAACGTTGAATTCACTATGGATCGATCGGGCAATTGAAGATCGCCCGATGAGTTTACCCGCTGACGGTTTCCAGGAAGTTTGGTCTGGCCAAGGCCAATGGCAAAGTGTTCGTTAAACCGATAGATCACCATAGCATCACGAATTACATTCGGAAACCCGGTATCATCGTAATCCATATCTGCCCGGGAAAAGGCCAGCTGAATCAGGTAGTATAATTTGGGTGTATAAATAAACCCCTCAAAACGAAGTCTCAGTCGCCTTACGCGTGCCTCAACCTGGTCAATAGACAAGTCATTTTCGTCAACGGTGGTAAAGGCCGCCCGGTTTTGCATCCGGAAACGGATATTCAGCATAAACAGACTGTCGGGAGAAATCATACCCAGTCCGCTGCCGTAGGTAAAATAAGGTGATGGCGAAATTTCGGCCTGTCCAAAGGCGGTAAGGGTGCTTATGAAAAGAAACGACCCGATGAAAAAGACTTTTGTGTAGGAGCGCATGGTTTAAAAATCTCTCAAAGATGCCAAAACTTTGATCAGGTATAAAAAGAAACCCCGCTCAGTTTCCTAAGCGGGGTATTCAACCAAACCCCTCTAACCAAACCCTCAATCCTTGCTTTCGCAGAATTTCTCCGCGAGGGGAATGCCGGACAGGCCGGCTACGGAGAATGTCAATCCTTAACTCAATTCATTAACAATTGTGGCCGCCTCAAGGTTCTCGAAAACGAATTCATTTTCGTTTTTGATATCGATGAAAATAACCGAGTCCTTGTGAACTTTTCCGGCCAATATCTGTTTCGACAGCTCATTCAGCACCTCACGCTGCATAACGCGTTTCAACGGTCGGGCGCCAAACTGCGGGTCGTACCCGATTTTCGCCAGCCGGTCACGCGCTGCATCCGAAATTTCTATTTTAATTCCGGCTTCCTCCAGCCGCTTGCGTACCAGGTCAACCTGGATATCCACAATCTTACGGATGTCTTTTCGGCTCAACGGACGGAACATAATGATCTCATCAATGCGGTTCACAAATTCCGGCCGAACGGATTTCCTTAATAACGTCAGCACTTCTTCTTTCGTACCTTCAATTACTTCGAAATAATTATCATCAGTTATTTTTTCGAAGTTTTCCTGGATGATGTGCGAACCAATGTTGGTGGTCATGATGATGATGGTATTCTTAAAGTTGGCTACACGACCTTTATTATCCGTTAACCTTCCATCATCCAATACTTGTAACAAAATGTTGAACACATCTGGATGCGCTTTTTCAATTTCATCTAACAGAATTACCGAATACGGTTTTCTGCGAATGGCCTCTGTAAGCTGCCCGCCTTCATCGTAACCCACATAGCCCGGAGGTGCACCAATTAATCGGCTCACGCTGTGGCGCTCCTGATACTCACTCATGTCAATACGCACCATCGCATGCTCATCGTTGAACAGGTATTCAGCCAACGCTTTCGATAACTCTGTTTTTCCTACACCGGTTGTTCCCATAAAGATGAACGAACCAATCGGGCGTTTGGGGTCTTGCAAACCCGCACGACTTCTCCGCACAGCATCGCTTAATGCCTGAATGGCCTCTTCCTGTCCGGCAACGCGCTTACTTAATTCGTCTTCCAGGCTCAGTAATTTCTCGCGCTCACTCTGCAACATTTTTGAAACGGGTATGCCGGTCCAGCGGGCCACTACTTCCGCGATGTCTTCACTGTCTACTTCTTCCTTTAACAGGGATTTTTCACCCTGCATTTTTTTCATCTGTTGCTGATATTCATTAAGACGTTTTTCTGCTTCCGTTATTTTACCGTAGCGGATTTCAGCAACTTTTCCGTAATCGCCAGCTTTTTCAGCTTGCTCAGCTTCAAACTTCAGTTTATCAATAGCCTCCTTGGTTTTTTGAATTCCCTGCACCACTTCCTTCTCGCTTTCCCATTTTGCTTTCAGGGTATTGCGTTCTTCCGACAGGTCAGCAATTTCCTTGCTGAGTGTGGTTTCCTTCTCTTTGTCTTTTTCCCTACGGATGGCCTCGCGCTCAATTTCCAGTTGCATGATTCTTCGGTTGAGCTCATCCAGTTCTTCAGGCAACGAATCCATCTCCAACCGAAGCTTGGAGGCAGCTTCATCCATCAGGTCAATGGCCTTATCTGGTAAGAAACGGTCACTGATGTAGCGACTCGAAAGTTCTACTGCAGAGATTACCGCATCGTCTTTAATACGTACACCGTGGTGCAGTTCGTATTTATCTTTTATCCCACGAAGGATGGAAATCGAATCCTCCATCGAAGGCTCATCAACCATTACCGATTGGAACCTGCGTTCCAGCGCTTTATCTTTCTCAATATACTTTTGATATTCTTTTAACGTAGTGGCACCGATGGCATGCAATTCGCCCCGCGCCAATGCTGGCTTCAGTAAGTTGGCCGCATCCATCGCACCTTCACCACCGCCTCCGGCACCAATCAGTGTGTGGATTTCATCAATAAACAAAATGATCTGTCCGTTGGAATCCGTTACCTCTTTGATAACAGCTTTAAAACGTTCTTCAAACTCGCCCTTATATTTGGCGCCTGCAACCAGCAAGCCCATATCCAGTGATGCAATGATTTTAGTTTTCAGGTTTTCAGGCACATCGCCATCAACGATGCGTTGTGCCATGCCTTCTACAATCGCGGTTTTTCCTACACCCGGTTCACCTAAAAGGATCGGGTTGTTTTTGGTTCTGCGTGAAAGAATTTGCAGCACCCGCCTGATCTCTTCATCACGGCCAATTACCGGATCGATTTTGCCCTTCTTAGCAAGCTCGTTCAGGTTTTTTGAATAGCGCTCAAGCGATTTGTATTTCGCTTCGGCATTTTGATCCGTTACCGATGATCCGCCACGCAATTCTTTAATCGCTTTTAAAAGGCCAGAGCGTTCAAAACCGACATCGCGCATCACCTGCGCGGCCTTGTCTTTTCCTGCCAGCAACGCCAGCAGCAAATGTTCAACGGCAATGTATTGGTCTTTGAATTCTTGCAGTTCTTTTTCAGCTTGTTGTAAAAGCGTGTTAGTGGCCGTTGATAGATATGGTTGTTGGCCCGATACTTTGGGATAGGAATTCAGCAACTCTTCCAGCCGGGCTTGTAATACACTTGTATTGACGGCCAGTTTTTTAATCAGGTAGGAAGTAACATTCTCATCTGTTTCAAAAATGGCTTTCAATACGTGCCCGGGTTCAATGGCTTGTTGCTGCAAACCCATGGCAATCTCAGCCGACTTTTGTAACGCTTCCTGCGATTTAATGGTGAATTTCTCGAAGTTCATAAATGTGTTCTCTCACGCTCTTTCCACAAAACACAATCCATTGAAAGTTTGATCAACTTTCAGGAATTTTTGTCATTAAATTTTTAGATTTAGAAACCTGTTACGGTCATTTTGACTTAATACAACAGCCTTTTATGCCAAAAAGAAAGCAAGCCGAAACAAGCGATTTTCCGAAAGCCACGGTGCTGGAAGTAGCCTGGGAAGTGTGCAACCAGGTGGGAGGGATTTACACGGTAATCCGATCGAAGGTGCCAGCCATGATGGAGCACAAAAACGGGCCGTATTGTTTGATTGGCCCGTACCTATCGAAAAACATATTGGCGGAGATCGAGCCGCTTGAAAATTTAAGTGACGCTTTTGGGTTAACTGTTCAACATTTGCGCGAGCAAGGCATTGAGGCGTACTATGCCGAGTGGTTGGTAACGGGAAGACCCAAAGTGATTTTGTTAAACCAGGATAGTTTAACTGCCGATCAGATTCGTGAAATCCGGTACACCTGGTGGAAAGATTTCGGCATTGGCATGCCCGAAAATAACGAGCTGATTAACCGTGTGGTGGCTTTTAGTTATTTAACTTCGTTGTTCATCGAAACCTTCATTCAGTTTGCTGATAAGGAAGAACCGATCATTGCACATTTTCATGAGTGGATGGCTGGGCTTCCTATTTTGGATATCAAGAAGAAGAAATTACCGGTACGTACCATATTCACTACCCATGCTACACAACTGGGCAGGCATCTGGCCATTAACTCACCACAGTTCTATGCGCATCTCCCGTTTTTTAAGTGGGAAACAGAAGCAAAAAAATTCGGCATTGAAACGGAAGCCCGAATTGAATTTAACTGCGCCAACCATGCCGATGTTTTAACTACGGTAAGTGACGTTACCGCACGGGAATGCAAGCACCTGCTAAAACGTATTCCTGAAGTTATTCTACCCAACGGACTGAACATTGAGCGATTTGTTGCGCTTCATGAATTTCAAAACCTGCATGCACAGTACAAAGAAGAGATTCACCAGTTTGTGATGGGACATTTCTTTCAATCCTATTCGTTTGACCTGGACAAGACCATTTACTTTTTTACCTCGGGCCGTTACGAGTATAAGAACAAAGGATTTGATTTAACCCTTCAGGCCCTGCGCTTACTCAACGAACGCTTGAAGAAAGACCAGGTTGATGTAACAGTGGTGATGTTTTTTGTAACCAAGCGGGATTATTACAGCATTAAACCAGAAGTACTGCAATCGCGTGGGGTGATGGAAGAAGTGCGGCAAACGTGTGATGCGATTCAAAAGCAAGTGGGCAGGCGACTATTTTACGCCAGCACCACCAGTCAGGATAACCGGTTGCCCAACCTGAATGACTTTGTGGATGAATACTGGAAGCTGCGCTACCGCAGAACGATACAATCGTGGAAGAGCAATAAGCCACCGCTGGTGTACACACACAAACTGGTGGATGAACAAGGCGATGAGATTTTGCAATTTGTGCATCAGCATAATCTGTTAAACCACCAGTCAGACAAAGTTAAGATTGTGTATCACCCGGATTTCATCAACACCTCCAATCCGTTATTCGGTATTGAATACAGCCAGTTTGTGCGTGGTTGTCACTTGGGCATCTTTCCTAGTTATTATGAGCCGTGGGGTTACACGCCATTGGAATGCATGGCCAGCGGTGTGCCAGCTGTAACCAGCGACTTATCAGGTTTTGGCGACTACATTCTGCGCCATTCTACCGATCCATCGCAATACGGCTTGTACGTAATTGAGCGTGGTAAGCGAACCTTTGAGTGGTCGGCCAACCAATTGGCAGATGCGTTGTATGCCTTTTTAAAGCAAACCAGGCGTGAGCGCATCATGCAACGTAACAACGTAGAAAACCACTCAGCTGAGTTTGACTGGCAAAACTTGATTAAGCATTACAAGGAGGCGTATGTGAGGGTGATGCGGGAGTCAAGCTGATATTCTATCACCAATAGCTTTGATTGCTTTTGAATAGGTTTCTATTCCATGCCCTACATTTTTAAATACCAGAACATCTTTTAAAGAAGATAATTTGGCTTTAGCGTTTTTAATGGATTGGTTGTAGGGAAACAACAGATCCTGATCACCCACAAACAAGTGTATATCTGTTTTTTGGACATGCCTCAATTCATCATTCATGTAATAGGGCTTTTGAGTTTTATCTTTATAACGGGTTAGCGCAAAAACTTCATAATCAATGATGAGTTTTTCGCTGCTTTCTGAAAGCTTGTGTTCGGGTTTACAAAATACCGCGGCATCAAGAAATTTTTTTACGTTTTTGGGTGAAGGCGCAACAATAGGAAGAAGGTTGTAATACAAATTTTTGAAAGAAAGAGAGAATGGCTGAAGACAGCCTGGGTTTAAAAGAAATGCAGACTTAACTTTTTCGGGATTTGTGACACACAACTTCATACAGATTAATCCGCCAAATGATGCACCGGCAATGTAAGCTTGTTGAATGCCTAATTTATTCAAAATATCAGCAGCCCATGCTCCGTAATCATTTGATTTAATATCGGGTGTATCACCATCGCTGGAGTTAGGCAAACCGTTGGTCTCGACCATAAAAAGGCGGACTGGTTTGCCGAGATTATTCAAGTTGTTATCAAAATCCCAGAACAAAGCGGATGTGCGTGCCCCCGGAAAAATGACAAGTGTTTCCAGATTTTGATTGTCAGTATTCAGCCCCCAAACTGCAGTTTTACCCAACAAAGAATCAATTTTAAAATGGGAGTAGGTTTTTTGATTAACCCGCTCAACCTGCTTCACCCAGTTTTCAAACCAGGCTTTATCTTGTTGGGGATTCTTAAATTCGGAGTGGTACTTTATGTGCATAATTATTCTGGGAGTTCCATTTCCAAAATCGGATAAGGTTTTCCTAAACTATCAGTAGGCAGTCTGTTGATAATTTTAAATCCTATTTTCTCATAGAAGCCAACGGCTTGCTCGTTTTGCTCGTTCACGTCCACTTTGCGAATATGCAACTTCTGAATGGCATGGTACATCAATAATTTTC
>CAYQOM010000006.1:128014-192137 GCA_964419145.1 uncultured Roseivirgaceae bacterium | reverse complement strand
TCCACGATATACCGGATCAATGAATAGCATTTCCACTTTGTCATCGGAAGTGCCCATAAAAGCCATAATTTTTTCCTGATTATCCCGAACGGAGAATAGCGAAACGGCATCGAAGTACTTTTCAAGGATAAGTGGTCTGAGATATTGAATATAATCTTCCGGCAGAAAGTGGTGTGTAGCCCGAACGGATTTTTCCCATACATCGATCAATTCAGGATAATTATGTTTTGTTGGCTTATCGATACGGTATTGCATATTGTTGATTCTTACTAAACTCAACAAAAGTTATCAGGTTTCAAAAACCCGAAGCCTTTGCCATCTCCCAACCGATGATGCTTTTCTTGCGTGTGGCTTCCCAACGGTACTCACCCAGAATGCCATCTTTACGTATTACCCGGTGACAAGGAATAAGGTAGGCAATGTGATTCGACCCTACTGCAGAGCCTACCGCTTGCATCGCTTTCGGGTTTGAAATTTTTTCAGCAATATCTTGATAGGTTGTAACATCTCCCATCGGTATTCGAAGCAAAGCTTCCCAAACTTTGATTTGAAAGTTGGTTCCTTTAACAAATAGATGGAGTTTACTTTGCGTCCCTGCCTTGCCGGCAGGCAGGTTAGCGTCTTTGCGGTTAAAAATATTATCAACGAATTCGATCGTTAAGCTTTGGTTTTGATGAAACACCGAATTATGCCAATGCGCCTTCATGCTTTCCAATTCATGCCGTCCATCATCATCTCCATTAAAAAATGAAAGCCAGCAAACCCCACGCTCGGTAACACCAATCAGGCAATTGCCAAAAGGTGTTTGATGAAACCCAAATTCAATCTGAGTGCCCGATCCACGCAGCTTGTACTCCTGAGGGGTTACGGCCTCCAGTGTGGTAAACAAATCGTACACCCGCGATTGGCCCGATAAGCCGGCAGTTTGTGCCAATGCTTCCAGGTTTTTCGTTTCCTGTAGTTTGCCTTTCAGAAAATCGATAGTTAAAAACTGTAAAAACCGTTTCGGACTTATCCCTGCCCATTCGGTGAAAATGCGCTGGAAGTGAAAAGGCGACAGGTGAACCTGCTCCGCTACTTCATCCAGTTCGGGCTGACGGTGAACATTCTTTTCCAGGTATTCGATGGCCTGCGCAATGCGCTGGTAATTAATATGGTGTTCCTGACTGATCAACAGCATAAAGGTAAGTGTTTGATTATGCTGTAAAAATGGTGGGTTCGTATGGGGTGTAAAACCTGAAACTTGCTGAGTTTACGCTTCTGTGGCTGTAGCTTTCGGGTCGGTAAACATAAAGCCCCGCCCCTCATCGCCTTCGTAAAAATCAATTTCCTTGCCCACCACGTACATGGTATGGCGCTTGTCTACCAAAACGGGTATACCCTCAATGGTATAACTCTGATCGTTCTCCTTCTTCTTGTCGAACCCGATGAGCAGGGAAACCCCACAACCTCCACCGCGAACCCCTACCCGCAAACCGTAATTGGCAGGGATATTTTTTGTCTGCATGATTTTGCGGACTTCTTCAGCAGCTTTTGAGGTTAGTGTTACGGGTTGAAAATCAATCATCTGCAAGTATTCGCGGTTATGTCGGCCAAAATTATCTAAATTTCAAACACAATTAGATTGAAATTGATTTCGTATGGATGCTCTTATTGATTTTGGCAAGATTCTGATCCCGGCTTCGTTGGTGTTGTACGCGGCATATCTGTTGGTGAGGTCGTTTCTGGCCAAGGAAATTGAACTGAAAAAACTTGAAATCCGAAGCCGCAGCATTGAAACGGTGCTGCCGTTGCGCTTGCAGGCCTATGAAAGAATGTGCCTGTTTCTGGAACGAATCAGTCCCCAAAATTTGTTAGTACGCCTGAATCCGGGTGCTATACCTGCTCGCGAGTTTCACCAGGTGTTGCTCAGTGAAATACGCAACGAGTATAACCACAATGTTTCACAACAGATTTTTATGAGCGAAAACGGTTGGGAACTTGTTCGCAATGCGAAGGAAGATCTGGTGGTAACAATTAACGAGGCGGCATCGGAAGTGGGGCAGGAGGCTACCAGCCTTGATTTGTCGAAAAAGATTTTTGAAAAGATCATTAACAAACCCGACTCCATTGCGCATGCGCTGGTGGAGATAAAGCGGGAGATACAGCAAACCTTTTAGTATGACCAATATTTTTTATCAATCGGCCTTACACAAAGCTTCCGGCTTCTTCGGTCGCCATGGGCGGGTAGCCATGTTGCTTTCGCAGCTGGCTATCAAGGTGGGCCGCATGAATAAAAATGATTTGAGTTTCCGGAAGATAAAGTCCAAACTCGATGTGTTGGTTCGACTTATCGAATCGTATACGAAAGGCAGCTACCGGAGCATTCCGTGGAAAACCATTGCCATAATTTTAGCGGCCATCATTTATTTCGTGAACCCGTTCGACCTTATTCCTGATCTTGCTCCGGTGGTGGGGTTAACCGATGATTTTTCAATTCTATTATGGGTGTACAGCTCCGTTCAAACGGAAATCGATAAGTTTCTGATCTGGGAGCAATCCAATCTGAAGCTCTCATGAGAACAGCACTGTTGGCCGGTTCCACCGGATTGATTGGAAAGCAATTGCTTGAGTTGTTGCTGAATGATCCACATTATACAGTTGTGAAAGCCATCAGCCGAAAGCCACTGGCCATTCAACACGCCAAGCTTCAAAACATTGTAGCCGATCTTGATACGTTAACCGAACATCATGATCAATTGAAATCTGATGATGTGTTTTGTTGTTTGGGAACAACGATTAAGCAAGCGGGCAGTCAGGCCGCCTTTCGCAAAGTGGATTATGACTATCCGCTTGAGCTGGCCAGGCTGACGAAGAATCAGGGGGCAACACAATTTCTGATCATTACCGCATTAGGTTCGGATGCAAAGTCTGGAATTTTTTATAATCAGGTAAAAGGTGAAGTAGAGCAAGCCATTGATGCAGTTGGGTTTGATTCATATCATATTTTCAGGCCATCGTTGTTGTTGGGTGAGCGCACGGAGAAACGTGCCGGAGAAGGTGCGGCAACCGTGGTGTATAAAGCATTAGGATTCTTGATTCCGCTCAAGTATAAGGCGATTGATTCAATAAAAGTTGCCAAAGCGATGTTCCATTTCGCAAAACAAAATTCAAAAGGTAAGTTTATCCACGAGTCGAGGGAACTTCAGCAGTTCTGAATCCGATGCCATGCTGAGCTTGGTCGAAGCATGACACTTAGGATGGTCACCCTTCGACAAGCTCAGGGTGACAAGTGTTTAGCACTTATGTGGTTTATAACGACAGATTGATCCGGATTTTTCGGTTGCGTATGATGAAGCGGCTCATAGGGTAACTCCTTCTTATTGAGTAATGGAATCTTCTCCATAGAGCTCACTTCAATCGTGGCGATTCCAAAATCCTCCACCACTTTTCCTTTAATGAAATAGAATCCCCTTCCCCTGAAGGGAAACTTCTTAGCAACGTCCGGGAAATGTACCGTATCGAATACTTCGCCCTGCTGATCGTAGAACGTGCCGAAATGCATAAGCTCCCCTTTTATGGTACCGGTATTTTTCGTGGTTACTACGTACCCCAGTATGGTCACTACTTTACCTAATTTATTTAAAAGCTCAGTAGCCTTTGTGTCGCCAAAATTTGATGTGGCAACCAATTTAAATGGATCGCACAACGCGAAGCCTAACAGTTCAATTTCGTCAAACGCGTCTTCCAATTCGTTACGTTGCAAAACGGGTAATGGGTATTCGCTGGGTTCGGTATCGAATAGTTCAGTTGTGTTTTTGGTTTTTGTTTTTGTCTGGCTGCAATACAGCATAGCCTCCCACAATAGTTTTTGTTTTGATTTCCCGGTAAACCGGAAGGCACCCATCCGAATGAGTATGCGCACTTGTTCTAATCCGAGGGGTATTCTGCGCATAAAATCATTCAGGCTGCGGTAGGCACCGTGGTTTCGTTCTATATCAATTTGCCGGGCCACTTTTGTCTCCAGACTTTTCAGGTGAATAAATCCGATGTAGATTTCTTTTCCGTAGATCGTGGTCAGGTATTCACTTTTATTGACACAAGGTGCTTTAATGGTTGCGCCATTCATACGGGCTTCATGAAAGTAAAACTCGGTTTTGTAAAAGCCACCAAAGTTGTTGATCACGCCTACCATGAACTCCAGTGGATAGTGTGCTTTCAAATATAAACTTTGGTAACTCTCTACAGCATAACTGGCCGAGTGGCCTTTGGCAAAGGAATAACCGGAGAAGCTTTCGATTTCATACCAAACCCGTTCAATAATGTGTTCGGGATATTTGCGCGCACGACAGTTCTCAAGAAATTTATCCTGAACGCGTTTAAATTCTTCGCGTGATCGGTACTTACCCGACATGCCTCTACGCAACACATCGGCTTCCGTTAAGGTTAGTCCGGCAAAGTGATGGGCCACCTTAATCACATCTTCCTGATACACCATTACACCATACGTTTCCTTCATTAGTTTATCCATTAAGGGATGAATGGCTTCGTACGTTCCGCCATTTCGCACGGCATGAAAGCGTTCAATATAGGTGCGCATCATTCCGGAGCGGGCCACACCCGGGCGAATGATGGAGCTGGCGGCTACCAGTGTGAGGTAATCATCGCAACGGAGCTTTCCCAACAACATGCGCATGGCGGGCGACTCCACATAGAAACAACCCATGGCCTGGCTGTGGCGCATCAGATCTTTGATTTTCTCATCTTTTTTGAAATCACTGAAGCGATGAATGTTGATGTCAATTCCTTGATTTCTTTTTACATGTTTTACCGTTTCTTTCAGGTGTCCTAAACCCCGCTGACTGAGGATATCAAATTTGAAAATGCCCATGTCTTCGGCATTGTGCATTTCAAAATGTGAAACCGGGTAGCCTTTGGGTGGGAGTTCAAGAGCTGTGTAGGCGTAGATGGGTTTTTCCGTGATCAGCACTCCACCAGCGTGGATGGAGATGTTGGCAGGCAAGTCTTTCATTTTATCTGCGTAGCGAAAAATCAACTCGGTAATGTGATCGCGGTTTTTATGTTTATGGGGTTCATCTACAATACTGTCGATTTCTGATTTGGGTAAACCAAAAACTTTTCCGAGTTCGCGCAGTACCGATCGTTTTTGATAGGTAACGTGTGTGCCGAGTAAACAAACATGATTCGGATCATGCGTGCGGAAGAGATAGTCATACACTTCATCCCGGTTGTCCCATGAAAAATCCAGGTCGAAATCGGGAGGGGAGGAACGCTCTACATTTAAAAACCGCTCGAAGTAAAGATCAAGCTCAATCGGGTCAACGTTGGTGATGCCCAAACAATAGGCCACTACACTGTTGGCTCCACTGCCGCGGCCTACGTATTCGAAGCCGCGTTCTTTGGCAAACCGTATAAGATCATAGGCGATGAGGTAGTAGGCGCCAAAGCCTTTTCGTTTGATGATGTTCAATTCCCGTTCAAAGCGTTCGCGCAACTCAGGGTTACTCACATCATAACGACTTTGAAAACCTTCCCACGCATGGGTAACCAGAAAATCCCAGTCGGCTCGCGATGAACCCAGCACAGTTTTTTTGTTTTTGTCCTCTTTTAGATTGAAATGAATGGAGCATTGGTCCATGATCTTCTGTGTGTTCCGGATCAGTTCCGGGTAAGCACGAAAATGGTACTCCAGTTCTTCTTCCTTCATCATCACTTCTTCGGGGTGCGCCTGTTCGTGTGCGGGAAGTTTACTTAACAGCGTATTGTTATCGATGGCGCGCAACAGCCGGTGTGTGTTGAAATCAGTTTTAGTGGCAAAGGTTACCGGGTGAAGGATCACAAATTTTTCTGGAAACTCCTTTCGTGCCGTGTAGAGGGCAAATTGGTTGAGTTGATGTTTACGTACACCGATAAATTCGTTGGTACATAACCGATCAGGTTCTGTTTTTCCAAATGGATAGATGATGAAAGTGTCTTCGATTTCCGGGGCACGTTCTGGAAGTTTTTTGTTTTCGCGGTTGTGATGGGAGAGAAACCGATTGATTTTTTCGAAGCCGTTGTTGTTTTTGGCCAGTATGATATACAGCAATTCATGTCCGTCACGGCATTCAATCCCAACACCGATTTCCAACGCGTACGGATGTTCACCGGCCAATGGTGAGCCGGGTTTTCGTTCTTCACAAAGCCGCAGCATTTCAATGTATGAAGCGGTATTGTTGATTTCGGTGAGAATGAGTTTGCGTACACCGCACCTGCGTGCTTCCTCAAAAAGCTTGTCTACCGGCAGTGTGCCGTATTTGAAACTGAAGGCGGTATGGCAGTTGAGGAACATAAATGGGTTGCCGGTTGCCAGTTACCGGGTTAATTATATTTATTCGATGCTTACCTTCCAAAACATATATCCTTATAATGCATCCACTTCTTGCCATTACGTGCCAGCACGGTAATGCGGTCGCATGGAAAATGCTGGTTGCTGTAGTTCAATTCTTTCAGGTATGGCCAACACTTTAAGAAATCTTCGGCAGACAGGTTTTTGGCAATGGTAATGTGTGGTGTGAAATCACGATCTTCTTTCACCAGGTTTTCAAAGATCTCGCGGATGGGATACTTGTTCACGATGTCCATGTAGATGGTGCGCTTTGAGCCGTTATGGAATACGTTGAAATCTTTCAGAAACACATTAAAGGCTTCAAACGAGGCAGCTTTTTCCTCCACAAACTCAATCATATCTTCAATATGCTCACCGGTATATTTAAACAGCGAGATGTGCGCTTTCGAAAAACGGTCTTCAAAGTCGTGCCCGATCAGGTAATGCACATCGTCTTTCAATACGGCCACATCGCTGGCAATGTGCCGGGGCGGGGCAATCATAAAAAACAATTCCTGTACAGGGCTCTGGGTTTTAATCGCTGCTGTTCTCATGGTTCGTGTTGTTTTCATGTTACGAACATAATCCCGATTTTTGACAATTTGTGTCATTCTGTTTTTCATCGCAAATTCCCTTTAAACATGTTCATCTCCATTCTAACCCTGCGGCTTACGCCAATGGTAGTGGCCCGTACCAGTTTCTCTGATCCGTGCTTGTGTTTGATCTTGTCAATGGCTTCATACAAACGAACGCCTTCGGCTGTATCGTCAAACAGACTGATTTGATGGTTGCCGTGTACCAATCCGCTTAAGCGCACGCCAACTAATCGGATCAGCATTCTGCGATTATAAAGTTTGTCAAAGAGTTGCGTTACGGTGTGCAACAGCACATGGTCGGATGACGTGTATGGAATTTGAATTTGTTTGGTTTCCGTATCGAAGTTGGCATAGCGGATTTTCACTGTGATACATGAAGTAAGTTTCTTCTGTTCACGCAACTGAAACGCCACCTTTTCTACCATGGCAATTAAAATTGATTTCAGTTTTTTTACATCAATCGTATCGTTTTCAAAAGTGCACTCTGTTGAAATGGATTTCTGTTCGCTGTACGGCACCACAGGTGAGTCGTCAATGCCGTGGGCTTTGTTCCATAATGAAATGCCATTTTTACCAAACGCACTCACCAGAAACTTCAGTGGCATTTCGCGCAGCGTAGCTACCGTGCGCACACCCATATCATATAAGAAAGCCGAAGTTTGTTTTCCGATCATCGGGATTTTTTCCACTGCCAGCGGAGCGAGAAATTCTTTCTCTTCACCGGCCGGAATTTGCTTTTCGGCATCCGGCTTAAACTCATTGGTTGTTACCTTCGACACCAGCTTGTTCACCGACATACCCAGCGAAATCGGAAGTCCACTGTTGTCTATAATCTTCTTGCGCAGCTCTTTGGCCCATTTAAATGCGCCAAAAAATTTATCCATGCCACTGGCATCAATGTAAAACTCATCAATAGATGATTTTTCAAACATCGGCACCGAGTCGGCAATGATTTCGGTAACCAGGTGCGAGTTTTTACTGTATGCTTCCATATCGCCCGAAATCACCAGCGCATCGGGGCACAGTTGCATGGCCAGGTACATGGGCATGGCCGAGTGCACCCCAAACCTGCGGGCTTCATAGCTGCACGCGGCCACCACCCCCCTGCGGCTCTGGCCGCCAATAATCAAAGGTTTTCCTTTTAGTTCCTTGTGCTTTTTGCACTCTACTGCCACAAAAAAGGCGTCCAAATCGAGGTGTATAATGTTTCTGTCCACAGTGCGATATTAACTAAAAATATTAGTATTTAGTTTGACTATTAAACTAAATATTTTAGTTTTGTGATGTGCTTGCCATAGCGCGCTGGAATTGTAGGTAATCCCGTTTAACGCGGGACTACCTTCACATTCCTTTGTAGTTATTTTTGTGGAAGCCATTTATGATCGTCAATAGAAACCTCAAATATCTCCGCCTCAAGCACGAGCTCACCCAAAAGCAGTTCGCTGAAAAACTAGGGTTGAAGCAATCCGTTATCGGTGCGTATGAAGAAGAGCGTGCTACACCGCCACTGGCTGTGCTGTTGGATGTGTCCGGTCTCTATAAAGTGAGTATGGATGTGCTTACGCGAAAAGACTTAAGCAAACTTTCTGAAAGGGAATGGAAAGCTTCATCGTCTTCAAAAGAAGTACTGGCTATTACCGTTGATGTTTCAGGAAAAGAAAACGTAGAACTTGTTTCACAAAAAGCATCGGCTGGCTACCTGGCTGGCTATCAGGATCCGGAATTCATAGCGGAACTTCCGAAAATCAATCTCCCGGTTCTGCCAAAAAATAAAACGTATCGTGCTTTCGAAATTCAGGGCGATTCCATGCTGCCCATACAGCCAGGCTCCGTTTTGTTTGGTGAGTATGTGGAAAACCTGGACGCTGTAAAAAATGGAAAACCCTATGTGTTGGTCACGCAACAGGAGGGCATTGTCTTCAAGCGCGTGTTTCGTTTTAACGATGATGACAGTAAACTTCTACTTGTTTCCGATAACCGGCAGTATGAACCCTATGCCATTACGGCCGCTGATGTACTCGAAATCTGGAGTGTTCGCGGCTATTACTCTGCTAAGCTTCCTGAAGGGGATAGCACAGCATCACCCTTAACCGAACAGCTGGCTTTACAGGTACTTCGACTTCAGGAGCAGTTAAAGAGTGATAGAAAACAATAGTTCTCCGTGTACTTTGTGCTGACCTTGTGATTTCTGTGGTTAAGAATTTTCTGTAGAAGCCCACAAAGAATTTCTGTATTTTAAGGTTTTCATTTTTATACTAATGATTGCCGTTATTCAACGTGTTTCTTCCTGTTCGGTTGAAATTGAGAGGTCTGTTAAATCTTCCATTCAGAAAGGGTTGCTGGTATTACTGGGTATTGAAGATGCCGATACGGATGAAGACATCGACTGGCTGGCTAACAAGATTGTAAACCTGCGCATTTTTAATGATGCCGATGGTGTGATGAATGTAAGCGTGAAAGATGATGGTGGCGATATTCTGGTGGTGAGTCAGTTTACATTACACGCCAGTACCAAAAAGGGCAACCGACCTTCTTACATTAAAGCATCTAAACCCGACTTTGCCATTCCGATGTATGAAAAATTTGTTCGGGTAGTCAGCGAGGTACTTGAAAAGCCTGTGCACACCGGATCATTCGGAGCGGATATGAAAGTTGCATTGGTTAATGACGGACCGGTCACGATAATTATCGACACAAAAAATAAAGCATGAGATACACGTTGTTTCTTTTTATTTGCTTTCCGGTTTTGTTGCATGCGCAATATAAATACGGACTCACACCAGTTACGCATCAACACTATCAGCAACAAGTAAAAAGCAATCCTGAAAACGAACTGGTTAACCTGGCTGCAACCATTCCTGGAATTATTTTGGATATCCGGTATGCAACTGCCAATAATTTTACCGGTGAAGTAATCTATAATCTTCCAAGAGCCTATGCCCGCAAGCCCGTAGCGGAAGCACTAAAAAAAGCGCAGGAGGAATTTTCAAAACATGGTGTGGGTATAAAAGTATATGATGCCTATCGGCCGTATTTGGCTACGGTAAAATTTTATGAAGTGTACCGTGATACAACGTATGTGGCATCTCCCTACAAAGGTTCACGACATAATCGTGGCTGTGCTATTGACATGACGTTGGTTGATTTAAAGACTGGTGAAGAATTAAAAATGCCAACAGAATATGATTCTTTTAAAAAGGAAGCCTGGCCAACCACACCGGTGAAAGATCCTCTGATCAAGAAAAATCGTGACCTGATTATTGCGGTCATGCACAAGCATGGCTTTAAGGTCAATGCTTCTGAATGGTGGCATTTCGATTTTAATGGCTGGCAAAAATTTGAAGTAATGGATATTGATTTTGAAGAACTCGAATAGTAGCAAGACCTAAGACTATCCAAAAACAGTCTTGCTACTTACTTCTTGCTACTTATGTCTTACTACTTACGTCTAAAAATATGACCATCGAACAAGCCCAACAACAAGTCGACCAATGGATTAAAACCATAGGGGTGCGATACTTCAATGAACTCACCAACATGGCCATTCTCACTGAAGAAGTAGGGGAGTTGGCACGCATCATCGCCCGCAGGTATGGCGAACAATCAGAAAAGGAAAGTGATAAGAATATAGATCTGAGCGATGAAATGGCTGATGTGTTATGGGTATTGATCTGTTTAGCCAATCAAACTGGTGTAAGCCTTACAGAAGCTTTTCAAAAAAATCTTGAAAAGAAGAATACACGCGATAAGGACCGACATCGTCAAAATCCAAAGCTTAAAAATTGAATTTTTATTGGCTCACCTACCTGTGTTTTGTACCTTCAACTCATGAAGCAAAGCATATTTCTTGTCCTTCTTTGTGTTTCGTTCATTTCAACTGCTCAAACTGAACTCAGCGAAAATGTGCAGTATGAAGGTAATACACAGCTGAAAATCTCATCACTTGGTATTTCTTTTACGATCCCTCCCGGTTGGATGGGTGGCGTGCCGCAAGGTTCATCTGTCATGGTGCTGGCAGAAGCTTCCAATGAAATCACGCTGATTGTAACTGCAAGTGAAATGGATGAACAAAGTGTGTTTGGTGAATTACAAAAACAAATACCGATTGATGGAGGCATCTCCATATCACCTATCGAATTGGTAAAGAAGGAAGGGAGACGCTGGTGGGGAAATTATCGTGTAGATGGTGTTGCACAAGAAATGAAAGGCTATGTAGAGGCGCGTTTGGGTGATCACGGGGTTGGTGTGGGATGTATTGTGGTTGCTTTACCGGGTGCTTTAGAGCGTGGCAAGCAAGGAGCAAGTCAGTTATTGCAGAGCTTGACTTTTACAAAACCGGTTGTACCTACTGCAAATACGCAAGCGGCAGGTATCACACAACCGTGGAATGAATATTTAAAGCATAAGTCATTAAAATACTATTATACGCAAGGTGATTTTAGTGACTCTGATTTTATAACCCTTTGTTCGGATGGCTCATACGCCCGAAAGAAGAGAACATATTCAGGAGGCGTTACCGGAACGGGTTCATTAAACTCCACTGATTACGGACGTTGGCAGGCGCAAGGGCAAGGTGATGTAGGAACCTTAACGCTTATTAGTCAGGATGGATCACAAGCAGAGTTTCGCATTGAGTATGGTCAAGGTAAGAAGGGAACGGGAATTTACCTGAATGGAAACCGGTACTATGCTGAGGCCACCAACGAATGCTATTGAGTCAAGATCAGATCATCATCAACAAGGCGCGGAACAACCGGATATTGATCAGGCGTAACACAAAATACAATGTCTTTGTGAACATGAAGCCGGTTCAATCGCTTCACATGGCTGGAGTCTTTTAAAAAATCAACCATGTCTTTTTTTGCAAGATTGTATAGACGCTGCGCAGCCAAAGGCGCATCACAATCCGGTTCAATGTGATCTTTCAGGTTTTCGACCAAAGCACCAGCAAACAGGGTGTCCTCCAGATTTACTTTTCCTTTCCATGCCGCGCATACAACCAGCACACTATCATTTCCCCGTTTTAAATATTCTGTTACTGCCGTGAGATTAAGGAATGAACCGATGATAATTTGTTTTGCGCCTTGTGATTTGGCAATTGCTTGCGTGCCGTTCGTGGTGGTAAATGCTATTCTTTGACCCTTCAGTTTTTCGATCATGTACTCAAAAGGGGAGTTGCCAAAATCGAATCCTTCTACTTTTTCGCCATTACGTTCGCCTGCCGTGAAATATCCGTGAGCCTTCATCGCACGACAGGCCTCCAGATCGGCAAAGGGTCGTATGCTTTGTACCCCATGTGCCAGGGCAGTGACCATGCAGGATGTGGCGCGAAGAATATCTACCACCACAACCACCCTGTCGCTTACGGGGTATAGGTGCATCAAATCGGGACTCAGGCAAACGTCAATTGTTTTCATTTAATACAGCTTCTGTAACGCTTTTCGCAATTTTTATCCAAATGAAGGGCAGAAACAGGGCTACCCAATGATAGAGCTTTACACCAGTCATTACAGGCCTCTTCAATCTTTCCAAGCTTATAAAGAGCAATAGCCCTGTTGTGATAGGAGTTGTAATGTTTCTCATCAAGAGAAATACTTGAAGTAAAGTCAAATACAGATTTCTCCCAAGAGTTATTTTTTAAATAGAAAGTACCTCGCTTAAAGTAGTATTGTTGATTACTTCGTTCTAGTTGAAGTGCTATTGTATAAAAGTACTCTACTGAATCTGTTCGATTTAATGTTTCTAAAAGATTTGCAATCTGAAAATAATATTCCGGTTCATCATGAACTGCCTTGCAAAGCTCTCTATAGTCTTTCAGACTCGATTCAAATTCTCCGAGGTTGAAGAGTGCTATGGCGCGATTGTATCGATAAAGAGTGAAATCAGGATATTGTGAGACAAGTCGGTTGAAAATCAACAAGGCTTCCTTATATTTTTCTTTATCAAGAAGTTCAATGCCTCTATTATTTAACTCTTCAGCAGATTGTGCAAAGCAGAGGGATGGAATAAGTATCAAAAGAAAAACAAGTTTCACGACTACTTGCTGATAAATGGTAACTTTTCAACAACTGCTTTTAATGCACGACCTCTCACATCAATAAATATCTCGCTACCAGGTGATGATAATTCAGTAGTAACGTACCCCAATCCAATACCAATCCCAAGCATGGGCGACATAGTTCCGGATGTTACTTTTCCGATGGTATTTCCTGCGGCATCTTTAATTAAATAATCGTGGCGGGGAATACCTTTATCAACCATTTTAAATCCGATTAATTTTTTCTTGACGCCTTCTTCTTTCTGCTTTTTGATGTTTGAAGAATTGGTGAAGTCTTTGGTGAACTTGGTAATCCATCCCAGGCCTGCCTCCAGCGGAGACGTTGTGTCGTCTATGTCATTGCCATACAAACAAAAACCCATTTCCAACCGTAAGGTATCTCGTGCACCTAAGCCGATTGGCTTGATGTCAAACTCTTTTCCGGCTTCGAAAATGGCATGCCATACTTTTTCTGCATGGTTCTTATGCACATAAGTTTCAAACCCTCCTGCACCGGTATATCCGGTGTTTGACATGATCACATCGGGTACTCCGGCAAACTCACCAATAGTAAAATGATAGTATTTGATGGCGCTTAAGTCTGTACTCGTTAATTTTTGCAATGTGCTTACCGCTTTTGGACCCTGTACAGCAAACAGACAGATATCTTCCGAAATATTCTTAAGATCAGCGCCCTGTGTGTTGTGCTGGCTGATCCAGTTCCAGTCTTTTTCAATGTTACCGGCATTCACCACTAGCAGGTAATCTTCATCCTTGATTTTATATACAATCAGATCATCCACAACACCGCCTTTATCGTTTGGCAGGCAGGAGTACTGTGCCTGGCCGTCTATGAGTTTGGATGCATCGTTACTCGTAACGCGTTGAATTAAATCGAGTGCCTTCGGGCCTTTTACAGTAAACTCACCCATGTGCGATACATCGAACACGCCCACCCCATTTCGTACGGTCATGTGCTCCTCAATATCGGAGGAGTAACGCACCGGCATGTTGAAGCCGGCAAAGGGAACCATTTTAGCACCTAGTTTTACATGCAAATCGTTTAGCGGAATTTGTTTGATGTCCATAGTGGATTAAGTAATTGTTTAATAAAAAGCCCTGACCGAAAGGCCAGGGCCTTACAAGTTGTCGGGGCGACTGGATTCGAACCAGCGACCTCTTCGTCCCGAACGAAGCGCGCTACCGGGCTGCGCTACGCCCCGAAATTACAAATGAGTCAAATAGCAGTTAGCCTTTTGACTCCAATCCCGAAGCGCGCTACTGTCCCGATAGTTATCGGGAGCGCTACGCCCCGAAATTGGGGCAAAAGTAAACCATCCAGAACAATTTTAAAATGACGTAATTCGGTACTGTAACCTTTTTGGCTCTACCCGGTAACTAACACGAAACTTGACAAAAAGCATTGATCTGATGAGCGATGAAACCCTCATGGAGGCTGTAAAAAACGGCAACCTGCAGCAAGCATCTGTGCTTTTTGACCGCTACAACAAGCGGATTTTCAACTTCCTGGCCCGCATGACCATGGATCGGGAACTGGCAGAAGACCTTACGCAGAACGTGTTTCTACGCATCATTAAATACCGTGGAAGTTACCGCGATGGCATGCGGTTTCAGTCGTGGATTTACCAGGTGGCCCGCAATGTGTTCTCGGATCACTACCAGGTTGCCAAAAACAAAACCTCGGGTTTTGTAGATGTTGAAAAGATGAGCGATACGATCATGGATTCGTATGAAAGTCATGAGCAGGATGAACGCGAGAAGTTGCTACATAAATCATTGGCGATGTTGAATGATGAACAGCGCGAACTTTTGGTGCTTACCCGGTTTCAGCACATGAAGTATGAAGAGGTGGCAACGATAATGGATACTTCTGTAGCCAACATTAAAGTGAAAGTGCATCGGGCGATTCAAAAATTAAGGGAGCATTACTTTCAACTGGAAAGGATATGAATATGGATCAGGAAAAATTAGCAAGCATGATCATCGATTACATCGATGGGAAGCTAAACGAGGTGGATAAACAAGTGATCGAACAGGAGCTTGTGAAAAATGCCGAGGCTTACAAACTATATGAGCAGTTGAAGGAAGTGATGCAGGTAATGGATCGATCCAATAAGATTGAACCATCAGAAAAGCTCAAGCAAAATTTTGAAGCATTTCTCCAAGCAGAAATTGATCTGGAACAAAAATCCAAAACCGTATTCTTTACACCGGCCTGGTATCGGGCTGCGGCTGCTGTGGCTTTACTCATTGTTGGTGGTGGGGTAGGGTATTGGATCAGCCAGCAAAATCAACAGCGGAACGAGTTAGCGGCATTACAATTGGAGATGCAAGAAACACGCAGACTTGTTCTTGCACAAATGAATAATAATCAGTCGGCCAGCCAACGCATGCTGGGAGTTATGGCGGCCTATGAATCGGTGCAAGCCAATAAGCCGGATGATGAAATTGTGGATGCGCTTGTAACCACTATGAATAATGACGGTAACAGCAATGTGCGACTTGCAGCAATTGAAGCGTTGAGCAAGTTTACGGAAGAGGAGAAAGTTCGGAAAGCATTGGTTCAATCCTTATCAGCACAAAAGGATCCTGTGGTTCAGATTGCGTTGATTCAGTTGCTGGTGCAGATGAAAGAAAAAGGAGCTGTAAAATCTTTTGAGCGGATCATTGATGATGAACAGGTGTTACCCGCGGTAAAAGATGAAGCGCACGCAGGAATTTTTAAACTATCCTAGAAACATTCGCGATGTATATATAAATGTTTGATTACTATTTAACTCTTTAAAAAAATGAAAAAGCAAATTTTAGCAATAGCATTACTACTTGTAGCCACCGGGGGTTTTGCCCAGGAATATAAGCTGGCCAAAACTTCGGGCAAACTGATGATCAGTGAAGTGAACAACGTAACCATTGAAGGGTATGACGGAAAAGAAATCGTGTTCTCGTCTATGGATGGGGTCAAGGAAAAAGACAAGCGTGCTGAAGGCCTGCGTGCTATCAGCGCCATGGGATTAGAAGATAATACCGGTATTGGTTTATCGGTAAAGGATAATGGGAGCACCGTGGAGGTGTATCAAATGAAAAAAATGGACGGCCCCAAAGTAAAAATACTTGTACCTAAAGGCGTATCCATTTTGTATTCCCATTCATCGCCTTACGGAAACAGTGTAAAGTTCAAGAATGTAGCTAACGAAATCGAAATATCCACGCTACACAATAGTGTTCACCTGGATAATGTTACCGGGCCGTTGATGGTGAAGACAGTGCACGGAAGCATTGATGTGATTTTTGGGGCCACCATCAACAACCCGATTTCAATTGTGTCGGTTCATGGTGCGGTGGATGTAACCCTGCCTGCTACCACCAAGGCCAACCTGGCTATGAGTACAAGCTGGGGAGAAATGTTTGTTGATCCGGCCATTAAAATTGAGTTTGATGGTCAGGGTGAATGGAAGAAATACGGTTCCAATAAAGTGAACGGCAAATTGAATGGTGGAGGACTTGAAATGCAACTGTCATCTACCCACAACAACATCTACTTACGTAAGAAGTAACCAGTCGTCCAGATCATCCTGATAAAATTTACCGGATGATCTGGACTACATAATCCCTAACGGTATGAAAACAAAACTAATACTGGGGCTGATCGTCCTGAGCGGGACGATGTTTGCCCAAACCAAAATTGAAAAGGCAGTTCCGGTGCAGGCAGGACAAAAACTGGCATTAGATTTTGACTATCCTGAATTGATCAAAATTCAAACCTGGGATAAAAAGGAGGTATTGATCAAAGGCACTGTCAGTATCAACAAAGGTGAGAATGATGAGGCTTTTGAATTGGTTACACAAACCAATGGCAATACGGTAAATGTGTCGTCTACAATAAAAGACATGGATAATCTTCCCAAACGGATTGTGATTAAGAAGGGTGATACGGAATACGTTTTTAAGGGCAAGGATTATAAAGACCCTGAAGTAAAAAAATTCCTGGAAGAGCATGGTGGAAACTATACGTATATGTCTTCGGGAGTTATCAAAGAGATTCAATTGGAAATTTTCGTACCGGCTGGCATGGAAACGTCTGTGCTTGCCAAGTATGGATTGGTTGAAGTACTGGGATTTAATGCTCCGCTTTCGGTTGATGCAAAATATGGGGGCGTAGATGCAACAATCAACGCACGTGCCACAGGTGAGTTGATTGCACGGACACATTATGGTGAAATACTTACTAATCTTGATCTCGCATTTGACTCAGAAAAGGATAGGGACTCCAACTACAACAAATGGACGCAAGTGTCTGTAAAGCCCGGAACAGGTCCGCGCTATACGTTCGAATCAAAATACGGCAAAGTGTATTTGCGCAAGCCATGATTAGATAACAGCATTTTCAGGTTAATAACACCACTCTTTTCTTCTTTAGTAGCACATGGTTAGGTTTAAGTTTGAAAATAAAAACTATTAAGTCTATTGATTTAGTAGACATTTATTACTTGATTTGAACTTTAAACTGAACCTATGAAACAATTTCAACGCATTATGCTTTGGCTTGTATCTGTTAGTAATACGGCCATGGCTCAACAAGCCTTAACAGGTTTTGTCAAAGACCGTGATGGGGTTCCACTTGCTGCTGCCAGCGTACTGGTAAAGGGAACAAATTTATACGCTATTGCAGGCGATGACGGATTATTCACTATTACCATCCCTAAAGCCTTACCAGTTGTTCTTCAAATCAGTTCAGTGGGTTTTAAACCTCAAGAGATCCAGGTTCGTGAACGTTCCGATGTACCGCTTGAGGTTATACTGGTTGACGATAACATGATGAATGAAGTAGTGGTAACAGCACGGAGACGAAGTGAAACAGCTCAATCGGTTCCTATACCTATATCGGTAGTTAGTGGCGATCTGATTGAAGATGCAGGAGCATTTAACGTTAATCGTGTAAAGGAACTTGTGCCAACCGTTCAACTCTACTCATCAAACCCGCGCAACACTACACTGAATGTGCGGGGCTTGGGATCAACTTTTGGATTGACAAACGATGGCATAGATCCGGGTGTTGGGTTTTATGTTGATGGTGTGTATTATGCGCGCCCGGCTGCCACCACACTCGACTTTGTTGACCTAGAGCAAATTGAAGTATTGCGTGGACCGCAAGGAACACTGTTCGGAAAAAATACTACGGCCGGTGCGTTGAACATTAAAACACGTGAGGCCAGTTTTACACCTGGCGGATCATTTGAAGTGAGCTACGGTAACTTTGGTTTTATACAAGCCAAGAGTTCCGTTACCGGGCCGTTGAGTGAGAAGTTGGCCGCACGGATTTCTTTTTCAGGAACACAACGTGATGGATTGATCTATAATGTGGCAACACAAAAATACACGAACGATCTCAACAACCTCGGTTACAGAGTTCAGTTGTTGTATACACCAACATCAAAAGTAAAAATTACACTGTCAGGCGATGGCAACCGACAGCGGCCGGATGGGTATGCACAGGTTGTTGCCGGAGTGGTAACCACACAACGGGCTGCCTACCGGCAGTTTGAACAGATTATTGCTGATTTGAATTATGAACTGCCCAGCCGCAATCCGTTTGATCGGAAGATCGATCATAGTACCACCTGGCGATCTGGAAATGATCTGGGCGGCATATCGCTAAATGTGGATGCAAAAATTGGAAACGGAACCCTAACCTCAACAACAGCGTGGAGGTATTGGAATTGGGACCCTTCTAACGACCGGGATTTTACAGGTTTACCCGTACTTACTTTATCGCAGGCACCATCCAAACACCAGCAATGGACCCAGGAAATACGATATGCAGGAGATTTGAGCTCAAGATTAAGCGGAGTAATCGGATTGTTTATCATTGATCAGGATTTAGTGACCGACCCTTATCATACGGAAGAGTCGGGTGCTGCACAATGGCGCTTTTCGCAAAACTCCACCAGCGAGTTGTGGGAAACACCCGGTTTGCTTGAAGGTTATGGCATACGTACCCGATCACGTTTGAAAACGTTAGGGGCTGCTGTATTCGGTCAACTCGACTGGGCTATTACTGACAAGCTCCACCTGCTTCCGGGAATTCGATTCAACTATGATGAAAAGCAAGTAAACTTTAACCGCGAAACCTATGGAGGGTTGCAAACGGATGATCCCGCGTTGCTGGCCATAAAAAGATCTGTGTACACCGATCAGCAATTTGATGCTTCAGTTGATGAATGGAATTTTTCCGGGCAGGTAACGTTGTCCTATAAAGCAACAGGACGCGTAAATACCTTTGTCACGTATTCCAATAGCTACAAACCTGTTGGTGTAAACCTGGGCGGGTTGCCTACTGCGTCAGGCGAAGTGTTGATTGATCTGGCACGGATCAAACCGGAATATGTAACACATGTTGAGATCGGTGTAAAAACCCGGCCAACCGAAAGATCAACCCTCAATCTTGTTGTACATAATACTGACATCCGCGACTTTCAGACCTTGGTACAAACAGCCGAAGTAGGCGTAAACCGAGGCTACCTTGCAAATGCCGAAAGGGTTCGGGTTTATGGAGCAGAAATTGATGCGAATGCGAGGGTTGGAAAAAATTTCTCCTTTTACAGTGCCTTGGCCTATACGGTTGGTAAGTATGTTTCTTTTCCTAATGCTCCAGTTCCATTGGAAGAAACAGGAGGAGGGAGTACTTTCAAAGATATTTCCGGGGGCACCTTGCCCGGAATTTCCAAATGGGCAGGTTCGGTTGGCGGAGAACTTCAATCAAATATGTTAACCGTTTTAGCACAGGAGGGGAAATTATTTTTAGCCTTTGACGCATATGCGCGATCTTCTTTTTCATCCAGTCCATCGCCATCACAATACCTGAATATTGATGGATATGCGCTGACAAGTGCCCGGTTCGGTGTCCGGTTTACAACAGGCTTATCTGCGTATTTCTGGGGCAGAAATATTTTTAACACCAATTATTTCGAGCAATTATTACCGGCCGCTGGGAATGCCGGACATTACGCTGCCGTTTTAGGCGACCAGCGCACGTTTGGTATCACCTTGCGGTATTCTTATTGAAATATCGTGCAGATAGTAGTATAATCGTGCCTTGCGAATGAAATTAAAAACGTAAAGACATGACGAGATTATTGGCACTGAGTTTTCTTTTGATGATTTTTTTTGTTTCGAATGCCCAGGTAAAAAATATAGTAACAAACGAGCAACTCTGGTTCGGGTATTTTAACCAAACCCGGCTCACTGATCGTTCCGGAATATGGCTCGATCCACAACTTCGGCTTACGGATAATTTTGTTGATCGTGCCGGTATTTCCATTCTTCGTGCAGGCTACATTTATTTTTTGAATGATAATGTGCGACTAACAGCCGGATATGGGTACATCACCGCATATTCCGGTTCGGATGAGGTGCCCAACATACCTGAGCACCGGCCATGGCAACAGATTCAGTGGTTCGATAAGCGTAAGCATTTCAGTATGATGCAGTATGTACGTCTGGAGGAGCGTTTCAGGCGTAAATCAAACGGAACTGAGTTGTTGGATGATTACTTGTTCACCTATCGTTTCCGATACAACATCGCATTCACTATCCCGCTTAAAGCAGGCGGAGTGCAACCCAAAACACCTTTTGCCTTTGTTAACAACGAAATTCTGATCAATGCCGGAAAGGAAGTAGCGAATAATTATTTCGACCAAAACCGATTCTTTGCGGGTGTGGGGTACCAGTTCACCAAATCACTAAACGCACAAATAGGCTACCTGAATGTATTTGTGGCGCAACCTGTTCCTTACACATTCACAAATGCACACGCGATCCGCTTGTTTGTATTTCATAATCTTGACTTGCGAAAAGAAAAGTGAGATACCTGAGCAATAAATTTTCTGCCAGTTAAAATTCCTCTATCTTCACGCCCGATTTTTTAAACGAATGGCACTACTCGAAAAACATCTGTACGTTAAAAAGTCCACACTGCCGAATGCCGGCAAGGGGCTGTTCACCAAAGTGGCAATCCCCAAAGGAACACGCATTGTGGAGTACAAAGGCAAGATTACCACCTGGAAAGAAGTAAAGGATGATGACGGTAAAAACGGCTACATCTTTTATGTAAAACGTTACCATGTTATTGATGCCTGGAAAACGGAACGCCACCTGGCGCGTTATGCCAACGATGCCAAGGGCTTATCCAAGGTGAAAGGATTGCGTAACAATTGCGATTATATTACCGATGGCCTCAAAGCCTATATTGAATCCAAGCGCGATATCCCCAAGGGTGCTGAGATTTTTGTGGATTATGGTCCGGATTATTGGAATACCATCCGTGAGAATATCAATCTGGCAAAGAAAGAAAAGCGCGTTGAAAAGAAGAGCAAAGGCAAAACCAAAAAGCACTACAAGCGAAAAACTGCCAAGCGTGTAGACACACACGTGCATTAAGCTTATTTACCTTCTTCGCTTAAATGATTCAGCCTCTTCTAAGGCAACTACAGCATAGTTATCAAAGCCAACTCGTGTAGCTTCTTCCGCGTACGCCATCCAAAGCCTGTACGAGGTTGTGTTTATCTGAACGGCTTCTGCAAGAATATTATAGGCAGTGAACGCATCAGGATTTTGCTTGCTGAAGAAATTAGCTGCAGCGATTACACCATCTTCAAAAAACGGATTGAAATGAGCCAATAAATTGAAACCTGCTTTGGCCCGCGTAGTGTCGCCCTTGTGTTGGTTTATTAGCGATTCATAGAGCAGTTTTTCAAGCAACTGATCAGCCGAAAAGCTTGTTTCCTTAATTTCCTGTTCAAGTTGATCGACCCTGTTAAGGGTTGCGAAGAGTTTTAGCCTCAGATGATTTATTTTTTCAGTGAGCTCGTTATCGGTTAGCTCCAAAGTTGCGGCCTCATTCAGGTATCGAACAGCCGTTGAAATTCTATTGAAATCGAGCTGACGTTCTGCCATCTCAACAAGGGCAGTGGCCTTATAGTCTGTATTTTCAAACAAGGGCAGCATGCGCGAAAACAGGATGGTATCCGCAACTCCTATACGGTAGCGAAAGAATTGATACTTCTCCAGGTCATTAAACGTATCAATATTAACAGAAGAACTTAATACTTTTTTGAGTTGCCTTCCGATCTCCTGGATGTTTTCATCTTCATGGCGTGTCAATGAATCTGCTTCGGCAAGGGCTTCCGCAAATTGCCTTGCTTCTGCAAGGGCCAATGTATTGTACAGGCGTGCCTCCTTATAATTGTGTTGCACAGCAAAGTTGAAGCTCGTAATGGCCAGTTCCGGACTCCCTTGTTCCAGCGCCCACAGCCCTGCAATATAATTGAACTTACCTTGCATAATTTCACTCAGGTAGCCCAACTCTCCCATTATAGAAAGAGCTTTACGTACATTGTGTTGATAATAATATGCTTGTGCCAATGTGGCCTTCAACGCTTCCTGGTAATCCAGGTTAGCTGAATCCATGATTATGCTTTCAACCTGTTGCAATAGTGTTGTATCATTTTTTTTTAGGTTGTGTACCAGATAGTTGTTTAGTAGGGTAGCAGATCCGATATCAAGTTGCCTGTTCATCAATGGGTCAACCGAATACTTAAATGTCTGTTGTTGTAAAGAAGCCACCGCCAAGGCATTAGCAATGGTCAGATGAGAGGGGGCATTAAATTGTTGTAACAACGAATCAGATTGTACAGGAAGGTATTCTTTACCAATCAATGCGATTACATTCGCCTCTGCAGCCTCTCTCGATTTTTTATTTTTTCGCGCAGCATCAAAATAATATAACGAAGAGTCAAGCTTATGAATTTTTGAATAAGCAAAGCCCAGGTTATTCTCTAACGGTCCTGAACCCGGAAATTTGTTTAACGCCTTTGAAAAAGAAGCAATTGACTCAAACGTTCTTCGTTCTGCTAAAAATAGATTTCCTTCATTGGCAAGTGAATATTCTGTTGGTCGAATGCCGTTTGCAAGGTCATATTGATTGTACGCCTTTTTGAGGTTATTTTTGCCAACTTCTCGTTGTGCTAAAACGTAATTCGACCGGTTGTTTTGAAAGCCATACGCACGTCCTTGTTGATAATACGCTTCTGCCAACGTTTCGCGATCTAACAGCACATATAGATCACCCAGCTGATTGTAAAATCCTGACATGCCGTTATAAGCGTATTCTTTCCAGCCTGAGTAAAATACAAAACCAAGGGTAGCAATCAATCCGGCAAAGCGGAAGGTGAAGTACGGCATGCGACTCGGCTTGTAGAGCACCTTCCATGCATTGAGGTTCTCAGCCATCATCAGCATGAAATTTGAAACAATGTAGATGAGGAAAATGCCTCCATAACCGATATGACTGAAAATGATAATGTCACGGATAATGGTAACGGCAGGATCGTTGTGATTACCAAGTAACATGCCACCCGTTAAAAAGGTGATGCTTCCGAGAATAACAATCAGGTAGGCGCCAGAGGGGCTGAACGGAAGAATATTTTCATACAGATTTTCCCGGTGACGAAACCCCCATACACCCAAAAGGGCTGAAAGTGTTAGCAGCAGGAAGAAATTGATGTAGATAAAATCCCATTCAATAAGTTTTTTCTCGTGCATATATGCGAGTACAAGATTGACCATATACACTACACTGATGATCGAAAAATGCCTCAGGCTTTTTGAAGTGGCAGTTCCCGCGCTGGTGATGTAAACAAATGATGCCGGAATTTCGTGGGCGATCATTAAAATAAAAATGACAGATAAGATTAAGCCAGGCAGATATCCGGTAACGGCCATATGTAAAAACGGATACTCAACCCCTGCAAAGAAATGAATACCAACCGCTACCAGTGCAGTCAGTATCAGAAAAGTAAGGAACCTGAATATGAAAGGCGTGGATGAACGAATGCTGTTAAATAAAAAACTCGTGAGTACATAAACTGAAATGATTATAATCGGTATTGTTCTCCCGCTTATTTCAAATAGCCTCAGTACTTCCAGGCGCATGCTCACCATGAATAAAATAAACAAACCCATGCCTGCGAAGTACCAGAATTTATCAAGCGTTGTGATGAGTGTTAACAGCAACACCACCCCAATCACTAAACCTATAAGGAAGAAATAAGAGGCATTCAGATTGGGATGTAGAACAGATCCGTTGAAGTAAGAAAAGGTAAGATAAGATTCAATCGGGATGGAGATCTCAAAATTCCCCAAGTCAAATGTATGACTTATGGATTCGCGCGTTTCCTGTTGGTGAAACACCATCCAGTCGATAACCGCATCCGGCCCTTGAAAATATCCAATCCAAAGAAACAAAATGGAGGACAGGAGGAGTGTTGTTACCCCGTACCAAATTGCGCGATATTCAATAGACCAATTTTTCCAGAACCAACGTGTTTGCATAGCATTAAACTTCCCTGCAAACTACTAAGTTTTTTTGTGTTACGGCATTATTAACAGGGAGGCATTTTATAACGATTTGATAAACAAAGTGGCCGGTTGAGGGTTAGAATTGAAAGGTAACTTGTAATCATGAATATGCTTAATAGTAGGCTGATTTCGGTATTCCTGTTAGTGACCCTCGCCTTGTTCGCGTTGCATGGCCTAACCAATTTTGATGGAGCCAGTACGTCACACCCGCACCACAGCGGCCCGGTTCCCGCTAACACCATTGCTTTTAAATACAACAGTAAACCAATCACACATTATGTTCAGGCAAATTTTACACAAGATGGCGATCTTGCTTATTTCAGTCTCCTAATGGGTGATGAACTTCAGGATCGTATTGTTTTTGTGTTGAACGAAAATAATCTTCAGAAAGGCGTATATGAATTAAATGACCCAATCAATCAGTACGCTCACATTAATGTTGAGGAAACCTGTGTGTATACAACCGATACCCATTATAGTGGTGTATTGATTCTGCATACTATTGATCGGGAAAAACAGACAATTGAAGGTTCCTTTGAGATGCTCGTGTATGCGGAGGATTGTGATCGGGGTATTCGGTTAACGGATGGCCGGTTTAAGACGGGGTACCTTACCTACTAACTACTCGATCACTTTTGGTACACGGTAATATGTACCATCATGTGCGGGTGCATTTTTAAGCGCCTCTTCTCTGCTTAGTTCTTGTTTTATAACATCTTCGCGAAAGGCATTCACTTCATGACTCATAGAGGTAAGCGGCTCTACACCCTCCGTGTTCACTTCTTCAAGTTTATCAATCCAAGCAATAATGGCATTCATATCCGTCATGAGCTTTTCAGCTTCAGCATCCCGGATTTCAAGTCGGGCGAGGTGGGCAATTTTATCCAGTAATTCGCGCGTGATGTTCATGCCAGTTGTTTTTTCAATTCCTGATCTATAATGAAAAAAACTTTTTCCTTCAAGGCATTTACATTTTCTGCGGTCATGCCCTTGGTTTCAATCGGTTCGTGAAAGATGAGTTTTACGGGTGTCCAGCGAACCAGGAATTCTTCCGGAGGTAAAATTATCCAATTGTAAGGAATGGTTACCGGTACAATGGCAATTTGTTTTTCAATGGCAATGCGAAAGGCACCATCTTTGAATTTCCCCATTACCGGGTCGGCTGTAGTTACGATACCGCCCTCCGGATAAATAACCAGACTCTTTCCTTCATCAATGGCTTTCAATGAGCGTTTAAATGTATTCACACGACTGTTGAGATTTGCACGGTCAACGGTGATGTGAAGTTTTCGATACATGAATCCAAACAGCGGAATGTGCTCCATATCGTTCTTGCCTACAAAAATGGCATTATGCGGATTTAGACCCATGATGGGAATGTCTGCATAAGAAAAATGGTTTGGACAGAAAATGTATTGTTGTTTCGGATCAAGCTTTCCGCGCACTTCGCGTTTCCAGGGTAATGCAATCAGCAGAAAAAATGTGTACGCCCACCAGCGGTTGAAAACACCTACCAGTTTGTGTTGTGATGTGAAGGCGATAGGAATCAGAAATAAAATGAAGAATATCAGAAACAAAAGTATGAATACGATCAATGCGTATCCGGTATACAACATTCTGAAAATCTTCATGATCGCGCCAATATGAATTGATTAGTCGCGGTTAACCTGACTGGCACGTGGAATTACCAACAACTCACGTTGCCTGCCATCAATGTAACGAAAGCCCGTTTCATCGAAGTAGCCATCTTCTTCCAATTGAATACGAATTTCTTTTTTCCATTCCTGAATGTACACGGAAGCATTGAGTTCGATGGAGTAGGCGGTGTTGTAATGCAAGGGGTAATCTCCGGTGTATGGAACGCCACCCTGCATATCCCACATGCCTATGGTTGTGCCGGCTGCATGCCCATGAAACCCGATGGGGTGCGTATAGATAGAAGGTGTAATTCCTTGGCTGATGGCCTGCTCACGAGATTCTGCCAGTACTTGATTTCCTGTCTTACCTACTGTGAAGTTACCGGTAAGAATATCCTGCAATTTGTTTCCGCGGGCAAATGCCATTTTCAGATAGTCGGGTGCGTCCGTTTCTCCGGGTTTTAAGATGTATGCATGTTGTTGCGTGTCGGTGTTTAAGCGCAGGTAGGTGATGCCAAAATCAACATGCAACAGATCACCTGGAAGAATGACATACGGTTGCGGGCGTTTGCTCATAATGGCTTCCGATTCATTACGTTGAATAGAGACACTCGGTTGAAACCATGTATCCAGCTTAAGTTCTTTTATTTTTTCACGATACCACCACACCACGTCATCGGTTGTGGTAATGCCCGGATGAATCACGTGTTCAGAAAATCCTTCCGCAATGATGTCATGTGCGATGCGACAGATTTGTTGGTAAATAACCATTTCGCGTTCAGTACGGGTTTCCAGCCAGCCGACAGCCAGTTTTTCGGCAGAAACAACTTTTCCTTGATGTTTTTTAGCCAACGCATTTATCATTTTTCGATGATGGGAGAACGTGAGCCCATCGGCATGGCCATAATGATCAGAAAAATTAACCCCGATTTTTTTAGGATTGCGTTCATCGATCAATTTGGCTAATTGTGCCCATTGATCCGGCTGGGAATCTGGATCCCACGCGCGTTTGAAAATTTTCCCGACATCATAACGCGATACAGCGAGGCATTCAATTTCTTTATCCGCTCCTCGATCAAACATCACCAGCATGGTGGTTCTCCGTGCAGCAAACCACGTGGCGGGTAAAAATGTGCGGATTACGGGATCTTCATTGTATTCACTGCTGATCACCACCCACATATCGAAACCTTCCCTGCGCATGAGGGTTGGCAGAACCGTACGGATGCGGTCTTCAAGCAGTTCATCTATGACTTTGGCTTGTTCGCGCTGGGATAGAATTACCGGGTACTGTGCAAATGTGGTTGTTACAAGTGAAATAAACAGAAAGCTGAATAGTATTCTCATAGATAGTTATTGTGTCGGTAGTTTAATTCCAAAATCTGCAATCTAAAACTGCAGGATGCATCGTTCATTCTTCAGTATTTCTTCTGCGCGCTCTACCGCAATGTGCGACTTGGCATCGTCCATTTGTTCGCGAACAGCATTTTTGATTTCTTTCATGCGCATGGCTTCAATGAATCGCTTAACATCTTCCCGGTTTTCAAGAATCAGTTTGGGCACAGGGGTGGGTTTATCGTTGTCATCCTTGGCAACCATGGTAAAGAAAGATGAGTTGGTGTGTTTGGTTACATGCGTTTTTACGTTCAACGCTTCCACACGAATGCCTACTACCATAGATGAACGCCCTACATAATTTACAGAAGCATGCAAGGAAACCAATTCACCTACTTCAACGGGTTGTAAAAATTCAACTTTATCGACCGTAACCGTAACACAGTAATTTCCGGAATGTTTACTTGCACAGGCGTAAGCAACCTTATCCATTAATGAAAGCAAAATACCTCCGTGAATTTTTCCGCCAAAGTTTGCATAGGCGGGGATCATTAACTCCGTAATGGTAGTCTGTGAGTATCGAACGGGTAGGGCTTCATCCTGCATAACAAAAAAATTTTATGGCATTGAAGATAGGGGAATCCTGAAAATACTCCTATTCGGTTGTGACAGAAGTACGTAAGAGCTTTTTGCTGAGCATAGCAAATCGAACAAACATGGCCGTTGCGGTTATGGTAAGCCCAATCAATAGTCCCATCCATATTCCGTTAGCGCCATAACCCAACGTAAAGCCAAACCAATAGCCTAGTGGTAAACTAATAACCCAGTATGCAACGAAAATCATTAGTGATGGAATTTTAACATCCTGTAATCCGCGTAAAGCGCCAGCACATACAACCTGGGTGCCATCACTGATTTGAAATAAACCGGCTATGATCAACAGAGGGGCCGCCACCGCAAATACTTCTGCGTCTGCAACATACAGGGTAGGCAAAAAATTTCGGCCGGCTATAAAAAGTACGGCCCATGCACTCATAAAAATTAAGGCAAGAGTAAGCAACGAATAGGCGGCTAACCGCAGGTTTGGAATATCCTGACGGCCCAATTGATTACCCACGCGAATGGTCGCTGCAATGGCTAATCCGGAAGTGGTCATGTAACTTACTGTTGCCAGGTTGATGGCGATTTGGTGTGCTGCCAACGCGGTAGTGCCGAGCCAGCCCATCATAATGGCTGAAAAACCAAAAGCACTTACTTCAAAAATATATTGCATGCCTGCCGGTATGCCGATGTGTAACATTTTGTTAATGAGTTTTTTCGAATAGTTGCCGATGGCAAATCCGGCCCGATAGATTCTGGTTCGGAATCCGTAAAAAATGTATGCGGCCATCCACAGTGCCATGATTACACGTGAAATAAACGAAGCCCAACCGGCACCATTTAAGCCCAATTCAGGAAAACCGAATTTACCATAAATGAGCAGGTAGTTTAGAACGATGTTAATCACGTTAGACGCGATCACCACAACCATGGAGATTCGGGTGAGGGACAATCCTTCTGCAAATTCCCGAAAGGTTTGGAAAAACATGAGCGGGATTATGGATAGCGCAATGATGTTCAGGTAGGGGATGGCCTGCGTTACCACTTCTTCGGGTTGATTCATAAAATGAAGGAGTTGACCGCCCGAGGCAATGATGATGAATAAGATGACTCCCGTTATGATGTTGATCAAAAATCCATGACGTAAGGCATCAACAATTTTTTCTTTGTTTCCTTCACCATCAGCGGAAGCTACAATTGGCGTAATGGCATACGAAACACCAATGCCAAATGTTAGCACCAGATGAAAAACCACATTCGCCAAGGATGCGGCTGCCAAGGGCGTGGCCCCGAGTTGTCCTACCATCATGCTGTCGGCAACGCCCACCAGGGTATGCCCCAGTTGCGAAAGCATAATCGGGTAGCCCAGCAGGAACCCGGTTTTCATGTGGCCAAAAAATGAAGTACGCTGCACGGCTACAATTTTTTCATCTTGGCAACTTTCAGTAACCCGGCAACACTGATGCTGTCGGTTATTTTTCCGTCCATCACCATGCTTACGGCCTCTTGCATGGAAAGTTTTTTCACCACCAGGTCGGCTTCGGTCTCTTCGCGATCATCTTCGCCTTGTGTTAAATCTTCTGCCAGAAAAACAAATCCCTCTTCATCGGTAACCGAATTGGAGGTGTGTATGCGCATCAGCAAGGTCCACTTGTTGGCTGTAAGTCCGGTTTCTTCTTTGAGTTCGCGTTTGGCAGCCTCAAGCGGTTCAGTGTCCATGGCTCCACCACCCTCAGGAATTTCCCAGGAATACGCATTTAAGGTATACCTATATTGACCTACCAACCAGGTGTTACCGTGTTCATCCACCGGTATTATGCCGATCGCTTTATTTTTGAAATGCACCTTTCCATAAATGCCCTTTCCACCTGCCGGGTTCAGTACATCATGCTCCGTTACCGTAATCCATTTATTAGCGTAAACTTCACGAGTGGTCAGGGTTGTCCAGGGATTGTTGTTCATGTGCTTTGTTGAGAATTTTCGGCTCAAGATTCAAAATAATACTGAGAAATGATTGAGAACCTTGAATTTTGAATGGTGAATTGTGATTTTTGAGGAAACCCTATGCCCAGACTCCGTTCGTCCTTTACTAAAGATTTAATTGAAGCCGGTTGCGATGAAGCCGGTCGGGGTTGTTTGGCGGGGCCTGTGGTGGCAGCAGCAGTTATACTTCCCAAAAAATACCGGCACAAAAAACTTACCGATTCAAAGCAGCTATCGGCTGATGAGCGATTGGCTTTGCGCGAAGATATTATTCGCGATGCAGAAGCGTGGGCCGTAGCAGAAGTTTCGCATGCGGAAATTGATGTGATCAATATTTTGAATGCTTCATACAAGGCCATGCATCTGGCGGTGGATCAGCTTACCATCCGGCCCCAATTATTGCTGATCGATGGTAATCGCTTCAAGCCATATGGTGAGGTTCCGTTTGAATGCATTGTAAAAGGCGATGGAAAATTTTTATCCATTGCTGCAGCAAGCGTGTTGGCAAAAACACATCGGGATGAACTGATGCATAAGCTGGCCGATCAATATCCCGGTTACGGATGGGAAACCAATGTCGGGTATCCAACACCAGCCCATCGCGATGGCATTAAGTTGCTCGGCATCACCCCTTATCACCGGAAGTCCTTTCAACTTATACCTTCCCAACTGGAGTTAATGTTTGAATCCTGACTTTGATGAAATTCTTCTCCAGAAAACGTGTGGATTTATTTGATTATGCGGTTGTCCGTGAATGTCTTACTTGTGGCGCTTCCTTTCAGGGAAAATTTTGCGGTCGTTGTGGCGAAAAGGTGGTGGACCAGCGAGAGCGGTCAATCCGTCATTTTTTTGCAGAGGTGCTGAATGCGTTTACATTTTTAGATGGCAAGTTTCCACGTTCGTTAAAAATAATTCTGGTTAATCCCGGAAAGCTTTCGTTTGATGTTGTGCGGGGTATTCGCATTCCATATATGCGACCAGTGTCTCTGTTTTTCCTGGCGAACTTTCTGTATTTTTTATTGCCGCTTACAGAAGCTTTCAACACATCGCTTCATTCGCAATTAACCGGGCAATGGCACAGTGAAATTGCCAAGGGCATGATGGAGGCAAAAATCACAGATCAGAACGTCACGTATATTGAGTTCGAAACGCTGTATAATAACGTGTCGTCAAGCCGGGCCAAGCTTTTACTCATTGTTATTGTTTTTCTTTTTTCGCTCGTGTTGAGTATAGTAAATTTTTCAAAAAGACGATACTATGCTGATCACCTGACCGTATCGTTTGAGTTTATGGCCTTTACGCTTTTGTATGTGTCCATTGTAATTATTGGTTTGCTTGTAGTTGTTATGGCTATGATTGAGAAAATTAAACCGGATTTAATGTGGTTATTTCAGCGTGAGGATTTCGTTATTCTTCCACTCACATTAGCTTCATTGTTCTATTTTCTGTGGCGAATGCAAATCATGTTTTATGAAAATAGGTGGTGGATTGGGTTCTTAAAAGCCGTTTTTGGATTGGGTGGGTTTATGGCAATGGTGATGGTTTACCGGTTTATCCTGTTTTTTATAACGCTTTGGTCGGTTTAAATTTTGAACTTCCTTTACGACTTTTGAGTTAAGTATTCACACAGATTAGTTATGTGCTTAATATTTTTTGGTCTGAATCAACACCCCGATTACAAGCTGGTTATTGCAGCCAATCGTGATGAATTCTATAAACGAAAAACAGCCCCGGCTCATTTTTGGGAAGATCACCCGCATATTTTGGGCGGGCGCGACCTGGAAGCAGGCGGAACCTGGATGGGCATGTCGAAGCAAGGGAAAATCAGTATGGTCACCAATTACCGCGACCTGCGAAATTTAAAAGAAGTTGCCCCATCGCGTGGCCACCTGGTGTCAGATTTTCTCTTAAATGGAGATCAGCCACACGAATACGCTCAGCAAGTATTGGCGAAAGGCGAAGCATACAATGGTTTCAATTTGGTTTTCGGTTGGCCAGACGAGCTTTTATACTTTTCGAATTATTCAGGCAGCATTCAACGCGTACCTGAAGGAATTCATGGCTTGAGTAATCATTTACTTAATACACCCTGGCCAAAAGTAGAGCGAGGCAAGTCAAAATTTTCTGCTTTACTTGAATCACAGAAATTAAATATCCATAGCTTTTTCGAGTTACTGTACGATGAGAATCGCGCAGCTGACGATCAGCTTCCCGATACGGGCTTGAGTTTGGAACGTGAGCGGGCACTTTCATCCATGTTTATTAAGAGTCCGGATTACGGAACCCGTTGTTCAACCGTATTGTTGATTGACCGCGACAATCATGTGCGTTTTACAGAACGGGTTTACGATCTGAATACGTTTGATTACGCACAAAATGAATTTGATTTTGCGATCGAGTAATTATTGAATTACCAGTTTAAAAATTTCTCCCTGATGGGTACGAACAATGTACATGCCCGGGGCAAGGTTTGAAGTATCAAATCCGTCAGCTTCGGCATATGTACCGATAATCTGATTCAGGTTGTTGATTACCACTGCGTTTACTTTCCGGTTAAACGTTACCCATTGTTTTCCTGCCGGGTTCGGATACACGATAAAGGGATCTTCCCCGCGTCTGACAGAAACTAATCCAGAGTACGTCACCGTGCCATCAAAATCAATTTGCTTAAGGCGGTAATAGGAGAGCCCGGCCAATGGTTGTTCATCTAACAAGGTGTAATCATTCTTTTGTGTAGTTGTCCCCGCACCATTAATTCGGGCTATTTGTGTAAAGTCAAATCCATCTTTGGAGCGCTCTACTTCAAACGCTTCATTGTTCAATTCTGATGAGGTTCGCCATTCGAGCAATACAGAAGTTTCGGGTGTAACGCTTGCGCGGAACCACTCCAGTTCAACCGGTAGCGGATTTTGTGCATCGGTTGAAGCGAGTGTAAACGGACTAAAGCTGGTAACTGCTGCTGAGGTGATGATGGTACCATTAGTAGGTGTTCCTGTCGTGCCTCCATTACCTTGGTCAACCCAGTTGGTGCCTGTCCAGCGGGTTACGCGTAACGTAGCAGGATTGGTGATGTAACCTGGATTGCAGGCGGCCTCATTCCAGCTAAGGGTAACAAATACATTCGATGCACCAACATTTCTGTCGAGCGTCCAATATTCACAACCACTTACCGTCCAAAAAGAAGGATCCCACACAGCCGGACTTCCCAGTAAGTGATTTTGATTCAAGTATTGAGCCGTGAATGCGTGTGTAGCAGTGGTAGGTGCAGATATTGAAATGGGGCGGTAGAATCCATTATCTCCAACAGGAAAATCAAATGCATCATTACCGGTTTTACGCACCGGGCCATCAACGTAACTAAGATCATTGGCACCGGTTGTTGTAGCGTTATCAGCAATATTCAAAAAGTTTGTAGCATCGGTATTTACTACGCCCGAGGTGAAAGCAGCGCTAATGCTCACCGTTAAATCTGTATTTAACGTAACGGTATTAGCCGATTTATTCACATTTATTCGCCTGAAGACAGGTGTGGGTGTGCCAAACGTTTTTCCAATAGTTTGATTATTGCCTCCAGTAAACTCTACGGTACCATTGCCATTAGCCAGCGTAAGAACGGCATTGCTGTTAATGGTGATGTTTGATGCAAAGAAATTAGTATTGTTAAATGCTGGTTCAAAAGTACCTGATGAAGAATTTATAAAAGTAACAGAACCATTATAGGTATCACCTGTTCCACCATTGGATAATCGCCAACGTGCGGTGCTGGAGTTGGTCAGGGTTGTTAAACCATTAAATGTATTATTCCCTGCGTTGTCGTTATTACTGGCTCCAGTTTTAGAAATAGCAGTGGTGCCATTGAATGTACCGCCTTCCAATTCAACTTGAGGTGCTGCAAAGGTTACAGCGGCATTGAACGTTACGGAAGGTCCGATACGGAGAAGCGCAGTTCCTGTTAGGGTCATGGATTGCCCTGTTGCACCCGCTTGGGTAAATCTTCGAAGGCGCACTTCTCCTGAAGTAAACGTTCCGACATTCAAGGTACGACCGCTGGCTAAGGTAGAAAGGGCATTTGCACCCTGACCGATCCAGACGCCTCCACCTGAAGTGCTGGTAAAGGTGATGTTTCCATTGAATTCATTTCCAGGAGTATCATTTGCCAATCGAATAGTGGAGGTGCCTGAGTTGTTTAATGTTAGTACAGCATTAAAAATATCCGGACTGCTGTTGCCTGTCATGAAATAACCAGAACCGGAATTAGCCAATGTAGTTGTCCCATTAAACGTATTGCCTCCATTTCCTACGTTATCCCCTGCGCCTGTTTTGGTTATGGAGGCTGTTCCATTATAGGTACCCCCCTGTAAAAATACCTGCGGAGCTTCTAGTGTAACATTGCCATTGAAAATTAAGCTGGGCCCAAGCAATAAACGGGCTGTACCTGTAAGTGTCAGTGTTTGTGCCGTTGCTCCTGATTGTGTAAAACGTCTTAGTCTCAGGTCTCCGGTGGTAAAACCTGAGCCGCCAACTGAAATTGTTCTACCTGCTGCCAGTGTAGCGGTTCCTCCTCCGCTTTCACTAAAATAAATTCCTCCACCAAAAGTAGAGTTAACGATTATGTTGCCATTAAACACCGTTCCGGGTGTGTTGTCGGCCATACGGATGGTGCCTGATCCGGTATTGGTTATGGTGACATCGTTATTGAATTGATCTAAGGCGGTAAGGGCAAACCGAAAATAACCGCTACCCGAGTTAGCAATGGTTGTAATACCATTGAAGATATTTCCTCCACTACTATCGTTGTTACCAGCACCGGTTTTTTCCAAATACGTAGTTCCATTAAAGGTAACGCCATCCAGTTCGAATTGAGGAGAACGGAAATCCACAACACCATTAAATGTGGTGCCGGGTCCCAATTCTAAAATGGCTGAACCTGACAGCACTAAGGTTTGTGGATCCGCACCCAACTGTGTAAACGTTCGGATGCGCAATCGCCCGCTGCTAAATCCAGATCCACCAACCAGCAATGATCCTCCAACTCCTAACGTAGAAACGCCTGGTCCATTGTTGCTGATGTAAACCCCTCCGCTACCCAATGTTGAATTAAAGGTGATGTCGCCATTAAACTCATTACCTGGGACATTATGCGCCAGGTAAATGATATTTGAACCCGTATTGGTTACAGTTAGATCTCCGTTGAAAATATCAGGTGAGTTATTGGCCGAAAGTAAATAACCACTCCCAGCGTTTACTAACGTTGTCGTGCTATTGAATGTATTGCCTCCGGTGCCGGCATTGTCTGTCGCACCATTTTTTTCGAGGTAAGCTGTTCCATCAAAGGTGGTTCCGTTTAGCAAAAGCTGTGGAGACCGAAAATCCACATTTCCACCAAAGGAAGAGGATGGGCCGAGCGTTAGGATAGCAATTCCAGTAAGGTTGAGCGTTTGCGCGGTTGGCCCAACTTGTGTAAACCTGATTAACCGAACATCTCCACTGATTACACCCAAGCCCCCAACGCCAATCGTTCTGGCAGCCGCCAAAGTAGCTGAAGCACTACCACCATTACCAAACCAAATACCTCCACCGAAGGTTGAATTTAATTCAATATTACCGTTGAATTGATTGCCCGCTGAATTATTAGCGAGGCGGATAGTAGAGGCACCTAAGTTGGTTACAATCAAATTGCCATTAAATACATCGGGGTTGTTATTGCCAGTTGAAAAGTAGGCATCACCTGAATTTACGAGGGTAGTTGTTCCGTTAAATGTATTTCCACCGGTTCCATCATCGCCTGTAACACTTGTTTTTTCAATGTAGGCATTACCACTGTATGTAGTTCCATTTAATAATACACGTGGCGAGGTGAAGGTTACATCTCCTCCAAATGCAGAAGATGGGCCCAGTGTTAACAGTGCTGAGCCGGTTAGGGTAAGCGTTTGTGCGGTACCTCCTACCTGAGTGAATCGCTGAAGACGCAGGTCACCCGCATTAAAACCTAATCCACCAATAGTAATTGTTCTCGTGTCCGCCAGCGTGGCTGTAGCAGCTGCGCTTTCACAGAAGATAACGCCAGTTCCCACTGTATTCTCTACGATGATGTTTCCGTTGAATGCATTTGTTCCGTTATAGGCTACGCGTATGGATGAACTGCCTGTGTTTTGGAAGGTAACGGTATTGTTATACGTGCTTCCTGTATTTAACTCAAACAATATGTCTTGCGAACCAGAGTTAATAAAAGTTGTAACACCATTAAATGTATTATTTCCGTTTGTCCGGAATACGGACGGACTGCTGTTTACCAGGGTAGCAGTGCCGTTGAAGGTATTGTTTCCTGTGCCGGTATCATTGGTGGCACCATTTTTTTCGATATAGACGGAACCATTAAATATGGTACCGTTCAGTAATACCCTAGGACTTACAAAGTTCACATCGCCATCAAATTGGCTATCAGGGCCTAAGTTCAATACCGCTGTTCCTGTTAAGGTTAAGGATTGCGCTGTTGATCCTACCTGTGTAAAGCGGTTTAGATTTAAAGTGCCCACGGAGAAGCCTGATCCTCCTACAGCCATAGCATAAGTATCAGCAAGTGTTGCCGTAGCTCCTGCTGTTTCACAAAATACAATTCCTGTTCCGGATGGGTTGTTGAAAATAAGATTGCCATTGAACGTGGTGGCTCCTGCATAAGCCACCCGAATGTTGCTTGTACTGGTATTGCTGAATGTAACCGCACCATTATATGTGCTTCCGGAGGAGAATTCAAGCAGCAAATACGCAGTGCCGCTATTGGTTAAATTAGTTGTAGAGTTGAACGTGTTGTTTCCTTGTGTTCTCAGGTTGCCATCAGCAGTATTAACGATTGTTGTTACTCCGTTAAATGTATTGTTTCCTGCACCCGTATCTTCGGAGCTTCCATTCTTTTCGAGGTATGCAGTTCCCCCTACAGTGAATCCATCTAGAAATAACCGAGGTGCTCTGAAGTCTACATCACCACCAAAAGAAGAGTTTGGGCCTACACGAAGAATGGTTGACCCCGTAAGATTCAGTGTATTGGTTGAAGCACCAAGCTGAGTAAAACGGATAAGTCTTAGTTCGCCTGAAGAAAATCCACTTCCACCAATGGAAACATTTCCTCCGGCACCTTGTGTTGAACTTCCCCCGGCATTGTTAGAAAAGTATATTCCATTTCCGAATGTTGCATTCAACGTGATATTTCCATTGAATTCATTTCCAGCTACGTTATGAGCCAGGTAAATAATGTTACTTCCTGAGTTGGTTACTGTCAGGTCTCCATTAAAAATATCAGGACTGGAATTGGCGGTTAGTAAGTATCCTGAACCAGAGTTAGCCAGTGTAGTTATACCATTAAAAGTATTGCCGCCATTACCCACGTTATTAGTGTCACCGGTTTTTTCCAGGTATGCGGTTCCAGTTACGGTTACTCCGTGTAGCAGTAGTTGAGGTGCCCGCATATCAACATTACCACCAAAACTTGCAGCGGGGCCCAGTTGTAATAAGGTTGATGTTCCAGTTAAAGTAAGGTTAACGTCATTGATTCCGGTTTGTGTAAAGTTTCGAAAACGTAATTGACCATCCGTAAATCCACTGCCGCCCAGGGCTATTGTTCCGTTACCAAACGTTGTTGTGCCCGATCCGGCACTGAATTGAATATTATCATTGGAAGTGTTGCTAATGGTCAGATCACCATTAATGACGACATCCCCATCCCGGCCAAATTCAACCTGGCCTGTGGCTGTTGTAGCATTGTTGATAATCAGATCACCATTGAATGTAGTTGTGGCACCGGCATCGTAGCAAATATGGATGTCGCTTCCATTTCCACCGTTGTTTATAGTAGTGGTTCCATTTACCGTTGTTGTAGCCCCTGCAAACCGGCTAACCTGAATACGGTTCTGTACATCAACAACTGATGTATTGTTCAACGTAAGGTTCCCGACAAAAAGGTTACCCGCATTGTTGCCTCCAATCCGTATTCTTCCGCCACCTGAATTGTTAAATACTGCATCGCCATTAAAAATGTCTCCCGGATCAGCACCGTTTGTTCCAAGGTGGATATCACCGCTGCCGTTGTTATTGATAGTAACTTGTTGAAAAGAATTTCCGCCACGGGATCCGATTGAGCCTGTACCTGTTTGAGTAAATGTGCTGGTGCTACTGAAGGTACTGCTGTTAAAAAGAATTTCTTCAGCAGAAAATGTAACGGATGCATTAAAGATGCTATTGGGACCAACGGTCAGTCGAGCATTCCCACTTCCTGTCAAGGTAATGGATTGTGCCGTGTTGCCAACTTGTGTAAAATTTGCAAGTGTAAGATCATCACACCCTGTGCCGCCACAGGTTACTGACAAGGTACGCGTATCTGCGAGAGTAGAGGTACCGCCATTACTCCCGAAAAATACATCACCAATTGAAGCATAATTGATAATTATATTTCCATTGAATTGATTGCCAACGGCCGTTCTGGAAAGAATGATGTCTCCGGTATTGTTAATGTTAAGTGTTAGGTTGTTAAATGTATCCGGATTTGTATTTCCAAAACGAAGTTCGGCAGTGCCTGTATGCGTTATCGAAAAATTGCCGTTGAATGTATTTCCTCCCGTTCCGGTATCTGTGTTAGTGTCGGATTTGGTTAAGGTTACAGAACCATTGAAAATTGATCCATTAAAAAATAACCGGCCACTCGTGCCGGTTAAGTCGGCATCAAATTGGGTACCGTTAAATGTGCTTGAACCTGCTGTGTTAAGAGCTATCGAGGCAGCCCCCCCAGAATTCATTATTGTGCCTGAAGTAAAGGTGTTTGTACCGGTTGTGGTAAGTATGTTTCCGGAGAGATCAATGACCCCGGTATACCCATTCACCGTAATACCATCAACAGTTGGTGAAATATCCAACGAACAGTTTCCCAGCCCGTTGGCGTTAAAAATGGCCGTATTTCCTGCACCCGGAACAGAGGCTCCCCCTGCACCCCCGTTGGTAGTCGACCAGTTGGCGGGATCATTCCAGTTTCCGGCTGCTGCAGCCACCCAAAACCGGTTTTGAGCCAATCCGGCAATTGTTAAGAGCACTAAAATTGAAAGAGTAAAGCCTTTTTTCATAAACAGACAATTCGAACCATAAATATTGACAATTGCTCGAATTAATTGATGCGACTGGTTCAGGTTTTTATTCAAAATATTTGAACTAAGTGGCTGAATAACAGGTGTTAGTTTTTGAAGTTGCGCCTCAATAATGGCGTAAAGGGCATAAATCCAAAGGGTAGTCCGTACATTTCGGTTTGGTATGTTGATGCTATGCGAAAGAAAAAGGACAAAACACCTCCTTTATTGAAATTCATCCGTTGGGTATATCCAAAAGTGGAGGTTATTGCCCCTCCATTGGCCTATCGGTTTTTTGCTAAATTATTTTTTACACCCCTTAAGTATAACGCAACCGAAAAGGAACGAAAGGCTGAAAAGTATGCAAATAAATTTGAGGTGCATGCAGCGGGTAAGCGCATTCAGTGTTACCGTTGGGGTCAGTCGGATAAAACCGTTATCGTTGTTCACGGTTGGGCTGGCCGGGCTACACAGTTTCGAAGATTTGTTAAGCCGCTAATAAAGGCGGGTTACCAAGTGATTGGTTTTGACGGACCGGCACATGGCCAGTCGGAAGGAAAGAAGACAACCATTGTGGAGTTTGAGCAAACCTTGCATGAGTTGTACAAGGTGGTGGGGACTCCTGAAGCTATCATAGCGCATTCGTTTGGTGGAGGAGCCGTGTTGTTTGCAGCAAAGAACGGATTGCCTGTTAAGAAGCTCATCAACATAGCCAGTCCTACTATTGGTGATGAAATCATCAACACCTATTTAAAAGCCATTGGCGGATCGGAGAAAACAAAAAATTTCTTCAAGATCTTCATTCAGAAAAAATATGGAGAGCCGTTTGATACGTTTACAGCACTGGAGATTATCAAACACATTAAGCAACCGTTGGAGCTGTTGCTTGTACATGATGAAAAGGATTACGAGGTTTCCATGGAGCATCCGCTGGCGCTGTGCAGGGCTTACCCATCAGCACGTTTGTTGAAAACAAGTGGTTTGGGGCATACCCGTATTTTAAAAGATGATGGTGTTATTGAGGAAATCGTAACATTCATAAGGGGTAATGCGTCCTGAATAAGGTAAGCAAAAAGGTCTTGCCGGGTGTAATTTAACCAGACGGGTAAACACTAATGGGCAAAGCCGTTTATCGGGGCGTGTAACCGTTAGGAAATTATCCGGTAAATGATCCTAAAAAGAGCTTATTTTTGATTGAAATCTAAGTTTATAAAACTATCACCAGTACTCGTTCATCGTTATAACAGGTATGAAAATCATCGAAACACACAATATTTCAAAGATCTACATCATGGGTTCAACCGAAGTGCGTGCGCTTCAGTCGGTTTCCATTAGCATCGACAAAGGCGAATACGTTGCCTTCATGGGGCCGTCAGGTTCGGGTAAATCAACCTTGATGAATATTGTGGGATGTCTCGATACACCTACAGGAGGCACATATATGCTCAATAACCACCTGGTGAGTGACATGACTGAGAATGAACTGGCTGAGGTGCGCAACAAAGAAATCGGTTTTGTATTTCAAACATTTAACCTGTTGCCACGCGCCACCGCATTGGAGAATGTTGCGCTTCCATTGATTTACGCAGGCTATGGAAAATCAGAACGCGATGAGATGGCACATGCCGCATTGGATAATGTGGGGTTGGGTGATCGCTGGCATCACAGGCCCAATGAACTTTCTGGTGGTCAACGCCAGCGTGTAGCCATTGCGCGTGCGCTGGTAAACAATCCTTCCATTATTCTGGCCGATGAACCAACCGGTAACCTTGATTCAAAAACTTCTTACGACATCATGAACCTGTTTCAGGAACTTCATGATAAGGGCAACACCATCATCATGGTAACGCACGAAGATGACATTGCGCATTATGCGCACCGTATCATTCGTTTGCGCGATGGCTTGGTGGAGTGGGATAAGAAGAATGAGCACATCACACGGGGCAAGCCGGTAGAGGCAACCCATTAACATTTTTCGGTATTGGGCCGTATCTTCGTCCAAAATTCCGATTCATGAAAATTTATACCAAAACAGGCGACACAGGGAGTACTTCCTTGTTTGGCGGTAAGCGTGTATCCAAAGCAGATCTTCGCATTGAAGCCTATGGCACCATTGATGAGTTGAATGCGCATGTTGGTTTGTTGCGCGATCAGGACGTAAATAAGAAGCGTGAAAAAATTTTGGTGGAAGTTCAGGATCGGTTGTTTACCATTGGTTCCATACTTGCGGTTGAACCCGGCAATACCAAAGTAAAAGTACCTGCTTTGCTGGTTGATGACATTTCCATTTTAGAAAAAGAAATTGATGCGATGGATGCACAACTTCCACCGATGCGCTCATTTGTTTTGCCAGGCGGTCATCCATCTGTTTCCATTTGCCACATTACGCGAACCGTGTGCCGCAGGGCCGAACGTTTGGTTATTGCATTGGATGCTGTTGAAAAAACAGATGCCCTGGTGATTCAATACCTCAACCGACTTTCAGACTTTCTGTTTATGCTCTCGCGCAAAATTGCCCAAGAGACCGGTGCCACGGAAACACCGTGGACTGCCCGCATGTAAGCCTAAGCTTTCTTCGGGAGAAAAGATGTATCCATATAATACCGAGTAAGATCATTCGGATCGATGTAAATATCAATTCCTTCCCGTGATTTCAGAAACTCAGAAGGATCGTACCAGATGTGGTCACTTTTGAATTCATACAGTTTGTTTGAAACGGCATCGTGATACTGACAGACAATCACGAACGGGCTACGACCATTCACCTTGAATGAAGAGTCATAGATAACATCTGTTACCTGCAGAGAAGTTTTTCTTCCTTTTCCATACGTAAACAATTCGCGTTTAGCTTTAATGCGTTTCAGTTGTTTGGATAATCCATACGAGCCGATGCCGCCAAACGTGAGTACAAACACAGAGAGAAACAAGGGAGCAAACCATTGCGTGAAGAAGTCTTTGATCTCCGCTTCTTCCGGTTTGTCGGGTGGGTAGTGAACCGTAACGGCATCGCCTACCTGCATATCGGAACTGCTATATGAAGAATGGAACTGCATGGGTTGTCCGTAATATTCAAAATCAATCACGGTACTACCCGAGAGATCGGAAATGGTGGCCGGTGATTCTTCCCAGGTTAACGCCTTCAACGTAGCCCGGTAACCGGTGTACAAACAAATGAGCAGGCAAACTCCCCCTACAAAGGCGAATATTCCATAAAAGATAGTGAGCGATCTCATGTGAATTAGGTTTAGTGCATCTTAAAATTCGCTTTTTAAACCGTTAAAATGAAGGCGAATTTATCCTAACATGTGTTAGCCTCGTTTGGAATTATCTTTTATCTTGCGGCCAAAATAAATCCATTCAGAAAATGGTGGAAACGATGAAAATCGCAACAGAGCGGGTAAAGAAGTCGCGGATCAGTGAGGTTGATTTCTCCAACATTCCGTTTGGCAAGATTTATACCGACCACATGTTTATGGCCGACTACAAAAACGGAGAGTGGAAGAATTTCCGCATCATGCCGTACGGCTATATGCCCATCAGCCCGGCAACACCGGCACTTCATTATGGCCAGGCAATTTTTGAAGGGATGAAGGCTTACAAAAATCCTGAAGGTGATGCGCTGGTATTTCGGCCATTGGATAACTGGAAGCGCCTGAATATTTCAGGTGAGCGCTTATGCATGCCACCAATTCCAGAAGAAATTTTTATGGAGAGCCTTGCGGCACTGATTGATTTGGATCGTGCATGGATACCCGATACGCCTGGAGCTTCCCTTTATATTCGTCCGTTTATTTTTTCTGCTGATGAATACATCGGTATTAAGCCTTCGGATGATTTTACATTCATGATTATTCTTTGCCCGGTTGGATCGTATTACTCTACCCCGGTAAAAGTGCGCATTGAAACCCATTACACTCGTGCAGCACAAGGCGGTACCGGTTATGCAAAAGCTGGCGGTAATTATGCGGCAGCGATCTATCCGGCAAAACTGGCGCAGGCAAAAGGATACCACCAACTTTTATGGACGGATGGAAAAAACCACGAGTACATTGAAGAATCGGGCACAATGAATGTCATGTTTGTCATTGACGGCACGCTGGTTACACCCGCACTAAGTGATTCAATTTTAGCGGGTATCACCCGTGACAGCGTTTTACAACTGGCCCGCAAATGGGGCATGAAGGTGGAGGAGCGAAAAATATCCGTAAACGAATTGATTGGAGGCATAGAAACCGGAAAAGTTACGGAGGTTTTCGGAGCCGGTACGGCCGCAACTATCGCGCACATAGAATTAATCGGTTATAACGATAAGGATTACTATCTTCCGCCTGTAGAGCAGCGCACATTCTCCAATAAGGTGTATGCCGAGTTGGAGGGCATCAAGCGCGGCCAGAAGCCAGATCCGTTTGGATGGATAGTAAAAATGTAATTCTCATTTGTTTTTTTCTCGCATCGGTTTTCACCGGTGTGGCACAACCCCGTTTGGTTACTCTTAAAGGAGATAAAGTCATCACCTGGTTTCAGGAGGGTGATTACATCCGCTTTAAGCGAAAAGACCGCGATCATTTTACAGTGGGGTTTATTGCAGGGCTCACTAAAGATTATTTCCGCATCGGACAAGACACCACATTTATTTATCAATTGGAAAAAATTGATTTAAGTGAGCGCAATGCAGGTTTCCCAATACGCGCCATTGGTGCCACGTTTATCGTAGCGGGCGGTGTTTTATTTTTGGGTGATCTGTTTAATGAAACCGTGATCAACGATGAAAAATACACCACCAATGCAGGTGTGATCGGTGTATCAGCCGTATTGGTTGGTTCGGGTTTACTGATGCAATTAGTAAACAACGATTACTTTGTGTTGGGAAGAAGAAAGAAAGTAGTGGTGTTGGATCGATGATCCGATCTTTGCTAAGTTTACTCCATGCTTAATTTCCGACAACCTTCCCGCATCGTTATTACCTGCAACAAACGCCTGGCGCCTTACCTGCAACAGGAGGTGGAGGAGTTGTCCTTCTTTCCGGAGCGAACCTTTCAAACAGGGGTCGAACTTCAAGGCACCATAAACGACTGCATTAAGCTTAATTTGAATCTGCGGTGTGCGAGTCAGGTGTTGTATTCCTTAAAGGAATTCAAGGCGAAGGATGCAGATCAGCTATACAGCCACCTGATCAATTACCCGTGGGAAAATGTGTTGGATGCCGAAGGTTATTTTTCCGTGACCAGCAATGTGAATAACCCGACAATCAACAATGAATTATTTGTCAATGTAAAAGTAAAAGATGCCATTGTTGACCGGATGCGAAAACAAACCGGCAAGCGCCCGAACTCCGGGTCGGAGTTAGACAAAACCGTAATTCATTTGTATTGGAAGGATAATCAGGCTGAAATTTTTCTGGATACCTCCGGTCAAACATTAGCCAAGCATGGCTACCGGAAAATCCCAGGCAAAGCACCTATGCTTGAGGCGCTGGCCTGTGCCACGGTAATGGCAACAAAGTGGGACAGGAATTCGCCTTTTGTTAACCCCATGTGTGGATCAGGTACGGTGGCCATTGAAGCAGCGTTACTGGCAACTAACCGAAAACCCGGATTGTTCCGCTCGAATTACTCATTTATGCATGTGTTGGGTTATGATGAAAGCGTGTATCAAAATGAGTTGCAGAAAATTCAGCGCAAAGTAAAGGATATACCCGGCTTGATGATTGTAGCCACGGATATCCAGCAAGACGCCATTAACATTTCGAGAATAAACGCGAAAGTAGCCGGTGTTGAAAAACTCATCAGCTTTTTGGTGTGTGATTTTGAACGCACCCAAATACCAGAGGGAAATGGCGTGATTTATTTCAATCCGGAATACGGAGAACGCATGGGCGAACTGGCCGACCTGGAGAAAACCTACAAACGTTTAGGCGACTTTCTGAAACAAAAGTGCCAGGGATACATGGGATATATTTTTACAGGCAATCTTGATCTTGCCAAGAAAATCGGGTTGAAGGCAAAACGCAGAATTGAATTTTACAACGCCAAATTAGATTGCCGCCTATTGGAATATGAACTGTATGCGGGAAGTAAGGAGAAGTAAGAGCAACATTCTTTGCGATGTCTTTGCGGCTTTGCGTCTTAGCGTGAAAACTTTTTGAATTGTTTTGATATGTTTCTTTATGGCTAGAATACACATCGATTTACCAGAAAAATTTATCTTCTCAGCGGATCTGCCCGTTCGGGTTTCTGATTTGAATTATGGAAACCACGTAGGCAACGATTCTATACTTACCCTCATGCAGGAAGCACGTGCCTTGTTTTACAAGAGCCTGGGTTTTAAAAATGAAATTGAGTTGGATGGCCCAGTTGGCCAGGTGGTAGCCGATGCGGCCTTGGTATATAAATCCGAATCTTTCTTTGGCGATGTGTTACAAATAGAAATTGCCTTGGGTGAATTTCACAAGTACGGGTTCGACCTGTTTTATAAAATCACAAATAAGGTAAGCGGTAAGGAAGTAGCACGTGGCAAAACCGGTATCATTTGCTTTGATTATTCAAAAAGGAAGATGGTAGCAGTTCCTGAGAAATTAAAATCGCGATTGGTTCAATTTTTGTGATTTCAACGCTGTTAAACTTGTTTGTAAAATGCCTAACTTCAGAAAAGCAGCAATCGCTATATCTTTTCTTTGTGTGAGTCTTTTCTCTTGCAGTAATACCAGAATCAATTATTACCCTAAGTATCTCGGTTTAAAGTATAGTGAAACATTACTACTATCTGAGATTCAGGATGCAGAACAGAATTTCCAATCCCTGCCACTTTGGGCAAAGGAAAAAATTCAGAAAGAAATCCCATCGATTAAGGTTGTGTCTTCCACCGAAGTATTTTATGAGATGAAACAACACGGTGTTGACCTGAATTCAATTGCTGATAAAGACACTTTGTCCTTTAAACTGATCAATGAGAAAACAGGGATTAGTTATTTGCTGACAAGTAAAATTCTAAGTCGTAACGACAATAACTTTAATGAGTTTAGTAATCCGCAATATGATGTAAAGCAGGCGGTATTGGAGTTTCAGCTAATGGATCTGAAAACCGGTTTATCGATTTGGAAGTGCACGACTGCCACAAACATTTCACCACTAATACGTCAGTCGGGAGACCAGCGCTATTATCATAACGCCATGAGTTCAAGCGGAGCTATTACAAAAGCGTACAAGAAGTCCGTAAAACGTTTGCTTAAATCCTGGGGCAACTATGGTGATAAAATCTAACGCGCCAAAACCGGAATGCTTACAGCCAACACTTCCAGATCCTGATCGTTCACTTGTTTCTTTTCATCAGCCATAATCAGAAAGTTCTCGTACACGATATCCAGATCCTGTCCTTCAATTTTATGGCCCAACACTTCCAGTCGGTGCTTCAGTGCGGCTCTTCCGCTTCGTGCCGTGAGAACAATCGAGGAGGAATTCACGCCAACATCAGCCGGGTTAATGATTTCATAGTTCTCGGCATGTTTTAGAAAACCATCCTGGTGGATGCCGGATGAATGTGCGAATGCATTTGATCCTACAATGGCTTTGTTCGGTTGTACGGGCATGCGCATCATTTTGCTCACCAGCTTACTGATACCATATATTTTTTCGGATTTAATGTTGGTATAAAGCCCTAAATCCTGATGGGTCTTTAAAATCATGGCTACCTCTTCTAGCGAGGTATTGCCTGCACGTTCCCCAATGCCGTTGATGGTAACTTCAGCTTGACGCGCACCATGTAGCAATCCTTCAATAGTGTTGGCTGTTGCCATCCCCAAATCATTATGACAATGAACCGAAACGATGGCTCTGTCGATGTTGCTGACATGATCGAATAAATATTGAATCCGTTTTCCATACAAATGTGGTAAACAATATCCGGTTGTATCCGGAATGTTCACTACATCGGCACCGGCTTTGATAACCGCTTCAATCATCTGCGCTAAAAATTCCAGGTCAGCGCGACCGGCATCTTCTGCATAAAACTCCACTTCGTATCCTTTCGATTTGGCATATTGCACGGCCCACACACCTTGCTCCAACACCTGCTCGCGGTTGCTTTTAAATTTGTGTTTGATGTGCACATCACTTGATCCGATGCCGGTGTGAATGCGCCCGCGTTTGGCATAACGCAAAGCTTCAGCCGCTACATCAATGTCTTCCTGCTTCGCTCGCGTCAGTCCGCAGACGACCGGCTCTTTTACCGCCCGTGAAATACCAATCACAGAAAGAAAATCTCCCGGACTTGAAATGGGAAAACCGGCTTCGATAACATCTACGCCAAGTGCTTCCAATTCACGCGCAATGGTAATTTTTTCTTCTGTTGCTAACTGGCAACCGGGCACCTGTTCGCCATCACGAAGGGTTGTGTCGAAGATTTGTATTTTGTTGCTCATAGTATCAGTAGTTAGGGTATAGACTTTAGGAATTAGAATGATTGTTTAACCAGCTTCTTGTTAGCCACCTTTTCAATCTGTTCGAGTACCTTATATCCCATTTGGGATGTGTTGAGTATTTTTTCTTGACTTGTGTTGTCCCGATAACTATCGGGGGCAATGTCAGTTGTCCGGAATCCTTCTTTCAGTGTGGCTTCTACGGCTTGAATTACCGTTTCGGATTCTTCTTTTAAACCAAATGAAATGTCCAATAACAAGGCGGCAGAAAGAATGGAAGCCAAGGGATTGGCAATTCCTTTTCCGGTGATGTCGTGTGCGCTGCCGTGAATGGGTTCATACAATCCGATCGAATCGCCAACCGAGGCGGAGGCCAGCATGCCCATCGAGCCGGCAATCTGTGAGGCCTCATCGGTGAGGATATCCCCAAACAAATTTCCAGTAAGTACCACATCAAAGCTGCGGGGATTCTGAATGAGCTTCATAGCGGCAGCATCAATAAACTGATGTTCCAGCGTAACGTCAGGGTATTCTTTTCCAACTTGTTGTACCACTTCGCGCCACAAGCGTGAACTTTCCAATACATTGGCTTTGTCTACCGAGGTAACTTTTTTCTTACGGGTTTGAGCAGCCTGAAAGGCTTTGTGTGCTATGCGTTCAATTTCGTACCGCTGATAGATCATCAGGTCGTACGCTGTATTACCTTCATCCTTTCTCCCTTTTTCACCGAAGTACACATCGCCCGTCAGTTCACGGAAGAAAAGAATATCCGAACCTTTGAGGATTTCGGGTTTGATACTGGAGGCATGCAGGAGTTCATCAAAGAGTTTGATGGGGCGCAGGTTGGCGTACAAGCCAAGTTCCTTCCTCATTTTCAGCAGGCCTTGTTCGGGTCTTACTTTCAGGGTTGGATCGTTATCGTACTTCGGGTGACCGACTGCGCCAAATAAAATCGCATCTGATTTTTTCAGCAGCGATAGGGTTTCATCAGGTAATGCAACTCCTGTTTTTTCAATCGCCTCATGCCCGATCAATGCTTCTTCAAATTCAAACTCATGACCAAACAATCCGGCAATGGTTTGCAGTACCCGTTTTCCTTCGGCTGTTACTTCTTTTCCAATGCCGTCTCCGGGGAGTATGGTAATTTTTTTCTTCATCTTCATTAGTTTCGAGTTGTGAGCTACGAGCCTTTAGCTAGTAACTCATAGCTCAAGGCTCGCAGCTTTTATGTCAAATTCCCTTATTTCCTCTTTCAAACTCAACAAGTAGTCAATATCATCATACCCATTTATCAGACACGCCTTCTTGTATGGATTGATGTCGAATGACTCTGTTGCTCCATGTGGAAGGGTTACGGTTTGCTTTTCGAGATTCACTTCAACCTGAGTCTGTGGGTTGTTTTCAATGAGTTGAAATATCTTTTTCAGAAAGGCATCGCTCACCTGAACCGGCAACAGCGCATTGTTAAGTGCATTGTTTTTGAAAATGTCGGCAAAGAACGAGGAGATGACTACGCGAAAGCCATAATCATACAAAGCCCACGCAGCATGCTCGCGACTGCTTCCACAACCAAAATTTTTTCCAGCTACAAGAATTTTACCGTGATAGGTTGGATTGTTGAGCACGAATTCTGACTTTGGATTTCCGTCCCCATCAAATCGCCAATCCCGAAACAGATTTTCTCCGAAGCCTTCGCGTGTCGTGGCTTTTAAGAACCGCGCGGGAATGATTTGATCCGTGTCAATGTTTTCGACCGGAAGGGGAACTGTGGAGGATTTTAATGTTGTGAATTTTTCTTTCATTGTTTATTTGTCAACTAACTCTCGTACATCAGTAATCCTTCCGGTTATCGCAGCTGCAGCCGCGCTCAACGGACTTGCAAGAAAGGTTCTGGATTTTGGTCCTTGTCGTCCTTCAAAGTTTCGGTTTGAGGTGCTGATGCAGTATTTGCCTGCGGGTATTTTGTCTTCGTTCATGCCCAGGCATGCCGAACACCCCGGACTGCGCAATTCAAATCCGGCTGCTTCAAAAATTTTATCGAGCCCTTCTTTGCGCGCCTGTTCTTCCACTTGTTTTGATCCGGGCACAACCCAGACTTCTACATCGGGTGATTTCTTTTTTCCCTTAACAATAGACGCCACAAGACGCAAATCTTCAATACGTGCATTCGTACAACTGCCGATAAACACATAGTCGACTGGTTTGCCGAGTAAGGTTGAACCGGGTTCAAGCCCCATGTACTCCAGCGATTTTGCAAAAGATGTTTTTTCGTTGATTTCTTTCAGTTCCTCGGCCGTTGGAATCCGATCTGTTACCCGAATGCCCATGCCCGGATTGGTTCCATAGGTAATCATCGGGGCAATGTCAGCCGCATCGTATGTCAGGATTTTGTCGTATTCCGCGTTCTCGTCAGTCTTGAGTTGCTTCCAGGATTCAACAAGCTTATCAAAGGCTTCGCCCTGTGGTGCAAACTTTCTTCCGCGGATGTAATTGAATGTAGTTTCATCCGGAGCAATCAATCCGCCACGCGCACCCATTTCAATACTCATGTTGCAGATGGTCATGCGTGCCTCCATCGACAAGCTCTCAATGGCGCTACCGGCATATTCTACAAAATAACCCGTGGCGCCACTGGCCGAGATTTTTGAGATGATGTACAAGATAATGTCTTTCGCTACTACACCTTTGCCGAGCTTTCCATTTACTTCAATGCGCATGGTTTTGGGCCGGTGTTGCAGAATGCATTGAGTGGCCAATACCTGTTCCACCTCACTGGTTCCAATTCCAAAGGCGATGTTTCCAAACGCGCCATGTGTAGACGTATGACTATCGCCACATACGATGGTCATGCCAGGTAATGTTAATCCCAACTCAGGGCCAATGATGTGCACGATGCCTTGAAACGGATGCCCGAGATCATAAAGCTCAATGCTAAACTCCGCGCAATTTTTTCTTAATGTTTCTACCTGGTGCCGCGATAAGGCTTCCCGAATCGGAAGATGTTGATCTTTGGTGGGCACATTGTGATCGGCCGTGGCCGTTGTACGCGAGGTGTTGAATACAGGGATGCCTCGTTTGCGTAGTCCATCAAATGCTTGCGGACTGGTTACTTCGTGAATGAAATGCCGGTCGATAAACAACACATCCGGATAGCCTTCCTTTTGCTTTACCACATGTGCATCCCAGAGCTTATCAAACAAGGTTCGCGGTTTCGTCATCGTAATTCTTTCTTAGTCGTTTATCATACTCGCTTCTACAGTCGATTTTTCAGGGCGAAGTTGGCGCACGGCTGCACCAGCCTGCCACAATTCGCTTTCACGAAGCGCTTTTAACTCTTCACCCAGTTTTTCGCGGTAGTCGGGTTTACTGCAGGTATCGATGGTGCGTTTGGCTTCCTGACCGCTGGCTACACTTTCGTAGAGCTCTTTGAAAACTGGAAGTGTCGCTTCCTTAAATCGATTCTTCCAATCGAGTGCGCCACGCTGTGCGGTGGTGGAGCAATTGGCATACATCCAATCCATACCGTTTTCAGCCACCAGCGGCATTAAGCTTTGTGTTAACTCTTCTACCGTTTCGTTAAACGCTTCAGAAGGGGAGTGGCCTTTTGCTCGGAGTACCTCATATTGTGCTTCAAAAATTCCGGCAATGGCGCCCATGAGTGTGCCGCGCTCACCGGTAAGGTCGGAGTAAACTTCCTTTCTGAAATCCGTTTCGAACAAATAACCTGACCCCACACCAATGCCTAATGCAATTGCTTTTTCGCTTGCCTTCCCTGAAGCATCCTGATAGATAGCGTAACTGGAGTTAATGCCTTTACCTTGCAGAAATAACCTGCGCACAGATGTGCCTGACCCTTTTGGAGCAACCAGAATCACATCCACGTCTGAAGGCGGAATAATTCCGGTTTGATCGTTGAAGGTGATTCCGAATCCGTGAGAGAAGTACAGGGTTTTTTCCTTGGTGAGATGTGGCTTAATCGTTGGCCAGGAAGCAATCTGCCCTGCATCAGAAAGTAAGAATTGCAGAATGGTTCCTTGTCTGGCCGCTTCTTCAATTTCAAATAGCGTTTCGCCCGGAACCCAGCCGTGTTCAATAGCTTTATTCCAGGATTTGCTGCCCTTGCGTTGCCCCACAATCACGTTGAATCCGTTATCACGCAAATTCAACGCTTGGGCCGGACCTTGTACACCATATCCCAGAATAGCGATGGTTTCGTTGCGCAGAATCTCCAATGCCTTATCCATCGGAAATTCTTCACGGGTCACCACTTCTTCGATCGTTCCTCCAAAATTTATCTTAGCCATGTTGAATGTGTTTAGTTTTTATTGTGTTCGTGTGCTTTATGTTTTTTCAAGCTACCTGCGTACTGTTTTTTAGACTGATTTCGTTGTACACGGAACTGCCTTCATAGTAAACAGCGCTTTCTACTTCAATCAGTTTTTCCAGTTGATGTTTTACTTTTTCAACCATCTCGGGCGTAGTATGAAGCAACATGGTTGCGCCACCTCTCCGAAAATCGTTTTCATCTTCATGCGCCACCAATCGTTTAATGCGCACGCGTCTTCTGTTCAATACATTAATGATCCGGTTCAGGATCGAGAAGTTGTTATCCGCGGCAACTTCTATGGTGAAATCCTGTTTCATGATTTTGTGGGTTTAGGTGCTTCCAATAAAATTTCGCCAACTCCCGCTCCGGTGGGTACCATTGGAAAAACATTTTCTTCTTTTTCTACTTGTACATCTAAGAGATATGGTCCAGTGCATTCAAGCATTTCTTTTAATGCTTCTCGTAACTTATGTCGGTCAGAAATTTTTTTTGCGGGAATGCTATAGGCATCCGCCAATGCGGAGAAGTTTGGATTGTGCAGCTCGGTAAAGGAATAGCGTTTTTCAAAAAACAATTGCTGCCACTGACGCACCATACCCAGGAAGTTGTTGTTCAGAATGAGCATCTTCACCGGAATGTTGTATTGCATGATGGTGCCCAACTCCTGAACGGTCATTTGGAAACCACCATCACCTATCACTGCGATTACCTGTTTTTCAGGTTTTGCTACCTTAGCGCCTACTGCTGCCGGTAAAGCAAAGCCCATGGTTCCTGCTCCACCTGAAGTCACATTTGTTCGGGTATCTTTAAAGGGATAATATCGTGAAGTAACCATCTGGTGCTGTCCAACATCCGTAACAATGATGGCTTCACCTTTTGTTAATTCAGAAAGTTCACGGATTACTTCGCCCATCTTTAGCGAATTTGAAAGTGGGTAAAAGTCAAACTGGATAACTTTCTCGTGTTCTTTTCGAGCGGCTTCGTGAAATTTTTGAAACCATATGCCATGCTTTTTCTCCTTGATGAGCGGAAGCAATGCCTGTAGTGCCTCTTTGGCATCTGCATGAACGCCCACATCAGCGTTTATTATTTTATTAATCTCTGCTTTATCAATTTCAATGTGAATGACTTTAGCCTGCTTCGCATATTTTGAAACATTGCCTGTTACACGGTCATCGAAGCGCATGCCGATGGCTATGAGTACATCGCATTCATTAGTGAGTACATTCGCTCCATAGTTACCGTGCATACCCAGGTACCCGACATAATTCGGATGATGAACGGGCATGGCTGAGAGTCCGAGTAGCGTAGCCGCCACTGGAATATTTGCTTTTTCTGAAAGCGCGATTAATTCTTGTGAAGTATTACTCAGCAAAACGCCTTGTCCGCAAAGGATGTATGGACGTTGCGCGTTGTTAATCAGATCAGCAGCTTTTTCAAGTTGTACATGATCGAGCAACGGCTTTGGTGAATAGGTTCGGATATGATGGCATGCTTCGTATTCAAACTCATCCGTCATTTCAAACTGTGCATTCTTGGTAATGTCGATAACCACCGGACCGGGCCTTCCGCTTCGCGCGATGTAAAAGGCTTTTGCGACTTGCGATGGAATGTCGGATGCTTTGCTGATTTGTACATTCCATTTGGTAACTGGCAAGGTGGTGTTGATCACATCCATTTCCTGAAAGGCATCAGTGCCGAGTAAGTGCTCCGCTACCTGTCCTGTGATGCACACCACCGGAGTTGAATCGATCAGTGCGTCCGCCAAACCGGTGATGAGGTTGGCCGCACCGGGGCCCGAAGTGGCAATAGCCACACCTGTCTTTCCGGATACGCGTGCGTAACCTTGTGCGGCATGAATGGCGCCTTGCTCATGGCGAACTAAAAAATGTTTCAGTTGATCGTGGTAAAAATGCAAGGCATCATATACCGGCATGATGGCTCCACCCGGATAACCGAACAGTGTATCAACCCCTTCAGCCACCAGACAGCGCAGCAAGGCTTCTGATCCCGAAATCTTTTTCTTCGGTTCAGTTGCTAATTTTTCTTTATGCTTCGTCAGTAACGCATCCATCAGCAGCAGTTTTTACTTGTTTGGCATATTTTAATAGCACGCCACTTTTTACATGGAGTGCAGGTTGTATCCAATTGGCTTTTCGTTTGGCAAGGGTGGCATCATCAATCAATACATTGATTTCGTGTTCGATGGCATCGATTTCAATCTCATCACCATCTTCTACAAGTGCCAATGTTCCGCCATCAAACGCTTCAGGTGTGATGTGGCCCACGACAAAGCCATGTGTACCGCCAGAGAATCTTCCATCAGTTATTAAGGCTACACGCTTGCCCAAGCCAATTCCCATTATCGCAGAGGTTGGTTTTAACATCTCCGGCATGCCGGGCGCACCTTTTGGGCCCACGTAGCGGATCACCACGACATCGCCTTCTTTTACTATTCCGTTTTGTATGCCTTCAATCAGTTCAAATTCGCCATTGAACACGCGTGCAATTCCTTTGAATGTATTTCCTTCCTTCCCGCTAATCTTTGCCACCGATCCTTTCTCGGCCAGGTTGCCATACAAAATCTGAATATGTCCGGTCGATTTGATCGGTTGTTCAACCGGTCGGATCACATCTTGTTCGTTAAAGTCGATCTTGTTCGCTTGCTGTACATTTTGTTCCAGCGTTTTACCGGTAACAGTAATACAATCGCCATGAAGAAATCCTTTTTCAAGCAAGTACCGCATGATGGAAGGCACACCACCAATGCGGTGTACATCTCCCATCAGGTACTTGCCGCTGGGTTTTAAATCGCCCAGCACCGGAGTTTTATCAGAGAGGGTTTGAAAGTCTTCTTGTGTGATGGAGATACCCACGGCTTTAGCCATCGCGATGAGGTGAAGTACGGCATTTGTGCTTCCGCCAAGCGCCATCACCACAGTAATGGCATTTTCAAAAGCCTTGCGCGTCATGATGTCGCGAGGCTTAAGGTCGAGTTTTAACAGGTTGTGAATGGCTTTGCCTGCTTCATGGCACTCTTTTGATTTTTCTTTGCTTAGCGCAGGATTGGATGATGAGTAAGGCAGGGCCATGCCTAATGCTTCAATGGCTGAAGCCATAGTGTTGGCCGTATACATGCCACCGCATGCTCCTGCACCCGGACATGCATGTTGAATGATGCCCTTATAATCTTCATCAGATAATTTGTTGGCGAGTTTTTCACCCAGCGCTTCAAAAGCTGAAACAATGTTCAGTTCTTTTCCTTTCCAGTTTCCTCCGGCAATCGTGCCGCCATACACCATAATGGAGGGTCGGTTCAATCTGCCCATCGCGATAAGTGAACCTGGCATATTTTTGTCGCAGCCAACCACTGCAATAAGTCCATCATAATAGTGTGCTCCACACACGGCTTCTATCGAGTCAGCAATGATTTCACGACTTACCAGTGAATAGCGCATACCTTCGGTTCCGTTACTGATGCCATCGCTAACACCAATCGTGTTGAACACTAATCCTACTAATTCATTATCCCATACGGCCGTTTTAACTTCCTGAGCTAGTTTGTTTAAATGCATGTTGCAGGTATTGCCATCAAAGCCTGTGCTTACAATGCCAACCTGTGCTTTGGTAAGATCGTGCTCGGTCAGACCAATGCCATACAACATCGCCTGCGATGCGGGCAGCGTAGGATCTTGCGTGATGGTGCGACTGTATTTATTTAATGACATTAGTTCTTTCTACTTGCGTCTTGCTACTTGCGTCTAAATAATCACATGACTAAAAGTTTTGTCGAGTACTTGTGATTTATAGGCTTCCTGAATGATACTTCCCAAACTATCTTTCCATTCTTTCGCAAACGGTTTGGCATCAATCGATTCAATGCCTACAACTTCGGCTGCAGTTCCACAGAGAAAAGCACTGTCGGCACCAGCCAATTCTTCGGGTTTGAATTGTTTCTCCTGAACGGGGATATCAAGCTCTTTGCAAATGTTGATTACTGTTGATCGCGTAATGCCAGGAAGGATGTGACCCAATGGTGGCGTATACAACACACCATCTTTTTCAAAAAAGAAATTGGCGCCCGGTGCTTCTGCTACGTTGCCATGCATGTCAAGCATAAGCGCCTCGTCATAGCCGCGTACTTTGGCTTCGCTTGTCGCGAGAATGGAGTTTACATAGTGACCGGTAATCTTTGCATCAACCTTTACTGAATTTGGATTTGGACGTTGATACGATGAGACACAAAGCTTCAACAAGTTATCGCCCAGGTATTTTCCCCACTCCCAAACAGCAATCATGATGTACACTTCTTTTGGGGCGGTAAGCGACATATTCGGACTGCAATACACCAGCGGGCGGATGTAGGCGTCTTTCAATTTGTTTTTGTCGAGGAGTTTGTAGGTGACCTGTATCAGTTCTTCGGTATCGTAATCGAAAGGAATGCCAACGGAGATACAACTGTGGCGTAAACGTTCGTAGTGTTCGTAAGCTTTAAAGATTTTTGTTCCCTGTGTGGTGTTGTAGGCACGAATGCCTTCAAAGGCTCCGTATCCGTAGTGTAATGTTTGACTGTATAAATCGGTTGAGGCGTCTGCGGCTTTAATGAATTTTCCGTTGAGGTAGAGAACTGTGTTTTTCGTGTAGTACATATAACAACTGTTAGTTTGGATCAACCTGTTTAAAACAAAACCGCCCCGATGGTTCTCATCGAGGCGGTTCGTAAAAAGCTTTGTGCTATATCACCATCGTCCCGATGTTCGGTTTACGCGAATGATAGTAGCCAACACCACCTGCTCAACAGAAAATTTTAAGAGGTTACAAGTAGTCATGTTGTTCATGGTTGTGCTGTGTCTCTACAATTGTCAGCAATAAAATTTTTCTGTTCAAGAAAAATCCAATAAAAAATTTTTGAATAACGAATGTTAGGTAGTGATTTGAAGGCTACTTCAGGTCAAGTCGTACTACGTTTTCAACGTGCATCGTGTGTGGAAACATGTCAACCGGTTGCACTTCGGTGATGTTATATTTTTCGGATAGGATTTTAAGGTCGCGTGCTTGTGTTGCCGGATTACAGCTGACATAAACAATTCGTTGAGGTGTAGCCTGCAGCAACATCTTGCAAACATCTTCGTGCATGCCCGCACGAGGAGGATCGGTGATTACCACATCAGGCCTTCCATGCTGGTTGAGAAAACTTTCGTCAAGTAAATTTTTTATATCGCCCGCGTAAAAATCGGTGTTGGTTATGTGGTTAGCCTGCGAATTGATTTTAGCATCTTCAATCGCATCGGCTACATATTCAAGTCCAATAACTTTTTTTGCCTGGCCTGCCACAAAGTTGGCAATGGTTCCGGTACCGGTGTATAAATCATATACCAATTCATTTCCGGTTAGTGCTGCTTGCTTCCACGCAACTTTGTACAGTTCATACGCCTGCTCCGAATTGGTTTGGTAAAATGATTTCGGTCCGATGCGAAATTCAAGATTTCCCGATCCATCGGGCTTTGGCATCGACTCTATAATATAGAGTCTCCCTTTCCAGGTTAAAATCTCCTGATCCTGAAACGTGTCGTTGCGTTTGGTGTTGATGATGTATAATAGCGAGGTGATCTGCGGAATTTGCTTTTCAAGCGCAGCCATAATCAGCGAAAGCCATTCCTCCTGATTCTGTGCTACCTGCACGATAACCATGACTTCACCAATGCTGGTAGAGCGAATGGTAACCGTGCGCAGGTATCCGGTTTGCTTACGCAGATCGAAAAATGGAATGTTGTGTTGAAGCGCTGTTTTTTTTATCAGTTTGCGAATGGCGTTGCTGGGTTCAGGTTGCAGGTGGCAGGTATCCACATCAAACACACGATCAAAACTCTTGGGCACATGAAACCCAAGCGCGGGTTCTCCGAACGGAACACCAGACTTTAATTCTTCACGGGTAAGCCACCGCTGGGCTGAGGCGCTGAAATCCAAGCGGTTTCTATATTGATAGATTTTAGCTGAACCCAGTATCGGCTTGACTTCCGGGAAATCCAGCCCGCCAATGTGTTTAAAATTATCCGTTACCTGTTGCTGCTTGTATTGAAGTTGCGTTTCGTAATTCAGGTATTGCCACTTGCAGCCGCCACAAAAGCCAAAATGCGAACAGGTTGGCTCCACCCGATGTTCGGAAGCTTTTTTCAATAAGATCGAACGTCCTTCCAGAAAATTGCTTTTTATTTTAGTCAGCTCCACATCCACGGTGTCCCCCGGAACAGCACCCTCAACAAAAAGTACTTTTCCATCAACCCGGGCCACAGATTTGCCTTCCGCGGCCATGCTTTCCAAATAAATGCTTTCCAGTATTTCCCCCTTCTTCATGCCGGCAAATTAACCAATTCAAGGTGTTTTATGCTTGATCGGGTTTTCTTATCTTTCCATTCGTGTTGTTGTTATGAGAGCTGTTTTTCTAGTCGGTTTGTTTCTTTTGGCCTGCCTTTCAGCAAGGGCCTCGCACATTGTGGGTGGGGAATTTGAACTCATTTACATTTCCGGTAACACCTACCGGCTTAACATGATTCTTTATTTTGATGAACTGAACGGTAACCCCGGTGCACGTGATCAGTTTGTAGATGCGCGAATTTTCCGTAAGCGCGATAATTTTATCATGATCAACGCGATACGGTTGTTCCTGACTAGCATTGAAAATGTTCCCTATACACAGCCAGAATGTTCGAGCGGAGAAATTGTTACCACAAAGCTTATTTATGGCATTAATATTAATTTGTCTCCAGCCGAATTCAACGATCCAGAGGGCTACTATATCTCTTGGGAGCGCTGTTGCCGTAATTACAGCATCACCAATATTTATAGCGAAGATCCGATGCTGGGCTCACGCTATGCCGGCCAAACATTTTACCTGGAGTTTCCTCCGGTGGTAAAGAATGGTGAACCATTTGTTAACTCATCGCCCAGGTTGTTTCCGCCACTTAACGACTATGCCTGCCCTGGAAAAAATTATTATGTTGATTTTGCCGGAACGGATGATGATGGCGACTCGTTGGTTTATTCTATAGTAACGCCTCTAAATACAAAATCACCTGACGCCATACCGCCCGGTGGATTACCACGACCCGGCCCGTACCCTGAAATAAACTGGCGCCCGGGTTTTGGATTGAACAACATTGTAAATGGACAACCCGACTTGAAGATCAGCGATGATGGATTTTTGACAGTGACTCCGCCTGCATTTGGATTAGGCTTGTACGTGTTTGCGGTGAAGTGTGAAGAATTCAGGGATGGCGAGAAGATCGGAGAGGTGCGAAGAGATTTTCAAATGTTTGTGGTGGACAGGTGCCCCGTGGCTGAACCTCCGCAGATTGTGGGAAGGAAAAAAGGCACAGCAACGTTTAGTCAACCCAATCAAACACTCTCCGTTTCGTTTCCGGGTTCGCTTAGTGATGATGATCGTTGTGTGGAAGTGCAGGTATCTGATCCGGACTCACAAAAAGCCGATGATAATTTTCAGGAGAAGGTGAATGTTCGCGTATTTCCCTTAAACTTCCGCCACACCTCACGATACTTAACCGAGTTATTGCCGACAGTAAACAAGGCAACCCTGATAAACGGAAGTGTTGCCGACTTCACTATTTGTTTCCCAGAGTGTTCGTATGTGCCCGGTGGAAATTACCAGGTGGGTATTATTGCGTATGATGATGCGTGTAGTTTACCCTTATCGGATACTTTGGTCGTGAATGTGTTTGTTCAACCACCGGTTAACAATAAGCCACAATTTGTAACGCCAAATCAAACCATCAACATCAACGAAGGCGATCCGCTCATCAGCATACCCATTCAGGCGAATGATGCGGATGTAGATCAGTTGGATGTTTTTGTTTTGGTGGATGGATTCGATATTGGGAATGTAGGCATGACGTTAAATCTGGATCCCACCCAACCCGGTCAGCTTACCGGGTTGTTTACTTGGGACTCACGTTGCGATGTATATGACTTCACTGAAAAAACACAATTCGACATTAAAGTTATTGTGGATGATCGCGATAAGTGCGCCATAGTAAGTGGTGATACGTTGCATTTTGAGTTAAGCATTAAACTTCCCGGAAATGCTGATCCCGTAATCAGTTCGGATGTTCAACAAGCCGATGAGAAGCGGGTAGAGATCACCCGAAAAATTTACCAGCCGCTTGGGTTCAATGTATTTGGCACCGATGCCGATCAGGATTTTCTACAACTTACGTTAAACGGCAAGGCGTTTAATCGGGAGGCTGTGGGAATTGTTTTTCCGGGGGATGAGGATTTTGGTGAAGTAGCATCACCGGTGGATTGGTACTTAGACTGCGACAAAGTAAACCTCAATACCAAGTCAACTTATGAGTTGGAGTTTATAGTAGTAGACAACGCCAACAAATGCCGCTTTTATAAGGCCGATACACTAACCGTTGTAGTCAATGTGGAGCCACCGGATAACCTTGATCCACAAATTTTCATTGAAAGTCTGAACCCTGACCAGGTATTGGAAGGCGGAGCACTCACCGCTATTCGCGGACAGGAAATCAGGTTGAAAATCAGAAGCACGGATGCTGATGTTTCTCCACAAGATATCATGCGGTTAAGTCTTTCGCACGCAAGTGGCGTTGTTCCTCCATCCGATTATTCTTTTTCTGCAGTGGAAGGTGTAGGTGAAATTGAAACCATATTTACCTGGAATCCCGACTGCTCGATTTTCCGCGATGGCATTTTCTCGAATGAATACGAATTTGAATTTATGGTAGATGATGGGCGGTGTTTCAGTGGAAAGGAGACTGTGGCGGCCATAAACCTTACTGTAATAGATGAGGAAGGGGGATATGAAGATTTTCTGCCGCCCAACATTGTAACGCCCGATGGAGATGATGTCAACGACTTTTTCGCTATGGTAAAACTGGTTCCACCCGATCAGTACGAGAGCATCTTACCGAAAGACAATTGCATTGGCCGCTACGTAAACATTCGCATTTACGACCGATGGGGCAAACAAGTATTTGAAAGTTCTGACCGGGATTTCAAATGGTATCCTAAAGGTTTGGCAACAGGTGTTTACTTTTACCACCTCACATACACACACAGGCAGTATAAGGGAACGGTTTCGGTGAAGTATTGATTGCTTGCATGGGTTTTTGCAGGACCCAAAGAAGAGTACCGAAGGAGGGACTCGAACCCTCACGTCTTGCGACACACGCCCCTGAAACGTGCGTGTCTACCAATTCCACCACTTCGGCAAAAAATCAAGGTTTAAACCTAGATCTTTAAACTTCAAAATAACTTAAGTGCCCAGGACTGGACCTGCCTGCCGTCAGGTTCGAACCAGCGCACTAAAGGGACTTCAAGAATTCTTTACCCCTCCCGGATTTTAAATACTTTTCCCTTCCCTGGCTAACGTGCGTAACGGAAAAGACTCTGACCAAATCAATTTAAATGGCCGATAAGGTTTTGTAGTCCTCTCGTATCCAGCATTATGTTGGCTCACGCGTCTTTCAACGTCTTCTGTAAGACCAACATAAATGTAATTCCTTACCTCGCTTTTTATAGCGTAAACGAAAAACATTGTGCCCAGGACTGGATTCGAACCAGCACACCCTTTCGGGCGCTACCACCTCAAAGTAGTGCGTCTACCAATTTCGCCACCTGGGCTTACAGTACCGAAGGAGGGACTCTTCCGAAGGAATGCCTTTGGCAGATCCCTCACGTTTGCTTACCCTCCTTCTGCAAGGGGTGGCAAAGGTAAAAACCTTTATACATTAAAACAATTTGCGATTTGGAAAAGCCTGAGCCTTCAACGGCTCTCTTTGGGGGCGGACTTTTTTACCCTTGTCAGGGCGTACAGTTCAGTTGGGCGTGACCCGGACAGTAGATTTGTTACCGGATTTCTGGAATTTTATAGAGCTGGAAAACAGAATCCCATAGAAAATAGAAATGGTAATGGCGGCCAGGTAAATCATCGTCTTCTCGAATTAACAATACAAAACTGCGGGAACTTTCCGGTTCGGGACTGTGCTTCTTGAAACAGGCAGCACGGAAGTAAGTTTTGGCACGGTTTTGCGTCTTCACCGCTTGAACAATTTTTACGGAAATTTTCATTAGAACTTCTACCTTGCACACATTAAACCTTGTAAATCAAATCACTATGATCAATAAATTCTGGATGGGGCTCGTGTTGGTATCGGGCCTTTCGGTTGGTAATATTCTGGCATTTCAGGATGCCGCAGCAGCTCAGGATAGTACAAAAGTTCCAAAAGACTGGTTTTTGCGCGATCCGGAAACCGATAAACTTCAAGGCGTAAGTGCCGATCGGGTGTATAATACCCTGTTAAAAGATAAGCCTTCCAGAACGGTTATTGTGGCCGTTATCGATTCAGGTGTGGATGTATTCCATGAAGACCTGAAGGATGTAGTTTGGGTCAACGCAGATGAAATTCCGGATAACGGAATTGATGATGATAAAAACGGATATGTGGATGATGTATATGGCTGGAATTTTATTGGAGGGAAAGAAGGTAACGTAAACGAAGATACCTACGAACTTACCCGCGAATACGTTCGCTTGAAGGCCAAGTACGAAAATGTAGACGAGAAGAAAGTACCCAAGAAAAGCCAGGCTGAGTATGCTCAATACAAAGACATTAAATCAAAGTTTGAAACCCGGGCCGAGGAAGCCACCCAGCAGTACAACATGTACAACACCATTTATACGAACATTACGTACGGTAACGATACGCTGAAACAAATTCTGAAAGTAGACAAGATCACATCGGGGATGTTGGATACACTTAAATCATCCAGCCCGGTAGTGGCGTTTTCCAAAAATGCTATCTCCATTATCTTTCAAAACTTTGGCCCTGATGTAGACGTGGATGAGGTATTAGAAGATTTGAAGGGTGCTGTTGACTATTACCGTGTACAGGCACTATTTGGGTATAACCTGGAATTTGATTCGCGCGCCATTGTAGGCGATAACTACAACGACATGAATGAAAAGTATTACGGTAATAACGATGTAAAGGGCCCAGATGCCGAACACGGAACACACGTGGCCGGCATTATTGCCGCAAACCGTAAGAACGATGTAGGCATGCGCGGTATTGCCGATAACGTAAAAATTATGGCCGTGCGTGCCGTACCCAATGGTGATGAGCGCGACAAAGATGTGGCCAACGCCATTCGCTATGCAGTCGACAATGGTGCGCACATCATCAACATGAGCTTTGGTAAATCATACTCACCTCAAAAAGAAGTGGTAGACAAGGCCGTGAAGTATGCTGAATCAAAAGGTGTGTTGCTGGTACACGCAGCTGGTAACGATGGGGATGATATCGATCAGAAGAATAACTTCCCTACACGCGTTTACAACGATGGCAAAGAAGCAAAAACCTGGATTGAAGTGGGCGCTTCTTCATACGGTGCCGATGAAAGCTTTGTGGCATCTTTCTCCAACTATGGCAAGAAGTCGGTGGATTTGTTCTCACCTGGAGTTGAAATTTATTCCACCATTCCGGATAACCAGTACAAGGACAATCAGGGTACCAGTATGGCGAGCCCGGCAGCAGCAGGTGTGGCGGCCATCATCATGTCGTATTTCCCTGATCTTACTGCGGCTCAGGTTCGCGAAATATTAGCGCAATCAACCCGCAAGTTCGATGGTCTTGAAGTAACACGCCCCGGCAGCAAAGATGAAAAAGTGGAGTTCAGTAAATTGAGCCGCAGCGGTGGTTTGGTTAACGCGTATGAAGCGGTAAAGCTGGCCATGACGATGAGCAAGGCTGTTGAGAAGTAATTATTGTTACGCTTTGTAACAACTAAAAAAGCCCTGACGAATTTCGCCAGGGCTTTTTATTTCACTTAAACCTGTCTGAAAAATATTAGTCGGTTACTACGGGGTTACCCTTGTTAATCCACTCACTCATTCCGCCACCGTAATTTTTAATATTCTTGTATCCGTTGCGGGCAAGAATTGAATAACCGATGGAAGAACGATCACCGGCCTGGCAGAATACCACCACCTGTTGATCTTTCTTCACCCTATCCAGATTCTTCTCCAACGTTCCTACAAATACATGATCGGCTCCTTTAATGTGACCTGACTTGAACTCAGCTTCACCGCGCAAGTCTACATATTGAGTATGGTTTGATTGCATGATTTGCTTCAGCTCAGGTTCTGAAACCTGGTTTACTTTTTCAAGTTTATTTCCAAGCGATGTCCAAACATCGGTACTTTCTACATACCCATAGATGTTATCCAATCCGATACGCATCAGT
>CAYQOM010000006.1:93698-128004 GCA_964419145.1 uncultured Roseivirgaceae bacterium | reverse complement strand
ATGAGTTGTTGCCTTGAACGTTATATGTGCCCGGAATGAAACCCTCGGAGAATTCGGTTTTCAACCGTGTGTCAATAACCTTAACCCCTTTATCGAATGCAGTTTTAAATTCAGCGCTTGAAAGTTTTTTAAGTTGAGGGACTTCCGTCAACAGCGGACGATCAACCTTGTTCAGTTTTTTCATCATCGCAAAATATTTTGGAGGCTCGGGTTGATCTTCCAATAAATATTTTACGAAGCCATTTTCATCTTTCTCGTATTGAAATGCCCAGTTTCTGATTTTTTCATAACCTACGGTTGAGCTGGGTACAGCACCCAATGCTTTTCCACAAGCAGAACCGGCACCATGTCCAGGCCACACCTGAATGTAATCAGGGAGTGCATTGAAACGCTTAATGGATTTATACATTTCCTTAGCGCCTGCTTCTTTGGTTCCAACTACACCGGCAGCCTTTTCCAATAAATCCGGACGACCCACATCCCCCACAAACACGAAGTCGCCAGTGAATAACATTACCGGTTCAGGACTGGCCGGAGTATCGGTTAACAAAAAGCTAATGCTTTCAGGTGTATGACCGGGGGTGTGCATCACATCAAACTTGAGGTTACCCACCATAAAAGAGTCGCCATCCTTCAGGCCTTCGTGCGGAAACTCATATAACCAGCCTTCACCACCTTCATCCGATAAGTACATCTTTGCGCCAGTAAGGGCAGCAAGTTCACGCGATCCCGAAAGGAAGTCTGCATGGATGTGCGTTTCCGCAATGTGTGTGATTTTCATTTTATTCTGCGCAGCAATTTCCAGGTAGGTGTCTACATCGCGCTTGGGATCAATTACAATGGCCACACCTGCCTTTTGGCAGCCGATGAAATAACTGGCTTGAGCCAGGCTTTTGTCATAAACGTGTTGAAAATACATATCGGTTCGAAGTTTAAAATTACAATATTGAGGGCTGGTTGAAACGACTGCACAAAGGTAGTGGTTCAACCTGAAAATTGCCCGCTTAAAATTTAGTGATGCACAGGCGCTCCGGTAAAGTGATTAATAACCTGCTCCAGTTGATGGGCATTTAATACGCCCGATTGCCGCCACAATACTTGTCCGTTTTGGAAAAGCATTAAGGTTGGCACACCCTGAATTTGATAGGCACCGGCAATCGCGGGATTTTTATCCACATCAATTTTGATGATGGCCGCACGATCGCCAATCCGCGTAGCAAGTTCCTGCAGTATGGGCTGCATCATTTTGCACGGCCCACACCACGTGGCAAAAAAATCTACCAACACAGGCTTTTCGCTGCGAATCAGTTCACTGAAGGTTTTCTTTTGCTCCATAGCATCCTAAATACGAATACAAAACTACAAGTGGAACGAAAGAGTTTCCGTGATTTTTGTCACTTAAAAGCGATGATTTCAGAACAGGTATTTGATGAATGCGAGAATACCCAATGATAATAATACGAGGCCCGGAATCATGCGGATAATGCGGTTGTCTTTGAACGAAGAGGCCACACGTTTCGCCAGCAAAGCGAGCAAGGTGAGCAGGGCCATGGCGCCAAGGGAAGTGCCCAGAATGTAGCTGTGCAAACGCCAGCCTGTGCTGATGTCGATCCAGCCTTGAAATTTTAAATACGCGGTTAAGGCAATCCAGAATGGAATGGCTTGGGGGTTGAGAATACTCAGGATTATGCCTCTGCGAAAACCGCTGTCCTGAAGTTTAACGGAAATGGTTGAAGGTTTGCGTACGGTCCATAAACTTACCACGCCAATGGTGGTCATGATGATGGCGCCCCACAACTCAAAGTTTTTCATAATGGCAGGCGAGGAGGTGATTACCTGCTCAAACTCAACAGCGATCCATGCGTACGGATATTCAACAATGGAAACAGCCAGTGCAAAGCGAAGCGCTGTTTTAATCTTGTGCTCCAAACCCAGTTGCAGCACCATCAGGTTAAGCGTGCCTGGAGGAATGGAACCAAGGAAGCTAAATACAAAACCGACAATAAAAACCTGAAGGATCACCTGTTAAAAACTTTTAGTTGTTGACATTGAAGAATCTGCAACACCTCTTTTGCTCCAGGGCCGCGTGGCCCCGTGTACTCATCCAGCGCTGCGCCCAATCCCTGCCTGCGCTGTCGCTTCGGCAGGCAGGCGCACATGCTCTTGCCAGGCCGAAGATTGGCCGATGCGCAGTCTGAGTACACTGAAAATGAATTGAATTCATTAATGAGGTATGAGCTAAATTATCAAGCAGCAAAGTAACGTGATTTACCGGAATTCGTATCCAACACCCATCAGTTGGGTGAGTAACGTATTGGGTGCGTCTGTGGCCGTAGCGCGACCTTCAAGTTTGGGCGCAATGGGCGAATGTTTGGCCAGGTATTCTTTTATTACGGCATGCAATGATGCGCCAAGTTTCTTAGGTTCGGCAACATGTTCCACCCGGCAGATGGTTGTATCCGGATCGCCTTCGCGTTCACACGCAACAAACGTATAGGTTTTTGATAGGTTAATGGGTTTGCCTTTAATCCTGATCCAGTTTACGCGTTTGCCCGGTTCATTGTTAATGGTGAAGTTCACTTCCATGCCTTTGAAGCGCACCACCCATCCACCAAAGCGTTTGGCCGGATCTTTCGCGAACGCATTGTGTAATTCCTTCTCCATCCAATCCCATAATTGCTTGCCGGTGATGGTTCCGATTTTCGCTTCACTGTCTACCGGCAACATGCTCCATAAATAATCTTCCGTGATTTCGGCAACTCCGGTTTTCGGATCGGGTACCAGTGGCGGACAGAAACGAAAACCGTTGCTCAGGGCAATATCCGGTTTAAACTTCCACATAATGGCATCGGTAATGAAGTTGTCCATCGGTGTTTCAATCACATAGTAGCGCACCAATGGTGTTTTTGTTTTACCGATTACCGTATCAAGTTTTGCCTTGAATGGCTCGCGTGCTTCCTTCACCAGCGCTTTCATCTCTTCGTCTTCACCGTATTTTTCCGGATCAACATCCAGCAGCTGATAGCTGTGATCTTTGATTATTCCGTTCTCAATTACAAAATCAAGTTTGGCGATGAATGAACCGAATGCTCCGGGCTCCGTTACTTTGGCGTATGTTCCGCTCAACGGCTCACGTACGCGCTCATGTGTATCGGCACCTAAAATGTAATCTACTCCACGGATAAATTCCATATTGGCTAAACCAATTTGTTGTGCCAGGCCCATGTGCGTTAATAAAACTACCAGTTGACAACCTTCGTATTCTCTTAAAATGCGGATGTACTTGGCTACATTTTCCTGCGGATGGGTAAACTGTATACCGTAACTGTATGCCGGTGATTGTCGTTTGGGTGTAAGCGGATCGTTGTACCCGATAAACCCGATTTTTATTCCGCCAATATGTTTTACATAGTAAGGCGGAAAGATCAAATCACCATTAAAAGCATCGTTGGTTTGGTGAAACATGTTGGCGCAAACTTTTGGGCAGGTATAGGCAAACATATCTTTCATCATCATTTCCTTCCCGTACACCACTTCCCAATTTCCGGGCAGCATCAAATCGTATCCGATGTTGTTCATCAACGGAACGATGGCTCGTCCTTCAGTAAGGGCAGCGACACCGCCCCCTTGAAAACAATCACCGCCATCGATTAAAAATGTGTTGGCAGGATTTTCTTTTCGAAGCGCGTTGATCATCGCCTTTAAGGTGGCATAACCTCCACGTTTTTTGTAAACGGGTTTTCCGTCTTCAATAAAAAATTCATCGTGTATCAATAGTTGGGCGTGGATGTCGGCTGTTTGTAAAAGTGTAACTACCGAAGCCTTTCCATTCTTTACAGCTCCGTTCCCTGCTATTTCCTTGTATTTTAAATCGCTGTCGGGTGTTTGCAATGCTGAAGCCGAAAGCGGAGTTACCAATCCACCGCCAATGCCTAATGCCAACCCAAAACCCGAAGCTTTTTTTAGAAACTCCCTTCGCGAATTTTCCGAAAGCTCAACATGCAGTTGTTTTTCTTTTTCAGAAACAACTTCAGCTTGACATGAATAGCAGGTGCAGGATTTGGAATGACTCATGATTGCTCTGGTGAGATGGGGATTTCCGTAATTATTTCACAAGGGGCTTGCCTGATCGGGCCCATGCGTTGAGGCCACCTTTTAGATCATAAATTTCTGCAAAGCCTTGTTGTTTCAGGATTTTAGCTGCTGAGTTGCTGCGAACACCGCTGGCGCAGTATACAAACACCGGTTTGGTTTTATCAAGCTTGGCTACCTCGGTTTTAAAATCGCGTTGGTAGTAGTCGATTTGGGTGGCATTTTTCATTTTGCCTTGTGCGTATTCTTCATCTGTACGTACATCCAGAATAATTTTTTCAGGCGTGGCATTCAGTTTTTGCTCAAAAGCATCAACGCTTAATACGTGTATACCTGTTTGACCCTGGCAACTCATCACGGTAGCTAATGCCAGTACGCTAAGTAGGTTAAAAATAAATCGCTTATTCATAGTTTAAATTTTTCAGTTGTTATTCTTTTTCAGAAGCCGAGTTTGACATAGATCCATCCATCCCGTTGCTTCTTCACGATATCCACCATGGCATACGGAACGGTTTGTGCAAAAGGTACTAGATCTTCCGGTTTGATGTTCTTTTGTTTCATGGTGAACTGGCAACCAATGAAGGTTACATCTTTCAACTTTAGCTTTTCGATTTTACTTACATATTCCGCGTTGGTTTTTAAAAGAAAATTCATGCCGGGCCCATGGCACACAACAGCTACCTGCGCATCCGGAATTTCTTTTTTCATGTTTGTGATCTGATTAACCAATGATTTATAAACGAGGGTGTCAGCCGTTTGCAGGTGCATGACAATTTTTGGTGTTTCCTGCGCTTTCACCTCTGAAAAGGCAAAAGCCATGAATAAAATGATGTAAACAACAGCTTTCATTTTGATGATATTAGATCAGGTAAATATGAAGAGCAATGCTCCGTTTCTATGTGACTTAAGTTACACTTTTTCCGGGATAATCAGATCAAAAGTAGTAGTCCAACACCAGTGATAGGTGGTGCATATTCACTTTGTTATGGATGAAAGAAGGAATTTCTTCTAAATCTTTTGTCATGTTTCCTTTATACACATACAATAAATCGGCTTTTAAGCCATGTAAAAATCCGGTAAATGTATAACCGAGGCGAGCATTTACCTGGTAGAAAGAAGGTAAAGCATATTTATTGAGCCGTGCTTCTGTTACCGAAGGAAGCATGTACATGCCTGCTGAAGTCTGCAAACTCAGATGCTTGTGTTTGTCCAACGTGCGGTTGTTTTGAATCATGACCGCATGAACATCGCCCATACCTTCCATGCGTTCACGTGGAAGGAAGGTGTAAAAGGATTCAATGCCCCACTCTCGTGGAAATAAGAAGCGTCCATGACTGGTAATCCGCGTATAGTTGATGCTCCATTCTTCTGCGGAACGATTGTGTTTTAAGCTCAGTCTTGCACTCAAGCTATGCGATTGTTCATTCTTTGTAATGTATTGCCGCTCGAGTGCAAGTGTATCGTTGTAAAGCGATTTTTGCCAGAGGTACTGAATGCCTGCCAGAAATGTATTGTGTTCCGTTTTCTTTTTCCACTCCAGCTTTTGCAGCGATACATTGAAAAGCTTATCGGCATGATAGTTCCAGGGTTGATAGGATAAATTTTTTGTGAGGGGAATCGTTACGTGTGCAATGAATACGTTTTTTGTGGAAATATTTCCCGCATAATCCGCTTTGTTTCCGTTGGTGGCGCGCCCCATGGGGTAAACGCCAATGGAATTACCCATCGAATACCAGTGAATGGTGCCGCGGGGTGAAGTACGCCACAACACGCCACCTTTGAATTTTATCTTTTTAAATTCATTGAGCTCCAACCAGGCACCTTCCTGCAGGTTGGGTCGCATGCGGCCATCTTGTAAATTGATGAGCGGTGTTTTTAGGTGGAACTTTCCAATTTGGGCAAACGATTTACTTTGCTGCGAGAAATAGTAGCGAAGGTACAAATCCTCCAACCGGTCAAGGTCTTCATGATTGTCGGGATTTTTTGCATCGAATAATCCGATTTCATATCGATTGGAGTAGGGTGCATTATTCCCTAAGTGCGATGAGCCAACATTGTAAATGATAAACCCCGACATGCCCACCTGAAAATTTTTGATGATAGGTGAATAATAACCCAAGCCCCCACCAAGGCCAATGGCATAGTAGTCTGGAAATTCTTCTTGATTGACAGTACTCATAAAGAAACTGCGCAGATGACCTTCAAACGTGCCTAACTTATGCAATACGTTGCACAGGCTGTCACTCTCCACGCATTGCTCGTTAATGATGGCGCGTCTGGCCGACCACGAAGGATCCTGATGTTGACTAAAAACAGAAACACTACTGCCGATCAGCAGCATCAACCATATTCTTCTTATCATCATTTCTTTTGTGCTAATGATTTACTCAAGCGCTTACGTTGTTCAACGATGGGCTTAAAGGGACCATACTTGTGTTGGTCCTCGGTAAACTCATCCGTAAAGGGACCAAACGGATGATCGACTGGCTTTTTGGAGATATCCGGCCAGTCTTGTGAAATGTCTTTTTTAGGATGATACATGGTATTCACATAAGCGGCAATGTCCCACGCTTCTTCATCAGTGAGTTGAGGCGCAGTATAGGTTGCACCCAATGGCATATTGGCTTTGATGTAACCGGCAAATCGTGAAAGACGAAATAATCCTGCTCCATTGTTGTAGCTATGCTCACCCCAAAGCGGTGGATAGGTCCATGCAGTTCCTTCAGCATTCATAATACCATTGCCGCTTGTGCCGTGGCAGGTCACGCATTTTTGTTCATAAATAAGCTGTCCATTTTGCGGATCAGCTGCACGATCAAGAAACGCCAATTCAACTATGCCGGATCCTTCCGGAGCAACTCCTTTCGGAACATCTTTACCCAGCCAATTTATATAGGCCACTATGGCCTTCATCTCACGGCTATCCTCAGCTAAGGCTTCACCATCCAAGCTACGTTCAAAGCAATCGTTCACTCGTTTTTCAATGGTTTCTTCTGTGCCTGAACGCGCTCTGAATTTTGGATACGTAGAAGCCACTGCACCATAATTGTTCCCAAAAGGTCGGGTGCCTGCATCAAGGTGGCAGTTCTGACAATTCATACCATTGCTGATGGGCATTACTTTTCCTTTCGGGCCGAGGTATTCGGAGGTATGCGCAATCAACTCGCGACCATATCGTATTTCATCACCGGCTTCACCTTCTGGAATGGTAGCGTAATCCGGTGCGCGCCATTCGTTGGCAAGCGTTGATATTTTTTCAATACGAACCGGTTGTATTTCCTCTTTCGAAAACCAGGCAGTGAGTTGAGGAGCAAAAATCAGCGAACCCACCATCAATACTACGAGGGCAACCATCATCACCACCAAGGCTACCAACAAAGTGGCGAGCTTTACTACGTGATTCGATTCTGGTTGCTCGTTTGGATTCATGGTCACTGAAATTCAATCGATTAATGAGGCAGTCTGTCGCGAAGCAATCCGTACGTCCAGGTTCCGGCTATGGCGCTAAGCAGGGTTACAATCACCACTAAAAATCCACTGCCAATCTGTGCGAACAAGGGTCCGGGGCAAGCGCCCGTAATCGCCCAGCCTAAGCCAAACATGGCAGCGCCAATGATATTACCCCAGTGAAATTCTTTTTTATGAAATACCACTTCTTCGCCTTGCATGGTTCTGATCTTGAATTTTTTAATCAGCCATACGGAGATCATGCCCACCACTACAGCTGTACCAATTACGCCATACATGTGGAAAGAGTGTAGCCGGAACATTTCCTGAATGCGATACCAGGAGATGATCTCTGCTTTTACAAACACTATCCCGAATAACAGACCGACAATCAGGTATTTGATGTTAGAGGTAAGGGTGTTTTCGCGTGTAAGCTGATCGTTCGGTGCCTCGCATTCAATGGGGTGCTCAACAACCAATGGGTTGTTTACAAATTCTTCAGTGGTTGATATATGTTTTTGTGTGCTCATGGAATTCAATGATTAAAATAATTTCATAATGAACGGAAAGAACAAATGCACCATGGCAAAGCCACCCGCCATGAAGCAACAGGTTGCTACCAGCGAAGGCCATTGTAACGTTGATAATCCCATGATGGCGTGACCGGATGTACAGCCACCGGCATAACGTGTACCGAAACCAACTAAAAATCCTCCAAGCACAAAGAAGATTAATCCTTTCAAACTGAACAGATTTTCAAAACTGAAAATGGATGAAGGCATCAAGTTGCTGTCGACAACAACATTGTGCGACTCCAATGCGGCAATGGTAGCGGGTGCAACCTGAATCGGATCAGGGTTGCTCAACAACTGTGTGGCTACCAAACCACCCAGCAATACTCCGGCAACAAAGAATAAATTCCAGATTTCTCTGCGCCAATTGTACTTGAAAAACGGAATATTGGCTGGTAAGCATGCGGCACAAATGTGGCGTAAGGACGATGAGATACCAAAGTGTTTGTTACCAAGTAACAACAAGGCCGGTACCGTAAGGCCGATCAGCGCACCGGCAACATACCAGGGCCAGGGTTGACGAATAAACTCTAACATATGGTGGCTAGTTTGATTTTACGAAGTGAAATTTAACTACAAAACTACTGCTTGTTTACAGGGGTGCTCCGTAACTTTTGTCACGGAACATGCTGAATGTTATAAAAACAACTCTTTTCCGAGGATATACACGCCCATCACTAACACAAACCAACCAAAAGCCGGTTTCAGTTTTTCATTGGAAATGAATCGGGTGAGGTAGCTGCCCACCAAAATGCCCACCATGGCAAAGGCCGAAAAGATGAGCATAAAGGAATAGTCGATAGGGAGTTCTCCGCCCAAATCGCCAGTAAATCCTATTAAAGATTTAAGTGCGATGATGAGCAGGGAAGTACCAACCGCTTCTTTCATGGGTAAGCCGGCCAGCAATACCAGTGCTGGGATAATCAGAAATCCACCGCCAGCGCCTACCAACCCGGTTATACCCCCAACCAAAAGGCCTTCTGCGAAAATGAGCGGGAAATTATATTTCTTTTCAGTTGATGTTGTTGCCTGCTTTTTTGGTTTGCGGATCATGGAGATGGAAGCCAACAACATGAGAATGGCAAACAACACCATTACAAACACACCTTTTTCAACCGGAAAAGTTCCTATTGAGAATACCGGATCAGGAATGGCGGGCACTACAAACTTACGCACGGCATATACGCCAATGATTGAGGGCACCCCAAACACCAACGCAGTTTTTACATCAACATTTCCCTTTTTAAAATGACTTACAGATCCTACGGCACTGGTGAGGCCCACCACAAATAAAGAATAGGCGGTGGCTAAAATCGGGTCGACTCCAAAGAGGTAGACCAAAATAGGTACGGTTAAGATGGAGCCACCTCCACCGATTAAACCAAGGGTTAATCCCATAACAATTGAAGCAGCGTAACCGATTAATTCCATGTGTAAAAGCTAATAAAAATTTCTGCAAAACTACGGTCGTGCCCATTGCATCAACGTGACTAAAATCACTTACTACAAAAAATGATTTTTAATGTGTTTAGGATGTTATGAGGCTGGTAATGAGAAATAGAATGTAGAGCCTTTTCCTTCCTCGCTTTCAACCCAAAGCCGGCCGCCATTTTTTTCTACGAAATCTTTACACAGAATAAGTCCGAGTCCGGTTCCTTTTTCATTGGCTGTTCCCAGGGTGGAGTGCTTGGCATCCAACCGGAAAAGTTTTTCCATTACCGGTTTGCTCATACCTACACCGGTATCGGCAATGGAAACAATTACTTCTTTTGAATTTTTTGATGCATTCAGTTTAATAGCGCCACCGGGTGGAGTGAATTTTATTGCATTGGAAATCAGGTTGCGCACAACGGTTGTCACGGAAGGCATGTGTGCAGATGCTGTAACTACTTCGGCAGGCTCATATAAAATGGTAATATCTTTCGCGGCTGCCTGCTGACTCAACAATTCTTTGTTTTGTTCGAGTACTTCGGAAACATTAATCGGTGAAGCGGTGAAATCGATGTTTCCGGTTTGTGAACGGGCCCACTCCAGCAAATTATTCAGTAGCGCAAAAAGATTTTTCAACGACTTATCAAGGTCTTTGGCAATGTTCTGAATTTCTTCTTTGCTAAGGGCATCGAAATGATTGATCAGTAAATTTGAAAATGAAGTAAGTGAATTCAGCGGCCCCTTCAAATCATGACCGATGATGGAGAAAAATTTATCCTTGGTGGTATTGAGGGTCTGAAGTTGAATGTTCTGCGCTTCAATCTGTGCGTTGATGGCCTGAAGCTGTCGGTTTGATCGTTGCTTTAACAAATACAAATACAGAATCAAGCCCGCAATTACAACACCTAAACCGAGCAGCGCATACAAGTACAGTTGTATGCGTTTTTGTTCAGCCAATTCACGCTCTCGATCTTGCTTGGCGCGTTCAAGTCGTTCAATCTCCGATTCTTTTTGTTGCAGGGCATAAGTGCTTTGTGTTTCCAGTAGCTTCTGGTCGCTTTCTTCCTTCACGATAAACTCGTTAATGGCCAGTTGCAATTCTTTGTGGCGCAATGCTTCTTTAAAATCACCTAACGCTTTCCACGTAAGACTTAAATATTCATAGCTTTTGCGCAGCGCACTTTTGGTTTGTGCCGATTGTCCGGCAGCCAATGCCAGTTCAAGGTTGGCCAATGCTTGTTTATAGTTTTGCTGATTGTAGTAGTACTCACCAATCTGGTTATAGGCCTCCGCAATACCTTTTTTGAAATCGATGCTTTGATACACTTCCAGGGCGGCCTTGTAGTTGGCGTAGGCGCGTTCGCGGTTATTCAAGTTGTTGTATGTGTCACCGATTTCACTCAACAGTATTCCTTCCTCCAACCTGAGGCGTTGTTTTCTTCGAATGGTTAATGACTGCTTATAGTATTCCAGTGCTTGGTTGAAATCACGTTTATTAACAGATAGGTTAGCCAGGTTGTAAAGCGTTTCCGCCTCCAGTCCGTTGTCGGGTAGTTCTTGTTTGTATCGCAGCGCGTGGTCGTAATGTTCCTGTGCTTCATCCAGCCTTCCGGCTGATGCACTTGCTTTGCCCAACTCGTTTAGGGTTAGCGCCAGTATTTCGGGCTGCTTTAGGGCAAAGGCAATGGCGAAGGCGCGTTCCAGAAACTGCAGACTTTTTTCAGGATTACCTACCTGTTCAAAGATGTGCGCCAGGGCCAGGTACGAAAACACTTCGCCCGAGGGTAGGCTTGCTGAATCGGCAGCGCCAAGCGATTGCAGAAAGCAGTCCATGGCGGCCTCGAAGTTGTAGGCATAGTTCAGTTGAATTAATCCTTTTTGAAGCAGCACAAAAACACGGGCTGAGTCATCCTGAATTTCATGTGCCTCCAGCAATTCCTTTTCTTTTAGCGCCAGTAGTTCTTCAACGGGTGCGTGATCGCGCGAAGTGAAGTATTGACGATACCAGGCAGTGGCGGAGGTCTCATCTTGCGCGTGTACCGTCTGCAAAAAAATCAGGCAAAGCACGCCTGGCAGAACATAGCGGGTTAACATCATGTGCACGAATTTGCTCAAAGCTGGTCAAAAATCAGATAGTATTCAGGTCGATCGCAGGAGTAACCTTACATCCGGTAAAATTAGCCGGTAAACTACTGCCGAAAATAATATCTTTGCGCCCTTTATTCCAACGCCATGATTTCAGTAGATGCAGTAAGTGTTGAGTTTAGCGGTACGGTGCTGTTCAGCAACATTACGTTTAATATTAACGAGAACGACCGGATAGCCCTGATGGGTAAAAATGGAGCGGGCAAATCGACCTTGTTGAAGATTTTGGCCGGGGTGAACAAACCCACCCGGGGAAAAATATCAGCCCCGAAAGATGCTATAATTGCCTACCTGCCCCAGCACCTGTTAACAGAAGACAATGCCACTGTTTTTGAAGAAGCTTCTAAAGCTTTTTCAAAAATTCACAACATGAAACAGCGTATGGACGAGCTGAATCACCAGCTTGAAACGCGCACCGATTATGAATCGGATGCGTATGCGAAAATCATTGAAGAAGTTTCGGAACTAAGTGAAAAGTATTACTCCATTGAAGACATCAACTACGATGCGGAAGTGGAAAAGACATTATTGGGCCTTGGATTTTTACGATCTGATTTCACCCGTTCCACCAGCGAATTCAGTGGAGGCTGGCGCATGCGCATTGAGCTGGCAAAAATTCTATTACAAAAACCTGATTTGATTTTATTGGATGAGCCTACCAACCACCTCGACATTGAATCGGTACAGTGGCTGGAAGAGTTTTTAAAGAACAATGCAAAGGCTGTGATCGTGATCAGCCACGATAAAACCTTCGTGGATAACCTGACCAATCGCACCATAGAAATTACCATGGGCCGCATTTACGATTACAAGACCAACTACAGCCATTATTTGCAGTTGCGGAAGGAGCGGAGAGAGCAGCAGCAAAAGCAATTTGATGATCAGGCCAAACAGATTGCGGAGATCAGGGAATTTATTGAGCGCTTTAAGGGAACATACTCCAAAACACTTCAAGTGCAATCACGGGTGAAGATGTTGGAGAAGATGGAGATTGTGGAGGTGGATGAAGTGGATTCATCGGCACTTAACCTGAAGTTTCCGCCCGCACCCCGTTCCGGAAATTACCCGGTAATTGTGGATGGCTTGACTAAACGCTATGGCGATCACCTGGTGTTTCAGGATGTGTCGCTGACCATTGCACGGGGCGATAAGGTTGCTTTTGTGGGCAAGAACGGGGAAGGTAAATCTACGCTGGTCAAAGCCATCATGAGTGAGATTGATTTTGAAGGCCGTTGCCAGTTGGGGCACGGTGCTTTAATCGGGTACTTCGCCCAGAATCAGGCTTCGTTGCTGGATGGCGATTTAACCGTATTCGAAACCATCGACCAGATTGCAGAAGGCGATATTCGCACTAAGATCAAGGATATTCTTGGCGCGTTTATGTTCAGTGGCGATGCCATCGATAAAAAAGTAAAGATGCTTTCCGGTGGTGAACGCACCCGTTTGGCCATGATCAAGCTGTTACTTCAGCCGGTTAACCTGCTCATTCTTGATGAACCTACCAACCACCTCGACATCAAGACCAAAGACATTCTGAAAGATGCCCTCCGCGCTTTTGACGGAACGTTGATCCTCGTCTCCCACGACCGTGACTTCCTGGACGGCCTCGCTTCCAAGGTTTTTGAGTTCGGCAACAAGCGTGTTAAGGAGCATTTCGAAGACATTAATGGCTTCCTCCGCAATAAGAAACTGGAGAACCTGAAGGAGATTGAACGGAGCGCGAAGTAAGTTGAAGTGAACTGCCAACGGTGGCTGACCCCCAGACCAGCCCACTGGTAGCTGCTATACCCTTTTATGTCGTTTCCCCTATGAACATGAATTTAATCATATACCTGATAATTCATGGCTAACATAGTATTGAAGTGCACAACCAATACTTATATTTGCGCGCTATTCCATAGGGAAAAGCACTAATATAAAATTCAACTCACCCTTGACTAAACATGGCTAAGAAGAAAAAAGCAGTGGCCAAGAAGGCCCCTAAAAAAGCAAAGAAGGCAGCGGCTAAAAAGGCTCCTAAGAAAGTGGTAAAGAAAGCAGCTAAGAAAGCGGCACCCAAAAAAGCAGCTCCTAAGAAAGCAGCTAAGCCTGCACCTGCAAAGAAGGCCGCTAAGCCTAAGGCAAAGCGCAAACCTAACGCAGCGTTCATGGCAGCCCTTAAGCCCAGCCCGGCTCTTGCAGCTGTGGTAGGAGGCAACGCAGCACCTCGCACCCAATTCATCAAGAAAATCTGGGATTACATTCGCAAGAATGGATTGCAGGATGCTACCAACAAGCGCATGATCAACGCGGATGACAAATTGAAAGTGTTGTTCGGTAAAGATCAGGTGTCCATGTTCGAGCTGGCCAAGATCATTGGTGCGCACGTGAGCAAGTAATCATTTGCAACTCCAACAAAAAAAGGTGAATAGAAATGTTCACCTTTTTTTATGTCCAATTGTTACGGTTGCGAACCATATTTAAGCGTAAGCGCCAACTGCCCGGCATGGTAAGCCGTGTGTGAAATAATCCGGCCAATGGCTTCTGCTTTTGTTTTAGAGCCAAACTCTTTGGTGGTTATGGTTTGTTCCCAGTCTGAGTCGGTCTGCATTGAAAGTATTGCTTTAAGTTGTTGATGGGCTTCCGCCTGGTAAGTCAGCAGTTCGTTCAGGTTTGTCCACTCTCCGGTGTCGCGTTGGGCGATAACCGTTTTAGCTTGCACACTTAGGTTAGGAGCGCTAAAAACATTTTTAGCAAACAATAACTCCACATCGGCCACATGGCGAATCAGAAAACCTGCTGAGTTTTTGGTGTTGATAAGCTTCAATGTCAGGTTCTCTTCTTTGATGTCTTTTAACAGGTTGGTGAAGCGTGTGCGAGCTTCTTCCCATGTTTGCAGGTAAAATCCGGTGGTATTCATACAATTGATAATCAAATGATTGATTAACAAGGGTACATCGAAATTCCAGCTTTCGCTGTGAGGAAAATCAGCTTACAAAATGAGTAATGTACGCCTGACAAATAGGCTATAAAAAGCAAAGGCCGGAAGAATTTCCGGCCTTTTGTGATCCCGCTGGGACTCGAACCCAGGACCCATACATTAAAAGTGTATTGCTCTACCAACTGAGCTACGGAATCTGATCTTCGGTTTCTTTTGAGACCGCTCAACCAATCAGATTTGCCTGTTTTCGAGGCTTTTCCGTTATTGAGGGCACAAAGGTAACAGAAGGAGAAAAATATGCAAAACGCACTTTTAAAAATAATCCCGTCCTTACTGTTTGTTGCCTGCACGCAGTTCTCAAACCCCGTTTCGGCTCAAGGTTTACAGTACCACCTCACTAAAGCAGATTCTCTCTTCGCGCAGAAGCGATATACACAATCACTTGATCTGTATAAGTCTGTTTTCAATCAGGGACAGTATACACCCGCCATGTTTTTAAAGATGGCCTATATCGAAGAAGGACTCGATCATGTGCCACAGGCGATGCATTACCTCAACCTGTATTACCTCGTTACGCAAGATGAACGGGTGGTGGCTAAGATCAAGGAAGTGGCATCAACCAAGAAATGGGATGGTTACGAGTTCAACGATTTCGAGCGATTCATGAGTCTGTACCACCGTTACCACCTGCTTATTGCGCTTTCGCTGATGGCGATTTGTTCTGTCTTTTTGTTCTTGCTTATATGGCAACGTGTTCGTCAGCAGAAAGCAAGCCTGGGATTATGGATTGTGTTGCTGATCTGCTCAGCGTTGCTGGTTGTACACATCAACTTTCCGGCTCAATACCGAACGGGAATTATCGCCAACTCCAATACGTACCTCATGACTGGTCCTTCTGCCGGTGCTTCGGTAGCCCAGATTATCAATGAAGGACATCGGGTACGCATTATCGGGAAACGCGATGTGTGGCTGAAGGTACAATGGCATGATAAGGAAGCCTACATCCGGCAGGATCAGCTACTTCCCGTAGTATTGTAACGCCTGCTTTGCGAGCATGAGGCCGAGAAAAGCCAACAGAATACCTGCAACATTATTCAGCAGTACCGAGTATAGCGCAAGTTTATAATCCCCATCGCGCAACAAGTTGAGTGTTTCAAGCGAATAGGAAGAAAAGGTTGTAAAACCACCGAGTAGACCCACAAACAAAAACGCCAACAGGTTGGGATGAATACTGAGTCCATTCGCAATGCCCCACAACAACCCGATTATAAACGAGCCTGTTAAGTTTACAGTGAGCGTGCCGATGGGGAATAGACCGGAGTATTTTTCATAGGCTACATGGCTAACACCATAACGTGCCAGTGTTCCCAGTGCACCACTCAAAGCGATCAGGATAAGTTTCATCATGTGGCAAAGATAGTAACTCCTGCGGTGGCTTTGAGAACCGGAGCCGAGAATGAGATTTGAACTCACGACCTGCTGATTACGAATCAGCTGCTCTACCCCTGAGCTACCTCGGCTTGATTTATTTCCATACGAAATTGAAAAGAAAAACTATAACTTGTGCTGCTATGCTATCGAAAAAATGTAAGTATGCCATACACGCATTGGTGCATATGGCCAAAGAGCCGGATGAGAAATTCCTGATTAAGGATATTGCCGGGGCATGCCGTATCCCAAAAAAATTCTTAGAGGGAATTTTACTGGAACTGAAGCGGGCCGGTGTGTTGGGTAGCAAGCAGGGAAAAAACGGAGGCTACTTTTTAAGGCGCAAACCCAAGGATGTTAACCTCGCAGAAGTGGTTCGCTTATTTGATGGGGCCATTGCGGCCATTCCGTGCGCAACGTACAAATACTATGAGCCGTGCGATGAATGTGAGGATGAAGAAACCTGTGCCATTCGTTTTGCTTTTCTGGAGGTGCGAAACGCTACGGTTGAAATGCTCAAAAAAGACACCCTCGAAAAACTCGTAAAGCGAGAAGCCAGGCTTACCGCTGAGAAAATGAGATAAATCATAAACTTAACGGTTTAAGCTTACGTATCTTGGGGTGTCAATATATATTCGTCATGCGTTTTCTGTTTCTCTTAGCTATACTCCTTGTAATTATTTCCTGCTCCCGCGAAAGCGACTTTACCAACCCGGTTACCAAGCCATTACTGGAAGCTGTATACGCTTCGGGTACGGTGGTATCTGAAAATGAGTACCAAGTCTTTGCGCAGGTTGATGGTTACATTGCAGAGAAACTGGTGAAAGATGGCGATGCAGTAAAGAAGGGCGATCCGCTTTACATCATCGAAGCCGACCAGCAAAGTGCACGCTACCGAATTGCGCGCGAAAACTATGCCCTCGCCAAGCAAAATTTCAATGATGATTCACCGGTGCTGAATGAGTTGAAGGCAGCCGTTCAAACGGCTAAAGCAAAAAAACAACACGATTCAGTAAACTTTGTTCGGTATTCAAACTTGCTGAACAAACAAGCTACCTCGCAGGCTGAATATGATCGCGCCCGACTGCTGGCTGAACAATCCAGGAATGAATATGTACTGGCGGAAAGTCGTTACCGCAAAACATACAATCAATTGCAGGCAGAATTAATCAATGCGGAAAATCAGTACCGCATAGCTCGCGATGAATCCAATCGTTACACCATTCGCAGTCAGGTGGACGGCATCGTGTTTAAAACCATGAAGGAGGCAGGTGAGTTGATCAGGCGCACGGAAGCGGTGGCTGTGCTCGGCAGCAACCAGTCTTTTTATTTACAACTGAATGTAGATGAGCTGGACATCCACCGCGTTAAAGCCGGTCAGCAGGTGCTGGTAAAAATTGATGCGTATCCCGAAAGGATTTTCAAAGCAGAAGTAACACGCATTTACCCGTTGGTGGATAGTCGGCAGCAATCGTTGCGCGTAGATGCGAAATTGCTGGAAGCGTTGCCAGGTGCATTCTCAGGTCTGGCGCTGGAAGCCAACATTGTGATTCGTCAGGTTGAGCAGGCATTGGTCATCCCAAAATCAGCTTTGTTGCCGGGCGATTCGGTGATGGTGCGTGCAGATGGCGGTGAACAGAAAATAAAAATCAAACGAGGTGCTACCACGCTCGATGAAGTGGAGGTGCTGGAAGGCCTTACCGCAACCAGCGAAGTGAAGATTAAACCGTAAGCATGAAGCTTGTTGTTGAAATCGCGAAAACGCATTTGGTATCCAAACCAAAACAAACACTCATTGCCATGCTGGGCGTTACGTTTGGCATCGGCATGTTCATCGCACTGGTGAGTTTGATGACGGGCCTCAACGATTTCACCGAGGAACTTACCATGGCTTCTTCGCCCGACATCCATATCTACAACGACATCACCGAAAGTCGCGCGAGTATTGCTGAGGAGATAAATACCAACGGAATCAACATTGTACACCATCAAAAACCAAAAAAGGAAACAGCCAAGGTGCGCAACGCCCTGCAGATTACCGAAATGATCAGGCGTGATCCGCGCGTGTTGGGTGTGGCGCCCACGTTGTCATCGCAGGTGTTTTACAATTACGGACCGGTGGAGTTGCCGGGCAACATTTCCGGGGTGGATATCCTGGAAGAAGACAAGCTCTTTGACCTGCGCTCAAAAATGAAAGCGGGGCAAATTGAAGACCTGCTGTCCAATAACGATGGCATCATCATCGGTACGGGCATTGCCCGTAAAATGAATGTGAAGGTGGGCGATCGCATTGTCATCACCACACCACAGGGCCACACCATGCCGCTGAAAATTGTGGGGTTGTTTCAAATGGGTATCGGCACCATTGATAACGTGCGCAGCTACGCGAATATTTCTACCGTACAAACCATCTTGCAGCAAGATCATTCATACATCACCGACATCAACATTAAGTTAATTGATTTGTTGGAAGCAAAAACGGTTGCTTCCGAATACCAGGCGATGTTCGGGTACAAAGCCGAAGACTGGGAAACTGCCAACTCAACTTTTTTAACAGGCATCGTTATTCGAAACATCATTACGTATTCGGTTTCGTTTACTTTGTTGATTGTAGCCGGTTTCGGCATCTACAACATTTTGAACATGACGATCATGAACAAGATGAAGGACATTGCCATTTTGAAAGCGATGGGCTTTTCCGGAAAAGATGTGCGGTTGATTTTTATGATTCAATCGCTGGTGATTGGGTTTGTTGGCAGCGTGGTTGGGTTGTGTATCGGCTATGTGTTGAGTTACCTCATTGCCCAAGCCCCGTTTGATGGTGGCGACATGGTTAGCCTTGATCATTTTCCGGTGAACTTCGATGCAAAGTACTACATCACCGGTATTGTGTTTGGGGTACTCACCACGGCACTGGCAGGTTATATGCCTTCGCGTAAAGCAGCCTATGTGGATCCGATTGAAATATTAAGGGGGCAGTAGCGATGGAGTACGTTTTACGAACAACCGGTATTGGAAAATACTTTTACGAGCCCGAAAAGTTTAAGGTGCTGGATGGCATAAGCCTGGAAGTGAAACGCGGAGAGTTCCTCTCGCTGATCGGCAAATCCGGTTGTGGGAAATCTACACTCATGTACGTGCTCTCTACCATGGACACCGACTATGAAGGCGAACTGGAAATTGCGGGTGAACGCCTTACGGGAAAAGATCAGAACTTTCTCGCTACCTTTCGTAACAAACACATCGGGTTTATTTTTCAGTTTCATTATTTGTTGCCGGAGTTTACTGCCTTGCAAAATGTGATGATCCCTGCACTGAAGCTTGGGAAATATTCCCGTGCCGAAGTGGAGGAACGTGCGTATGAGAAGCTGAACATACTGGGCGTAAAAGATCAGGCCCTGAAAGCCTCCAGCAAACTCTCGGGCGGGCAGCAACAGCGTGTAGCCATTGCCCGTGCACTTATCAACAACCCCGACATTATTATGGGTGATGAACCCACTGGCAACCTTGATTCATACAACACGCAGGTAGTGTTTGACATACTCGAAGAGCTGACGCACGTATACAAGCAAACCATTATAGCTGTAACCCACGATGAAGAATTCGCGCGCAAATCCGACAGGATTGTGGAGATGAGTGATGGTAAGATTGTGAGGGGGTGATTGTTATGTAGACAGCACAAGTGTATTTGAGCTTACTGTATAACCTTTGTGCAAAATTCTCACGCAAAGTACACTAAGAAAGCATAAAGCATTCGAAAAGATGAATCGATATCAATGTTTAAAAATTCTCTTTTTTTAACATCTCTGTGGCCCTCCGCGTGTACTCCGCGTTCTCTGTGGTTAAAAATTTTAAACTGAAGAACATAGAGAAATTTTTAGACCTGTAAAGTGTGGTTAAGAAAGGAGAAACGAGATTATTTCTCATCAATAATTACCCCAACCTCCATAATACCCGGTATTTTGTTTCCAGAAAAGTTGTGGGTAACAATAATTTGATGTTCTCCGCTTTCTTCGAATTTCAGGCTATCGTTCACCACCGTTTCAAAGTCGCATAAATCACCAGCACAACTGCCTACGTATTGATCGGGACCTTTCATGAGTTTAAAATCGTGCATCTGTGTTTCTTCTTTTCCATCGGGCGAAATTATTTTCACTGTTACGCTCATCGTTTCCAATTGCAACCCATAGATGTGCCTGATACCTACGCTAAGCGTATAGGTTTTAGTAACATCTTCAATAACCGGTTTAAACACAATTTCCTGTGTTGATCCCCATGTGTAATTTCCAAAAGCATCTTTATTGTACTCTTTGTAGGTATGACAACACGTAAAGAATACGGTAATGAAAAGGAGTATTGAAGGTGTTATCCGATAGTGCATGGTAGATTCGTTAAGTCTGTATTATTTTTTATTCTTCTCTACATACTTCACCCCGGCCCGTATGGGCACCGGCAATTGGTTTTCTTCCGGTATAAGCGGGCAGGAGTACCGCGGGTTGTAGGCACAGTAGGGTGAGTAGGCTTTGTTGAAATCAATGATGAGCGTATTTCCTTCCTCAGGCGCCTGCAAATTCAAATAGCGCCCACCACCATACGTTTCCGTTCCATTGGTGAGGTCACCAAAGGGCAGGAATAAATACCGAGGATACTTGGGATTGTTGAGCAGGTTTTTGGATTGATACACCGGTAACGAATACGTTTCTCCATCCAGGGTAAATTCAGCGATGCCGTACACGCGGTAATCCTGCACGAGCGACTGCGTGGCTTTCATCGGAGCAAACGAAGTTTCCGGGGTAAGGGTAAGCTTGGCTTCCACGCGGTATTTCAGATCAACGGGAAAGAATTCATGCCGCTTAAACTTTTTTATGTCTGCCGGCAGCAAGGGCGACTTCTTCTTGTCTTTATACTCACGGTTGAGTTCTTCCTGGAAGGTTTTGATCTCGGCAAGGGCAGTTTTCTGATCGGTTTGGGCATAGCTGTATACGCAACATAACAGTACAAAGGCGAGCGTTTTCATAAACTATTTTGGAGTAAGATAATGATCAAGGAGGTTGAATTCAAAATCGCTTTTGCTCAAGGCCAACAATAGCTAATGGTACAAACTTCGAATTTATGGATCACATTCTTCCTTTTTATCAATCCAAAAAGCACCATTCAAAGTAACCACAATAATATCTATTGGACCACCCACAGAATTAGGTTGTGCAATTGACTCAATTTCAATTAACCGCTTGACTCCCTTTACAATTCCATCTTTCCATGTAGACTCAAGTTGAAGTAAATCATCAATCTCATTAGTATGGCCTGCAGTAATTATTGTACCATTTTCATATTTTGAATTCACTTTGATGGTTGTCTCCTCAGTTGAAAGAAAAAATCTTAGAACAGATAGATGTAATGTGTCATGGTTGATACCAAAAATTATTACGGATGAAAAGATGTTATTATTTTTTAACTGAATTTCTTTGAAAAGGCTGGAATAATTTTCTTTTACCACATTCACCTTTCTAAGTATCTCAGATGAAAATGAATCGGAAAGAATTTTTACGCTTCTTTCAAGATCATAAACATTAGTAAAAGCTGATTTAGCTTTTAGCAATGCAATATCACTATAGCTCCCAGCTACAGCAACGTGATAATTCCCGTATTTTTTTATTTTGCACATTGATGTGCTAATTTTTTTAATTTCTCCGGTTTTTTCATCTTGTATAAGATAGCTTGCTTTACTATCAGCACCAACAATAATTTTATCATGAGACTTAACAGCAACAATACATGTTTGAGCGAAGCAATCTATTGCTGCTGATATTAAAATGAATAAAAGATAATGCTCAAATCGCATTGACTATGTTATTAGCTTATTAATGTAATATGATTCATGAATTAGCCCTTGCTCAATATTTGCTTGCTCGGCTGCTCCACCGTAGTCAGGGAACAAAGAGAATATACTTAAACCCATATTGCCTAAAGAATTTAGTGCTTCTAATGCTATTTCGTAAGGGATCTCTATTTTTTCTAAGTAGTGAGCTTTATTCCGGTTCTTAAGATATGATTCTATGTCATAGAACTTATTGGTTTTAAGAACAGTAAAAAGCCCTTGCTGAGCATTTATTCTGCTTCCAATTTTTGAATTAACTTTCACTAATTCAAACTCCTTATGAATGAATAGATCATCCCAGATATTCAATTTCCATACGACAACTTTTTCGTTTTGAAATTGAGTGCCAATGCTTTTACTTAGTTCAAATCTTCTATAGACATCATTAAATGCAAAGAATGCAGCAATGTATGGGCTTGATGTCCAATCCAAAAATGGGGTCAATAATCCATGATGTCTCCCAAGTGCCCAAAGCTCATTATCATCATTGATTTTTTTGTGAGTAGGTATTTGCGAAATGTGGTTTCTGAACCGATTGAGAATATTTTGACAGGTTTTTTCGAACCATATAGGGCCATTCATCTCTTTTAGATTCTTTAGCGTTTTTTTCCACCGCTAAGGGTTTCAATTTCTAAATTGCGTTCAAGTCTTGATGATAGTTTCCAAGCTTTATTCGAGTGACCTCTGAAAATAAAGCCTCGAGATAAATGCCAACTTGCTTCACCCACTTTTTCTATATCTAGAGCATTAATAATATCAAGGTAGCTTTGCCATTTTTCAATGGTGTGAACTCTTACTTCATTCTCCATTGTTTGAATTCTTTAGATGATTTTAAAGCTAATGCATTTTTTAGGCGATGGCAAACATTACATATTCTCATTAACTAAGATACTCCGGCAATTCCACCCCCGCTTTCAACACCGGGTCAGCAACAGGCGCAAGTCGTGTGGTTTGCAGCGGCACAACACCCGCCCAGATGTCCAGCGCGTAATCTTCTTCATCATCTTTCGGGCTGCCTGTGCGTATTTTGGCGGAGGCTTCTTCAATGGGAAAAGCCAGCACCATGGTTTTCTTCCACTCGCTTTCGTTGGGTTGACGGATGTCGTTCCAACGGCCGGGCTGCATTTTGTTGGTGAACACTTCCAGTGCCTGGTAGATTTCTTTTTCATCGGTTACCACTTCGGCTTTGCTGAACATGACCACCGATCGGTAATTCACGGAGTGATGAAACGCGGAACGCGCGAGCACGATTCCGTCCATAAGCGTCACGCTGATACACACCGGTAATTTTTTCTCTGCGAGTTCGCGCAGGTAAAAGCTGCCCACTGAGCCGTGTATGTAAAGCTTATCGCCCATACGGCAATGGCCGGTGGGAATTTGAAAGGGTTCACCGTGGTGTACGTAGGCAAGTGTGCAATACAATGCTTCATCCAAAATAGGGTAGATGGTTGCTTTGTCGTAGCTGCCGCGCTTCGGTAAACGCGTAATGGTGGTGCGATCGGTTTTGGGGAATTCGGTGCTCATGGTTTATTCTTTTGAACCACATAGACACATTGCGCACATAGTTTAAGTGTGAGATTTCTATGTGGCCTATGTACCTATGTGGTTAATATTTTACTTATGAAATTTTTAAAATAATCTTTCCAAACTGCTGTTCCTGTTTCATATGGTCGATGGCTTGCTGAATATTTTCCAGTGCAAACTCACTGTCCAGTATCGGTTTGATGTTGCGGCCTTCAATAAAATCCAGCATCGACAAAAATTCATCGCGGGTGCCCATGGTGGTACCAAACAACGAGAGTTGCTTCGAATAGAAACTGCGTAGGTTAATCTCACCCACATTACCAGCCGTTCGCCCGAAATTTACAATGCGCCCACCCGGCATGGCCAGCTCAAATAACTTTGAAAAGTCCGGTCCGCCTGCGGTATCGATAATAATATCGAAACCACCGGCAGCTTTTTTTGCATCTTCTGTCCAGTTCGGGTCTTTGTAATTGAATCCTGCTGTGGCTCCGAGTTGTTTGGCGCGCTCCAGTTTCTCCGGCTTGCCGGAGGTGACAAACACGTTGGCCTTGTAGTGAACCGCAAACTGCAACGTCCACAATGCAGCGCTTCCGCCTATACCGGTGATCAATACTTTTTCACCGGGGCGCAAACGTGCCTTGCTGAACAACGCGCGGTAAGCGGTAAGTGCCGAGAGGGGCACAGCCGCAGCTTCCGCAAAAGAAAGGTGTTCAGGTTTTTCGAAAATGTATTTTTTGGAGATGAGCAGGTAATCGCTGAAGGTTCCGTTATCGGGGTAACCTAAAATTTTGAAGGAGTCGCCATGCACTACGGGGTTGTTGCCCCAGTTTAAACTCGGGTTGATGATTACCTCCATGCCGTAAAGCATCGGGTCAACATCTTCACCGCCACTTTCAATGATGCCTGCCCCATCCGAGCCGAGAATAATGCCGTCTTGTCCGCCATTGGTTTGCTCACTCATGATCCACAAGTCGCGGTGGTTGAGTGCTGCGTACTTCATTTTCACCAGCACCTGGTCTTTCACCGGTTTTGGTTTTTTGATGTCACGGATTTCGATGGGGTAATTGTTGCCTTTGAAGAATACTGCGCGCATGAATTAAATACTTAAATACGAATAAGATGTCATTGCGAGGAACACTAACCTTATTTTATCTGTTACAGGAATTGTTTTCGTGACGAAGCAATCCCTTACTATATAGTATGTACTAAAGGTAAAGCTGTGGGATTGCCTGCCTGCTCGGCAGACAGGCTTCACTCCATGACACATCCAACCCTTCCGCCTGCCCACTGCAGGCAGGCTCGCAAACTTTACTTTGTAGAAATAACATAATTCCACTGATGCAAATCCGGTTCGTTACCGTGACGTATGTTGTAGAGCTTTTGTTTCACCCGCTGCTGAAAACTTTCAGGACCAGCTTTGGGTAACTGATAATCGGTACCGTGAATGTTAATCACTTCAATGTTCGATACCACCGCAGCCGTGCCTGCACCGAATGCTTCGGTAAGCGTACCGTTTTTAAAACCGTTGATCAGATCATCCAGGCTCACCTTGCGTTCTTCTGCTTCTATGTTAAGCTCTCTCGCCAGTGTTAAGATTGAATCGCGGGTAATGCCATCAAGTATAGCCGTAGTGAGTTTAGGTGTTACCAGTTTATTGTTCAGCACAAACATCACATTCATGGTACCGGCTTCATCAATGTATTGATGGTCACGGGCGTCTGTCCACAACACCTGGTCGTACCCTTGTTCACGCGCCATTTTAGTTGGATAAAACGAGGCGCCATAGTTGCCGGCACATTTGGCAAAGCCAACGCCACCTTCAGCAGCGCGTACATAGGTTTCTTCCACTTTTACGCGTAAGGGTTTGCTGTAATATGGTCCCACCGGACTGGTCATGATTACGAGTTTGTACTGCTCGGAAATCTTCACTCCCAATCGCGATTCAGAGGCAAACACCAACGGCCTGATGTAAAGGGATGAACCTTCATCATTGGGTATCCATGCCTGGTCGGTTTCAAGCAAGGTATGCAGTCCGTTAATAAAAATTTCTTCCGGTACCGCGGGCATACACATGCGGTCGAGCGAGCGGTTTAAACGCTGATGATGTTTATACGCGCGGAACACAGAAATATTTCCATCGGTCATGCGGTAGGCTTTCATGCCTTCAAACACAGCCTGACCGTAATGCAAGGCAAGAATTCCCGGATCCATTTTCAGTTCTCCGAACGGTACCACACGCGCGGTTTGCCACTGACCGTTTTTGTATTCGGCCAGTAGCATGTGATCGGAAATGTATTTGCCGAACTCCAGGTTTTTAAAATCGACTTTAGGTAAGTTGGATTGTGCGATTCGTTCTACCGGAACGGACGCGGTTAGTGAACTCATGAGTATTTTATTTTCTTCAAGGTAGAAATAATTTCTTTGCGCCTTAGCGCCTTCGCGTGAGAATTTAATTCTCAATTTCCAATTTCATCATCAAATCCGTTTGCGCATCACTGCCCAACATAAACGTGTGTGCACTGAATTGCTCAAATCCCCATTTTTTATAAAATACCAGCGCACGTTCATTCTTCTCCCACACGCCCAGCCACAGAATATCAAAGCCATTTGCTTTAGTATAGCTGATAGCTTTTTCCATAAAAAGTGAGCCTACTTTTTTACGGATGAAATCGCGCGTGATGTAAAGGCGGTGAAGCTCCAGGCATTTTTTTCCTGGAAAAGAAACTTCATCGGAAAGTCGAAGTTTCATATAGCCTGCTACCGCATCACCTTCCAGCGCCAGCATGAATAACGTTCCGGGTTCTTCAAGTTCTTTTTTAATCTGTTCAAGATCGAAAGCTTGTTCCGCATATTCACGCACATCATCTGGGTTATTTCCCTCTGTGAACCATTCATAAAAGGTTTCCTTGCCCAGTTCACTGAGAAGTTGAGCGTGAGAAATATCAGCTGTAATAATGTTGATCATGTAAGCGGCAATTCCATTTTAATATCGCTCCGTTCGTAAACACTGTCGACCGGAACTTCTTGAAAACCCAATTTACGATATAGCGCAATGGCATTTGCCAGAATGGTGTTGGAGTACAGGATTATTTTATGTGCGCCTAATGCTTTTCCTTTTTCAATGGCGGCCAACGCCAGGGCTTTCCCGATTTTCAGTCCGCGGTATTTTTCATCTACTGCCATTTTGGTAAACTCGTACACACCGGGCTCCACAAACTTGAGTGCTACCGTGCCCACAATTTCTCCGTTGACTATAGCCATGAGGATACTTCCGCCTTTGTTGATGATGTGCTCATCGGGGTAGCGCAACACCTGCTCATCGATTGGCTCCATCCAAAAGTAGTGCTCAATCCACGTGCGGTTGAATTTCTCAAACCACGGTTGATGGTGTGGCTGGTATTCCGTTATGTCAAGCACAAGGTTTTCCATACAATCCGTTATCGACTAAACTGCGCCTTCCACAAACTGCGCAGCTGGTATCCACGGTTAACAATGTAGATTCCGGCCACAGTTATGAGTATAGCAAACCAGATTTTCATATTCAGTTTTTCATCTAAAATCAGCCAGCCCAACACGACAGCCACCAACGGATTGACGTACGCATAAAGCGAAACAATCGTCATCGGTAGTTTTTTCAACGCGTACATGTACGATGCGTAGGCAATGATGGAACCAAACGCAATCAGGTAGAGCAACGAATAAAATGCCTCACTTGACCACTTCACTTGAGTCAGATCATCAAACACCAGGCTCACCGGAAAGAGAAACAATCCGCCAAAGAATAATTGCAGCCCTGCATTGACGAACGGATTGGTATCGCTCGGATATTTTTTGATCCAGATACTACCGGCTGCCCAACTCAATACGGCCAGCACAGTCATGAGAATTCCAAGCAGGTATTCTGATTTTGAAAATTCTGACACGTGTTCACCAAAAATCATCACAATACCTACCATCCCGATGAGCACACCGAGAAAAATCGGAATGGTTGGCCGTTCTTCGCGATTAATAGAAAGGTTGATCAGAATCACCATCACCGGCATTAATGAGCAAATGATGGCGGCAATGCCACTGGGAATGTGCATCTCGGCCCAGGCTACCAGTCCGTTGCCGAGTGAAATCATAAAAAATCCCCCAATTGCCTGCCGGATGATGTGATCACGCGAAGGCCACAGCGGTTTTGCAATGGCCATTACCATGCCGATGAGCAGCAAGCCGGCTATGGTTTGACGAAGGGCGGTAAACAGAAAGGGCGGAAAGTGCAAAACAGCAATGCGCAACGCGAGGTAGGTGGTACCCCAAATGATGCAAACGGCTGCAAGTGCTAAATAGGGGAGGTAGTTGGTACGGTTAATCATTAAGTTTTCTGATGGGATAAAAATTGCAACAAATTTTCTCTTAATTACGATAAAAGAACAGTTTCAGTTTTGTTAATTTTGACCATATCAGTTTGTAAAATCAGGATAGCATGGAAACCCTTACACGCCCCGACCATTTGTATCTGGAAGTTGCGGATCGTATAGAGCGATTAATTGAACAAAAGTCGTTAAAGGTAGGCGATAAATTATTGTCAGTGCGGGCATTGAGCAAGGAGCAAGGCATCAGTTTGAGTACGGCATTTCAGGCGTATTATCATTTGGAAAGCAAGGGACTGATTGAAGCGCGGCCGCAATCGGGATACTATGTAAAATTTACACCGCTGAATTTTCCGCAGTTGCCAAATTGTTGCGAGCCACCCGAAGATGCTGTGCCGGTAAGTGTGGATGAGATGATCAACAGCGTGTACCACGACCTCAGCTCCGATAAGCTCATTCATTTTTCGATGGGCGTTCCTGCCATCGACTTGCTGCCAACCGCCAAACTGAGTAAATCGGTGGCGCAGGCGTTGCGCGATTCAAAAACAAGTTGCATCAACTACGAGCACATTCAGGGTAACCCGGCTTTGCGCAGGCAAATTGCACGGCAGGCATTCAACTGGGGCGGTACACCAGCCGAAGACGATATTGTGGTAACAGCGGGTTGTGTGGAAGCACTTTCGCTGTGCATGAAAGCCGTAACCAAACCAGGCGATACAGTGGCGATTGAAAGTCCTACCTACTACGCCATTTTTCAGGCGATGGAGAGTCATGGATTGAAAGTGGTGGAGATACCCACTGATCCGGTTGATGGAATTAATTTACACGAGCTTGAAGAGGCCATTGCACGTTTTGATATCAAAGCCTGCTTGTTTGTGAGCAACTTCAACAACCCGTTGGGCAGTTGCATGCCCGATGACAAGAAGAAAAAACTGGTGGAGATGTTGGCAAAGAAGGAAATTCCACTCATTGAAGACGATATCTATGGCGAAATGTATTTTGGAAAAACCCGGCCAAAAACCTGTAAGTCGTTTGATAAGAAAGGATTGGTGCTGCACTGTTCTTCGTTCTCCAAATCATTGGCACCAGGCTATCGGGTAGGGTGGACCATCCCTGGAAAATTTAAAGAGCAGGTGATTCGTTTGAAGCGCATGCATACGGTATCAACCAACACTTTGGCTCAAGCAGCCATTGCGCATTTCCTTGCGAACGGAAGGTATGAACTGCATCTACGGCATTTACGTAAGGCGCTTCACACCCAATCGTTGCGTTACATGCAGGCGGTATCAGAATATCTTCCGGAAGATACTCGCATTACTCGTCCGCAAGGTGGTTTTACATTATGGATTGAGCTCAACCCGAAAGTGAATGCGTATAAATTACATAAGCGTGCGTTGAAGCATAACATCGGCATTGCACCGGGGCAGATTTTTTCTTCACAAGCCCGCTTTGAAAATTGTTTCCGGTTGAGTTTTGGAGAACCGTGGAGCAACAGAATTGAAGATGGAATTAAAACGCTGGGAAAGTTAATTCGGGAGCAGTATTGAAACTTACTCCGTCATTGCGAACGGAAGGGAAGGATGTGCGATGGCGTGAAGCCTGTCTGCCGAGCAGGCAGGCAATCCCAAACTTAACGTTTGGTTCTCAATATATAGTGGGGATTGCTTCGTCACGAAACGATTCGCTTAAGTGATAGGGTTATGTCAACGTTCCTCGCAATGACGATAATTTACTCCGTCATTGCGAACGGAAGAGTAGGTTGTGAGCTGGAGTGAAGCCTGTCTGCCGAACAGGCAGGCAATCTCATACCATTGGTGAAGATAAATGTAAAATTCAGTATTTGTGTAGGTCGCACTTCCCTCGTGATGATGAACGATAATTTACAAAATCACCCTTTCACCCACCCCTGCTCCTTATAAAACGCAAACCCATCATCAATCAACTTATGCAATTCTGATAACGGAATTTCTTCAAGCGTTTTAAAATGAAAGCAACTCTCTCCCGTAAGGAAAGGCTTGAGTTCATCACTCAGGTTTTCTTTCAAAGACTTGCTTACGTAAAGCGGATAAAAGTACAGGCTTACAAATTTTTTAAACACGACCACCGCGGCAAACATCAACCCCTTTTTGTATTTGGCATTAAGGCCGTTGCTTCTGAACACATGGTTGGTCCACAATTCAAAATGAACATCTGTGTTGGCTTTAACCTCAAAATGCTCCTTATAAGGATCCAGCAAACCAACCAGGTGTGTATAGGTCTGCTCCAACGCATACGGTATGACCCGGGCATTACGCTTCAGGTTTACAAAGTGGGCCGTGGTGGAGGTTTTCGAAATCTTCATCCTTTAGGTTTCCAGCGTAATCAGGTTATAGACGGCATACACAAATGCGAAAAAACTAAGCCATCCTACAATACCGAACACGATGTTTATAAATTCTTTGGTTTGAAACAACATACAGTGTTTCACAAACTGACGCAGGGACTCCATAGCAGTACAAATTGCTCCCGGAGGGAGAGGGTTTTAGGTAAATCTTTAACGAATCTATCCTATTTTTTTAATTCTAAAAATTACCCTGCCAAATCTTATCAGGAAAAGAAACTAAAAGGACTAAACTGCCCATCTCCTTACTGCTTTTAGTATATTTGCCCGATTTTTAACCCATAGCCATGACTTCAGAACAACTGAAAGACTTGAAAGCGCGCACCTCGGCTTTAAGGAGGTATCTTTGACTACGATCGTAAGATCATCGAAGTAAAAGACGAAGAACTCATTACCCAACAGGCCGATTTCTGGAATAATCCGAAACAGGCTGAAGTTACCCTGAAAAATTTACGGGCCAAGAAAGTCTGGACCGACTCGTATGAGCGCGTGCAGAAACTTATTGACGACCTGGAAGTACTCAATGAATTTCATGAGGCAGGTGATGTAGGCGAAGAAGAACTCGACCTGGAATATAAAAAGGCAGAGCGAGCGGTAGAGGAACTGGAGTTCAAAAAAATGCTGAGCCGTGAAGAAGATCAGCTCAGCGCCATTGTAGAAATAAACCCCGGTGCCGGGGGAACGGAAAGTAACGACTGGGCCGACATGCTCAACCGCATGTACATTATGTGGGGTGAGAAAAATGGGTATACCGTTTCACAAATTGATTATCAACCCGGTGAAGTGGCCGGTATCAAGTCGGCTTCGTTGGAAATTGAGGGACCGTTTGCTTACGGAAAGTTAAAATCTGAAATCGGGGTGCACCGGTTGGTGCGCATTTCTCCTTTCGATTCCAATCAGCGCAGGCATACCTCGTTTGCTTCGGTATTTGTATATCCGAAAGTGGATGAGAGTATCAACATTGAAGTGAACCCGGCTGATGTTGAAATTCAAACTTCGCGTTCGGGTGGTGCCGGTGGGCAGAACGTGAACAAAGTGGAAACCAAAGTGCAACTTACGCACAAGCCGAGCGGTATTGTGATTGTGTGCCAGGTAGAACGTTCGCAACATGCCAACCGCGAACGGGCCATGCAAATGCTGAAATCGAAACTGTATCAACTTGAGATGGAGAAGCGCCATGCTGAACGCGATAAGATTGAGGCCGGCAAAATGAAAATAGATTTCGGTTCGCAGATACGCAACTATGTATTGCATCCGTATAAGCTTGTAAAAGATGCCCGCACCGGTGTTGAACGCACCGATGCGCAGAATGTGCTGGATGGCGACCTGGAGGATTTCATAAAAGGATTTTTGTTAAGCATGCAGGAAGACTCAGTAACCAAATAAACAACCAGATGCGCCAATGCCTCCCTCTCTTGCTTTGGATGTTTTCCCTAAGTGCGCTGGCGCAATCAGCAGGCTCCATTATTATTGAAGGCCGTGTTACCGATGCGGTAACAAAAGAAGCCGTACAGTATGCTTCTGTGGGTATTTTGGGTTCAACGATTGGAACCAGCACCAATGCCGATGGGTATTTTACATTGCGTGTTCCGGCAACTTTTCGATTGAAGGATTATGCATTGAAAATTTCGTGTGTAGGGTACGACAATGAAGTGATCAAAAATCCGGAAGCGCGCCTTGAGGTCACCATGAATCAATCGAAAACCATGCTGAAAAACGTGGTGGTTTTTGATCGGGATTTGTCACCGCAAGGAATTGTGCGCAGGGCTTTTCGGAATATAAAACGAAATTATTACACCAAGCCATTCGTATATCAAACGTTTTACCGCCATTACTGTAAAGATGATTCCGTTTATGGCCGGTTGATTGAAGCCGCAGCCGAAGTATACAAACGTAAGGGCTATAAGGTGCAACAACCTTTTCCGGGGTGGAAGGAAGAAGTGCGTGTAAACCAACTGCGCAGAAGTTACGACAACACAAAAGTGGCCAGTGGCCATGTGCCCATTGCGTTGTATTCCATTATGGCTGCTGATCCGGTTGGTTATCAGGTAAAGAGTTCTTCAAATTCGGTGTTGAGCATGTTTCGTCAGCACGATGTGAGTAACATACGCACAAATCTTAAAGGCTACGCGTTTACGTTAGAGGGCATTACAGAGTACGATGGCGAGCAGGTTTACATCATTCATTATCGCTGGAAACGCGACAGTACGTTGCTGATTACTGGAATTCCCTGGCAAAACAGTCAGGAAGGAACGTTGTACATCGACACAAAAAATTACGCCATTATAAAAGCAGAGCAAACGCGTATATCACCTATCGACACCTTGCAGTCGTTTGCTATTTATAAAAAGGTAGACAACAAATATTTCTTGTATCATTCTATGAAAGAGGGAAGAACCCTTCAGATGCGTGGGAAATTTATACATAATCATCACCTCGAACTAATCACCACCGATATTATAACAAAAGGATTTAAACCATTTAAAGGTCGGGAGCCCGGTCGTGAAGAATTATTTTCTATTGATTATGACTCAACCTTCTGGGATACATACAATGTACTGAAAGCAACACCGCTAGAAGAATCAATAGTGGCTGATCTGGAAAAGTCGATGCCTTTATCCAATCAGTTTAAGGATTACATGACGACTGAAAAAGAGAAGTATTTCAGTGGAAAAGAAGACGAGGAGAAATTCAACAAGTTTCTTGAAACCAATCGCGGTGTACGCCCGGTTTATATTGATTTTTGGGCGAGCTGGTGCGGGCCATGTATCGGAGAGATGCCCAGTTCAATGGAATTGGTTGAGAAGTACAAAGGGAAAATAGCTTTTGTTTACCTCTCTCTTGATGATGACATTGAGGCATGGAAAAAGGCAATAAAGAAGTACAACATTGACCGGACCTTTATGACGCATCACTTCCGGATCGGATCAAACTCGGATGCGGCAAAATTATTCTCGGTAGATAAAATTCCACGTTACATTCTGATCGACAAGCAAGGTAATTACGTGAACCTGGATGCAAGACGGCCCAGTAGTTCGCTTATTCACCAAGACTTAGATCGTTTACTTGCTCCGGAAAGTGAAAAGTAATTCTGTATACAACCGCCAGTTCTGGATGCTTTGTGTAAGCTCGCTGCTTTTCTTTGCAAGCTTCAACATGCTCATTCCGGAATTGCCGGCTTACCTCACCAGTCTGGGCGGACCAGAATACAAAGGATTAATCATTTCATTATTCACCGTTACCGCCATGGTATCGCGCCCCTTCAGCGGCAAGATGGCCGATAAGGTTGGCCGCAAACCGGTAATGATAGTCGGCTCGTTGGTGTGTTGCTTTGCCAGCTTAATGTATCCTGCAGTTTCCACGGTGTTTGGATTTTTATTGCTTCGCCTTGTTCATGGATTTTCTACCGGGTTTACACCAACTGGTCTCACGGCTTATTTGTCGGATATAATTCCAGCCAACAAGCGAGGTGAGGCGATGGGCTTGCTCGGTACTGCGGGTACCGTGGGCATGGCTGCAGGCCCGGTGGTGGGTGGTGCGGTAGCCAATAATTTTGGGTTGGATTTCATGTTCTATACCTCATCCATGTTTTCGATTGCTTCAATTTTGGTGGTGATGGGGGTGAAAGAAACCTTAACCGAGCGCAAGGGCTTCACCACGGAAGTATTTAAAATTCACAAACGCGATTTGCTGGAGCCACGTGTGTTGGTAACGTGTATTGTGATGTTGCTAACCGCGTATTCATACGGTGCGGTGTTCACGGTAATCCCTGATTTCGGTGAATCGGTTGGCATTAAAAACAAAGGATTGCTGTTTGGTTTTTTAACGGTTGCCTCCTTATCGGTTCGTTTGATCGCGGGACGTGCTTCCGACCGGTATGGCAGAAGACGAATTCTTATGATCTCATCCATGTTGTGCACGGTAGCGATGGCGTTGCTGGCAGTTGGTGAAACTTCACGTGACCTGATGATTGCCATTGCGCTGTACGGTGCTGCACACGGCATGACATCCCCAACATTGCTGGCGTGGGCAACCGATTTGAGTGATGAAAAACACAAGGGCCGGGGAATTTCCAGTCTGTATATATTTATGGAGATGGGCATTGGCATTGGAGCCTTTTCAAGCGGATTAATT
>CAYQOM010000006.1:0-93688 GCA_964419145.1 uncultured Roseivirgaceae bacterium | reverse complement strand
GATTAATTATTGCGGATAATCCTACCAACTTTTTCACGACATTCGTTACCTGCTCCCTGATATGCTTTGTTGCCTTTTGTTACCTCATCATTCATTGGCAACGCCATAGCCGGAAAGCAAAAGAACAAACACCACAACCATGAGAGCGATTTTTTTGATTTTGTTTGGCCTCGCTTCGCTTGCTGAGTTATCGGCACACCTGTTTCATTGGCCGGATGTTCGTTTAGTCACCAAACCTTCTTTGTTGTTGCTGTTGACCGCGTGGTATATAACCACTGCACGCCAAAGCAATCAATCGCTTTCAACCATGTTGTTGGCAGCTTTGATCTTTTCATGGGGTGGCGATGTGCTGCTGATGGGTACCGGTGATTTATATTTCATGCTCGGCCTCGGTTCATTTCTGCTGGCACACGTGTTTTACATTTTTACGTTCCGTCAGTTTCGCAATGAAGACGAAACGAATGCTTTACAGGGTTTACAATGCATCCGCTTTGCTTTCCCGATTGTTTTATTCGGAACAGGGCTGGTTATTATCCTTTACCCGAATCTAGGTGGACTCACCGTTCCGGTATTGATCTATGCCGGAGTGCTTACCGTTATGGTGTTGAATGCATTATTTCGATTCGGACGAACAAACGCATCGAGTTTTGCTTATGTGTTTGGTGGGGCTATTCTGTTTATGATCTCTGATTCTGTTTTAGCCATCAATAAATTTCTGGAACCCGTTGACGGTGCCGGCATCTGGATCATGCTTACCTACATCGCTGCGCAATTTTTTATTGCGAAGGGATTGTTGAAACACGAAAAGAGTGCTGGTGGTCCGTTTTGAGTTATTTCTACTCAGGTAAACAAAACGTTGAGAAAAAAGTAATTATTTCAATAGGAGTAACTCCTATGCCGGGCACCGTATTGCCTGTTTTTTCGTCTAACCTTGTCCAAGGTTTAAGCAAGTACCAAAAATTTACCTGATTAAGGTTTCAGTAAACCAAAAAGGCGGTAAATGCTCTGGCGACTTATAATCAACCTGTAGAGTTTGTCTTGGGTTATATTAAGGTTATTGGCATAAAAATTGAACATTTTGACGGGTTTTTTAGAGCGTTTTAACATTACTGAAGGAAGTTACAACTCCTTAGGCCGAAATTGTGTCAAATAACAAACCAAATTTGTAAATTTGAGGCCCCGAAAGCTAAACAATGTCCGAAATCAGTGCTGTAATCATAACGCTTAACGAGCAGCGGAATATCGCCCGTTGCCTGGATTCCCTCATGGGTTTGGTGGATGATATTGTGGTGGTCGATTCATTCTCTACAGACCTAACCGAGGCTATTTGCCGAGAGCGGGGTGTACGATTCATACAACGAAAATTTACCACTTATTCTGATCAGAAAAACTTTGCCGTGGCTCAAGCCAGGTACGATCACATTGTTTCGTTGGATGCAGATGAGTATCTGTCGCCTGAGTTGCGTGTTTCTATACTCAATATAAAAGACCGTTGGACCACCGAGGCTTATCAGATGAACCGGCTTTCCAGCTACGCGGGTAAATGGATACATCATGGTAGTTGGTATCCTAACCGTCAGCTTAGGCTTTGGAACAGAAATTTTGGACGGTGGAATGACAGTAATCCGCACGAGCGGGTTATGCTTGATCCCGGGGTAAAGCTTATACAACTGAAGGGTGATTTAATGCATCAGTCGTATGCAAATACCACTGAGGCTTTGTATAAAATTCAGTTGTATTCGACTTTGTACGCGCAATCAAATGTGGGGAAAAAGCGGGTGACTATATTTAATATTTTCTTTCATTCAAGCTGGGCTTTCTTTAAAAGTTATTTTTATAAGCTGGGATTCCTTGACGGTAGTCATGGATTCATTATCGCCAAGATTTCTGCTGCACACACCCTTTTTAAATATGTAAAACTATATGAAGCTAACCAGGGTTGGCTGGCCAATAAGACAAGAAAGTGGGTAGAGAAGAAATTGGTAAAGGAAATAATTGATAATTAAATGTCATGAAGAAGTGAAATAAAAACTCTCATTTATTAATGAAGAGCGGAAGAATTAGGTATAAGATTTAGCTACTTAAAGCGTATGCTAATCAAGACCTTAAAGGTATATATTGAATGTTTACTGTCCCCAAAAATAATTTTATGATTTTTCAAATTGCAGCCCTCATAACGTCACTCACGGTGGCCTTACTGATGTTTCCCTTGGGGATTGAATAGTTACCATTGGCAAATCGATTGATCAGAATCCTAGATGCGTCTATTATCGTTTTTTTATTTGATCTGCAAATTACTTCATTATTTTGGTGTTATCAGAGCAGATCATACCCAATCAGTTTATCAGTTATTTAATTACATTTGTGGTTATTGTAGCGGTGATAAACTCTTTTGACTTGATTGAAGGAATTGACAACTTATCCAGTGCTGTGACTGTCGAGCTTTTGATTACAATGGGTATTTGTTTTTATATGGCGAATGTTCATTTCTTCCCTATGGCGTTTGCTCTGATTGGAAGTTTAGTAAAACGGGTTCACCTTTCAGCTGCTGATAAGAATGATGTTCATTATGGTTCATTGATACTGCTTTTAGATAGCCAACAAGTTGTTATGCTCTTTACTGACATTCATTGTGCTGATATTTTTTAATCCTGTCTTTAGGCTCATATATTGAATGATTACGTCAGTTAATATTATAAAATTATCAAATGCAAAGCCTATAAGTTAGCCTTACGATCAAATGATTTCCGGGTTATACATATACAGTAGCTATAACATACATTATCTTGTTTAAAATAGAATCATATAAACGAGGACTAGCAATTTCTACGATATATAATTTTATCGCTAAGGTATTGTTGTTTATTCAGACTTTGTTTATTGCGTACTATTTCCCAGTTTCCCAAACTGATATATTTTTCTTTTGCTACTCAACAATAACCCTTGCTGCATGGTTTGTCAACAGCCTTGATCACTCCGTAATTGTGCCCAGATCTATGCGCATCCGCGAACGCTTAGGTGACACGTATGCTATGAATTTTTTGAGTTATTTTTTGAAAATCAATATAATTTTGGGCCTTTTCGTTACTGTGATATTCTTTATTTATCCAGTAAAATTAATGTCTTTCTTGTCAGGCTTCTCCACTTATCAGATAATGGATAATATTGGATTACTTTATTTTATGGCCCCATTGTTTTGTTTAATGACATTAGTGGGTTTGCTAAATAATATTCTTGTGTCATATAGATACTTTACTATGCCCTCAATAACAAGCGTGATTACAAGTTTAATCGCGATTGGTTGTATGTTTTTATTTCAAGAAAGAATGGGGATAAGTAGTGTTGCTCTAGGTCTGACTATTTCGTTTTTTCTGAATGCTGGGGGATTAATCGCATTACTCTATAAACAATGTGGTTGGCATTTTCATCAATCTAGCAGAATCTTTAGATTGATCAAATGGAAAGATTTACTTTACTCGCAATCAGGTAATATCATTACATTCTTTTCTAATTATTTTCCTTATTACCTGTTGAGCGGTTATCCCACCGGTATTGTTACAGCTTTGAATTATGGTCAAAAGACTTCGGAAATGCCAACTCAGCTTATCGTTAATCAGGTATCATCAGTTGTTGCTATTAAACTAAATGAAATTCACTCAAAGAAAAACCACCAAGAAGCCAACGCCACCTTCATATCGTCTGTTGGCTTGCTACTATTTATCACTATCCCTATTAGCGCTATTTCATTTTTTTATGCTGATACTATTATCTCTGTCCTGTACGCAAGAGGTAAATTTCAGCAAAGTGTGTTGAACAATTCTGCATACTTTTTTATGGTACTTATCTGGCTTCTGCCACTCGTTTCCATTAATACATTGTGTGCAAGAATTTTTATGTCCGTTGGCATTATTCGAGAAGCTTTTTATTACCAAAGTATACTCAATATCTTGAGCATTATTCTTGTTACTGTATTTGTAAAGTATTTTGGTTATCATGCTTATCCTTATGCAGTTGTATTGGTTTATACGATTAATATTTTTACCATTAAGACTCTCTTTGACCGATACGTTACTTATATTAAGTATAAAATGATATTGTCTGATTTTATAAGAGTGTTAGTGATTAATATTCCTTCGTGTTTTGTATTGTGGATTATAATCGTCAGCATGAAATTAAATCCGCTTTTGTCTTTACTTACAAGTGGTTTTATCTATGTTGTTATTTTGGTTATGCTAAACCAGGTTTGGGTCGTTAATAAAGATCTTGCAACATTAGTGTCAGGAGTCGTGAAGTATGTTAAGAATGAAAAAAAGTAAAGTATTTTTTATCATACCTACACTGGATGGTGGTGGAGCTGAGCGGGTCTTTACTATAGTCCTGAATCATCTAGATCATATAAAATATGAGTTATACCTGGTTTTATTGAGAAAAGAGGGTAAGTTTTTGACACAAGTGCCAGATCATGTTCATATTCTTAGCTTGAATGCTTCCCGTGTGCTAAAAGCCATTCCAACATTAATACGTCTGACGAGGTTACATAAACCCGACATAATTATTAGCGGATTTCTGCATGTGAATCTATCGATATTGATGTTGAAGTGGTTCTTTCCGAGCACTACGCGAATTGTTGTTCGTGAAACCATAGTATTAAGTAAGCATTTAAGAACACTTGGAAAAACTGAAAAAGTTCTATTGAAATTGCTTATAAAATGGTTTTACCCGTTAACAAATGTTATTATTTGTCAATCAACCGACATGAGGAATGACCTAATGAAGGAGTTTGGAATAAACAATGATAAACTGACGATTATACGAAATCCAGTAGATGTTACATCGTTGCAGAAAATAATTGAGGATAACCCTATTCAATTGTCCAGACATAGGTATAAAATTGTCGCGATGGGGAGGCTGACTTATCAGAAGGGTTTCGATTTACTGATAAAAGCACTTGCTATTGTTCACGAAGAACTTAATAGCGTTACATTGTATTTACTGGGCGAAGGTGAAGAATTAGATAGCCTTAAGAAGAAGGTGTATCAGGAGGGACTAGCAGGTTGTGTAGAGTTTTTAGGATTCGTTGAGAATCCTTATAGGTATCTTGCTGCTGCCGATGTCATGGCTTTCAGTTCAAGGTATGAAGGCTTTCCTAATGCTGTAATCGAATCATTGGCCTGCGGAACTCCCGTTGTTGCTTTTAACAGTCCTGGAGGACTCAACGAAATTATAGTTGATGATTTCAATGGTTGGCTGGTTCCTGAGGAAGACATCCAAGGTTTCGCTAAAGCACTTATTGAAGCTAAAAATAAGAAATTGAATCGTGATAGAATTGTATCAGATATTAATTATAGATACAACACAGCTTCGATTATAAACCAATACGATACACTGCTCACAAATTTACTACAACGCTGATTTTTATGTGTGGGATAGCAGGCTTTGTTGATTTCTCAAAAAAGGCTACGAGAAAGCATTTGGTAGATATGACTGATATACTGTCCCATAGGGGGCCGGATGGTAGTGGTTATTTTATCGATCATAATACATTCGGTACAGTTGGGATGGGACACCGAAGACTTTCCATCATTGACTTATCGGAACAAGCTGGTCAGCCAATGGAATCTGTGGATGGATCACAAGTAATTGTATTTAATGGAGAGATTTACAACTATCGAGAGGTCAGATCACAATTGGAGAAATGCGGAGTCGTTTTCAGAACAAATTCAGATACTGAGGTCATTTTGGAGGCCTATCGTACCTGGGGAATAATCAGTATTCATCGCTTTATCGGCATGTTTGCGTTTTCTTTATATGACAAACGTAATAGCAAATTATTTTTAGTCAGAGATCGACAAGGTATCAAGCCGTTTTACTTTAGTCAAACCGATAAATTTTTGTTGTTTGGTTCCGAATTAAAGTCCCTATGCCAGTATCCCACATTTATCAAACAAATAGATATTAGTGCCCTAGATCAATACTTGAGGTATGGATATGTACCCGCACCATTCACTATTTATACTGATGCTAAGAAACTTCCTCCAGGTCATTATCTCGAAATAGATCTCGCAACCAGAAGGCAAAACCAAGTGTGCTATTGGAGTATTCTGGAGCATTTCAGTAAACCAAAATTGACGTTGCATGAAGATGAACTTCTCCATGAAACTGAATTACTCTTAAAGAGTGCATGTGAATATCGGATGGTAGCCGATGTTCCAGTTGGCGTGTTTTTGAGTGGAGGCTATGATAGCTCACTGGTAACTTCACTATTGCAAAGCAACAGGGCTCAACCCTTACAGACATTCACTATTGGCTTTGAATACTCTAGGTACAATGAGGCAAATCATGCCCGAAAAGTGGCTGAATTCCTTGGCACCGATCACTCCGAGTATTTCTGTACAACAAAGGAGGCCATAGAAATTATTCCGGAATTGCCCCATTTTTTTGATGAACCGTTTGCAGATACTTCCGCTATACCGACAATTTTGGTTAGTAAACTTGCAAGACAAAAAGTTAAAGTGGCGATTTCGGCAGATGCAGGTGATGAGGTGTTTGCTGGTTATGACCTATATGTACATGCGCTGAATTATTATCATCAAGGAAACAGAGTACCAAAATGCATGAAGGATATTCTAATTGCAGGTATTCATCAATTGTCGATTAAAAGTTGGCCAAGCAAATTGCAATATACATGGGGAAGAAAGTTAGAAAAGTTATCTGATATACTTACTAGTAAAAATTGCGTTGAGGTGATGAAGCATACTAGTAAATATTTTAATGGCAATGAACTAAATTCACTCCGACTTGATCCAAGAAAAGACGAGCAACAAATAATTGCCAAAAATTTTCCTATTCAAGAAATGCATGATCCGCTTAACGCAATGTTGGCATTTGATTTTAGAACTTACCTACCCGATGATATTCTTGTAAAAGTTGATCGCGCTACGATGGCTGTCGGTCTGGAGGGTCGGGAACCGTTGTTGGATCACCGAATTGCCGAGTTATATGCGAAGGTACCATCAAATTTTAAAATCAATAATGGTGTACGAAAGTATATGCTTAAAAGGATAGCTCATAAATATTTACCGGAGGACTTGCTCAATAGACCCAAGATGGGTTTCGGTTCCCCGATTGCACATTGGCTTAGTGGAGATTTGGATCATTATTTAAAACTATACCTGAACAAAGAACGTGTCGCTAGGCAGGGTTTATTTGAGCCTGAGGCGGTGGATAAGTTAGTGAAAGCATTTCACGCCATTCCGGATTCTTTCATAGCCCATAAAATCTGGGTGCTGTTAGTATTCCAACTATGGTATGACGAATGGATGAATTGATTTAGTTTTTAAATGCAGTAGCTTCATCTAGGAAATATTGTGAATTAATGAATTATTATTTTTTATGAACCCGCTATATGTGTCACTTTTGTGCTGTCCCAAGACAGGAAAGGATCTTGTACTTGAAAATGAAGTAATAGTAAATGGACGGATAAAGGAAGGAGTTCTGGTTGAACCATCGACTTCTTTACGCTACCCAATTGTCAATTTTATTCCCCGGTTTGTATCCAAGAATAATTATGCAACAGGTTTTGGATTCCAATGGAATATACATAGTCGAACCCAGTATGACGAAACATCCTCGTTTAATACTTCTGCATTTCGGTTTAAAAACGAGACTAAGTGGGAAAACGATTTGACCGGTCAGACAATACTTGAAGTAGGAAGCGGTTCGGGTCGTTTTACCACTGAGGCTCTTAAAACCGGAGCCTTTGTAGTAAGTTTTGATTATTCAAACGCTGTTGAAGCTAATTACCAATCAAATGGACATTTTGAAAAAGTACTAATTGTTCAAGCGAGTATCTATGAAATTCCTTTTCAGAAAGAATCATTTGATAAGATTTTTTGCTTTGGAGTGCTTCAGCATACCCCTAATCCAGAGCTGGCCTTTAAAAATCTTCCGAATTACTTAAAGCCTGGAGGTAGACTTGCCAGTGATATTTATGTAAAAAATATATCCAAGTGGTTGCTTCAGCCGAAGTATTGGGTCAGGCCTTTTACTAAGGGAAAAAATCCTGAAAAGCTGTATGCCAACATTGTTCGTTATGTTGATTTCATGTGGCCCCTAGCTAGATTAATCCGCAAGATTCCTAAGATAGGCCCGTCTATTAATTGGAAGTTAATTCTACCCGACTACTCCCGAGAGCTTCCCAATGCAGATGAAGAGACATTGAAACAATGGACCTATCTGGACGCGATGGATATGCTTTCTCCAATGTATGACCTCCCCCAAACATTACGTGCCTTCAGAAGATGGCATCGAGAAGCGAAATTAAATGATATTGACGTTCATTATGGTTTTAACGGCATTGAAGGTCGTGGCGTAAAAAGATAACAACCTATGTGTGGTATTGCCGGAATAGTACATTTAGATAGAGAAAGGCCAGTGAATCATTTTTTATTGAAGAAAATGACAGATACGCTTATACATCGAGGGCCTGATGGATCTGGGTTGCACATAGAAGGAAATGTTGGCCTTGGCCATCGTAGACTTTCTATTATTGATTTGAGCACAGGTGATCAACCTCAATTCAACGATGACCAAAGTATTGCCATTGTATTTAATGGAGAAATTTACAATTATTTAGAGTTGAGAGATGAGTTAAGGAAATTGGGTTATTGTTTTCGGACCAACTCGGATACTGAGGTAATTATTCGTGCATATGAACACTGGGGAGTTGATTGTCAACAAAAGCTCAATGGCATGTGGGCTTTTGCTTTATGGGATAGCCGTGAAAGAAAATTATTCCTATCACGGGATCGATTGGGTGAAAAGCCGTTGTATTACAGCCTTGTAGACAACACCCTATTATTTGGTTCGGAAATTAAAGCCATTCTTGCATACGGATACCCGTATATTGCAGATACGCGATTAACAGAATTATACCTGTCATTGAGCTATATACCAGCTCCTTATAGCTTCTATAAAAACATCTATAAATTGCCTGCTGGCAATTACCTCTTGGTAGAAGGTTCAAGAATGAAGAGTACAGCCTATTGGGACGTTCCATCCATTGTTGAGGATGAATTAATTAATGATCCTCAGCTTGTTTGTCAAGAGTTTACGCGTCTTTTCCATGATTCAGTAAAAATTCGGATGCGCAGCGATGTGCCTTTCGGGGCCTTTTTAAGTGGCGGCTTAGATTCCGCAAGTGTTGTGGCAGCTATGACTAAAAGTAGCAGGGAACCGGTTCACACGTTCACAATTGGTTTTGATGATGCAGCTTTTGATGAGCGATCGCTGGCGGCTGATGTTGCTCTAAAATTTTCAACCAATCACAATGAGTATGTAGTTAAGCCGGATACATTGGAAGAATCCGTTACTAATGTATTGAAATATTTTGATGAGCCGTTTGGTGACTCTTCGGCTATTCCTACCGGTTACGTTTCAAAACTTGCCTCAAAGCATGTGCGAATGGTATTGACAGGTGATGGTGGTGATGAATTACTTTCTGGTTATAACTCATACCAGATTGAAAAATTTGCCGAATGGTATCAACGATTGCCAAGCATCGTTTTACAATTGTTGCCAAAGTTTTTTGGGTCAATTAAAAAGATTAGTAAAGGTCCAATTCGTTATCAATTCAATCGTGCTGAACGAATTCTACAGTATTCATCACTTTCCTATGAATCAAGATTAATTATAAAATCATCTTGGTGTCCTCAGCAATATGTAAAGCCATTAACCAAAAACTTGGGAGACCAAATCGGTTTGAATGATTTCATATATGATTTCTATTCCCGCTACAAGGCCCATGATCCTTTTTACAAATTAATGCTTTTCCATATGAAGGTTCAGTTGCCAGATGATTTTCTAGTAAAGGTTGACCGTATGAGTATGGCCTATTCTCTGGAAACCCGGATCCCTTTTTTGGATTACCGGTTGGTTGAATTAATGATGCGTGTGTCTAAAAGTATAAAAATGAATGGATTGCAACGAAAATCTATTTTGCGAAAGACAATTGGTAAAGAATTACCCGTAACACTGCTCAAGGCATCAAAAAAAGGATTTACGCCTCCTGTACGGGAATGGTTTAAAGACCCTGCCTTTATTGCTCAGATGGATCACTGGTTTACTGATGGTTTTCTAGATCGGAAGATCGTCCGGTTAATTTCCGAACAAAATTATCAAGGCAAAGCAGACTGGGGAAATTTGATCTGGATACTTTATGTATTGAATTCGTGGAATAATACAAAGAACTGAAACATGATCACGCTGTCGAAAGTAAACGTGTCTATCTTTCTAATGATGTTTTTCGTCTTTGTGTTCTCGGCACGCATCATGACTTTGGCAGATACTCGGGTAATCGGTTTTGAATATATAGTAGCCCTAATTTTTTATCTGATGGTTTTCGTTATTAATTCCCTGTCGACCCGGAACCAGTTTATGGTGAGAAAAGCCTATTTGGTGATTCTTGGTTTTCTTTTGCTCTTGTGCTTGGCCAATTATTTCATTGTTGAGGTGCCAGTTGTTAGATATTTACAGGGCACTTTTTTTTCTTTCTTATTTGCCATACACTTTGTGTTGTACTATAATGTGCGATTTACTGTCCCTGATTTTTATTTTATTTTAAGGGCAATAGTATTGATCATAACCGTAATCGGCATTATGATCTTTGCGGAACGTTTGTTGATAGATGGAACGTACCAATCTTACTCCCTTCGCGGGGTAAAATCGCTCGCAAAAGACTCTGCATTTGCAGCAACATTGCTCAACATCAATATCATTTTTTCATTGATCTTGTATCAGATGCGCAAAAAGAAACTTTATTTGTTTCTTGTACTCTTTTCTTTTTTGACCATTGCCATGTTACTGTTTATCAAGGCCTTATTTGTGGCCATTATAATTTGTATAGCCTATGTACTAGTGTTTATGCGTGGTATTGTTTCAAAATACATTGTAAATGCCATGCTGTTGTTCTTTGTGGCTGGAATTACATTTTTTGGTAAACCAATATGGGATGATATTGTATATAAAGCTAATATGTATTTCGGGCCAGGTTACGAGAAGATCCCTAGAAATGCATTATACCTCGCTAGTTTTGAAATAGCAAAAGATTATTTTCCTTTTGGGTCTGGTCAGGGAACTTTTGGTAGTTATCCGGTAGGCATGCACTACAGCCAGATCTATTATGATTACGATTTAAATAAAGTACATGGATTGAGTCCTGATGATGCCTTGGGTAAGACCGATAGTCATTTTATCTTTGATACTTACTGGTCGTCCATTATTGGGGAGATGGGGTTTATCGGTTTTTTTCTTTATCTATTAATATGGTTTTATCCGGCTATAGTTGCTGTTTTTTATTTAAAGTCACAAACGCTTGAAGTTCGGGTTATCGCTTTTGGTGTGGTAATGGTCATGCTGTGTGTCTTTATTGAGAGTATAGCTTCGCCACTACCTGGTCAACTACAATTTATTCATATCTATTCCGGATTGGGGGCCGTAGGTTGTAGGTTGTGTAGAGGAATGACATTTAATACTCAATAGGAAAATGAGGATTTTAGTTATTAATAGTCGATATGGATATGTTGGCGGACCAGAACGGTACATGTTTAATCTGATCGAGTTGCTTCAAAAAAGGGGCCACGAGGTAATTCCGTTTTCTATTACCTATCCGATTAATGAGAAGACCAAATATTCTGATTACTTTGTTACACCTCTCTCCGATGATCAGTCAGTCTATTATAAGGATCAGAAGATGACATGGAGGAGTGTAGTTAAAACTTTGCAACGAAATTTTTATTCAAGGGAAGTTGAGCAAAACCTTCTAAGGTTAATCCGTGATCACCGTCCTGATTTTGCTATAGTATTACTCTATTTACGAAAACTGTCCCCGGCTGTTTTGGTAGCTCTACACCGGGGAGGGGTGCCTTTTGTTGTGAGGTTATCTGATTTCAGTATGCTCTGTCCAAGTCATAATTTTTTCAGGAATGATGCTATTTGTGAAAAATGTGCGCAAGGAAAAATTTGGAATAGTGTAAGGTATCGTTGTGTTCAGAGATCGTATACTGCATCAGGTGTAAATTATCTGGCTACCAAGTACCACTACTATAAAAAGTATTTTGATTTAGTTCCACACTTTGTTTGTCCAAGTAATTTGGTAATTCAAAAGATGATTGAGTCAGGTTGGAGCCCCAATCGATTCACCAGATTGCCTACATTCACACCATTGTCTTTTGAAGGAGGAATTGTAAAGAAGCAAAATCAAATACTGTATGCAGGCAGGCTAGAGAAAATAAAAGGAGTTCACCATTTATTACAGGCATTTCAAATATTAATTAATGAAAGTCGCCTGAAGGCAACACTTATACTTGCTGGCGGAGGAGATCCATTATATATCGACTCTTTAAAAGAGGCAGCAAATAATGAGATTAAATACAATGTGCAATTTGTTGGGAATGTTAGTAAGGAGCAACTTTCTGTTTACTACCATGACTCCACGGTGTCCGTTATACCCTCGTTGGTTTATGATAATATGCCCAACTCAGCTTTAGAAAGTATGGCTGCAGAGACGCCTGTTGTGGCCCCGAACCATGGATCATTTCCGGAGATCATTAATGATTATGAAACAGGACTTTTATATAATTATGCAAGTCCTGAGGATTTGGCCAACAAGTTGAGAGAATACTTGACGAATGAGAGTTTACAGTTAATTTTAAGAACAAAGGCTAGAGAGTACATTCTTAAGCATCATTCTCCGGAAATACATTATGATATACTCATGTCTGTTATTGATAAAGTCAAATCTTCTTAGTTTACCAAGAACCGCATCTCATGAGAATAGCAATCGTAGGAACACGAGGCATCCCTAATAATTACGGAGGTTTTGAGCAGTTTACTGAATATTTATCAAAGTGGTTGATTGAGCAGGGCCATTCTGTTACAGTCTATAATCCTCATAACCATAAATTCCAAGGAAAGCAATGGAATGGTGTTGCAATAAGTCACAAATTTGATCCTGAATATTTGATTGGAACTCCGGGACAATTCATTTATGATTTAAATTGTATTCTGGATACTCGAAATTCGCATTTTGATATCATCTTGCAACTAGGCTATACCAGCAGCTCGATATGGAGTTTTCTGTATCCATCAAGATCCGTTCTCATAACCAATATGGATGGGTTGGAATGGAAGCGGTCCAAATACTCAAAGCTTGTTAAACGATATTTGAAGATTGCCGAACGATGGGCTGTACGATATAGTGATTGGCTCGTAGCTGATTCTATCGGAATACAAAACTATCTTAAAGAAAGCCATCAAAAGGACTCTGAGTATATTCCATATGGTGCTGTAGTTTTCGCGAATCCGGATGCAAGGATACTCAACAGTTTGAATCTTCAGCCCTATGCATACGACATGCTTATTGCCAGGATGGAGCCTGAAAACAATATCGAAACAATTCTCGATGGAGTTTTTCACTCAGCTTTTCATAGGAAAATGATCGTTGTTGGTAATACGGATACGAAATATGGAAAACAATTAAGAAGGAAGTATGAACATGCAACTCAAATTCAGTTTGTAGGCTCTATTTATGATATAAACATACTGAACAACCTCAGATATTTTTCTAATCTTTATTTCCATGGACACAGTGTTGGTGGAACAAACCCTTCCTTACTGGAGGCTATGGCTTCGGGAGCTTTGATCTGTGCTCACAACAATAGTTTCAATAAGGCAATTCTTGAATCCGATGCTTTTTATTTTACTACATCAGAAGAAATTTCGCAATACGTTAGTAGCCTGGAGAAGGAAAACTACAACTTACAAATGGTAAGTAATAATATTATTAAAATTAACAAATTCTACAATTGGGGTAGGATTTGTAGTCAGTACGAGGAATTATTTAAAAAGGTGTTGTCACAAGATGCATAGCTATATAGCGAGATATAATCCGATGGTATTTAATGCATTATTGGTGCTGATTCCTCTATTGATGCCTTTTCACTATAACCTGACGAACCTATGCATATTGTTAATGACATTGTGCTGGTTAGTTGAAGGAAATTGGGTGCTGAAGAAGGAGCAACTGTTGAATAAGCCAATAATTTTAGCTTTTGGCTTGTTCTATTTTATGTTTTTTCTTGGTTCTTTTTATAGCGATAATCTTTCGGTCGCAGCGGCTAATCTGGAAAGAAAGTTCAGCTTGTTTCTCCTGCCCTTGGTTCTGGGCACATCAACATACTTACGTGAAATCAAAAGAGCAACTATTTTTTATGTATTTATAACATCGTGTACTATAGCAACAGTTATTTGTTTGATTAACGCTCTTTGTTTATATGTCAAATTTGACGACAGCAATGTTTTTTTTCATGAGCAACTTTCTTCAATTATTGACTTCCATCCGCCATATTTTGGTTTATACTTATGCTTAGGAATATTGATGTTGCTAATTGAGATATTTTCTGGTAATCAGAAATTTTCTTCTTTCCTATTAATAAAAATATTCTTAGCAGCATTCTTTTTCATTATGCTTATCCTTTTATCAGCCAGAACGGTAACAGCCTTTCTTATTATTGTGTTGGTCCTATTATTTATACGGTATTTCTATGTCAGACGAAAATTGATTTTAGGCTTGGTTTTATGTGTCATGGTTTTGTTAGTGACAACTGGCTTAATCTTCAGCTCTTCGTATTTAAGGGATCGGATTATTCGTCCATTGACCTCAGATATTAATGTTATTGATGGAGGAGGAGAGACCGGTCTTTCTATACGGCTGGTGAAATGGAAATGCAGTTTACAAGGTATTTTAGCACATCCAATTTTGGGAGTTGGTACAGGTGACTCCATTGATTACCTGGTAGCTTGTTATGAGCGGGAAGAATTTTGGGGTATGTATCCCCAGTATCGATTTAATTCACACAATCAATACCTGGAGACAGGTCTCATGCTCGGCATGCCAGGAATAATTATATTTTTGGTTTGTATGTTGATACCATTGCATCAGGCAATAAAACAAAAGGATCATTTATTGATTGGATTTGTTGCACTCTATGCATTTGCTTCCATGACCGAATCGCTTCTAGAACGTCAATGGGGTATTGCCTTGTTTGCTTATTTCATTTCATTTCTTGTTTTTAAGGGTTCCAATCGACTTGCTGATGGGAAAACTGACTAAATGAAGATTAGTACAAGTAGATTAAAGGATAAAGATATGAGATCTTACAAGTTAATGGAATGGACCGATGATCGGGTTAAACGCTTCTGGGACTATGAATCTAATTATCCAGAAAATTATTTTGCTTTCCAGGCAGGGGCTTCTGTTATTCATGAATTAAAGAGATATTTCAAAAATGCTAAATCCGCACTTGATTTTGGTGCGGGTCCTGGTTTTCTTATACCTCATTTAATCGCTGCTGGTCTTGAGGTTACAGCATTGGAATTCTCTGACGATTCGGTAAAAAAATTGAAGGATAAGTTTAAAGGTAAACCAGGTTTTAAAGATGTGGCTCAACCCGAGGAGTTACTTTCAAAGAAAGCTAAGTTTGATTTAATAATGGTTACAGAGGTTATTGAGCACCTTAATGACTATTACCTAGATAAAAGTCTGTTGTTAATTAAAGATTTGTTATCACCAAGCGGTGTTGTGATATTTACTACACCAAATAATGAGGATTTATCCAAATTAATGATTTATAATCCTGTAACTGATGAAATCTTTCATCGATGGCAGCATGTTCGTAGCTGGAATGTAAATTCACTAAGGATAAAACTTGAGGAGTATAACTTTCATGTAGTTGATGTTATAGAAACACAATTTTTAATTCATTTCAACCCAAGAGTTTCCATTTACACAAAGGTAAAGACAAAAGTTAAATGGTTGATAAAGCGAATTTTATTAGGAAAAATTGCCCGGCCTAATTTGGTGGCAATTGCCAGCCTAAAGGGATGATTAATTAACGCCTTATTTGCTTTTTTGTTTTAAGGCTTGAGAGAAATTTGAGCTTAAATGTAAGCTTAGGACGAATATGCATTAAAATTTCATATAATTACAGATGATTTCTAGTCCCCCGTTTAGAAATTTAAGCACTATGCTTAAATCCGAAAGTTTTTTTCGGTATTTGCTGCTATCTTCTTTCTTTATTATACCATTGTGGCCTAAGCTCAGTGTTAAAATACTGATATTAACCATGGTCATTGGGTTTGTATCCAGGAATTTTCATTTTTCTATCAATCGTTTATTTAATATTTCCTGGGATATTTTACTTTATTTATTTGTAATGATTATTGGATTGCTTTGGTCCAGTAATTTAATGACAGGCCTGAGCGTTTTAGAGACCTCTTTTGCTTTGTTGGCCGTTCCCGTAATATTTACTTATCTGACAGATAATCGAGATTGGAAATCAACAAAGGTGCCCGAATTTTTTATATATGGTGTTGTAATAGCATCACTTGTATGTCTTATTGTGGCTCTATCTAGTTATGCATCAACCGGGAAAATAGACGCCTTCTTTTATTACTCATTTACTGATGCAATCAATTCGCACCCTACGTATCATGCATACTATATTATCTTTAGCATTACTATTATTCTATATGCATTATTCAACGATATAGTAAAGACAAAGCTGGTTATCGTGGCTATTGTTGTTTTATTTCTGTTTTTTATTTTGATTTTTACATCTGGCCGGACAGCTTTTGCAGCTCTAATCTTGGTATTTTCATATTTTATTTTAAAAGCCATTTTAGAGCCACTTAGTTTAAATCGATGGATAACGATCGCATTGATCGTAGTGATGTTGTTTGGTTTGTTCGTCATGTACGCAGGTAATTTTTACTTCGAAGTTGCCATAGGAGGAGATTATTGGGAGCGTATTTCGTTATGGAGAGCTGGTATTCTGGCCAACCCCAACCCTTTCATTGGCGTAGGTACTGGCGACTACAAAGAAATTTTAAATGCATATTATCTGGCTAATGGAATGAAAGAGTTTGCAGACGGTAGCTACAATACCCACAATCAATTAGTCCAAGTTTACTTGGTTCATGGAATTATTGGCCTGGTTTTAATTATAATTGTGTTGACTCGTCCTATATATTTGGCTGTTAAAAATCGCAAAGTATTAGGTGTATTGATATACTTTCCGTTTATCGTTTATGGTTTTAATGAGGTATTTTTGGGCCGTTATCAAGGCGTTGTGTTTCTTGCTTTCTTACACCAGTTTGTGGTTTTAAATGCGAAACAAGAATCTCAGAAATACATCACAGATTAGCCCTTGAACGTCTATGTCCCGATATTTGAGGTATGTATTGTTAGCAGGTGATTTTTTTACTTTAAATCTGTCAATTCTACTTGCTTTATTTTGGGTCTCCCCTGACGTTTTATTTAGTTTAGACTCACGAGCTGTTTACCTTGTTGGATTTAGTAACCTTTCTTTAGCGTTTTTGATTTGTGTATCTAATCCATATGATGTTTCAAAGGATTGGGGTATTTCAAAGATCTTAAAGAACCAGATAGCATTTGTTTTTATACATATAATGCTCACATTGTCCTTGATGTACTTTTTTGAACAGCAATACTCCATATTTATTTTTTTAATAATTTATCTGTCTTTTTTTCTCTTGTTTTTTATCCTACGCGTCTTCATATTTTATCTGCGTAGAGTTTTTACGCCTGCTATTCCATTTAAAAATTTCGTAATTGTTGGCCGAGATGAGTTAGCAAATGAGGTAAGAAGATTTTATTTATTAAATCCCGATGAAGGCTACAGGTTTTTAGGTTATATTAATAGTAGCAATCAGACAAGTATTTTGGATTCAATTTCGCGAATCAATCAAAAAGATGAAATTCATGAAATATTTTGTTGTGTTTCAGAAATAGCACAACAAGACTTACAGAATCTTGTTCAATTTGGTTTGAACTCCCTAGTTAAAGTAAAACTCCTGATTAAGCCTGGTATTGTGAGTGCTGCAATTCAACTAAGTGAGAATGACAGATCCCCGGGTATCAACATTCCAGTTGTTGCTCTGGATGATAGATTTAACCGGTATATTAAGCGAGTTTTTGATATAACTTTTTCTTTTTTGTTTTGCCTGTTTGTGATGAGTTGGCTTACTCCCTTAATTGCTATATTGATTAAGTTTGACTCTTTTGGACCAGTTTTTTTTGTTCAACTAAGAAGTGGTGAGGGAAATAGGCCGTTTTATTGTCTGAAATTTAGAACAATGAAGGTGAATGAGCACTCTGATATTTTACAGGCAACGAAGAATGATAACCGCATTACCAAATTTGGAGCTTTTCTTCGAAAAAGTAGTATAGATGAGCTACCTCAGTTTTTTAATGTTTTAATGGGAAACATGTCAGTTGTTGGACCCCGTCCACATATGCTTAAGCATACGGAAGAGTATAGTAAATTAATTGATCGCTTTATGACCAGACAATATATTAAACCAGGAATAACCGGATTAGCTCAATGCCTTGGGTACAGAGGTGAGACAAAGAGTCTTTCTGATATGGCAAATCGGGTTCGCCTTGATCGTTACTATATTGAAAACTGGACTTTTTGGTTAGATATTAAAATAATCTTTTTAACGATTATTAGCTTGATCAGGGGTAGTGATAAAGCCTATTAGATTACTTTTACAAATCTTAATTTTATAAGCATTCATATGGACCAACATAGAAATCAATCAGCAGCAAATGATGAAATAGACCTTACCCAATTCTTCCGCTGGATTGGCACTGGTTTTAGTCGATTTGGTAATGGAATGATACGAGGCATTGCCAAGCTCAGAAGTAGCTTTTTTACTTATCGGAAATTTTTCTTTTTCTTAATTATGGTAGGCCTTGTGGGGGGTGGGGTTTATTCCACTTTAGTGCGGAAGAAGCATTATACGTCTTCTATGATTATCAGCAGTGAGTACATGAATATACAAGTACTGCAAAGTACATTTACAAAGCTGAATCTGCTTTGTAAAGAGAAAGAACGAAAGGGCCTCTCAGAGCAACTTGGAATAGATAGGGCTACGGCTCAAAATATTGATGAGTTTAAAGTAGAGAATTTTATTTCTGAGAATGATAAGATTGAAATGCAAATTCTTAAAGAGCAGTTAAATAATACTATAACGGATAAAAAAGACCTGGTTGAAAAGGTTATGAAAAAGCTTGAGCTGAATAACCAGTTCAGTTATAAAATTACAATTCGGGTATATGATCCGGAAATTGTTAAGCCACTTGAGGAAGCCATTGTTAATTTTCTTCGAGACAACGATTACGTAAAGAAACGTATTGAAAGCAATGAGTCGACCTTGATGGCCCGAAAGGCGAAATTACTACGGGAGTCCGTGAAGCTGGATAGCCTTAAAGCTGTTATTTACGAGAATTTTCAAACGATGGCCAAGCAGTCAAGAGAAGGTTCCAACAACGTTATTTTGAGCGATAAATATTTGGCTGATCCCATGAGTGTATATTGGGCCGATTTATCTCTTAATAGTGAAATTCAGGAAATTGATAAGAAACTTCAGGTTAGGCCCTATTTTGAAGTAGTGGATGGCCTGACCACAATCCGTGAACCTGCCAGCCAAAGTACGGCATTAGTACTTATTCAAACTTTTCTTGGGTCTATTTTACTTGGTTATATCCTGATTGGCTTGTGGAGGTTTAATCGATATTTGGCTAAACTCGAGCCGATGGGGTAATTTTATGGATAACCACAAAAAAGGAGCCCTCGTGGCTCCTTTTGATTTAGCTGCTTACATCAAGATATCTTCCTCACTTTACCACTTCCGCTCGAGTTTGCATTTACGTGATTTGGGCTACCCTTGTAATCCACACTACCGCTTCCACTGATGTTCGCGTTCAGCTCACTTTTCACATGAATCTCAACACTTCCTGAACCGGCAATTTTAACATCGCAGGTATTGGCTTCTAAATCGGCAGCGCGCACGCGACCTGAACCGCTGATGGTGGTCTTTACCGTATTGGCACTTCCGCTAGCCACCAACTTGCCAGAACCTGAGATGCTCACATCCAGTTTGTTGGCAATTTTAATCGTGGCCTCGACATCTCCTGAACCACTGATGTTACTCTCCATATTATTACAGGCCCCACGAAGTACAATTGCTCCGGAGCCTGAAACGCTCGCGTCAACATTGTTTGCTTCAATTTCTGCGCGAAGCGAGCCGCTTCCGCTTACCTTCAAATCAAGATCACCGGTTGTAATTTTTGTTCGCGCTTCCAGGTCGCCCGATCCGCTAACACTTAATGCATTAATATCCTTAACCGTAATGTATACCGTAATGCGTTCATCACGCCCCCAGTTCCAGTCGCCCCAGCGATCTTTAGAGCGGATCACCAGCTTGCCGCCTTCTACATACACATCAGCACGCTCAAGCACATCTTTACTGCCCTCCAGTTCCACTTTTTGGGGAGAGCCTTGTGTAACAATGGCTTTTCCGGGCAAGCCGAAGGCAATCTTGTTGAAGGTGTCAACATTACGGGTTTCACGACTTTGAGCAAAGACGAGGGTGGTGCCAAACACCAACAGGGCGAGTAATACTTTTTTCATGGTTTTTTATTTCAGATTACAGTCTAACAGACTACCGGTTAACCAAAAGGTTGCACCGGTTTTATGAGTTACTTTTCTTTGACGCAAAATGAGGGTATAACGTTGCACAATTTGCCGTTTTCATTCAAAACAATTCAGGAGCCTGCCACCGGTTCGTACAAGGAAAAGGGGAGTAAATTCCTTGCGTTTGCCTATCCGGTGCGTTCTGAGGCTGAAATACGCGAAAGGCTGGAGGCTCTGAAAAAGAAGTATTTTGATGCCCGCCACCATTGCTTTGCCTATATGTTGGGCCCAGACAAGCAAAAATTTCGTGCTTTTGATGATGGTGAGCCCAACCATTCAGCGGGCGATCCGATTTTGGGTCAGATCAGATCGCATGAATTGACCAATGTATTGATTGTGGTGGTTCGCTATTTCGGTGGGGTGAAGCTGGGCGTTGGTGGATTGATTGGCGCGTATCGGGCTGCAGCAGTGGATGCATTGGCCAGTGCAACCTATTATTGAGGAGGAGGTTAGTGAGATTCTTGAAATCGGATATGAGTATTCAGCCGTTTCGGAAGTAATGCGGTTAGTTAAGGGTAATGAGCTTAAGGTCTTAAGTCAAACCCAGGAAGAGCAAGCTACAATCAACGCTGTTCTTCCGCTGCGTATAAAGATGAATGTACTCAACTCCCTGGAGTTGTTAGTGGCACAAGGTGTCAGTATCCGTTTCCGAATTTTGGATTAAGCTGTACCTTTAACTTTTGTATTTCCATGCCCCTTAATCGTAAACCCGCTCTTGGTTTTATTTTTATTACCCTCCTGATTGATGTTACCGGTCTCGGCATCATCATTCCGGTAATGCCAAAGCTTATTCAGGAGTTAACCGGAGGTTCAGTAAGTGAAGCTGCATCCGATGGTGGTTGGTTGATTTCAGTATATGCCATCATGCAATTTTTTTGTGCACCCATTATGGGTGCGCTTAGCGATCGGTTTGGAAGAAGGCCGGTGCTGCTTGCCTCGTTATTTGGTTTCGGATTGGATTACCTGCTGCTCGCCTATGCGCCAACGTTAGGTTGGCTCTTTTTAGGAAGAATAATTGCCGGTATTATGGGAGCCAGTTTTACTACCGCTGGTGCATACATTGCCGACATCAGTACACCGGAAAAGCGCGCCCAGAATTTTGGCATTATCGGAGCTGCATTCGGTCTTGGTTTTATTCTTGGTCCTGTTATCGGTGGCCTACTGGGTGATCTGGGTTCACGCGTTCCGTTTTTATTTGCCGCAGCGCTCACGTTGCTAAACTGGTTGTACGGATTTTTTATTTTACCCGAATCGCTTAAGCCTGAAAACAGGCGAGCCTTTGAATGGAAACGTGCCAATCCTGTCGGTACGTTAAAAAGTTTGTTTCGGTACAAAGTTATTGCCGGTTTATTCTTTGCATTGGCGTTTGTATATATTTCTGCACATGCGGTGCAAAGCAATTGGGCCTACTACACCATCGAAAAATTTGCCTGGACAGAGCGTGCCATTGGTATTTCATTGGGTGTTGTAGGGTTGGTGTTTGCCATTGTGCAAGGTGGACTCATCCGCACCATCATTCCAAAACTTGGACAGGAGCGAAGCGTTTACGTGGGCCTTGGGTTATATGCCCTTGGATTTTTGCTTTATGGATTGGCCACTGAAGGCTGGATGATGTACGCGATTACGGTTGTGTACTGTCTGGGCAGTATTGCCGGTCCGGCACTTCAAGGCATTATGTCGGGTGTTATTCCACCAAACGAGCAAGGCGAATTGCAAGGCGGTTTTACCAGTCTGATGAGCATCGCCTCCATCATTGGTCCACCGGTAATGAATGAATTGTTTTCTTTTTTCTCACGCGCAGATGCCCCTGTATATTTTCCGGGTGCCGCCATGTTGCTGGGTGCTTTGCTGACATTGATCAGTGCCTTACTGGCGAGGAGAACGTTGAAGAAAAATTTGTTGCAAACTAAATCCGGATAAGCCTTGTGATCATTAAGAAGCTTTGCAGGAAAAAATTAGGCCCGCAGTTTTCTATAAATCTCCAAACACACCCAGGCATCCGTGGCGGCATACTCCAGTTGTTTTTTGGTTAGTGTGGCTGCTTCCCAGTTCGATGTCTGTGCTGCTTTTGAAATACGAAAGCCCAATAAAAGTGCTGCCAGTTTTTTCACACTTTCCACCTGTAAACCGGCCTGCCGCGCAAGGGCGGAAAGTTCGGTAAATCCTCCCGGTTGAAAACGGGCAAGTCGGTTCAGGGCTTTGATGTCATCGCGAATACCGATGCCGGCTTTTTGAACCACATCATTTTCCAGAAAGTCAACAATGGGGCTGGCCATGCCGGTTTGATTTAATCGAACCAGAAATACCTTTTCGGGGATAGCAATTTGTAGAAGTGATACTTTATGGATTACGCCCTTCTTGAAACTCGGGCGGGTTTCGGTATCAAAACCAATGGCTTCGTGCTCTTTAATTTCATCAAACGCTTTGGCCAGTTTCGCTTCTTCCTGAAGGAGAATGATCTTGCCCTTGAATGCCTTCAGTGGCAGGGTGCTGATCTCTTCATGTGAGATCGTTACCGTACCATTATGCAGCGGGTTTTTCGGGCTCGTCATCCAGTCTCCTGATCTTAATATTCAAGTACGCAAATAAAATCGTCATCAGCGGACTGATGATGCAAAAAAATGTATACGGGGCGTAAGCAGCCGTGGCAATGCCCAACACACCCGATTGCGTTGCCCCACACGTATTCCACGGAACCAGCACTGAAGTAACCGTTCCGGAATCTTCCAGCGTTCGGCTTAACACTTCGGGTTTCAAGCCGCGCTTCCGGTACGTATCCGCATACATGCGACCGGGTACAGCAATGGCCATGTATTGATCGGATGCAGTAACATTGAAGAATAAACAGGTTGCAGCCGTAGATGTAACCAATGAACCTGTTGACTTTGCGAAGCGAATAATTTCATCGGCAATGCGTTTAAGCAAGCCGCATGACTCCATTACCCCCCCAAAAATCATGGCACAGATAATCAGCCACACTGTATTTAACATACCGTACATCCCTTTGCCGGTAAGCAGGTCATTAATTTCCGCATTATCTGTTTGCACATGAATGGTTGTCGACAGTGCATTCATGACAGCAACAAAAGATGATTTGATGTAATCACCTTCAATGCCCGAAACCTGGTTAACCACGTTCGGCTGAAAAATTACAGCGAACAGTCCGCCTAACAACGCACCCACCAACAAGGCTGGAGCTGCCGGCACGCGTTTGATAATCATGAAGATAACCAGAGCGGGGACTACAAATAACCAGGGGGTGAGGTTAAAAGCCGACTCCAGGGCAACCAGTACTTCGTTGGAATCGGTTTGTGTTGCTGCCGTATCGAAGGTAAATCCCCACACCAAAAAGATGATCAATGTGATAATAAGTGATGGAACCGTGGTGTACGCCATGTACCGTATGTGCGTAAACAAATCGGTGCCGGCCATGGCCGGTGCCAGGTTTGTCGTGTCTGATAAAGGCGACATCTTATCACCAAAGTATGCACCCGATATAATGGCTCCTGCTACTACACCTTCGGGTAAATCAAGCGCCTGACCGATACCCAAAAGTGCAATGCCTACTGTGGCAATGGTTGACCACGAACTGCCAGTGGCTACAGAAACAATAGCACATACGGTGGCAGCCGCAAAAAGAAATATGGTTGGGTTTAAAATTTTTAGTCCGTAGTAAATCATGGCCGGCACAATGCCGCTGAGCAGCCAGGTGCCCGAAAGTGAACCGATGGTGAGTAAGATGATGATGGCCGCCATGGCCGAGCTGATGCTCCGCACAATGCTGTCGTTGATTTCTTCATACGTATAGCCCAACTGCCACGCAACTAATCCGGCCACTCCGGCCGCCAGCAACAACACAATTTGATTGGCGCCACCAATCGCATCCGAGCCGAACACTATCACATTTAGGAAAAGAAGGGCAATGAGTGCCAGAATGGGGATAAGCGCCTGAAGCAGTGTAGCCTGTTTTTTTTCTGTCATGCCGTTCGGGTTCAAGAGGGCAAGATAGAAATTTCAGCTTTCCCTGAAAATGAAGGATTTGGGTTTATTCCGTTACCGAGTAGTGAACATTTCTCTCTTTCAGGTACTTCAATACAAATTGAAAATGCGCCTCTTCCTCGCCCAGGTATTCAGGCGGGCAAATGCCCTTGCGGTTGAACGCTTCATGGGCAACCAGGTGAACGGCCGCTGTACACGTATACCCGGTAGTGCGCGCCATGGAAAGCGTACCCGTTGATTTTTCAGTGCGGTCGAGAAGGTTGTATTGATAGGTTTTTTGTTTGTCTTTTTCTTCTCCGGCAATGCGAATGCGCATAACGGTAAATTCTTCTTCTCCGGGCTTTAACTTCCATTTTGGAAAGAGCAGTTTCGCGGTAAGGTCAATTGGGCGGATTTTTACTCCTTTTACGTCTATTTCCTCATACGAGAAGAAGCCGGTTTCGCGAAGCACACGCAAATATTCAATACACCCCGGATAGCGTAATGTCTTCTCAATCATGTTCGGAATATTCGGCATGGTTTTAATTAAGGAACGCAACCCATCTGAATTCCACGACTCCAACGTGCCCACACCATCGAAATGAATCAGCTCCGGATCGGAAAGGGCTTCTCTGACAACTACGTCTCCGTTTTGTACGTAACGTGCTGGTCGTACATATTCTTCAATCACATCAATCGGTGAAAACACCGCTTTATATTCGTACGGCCATTCACGCACAACGGGTAATCCGCCCACCAGGCACTCGTAGTGCGAAATTTTCATGCGGCTGTTATGATATCCTAAAATGATGTTGCCCATGCCGGGTGCCACACCACAATCCGTAACAATGGTTACGTTATTCTTTTTTGCCAGTTCATCCAGTAAAAACGGATCTTCCGGAAAAAATGAAATATCTACCATGTTTTTGCCGGCTTCAATAACAGTTTTTACGGTTTGATAGCCCATGAAACCCGGCACTGCACCTACAACGAGGTCAAAGGGTTTTATCAACTCCGCAAGCAACGCCTGGTCAGACAAATCTGCTTTTTGTGTTTTTACACCTTGCGCCTGCAAGGCCTGCAGCGACTCATCATTAATGTCTACGGAAGTAACTTCGAAAGCGGGAGCAAGATCCAGGGCGATGGCTTTTCCAACGAGTCCTGCGCCCAGTACAATAATTTTTTTCATCATCCTGCAAAATACAGCCTTATCCTATAATCCCATAGAGCAAGGCAGCAATTGCGGGAATCATGATCAATACATCAACAAATGAAAATCGCTTTTTCATGATGGAGAATTGAAATATTAAATGAGTTAAGAAAAGGTGGTTGAGGTGGGCTGAAGCGGTATTAAATTCTGCTAACGGAATACACGGGTTTCGGTTTCAAAAGCTTTATCTTTAATTCAACTAAAGAATTGTACCCATGTTCAGCCCTGAAGAAATTCTCCAAAAAGCAAAAACATCTGCGTTTTATTTAAGCCTGCTTAACTGGTCGCTTGCACGGATGATCCCGTTCAATAAACCACATGGATTCAAGGTACTGTCTGTTGAAGATTATCGGTTAAAAACCTTGATGCCCTATAAAAGAAGCAACTTCAATCACATTCGTGGATTGCATGCCTGTGGGTTGGCTACCATTTCAGAGTTTACTACCGGCTTTCTTTTGCTCAGCAGCCTGGATATGAAGAAGTACCGGATTATTATGCAGCGCCTGGAAATGGATTATCACTACCAGGGTAAAATGGATGCAACGGCAGAGTTCACCATTTCAAAAGAGTGGCTGGAAGAGCAGGTTATTAAACCACTTCAAACTCAGGAATCTGTGATTATTCCCTGTGAGGTAAAAATTCACGATATAAAAGGCAACCACCTGACTACCGGAAAAGTGTTTTGGCAGATTAAAGACTGGGCACGGGTAAAAACCAAGCTTAGCTAAATTTGAGGATTGTAAACAGATGATTAACTTCAACCACTAATTCCAAAATGCCATGAGAAGAATTGATGCCCTGCTTTCAGAATATGGTGAAAGTCACCAGAATGAAACCAACAAAGCGATTCATTGGATTTGTGTGCCTTTGATTTTTTTTAGCGTGGTGGGATTAGTGGCCTCCATTCCATCGGGTGTGGTGCAGAATTTTTTAGGTACGAATCCGTATGCCAACTGGGCAACGGTAGTGTTGGTGTTGGCTATCGTGTATTACGTAACACTTTCTATCCCGTTAAGCTTGGGCATGATGCTGTTCTCCGCGCTTTGTTTATTTGGCGTAAACTATATCGTACAACTAAATATTGCCCCACTTTGGGCGGTGTGCCTTGGCATTTTTGTGTTTGCTTGGATCGGTCAGTTTTACGGACATAAGGTTGAGGGAAAAAAGCCTTCCTTTTTTAAAGACCTCCAGTTTTTGTTGATTGGTCCGGCCTGGCTGATGCATTTTGTCTACAAGAAAATTGGCATTCCGTATTGAATGATTTTCTGTTTACGGATAAGCCTCCCGCTGCCGATTATCGCGCAGACGTTAAAACCTATATCTTTCACGATGAGCGACATTTGAAATTGCAAGCCGAATCCGGATGGCGATCTTTTTATGTCCTCAATCAAAAACATAAAACCATTGTTGGAATCGTTCATGTTCATATCAATGGCCAGGTTGCTGTAAGCCCGCTTAAGGCATCCTTTGGTTCTTTTGTTTGGAGTACCTCACTGCCTCCTGAAATGTTATTTCGGTTTATTGGTTTTGTTGAGGATTCGTTAACGTCATCGGGAGTTACATCGGTTACGTACACCAATCCAGCTACGGATTATCAACCGGATCAGCTGCAATTGTTACACGTACTACTGAGCAATGCGGGCTACCGCATTCAGGCAGCTGAAGCCGGTGCAGTAATATCTGTTACGCAGGAATCACTCGAAACAAAAATGGACGATTGGGAGGTTCGGAAATTGAAACAAGCCCGTGAGGCTGAATTTGTATTTGCATCCGCCACGGTAAATCCGGTTGATGAAATTTTTCAATTTATTCTGAATGCACGCAAAGAAAAGGGTTACTCGCTATCCATGACACAGGTAATGATGGAACGTACAGTCGAAGTTTTTCCTGATCAGTTTATTTTTTTTGAAGTGATGAAAGGATACGAACGCGCAGCCGCGAGCATTGCCATTCGTGTTGCCGATGATATTTTGTATAACTTTTATTCAGCCCATCATTCACGGTACGATGCCTGGAGCCCGGTGGTGATGTTGATCGATGGTATGTATGGTTGGTGCCAGCAACAAGGAATCCGGTTGTTGGATTTGGGAACTTCCGCGTTGGAGAATCAACCCAACTTTTCGCTGCTCGACTTTAAGCTGCGCCTGGGCGCACAACCCACTGCTAAGCTTACCTTTACCAAAGACCTGGCGTAAACATGGCTGCGCCTTTGGTTACCGTTATTTGCCTGTGCTATAATCAGAAGCGTTTCCTGCAAGAGGCGATAAAGTCAGTAATCAACCAGTCGTATTCACCGATTCAACTAATTGTTGTGGATGATGCGAGTACCGATGGTAGTCCTGAAACGATTAACCAACTCAAGACTCAGTATCCTCAACTCGAAGTGCTGTTGCTGAAAGAAAATGTAGGGAATTGCAGGGCGTTTAATCGGGGATTGGCGCAGGCAAAAGGCGAATACCTGATTGATCTTGCGGCCGATGATGTGTTGTTGTCCGATCGGATAAGAAAAGGGGTGGAGGCCCTGAAACAGGCAGGCGGTGATTATGGGGTGCATTTTTGTGATGCGGAATTGATTGATGAGCGTGGTTCTTTTCTAAACCATCATTCCGACAAGTATCCACACCACAGCATTCCTCAAGGAGATATTTATGTGCAAGTGATCAAACGGTATTTTATCTGTCCGCCAACAATCATGTTCCGAAAATCGGTAATGGATGCGCTGGGTGGCTATGACGAAACGCTGGCGTATGAGGATTTTGATTTTTGGATTCGCTCTTCACGTCAATTCAAATACATGTATTCCCCAGAGCCGTTGGTAAAGAAACGCATAGTTAAACATAGCTTAGGGAGTAAGCAGGAGAAATTTTTTAACCAACACGCTAAGTCTACTTATCGGGTTTGTAAAAAAATTCTTGATTTAAACCGGACAGGCGAAGAGAAGAAAGCGCTGACGAAAAGAATCCAATACGAAATAAAGTTAAGCTTGCGTCTGCTTAATATTTGGCTGGCAATTAAATATGCTGCACTTTTGGTTTCTAACGTGCGTAAGCGATATACCCACTAATGGAAAATCCCGGTCGCTGCCTGAATTGCAACACCCTGTTACAGGGTAATTTCTGCCACACATGCGGACAAAAAGTTATTGAACAGAAGGAGCGAACGCTGAAGTATTTTATTATTCAGTTTTTTGGTGCAGCATTTTTTCTTGAAAACAGTTTTATCAAAAACCTGTGGCGTTTGCTCAGCACGCCAGGGCTTATGGCGCATGATTTTGTTGAAGGAAGACGTAAGCGATGGATGGCGCCATTTTCATTGTTTTTGCTTATAAACCTTATTTATTTCATTGTAAACCCGCTTACAGACTTTAATCTTCCGCTGCACGATCACCTCAGGTGGCACGATACCACATACGGGCCTTTAGCTGCGAGGATGGTTGAAAGCAGACTAGAACAACGGAGAATGACGTTTGAGAATTATACACGTACGTTCGATGCCAAGACGGTGAATTTATCAAAATCATTGATGGTGTTGAATGTACCGGTTATGGCGTTGCTGCTTTCATTGATCTTCTCTCGCAATAAGCGATTTTTTGCTGATCACTTTATTTATGCCCTATACCTGTTTTCTTTTCTATTGCTGATGACTTGTATTTGGGTAGGTGTGTTGAATTTTTACCTGTGGATTGGACTTCCTGCTTTTCAATTCGTGTTGCCTGTTGGAATATTGCTCCTTATGCTATACTACATTGTGCTTTCGGTAAGGCGGTTTTATTATGTTAAAGGATTTTTTTGGAATGTACTTAGTGCACTCAGTGTCTTTGCATCCGTTGTAGTAACCATTTATTTCTACCGCTTCATTATGTTCATGGTTACATTTGCGGCAACCTGAATCATTTGCGGTTATCCTCACCGGAAAGCATACTCAGGTAATTGACATACCGGCTCACTGCCACTTCACCCCTTTCAACCGCTTCTTTTACGGCACACTTTGGTTCGTTGGCGTGCAGGCAACGATATCCGAATTTACATTCTGATCGCAACGCGCGCATTTCAGGAAAGTGATCGGAGAGTTCTTCAGGTGAAATATTCACCAATCCCCACTCTTTAATCCCGGGTGTGTCAATTACAAATGTATGCTTGTCAAGCCTGAACATCTCGGCAAAGGTGGTGGTATGGGTACCCTTATCGGAAAAACCTGAAAGTTCACCGGTTGATTGCTGAATATCGGGTGATAGTTTGTTCAGTAATGTCGATTTGCCAACCCCGGAGTGCCCTGCGATTAACGATGTTTTATTGGTCAAAAGTGTATGCACTTCATGGACATCATCTGTCAAAGCTGAAATTTTCAGGCACGTTACCCCAATTTTTTCATATACGTCCATCAATTGATCTTGCAAAGCTGCACTTTCTTCATCCAGTAAATCCTGTTTATTAAAAATGATGGCTTGGGGAATATCGTATGCTTCGGCTGTAATCAAAAACCGGTCGATGAAACCTGATGACGTTCGCGGAAGGATCATCGTTACCACCAAAACCGCCTGATCAATGTTGGCAGCCAGTACATGGGAGTGTCCTGTTTTTTTTACGGATTGCCTGGGGATGTGATTCTTTCGTTCATGGATGGAGGTAATGATTCCCTCGTGCTGCAAGTCATCCAGTTCAACGTAATCGCCAACGGCAATCGGGTTAGATTCTTTGTAACCCTCCAGTCGAAGTTTACCACGTGTCCGGCAGGGTATAACCCGACCATCTTCCAGGTACACATCGTACCACGAACCAGTTGATCGCATAACCAGGCCTTTCATGCGTTTGAAAGTATGGGTCGGCAGTATTGCATAATTTTTTCTGTAGCACCTAAATTCTCTTCAACATATTGACGCGTTACCTCGCAGGCGAGTAAAAAATTTTGGGGTACATTAATCATTTCATATTTGGCCTTCATGTCGCGGTAGTCGGCTACTTCAAATGCGCCACCCCGGTTAATCAAGTCTACCGCTTCCTGAAATTTGTGATAGTTTTTATTTCCAAAAAATACCGGGATACCGTAGCACGCTGCCTCCAGTATGTTATGTAATCCCTTGCCGAAAGCACCACCCACATAGGCGAATTCACCACAACGATAAAGCCTACCCAACATGCCAACATTATCAATAATCAGAAGGTGATAATCTTCCAGTTCGCCAATAGCTTGTGAATATCGGATAGTTTTGGCGGTTACCGCTCCTTCAAGTTCACTCATAAAATCTTCGCTGATCTCGTGTGGCGCAAGTATAAACTTCAAGTGAAAATAGTTCTCATTAATGAAGGGGATAAGAACTTTAAGGTCTTCAGGCCAACAACTGCCGATTACCATCACTTTTTGCGTTCCTTTAAAATTTTCTGCAATCACAATGGGTTCGGTTTGTTTTACCAATTGGTTTACCCGGTCGAAACGTGTATCGCCTGCGCGGGTTATATTTTCAAGTCCAATAGATTTCAACAGTTTTACGGACTCATCATTCTGGACGAAAAACCAGGAAAAATTTTTCAGTACAGATCGATAGAAATTTCCATATGGCTTAAAGAAAATCTGATCTGGTCGGAATATGGCCGAAACTGAAAGCGTAGGAATATGGTGCCTTTTTAATGCATCTGTATAATGAATCCAAAATTCATACTTCACGAAAATTGCCAATACAGGTTTACATAGTGCAATAAACCTTGTGGCATTGGAGGGGGTGTCCCACGGCAAATAGAAAACATAGTCAGCATGACTGTAATTTTTACGCACCTCGTATCCTGAGGGAGAAAAAAAAGTGAGTAGTATTTTTGTTGCTGGAAATTCAGCCTTTAGTTTTTCAATAACCGGTCGCCCCTGTTCAAATTCTCCAAGGGATGCGCAATGCACCCACACTAAAGGAGCCTTTTCATCGGCTATCGCTTCGCTAAAACGGGTAAAAAATTTTTTTCGTCCACTGACAAAGGCGTGCGCCTTGGCATCGAAAAAACTGGCTATAAAGTACAGGAAACGGATAATGGCAATGCCTACGGTATACACTAGTTTCATGTGGCCTCAAAAATAGGAACATTAAACCCGCGTTTCTCTTGCACTTTGTAAATAATTTTGGAAGTTTTACACGATTCGACTTACCAAAAAAGCATTTTTTGGATTAAATCGGGTGTTAGTAAAAATTGAAACTCCATATTTTATGAATAAGCTCCCTAAAATTTTAGTTGCCCTCGTACTAATTGTAGGAATATCATTTTCTGCACATGCACAAAATGAAGATGACCTGGTGCGATTTTTACAGGCTGGTCAGGAGGATGGTGGCAAACTGATTACGGCATACATCAATCCGTTTGTTGAGGGATTTTCGTATGCGCTGAATGGTGGATGGTTTCATACGGCCAAGCCTCACAAACTTGGGGGGTTTGATTTCAATTTTTCGGTGACGCCAGTTTTTGTTCCGAAATCCAGTGATTTTTTTGATCCGAATAGTTTGAATCTGGCAACTGTTACGGGCTTTACGAACTCTTCAAATCCAGGAGGAGCAGCACCCACTATTTTCGGTCCTAAGGATCAAACGGGCTATCAGGTTGATATTGATGATGATGGACAACCCGATGTTGATATTGACGGTCCTCGGGGATTAGGCATTCGTGATGCCATTAAATTGGCCCCGGTGGGTACACCTATGGCGCAGGTGGGTATTGGATTAATAAAGGGCACTGACCTGATGTTCAGGATAGTGCCAAAATCAAAATTGGGCAACACTGAGGTGAACCTGATTGGTTTTGGTCTCCGCCACGACATTAAGCAACATATACCCGGCATAAAAATGCTGCCCTTTGATCTTTCTGTAATGGCAGGGTTTACCTCGTTTAAAGGGGTAACGGATTTGTCAGGTAGTGGCTTTGCCGGTGCGAATCAGGAAGCTGAATATAAATTCAATGCATTCTTGCTTCAGGCATTGGTGTCGAAGAAACTTGCCTTTGTAACGTTCTTTGGTGGTTTCGGCTATAATGGTGTGAAGACGACAGCCGATATGAAAGGCACCTATACTTTTTTTGAAGGTCAGGCTGCCGAATTTACCTTGTCAAATCCCTACTCGGCCACCTTCAAAAACAACAGCATGCGCATGGATGTGGGTATGCGCATAAACATCCTGGCTTTCTACCTGTATGGTGCATACAGCCTGCAAGAGTACAGCGCAGTAACAGCTGGGTTAGGCTTTACCTTCCGGTAAGCAGCATTATTTTTTAGTTTCCATATTCAGGTCGCCTGTTTCTGAAAGCCATACGGCAATAAACCGTGTGCTTTCAAATCGGGAGAAGGAGATGAGCATTACCGAAGTTATCGGTACGGACAGGAACATACCCAGTACACCCCAGATGATGCCCCAAAACGTTAAGGCGAGCATAACCCCCAGTGGACTGAGGTTTAACGTTCGACCCATTATTTTGGGCTCCAGTACATTACCAACTAAAAATTGTACTGCCTGAATCACCACAAATACCCAAAAGAGCATCAGAAACGATTGAAACTGAAACATGGCAAATGCTGCCGGTAAAAACGTAGCCACAAATGATCCGATGTAGGGGATATAGTTCAGCAAGAAAATGAGGAACGCCCAAAGAACAGGAAAGTCTACTTTAAACATTAACAAGATCACGTAGCTTATTAAACCTGTAAGCAAACTCATTTGAGTCTTTACAGAAATGTATTTCCGTATCGCATCCGTTATTTCGGCTAATACAGTATCTATCCTTTGCTGTTTTTCAGTGTCCGAACTAAAAGCATGTAGCTTTTTGTAAAAAAATTTCTCTTCAACCAATAAAAAGGAAACATAAATAATAATAACAATCGTATTTCCCGCTATGCTCGTGAGGCTGTTGAGTAATCCTGTTAACAGAGGTTGTGCATTGAATTCCTGTATACGACTTATTATACGTTCCTGAATTTCACTAAAACCCTCTAAGGTTTGAAGTCCGGAAATCCATATTTTAAAATTATCGGCATATTCTGGAGATTTTTTGATAATCAACTCCAGGTTTAAGGTGATCAACTCATAGATGCCTACAAAGATCAACAGTATGATAACGAAGGCAAAAATGGTGAGCAACCATATTGGAAGCGATTTCCCTTTTATTTTTATTTTACTTAACAAGCGCTTCAGTTCGTAAACGCTATACCAGATCATGACAGCGATAACCAGCGGCTGCAGAAAGTTGCTGAAATAATTCAGGCAAAAAATGGTAATGGCCAGTATGATGAACCAGGCAGCAACGCGCTCAACTTTAAAGGCTGGATTCGAGAGGGGATTCATGTAGGATTGATTATTACCGACCTTTAAACTCAGGCTTTCGTTTTTCCACAAATGCTTTCATGCCCTCTTTCTGATCTTCCGAGGCAAAGGTCATGTAAAAGTTTTTTCGCTCGAATGCCAATCCTTCATCCAGTTGTGTTTCAAAGGAACGGTTTATGGCTTCCTTGGCTAACTGTACAGCAACAGGTGACATGCGCGCAATTTCTTTCGCCAGTTCAACGGCTTCGTGTAAGTACATTTCAACAGGAACCACTTTGTTTACCAAACCGTAAAAATGGGCTTCTTCGGCAGATAAGAATCTTCCGGTAAGGATGAGTTCCATGGCTTTGGCTTTGCCAACAGCCTTGGTTAAACGTTGTGTACCACCTGCACCCGGTATGGTTCCGATTTTTATTTCCGGTTGTCCGAATTTTGCCGTTTCAGAGGCAATGATCATATCGCACGTCATGGCAAATTCACATCCGCCACCTAACGCAAATCCGGAGACAGCTGCAATAATGGGTTTTTTGGTTTTGCGAATCTGATCCCATGTACTGAACTGATCAATCAACAACATATCAATAGCCGATTTGTCGGCCATTTGCTTAATGTCAGCTCCCGCGGCAAAGGCTTGCTCATTTCCGGTTATGATGATTACCCGAACCTGCTCATTCTTATCAAAGGCCTGCAACGCATCACGCACTTCTTCCATCAATTGCTTGTTAAGCGCGTTCAGTTCTTTCGGACGATTTAGTTGAATGAGCGCAATGCCCGGTTGGTATTGTTCTGTGACTTTAATGAATTCCATACAGTATGAGATTTTTACAAAACTAAAAAATATAGCTGCATGAGGAAGGAAAGGGAAGGGGGCGCCTTAAAATAAGAAAAGCCCCCTCCGAGCAAGAGGAGGCGGGCTTTTCAAACCAAAAGGCGGTAAAAGTGTGCTATGCGGTTTTGAATACGGCAGCCCCTGATTTTGTAACCCCAGATCCCTGTTTTATTGGTAATAAATTGCATTTTTAGCCTTGAAATGACGAGTTAGTGATTTTTTATGGCACGCATTAGGGTACTTTTTGTCTGTTTGGGGAATATTTGCCGATCGCCATTAGCTGAGGCAATCTTTAAGCATAAAATCCGGAATAACGGATTGCACCAACATGTGGAGGCCGATTCATGTGGTACTTCAAACTATCACATAGGCGATACACCCGATGAACGCACCATTGCCAATGCATTGGAAAATGGAGTGACGATTAATCACCGGGGCCGTCAGTTGACCACCACTGATCTGGAGGAATTTGATTTTATCTTGGCGATGGACAGTAGTAATTATCGCAACATTTTGAGCCTTCCGGGTGCGGAAGTGCATCAACATAAAATTTTCATGACACGAAGCTTTGATATCAGTGATGATCACCTGGAAGTGCCTGATCCATATTATGGTGGCCCACGCGGCTTTCAGGAAGTTTTTGAAATTCTCGACCGATCAACTGATGGATTTATCGCCCACCTGAAACAACAACTCACGCATCGGTTATAAATCCTTTACCAATACTTGTAACGTTGAACGGGAGGATTGCTCCAGTATTACACCTGCGCGTTTGCGATAGGTATTGAAACTCTGTTCATCGTAGTTTTTAATCGTGATCAGCGTTAGGTTGGTATTGTAGTACACTTCAAAGTGCTCCTGCAATTTTTCGATGAGGGCCATTACTTTGTTTTCACGAAAGTCGATGCAGAATGAAAACGAGATGGCCGAATTCTGCATCACATTTAGTTTGATGTTCAACGCGGTTATGGCATGAAAGATCACGCTTATTTGTTCTTCGTTTACGAAGGTGAAGTCGGTGACCTTACAAGAAACCAGGCATTGATTTTCCTTAAATACAATTACGGGAGGGAGTCCTTCCACCTTGCACTCGTGAATGATGGTTCCCGATAGGGATGGATCAGTAAAGCTTTTTACCCACAAGGGAATATTTCGTAGTGCCAATGGCTTAATTGTTTTGGGGTGGATTACGGATGCTCCATAATAGGTCATTTCAGCCGCCTCTTTGTACGGAAGTTCAGGAAATACAATCGCAGCCGGTAGTTTTTTCGGATCGGCATTCATCACGCCCGGAACATCTTTCCAGATTGTAACGGATTCGGCATGAAGGCATGAACCGATGATGGCAGCGGTAAAATCCGATCCTTCACGCCCAAGTGTTACACTGCGCTGTTGTTCATCTGCCCCAATGAATCCTTGTGTAATGCAAATTTTCTCATCCAACTTTTTCTGCGCATCCGTCAGTAACTGTGTTGTCTTAGACCAATTAATTTGTCCTTCCCGAAAAGAGCTGTCGGTGCAAATCAGTTTGCGGGCATCAAACCACGCAACCGGAAGTCCTTCAGATATAAGAAATTGATGAATAATTTGAGATGATATAACCTCGCCCAAAGAAACCACCTGATCGTAAAGCTCATCTTCGTCTTTTCCTTTAATCAGGTTTTTACGAACAACCTCGAGCGCTTCTTCCAGTTGCGTCAATACGGGTTCTGGATTTTCGAACAGATCACGAATTAAGTGTTGATGATAGGTATAAATATCCTGAATTTCGGATTCGAATGGTTCGTTTTTCAAAAACGCAAATACCACACGCTCAAGCGCATTGGTGGTTTTGCCAATAGCCGAAACCACCACCCACAGGGAGTCTTTGTCGTGCTGCTTCAGAATGGAGGTGACATTACGCACGGCTTCGGCATGTTTTACCGAAGCGCCACCAAACTTAAAAACCTTCATAATTCGTTGTACTAAATCGTTTGCGGGTTAATTTTACGGCCTGTAAAGATCAGCTAAAAAGCATTAATCCCCGACATGGAACAATCCCGAATTGCCCAGCCCATTGGAAGCGCCCTCGACCGGTTTATAAAGAGTAATCAGGATCATTTCGCCTTTGCCAGCGGAGAACTGTCGCAACTTCTTCGCGACATCGCGTTGGCTTCAAAAGTAGTAAACCGCGAGGTAAACAAAGCAGGGTTAATTGACATCATGGGTGGAATGGGCTCAACCAATACCGGTGGTGATGAGCAACAAAAACTGGATGTGCTGGCCAACATACGCTTTACCCGCGCCCTTCAAAAGGGCGGAGAGGCATGCGCCTTAATTTCGGAGGAGAGTGAAACCTTCATGGATTTAAACAACGAGGGCAAATATGTCATTGCCATCGATCCATTGGATGGATCATCCAATATAGATGTGAACGTATCCATCGGAACCATCTTTTCTATTTACAGGCGAAAGAGTAAGCCGGGCATGCCCATTCAGCAGGAAGATATTTTGCAAAAAGGTTCGGAGCAGGTAGCAGCCGGCTATATTTTATATGGATCTTCTACCATGTTGGTATACACTACCGGGCATGGCGTAAATGGATTTACTTACGAGCCTACCCTGGGTGAATACTTCCTTTCTCACCCTGATATGCAAATGCCAGCTGATGGAAAAATTTTTTCTGTAAACGAAGGGTCATTTAATTCCTTTTCAGATGGTGTAAAGCAATACGTGCAGTATTGCAAAGAGAGCAATTACACTGGCCGGTATATTGGTTCGCTGGTTGCTGATTTTCACCGTAACTTATTGAAGGGCGGAATTTATATTTATCCGGCTACAGCCAAAGACAAACACGGAAAGCTGAGACTAATGTATGAATGCAATGCCCTTGCCTTTGTTGCTGAACAGGCCGGAGGAAAAGCATCAGATGGAATTCAGCGCATCATGGACATTGAACCCAAAACACTGCATCAGCGCACACCCTTTTTTGTAGGTTCAAAAAATATGGTGGATAAAGCGGAGAGTTTTGCTTAAGGTTTATCTTCTTTCTTTGTGTCTTCCTGACTGAATACTTCAGGAGCTTCGGTACGTAGAATACTATACCAACGTACCAGTTTTTTAATATCGCTTACATATACGCGGTTCTCATCATAATCCGGTAACACAGCTTTCATGAATGATTTCAGTTCGGCATTGTCTGCGTTGGCATCCAAGCCTAGATCATCGCCAAATTCCTGATGAATTTTTTTTAAGACGTCCTCAAGGGCAACAGTGCCTTCTTTGGTGGTGGTGTAAATAGAAATTTCATTCAGCACCGAAAGTTTATGATGTGCGGTAGCTACCAGCTTGGTTTTTGTCTCATCCAGCGATTCAAGAATTACCCCCGACTTTGAAGGCTTTAAGATTTTGAATAGTCCACCTTTCCCTGAAATGGTTGCGATATCGGCCAATGTCATACGTTTCGGATTTTTATTTAGCCCGCAAAACTAATCATTTTGAGAAATGCCCTTTAAGGTTGCACCAATAAAGTCGAGCAGTTCATCCCGTCCTTTTTTCTTAACGGATGAAGTCACGAAGCCATCAGGAAGTTCTTGCCAATAGGCTAGCAATGCACTTTCAATTTTTTTTCTGCCGGTCAGCACCGCGCCCGCAGAAAGTTTATCGGCCTTGGTATACACAAATGCCAGTGGTATGCCATGCTTGCCCGCCCAGTTAATAAAATCAAGATCGATGGCCTGGAGGGGTAAACGCAGATCAAGCAATACAAACAAGCAGCATAGCTCGGGGCTCTTTCTAACATAGTCTTCAATAATGCGCCCAAATCCGGCCCGTTTTTCTTTGCTTACGCCCGCATAGCCGTACCCGGGTAGGTCCACCAGGTACCAGCTTTTGTTAATGAGGTAGTGGTTGATTGTCTGCGTTTTACCGGGCTTGGTTGAGATTTTAGCCAGTTGCCTGCGACCCGTTAACATGTTGATTAAGGAGGACTTACCCACGTTTGAACGCCCTATGAAGGCAAACTCGGGAAGCGGCTTTTTGGGCAAATCTTTAAGGTTTGTGATGCTGGATATGAATTCCGCTTCTTTGATTTCCATGCAAATTGGCTTGAAGTAAAGCTTTCACCCCAAATTACTAATAATGTAATATTTGAGCACTTTATGGCTAAAATTTATGCTGTTGTAAAGATGCTTTTTCCTATATTGGCATACTATTTTTTAATTTTAAGAGATTAACGTTAATCGTAAACCCATTTTTGCATGTTCAGCATCCGGTGTGTACTGGTTTTTTTAGCTGTTGCGGGTATTTTTCTAACAACCAGCGGTCAGGACAACAAGCAACAAGCGCTTGAATATTTGAATATTGCGGAAGAAATGCGTGCAGCCTCTCAGGCTGATAACGATATCCGTGAAGTTTTAATTATCGGTGCCAATCTTGATCCTGAAAACCTAACCCTCAACTACGAAGCAGGTCTTTACCACTTGATGACCATTCAGAAAGACTTGGCCGTTCAATACTTCATGCGGGTATATGAAATTGATCCGAATTACCGTTTCAATTTGGAATACCTGATCGGGCAGAGTTATCAGTTTGGTATGGAGTTCGAAAAGGCCATCGACTATTACAACCGATATAAAGACAGGCTTTCCAAGCGACCAAACTACCAGGGGCGCGATAAAGTGGATGTGGCCATCGTTGATCGCAATATTCAGGAATGCGAAGTGGGTATAGAATTCATCGGTTCACCTCGTAATTATTCTATTGTGAACATCAGTCGTGAAATAAACTCGGAGTGGGATGATTATGCACCGGTGCTAAATGCCAATGAAGATGAGATTGTATTTACTTCCCGCAGACGTGATGGCAACTTGAACGAAAACGTGGATACCGATAACAAGCCCTTTGAAGATATTTTTATTTCGAAAAAGGTTAATGGTGCATGGCAACCTGCGGAAAATATTGGCGCACCCGTGAACTCGGAGTATCACGATTCAAACCTGGCCTTGTCGGCTGATGGTCAAACACTGTTTATCTACAAAACAGATAATGGCGGAGACATATATTTCAGCAACCGAAACGACAATGGATCGTGGTCAGCTCCTGTTCCGCTACCAGGCATTATTAACTCTTCTTTCGAAGAAAAATCAATCAGTATTTCACCCGATGAGAAAACACTCTATTTCTCAAGCAACCGTCCCGGAGGTTTTGGCGGACTTGATATTTATAGTGCCATTTTAAATGAAAAAGGTGAGTGGTCGAACGTAAAAAACCTGGGTCCTAAAATCAATACAACAGATGATGATGATGGCCCTTTTATCGATTACGATAACAAGACCTTGTACTTCAGTTCAAAAGGCAGAAGGGGAATGGGAGGTTTTGATATCTATAGAACGATATTTGACGAAGCAACTCTCGAATGGTCGGAGCCGGAGAACATGGGATACCCGATCAACACGCCTGATAACGATATCTTTTTTGTAAGTACACGAGATGGCAAGCGGGGTTATTATTCCTCCGTTCGCGAAGATGGCCAGGGCTATGATGATATTTACATGATTACCATACCTGAGCAGCAGGTGGCACAGAAGGATCCTGATCCGGCCGATCCGATTGAACCTGTTGATGAACCCGTAGATACAGTTGAAACGGTTGTGCCCAAACAGCCCACTAAATTTCCGTTACGTTATGTAGTTACGGCCATAGACGCACAAACAAAAGAACCGGTTGATGCCCGCATTCGCCTGCAAGGCCTACGCGATAACATTATCGTGCCATCAACTAATAAGTCAGCGGGCATAGTTGAGTTTACTGTAAAGGAAGAATCAGCAAAAGATTACCGTTTATCCATTGAAAGTGAAGGGTACATGTTCGTGAACCAAAACGTTCGATTGGATGGTGTATCGGAGCAGGAGAAGGAGTTAACCCGAACCGTTGAACTGCGCAAGCTCGAAACCGGAATGGTTTCTATTTTACGGAACATTTATTTTGATTTCGACAAGGCCACGTTTCAACAAGAGTCTTATAACGAGCTTAACAAGTTGGAGCGCATGATGCAACAAAACCCTACCATGCGTGTTGAAATAGCAGGCCATACGGATAACATTGGAACAGCAGCCTACAACCTCACACTCTCCAAACGCAGGGCTGAGGCCGTAAAGGACTTCCTTACCAAGAAGGGTATTGATGCCCGAAGAATCACGGCTGTAGGCTTTGGAAAGAGCCGTCCACTGGCCAGCAACGATGACGAGGAGGAAGGCCGGGAATTGAACCGCAGAGTGGAATTCAAGGTAATTTCAAATTAGGGTCTGAATTCCTTCATTTTTTATCCCGATTTATTAGCAATTTGCCGCCTTGTTTTGTTTGTAGATCAAACGTGTATTCATGACGGTAGTTCCCTATAAAGATCAGCCGACCACTAAAAAGGAGCAGGTGGCGCAAATGTTTGATAACATCAGCCATCGGTACGATTTCTTAAACCATTTTCTAAGCCTGGGCATTGATAAAGGTTGGCGAAAAAAGGCAGTTAAGTTACTGAAACCTTCATCGCCCAAGATTATGCTGGACGTGGCAACCGGCACCGGTGATTTTGCATTGCAATCGCTTGAACTAAACCCCGAAAAAATAATTGGTGTTGACATTTCAGCCGGAATGTTGGATGTGGGTAGAAAAAAAATGACAAGCAAGGGAGTGGCTCACGTGATTGAAATGATACAGGCTGATTCGGAAAATCTTCCGTTTGAGCAAAATAAATTCGATGCTGTAACCGTTGCATTTGGAGTGCGCAACTTTGAAAATCTGGTAAAAGGTCTTGCTGAAATACTCCGTGTAATGAAACCAGGGGCCACGTTGGTGGTTTTGGAATTTTCGCGACCAAAGCGGTTTCCGTTTAAGCAAGTCTATAGCTTTTATTTTAAGGCCATTTTGCCTAAACTCGGACGTTGGATTTCACGGGATAAGGCTGCGTATGATTACCTGCCCGAATCCGTGGAGGCGTTTCCGGACGGACAGGATTTTTTACAGATTCTCAAAGACGTAGGATTTAACCAAGTTTCATGCAAGCCATTAACGTTCGGAATAAGTTCTATCTATACGGCCCAAAAGTAGTTGTTGTTTTACTGTTGCTAGTGGCTGGTGCTGCACAAGCCCAAAACTTTTTATGGGCACGTAAGAACAATCCGTATTATGATGAGAAGCGAAAGCTCACGTATGGATTTTTGATCGGGCTGCATTCAACTGCTTACCAGATTAAATATGCCGATGAATTTGTAACGCCATCATTCGATACGCTGTTTGCCGTTACCCCGGAATGGAAGCCCGGTTTTTCCTTGGGTTTTATTGTTAACTATCGCCTTCATGAGTTTGTTGATTTACGCCTGACTCCTAAAGTTGCCTTTTACGAACATACGTTGTTATATCGATTTACTGATGGTTCGTCACAACGCCAATTGGTGGAAACAACCATGGTGGAGTTTCCGATGTTGGTTAAGTACAAGTCGATGCGCAGAGGTAATGTGCGCATGTATATGATCGGTGGTATTAAACCGGGTATTGAAGCTTCGGGAAAAAAGGAAATTGAAAATGTAACCAACTCACTTGAAGTTACGCCCATAAACCTGAATGTTGAAGCCGGTATCGGTTTCGATTTATATTTTCCCTTGTTTAAATTTTCTCCTGAAATCAGATTTTCCCGCGGCATAGTTGATCATTTGGACAATCGGGAAAATGATTTTGGAAGACCCCTGCAACGGGTAAACACGAACACAGTAACCTTTTACCTGCTCTTTCAATAATGTCGAAACGAATAGCGTTAATTACCGGTGCTACTTCAGGCATTGGCCTGGCAACTGCACATGAACTGGCCAAGCACGATTTCAAATTAATTCTGTGTGGTCGCAGGAAGGAACGCCTGCTTCGTGAGCAAGCTTTACTAAGCAAACTCACCGAAGTGGAAATACTTTGCTTCGACATTCGTGATCAGCATGCTGTAGAAAAAGCATTTAATGGGTTACCACAACCCTGGCAAAAGGTTGATGTATTGATTAATAATGCCGGTAATGCACATGGTCTTGATCCAATACAAAAAGGTGATGTTCGGGACTGGGATGCCATGATCGACATTAATGTAAAGGGGTTGTTGTATATCACCAAAATGGTTATTCCGGGTATGGTGGAGCGGCAATCAGGTCATATTGTTAACTTAGGATCCATTGCAGGAAAAGAAGTTTATCCAAACGGAAATGTATATTCGGCCAGTAAGTTTGCCGTGGATGCGCTAACCAAAGGTATGCGCATCGATTTAAATACACATGGTATTAAGGTAACGGCTATTCATCCAGGCTTAGTTGAAACTGAATTTTCGCTGGTACGTTTTAAGGGTGATGAAGAACGGGCATCTTCTGTTTACAAGGGATTTAAACCGCTATTGGCTCAGGATATTGCCGAGGTTATCCGGTATGTTTTGCAACAACCCGAACATGTAGTGTTGGCCGATATAACCATCTTTCCAACAGCCCAGGCTTCCAGTACATTGGTGAAGAAAAATCTTTAGCCCAGTTTTTCCAGTGTTTGTGAATCAATTTCATGACCGCCTGGGAATGTAATCAAGTTTGGTATTACCTGAAGGCGGTTAGCCAGGTTTGTCATTTCGTTTAGGCGCTCATCTGTTACATAGGGATCATGTTCCCCATACACCATTGTAATTTCTTTATCCGCCAGTATTTGTTTCCCTTTTTCAAAATCCATGTCGGGGGGAAATATGCCTGCCCAAAGGATAAGGCGCTTAAAGTTGTGCGGGTGACGCAATGCCCATCGTGATGCGGTTGCTGCACCTTGTGAAAACCCAAGCAGGCTAACGGTGCATTTCTTTGTACCGATAACCTCCGTGTAAATTTGCTGCAAATAGGTGAGGTAATTATCAATATCCATCAACCTGTTCTCTGCCGTCATCCAGGTCGCACCCACGCGATTGTTTCCGGTAATGGCTCGTTTGGTTACATCTTCCAGGTAAAAGCGTGATAGTCCCTCCGGGGCCACCACATAAATTCCTTTTTGTTGAAGCACCTCAAACTTTTGCAAAAAATAGCGAGCCAACTGGCCGTACCCATGCAAGACAAACCATACCTGCTGCGTTTGATCGGTTAATGTACCCAGAGTGTAGTAGCGGGCACTAAAATTGAAATGAGTTGTAAATTCCTGCATGGTATTGAATTACGAAATTGGCAGGATAATATTCATAAACAAAAAACCCTGACATTTCTGTCAGGGTTTTTTAAATATTGATTGATTAAACGTTAACGTTTGAAACCAAGGGCACTACCGCCACAGTATTTTGATGAACCATCAAACGTGTACTGGATGTAGTAAATTCCGGTTGCATTGCACGGGAAGGCAATTGCCGAAATAAACTGTCCATTGATTTTACTGGAGGCTACTTTGTTTCGGTTTGAATCGTATAACGTAACAACAATGCCATCGGTAGGCTGACCAGGAGCACAAATGTTGATCATGTATTGTGTTCCTTTGGTGAACACGTAGGAGTATTCAACTTTATCTTTTGAGCCCCCACCGCCATCAATTTTGTAGCTCTTTAAAAAATTGAAGCCTGAAGCCAGTTTCGGAATACAGTCGTTTGAAAGATCTTCTGCGTTGCACTGTGCAGAGGCCTCAGACGTGCTGATCAGGAATACAGAGAAAATAAAAAAGACTAACTTTTTCATGGTTAATTATCTTAGCTTGTAATCTTTGTTCTAATGGATGATGTGATGGAGCGTATGCTCTCAATGTCTTCCGGTGTAATGTCGATAGTGGTAGTGCTGTTATCTTTAATTACCATAACGCCATCAACAATCTCAAAAGATGATTCTTTATAGGTATACGTAATGTTCACTTTATCAAAAGCCGCTTGTAATTCCTTCATGTCACTCAATAAGGATGCCATATTTTGATCAGTTTCCTGATAGAAGGATAAGAGCAGCATAATGTTCTCCAAAATAACCTTTTGCTCACCAATTTTCTCCTGGAGTTCTTTATTGGTAGGGTCGCTATTGGCTACGTTACACGTGATATGCACAGCTTCTAACCAACCACCAGTTAACAAGAGTACGCTTAGGTTTGCCCGGCCCTGGGTTTGGAGGTAGTGGTTAATGCTATTGAAGTTTTGGGTGGTAATCAGCAACAATGAATCCAGGTTCTTGCTGTTGGTAGCCAACCGGCCTATGGTTTCAATATCAAAGAACTGGCCAATGTTCAGTCCGTCAGCCAGGCTTTTAATGGTGGAAATGTACTTTACCCCATCCTGATTTTGCTCGTAAATATTGGTGTATCCTAGATCTGTACCATAGATTCCAAGATTGAGGGCTTTCTTGAAATTACTGTTGTACTTGGGAAGGTTGTCGGGGGAGTTCAGGTAATTAACATTATACTTTTTGCCGGCCTCCTTTAGGAGAACGGAGATTTCAAGGGGGCTTGGAATCTGCTGTAGGATGTCGCCAATTACGGCTTCAGAAATAGTTGGACCCTCGTTTTTGGCAGAGTCTAGGGTCTCCAGAAAGGCCTGTTCGTCCGTTTTTTTTCCAGAGCTGCAAGCAGCCAAAATCAGCGCAAACAACCCGATTTTTACAACTTTCATAGTATCAAAATTAGAAGCTTACAAAGTTAATAATTCGCCATTCCTGACCAAAACAGTACAAGAATGCTATTTTTTTGTCGGAAGGTTAACCTTACCAAACAGGTCAATAAACTTCCGGAGTAACTCGAAATATAATGTAATATAAAACCCGATGGCCATAAACCAGATTACCGCCATGTTAAACCGGTAGGTTTCCCATTGGGTATTGAACAGGTTCTTTTTGGGTGCAAAAAAATGAGCCCGGTAGTTCAAAGGTCCGGTATTAACAGGATCAAGAAATACAGGATTTATCTGCTGGACAAGTTCACCTTTGTATTCCAGAATACGGTCCTTTGTAGAAACATTCTTCACCAGGTCGGCCAGGCTTTCGTTATAGTAGCTGTTCTTGAAGTCGTTCAAATTGTACGAATCTGTTTTGTCATTTTCTTTTTCATAGATTAATCTTTCCCGAGCAGCTACAGCTTTGTTATAGGCATCCTGATAAAATCGTTTGTATGCTAAAAAGAATTCCTCCAGTTGCTTATCTACTTCAGGTGAATACATGTCTGTTGTCCATGTATTGTCAAAGTTCAGATTATCCAACCCTTTCTTGAAATAGTCATCCTTCAAGCTTTTCCGGATGATCTCAAGATCTTTCTCAATATGCTTTCGAACGGAATCCTCAGTTGATTGGTAATGCTCACTGATGAACTTTCTTTTTTTCTCCAACTCATCAATCAGGAATGAAGACTTGAAGTCAGCTTGAGACTCAAACTTTTCGTAATCGTAATACGGTTTCTCGTATGAGTTATTTTTAAAAGCATCCACAGCGAGTGCTTCATACGCCCAGCGCGATGCCATGAAGTCGGCCACCAGCGGAACTTTTCCTTTGGTACTGATCAGGTCGTTCAGTTTATCGAAACGGAAGAGCAGTCCGCTCAAAATCATCTGCGGAATAAGCAGAAGCGGAATCATTACGTACACGGTCACCGCTGAGTTGAATGCTGATGAAATGTTTAATCCCAACACATTCGACATGCAGGAAACCGTAAACAACGTAAACCAGAACGGGAAAATCATGCGCCATTCAATCTCAAGAATGAGATGCCCCACCAGTACAAACGTTAAGGTTTGAATGGCGGAAAGCGTAAAGAGAATGGCCACCTTTGAGGTGAGGTAGCTGTTCCAGCTCAGGTTCAAAAATGATTCGCGTTTTAAAATTTTCCGATCGCGGATAATTTCTTCGGCACTCACCGTAAGTCCCATGAACAGAGCTACAATAATGCTCATCAGAATGAAGGCCGGGAAGTTATCATTGAAACGGAACAGGTATTCCTTTCCTCCTGGTGCACTCTTGTATTTAATGATGACGGCAAGTATCAGCGCAAGCAAAGGGGCCTCAAGTAAGTTGATGAGCAGGTATTGCTTGTTGCTGAGTTTCGATAGTGTATCGCGCGTAGCAAATATGATGGCTTGCTTTATTTTGCCCGGTATGTTCAACGATTTGGGTGGTTCTTCGCGAACATCCTCTACCCGCCCAAGTCTGAATCGCTCCTTAAACCATTCGTTCCATTGTACGGGGTTGATTTTGCGTTTATTCGTTGGCTGACCGTATTCATCAACCACTTTGGCTTCAATGATATTGAAAATCTGTTCCGGGTTAACGTTACCGCAGGTTTCACACTGCCCGCGGTTGCTGTCAACCTGTAACGTTGACCTTTTAAAATAAGTTACCGCTTCTACCGGAGGGCCGTAGTAGGCTGGGTATCCACCCGTATCCATAATGATCATCTTGTCGAACATCTTGTAGATGTCGGATGAGGGTTGGTGAATAACCACAAAGATCAACTTACCCTTCAGGGAAAGTTCTTTTAATAAGTCGATTACGTTTTCTGAATCGCGAGAGGATAAACCTGATGTAGGTTCATCTAAGAATAAGATGGCCGGCTCGCGAATCAGTTCAAGGGCAATGTTCAATCGCTTACGTTGACCGCCACTAATGGTTTTTTCAAGGGGGTTACCCACTTTCAGGTCTTTGCGTTGATCCAACCCGAGGTTTTCCAAGACCTCCATTACCCGTTGCTGAATTTCAGCTTCGGTAAAGTGGGCAAAGCACAGCTTGGCGTTGTAGTATAAGTTTTGGTAAACGGTAAGTTCTTCGATGAGCAGGTCATCCTGCGAAACGTATCCAATTACACCTTGTATCTTTTCTTTCTCTTCGAAAATGTCGAAGCCGTTGATGAGTATTTTTCCTTTAGTGGGAGGAACAAGACCGGCCAGTACGTTTAACAAAGTGGTTTTACCTGCACCACTGGCCCCCATAATGCCAATAAGTTTTCCCGGGCCTTCCGAAACGGAAACATCGCGCAAGCCAATTACACCGTTAGGAAAGCGCAACTCCTCAATGTTGGCATTAAAGGAAAGTTTAGTGGTTTTTATTTCGTCGTTAAAGTCGGCAACCAGATCGCTGTAGTAGAGCGCGTCACCTGCCTGGGTTTTAATGGTGCTTCCGTGTGAGAACAAATAAGCCCTGTTAGGTTGCATGATAAACCCGTTTAACAGGTTCGATTCATCACCCATGTACTTGGCGTAATACATGTCTACACTGCGTATCCGCAAGAATAACAGAATACCCTCAATGTGTGCGTGAATATGTTTGTATGATTTGCCCTCAATCTTCTCGTCCTTGCTTGCCAATAAAAGATCTGCGAAAGGAAGCGTGCGTGGGTCTTCTGTGGTTATGAAATTTTCAATCAGGTCGTACTCTTCTTTTTCAATGTTAAACACTGTTGAAACCGTGTTTATGATTTCCATGCGCTGGGCAGAGAAGTTCTTATCGATAGCTACGAGTTCCAGTAGCTTAATGAGCACAACAACCTTTTGTTTTTGGGTAAGGGTTTTATTGATCTTTTTACAGATACCGAGTACGCGAACAGATTCTTTAACGGATGTCAATTTTTTTCCACCGTCTTCTTCGGTTTTGCCATAGCCGGATTGTTCATCATACTGCGCCAGGTACTCTTTAATAGTGTCCTGGTCCAATTCCGTTTGAAAGAAATTGATTACGTACTGTCTTTCGTTTGCCGACACGCCACCATCCTGCTTGGTAATGATGGCAAAAAGTTGGGTCAGCGCTTTGAGAATTTCCTCACTCATGGTTCAGGGTTAAAAAAATATCGGTTATCCGTTTCTTACAAGTGCATGGAACAGATAACCGATTCAGTTCATCAGGTTCGGGTATCAATACGTCTTGAACTCGAACGGAATCTCTACCAGCTCCGAAAATTCCTGGCCGGCTTCTTCCATGTCTTCGTCATCTTCGTGGTAATACCACATAATCTTCATGCCTTTTATGTCTTCCAGAGCAGAAAGAACATCCAATATTAATTTTGATGATGCGGTATTGAAGTATTCGAGTTTAAAGACGAATTCGGTTGAAGGATTTGGTTCAGCACCGTAGTTACCAATCCATTCCAATACAGGACGATAAAACTCTGCTGAATCTTCAGGTAGCGAACGGCCTGAGATTTCGAATATGCCATTCTTTTTATCCAGAATAATTTTGGGGGTATCTTCAGTTCCTTCGAGATTTAAAATTTCCATAATAATCGTGCGTTAGCGTTTAATATTTTTTGATCTATTCTTATTCGTCTCCACGAGGTACATTTACCTTCAGGCAAAAGAAGCAATAATCTGCATTCATTTCGGGGAAGGAAAACTCAAGCTTTTCGCCCGATTTACGGGCCATATCAACAAAGCCGAGACTTGCACCGCCCTTTTCAGAGATCGTGGTGTTCTTAATGATTTCTTTGTATAAATCTTTCAGGCCGTCTTTATCCAGTCCGTTTATGTGTTCCAGTTTTTTCTGAAGGTTGGGCACATTTTCTTTTCGTATGGGATTGCCCGCCATGATGGAGTAACGGTTGGCCTGTCTTCCAATCAGAAAGATTGCGGCATGGCTTCGTGTTTCGCCATCTACCAGTTCATCGCTATGCTTCACAATATTTTGCAATGCTTCCACCATCACGTTAAACACCTTGCGCTTGGTACTTGATTCTTCTCCCGAAGAGTCAAGATTTCGCTCGGCCATGGCCAGAATGGATTTTGTTGTTTCCTGGGTGAAATCGCCCTGGTACACCAGAATCAGTTTTTCTGACATCATGGTTCGGTGTAGTTCGTAAATGAATTTCATGGTCTCTGTTATAATTAGGGTTTCGAATTTATTAAGATTTGGGTCAAAAACACGGTTTATTTGTATCTAAATAGTAGTTTTTCCTACATCGGTTAAAACTTAATCCCAATCAGCAGCACATCGTCTGTCTGCTTGGTGTCGCCCCGCCAGCTCTCCCACTCCTGGTCGAAAATCTTCGAGGCATCCAGCATAGGCATTTTATGTACCCGCTCAATGATTTCACGTACCCGTTTGGGGCCAAACTTGCGTCCTTCCGGGCCTCCAAACTGGTCGGGGTACCCATCGGAGCTGAAGTAGATGGAGTCGCCCTTTTTCAGGGTAAGCTTGGTGTTGGTAAAGTTTGTCTGGTTTTTAAAGATACCCCCGCCAATCGGGAATTTATTACCCTTCACTTCTTCCATTGTGCCGTTTCGCATAATGTATAACGGGCGGTGCGCCCCGGCATACTCCACTTCGCGGGTGTCCATGTTCACCTTACACAAGGCTATGTCCATACCATCTTTGGTAGAAGCATCTTCATCCTGGCGCAGGGTTTTGGTAACGCCCTCATCCAGCAAGTCCAATATAACACCCGGATCAGTAACCTTACGGCTGCGTACAATATCGTTCAGCAGGAAGTACCCGATTAACGACAACAAGGCACCCGGTACACCGTGACCGGTACAATCCACCGCGGCAATGTAAATGTCGTTTTTGATTTGCATGAACCACGGGAAGTCACCACTTACCACATCGCGGGGTTTATACAAGATAAAGGAATCGGGTAGTGTTTTACTGATTACACGTGAGTTGGGTAGAATGGCTGTTTGAATACGCTTGGCGTAATTGATACTCTCGGTGATCTTCTTATTCTTATTCTGAATCTCCAATTCAATCATCTTCCGCTCGGTGATGTCGTGCGAAACCACCAGCACTGATTCAAGTTTATTGGATTCGTCAAATTCAGGAATGGCATTCACCTGCATCACGCGCTTACCTAACTCCGAAGGGAAGTCCATTTCAGTAGCCACGGTTTCGTTTGAGGCGTTAACCTGTTCAACTATGCGTAACCAGCTCTCTAGAATGGTTGAGTCCAAATCAGCCTCTCTATACTTTTTATTCAGGTAATCAGCAGGCCCTTTACCGGTGTACGATTCAATTACCGGGTTGATGTACGAAATAGATTCATCCTCCAGTCGTGTAATCAGGTCGGGTGAGTTTTCGGATAACGCCTGCATCTTACTGCGCATGCGTTGCTCTTGCTCGGCTCTTCTGCGTTCGGTAATGTCGCGAGCATTTAAAATGTAGCCGTGAATGGCCGTATTCGACATGAAGTTGGTACCGGTCGCCTCAATCCAGATATATTGATTGTCTTTGGTGCGGTATTCAAACTGAACCGTAACTTTTTCATCCGGATTTTCTTTCATCCGCGAGAATAAGCTGATGTATACATCTTTATAATCAGGATGAACTTTATCAAAGTCGCTCTTGCCGATCAATTCTTTCTGACCATATCCCAGAATGCTTTCCACAGAAGGGGAGATGTAACGAATGGTTTCGTCTTCTTCGTAAATGGTAATAACCTCAGATGCGTTTTCCAGCAATAGCTGCATCCGCTTTTGCGTGCGGTTTACTTCTTCTACCTGATGCTCAAGCTCCGTGTTGGTGCGTTCCAGTTCTTCCTGAGTGGCCTGCATTTCTTCTGCATTCTGGCGTAACACTTCCTGCTTCTCCTGAAGTTCAGCACTCATGGCCTGTGATTCTTCAAGGAGTTTACGCGTGCGCTCATTCACCTTGATGTTAAAGATGGTGCGGGCAAGAATCAAACTGAGTTCCTGTACAAACTTTATCTGCGATGGATCAAATTTCTTCAGGGCAGCATATTCCAGTACACCATACACTTCTTCGTTGGTAATTAACGGCACCACCAGGATACATGTAGGGCGTTGATCGCCCAGAATACCGGATGTCAGTGTTACGTATTCGTGCGGGATTTCCGTGCGCAGCACAATGTCCTTTTCTACAGCAGCCTGCCCCACAAGTCCTTCTGCAAATTTGAATTTGGTTTTCAGGTATTTCTTACGGCCATAGGCATAGCTGGCGCGCATTTCTATGATCGGTTCGCGACCTTCGTCATCCACCACATAAAATGCTCCTTGTACGGCACCAATCTTATCCAATATGAATTTCACGACATCATCGCTTAGTGAATCGATTGAATCGTGAAGCCTGAGCATTTCGCTGATTTCAGCAACGCCACGAACAATCCAGTTACGCTCGGTGTCTCTGCGTTCGTTGTCAATCAGGTTTTGGCGCATGTTCAGCAACGACATGCCCAGCAAGTCGTTATCACTGGCTGGTGTGAATTGTGTATCGTACTTTCCTTCTCCGATCTTTTGAGCAAAGTCGGCATTGCGTCTCAACGACTGAGTAAGGTGATTGATTTTTGAGGCCATTTTACCGAACTCATCCAGGTGAACGTTGTCGATAGTTTCTGGCAACACTCCTTGTGAGATCAGTTCGAGTGCATGGCGCATGGTATTGATAGGGCGAAGCAACGAACGGGCGTAAAGTATACTGGCTGCAATGGCTACCAGCACAATGCAGATGCCAACCGTAATAAAAATCTGAAGCAATGATCCGGCATCGCCACTGGCTTCGTCAACATCCATTTTGCTTACCAGCGCCCAGCCAGGTTGGTTGAGCTTGCGCCATACCTGTAATACTTCTTTGTGTTGGTAATCTATACCGGTTCCTGATCCCTCAGCGGTTCCTTCCAACGCATTGCGGAAAGCATCAACCGCTTTATCAGTGGTGTTGTATAATTTAATGGCTGCTTGGGGCTCTGGCCGCACCGGGCTCACCAACAGAATTTTTTTATTGACTTCATCAAGCTTCCCAATCAGCACTTCTCCGGTTTTGCCTAATCCGCGATAGTCGGTAAGGGATTTATACAGGTTCTCGAGGCTTTGTTTAGCGATGATCAGTCCATCGCCACTTGTTGTTTTAGCCGGAGCCAGCACGAAAAGAAAGTACTTCCCATTTTCTTTAAACACCGGACTGAAGTGAACACCGAGGTGTCCGGCTGCAAAACTTGAACCATCCGGATCAAGAAAAGTTCTGCTTTCAAGCGTTGTATCCGATGATTCGAGAATGGCACCATTCAGGTTGGTGAGGTGAACAAAATCAAAACCAAAAATTTGTTGCTGACGAATTAAATATTCGGCACCTGAATTCACAGAATCCAAACCGGTTTGAACGGAAGTAATGGCACGCGCGGATGTTTCAAAAAATTGGTTGATATGTGTGGTCTTTGCATCAGCAATGGCTTGTAAGCTATACTGATATTTGTCGCGAGTAGCCTGTCGGTTAACATCAAAGGAGAAAAAACTTATGGCACTCACAGCAGTAATGCTGATGATGAGCACCAGTAAGGTTATTTTAGAAGTAATGTCGAGATCGTTAAATTTTGCGAGCATGCGTCCTTAATTTTTTGAACCTGAATTTTCTGCCAATACCTGCGCGGCAGCTTCTGCAAATTTTTGTTTGGCGGCATCGAACGGTGTAAACGAAGCCAACTCAAAAACTCCTGTTACTGAGTTTTCTTTTTTGATGGGCACTATCAGCAGATAACGAGGTGAGGCGTTACCCAAACCAGAAACGATGTTGATGTACCCTTCAGGAACTTCGTCAATGGATAATGTTTTTCCCGAAGCCACTGCCTGCCCGATCAGGCCATCGCCTGAATCAAACTCAATGGTCTTTCCTTCTTCCAGGGTAAACGCATACCCGTCAACAAATTTGGCGGTTATGGTATCGCCCTGGCTTACCACATTATAAATCGCACCTTGTCCGACTTCCATAGTTTTGCCAAGGGCCTGAAGTCCTTTTTGAAAAGTTTCATTGTTGTTCTTCGCACCCTTTACTGCCTGCTGGATTGCGCCAATTGAATACGTTGAAGAAGTTTTGCCTTCTGATGTAGTCGTGTCATCCTGGGTAGTAATAACCCGGTCGCGGATAACGATCAATTCTTTTTTATACTCCAGTGCAAAGATGAGCGCTGCAATACCCAGGGCTAGCGTTATGGCGATAATGATGTATGGTGTTATGAGTTGAGAGAATCCACTCGTAACCTGTAAGGTGTCAGGGATTTTATACAGCATGTAAGCTGAAAGCAGCACACCCAGGAAAAAAAGTGCGGCCAGTACATGACTTACAGTTAATCGGTCTTTAAACAAGGACATCATCGGTATTGCTTATCTAATTCTTTAAAAAACTCCACAATCTGATCCACTTTCAACACGTGATCAATTTTCGTCAGGGCCATGGCTGCCTTTGGCATGGTTTCAATCATGCACTCCGAAGGTTCCTGTACTATGGTCATTCCGCCACGATCCTTTATATACTTCATGCCGAGGGCCCCATCTTTATTTGCTCCTGAGAGCAGGATGCCGATCAGCTTATCTTTAAACACATACGCACACGATCCTAACGTAATGTCAATCGCGGGGCGTGAGTTGTTCATCATTTCTTCAGTCGACAAGGAAAAGTTATTTCCCAACTCAACCGAAAGGTGATAATTGGCTGGAGCAAGGTAAACGCCACCTTTTTTTAAAGGCTCCTTGTCATCGGGTTCCACTACCTGCACCACACTTTTCAGCGAAAGTGCTTCCACAAATCCGTGGCGCACGTGTTTCAACCGGTGCAGCGCCATAATAATCGGCAGCGGAAAACCTTTCGGCAATTGAGAAAGTATTTTCACTACTCCCTGAAAACTCCCGGCTGATCCACCGATTACAACGGCTTTGTAGCTGTTATTTAAAGTAAACATGCTCATCGGGATCAGCCCTTAGTCTTTTATCTTCTTATAAATTTTCTCTTCGTTGTTCACTACGATAAAGCGGTTGGCATAATCGCACCAGATCAGTGATTCCTTTGATCCGATGGCGAGGTAGCCATACTTGAATAAGCTTTCATGAAATTTTTTCAACACATCATTTTGCAACGTTTGGTTGAAATAGATCATGACGTTCCGACACAAAATCAAGTCGAACTTGTTGAAGGCTTCACCCAATACCAGGTCATGCTTACGGAAGTTGACATTCGCCAACAGGTCCTTATTGAATACAGCGTAACCGTTCTCTGCCTTATAATAGTCAGTTAACGAGCCAGCTCCCTGAAACCGGATGTAGTTTTTTTCATTCAGCTCCATGTTTTTCATGGAGTAGGTAGCCGACCGGGCACGCTCAAGAATAGTGGTGTCCAGGTCGGTGGCATAAAGCTGCACACTATCCAGAATGCCCATTTCCTTTAACAAAATGGCCATGGAGAGCACTTCTTCACCCGAGGAACACCCGGCATGCCATATCTTGAACTGCTTGTGATTCAGGAGTATAGCGGGGATTATTTCTTCCCGCATGATGCGCCAGAAGCTCGGGTCGCGGAACATTTCCGTAACGTTAACGGTCAGTTCGTCCAGAAACTCGTTAATAAAGGATGGCGTATCGGTTAATTTTTTAATCAGCCCATCAACGGTGAGCTTTTTCAATTCGAGGATACGCTGAACCCTGCGCTTGAAAGAGGACATGGCGTAGTTGCGAAAGTCGTACTGGTATTTCTGGAAAATAAATTCCGAAATCTTTTTCAGGTCGACTATGTCAATGTCCTGCATGAGATGATAGGTCTTTTAACTAACGGGTTCAAAAATAGGCCACATTGCATGTATGCCTGGCCTAATTCTATGCAAAATATTACATGAGTTAAATACCTGGGCACCAATTCGATTTTAATTAACCCCGGTCAATCAGCCACAACCCTTGCGGGCATGACTGATGCGGAGCAAAATCAGCAATTTCTGCTTAAAATAAGCCTTTTTAGGCTATTTTTTATGGGAATGATCGAGGTTGTTTCGGGTAAAACTAAACGGCAGCAGCGACTGGGCAGAGGGGGCCATTACCCAGGAATTATCATCGGCTTGCATCACGATGGTGATGGGCTTCTTCTGATTCATCTCAAATTCAAGCATGACCTGCCGACAAGGGCCACATGAGGTTGCAGGAACAAGCTCTTTGCCACCCTTTTTTTTAGCAACAATGGCGATTTTCATAATACGCCTTTCAGGATGTTGGGCTGCTGCTGCAAAAAGTGCCACCCGTTCGGCACACATGCCTGATGGATATGCCGCATTCTCATAATTTGCTCCGGTTACAACAGTACCGTCATCTAAAATAAGGGCAGCGCCTACCGTAAATTTTGAGTAAGGCGCATGGGCATGATTGGCGGCATCCTTGGCTTTGTGGGCGAGGTATTTCGACTCCTGATCCAGTTCATCGAAATGGTTGAACATGCTGAATTCACTCATCGTACTATTGCTTGGGGTTAGTAAGTTATAAATTTTCGGGTACTGATTCTATTAACCCCTCATTATCGGTTATTTTGCTAGCTATGAAAACAATTCTGGTTTTAGGCGCAGGCCGCTCTTCTTCCTCGCTCATTTCATATTTGCTTGATTTAGCGGCTTCTCATGGGTGGCAAATTGTAGTGGGCGACTTTTCAATTGATGCCGCTCAGGCTAAAGTCGGCCATTCTTCAAATGGCAAGGCCATAACATTCGATATCCAACAAGCGGATCAGGCAAATGAAACCATCGCTTCCGCAGATGTGGTGATATCGTTGCTTCCGCCTCATCTCCATATTGTAGTGGCCCGGTATTGCCTGGCGTTGGGCAAGCACCTGATCACCGCCAGCTACGTTTCAGATGAGATGAAGGGATTGCATGAAGATGCGCTGAAAAAAGATTTACTGTTTTTGAATGAATGCGGATTAGATCCGGGTATAGATCACATGAGCGCCATGCAACTGATTGACCGTGTGCGTGGTGAAGGGGGCATCATCCGATCTTTTGAGTCGTTTACCGGTGGGTTGATTGCACCGGAAACCGATCCGGAAAATCCATGGCGATATAAATTCACATGGAACCCGCGCAACGTGGTAATGGCCGGGCAGGGCACCGCCAAATTTCTTGAGGAAGGCCAAGTGAAATATATTCCTTATCAACAATTGTTTAAGCGCATCGCACATGTAACCGTGCCCGGATATGGAGCCTATGAGGGATATGCTAACCGCGACTCTTTGAAATATATAGATACGTATGCAGTTGATGGTATTGAAACCATGTTGCGTGGTACCCTGCGTAACTACGGTTTCTGCCCGGCCTGGGATGTGTTGGTACAATCGGGATGTTGCGATGACACCTATACTATGGAACGCGTAGGCAGCATGACTCATCGTGATTTTATAAATGCCTTTCTGGAGGGAAGTAAAACGGAAGCGCCTGAGGATAAGCTCATGCGCCAGTTTAAATTGGCAAAAGATAGTGGTGAGCTTGCGCGCTTATCCTGGTCAGGTCTTTTTTCTGATGAACCGGTAGGCTTGCAAAAAGGAACACCCGCACAAATACTTGAACATATTTTGAATAAACGTTGGGTGCTTCAATCTTCAGATAAAGATATGATTGTGATGATCCACCGGTTTAAGATTGAACTGCAAGGTAAAGTGAAAACAATTCAGGCATCGTTGGTGGCTAAAGGTGATGATGCCGTACACACGGCCATGGCCAAAACAGTTGGCTTGCCCATGGGTATTGCTGCGAAGCTTTTATTGCAGGGTAAGATTAAAAGCAGGGGGGTGCAAATTCCAACCATGAGCGAAATCTATGATCCCGTTCTGGAGGAGTTAAAGAAATTTGATGTGGTGCTGTTTGAGCATTAACGATTGTACGCGATCAAACCACTGACAGGAAGTGAGAGAAAAAAGCTAAGTGTCCATAACGCTTCACGGGTAACCGCATAGAAAATTCCAATGAGTAGCAAGTAGCTGATCGGAATCAGGAAAATACCAACGGCCACTTTTACGGATCCGATAAATTGATCGTCTTTAATTTTGGTTTTTACAATCCAGCCGATGATGGCATGTGGAATGAAATGAACCAAACGGCCATAGAGAAATATAGGATTAAACCATCGATATACTGAGGATTGATTTGATTGATTTCCTATATCTCCTTTCTTCCACGTGCTCATCATGTCACGATCGGCTTGTAATTGATCAACCATATCTGCTTTACGCTCACGATTCTGTAACAGGAAGTTTTTCCTTTCGGGATAGTCCTCATCTTTTGGAACGGTAAGAATGAGTGAACGCATCTTTTCACCGGTTGCATTGGCCAATGCCATAAGCTTCTCCCGCTGATCGGTTAAGCCGCTGATTGTTTCTGTTACAGAGATCGGTTCACCATACTGCACCAACACACGTGAACGAAAAGCAGAGTGGTTTTCATAATGGTAGCCAACAGGAATGAGGTTAATATTGTTGCCGGTGCGTTCAACATATTGAAGCGCCATGTGTGCAAAACCGCGTTGCAGCGGTCGTGTGGTCCAGGGTTCGTTGTGGTTACCTTCAGCAAAAATCAAAATGCATTCACCTTGTTTGAGTACATCGATGCACTCATTCATATACCGGTCGTTCTGGCGCATGGCTTCCAATCCATCGCGAAAACGAAACAAGGGTTTAATGCGCATAAAAGTGAGTAGCCGAACTGCCCACGGTTTTTTAAACACATCGCCACGGGCAATGAACCAGGGATTGCGTGGTGTTCCGCACACGACCAACAAGGCATCGAGAAATGCGTTTTGGTGGTTAGGCACAAAAATAAACGGGCCTTCTTTGGGGATATTTTCAAGACCGGTAGCCTGCCATTTTTTAAAAAATACAAACAAGCCAAGCTTAACATAAGCTTTCAATAGGCGATAGCGCAAGGGAGGATTCATGCCGGTTGCTGAATACTTTTTCGTTGAAACATATAGGCAAATATAAATCCGCTTACGAGATGCCAAACACCCCACCAGGCTGCCATCAGCGCCATGTAACCATTGCCATTAAAAAATGTAAAAATTAAAACGAGGGCGAGTCCTGAATTTTGAATGCCGGTTTCAATGGCTACTGCGCGATGAACTTTGTTATCGTTTTTGAGCAGCCAACTTAAGCCGTAGCCACCCAGCAGGGCCAGGCCATTATGAATCACCACAAGCCAAAATACCATCAAAATGTAATCGCGAAAAGCAGTGGCATTAAAATATAGCGTGACAACTATAAAGCCGATCAAGATCAGGATGGAGGTTGTGCGAACAGGCTTGGAAATTTTTTCTGACACGTTAGGAAAGAATCGGTTAACCAACATGCCTAGCACGAGCGGCAGCAGAAGAATGAGGGTCATGTTGATAAATAAATCCATAAAGTCGATTTCAAACGAACGGAGTAGAGACTTATATCCAGCCAAAGACGACCAGAAGAAAAAATTTGCCGGAGTAATCACAAACGCCAGCAAAGAAGAAAAGGCAGTAAGTGTTACAGAGAGCGCTACATTGCCCCGTGACAAAAGCGTGAAAAAGTTTGATACATTTCCTCCGGGACAGGCCGCCACGAGAATCATTCCCAAAGCAATTCCGGGTGAGGGTGTAAGCATCAGTATCAACAGGTAGGTGAGAAATGGCAACAACAGGTATTGCGATGCCAGCCCGGTAAATAATGCTTTCTTTTGATTTTTGAGTTGATAGAAATGTTCAGGCTTGATAGAGAGCGCTACCCCAAACATAATGATGGCGATGCAAACATTTAGTACTTGCAACGATGCGGGTGAAAAGTTCAGTTTAGGCTCCAATTGAATTATTTAATCGTTCAAGATAAGAACCAATACGCAAAACTCAAGAATCAGGATTCTTCCTGATCGCGATGGTTTTCATACCAGGTGTCGATTTGCAGGCCTGGACTATTGGCTGCCTGCACAGCCAGTTGATCGCATCGTTCGTTTTCCGGATGACCGGCATGCCCCTTCACCCATTGGAATTTTGGTTTGTAGGTATGGTATAGGGGAATGAAGCGTCTCCACAAATCGGGGTTGGCTTTTTTGGCGAAGTTTTTCTTTTCCCAGTTCCAGATCCAGCCTTGTTCCACGGCCTCCACTACATATTTTGAGTCAGAAAAAACCGTAACCGGATAACCATTCTTCTTGATTGTTTCCAACGCAACAATTACGGCCAGCAGTTCCATGCGGTTGTTGGTGGTAAGTCGAAAGCCTTCCGAAAGTTCCTTCACGTGATGATTGAATTTCATCACCACGCCATAACCTCCCGGGCCGGGGTTTCCTTGTGCTGCGCCATCCGTGTAGATGCGAATCATTGTTCGTTACATTGAATTAAAATGTCCTCTTCCACTTTTGCGGAAATCCTGAAGTTAATCTCTTTTAATTTTTTGAGAATCGGTTTTATGGCTAGGATGTATCCAGAAGCTTTCCCTTTTGCCAAAAGCCCAAGTGTACCTGTGAAATTAATGGATGATTTTTCTGCTACTTTTCTGGCTGGAAGATCATCCAATACAAGTATTGAATCTGGAGTAGATAAAGCAAGTGAGATGGCACTAGCTTCCCCCGAATCCAATCCAGTTAAATCATTTCGAAAGGAAGTTTCTGTGGCAGCTCTTACACTTATCCATTGAGGCAACGGTAAGCCGAATTCTTCGGCAACCTCGGGAGTCGTAAGCACTTCAGAATAAAGCAATTGTAAAATTTCAAGTTGTTCGATTTTGTCTAAAACTATTAAACAGCTTGTGTCTGCAATAACAATTCTAGGCATTTCGAAGATCTTTTCTGAAGTCGTCTACAGATTCACTGAAAATAGAAAATCCGTATAGGCCCATCGTCTCAATAAATTCTCTTTTAGAGATACCCACTAACCCTGCCGCCTGCCCAAGCGTTAGCTTTCCAGTTTGATAAAGCTGGCCGGCCACAATCATCTTTATGTCGTGTTCGGTTAACTCAAGGTTGTCGGGTATATCGACTTTCAGGGATTTCATACGTTAAAGATAACAGATTGCCCAGTAAAAACAGTTCCTGGAAAATCAGAAAGCCACGTTATCCTTAAAAATCTTCACCGCAATGGCCAGCAGGATAACTCCAAACACTCTTCGCAATACCGCAAAAACCGATTTGCCAAGTTTACGTTCGAGCCAGGAAGAAGAACGCAGCACCATGTATACGAAAACCAGGTTGAGTAAAATTCCAATAAGGATATTGGTTTGATCGTATACTGCGCGCAGTGATAAAATGGTGGTAAGCGTTCCGGCACCAGCTATCAGCGGAAATGCCAACGGAACAATGGATCCCGATCCTTTGGCATCCGGATCATCTTTAATGAGGGTAATGCCTAAAATCATTTCCATGGCTACAATAAAGATGACGATGGCTCCAGCCACGGCAAAAGAGGCAACATCCAATCCGAAAAGTTTAAGAATAGATTGGCCAAGAAAAAGAAAACCAACCATCAATACGGCAGAAATGATGGTAGCTTTTTCTGCGTGAATGCGTCCTTCTCGTTTTTTAATGATGATGATGAATGGGATGGAGCCCAGAATATCAATTACAGAAAACAGGATCAGCGTTACGGAAAGAATTTCTTTAAAATCGGCCATAGGGTTACGTAAACTTGGGGCAAAGCTAAATGAAAAAAGCCGGACTTTTGATCCGGCTTCTTTTGAACAATTTTTTTGATTTTATAGCCCTAATCTAATCGGTACACCTACAGTAAATTGAAGTACACGGTTTTTTGATTTTCCATCATCTGAGAGATCAGTTAAGCCCAAGCCATAACGTACATCAATCATTACTTTATCAAAAAGAGTTACGCCCCCACCAATTTGTGCGCCAAATTCAATTCTGTTTGGATAATATTGATCGTATCCTTCATAGCCATCCGGCCTATCTTCAAATTTTACATCCCCTTCATTCGAGAACTCAAAGGGAGTTCCTCCGTAAGTTTCAAAATAATCTTGATTATACTCTCCATTTATTCCGAATCCGACTGATGGACCTGCATTGATATGAAATTTAAATTTCTCCGGACCAAGAGCAATTCTAACCAAAATAGGGAGCTCTAGGTAGTTAAGTTTTACTGTCTCCGTGTATTGATAACGATAATAGTCCACACCGTCATCATATCCATATTCATTTTTCCAGCCTTTTTGAATAAAGAGGAGTTCAGGCTGCAGGCTGATTAAGTCACCAAAGCCGATTCGATAACCAACACCAACTGAAAAGCCAGTAATATTTTTATAGGAATCAAAATCACCAGGGTTACTTGCAAATGTTTCAGCATCCAACGTGGACAAAGTCATTCCGGCTTTCGGAATAATGGTTTGTGCACTGGCAGAAACTGCCGCGATTAAAGCAATAACAACTATTAGTTTTTTCATAATTGAGGGTTTAATGTGTAATTAAAATTACACATTAGTTTATAGCTTTCTTGCCGCAGGTAATTTTTAGTTTAGAATAGATGAATAGGCACGCTTGCGGTGAACTGGATAACCCTGTTTTTGAAATCGGTATCCTCAAAAAGGCCCGTAAAACTATGCCCATAACGGGCTTCAATATTTACCTTTCCAAACAGCAATACGCCTCCACCAACTTGAACTCCCGCCTCAATCCGGTTGTCTGCAAATTGATCGTAGCCATCGTAGTTCTCCGGGCGTTCGCTGAATTTTACCTTGCTGGAAATGGGCTCCTCAGGCAGGCCCGCAAAAGTGCTCTTGAGCGAATAGGTGCCTGATAAACCAACAGATACAGTGGGGCCGGCAGTCACATAGAATTTTGTAACGCCTCCAAACTTGGCCTTAACAAGCACCGGTATTTCCAGGTAATTCAATTTATACTCGGTAGCAAGTTTGTATTCGTAACTATCCGGGTAGGAAATGTCGTTTCGCTTTAATCCTTTTTGAATGAAGTTGATTTCTGGCTGGAGACTAAACCGGTCGTTAATAAAAAGATCGTATCCAACACCAAGGGTGAATCCGATTAGTAATTGGTTTTCAGATTTTTCGGCAAAGTCTGCGTACGGCTCATACGAACTGGTTGACAACGTAACACCTGCTCGGGGTAAAAGGGTTTGGGCAAAAGCAGTAGAAAATAGTAATACAAAGCTAACTAGCGTAATGATTTTTTTCATTGATTAGAATGTGTGTTTGGTACGAGGCGTTGAACGGAGGAAAGCTTTTCAGGTTGTACGCTGAAAAAGAAAAATTTCAAAATGAAACCAAACGATTGGATTCTTCGTACAGAGGGAGTTAAATGAAATCGTAAAGAAAATCCATTAGCTGGGCGATTTCATTTTTTCGCAGGGCAGGAAAGTTGGCAATCCGGAAGGTGTTGGACTTTAACTCGCCATATCCATCACCCAAAAGAAATCCCTTTTTTGATGCCTGAGTTTTTATTTTTTCAATAAGCGCAGGGGTAGACTCAATGGAGAGTACGGTTTGTGACCTGACGGCCGGATTTTTGATCAGTAAGTTTAGTTTATCACTTTTTGTATCGAAAAAGGTTTCCCATTTCTTAAACCGGCCGGTTATTGCTTTGTGTACGGATTCAATTTCTTTCACTTCGGCCATCACCCGCATCAGTAAATAAATATTGAGCACGTTTGGCGTGCACGGTGTTTGTGCTTTTTTAATCATGTCATCCAAAAACAACATGCTGTTGTAATGTTTTCGGTTATTAATGGATTGGGCACGCTCCAACGCGCGGGGTGAACAAATCATTATTGCCAACCCCGCAGGCAGACCAAAACATTTCTGAACCGAGGCAAACCAGATATCGGCAACAGAAAAATCAAGCTCAATGCCGGCCATGGAAGAAGTAGCATCTACAGCCAATAGGTGGTTCGGGTTATTCTTTTTAACCACTTTAATTATTTCTGTGTTAACCTGGGTTCCGTTTGAGGTTTCGTTTTGTGTGATGCAAATGAGTTCGCCCGTATTGAATTTTAATTGATCGGCATTCAGTTGTACTTCGCGGTCGAATGGTTTACGCACTACATGAGGTACCAGCTTTTCGGTATACGCGCACCATTTTTCACCGAATGCTCCATTATATATATGAATGCTTTCTTTTCGGACAAACGATTCAGCAATTACCTCCCAACATTCAGTGGCGGAGGTGAGGAAATAAATCGTATAACTTTTCGGAACGTTTAATTTCTTACGCATTCCGTCCATGGCCTTTTGGGATATTTCTACAAAGGCATCACTCCTGTGATTGATGCTGAGCACCCCTTCTCTGTAAGCATCCTGCATGTAACGGGAAATTTTCGGGTAAACGCGTGATGGGCCGGGGTAGAACGAGATCATTGGATAACGATCTAACGGTGTTACAACTCTGCTTTAATAAAATACTGTATTGCCATGTCGTAGCCGGTCAATCCAAAGCCGGAAATGAGCCCGATACATTTTGACGTAATCAGACTTTTATGCCGAAACTCCTCACGTGCATAAATATTGGAGATGTGTACTTCCACCGTTTTGGTTTTGATGGCGCCCAATGCATCGTGTATGGCGATTGATGTATGGGTGTAAGCCCCTGCGTTGAGTACGATGCCGTGAAACGAAAAACCAACCTCATGAATTTTATTGATCAGCTCACCTTCTACATTGGATTGGTAGTAATGAAGTTCTACTTGTGGAAACCTACTCTTTAGTGCTTCAAAGTAGTTTTCAAAGTCACGACTTCCGTAAATGTCCTCTTCCCGAACGCCCAACAAGTTTAAATTGGGCCCATTGATGATCTGAATTTTCATACCGAAAGATAGGTAGTCTTTAGTCAATAGTCTATATCCAACGCACGTTGTTCATAAGCCTATTTTGATTTTGAACCATGAATACTGAATTTTGAATGAAACCATGTGGGACCTGCACATTAAGCACTTTGCGCATTACCTGAAGCTGGAACGTTCGCTCTCGGCTAATTCCATTGCCGCATATGTTCACGATGTAGTGTTGCTCAAGCAGTTTACCGAGCTAAAGAAAGTAAAGGCAACACCTTTAACCCTCACCACAAAGCAACTTCAATTATTTCTGCAGTATATAAATGAGTTGGGCATGAGTGCCTACAGCCAGGCTCGTATTCTTTCGGGCATAAAAGGCTTTTATAAATACCTGATGTTTGAGGAACTGATTGAAAAGGATCCGACCGAATTACTGGAGGGTCCAAAAATCGGCCGCAAGCTTCCGGACACGCTTAATTATGATGAGATTGTAAAACTTCTGGAAGCGATCGACCTCTCAACTCCTGAGGGTAGTCGTAACCGTGCCATGCTGGAGGTGTTGTATAGTTCAGGATTGCGTGTTTCGGAGTTGGTTGAACTGAAACTTAACAACATCTACTTTGATGTTGGTTTTTTGCGTGTGATCGGTAAAGGAAACAAAGAACGTCTGGTGCCGCTTGGTCGCGATGCCATGAAATACCTGAAAATTTACATCGATGAAATTCGCGTTCATGTACCGGTTAAAAAGGGATTCGAATCGCATGTTTTTTTAAATCGCTTCGGAAAGAAAATTTCGCGGGTTTCCATTTTTACGATTATCAAATCATTGGCACAAGCCATCGGTTTAAAGAAGACCATAAGCCCGCATACTTTCCGGCATTCATTTGCCACACATTTGATTGAAGGGGGTGCTGATTTACGTGCCGTGCAGGAAATGCTAGGCCATGAGTCCATCACCACAACAGAAATCTACACCCACCTCGACCGCGATTATTTGCGCCAGGTAATTACGGAGTTTCATCCGAGGAGTTAGCATCGGTGGCTTCGAGTGCCTTAGCCACCGCAATACATAATCAATGATTGAGGTTCCCGAAGGCAACAGCACCGACCAATCAAAGATCATTGGTGAAACACGCTTTATTTCGTACATTAGAAATATGAAGTCTGTTCCTTTATTTCTCTTTCTCATCCTGGTAAAAGTATCCTTCGGCCAGGAATTTCAAACCTCAACAGCAAGCGGGGTTGATTTGCTTAGCTACCAAACATTCACGGTGGCTCGTGGCTCCGTAATCAGCAACTCGGAACAACCAATCGATAAAGAAGCTTTTTATAAGGAGATACGTACTTCTATTATTCGCGAGATGGAATTTCGCGGATATAAATTTAAAGATGATTCTACTGCACAACTTATTGTTAGTTACGTTATTGAGACCACCGTAAAATTTGATGTGCAACAACAAGGCCGGTTGGGACAGCAAGTGGTTGTGACCAATCCCTCATCTGCGAATCAAACCCAGGCGTGGTCACGTGAATTCACACAAGGCATGTTGATTCTTGAGGTGGAGGATTCTCAAAAGAAATCCATTATCTGGTCGGCTGAGGGCATGATGGATATTAACCGTACCCGTGAAGGAAACCTATTAGACAATGCGGTGCGGAGTGCTTTCCGGAAATTCCCAAACAAGAATAAACCATCCAAAGGTTCAAAGAAGAAAAGGGGGTAAAATTTACCTGCCATGCAGGTAATTTATAGCCTAAAAAGTTGATTTAACCCGGGTAAAGTGAATAAGCCTTGAGTGCTTTGAAATGCCCTGAATTACTTAGTATACTTGCATAAACTAATTCTTAACGAAACAGAAAATGAAAAAGATTACATTAATTGGTTTGTTTTCCCTTCTTGGTCTTACCCTTGCATTTGCACAAGCCCCTCCGGGCAAGGGCGGTAAGCAATTGAATGCCGGTCTTGGTTTTTCAAACTGGGGAGTTCCTGTTTATGTAGGTGCTGATTTTGGTGTGCATCCTGACATAACCATCGGCCCAAAGGTATCCTATAGGAATTATAGCTATCGCGCTGCAGGTCTTGATTGGGATCAAAGCCTGATAGTTTTGGCTTTTAATGGCAATTATCACTTTAACACGCTATTCAACATGCCGAGTGAGTGGAATTTCTATGCCGGCTTAACCTTAGGCTACTACATTTGGTCAGACCTGGATGATTATCCGGATGCACGTGGATCAGGCATTGGCTTAGATGCACAAATTGGTGGTCGTTATTTCTTCTCTGATAAATTTGGTGTAAACCTTGAATTCGGAGGAGGTACTGGTGCTGGTGGCAGCTTTGGAATTACCGTTAAATTATAAGCATTTAAAAACTCAAGAAACGCCAGGCCATTAAAGTCTGGCGTTTTTTATTTTATCACAGTTGTATTTCTCACTATCATTAATTGCCACATCTTTGCGGCATGTATAAGTATATAATCCGGCCTATACTCTTTTTACTGGACGCAGAACGTGTTCATCACCTTGTATTTTCCACCCTACAAGTAAAAGGAAGTATTCCGGGGTTCAACCGGTTATTGGCAGCGCTCTTTTCTTTTCAACATCCCGCCCTTGAGAAAAAACTTTTTGGTATCACGTTTAAAAATCCGGTTGGCCTCGCAGCTGGTTTTGATAAAGATGCTAAACTGATTAATGAATTATCCACTTTCGGTTTTGGATTTATAGAAATCGGAACACTTACGCCCAAGCCACAGCCCGGAAATGACAAGCCAAGACTTTTTCGGTTGCCTGCCGATCAGGCTTTAATTAACCGGATGGGCTTTAATAACGGTGGTGTTGTAGCTGCCGTTGAACGATTGAAGAAAAGAAAGTCGAATGTAATTGTTGGCGGGAACATTGGGAAGAACAAAGTAACCCCTAACGAAAGCGCCCTGGACGATTATGCCGTTTGCATGGATGCCCTGTATCCGGTGGTTGATTATTTTGTAGTGAATGTAAGTTCGCCTAACACTCCGGGCTTGCGCGAACTCCAGGAGAAGGAGCCTTTGCGTAAGTTGTTGAGTTTTGTGAAGTCGCGCATGGCAGCAAACCTCAAACCCAAACCGGTGTTGTTAAAAATCGCTCCCGACCTTACCGTTGAACAGCTTGATGATGTTATCGAAATTTTAAAGGAGACCAAAACCGATGGTGTCATTGCCACCAACACAACCATTTCACGTGATGGACTGTCAACCGATCTCCAAACTGTTGAACAAATCGGGGCGGGCGGATTGAGCGGTAAACCGTTACGAAATAGAGCTACGGAGGTAATCAAATACTTACGGAGAGAACTGGGCCCTGATTACCCGATAATTGGTGTGGGCGGCATTATGTCTGTTCAGGATGCGTTGGAAAAACTGGATGCAGGTGCCGATTTAATTCAAATCTATACGGGCTTTGTGTATGAAGGGCCCGGATTTGTGAAGCGCATTCTGAAAGCGCTTGTTTCAAAACTGGAATGATGTTTGTCTTGATCAGGCAAAATCAAACCCTTATGACACGCACTATCATTATTGTTATTTCTCTTTTCCTTTTGGGCTGCTCTGATGATAAACAGCAACCTGTTCAGTTGGTGGACAAAAAAGTAAAAATTGAATTCTTTACCGAAAAGGATTTTAGCGATTCAAAATATGATAATCATTTTGTGAAATTCTGGGCTGGGGCGCTGGTGATGACCTATGACCCGTATGAGGAAGAATATTTCTTGAGTGAAGAAACCGACTGGATTGCTTTTAAAGATATTCCCAATAAGGCCCAAGCACTAGTGTTTGAGGGTGTGTCGCAGGGTATTGACGTAGAGGAGCAATTGGTTCAAATGGGCTACTCGTATGTTATCAAGATAGGCGATCATACCGAATCGCTTTCCAAAGGTTTCTCTATGCAAAAACGCGAACTGGAAAAGAAAGTAGAAGTAAAGTTTTAAATGGTAACCTTCCGGGTCTGAATCATAAACGGACCCGGAAGATTTTTCCCTATACTACTCAACCACTGTAACGGTAACCTTACTCACAATTTCCGCTTCAGCATTTTGTTTATCGAATACACGTGCGGTTACGGTATAGGTTTCACCAACTTTCATCGGGTCGCCAACGGTTAGGGATGCACGGAGAACAGAAGCATCGGTAGCGGAAACGCCTTCGGTGTAGTTGGCCAGCATATCGTCAAAGGCAACTATTTCTGCTCCAGATGGATCAGTGACGGTTAATGTAATTCCCGGAAATGCATTTCCATCTTTAAGGGTGTAGTTGCTGATGCCTTCAAATACGAAGGAGCATTCGGTGTTCCAGGTTACCTGTTTGTTGGTAATGGATTGGTCTTCCTGATCAACAAAATAGATGGTTTCGGCATCCAGACCGTTCCAGGAAGAACTTAGTCCGGATGTAAGATCAGCTTTGGTGCCTACAGAGAAATTGCAGCCGGTAAATACAAGGGCAACAAGAAGGAGTGGAATAAAGGGAGTCTTTTTCATAGGTAATTTGTTTTTAGGTTATCGAAGATACAGGGTAAAGTTCGAATTTCTTTTGCATGGGATGGTCATTAAATCAAAAATCCCCTTTTACGGGGATTTTTGAATCATGTTCGATTGACAATCTAAAGCTTCTTTAAAGTTTTTCAATTTTGGGCTTTGTTTCAATCACTTCTTTCATGCCCAGAATATCGAACACAAAGGTGTATTCCCGTGCCACTTCCCGCAGCCTTCTGAACCTTCCGCTGGCGCCACCATGACCGGCATCCATATTGGTATATAAATAGAGGCGGTTGTTATCGGTTTTCATCGCCCGCAGCTTGGCTACCCATTTGGCGGGTTCCCAATACTGCACTTGCGAATCGTGCAAACCAGTAGTCACCAATAAATTCGGGTAGTCTTTCTTTTCAACGTTATCATACGGAGAGTAGGAGAGCATGTATTCGTATTCTTCCTGGATGTTCGGGTTGCCCCATTCTTTCCATTCAAACGTAGTGAGTGGAATGCTCTCGTCCATCATGGTGGTCACCACATCCACGAATGGTACTGCAGCAATAACGCCACGGTACAATTCGGGTCGCATGTTAACAATGGCGCCCATCAGCAACCCACCGGCACTGCCGCCTGAGGCGAAGAGTTTGTCTTTAGCCACATAGTTATTTTGAATCAACCAGTCGGAGCAGTCGATGAAATCGGTAAATGTGTTTTTCTTGTTCATCATCTTCCCATCTTCATACCAGGCGCCACCCATTTCCTGTCCGCCACGCACATGCGCGATAGCATACACAAAACCACGATCAAGCAAACTAAGTCTTGCTGTGCTGAAAGTAGGGAACATGGTTGAGCCATACGAGCCATAACCGTAAATCCATCCCGGAACAGTACCATCTTTTTTGAATTTATCTTTCCGATACACAATTGACATGGGCACTTCCTTGCCATCACGTGCTTTTACCATTACGCGTTCAGTGGCGTAATCTTCTTTGTTGAAATTACCCAATACTTCCTGTTCCTTCTTTAATTCCTTTTCACGGCTGTCCATGTTATAGTCGTAGGTAGAAGCAGGTGTGGTCATGGACTGATAACTGTATCGGATGATGTTGGTGTTAAAATCAGGATTGTAACCGATGCCTGCAGTATAAGCCGGTTCACCAAAATTGATGGTGTGCTCTGAGTTGTCGGCTCGTTTGATGATGCGAATGGTGGTGAGGCCTGCACTCATCTCTTCAACAGCCATAAAGTCTTTGAAATAATCTACACCTTCAAGGAAAACATTTTCACGATTGGGTATAACGTCTTTCCAGTTTGATGCGCCCGGAAAAGAAACAGGTGCCTCTACTAAACGAAAGTTTTTTGCATCCAGATTGGTACGGATATAAAACACATCGCCACCGGCATGATCTACGGAATACTCAACATTATCTTTGAGTGGTTCGATTACAATCGGTTTTCCGGGTTTGTCGGCATCAATAAATTGAACGAAGCTGGCATCGGTACGGCCTGAGTTGATAACGAAATATTTTTTTGATTTGGTTTTTCCGAGGTACACAGCCAGTGTTTCATCTTTTTCTTCATAAATGACCGGATCCGCTTCTGCGTTTGTTCCGAGAATGTGGCGCTTGATCAGGTAGTTGCGCAGCGTCAACGGATCGGGAACGGCATAGTACATGGATTTATTGTCGTTTGTCCACTGATAACCGCCACGCGTATTTGGAATTTTATCAGCAAGCATTTTTCCGGTTGCAAGATCTTTAAATTTAACCGTATAAAAGTTTCTACCTACGGTATCCATAACAATGGCCGCCAGCTTGTGATCCGGGCTAACTGAAGTGAAAAAGTTGAAATACGATTGGTCTTTGCCTAATTCATTGCCATCTGCCACAATTTCCTCAGGGGCATCCAACGAACCTTTTTTACGACAGTAAATCGGGTACTCACCACCGGTAACAAAACGGGTATAGTAGTAATAGTCATCCAGTTTGTACGGAACAGATGAATCATCTTCTTTTATGCGACCGCGCATCTCTTCAAATAGCGCTTCCTGAAAATCATCCGTGTGGGCCATCATGGTGTCCAGGTAGTTGTTCTCAGCGGTGAGGTAATTGATCACCGTGGAGTCTTCGCGGTTTTTTAACCAATAGTAATTATCGGTACGGGTGTGGCCATGTTTGCTTACTACCTCGAAAGGTTCAATTTTGGCAACGGGTGGCTTAACATCGGGTAAGCTGGCCTGTTTTTCTTTAGGTGAGCAGGCAACGAACCACAGCGCTACAATCAGAAAAGTGAAGGGTGTTAATTTTATTTTTTGCATATGGGGTAATATTAATCGATTTCGAAGATGGAAAATATTTCGAACAAATGTTTTATCAAAACTGAGAATTTATGGTCGGTTATCCTGATGGGGTTTTATGTAGGTGGAAGGTTATTTGCGTTAATGATTGGCTATGTATGGAGTTGGCTTTTAGCCTAAACGGAATTAGGTACCGGGGCAAGTACTGTTTGATCTAAGTACATAACATTACTTTGAAATTAGCCATTGGTAAAGATTTTAGTGAAATTCATAATTGATCGGCTTATCTTCGTTATTCTAAATAAAAAATCTCATGAATAGAATTCTTGTCCTGTCAGCCATCTTCTTTTCAATAACCATGCTGTCCTCTTGTAAAAGAGAAACGCGACCTGAAATTTTTTCCCGAATCAATTCAGAGGTGGTTCAACATGCCAAAGGCTATGCAACGCTTCAAGAAGCTACATCAACCATTGGTCATCGGTTAACAGGATCGGAGAATGGTAGCAAGGCCGAAGAATACACCTATTCTAAATTCAAGGAATATGGTTTTACCGATGTGCGGTACCAGGAATTTGAAACCAAAGCCTGGTCACGCGGAACCGTATCGGTTACGATTGGTGGGGAAGAGGTGAAGGCTGTAACCTTAGGACATTCACCAATAGAAGCAGATGTAACTGGTGAAGTGGTTGATGTGGGCAATGGGCTGGAGGCAGACTATGCGGCCAACCCGGGAAAAGCTGAAGGTAAAATTGCGCTCGTCTATTTAGGTGTGTTGGAAGGAAGCGCTGAAGGTACCCGTAACCTGCATAGAAGTGAAAAAACAGCCATTGCTATTAAAAACGGTGCAATAGGTGTAGTAATCTTTAACCAGGTTGATGGAGGTGTTCTGTTGACTGGTACAGCTTCCGTAACCGGAGAGTTAATTCCAATTCCGGCTGTTTGTATTGGAAAAGAGAAGGGAATTGAACTAAAGGAAAAAATTAAAGCTGGAGAAAAAGTTGAAGCACAAATTCAAATGACCAACCACAGCGATTTGATTAAAGCCCGAAATGTGATTGCTACACTAAAAGGTTCTGAATTGCCGGATGAAAAAATTATTATTGGTGGTCATCTCGATTCATGGGATTTGTCTACTGGTGCCATCGACAATGGTATTGGTTCATTTGCTATATTGGACATTGCCCGCGCTTTCAAGACCAATAACCTCAAGCCAAAACGAACCATTCAGTTTGTGATGTTTATGGGTGAGGAGCAAGGGTTGCTCGGATCAACGCACATGGTAAAGGAAGCCGTTAAAGATGGCTCCATCGATAACATTAAATACATGTTCAATATTGATATGGGAGGTAATCCAATCGGTGTTAATGCGGGTGGTAAATTAAATGACACTACTTTTTTTAAAACTGTAGGAGAGGAGATTGCAGCGATCGACACAGTTTATAAAAACAGGTTTAGTAACCGATCCGGCTTACATAGCGATCACCAACCGTTTATGCTGGAAGGTGTACCCATTTTAAGCATCATCAGTAACCTGGATCGCGCGATTTATAAATGTTACCATGCCGACTGTGATGACTTTGATCTGGTAAACAAAGATCATATCACCAATACCGCTCGTTTTGGCACCATGATTTTATTTGCATTGGCTAATGCCGACAAGCTGCCGGCTGAAAAGATGGACAGCGAAACCACCAAACAATTTATGATTGACAATAACCTGGAAGAACCGTTGCGGATTGCAGGTGATTGGAAGTGGGACTAAAACGTTGAATCAGTTTTTTAGCATTTATCTTCTTAAAGAGAGATACCCGGTTATCATTTTTCGTCCGCTGGCAAATTCAAGTTTGTAAAAGTAAGTCCCTGATGGTAGCTCATTTCCGTTTTTGTTTAGTCCGGTGAATACCCGCGACTGGTTGTCGTAATTTGAGATTTCAAACACCACATCGCCCCAACGGTTGTAAATGGTTACGCGGTTGTTTTGCGTATCAGGAAACAGATCGATGTAATCAATTTGAAAGAAATCATTTCGTGTGTCGCCATTCGGGGAGAAGCCGGTTCGCACGATAATGTCACCCTCTACCTGAATGGTGAGTTGCTGCTGCGTGCATACACCAAAAAGATCGCATACTTCAATCGTGATGCGGTCTTCACCGGTGAAGAGCACGCCACCGTAATTGAGAATAAGTTGGCCCGATGCATTAATGGAAGCAGAGGCTCCCGCTAAAGTCTGTGTTGTTATTACCCGCAAACTAGCCAGGTCCAGGTTGTCATCCGGATCACTTAATAAAGGAGTCAGGTCAATCCGAACAACACCTTCAATGTACAATCCCGTTAACGCGGAAATAATTACCGGAGGCTGGTTGCCACACGGTTCGGGAATAACTGTAACATTGAGCGAAGCAGAAGCTGGACTGGTACAACCCTCGGCATTAGTAACGGTAACAGAATAATTTCCGCTGGTAGCAGCCGTAATCTGTTGAGTTGTTTCGCCTGTCGACCAGGTGTATGCTGCAAAACCCGCAGGTGCCGTTAAGGTGAGTGCGGCACTGCTGCACACGGTAACGGCATTGCCAACCGGTGTAATGCTCGAAGCAATTACAGGTTGTGTTGGAACGGAAGACACCGTTGCAGCAACCGGAACACGAATACTTTCGCAGAACGCATCCGCAATAGAAACGAGGTAAATAGTGGTGGTTGTGAGCATGGGTGTAGTATACGTTTCGTTTACCTCACCAGCAATGAGCGCAAATGGTGTTTGTGTGTACCACCGGTAATTGCCAGGCGTGCCACCAGATACTGATAAAATTACCGAGCCTGAGCCACAAGTTGAAGCATCTGTAACACCAGGTGATGCAGGCAGTGTGTTTACAACAAGAGTAGCCATGTTGGTAAAAACATCTGCGGCAAGGTCACCTGTGATCAAACACCGATAATCACCTGCTTCTGCAGCAGATGCATTGGTTATTGATAACGTTCCTGTTGCAACACCGGAGTACACGGCATTGTTGGTTAAGTCTTCAAAAAGCGAAGTGCCGGAATTAAACTTTTGCCACTGATAAGTAATGTTTGTAGTGCCGCTGGCTTCGGTAGTGAATAAGGCAGAACTACCCACACAAGTATTATTGGGAGTAATGGGTTGCGTGGAAATCGTGATGGAAGTTGTAGGGATAAGATTTTGATACACCTCCAATAACCCGGCTGCACGCGTAAGAATAACTTCAGGCTTACCATCTACGTTGAGGTCGCCAGTAGTAATGCCACGCGGGCCCGTAACCGTTGTGTTGAAAGGGGCCGCAAACGAAGTTGCTGTCAACGCTCCTGAAGTATGAATGTTTTTGAAGATCGAGAAACGATTACCACTTTCACTGGTAGTAATGATTTCGGGTTTGCCGTCACCATCCAGATCAGTAACATGGGCAACGGTTAATGCCGATGGGTTGATAAGGTTAAGGGGTGCACTGAATGAAATATTACCGGGCGTACTCTGGTTTTGCAGTATGGTAATTTGTGTTGAGGTTGTACCGGTTGAGTGGATAATCAGTAAATCAATTTTTCCATCCCGGTCAAAATCACCGGTATAAATGCGCGAAGGATTATCACCAACAGTAATGACCGGCAGAGCTGTGAACTGGGTAGTGGTAATTCGATAAGCACCGTTGTTTTTCCAAACCGAAACATTGTCTGTGCCGGGGTTGGTGGCAGCAATGTCCGTTTCTCCATCGCTGTCGAAATCGGCAGCAACAACCGATCCCCCTACTGCAGGTTTTGAAAACTGAATGGAGTTACTGAACGAACTTGCCCGGGTAAGTCCTAAAAATGCACCTACAGTTGTTCTGTTTTCGATCAATGATACAACAGAACCGTTTACACCGATGAAATCGATTCGCCCATCCCGGTTAAAGTCAGCGAAATCGTTAAAAAAGAACCCGCCCGGACTGATATAAACGGATGTAGAGTAATCAATAGGATCACCGGAACTGATGTTTCGAAAGACATTACTCCCACCAACGAGGTCAAGTTTGCCGTCTCCGTCTAAATCCATTAGCCGTGGCGGAGATGCAGAGTTAGCTGTGGTACCTGCTGTTAATGAAGTGGCTGAAAGGCTTCCGCTAGTATGGGTATTGCGAAAAGTCAATCCATTACCAGACCCATTCACCATGATATCAGGCTTGCCATCATTATTTAAGTCGGCAACTTCTGGATCGTATTGCACCGAACTAACTGGAAATGATACCGGAGGGGCGAAGTGAGTATTATCAAAACTTACTCCACCCGAGAATGTGGGGGTAAACGGCAGGTGGTAGGTTGATGTGAGTCGATCGCGGGTTACTGAAATTTTTGCCATTGAAGCACCAGCCGGTACAGTTACGGTTAAACTGGTTTCCGAGGCAGCAGTAACCGTTCCTCTCACCGCACCAAACATGACGCTATTTTCCGCAGGTACTATTGAAAAGTTGCTGCCCGTAATGGTTACAGAACTTCCAATCGGACCGCTTAACGGAGTAATGGTATTAAGCGAGATTACCGGGGCCTGTGCGTTGATATTTTCATAAATAGCAAATGCCCTGGGATTGGTTGCAGTGACATACACAATAATTTCCGGTTGGCCATCACCGTTCAGGTCTGCGATCTCGGGGGGTGCTTCATTTAACCATGCGCCTTCTGTACCAACCAGGTAAGCCGGTACAAATGCATTGGCATTGAACACTCCACCCATGTAAACATTTTCAAACACACCGAAATATGTTCCGTCTGTGAGCACAAAATCCGGCCGGCCATCACCATTGACATCAGCTACGGAAATATTTCCACCCGCAAAAAGTTCACTGTCGATAATTACCTGCGTGCTGAAATCAGATGCGGTTAGTGCTCCATCCGTATCGTTATTCATAAAGAGGATAATGTCGTCATTGAAAAAGCCATGCCTCACGGCAATGTCGTTTTTTCCATCATTGTTAAAATCACCGATCACCAATCTTCCATAGGAAGATCGTACAAAGGCAATGGGTGTTCCGAAAGAGATGACACCCGGTGTTGAAGTATTTTCTGCAATCGCAAAGCCCCCACCAAATCCATATTTGATAATGAGGTCAGGTTTACCGTCACTATTGAGGTCGCCAGCGGTAACGTTTACTCCGGCATCAACTGTACTGGATCCAAAGAAACCAAGGGGAGCTCCAAACTCAATATTGCCGGGTGTACTGATGTTTTGCGCAACCCAAAAGTCGGGAGCAGCAGAACTGTTGCCGTGTTGGCCCATGAGATCTACAAGGCCATCACCGTCCAGATCAATGGCTTCGGATGTAATACCGGAATAGACAAGCCCAGGCCATAATTCTACGGTTTCAAAAGAAATGGTTCCAGGTGAACTGGTATTGCGAAACGTGGCAAAGCTCTTTTGAAAGCCATTACTGAATCCGGTGATGATGTCCAGCTTTCCGTCTCCATCCGCATCGGCAATGAACAATCCGGTTTGGTTACCGCCACCGGTCAGTGTCACTTTACTTTCAAATGAATCTGCTGTAAGGTCACTTCCTGTTCCTTTGTTCCTGAAGATGGAAACGGTGTTTGACGTTTCAGATATCACCAGATCATTCCAACCATCCCCGTCTACATCGGCAACCTTCATGCTTAGCATATTGTCGCCCGATGTGGGTATCTCAATTTTTGGTTTGAAGGAAGCTGCTATAATCCGGCCGCCATCTTTAAATGTTGGAATAAAAGGTTTTGTGCTGCGGGTAGAAAGACCGGTTACCTTGTTCAACACGTTGATGTAATCGTATGTTGCGCCTGTTGGAACGGTAACTACCAATTGTGTTGGACTTGCGTTTGAGACAGTAGCTTGTACACCACCGAAGAAAACCAGATTATCAGCAGGATTTGAAGCAAAGTTGTTTCCAGCGATTGTTAACAAGCTACCGGGTAGTCCCGAGGTTGCGGAAATTCCAGACACCACAGGCGGAGAAGGAAGCGGACGCTGTCCCAACGAAACATTGCTTAAGCCGAGTGTATTGGCTGAGAGGTTGTAGTTTGCCCGAATGTGCAGCGTGGTAACGTTGTTAAGTACAGCTTTTATTTGGGCATCAGAAGCCAGTCCGCTCGTAATGTTTGATCCGGTACGCCAAGCCGAGGCGGTGCTCAAGGTTACTGAATAAGTGTTCCAGTCTGGTGCCAGTGCAGGTTTTGGGCTGGTATGGAAATAGATCGTTTGCGAACCGTTGGAAATGATAACATCGGGGTAGTTAGCTTCTATATAATTTCCATTGAATTCTCCATTATCTCCTGAAAGCGCTTGTTGCAAACTGAAGGTGAGGGTTTGTCCGAAAGACCGGTATGTTAAGTTACCCCTGAACTTTTCAGGAGCCTGCCAGAAAAAAGCAGGATAATTATCAACAGGAACTTCCCCTGAAATATATCCTCCGGGGTTTCCACCAGTTGCGTGATGGGTAACCGTTGCCGATATGCTTTTTCCATCATTTCGCAAAATCCATCCATCAGCATTGGTGTTGAATGTACTGGCAATCTGCGCCTGCGAAACGATCGCCAACACGCAGGAGATAAAGGTTAGTGCAGTTAATCTTTGCATCGTGTAAAAGGAAAATTTTTGCCGGATTGGGAACCCGTTGAATGTGTTTAATACCAGCGGTTACTACCCAAATCTTTTCGGATAGATGCCCAGTTAAAAATATTGACGACTTATGTTACGGTGTTACGGATTTGTAACAATGTCTTGCGGATTTGTAACGCCAGGGCTTTTGGATGGATTTTCCATGTATTCGGAAGGTGTTACACCTGCCCATGCTTTAAAGAGTCGGCTGAAATTGGGAAGGTTATTAAAACCGGATTGATACGCGGCCTCGCTTACGGATATCCCTTTTGCGGAAAGCAGTTTTTTGGCATGCTCCAACCGGAAAAGCCGTAAAAAGTCACCGGGCGATTTATCGGTAAGGGCTTTGAGTTTGCGGTGCAACTGCATACGGCTCATGCCAATCTCACGGGTAAATTCATCCACCCCAAAGTCCGGATCGGCAAAATTCTTTTTGAGAATACCGATTACCTTATTTACAAATTGTGATTCAGGGGTTTCGTCAGCAACAGGAGTAAAAGGTGCAGACCGATGGGCAAACAGTACTTTTAATTTTTCCCGTTGCACGATCAGATTATGAACCCGAGCGTCTAATTCGAGGGCATCGAATGGCTTGGTCAGGTAATCGTCAGCACCGGTGTGCAGTCCCCCCAGTTTGCTTTGCTGATCGGCACGTGCGGTAAGCAATATCACCGGAACGTGGCTGGTAGCTTCATGGTTTTTAATTTTTTTGCACAACTCATTGCCATTCAGGCCGGGCATCATTAGGTCGCTGATTACCAGGTCGGGAACGTGTTGCAGAATTTTCTCCCAGGCATCTTTCCCATCTTCAGCCAATATGATTTGATAGCGATCAGCCATAACCTGGCGGATAAATTCACGCATGTCGGATTGATCTTCAGCAATTACCAATACCGGAAAGGCAGTTTCAGCATCAACGGCTGTGTCATAGAACACTTCCTCTTCGAGGTACGTTTTAAATGAAAAATCAGCAGGTGATAAAACCGTTGGTGATAATTCATTTTTATAGTAGCCTTGTGCAATGGGAAACGTTAACGTAAATACACTTCCGCCCGATTTCTGGTTGGCTGCTGTTAACGTTCCGTGATGTGCATGGGCCAATTCTTTTGATAACGCAAGCCCTAAACCTGTACCGCCATGGATGCTTGCCGATTCCTCTACTTGAAAAAAGCGATCAAAAATGTGGGGCAGTTTTTCTTCCGGTATGCCCGGGCCGTTATCCGCAACCTGTATCGTCAGTTGGTCTGCGCTCACCGAAGCGATGAGTTGTACCGTACCCCCTTCTGGCGTAAACTTTAACGCGTTGAATAAAAGATTATAAACAATCTTCTCCACTTTATCGCGATCAAAATATCCGACAACAGCCGCATCCGGTAGTTGCAATAAATAGTTGATTTGTTTCTGATTGGCCAGCGATTCGAAGGACGCGTATGCAGTTTTTAAAAATTGTTTCAGGTCGCCTTCTGCTGCCTGTATGTTCATATTGCCCGATTCAATTTTTGATAAATCGAGTATCTCATCAATTAACCGGTGCAGCCTAACCGCATTACGATGCATCATTTTAAAATCTTTTGTTTCCGGTGATGAAGGGTTTTGTTCAATTTTTTGTTGAAGCGGACCAATAATCAGCGTAAGCGGAGTGCGGAACTCATGCGAAATGTTGGCGAAGAACCTGGATTGTGTTTCGTTGAGTGCTGCCAGCCTTTTAGTAAGTTTTTGCTTTTCGCGATATAAGTAGTAGAACATGCCGATCACCACAAGCGAAAGGAGGAGAAAGCCGATCAGGTAATTTCGTTGACTGCTTTGTTTTTGCAGCCGCAATTGGTTGATCTCATTCTCAGCTTTTAATGCCCGGATTTCATTTTCCTTTTTCTCGTTCTGGTAACGTGCTTCCAGTGCGGCAGCTTCCCGTTTATTTTGCATTTGGCTCAGGCTGTCGCTTAATGATGCATAGCGCTGATGATAGGCATACGCAAGCTCATAGTTTTTCTGACCAGCATATAATTCACTCAGAGCCTGATAGCCATCCATGACCAATGGAAAAAGTTTTAGCTGTTTGGCCACACGAATAGCAGAATCGAAATAGAATACGGCTTCTTTATTGCGCTTTAGTTCATAGGAGGCGAATCCCAAAGCCGAATAGCTGTACGCCATGTTGGCTGAATCGGAAATGGTTTTGCTGATCTGCAAGGATTTCAGATAACTTGCTTTTGCTTTCTCCAGGTTTTCTTTTTCGTAATAAATGTTTCCAATGCTGGTCAGGGTTTCTGCAACATCGCGCTTTGCACCGGAAGTTTGATAAACACGTAGTGCACGATCATAAGCAAGCAGCGCATTGTCAAATTGACCAAGTCTACGATAAATTCTGCCCAGCAACCGGTTTGAATATGCGATGGATGGTTGCTTGTTAATCTTTTCAGCAATCGCAAGACTTTTCAACGCGTAGTCAAGTGCCTTGTCGTAATCGCCTGACAGGTTTTGCAGATTGCCAACGTTGGAAAGACTTTGTGTGAGCCCATCATCGTCACCCGTTTGTTCAAAAATTTCAGTGGCTTTGAGGTAGTAGGTTATCGCTTCCTTGTAATCGTTTTTTTCCTTCATCAGGTTACCCATCATATTATACAGGGAAGCCTGCATGTGTGAATCCGGATGTGCCGAAGTGATGTTGATACCTTTTTGTAAATAATATTCCGCTGAGTCGAGTTTAGACAAGCGGAGGTAGGCAATACCCAGTTCAAGATAGGTGTCAAGTAGAACTGGGCTCGATGAGTCATTAATAACACTTAACGCATTTTTATAAATGGGAATCGCCAACAAGTAATCGCTGCGCAGACGGTGGTGCTTACCCAGCCGGGTATATGCTTCCACAATCAGGTTGTTGTTTTTGGTTTGCCGGGCAATAGCTAGCGCCTTTTGGTAATATGCTAATGCCGTGTTTTCATCGGAGGCCAGCTCAGCCAGTTGCCCATAAAGTTGAATGGTTGACTCAGGTGAGGTGGACTTGTCCAGTAACTGCAGCAGACTGTCCGTTTGCTGGGCCATGGTTACCTGCCCTGAGCCATAAACAAACAGCCACACACACACCAACCGGATCAAAAAGCGCATAGGCAAGATAAAATAGAAATACGCAAGCCTGAATATACTGACAATTAGGTTTCATACAAAACTGAAGATAGCCTTGGGTTTGAGGAAGAATATTTAATGAGCAGCCAGGAATTAATTATTTCCGCAATGACAGATACCCTGTTTTGCCTGGTCGTCCGCTGGCAAAATCAAGTTTGAAGAAGTACGTACCGGAGGGCAATTCATTTCCATTTTTATTCAGCCCGGTGAATACACGTGTTTGATTATCGTAATTTGAAATTTCAAACACCACATCGCCCCAACGGTTGTAAATGGTTACGCGGTTGTTTTGCGTATCAGGAAACAGATCGATGTAATCAATTTGAAAGAAATCATTTCGTGTGTCGCCATTCGGGGAGAAGCCGGTTCGCACGATAATGTCACCCTCTACCTGAATGGTGAGTTGCTGCTGCGTGCATACACCAAAAAGATCGCATACTTCAATCGTGATGCGGTCTTCACCGGTGAAGAGCACGCCACCGTAATTGAGAATAAGTTGGCCCGATGCATTAATGGAAGCAGCGGCCCCCGCGGAAGTCTGCGTTGTTATTACCCGCAAACTTGCCAGATCAAGGTTGTCATCCGGATCACTGAGCAAGGGCGTAAGGTCAATGCTTACGATGCCTTCAATGAACAAGCCGGTAACGGTAGCCACAATAACCGGAGGTTGATTGCCACACGGTTCGGGAATAATTGTAACATTGAGCGAAGCGGAAGCCAGACTCGTACACCCATCGGCATTGGTAACGGTAACAGAATAATTTCCGCTGGTAGCAGCCGTAATCTGTTGAGTTGTTTCGCCTGTCGACCAGGTGTATGCTGCAAAACCCGCAGGTGCCGTTAAGGTGAGTGCGGCACTGCTGCACACGGTAACGGCATTGCCAACCGGTGTAATGCTCGAAGCAATTACAGGTTGTGTTGGAACGGAAGACACCGTTGCAGTAACCGGAACACGAATACTTTCGCAGAACGCATCCGCAATGGAAGCGAGGTAAGTAGTGGTAGTTGTCAGCACCGGTGTGGTGTAGGTTTCGTTTACCTCACCGGCAATCAGTGCGAGGGGTGTTTGTGTGTACCACCGGTAATTGCTGGGAGCACCACCAGTGGCTGTTAAAATAACAGAGCCCGGTCCACACGTTGAGGCGCCCGTAACATCAGGCGGTGCGGGCAAAGGATTTACAACCAAGGTAGCCACGTTGGTAAAAACATCTGCGGCAAGGTCACCTGTGATCAAACACCGATAATCACCTGCTTCTGCAGCAGATGCATTGGTTATTGATAACGTTCCTGTTGCAACACCGGAGTACACGGCATTGTTGGTTAAGTCTTCAAAAAGCGAAGTGCCTGAATTAAACTTTTGCCATTGGTAGGTGATGTTGGTGGTGCCGGAAGCTTCTGTTGAGAGTGTGTAGTTATCACCAACACATCGGTTCATCGTGCCTCCGGGTTGAGTTGTGATGGTGATGGTTGAGGCTACACCACAGACAGTTCCAGATGGGGTGTCTCCGGTAATCGTCCATCCCTTGGTAGTGATTAAGTTGGTTCTTGAGGCAACGGCATTTGTACCGTATTGCCTTCCTGTTGCTTCAAGCGTTCGGCCATTTGGTGTTGATGGATTGGCACTCCAGCCTATCAATGTGGCTGAATAATTATTACAATCCATACCCATATTGTCAAGCATGAATCTAATATTCACACCGGGATTTAATGTCCATGCCCCTAAGTTTTGGTTAAAGGCACTTGCTTCCCTAAACATGCTCCTCATATCGGTAACAGCCGCAGTATTCCAGGAACTGATGTCTTGATTAAAGGCACTGGCTCCTCTAAACATGAATGACATATCGGCAACAGCTCCGGTATTCCAACCACTAATGTCCTGATTGAAAGCCGTTGTATATCCAAACATATCACTCATGTCCGTAACCGCTGCTGTGTTCCAGGAGCCGATGTCCTGATTAAAGGCCAGTGCTTCCGAAAACATGGTATTCATATTGGTAACTGCTGCTGTGTTCCAGGCACCAATATCCTGATTAAAAACGGTGGCATCATAGAACATGAATGTCATGTTGGTAACTGTTGCTGTATTCCACGTTCCAATGTTGCTTGGTGAATTCAAGTTACGGCAGCTTTCAAACATAGAAGACATATCTGTAACACCCGATAGGTTAGGTACATCACTGGCGGTTATCTGAAGATTTGTGCAGCCGCGAAATGCATTTTGCATACTTGTCCAGGCTGTAGTGCCCCACTGCTCTATCAGAATGAGTCGATTGTCATCGGTTCCGCTTGCGATGATCCGTTGAAAGTTAGTAGGCGCTATTTGCAAGCGGATAATAGATCCAACCGGTAAACCTGAGATGGTGAGTGTTGCTCCACTCCACGAGCCACTGCCTGTTGCCGAGCCTGGAGAAATTTCTTGCCACGTATAGTTAACCACACCGCTGGTGGCGGTGCCAAAAGAGAGTTGAGTAGCCCCGGAACCGGCTGTAGCAAGATTCCATTGGGTAATGAAGTTTTGGGTAGAAGCAGTCGAAACCAAATTTTCGTATACCAATAAAAGGCCTGCCGCACGTGTGATGATGATTTCGGGTTTGCCGTCCAGATTTAAGTCGCCTGTAGTTAACCCGCGTGGAGCGGTAACGGTTGTATTAAACGGAGCGGCAAACGAAGCTGCAGATAAGGCCCCTGAAGTGTGAATGTTTTTGAAGATTGTAAAACGATTTCCGGTTTCACTGGTGGTGATAATTTCGGGTTTGCCATCACCATCCAAGTCGGCAACAGTTGCCACTGTGGTGGCACTGGGATTGGTTAGGTCAATCCGGTTGAATGAAATATTTCCGGGTGTGCTTTGGTTGTGAAGAATGGTAAGTAACGTGGGGTTCGTACCGGCACTATGGTACAGTACCAAGTCGTTTCTGCCGTCCAGATCAAAGTCGCCTGTATAAACTCTGCCAGGGTTATCACCAACTGCAATATCAATTCGTGGATTGAACGATGCGGTATTCACCCGAAACCTTCCGGCATTTGGAAAGATGCTGATGTTGTCGGAGCCGGGATTGGTCACGGCCACGTCTGGGAGGCCATCGTTATCGAGATCGGTCATTACGATACCGCCTCCTGTTGAAGGTTTGGCTACCGTTACATTAGGCGCAAATGTTCCAAACACGCCTACGGCAACAAAAGGGCCAACCTTGCTTCGGTTTTCCATCACACGTATCGAAGAAGAACCTCCTGCTGCGATGACAAGATCCTGTTTGCCGTCCAGATTTAGATCTCCAAAATCAATATTGCTATCGCCCAGGCCTAACGATACATCAGTGCTAAACGAAATTGAACCTGGAGTGCTGAGGTTTTGATACGCCCTGCCATTTGGGGAAACAAGATCGGCAAGACCATCACCGTCAGCATCTACCAATCTTCCATTCCCCGCTGAGGTGTTGGTTACACCGGCTGCTGTGAGTGAAGATGTAATGATTGCACCGGTACTATGTGTATTGTGAAAAAAATAAGTTAGTAGTGAACCGCCTTCTGCGGCAATATCCGGTTTGCCATCCAGATCCAGATCCATTACTTCGATGTCATAGTTAGCTCCACTAAGAGCAAACTCAACAGGCGGTGCAAAGTGCGAGTTATCAAACGTAATACCTGATGAAAACGTGGTTTGAAACGGGAGGTGATACCGTGACATCAATTCACCTTTACGAACACTTACCGGTGCATACGTAGCGCCAGCCGGAACACTTACGGTAAGTTCTGTAGGTGTTGCTGTAAGCACAGTCGCTTCAATCGCACCAAAGTAAACATGATTTTCGCTGGGTACAGCAGAGAAGTTTGAACCGGTAATGGTTACGGTGCTACCCACATTACCGGCAAGTGGACTAACAGTGTTTACGGAAATGAGAGGCGCACTTACATTCACGTTTTCGTAAATGGAAATTCTTCGGGGTGTAGTATTCGTTATCCCAACAACAAGGTCAGGTCTTGAATCACCGTTTAAATCGGCTGCAATCGGACTGGTAGGGTAGGTTGAATTTCCGGAGGCCTGAAATAAATGTGCCGTAGCAAAGGCCGTTGAGTTAAAAGCTCCACCTGTATAGATGTTTTCAAATACACCAATATCTCCATCATCTGAAGCCAGAATGTCGGGTTTACCATCGCCATTCACATCGGCAATAGACATGCCTCCATAACTCCCGAGTTCACTGGTCAGCACAATTTCAGTGGCAAAATCTGAAGTAGCGAGCTCTCCTCCGCTGTTGGTATTCAGGAATATCCGAATATCTTGAGTGCCATTGAATTTGAAGATGATATCATTTAATCCATCGCCATTCATGTCGGCAATTTGAGTTGCCCGGTTGTATTGGCCAGTAGCTATCGACCCCATGTTGTTAAACGAAATTAATCCCGGGGTTGATGTATTCTTTAACAACGATAGCGTGGCGCCAAAATTATGGCTAACAACTAGTTCAGGTTTTCCGTCATTGTCTAAATCTCCTACTGCAACACCTTCGCCCGCATCTAAGGTGTTTCCAAAGTAATTGAGGGATGCACCAAACTCGATGTTACCAGGTGTGCTGATATTCTGGGCAATCCAAAAATCGGGGTTTACGCTTCCGTTACCATGTTGCCCGATCAAATCCACACGACCATCACCATCAACGTCAACAATATTGGAGACAAAAGAAGAGTACGCATTGCCTTGCCATCTTTCAAAGGTTTCAAAAGCAATGTTGCCTGGAGTACTGATGTTCCGGAAAGTTACAAAGTATGATTGTGACCCATTGCCAAAACTGGATATAATATCCTGTAGTCCATCTCCATCAAGATCAAACAGGAACAAACTTCCCTGGTTGCCTGCACCATCTAGACTGACTTTGGGTGCAAACGAGGAAGACGACAGGCTGCCACCTAAACCTAAATTTCTGTAAATGGAAATGTCATTGATCGCGCTTTCAGAAACGACTAGGTCGTTCCATCCATCGCCATCTATATCACCAATTTTAATGCCTCTAATATCATTCCCCGTTGTTGGATCCAATAGCATATCAAACTTTGGTTTGAGTGAAGCAGGAATAATTCTTCCGCCTCCATCAAAAACAGGATTGAACGGTTTGGAAGAGGTGCAGGTTAATCCGGTGGTTTTATTAACAATACTGATTTTTCCATGGGGAGCACCTATGGGAACGGTTACGCTTAGTTGATTGCTGGTTGCGTTGTTGATTGTGCCGGCTATCGAGCCAAAATACACCACATTGTTGTTTGGATCAGGATCGAAACCACTACCGTTAATGGAGATCACATCGCCTGGTTTTCCGGAAGTAACTGATAAGGTTGATACCAGCGGTGCAGTAGTTAAAGTGGCCTGCTCAATGATAACGTTATCAAGCCCGGATGTGTATGTGGCATTTGTTGCATATGTGCCCCTGATTTCAATAGACGTAACATTTGTGAGCACTTGAATGATTTGAGAACGGGTCGCGGCACTGCCTGATGTGGAGGACCACAGCCATCCACCTGTTTCATCGAGTTTGATGGAGTAAGAATTCCATGCTGGAGCTACTGCGGGTTTTACGGGAAGCTGGTATACCAAGACACTTCCACCATTTTCAATGCGAATTTCTGCTATGCCCGGGGTTGATCCGGTGCCTGCAATGGATTGCTGAAGATCAAACTTAAAATCCTGACCGAGTGAACGAACCACCAGATTTCCTAAAAATTTTGCAGGTGCGAACCACGACTCTGTGGTGGTAGTAGTAGAGGCCGAATAGGTTACGGACACAAACCCTCCGGGATTTCCGTTGCTGGATTGATGATTTACGGTGATGGGCGTACTGCTATCGAAAAAGGTCCACCCATCAGCATCGGTATCAAACGTGCTGGTGATTTGAGCGGAACATAGTTTACCGATCAGAATCAGCGAAATGAGGGCTATCAGGCGTGGCATAGGGGAGAAATTAACGTAATGGAAATTACGCTAAAATCAGTAAGGTGGAGAATACCCCAATGATGTGAGGGGGGGGTTAAAGTTGGCCTGCGAGCAGTTTAATCCGGAAGGTTGAGCCTTTACCGTATACGGATTCGACAGAGATGGTCCCTCCTAATTTTTGAACAGCTTCTTTGGCTATGTATAACCCAAGGCCCGAACCTGAAGAACTGGCTGTACCGCGGTAGAACATGTTGAAAAGTTTACCTTTGAATTCCTCACGAATTCCTTCTCCATTATCAATAACTTCCAGTATCAGGTTTGAAGCGTCTTGGTAGGTTTTAAAAATAATCCAGGGCTTGTGGTCGGAATACTTTTTTTGATATTTAATGGCATTGGAAATTAAATTGCCTAACGCCACCCGAAGTAGAAACCGATCACTTGTGATGACAGGCGCCTGCAGATCATAGGAAAAATGTATACTGGAATAATTTTCCAGAAATTCAAACTTGGCATTCACCTGATCGACTAATTCTTTTAGTTGAATACTTTCATAGACCAGGTTTTTTCGGCTGGTGCGCGAGTACTCCAGTACCTCGTCAATAAAATCCTCAAGCCGCTGTACGCTTTTTTCAATCTTCTCAAGATATAGTGGGGCATTGACTTGATCCATTCGACTAACAGTCACTAATCCTTTGATTGATTTTAGTGGCGCGCTTAAGTCGTGTGAAACACTATAAACAAAATGATCCAGCTCTTCATTGGCCTGCTGCAGGTCATCGTTGATTTTTTCTACCCGTGCTTTTTCGGTTTTCAGATTTTGTTCTGCTGTACTCAGGTCAGTAACGACACGCCCCACCAATAGCGACACAAACATCATGGTACTCATGCCCAGGTGAACGCTTATGAATTGCGTGGAGCCCTGCGTGATAAGTAAAGAAGAAGCAAAATCAAAAAGAGGCAGCAAGTAGCTGAGCATGAAAATGATCACGTTGAGTACGATGGCAACAGAGAATCCCCAACGCAACGCAAAAAGGGTAGCGCCAATACCATAGATAAACCAGTACTTATCAAATGGAAATAATATGGATAGGGCAATAAACACACAACTTATGCATCCTAGTTCAATGAGTGCTCTACGGCTTATCTTAAACGACTTGAATTGAAAAGACTGTGTATCTGGTTTAAAATCAATAAAGTACAGTAAAGCGATTGATAACGGAAGAATGGTGATGAAGTCAGAAAGCCAATACAGGACTACCTTGTCCATGTCACCTTTAACAAAGCCATAATGATAGACATAGATTGAATTAACGCAAACCGGAATCACAATACCAAGAAACAGAAACCGTAGAAAGGATTCGGTATTGCCGAGGCGTTCGCTATGTTTTTGGTGAAATAATTTTTGATACAGTAACCATGATGTTATGGCAACAACGGCTTCGTGTGTTGATATCATGATCATAAACGGTGGAAACTTGGTTACACCATAAATCATGAGTGTTGTAATGCCATTAATGAGCAGTACCGGAACTACCTTTAAACCGAACCAATGAATAAATACAATTCCAAGCACCAGCGGTAGATAAAGCAGGAGTGAGTTAGTAACGGTGCTAAGCTTAAAGGAAAGAAAAGAAAGCGTAACCAGGATGGCCAGTAAAACAATTAACTGAAAGGTGTTCCGGATGATTGTTTTCAATAGGAAGTAGATTGATGGCTAAATTATCAAGATAAGACTCTTTAACAGAGCGCTGACTGGTAATAAAGCGATCTCAATTTACAGAAAAACCTTATCGTTTAAGGGAAATGTAGCCCGTTTGCGTGGGTCGCCCAGTAAAGAATTCTATTTTAAAGAAATAGGTACCGGCAGGCAGCTCGGAACCATTGTTTGATTGGCCTGTGAATAGAACAGTAGCGTTGTCGTAATTGCGACCATCCCAAACCAAATCACCCCAACGATTATAAATGCTTACCCGATTTTCACGGGTGTCGTCAAATTTTTCAATGTGCTCAATCAGAAAAATATCGTTGCGTTCATCACCGTTAGGCGAGATGGCCGTGAAGACATCAATGTCGCCCACTACTTCAAGAGATAGTAGCTGCTGGGTGCAGGCGCCAAAAATATCACATACCTCAATCGTAATGTTTTCAGTACCTGTAAATGAAATACCCTGGTAGTTAATGATCAGGTTGAAGTTGCCATCAATGGTTGCCGTTGCTCCGCTGGTGGGTTGAGTGATAATCGTGAGGGTGGAAAAATCTACGTTGTCATTACCGTCACTGATCAGTTCAACCAGGTTTATGGTAATGATTCCACCAATGGCCGTTACTGAACTAACAGGTTCAATTATTGGAGGTACATTGTCGCAACCCGGAGTTGCAATGGTGGCCGTTACGGGTGTTCGCACGCTCTCGCATGTGCCATCGCTAAGGGCAACGTAGTAAGTCGTGTTTGTGGAGAGGACAGGAGTTACAAACGTGTTGTTGACTTCTCCGGCAAGGGCTGTTCCACCCGATGGTACGGTATACCACCTATACTGCCCGTTTGTACCACCTGATGCGTTTAGCGTTACACTTCCAGGCAAACAAGACTCAGCACCTGTTGTAGTGGGCGCAATTGGTAATGAGTTAATAGTGGCTGTTACAGGTGTACGTGCACTTTCGCAGGTTCCATTGTTTATCGCGACATGGTAAGTTGTAGTTGTGCTAATGGAAGGAGTTGTATAGGTGTTATTGGTTTGCCCGGCAATAGCTGTTCCACCCGTTGGTACGGTATACCATCGGTATTGCCCTGCTGCACCACCAGAAACAGTAAGTGTAACGGTTCCGGTTCCGCATCGTGCAGCTGCTGTAGTAGTTGGTGCTGCCGGAATTGTGTTAATGGTTGCCGTTACGGCTGTACGTGTACTTTCACAAGTTCCGTTGTTTATCGCTACATGGTAGATGGTTGTGGTACTTATTGATGGAGTTGTATAGGTGCTGTTTGTTTGTCCGGCAAGGGCTGTTCCACCCGTTGGCACGGTATACCAGCGGTATTGCCCCGCTGCACCACCAGCCGCAGTAAGTGTAACGGTTCCGGTTCCGCATCGTGCAGCTGCTGTAGTAGTTGGTGCTGCGGTGAAGTTAACTGTGAGTGTTGCTGAATTAGTTAATGCATCAACTACATTTATTCCTGAAACACGACATCGGTAATTGCCAGCACCAAAATTTCCGGTAGTGTTAATGGTAAGGGTTGCCGTGGTGGCTCCGCTATACCCACCGGTGTTTGTAACAGTTGTCCAAACCGAGGGGCTGCTTTCAATCTCCCATTGATACGTGATGGTTGGATTACCGGATGCAGCCGTTGTAAGGGTTGTGATGGCACCACTGCAAACTGTAGCATTGGTGGGTTGCGTATTGATAATGATTGGAGGAGTAAACCTAACATTGTCTAATCGACCATTCACATTGGCATCGCGGTACAACCCGCGTATGGAAAGATTTGCCAGGTCGGCCAACACACCTTGAAGTTGAACTTCTGTAGCTGGTGCACCAGCCGGACTGTTGGTAGTTTTCCAGTAACCCAATGCATTGTTTAGTACAATTGTATACGTTGCCCACGAAGGCGCAGCGGGCGGTTGATTAGAAGAGGGAGGAAAATAGTACAGTACGATTCCCAGGTTGTTGGCAATGGATACTTCAGCATGTTGATTTGGCGCCCCTGTTGTACTTTGTTGCACATCGTATCGTAGGGTTCCATTGTAATAGGCACTTCTATTACCGTAATACAATGTGGGTGCTACAAAGTAGAAAGGATAATATATTGTTCCTGCTCCGAAATTGATGGAAAAAGGATTACCGGATACATATCCGCCTGGATTACCACCTGTGGCACTGTACGCAATAGCCGGATTAGCGTCTGGTGCGGTCCAGCCTTCAGCATTGGCATTGAAGTTGCTGCTGATTTGAGCATGAATGAAAAAACTAATAAGAAAAAAGCCCGGCAGCAGAAGGTAACGCATGGAAATGAGGGGTTTGGGGGAGATAAATTTCGGAAAATTTTAGTTATTACGTTGAAAAACTTGTCTGAAGCAATCACTTTTTCAGCTTAATAGAAAATCAAAAAGTTTTAAGTTAAAAGTGTTTGTGTTAACAGAATATAAACCTACTAAAGGAATGTAACTAAGCGACTGATTTTTATGTGGTTAAATCTTAAACAAGGGTTTAGCGTTTTAGCGATATGTATCCGACTTGTGTAGGTCGTCCGCTAGAAAATTCAATTTTGTAAAAGTATGTGCCTGCGGGCAAATCAGATCCATTATTTGCTTTGCCTATGAATAGAATAGAAGCGTTGTCGTAATTGCGCCCATCCCAAACTAAATCCCCCCAACGGTTGTAAATACTTACCCGGTTTTCGCGTGTATCGTCAAATTTCTCAATGTGTGCAATCAGAAAAACATCGTTTCGGGTATCACCGTTTGGCGAAATAGCGGTGAATACATCGATATCACCCACCACTTCCAATGAAAGTACTTGTTGAGTACAAGCGGCAAAAATATCGCACACCTGTATGGTAATGTTTTCGGTTCCGGTGAATGAAATGCCCTGGTAATTGATGATCAAGTTAAAGTTGGCGTCAATGCTTGCCGTTGCTCCGCTTGTAGGTTGACCAATTATAGTGAGCGTTGAAAAATCCACATTGTCGTTGGTATCACTGATCAGGTCAACCAGGTTTATGGTAATGATTCCACCAATGGGCGTTACTGAGGTTACCGGTGCGATTACCGGAGGCTCATTGTCGCAGCCCGGCGTTGCAATGGTGGCCGTTACAGGTGTACGTGCACTTTCACAGTTTCCGTCATTAATAGCGACATAGTAGGTGGTGGTCACTAATAAAACCGGAGTAACGAGCGTGCTGTTTACTTCTCCTGTCAAAGCTGTTCCACCCGAGGCCACAGTGTACCATCTGTATTGCCCGTTTGTTCCACCCGATGCGCTTAAGGTTACACTTCCGGGTAAGCAAGATTCAGCACCTGTTGTCGTGGGGGCAGTTGGTAATGTGTTGATTGTTGCAACTACTGGTGTACGCGCACTTTCGCATGTTCCATTGTTAATCGCAACATGGTAAGTAGTAGTTGTGCTTAATGAAGGAGTGGTATAGGTGTTGTTGGTTTGTCCCGCAATGGCAGTTCCACCTGAAGCTACAGTATACCATCGGTACTGACCTGCTGTGCCGCCAGCCGCAGCGAGTGTTACGGTTCCGGCTCCGCATCGTGCGGCTCCAGTAGTGGTTGGATCAGCGGGTATAGTGTTGATGGTTGCGGTTACTGGAGATCGAGCGCCTTCACACAATCCGTTGTTAAGTGCAACATAATAGGTTGTAGTACCCGCAAGTGAAGGTGTTGTGTACGTGCTGTTCGTTTCTCCTGCAATGGCCGTTCCACCAGTGGGTACGGTATACCAGCGATACTGTCCGGCAGTGCCACCAGTTGCAGAGAGTGTGACGGTTCCACTGCCGCATCGTGCAGCACTTGTTGTTGTGGGTGCAGTCGGGATAATGTTAATGGTTGCCGTTACAGCAGTACGTGTACTTTCACAAATGCCATTGTTTATCGCAACATAATATGTGGTTGTTGCTGCTATTGAAGGCGTGGTGTATGTATTATTAGTTTGCCCGGCAATAGCTGTTCCGCCCGAAGCCACCGTATACCATCGGTACTGACCTGCTGCACCACCACTAGCGGAGAGTGTTACTGTACCGGTTCCGCATCGTGCAGCTGCTGTAGTTGTTGGTGCTGCTGGTATTGTATTAATCGTGGCTGTTACCGGAGAACGTGTACCCTCACAAGATCCGTTGTTCAGGGCAACGTAATATGTTGTTGTGATCGTCAGGGATGGTGTTGTGTACGTGCTGTTTGTTTGTCCTGCAATAGCTGTTCCACCAGTTGGTACCGTGTACCACCGGTATTGTCCGTCAACTCCTCCAGCCGCTGTAAGTGTTACAGTTCCTGTGCCACAACGCGAATCACTTGATGTGGTTGGGGCTGCTGGTATTGGATTGATCGTTGCGGTTACGATCGTACGATTACTTTCACACGTTCCATTGTTGATGGCTACGTAATAATTTGTTGTACCGGTTAGTGTAGGGGTGGTATACGTTGCGGCAGTTTGCCCGGCAATAGCAGTACCCCCGGTAGCAACTGTGTACCATCGATACTGCCCGGCAGTTCCGCCTAAAGCGTTTAGTGTAACTGTTCCGCTTCCACAAATACTGGCCCCCGTTGTTGTTGGAGGTGATGGTAGTGGATTGATCGTAGCGGTAACGATTGTACGATTACTTTCACACGTTCCATTGTTGATGGCGACATAATAATTTGTTGTTCCGGTTAGTGTAGGGGTGGTATATGTCGCAGCAGTTTGTCCGGCAATGGCTGTTCCACCTGTTGCTACCGTGTACCACCGGTATTGCCCGGCAGTTCCACCTGCAGCACTTAGTGTTACTGAACTGTTGCCACAAGTACTAGCCCCCGTTGTTGTTGGAGGTGATGGTAATGGATTGATCGTAGCGGTAACGATCGTACGATTACTTTCACACGTTCCGTTATTGATGGCTACGTAATAATTTGTTGTACCGGTTAGTGCAGGTGTGGTATACGTTGCAGCAGTTTGTCCGGCAATGGCAGTGCCCCCGGTAGCAACTGTGTACCATCGATACTGACCAGCAGTTCCACCCGAAGCGTTTAGTGTGACTGTTCCACTTCCACAATTACTAGCACCTGTAGTTGTTGGAGGTGTTGGTATTGGATTGATCGTTGCTGTTACGATTGTGCGATTACTTTCACATGTACCGTTGTTGATGGCTACGTAATAATTAGTTGTTCCGGTTAGTGTGGGTGTGGTATATGTTGCAGCGGTTTGTCCGGCAATGGCAGTACCCCCGGTAGC
>CAYQOM010000005.1:145476-264679 GCA_964419145.1 uncultured Roseivirgaceae bacterium | reverse complement strand
GTTTAAAAAAGGGTATTGGCAATATTGAAGTTGATTCGACTCCGGCTCCGGGTACGCTGAAGCGGGGAAATCGAAAAAAAAATTTTGATTTCCCTTTTTTATTTTATCCCGAACTACCTTAAAATGAACTGATTACTTTGAGAATTTCATTCCCTCGCAAGGTTCGATAACCATTTTTTTCTACTGTACAAAATACCATCCGGAACTCGATTTCTTGAAGTTTAACCATCTAACGACAATCACCAGAAACCCACAAATCAGGTAGATTTACGCACATTTTCAGTGCATATTCGATGAACTTTTCAGGGTTCGATAATTGATCCGCGTCACTATCAATTTCTTTTCTCAAATTTTGAATTTCAAGTTTGAGTTTTGCTCCTATCTTTTCAAAAATATTTCTACCGATCTCACCAAACGCATGGCGTTCTTCTAACACCTCCAGTTTCTCCTGGAGTTCTTGAACCTTCTTCTTGTTGGATTTCGAATATCTCTTTATCGCCATCATACTCTTTGTGCTTACGTTATAACGCGCTGCATTGGAATCACTTTTTACACAAAATATTTTTCGTATCTTTGCCGTCAAGATTGTATAACACAACTATGCGCAACGCATCAAAAACCCATAATGAGAATTATCTATTGCCTGGCGGACCGGCCAGCGTAGGGCTATTTCAAGAGCGGGCGCCTGGAAACCCTTCTACGCATACGGTCTTTCATGTCTGATAAGGTCGTCATTCGCCTTTAGAAGCAAGACCGTACTAAAACTCTAAGTTACATTCCCGTTCATTAAAACGATCACAGGCTTTTCGGTCTTAACCCTGAAAGCAATGATCATTCGCTTGGCTGCGGTGATCTGGGATTGAATGCACAAGCTGGCTGTAATTCAGTTAAATACATTTTATCCATTTACTTCATCATGTTACGTCAACTGATCAAAATCTTCATGCTCTTTCATGGTTAGCTCCATCCAAATCGATTTGGATGGCGTGTTGCGTTTGTTCGTACACAACACGAATTAACTCTATTAAACCGATTTACATTCTTAAAATTGAAAGAACATGACGATGTTAAAAAAACAATTAATCATTACACAGACGGATCACGATAAATTAGTTGACTTAGTTAAAAACGGTGAGACGAGTTGGTTTGAAGATGCCTTGCAGAAAAAAATAATTTTAGATAAACTAGCAACTGCTAAGATTATCCCGGACAGCGATTTTCCTCGCGATATTGCCCGGCTGTATTCAACAATAACGTTACGCGATACAATTGTCCGGATCAATCATACCTACACGCTAGTCCTTCCCAACGAGACTGACGGAAAATCCGATCGTATCTCTGTATTCTCACCATTCGGGTTTGAACTTCTGGGAAAAGGCCTCGGCTCCAGCTTTACCTGGATCTTTAAGACAAAGAGAAAATACTTTTTGGTTGCTGACCTTACAAGATCTTACTCAGAAACCTTTGCATACTAGTTGAATTTTTAAGGAATGGATGAACCCGGCATTTACTGTTCTACTCGTCCATTCCTTTTATACTCAAAAGTCAGGTTCACGAGCACACACCTTCAGCATGAAAACCCGCAAGCCGCAAAACGTGGGTTTCTGGAAATTTGTCAAGGTTGACGATTAACCAAAATGAATATCTCCAATCGTCATTTGCCTGCGGTAACAAATTTCCATTCACTTTCCAGAAAAGCCCAGTTACTTGAAACAAATACAGCGGAAATGACTGGTTAAAGGTATCAGCAGCTGTAATGTAGAATAACGGCAGGCGTCATGTAACCCAAATAATACCCAACAGAATGCTTGCCATGGCCAGCCCGATTTTTTTTGACATCAGTGGAAAGGCATAACCTCGTCAGTCGATCTCCTCTCCCGCCTGTACCCACATGGAAACAGCAATAGCCAACAGCATAACATACCAAGGTGTTGTGCCAAATTGTGGCCATGAATTATGAGCAAAAAGAAAACAAGCGCTGCCAACCCTTTGATGAACGCGATGAAGGTAATGGCAAAGATATACCACACGACACTGGTTCCTCTGAACGTACTATCGGCAATTGTAAAGTCTAAATCTGTGCAGCATTCCAAAGGATCGTATCTATCGGAGTCTGCTTTGCAGTTCCCGGTCTTGCGCAGATGAGCGTTAGGAGCGGTAAACTTTGGCTTCCGATTTTGTATTTGTCCTCTTCGATAAGGCTGCGAACATGGCCAGATAATGTGTGCGCTATTTCAAGCTGTTGTGTGTGCCATCACAATAAGGTACTGACTTGGTCTGTTTGCACATGCACAACCAAACTTCTCGGGTGCTGATAACTTTAAACACCTTTGGTTCGATGCCGGTACCCACATGACCTACACCATCACAATAGGGCTGCGTTTTGGATAAGCCACATCTGCACCACTTATAGCTGACTCCTGCCTGTAGCTCAACTTTGACGGGAAGACGGGCTGCAATTTTTGCTTCCATGCTCTTTAGGTGTCGTTTATTGTATTACGTACTGGGGTTTACCGTAAAAGATTTAAAGTTCATTTATGCTTCTCATTACATTTTCTGTCAATGCATCGCAATAGATTAAATTAAACTCAAAGATTTCCTCAGCAGAATAGGCTTTTTCAATCTCACTTCTAAGCATTGATTTAGCTCTGTGGAGTCGAACTTTTACATTAGCCTCACTTATTTCCAGAAGGTTTGCCGTTTCTGCTACATTAAGTCCATTCATTTCCCTCATTGAAAAGACCATGCGGTATTCTTCTGGGATTTTGCTAAGCGATTTTTCTATTATGTGCCCCAGTTCATGATTGTGAATGTGCCTGTTGATATCGTTGTTAGCATTACTAAACATCGGCTTTACATTTTCATTAATGCTAGATTGTGCATACTCGTTCTTAAAACTGAACTTAGCTTTTCTCCGATAGCAGGTATTGAGCATGATACGGATAAGCCATGTTTTAAAATTTGACCGGTTTTCGAATTGGGATAAACTCTTGAAAGCATCGACATACGTGTCCTGCATGAGGTCCTGCGTATCCTCATGATTGTAGTTGTAAGACCTTCCTATTTTATATAAACACGGATTAAACCTTCTTACGATTATTTCATAAAGTGCTTTTTCTCCCGCTAAAATCCGTTTAATGATTTCAGTTTCTGTAAATTTATCAAATTGCTCTACAACCATCATCCAGCTATTTTAGATAACCTCGCCATAGAGAATGCTGAAATTGCCATGACCAGGTCACGCGGCCACATCTACAAAGTTAAATCCCAGTAGCAAGGTTAATGAAATTACCGTAAGCCACGCAGCAACGATATAGCCGCCAATCTCCGGCTTTTTCCATACCAATATTCCGGCTGCAATTTCAATGACCCCAACAATCATCATAACTATTGTTGAGGGGAAGGGCAATAACCCTGCAATTGAGGGATTTATATATTGTTCCCAACTGACAAGCCAGTTGGTAAATTTGTCAGCACCTGCCACAATGGGTACAATTACGAACGTATATTTTAACAGGTTGAAGGTTTGTTTTAGTCTCTGTTGTGATTCAACATTTTCCATTTGCTACTATTTAGAAAGTGTGTTTTATGCGTTGCGAATCAAAATTTATTGGAAAATTGTTTAGCTATGCCTTCTGATAGTATGTCTGCGAGTTCCAACATATGGTTTAAAGCATGCTCAAAAGAAGCATTTACTCCAGCATAATCTTCGTTAAGAATTTTTACTGAGTAATCAATGGTGTGCTCAATATGATGAGATAATGCCGGTTCGGTGGCAGTTTGTGACCAATGATCCGGATTGGCAGCGGTGAGAAAATTTGCTATGTCTTCTGCATTCTGATTCCAGTTAGCTATCGCAGTTTGGAGCGCTTCCTGATCATTATTTTCAGCAGCTTGCAAAACAGGAACTGCCAACTCGATATGCTCAGTTAAAAGAGCCGCTAACTGGTCACCCGCAGTTTGTCCATAGTACGGCACAATTGCTGTCCCTATATCTTGTTGATTCTGCAATAGCCTGGTAAGGTTGGCGTTCAACGCATCGGAATTGTGAAAAAAAGCATCAACAGTTGCCAATGTCCAATGCATATGGTCAGACCACAGCTTACGCATACTTTGATTTAGCTGTTGATACTTTTCGCCTGTTAACGGGTCAGCTAAAATGGCTTCATCCTTGCAACTTTGCAATGTGAGCCCCGATATGAAGAGTGTAAACAGCAATACTTTTATCAGGCTCCATTTGTTTTCAAGTCTTGCAGAAATAAAATCGATACTTTCAGATTCTGACCGAGTCGTTGCGGGGTCGTTTTGATGATTGATTTGATTATTCATTTTTCTGAAATATTTGTTTGTCTATCAGATTAGGGTAAACGAGGAAAGGAAAGGTTACAACAGGATAATACCCTAAAACGCCTCTTTAACTATGTATTCAACAGGAATTTCCAATGCAGCTAAATGTTTTTCTACTGCCTGCATCATCGGTGGTGGGCCGCAGAGGTAAAAATAATTGGTTTGATTGCCCGTGAGTTTCTTGATTAACCCTGGTGAAATGAAACCATGTTCATAACCCGGTTGATCTTCATCCGAAAGAATGTTGATGAAGTTGTCTTTCAAGAATTTTGTGAATTCAGTTTCAAGAATAATGTCAGCTTTTGTTTTATTGGCAAAAAGCAATTTATTATTTCCAATTTTGTGTTCCTTTTCAAGTTGTTTTAAGATGGCAATGAAAGGTGTTATCCCGGCTCCGCCTGCAATAAAAATACCTTCACCTTTGTACTTAATATCGCCAAAGACATCGCCAATATGTAATTCATCGCCCGCAATGAGCGAAAGGAGTTCATTGGTAACTCCTTTATGTGATGGATAGGTTTTAATGGTAAATTCAATATACTTTTCATCAGGCAATGAAGTAAATGTAAAGGGCCTAATCTCCTGTTCCCATCCCTGTTTATTGATGGCTACATCTGCTGCCTGTCCAGGTTGATAAGATAATCCAACCGGCTTTTCAGCAACTACTTTCAGCACATCGTGAGTAAGGTTTTCTATGGAAATGATTTTAACGGTTTGTGGCATTATTGCTAATATTTAGTATATATCCTGGACAAAAATTCTTGCTTTACGGTTTGATTCTCAAACTGCCCCATAAACTCCGCAGTGGTGGTTACACTGTTTGTATCATTTATCCCTCTTGACGCCACACATAAGTGATCGGCCTCAATTACCACCGCAACATTATCATGACGCAATACATTTTTCAATTCAACTGCAATTTGAATGGTCAAACGCTCTTGCACTTGTGGACGCTTTGCGTAGTACTGTACTAATCGATTGATTTTTGAAAGTCCAATAACCTGCTTATCTGGAATATAAGCTACATGAACCCTTCCAATGATTGGCACAAAATGATGTTCGCAGATGGAATAAAGCGTAATGTCTTTTTCAACCAGCATAGACCTGTACCCGTAATTATTTTCAAAAAGACTAATCTCAGGCTTGTTCCCTGGATTTAGTCCGCAGAAAATTTCTTGTACATACATTTTTGCCACCCTGTTTGGGGTCTCACAAAGGCTGTCATCGGTCAAGTCAAGCCCCAATGTTTCCATAATTTTCGAAAAGTGAAACCGAATAATTTCAATCTTGGCATCGTCTGTTTGGTCAGTTGCTAAGCTATCAAATGATGGGTTTATATATCTTTTTAGTGTTTTGTGGTTACTGCGTAATGCTTCCATAATTCATAATGTAAGATTGATTAATCTTCAATTAGGGTAAGTGAGAAGCAGAAAGGTTACAAACATATTTACTCATTGGGCAGTCCTTGAACACTTTGCAAAAGCTATTGGGTATGGGTTGCATGCGTGACCAGTCAATTGTGTATGCGATAATCCGCGTTGTTCCTTGAGTTCTATAATTGATCTTTCAAGCCAACTGGCTTATTGTACATGTCCGGAAAATCATCAACTTTTTTACGGCTACTCCCCTCTTTCTTTGACTACAGTTCCACCGCATTTCTGTCCCGGTTACTGGAAATAGTAGAAGAAAAAATTGTTAGCTTAAGGACTCTTGACCCTCACATTGTTGACATGTTTCAATTTTTCCTTGCTTTAAGTGAATACCATCAATATGTTTTCTAATGAAATCCTGAACGAGCAAATACTTATCCCGATGATTATTCACATCGATCTGCTTGTCTTGGAATAAGATTCTGATTTTCTGGTCATATTGCTGATACCCCCAGCATACCGGGCACAATCCCACAGGTGCCTCACCATTTGCATCCTGTGGATATTTTTCAAAATGTGTTACTATATTTTCAACGATGTCCATTTTTACTATTCAAGAATTGAGGCGTTAAACAATCCGACTTTCCATTACCTGCTTTTCAAGTTCAATAGATTGAGGGAACAGAATATTATTCTCCAAATGAATATGCATATGCAAATCCTGTTCAAACTCCCGAAGTAAGGCAAACGTAACCCGGTAGGTATTGCAAGCATCATCCGGTGGTGTGTAGTTATTACTTAATTGATCTATCTGCTGGAACCGATCTCCTTCAGTTTCATGCTCCTGGTTCATCATTGCAATCGGGTTTTGTATCGTACCAAATGGGGGAGCATCAATTTGTCTGCCTTCGTGCTTTGCTTTTGACAGTTTACGAATGAACGGGAATAAGATGAACTCCTCCTTTTTCATATGAACCGTCAATTCACCAACTGCAGTATTAAACTGTTTTTGTATTTCAAATAATTCCGGATGATGGTCACCATGTACATGGCATATTTTGTTCAAATATGGTTTTATCTCCGATGACTTTTCCTCTACATAACGGTGATGCTCATTTTCAATATAATCTACCAGGAAATCCAGTGGCCACGAATTAAAATCCGTTATTGGTTCCTTTGCTTCTACTGCAAGCTGCAGATCGTCCAAGACTGCCTGAATATTCATTTTTCTATTTTCAACAGCATCAGCAATGGTTCTGTTTCCCTGACAGCAGAAGTCGATTCCATATTTTTTAAATACTGCAGCCGTACGGTAGTCGTGTGCTACCAATTGACCAACGATTTGATTTTGACTTATTTTCATCTCCTTTTTCATTTAGTCGATAAACTTTATTTGTGAATCAGATTCCATTATTACATGAGCCTGAAAGTCTTGGTTAATTTGTAGCGAATGTTTTTCGCCAGCCGGTATGATCATTGACTCATGTTCTTTCAATGAATGATTGTTTCCGCTCATTGAGAGCGTTGCCGTCCCCCTCAGTATGGTGATAACTGCTTCCTTGGTGCTGAGGTGTGGCGGCATAGACATTCCTTCACTGCCTGTTATTTGTAACACCTTGAATGATTTTCCTATATCTAGAATTACCATTTGTGGAGCGCTTTCAATCATTGCCATCTGCGTTTTGCTTGTTATAGAATTGATGTTGCTGCATTATGCTTGTAGTATTCAATTTTGTAATGAAACATATCGGCCATACGTTCTCCCTGCCACTTGGCTCGTGTTGCATTTTCCCCCGAAAAAAGTTCATCAACGGTATCATTGAATAAATTCACCCATCGCTGAAAATGCTCCAGTTCCACCGGTAATTTGGCGTGCGGTATAAAAGGGCTTCCATGGTAAGTATGTTCTTCCAGCAATACCGTTTGCCAAAAGCGATACATCTTTTCCAAATGTTGGGGCCATTTTTCCTGAATTCTTTCGTTAAAAATGTCAGCCAGGAGCGCGTCCTCCCGAACACGGCTGTAAAAACTATCCACCAAAAGTTGAATGTCTGTTAAATTGCAGATGTCCTTTTTCTCTTGATTCATCACTGTCATGTTACAGGTTGAAATTTGTAATTGAATAGTAGGCTGCCCATCCCATAAAGGCAATTAGCAGTATCCATAGCCAGCTTGGTATACTTTGCGGGGTTTCACTTCCTTCTATAATGAACTTCTTTTGATTGCCTTTGTCATAGGCATTAATCATTAGCGGCACAATGCCATCTACCACCTCGTTTTCCTTTATGCCTTCCACAGCTATTGCTGGGCCATTTCTTACCGTAAATTTGATCTTTCTGATGCCCTCTCTGCCGGTGGGTGACTTGCTGACGATTTTTAACATATGTTCACCGTCTGTTAATTTGCTGGTGTTTAGTTCAAATTGAACAGGCGTGGTCAGCTCAGCAATTGGTAGCCAGTCTTCATCCATAAAAAGAACGACTTTGCTTTTATCATCACTCATTTCCTTCTGGGATTAAAATCGATTGTTTAATATGATCTGGACCAGCTTCTTGCGGTTTGATTAAATACTTTAATGAATAGAAAAGCGTCAATAAGGTGATCGTTGTTACCACCGCAATAATTACCCAATCCAGATTACTTTGTGGCCCGGTGCCGTGGGTAAGACCTTGCGTAATTTCAGGCTGTTGTTTTTTACAGGCTTCACAAGCCCATGCCTTACTATTAACTAACGTCAAAACCAACAGGCTACCATATTTTAACATCGCTTTCATTTTTTCCAGTAATTATTTGCAGCCGCAATGGTTTGAAATTCAATAGCAATCACTTGTGCTGAGGCAATCAGCTGAGCAGTGTTGTTAGCATAATCCGGGCGTAACTTTTTTCGTACTTCAGGATCCGTTTGAATAGCCGCAATGCTTTTACGCGCCATTTTAATAGCCAATTCACGGCCTTCCTGTGGCGTACTTACAATCAGTGTGGGTAACCAAACTTCAGTTGTTTCCATTGTTCTATTTTTTTGATGTTGTCTTAATGAAATCTATTAATTGCCTTACCTCGTCAACCGATACCGGTTTCGCATTATTTCCCCAACTTGTCTTTTCGTAATTGATGATGGCCGTTACTTCTTCAGATGTAAGCTTATTATCTGTACCAACCGCATTCATCGCGGCATACTCAGGTCGTGCATCGTATCCCAGCATAATAATGGTTACCAGTAATTCAAGATTATCACCCGTTATTATTGGGCTTCCCTTAAGCGGTGGAAACGCCCCGGGAAGTCCTTCACCATTGGCCTGGTGGCAGGCTTGGCAGTTTTGGGTATAAAGGGATTTTCCATCGGGTAACATTTCAAGCTGTTCTGATTGTAACGTGCTGCTCGCTTCCTTTTTCTTTCTGTACAGAAACTCAGAAGCAGGTTTGCCATCGGGCAAGGGGGTTTGTTTTAAACTTTGCATGTAGGCAACTAAATGCAGCGCTTCCTTTGTGGCTACAATTCTTCCACGAACGTTCTTCCTGAATTCATCTGGTACAATTACTTCCACATCATTTTCGCTTAACTCTTCTTTTGTTTCAAATAACCACGGATAAGCCGGCATAATGGATTGCTCTACAACGGCCCTGGGCTGGTACAAGTGCAATAGATTCCATGCCACACTTGGCTGACGAGTCCCTACATTGGTTAAGTCAGGCCCGGTCCTTTCAGTGCCCATTAACGTAGCTGTATTAGCCCAGAAACTTGTGCGTGTAATACCTGCATAATCGGCTGCAATGCCCGGTCGATTACCCCACATTTTATCCATATCTACATTGCGAACCTGTTGGGTGTGACAAGCCACACAACCATTGGCAATAAAACTTTGCTTGCCGAGAACTGCCTCTTCGCTTAATGGCTCGGCATTGGGGAGTGGTGCATTGTTTTGTTGATTATTGATGGCTGGCAAAATGGCTACCACAATGGTTAACCCGACAAAAAATGCCAATGCTGTTCCGAAAAGTTTTCTGTGATTATTGAAAAATTCCATTTTGTTTATTCGCTCGTTACTGTCTGTTCTTTTAACACTTGCTTTGCCTTCAATATTTCTGCCGGTGAGTTCGGGAGAACTATTGTTGCTTTTCGTTTCACCATTAAGTAAAAGTTGTACGCGAACAAGATGTGCGATAGCCACATCATCGAACCACCAATAGCTCGCCATAACCAAAAAGGCGCCATCATCTCTATGCTTTCAATAAAGGGTTTGGCATCCATCCACATCAATCCCCTAAGGGTAGCGCCATACATAAGTGGGAACGTGTAAAATAAAAGCCCTAGCAAAGCCAGCCAAAAATGAGCACCAACCAAAATCTGTGAGGGTTCATTTCCGGTTAACCGCGGTATTAGTGTATACATAAAACCCCACAACATGAACGTAATGATACCATACATGGTCAGGTGTGAGTGTGCTACTGTAAAGTCAGTAAAATGCCAGACCAGGTTTGTAAACCGAAATGCTTCGGCTGTTCCCTGGAGCGAGCCGGTAAAATAAAAGATGATGCCGATCAGGTAAAACGGAAGTGTATAGCTTCCGGAAAGTTTATTCCACGAACCTCTAAATGTCATCAGGAAGTTGGTGGTACCGGCCACCACAGGTATCACCATCCCCGCGCTGCCAACAATAGCAACTGTTTGCAGCCACCAGGGTATTGCACTGAAAATAAAATGATGGGTACCAATGAGGGTATAAAAAAGAATTTGTGCCCAAAATGCGAGGATGCCAAGGCTATACGAATAGATCGGCTTATTAAGTTGTTGTGGCAGGAAATAGTACATTAACCCCAGGCTGAACAACATAAACCACATGCCTACACCCTGATGCATGTAGTATCCCTGCACAATGGTTTCACCTAATCCGTTTTGCCAGGTTGGCCAATACGCCACAAAAGCAATTACCAGCAAAAACATCATCGCAGAAATAATATACCAGTTGGATACATAAATCTCTTTGGTTATTCGCTTTTCGATAGTCTTTAAGAAGTTGATTAGGGAAATTATGATGGCGATACCGAACAATGACATGATTGGCCAAATGTATTCCCGGTACTCGCCACCACCATTGTTGATGCCGGCCATCAGGCTCACACTCCCCAGTATGACTGAAGCATTGATGAGCACGAGGGAATAGTAACCTGTTCTGATGCTGGCAATTGGCGCGTTGCTTATTCTTGGAACCACATAATACGCCAGGCCCATCATGGCCATGGAAGCCCATCCCCAAAAAACAGCATTGGTGTGGACCGGACGTAACCGGCCAAAACTCAACCAACTGATATGATCAACATCAGGCGCAACGAATTTGATGCCCACGTATTCGCCAATAGTAGTTCCGAACAAAAGCCAGAACACGGCACATCCCAGGTACCATAAAATAAGTTTCGTTAATGCAGGTTCAATGTGCGGACGGGGCTGGCTCCTTTTCTTTTTTTCTACAAAGCGAAGCTCCTCTGCACTACTGATGTTTGCGATCAGTCCCTTGCTATCCGAAAGCTTTACCGTACCTGACAGTTCATTATTTAACAATGCAAATTCAAGTTCATTTTTCCTTTCTTCGAGCTGTTTAACTTCTTCGGCACTTAACCCCTTGAGGTATTCATTGAATTTTTCAAGTTCTCTTTTCCTTACCAGACCGTTTACAATACCATGAATTTTGTAAACGACTATTAACAAAGAGGCCACTACAGGAATAATGATTAGTATGATGGTAATGATTATTCCAGTTTCACTCAGCCAGCTATTTGTTTCCATTTCTTATGATTAATGGATATTTATGTCCACTATTAGCTCAAAATTTTTTTACCGTTTCAATACCGACAACCCATGCTTCTTGCCCAATGCCAGATCAAGTAGTGTAGTGGTTTCGAGCATTTCTTTAAGCTGGTCTCGTATTAGTTTAAATTGAAAGTGAACCGGGCATGGCATTTTTTCATTGCATTTGTGCAAGCCCAGTCCACAACCTTTATATATGCTATCCCCATCAATGGCATATACAATCTTGCTAAGCGTTACTTTTTCAAGTTTCGATTTATCGATGTAATAGCCTCCGGTAGGACCTTTCTCAGAAATTATCAGTTGATTTTGTGTCAAGAGCTGTAAAATTTTTGAGGTGTATGCCACGGGTGAGTCAATTGCATTTGCAAGTTCCCTTAAACCTACTTTTCGATTGTCCAGTGATTGCTCCGCAATATAAATTACCGCTCGTATTCCGTATTCACAGGCTTTCGAAAACATAATTTCACCTTGTCGAAGCCAAAGATAGTAATTCTTTTTATTAGTGGACAAATATATCCACTAATATTTACAAAGAAAATCATTGCTTTCAATTCATCCTACGAACGGTTGGTCTGGGTAAGAATAACCTTGATCCGTATCAGGATGGCTTTAAGCTCAGCGCAATCTATGCAAAGTTAGGTGGCATGAAGCTGTTGCTTCTGTTCGAGCGACCTAATGGTATGATTGATAGTGATCCTGGTCATATTGAATTCAAATGCGACTAACTTGTTCTTTTTAGTCGATATTTTCAAGATCATTTAAGCTCCGAGAGTATTAGTTTTTTTTGTTTGAGTGTATTTCTCATTGCCTTTTCTCTAACCCGAGGGTCATCGTTGTTGATCAGGTCAAAATATTCAACCGGAACAACCTGCCACGATAAACCATATTTGTCTTTACACCATCCACAAGGGCCTTCTTCCCCACCATCTGCAGTCAAGGCATTCCAATAATAATCTACTTCCGCCTGGTCTTTGCAATTAATAACAAAGGAAACAGATTCGTTAAACTTGAAGTACGGGCCGGCAGCCAAAATACTAAATTCTATATCACCAATTTCCATAATGGCCGTTTCAAAACTTTCCTGACCACCTTGCTCTATTGCCTCCGGAGGATTTTTATATTGGCGATATTCTTTCATTTTACCATTTTTGAAAATGGACAAGTAATAATCTACTACTGCTTTGGCATCTCTGTCAACCCAAAGACAAGGTGTTATTTTTTGAGTAATCATATCAGTCTTATTTTTTACAGTTTGATTGGAAGTTGTACCCGTTCTAGTGCTTTCGTGAGAATGCTGTTGAGAATTTCCACAACCTATTGCATTAACTATTATGAATGCTGTTACGAATTTATATACATACATTTTCATAGTATTACTTTCTTAAAGTGGAGAGATTACTTAACAAGTCCTCTAATTGATTTAATCCCATTGTGAAGCCTTCTTTGAAGCCCATCTGAATAGTTTGCTCAAGGTCTTCCAGTTTATCAAAAGTAGAAGTAAGAGTTACAAGTACACGATTGTTCGCTTCTGCAAACCTGGTCTCCAACAAGTTTTGCGCATAGGACGGATTCATTGTACCGTTTTCATCACAAAATCCGTCTTTAGCCGTAAAGGATTCTTTGTCAGCTATAGAAATATAGCTCCACTTGGCCCAGATTTCTTCGTCATTGAGTTTTATCCTTTCGCCATGCTCATTGAGCATTGTATACAGCCAATACCCACCCTCCCGAAAATCCATATATTTTGTTTGATTTCGCAAGGGTGCCGGAGCCCACCATCGGTCAAGCAATTCGGCTGTTGTCCACGCTTCCCAAACTAATTCAAGGTCTGCATCAAACTCACGCTTGATGTGAATGGTCCTGCTTACTTTATCGATTCTAAAGTCAAATAGTAATGCTGCTTTCATTTTCTTTTACTTTTGTTAGTTAATAGTACTTCGTCAAGTTGATTGAAACGTGTCTCCCAAATCTTACGGAATTGGTTGATCCATTTGTCAATCTCTTTTAGTTTGTTTACTTCAAGTTGGTAGTAGATTTCACGTCCTTGTTGTTTTTGCGATACTAATTCACACGCAGTTAAAATTTGTAAGTGTTTAGAAACCGCTTGCCGGCTCGTGTCAAAATATTCTGCAATGGCGTTTGGTGTCATTGCATGTACTGCAATGAGAGTAATAATCGCCCTTCTGGTCGGGTCGGCTATAGCTTGAAAAATATCTCGTCTTGTTTCCATTGTGCAACTATATGGTTGCAAATATATATGCAATTATTCGGTTGCGCAAATTTTATGGAAAAGATTTTAAAGTCCAGGTGGACATGTAAACGTCTTCGGGATAATTTGGGAAATCTTTGCATCTGTGCACGAATTCAACCCAATTGGCCATAACGCCTCTGCCTTTGTCATTGCGGCTGTAGCATAAAGTTTCCATCCCCGACAAAACCGACCTCTAGTATGCTCTCGTCCTGGTCTTTTGGCTCGGTTACTTGTCATTAATCTGTAAATTCAGTTTTTCCAGTTGATCACCGTACGGTTTCATATCTTGGTTCAGTTCCTTGGCAAGGTTGTAAGCTCGTGTCATCGCTGCCAAGGCTTTCCTCAACTCACCATTCGCCTCGTACGCCTTGGCGAGCTCGCTAAGAGCCAATGTGGACTTCGGGCAATACTCGGCCCATCGTTCAATAATTTCAATCCCTTCAGTGATTCTTCCCTGTCTTATCAAATATGGACCAATCCAACTAAGTCGGTTCACACTGTTCCACCTTTCAGCTCTTGGCAGAATTTCAAAGCCATATTTAATTGAAAGTTGTTGATAATACCGATCTATGTTTTTTAGGGCGTTTCCAGATTCGTTAACAATGTCACGGTATCTGGGGGACCAATCTTCGGTAGGAAATATTAAGGTCAAAGCCTCCAAGAAAGCAGGAAGCGCTACATCATAATGTCCTTCATTTGGAAATATTCTGGAAATAAACTTAAACTCCTCACCGTGCAAAGGCCTAAGCGTTCTTTCCAGTTCTAATAAATTTTTCTCTATTTCCGGGTAGTTGTGCCCATCGGAATCTGCGGATGTAACATAGAGGTAGCGTATTTTACCACGTGAACGTTCAACTTCATTTGAAATTGAGCTTATAAAGTTTTCACCCTCCACGTATCCCATTCCCAAAATATCACCGGCTGCAATAGCAATATGAGCGTTGAACAATTCGGGTTCTTTAACAAACGTATGAAACGCGTAAATTGCAGTTGAAGATAAACCCATTATCATCCTAAAATCGTTTGCCCGATAATTAGTCTTGAGATAAGGAAATAATTCCTCCTTCAAATGCCGTGTAAATGGATCAGGATTTTCATCTGATAATTGTGCGCTAGGCCAAAAAGTACTTCCATTGGTGTATACGGTCGGAATATAGGTCATGTCCAGGATACTAACCACAATGGTCTCTGGCATTCTCTCCACAGAACTCAAGTGCTTGACAACTCCAGAAACCATGTAGAAGAATTCATCTTCCAGCAATACCAATACAGGATAGGTCAGTTGTTCCGATGATTTCTCATAATTATCGGGAAGATAAATATTGATCTTTCGATTTTCACTCAGGATTTTAGAGTATATAACATCCTGCTGAGCATAGTTTAAATGGGCTGGCGCAGCTTGTGGAAATGAATCAAGTTCCTGTCCGTTGATCGTATAGGGGTTCAGCAATATTAGTGCGAAATAAATTTGTTTTAATTTCATCAACTTCATTTTACATGAATGCCCTAAATCTGAATCTCGAATCCTTGTGAAGAATGCTAAGGCAGACCAGGTTATCGTGCTTATCGTTATAACGAATATAGTCCTTTTTACCTACACTTCACCGGTGATGGTGCAAACATGTTGCTACCTACAATAAAGTATTACAAACCACTTTATCTTGCTGTACTCTTTTGAAGGTTATCCGTTTTGTATTTTCAATCTCGAAGTCCAACCAGTCTTATACCTCCATTGAATTAACGTAAATGTGGGCGCATAAATTGAAAACGCCTCAAATCTTCCACAAAATGGTTCGATTTTGAAAAATCCAGTTGTACAAAGCCTCAGATGTTTTCTGGGGCTTTTTTATTTCTACTTTCCTAATCTTCAGGCACTAACCCATTCTTTTCACCATTTTCACCAGTTCATACCAAAGCACGGAGACTGATCCTGCTACAATACTGATCATGATGTTTGAAAAAGATAATTTTCCAAAACCGAAGAATGCACTAAACTGCGGAACAATCAGCAGCAGGCCCGTAATCACAACGGTTGAAGCTATGATAAGCACAATAAGGTTATTCTTGTAGCGAAACGTAGTAATAATGGAATGATAAAAAGACCGGTTTACCAGCGTGAGGAAAACGTTTGCCGAAACCAACGTAACAAAAACCATAGTCCTGGTGATCTCTTCTGAACCTGATTCATAATGGCCATATTGATAAATTGTCAATATCGCCAATGTAATAACCAAGCCCTGAACAATGCTGGTGGTTAGTTCCTTCAAATTAAAAAAAGTATCAGAAAATGGCCGTGGAGGTTGACGCATTGTGTTCGGCTCCATGGGTTCATTTTCGTAAATGATGGAGCAAGTAGGCCCCATGATCAGTTCCAGAAAAATTACATGAACCGGTGAAAAAATGGCTGGATAAACCCAACCCAGTACCAACGGTATAAAAACGGTAAGAATAATCGGAATATGGATGGTGATGACATATTGAATAGCCCGCTTCAGGTTGGCATAAATCTTTCTTCCCATGGCAATGGCATCCACCATGCCGGCAAGATCATCGTTGGTTAAAATAAGAGAAGATACTTCTTTTGCTGTTTCCGATCCTTTTTTGCCCATGGCTATTCCAATGTGCGCAGCTTTCAACGCTGGCGCATCATTAACCCCATCTCCCGTCATGGCTACAATTTGTCCATCTTTTTTCAATGCATTTAAAATCCGAAACTTTGCTTCGGGAAACATGCGTGTAAAAATGCTCACCGACCGCACACGCGAAACCAACTGCTCATCGCTGAGATCAATCAATTCCTTTCCATCCAGCGTTTCATCTGATCCACGAAACTCAACCTGCCTGGCAATAGTAGAAGTGGTACTGGCATTATCTCCGGTGATAATTTTCACCGCAATTCCAGCCTCATAGAACGATTGAAAAACTGAACGGATATTTCCCTTTGGTGGATCATAGAAGGCAACCAAACCAAGAACGTTAACGGGCAATTGAGTCTGATCGGATGGAAAATCATATCCTTCAAATGAACCCTCTGCAACACCCAGTACACGAAAACCTTGTTCAGTTAAATATCGCAATGCTTCCTGCCATTGCTTTTGCTGAATATCGCTAAATGCAGCGCGTGCAGCCAGCGCTTCGGGCGCACCTTTTACCGCAACAACACGTCTTCCTGTTTTATCCTCAAAGATGTGTGTCATCACCGGGGGCTTTCCACCCAGTGGATATTCATGGATCATTTTAAAATCAGGGCGCTCATCCGTAAGCGTTTGCTGTACATACGCTGCATGCAAAGCCTTTTCCATAGGATCAAACGGCATGGGTTCGCTGGCCCACATAGCCACTTCGATTAATCTCTTTTCCGACTCCTGAAATTCGCCCGGTACAGCCATACGTCCGGCTGACAGTGCAAAAACCTGGGCCAGCTCCATCCGGTTTTCGGTTATTGTTCCGGTCTTATCGGTGCAAATCACGGTAGCACTTCCTAATGTCTCTACGGTAGATACCTGCTTTACAATTATTCCTCGCTGTGATAATCGCCAGGCACCCAAAGCCATAAAGGTGGTGAATGCCACCGGTATTTCTTCAGGCAGAATACTCATCGCCAGCGTGAGCGCTTTCAACAAACTGTCCAGCACATCCTTCGAATCAAAAAAATTAATTGCCCATACGATCATAAAGATGATTACACCCAAAAGGGCCATCTTTTTTACAAAAGAATTGATCTGTCGTTGAAGCGGTGTCTGCTCTTTTTGAATTGCCTCCAGGCTTTTCCCGATTTCTCCTAACCGGGTATTTATTCCAATTTCAGTTACCCTACAAACCGCAAGACCTCCTACTACCGTTGTTCCCTGATACACCCGATTATCCTCATCGGCTTGTTGCTTGCTTACCGAAAGCGATTCACCCGTCAGGAGGGCTTCATTCAGCGAGAAATCATGTGCATGCACAACAACTCCGTCTGCAGGAACTGAACTCCCTTCTTCAACCACCATAAAATCACCCACCACAATATCCTCCCTGGCTATGGTTTGTATGACTCCTTCGCGTATCACCTTGCACTTAGCTTGTGTCAGATTTCTTAGTGCAGCCAGGGCATTACGTGACCGGGTCTCCTGGTAAAGTGATATTCCAGCCACAATCATAATGGCAAAAACCATAAACATGCCATCCTCCACTTCACCGCTTACAAAGTAGATAAATGCGGCCACCAACAACAGGATCACCATGGGTTCTGTAGCGATATCCCGGATTACTTCAAAAAAAGGGTGCCCCGATTTTTTTATCTCATTGCGACCATAACGGTTCCGCGAATCCAATACTTCTTGATTAGAGAGCCCTTGTATGCCGAACGTTGAATGGGATGTCATGTATAGCGTAGCAAATGAATATTTATGCAATTGGTAAACAAGTTAAAAATAAGCATTAAGCGTTTGGATTTTATTAATCAGGCAAAAACAAAAAACGATTGACTTCATGCACGATCTGTAGCGTAGGGATAAACAGGATGCGAGCCCGATGAAGCAATTAACTCATTTAAACTGCTTTTTAAGGGAGCAACATCAATGGCTTTAATTCACCAGAACAAATGCACCCCAATAATACGGGTCTTTATACAGCTTTTTTATTTCTTGTTGCGCAAGTTGAAATGACTCGTCTATGCTACGTTTTCCAGTCATCCAATTTTTATAAAACGATTCAAACAAAAGTCGGGTGGCTTCGTCATCCACCTTCCATAAGCTCATCATTAGCTTTTCAACTCCGGCTATTTTAAACGCGCGCTGCAATCCGAAAACGCCTTCTCCAACTTCTACATGACCCAACGCTGTTTCACAGGCCGACAAAACCGCCAATTGTGTACCTTCCAGATTCATGCCCTGAACTTCATACGCGGTCAAGATTCCATCATTTGAATCGGTAACACCTTGCTCTCGTTGATTCATGACACCCGCAAACAACAACCCAGAATTGAACATCGCATCAGCACGGGCTGCTTCATGCTCTTTAAACCAAAATCCATGTGTGGCCACATGTAAAATATCATGCCTGGATTTTTTAAAGACTTCTTCCGTTGCCTCTGCACCCAGGTATCGATCTACTGCCACGCGTTTCCTTTTTAGGGATTTTGCAACACTTTCCACTTCTTTTTCAGTTCCCGGTAAATCACTCACATTACCCGATGCAATCTGGGCAAGTGTAATCGCACGCTCCGGATCCGTTTCAGTATTATCAAACACCTCCTCTTTATTATAATCATTCATATAATAAGCCGGCCTGCCCATCAACGTAGCCCTCTTTATCTTTCTGCGAAGGTTAGTTACTGAAGGCAATTCCTTGGCACTCACAATTTGGTAAACCGTTAAGTCATCGATCAGATAATTCCCATTATCAGGATTGAACAAGGCATGCACATTTATCTGTGCATAAACTCCGTCAGGTGAAAGAAAAACCTTTCGAACGTCTTTTAAATATTCCTGAATCGGCTTCCAATAATCATAATAACTGGTGCGATCTTCCATCCGGGCCTGAATGGAGTTTTGATATTTTTTCAATCCACGACCTTCCAAAAACTCACCGTTTTGTAAGAACACGATTTCTGGATATTCTGAGTCATGCTTAATAATGAAGGCAGCATAAATTACCTTATCTTCCGCTACTGTTTTAAAACGCTTAATTTCTACAACAGCCTCTCGCGGTTTTAACTTTTCTTTCACCTGCTGCCAGAACACAAACTTTTCAGAAGGGGCCGCAACCAAGGCAGTTTTATAAGACAATGAGGCACGCAGCGTATCCAATTCAATTTTTAACTGCTCCAATTCCTCTTTAGAAGCATTGGCGGATTTCTGTTTTGCATACTGTTGTTGAAGTCCCTTAAACTGTTCATAGGATTTCCTAAGCGACTCATCTTTACTGTTCTCAAGTGCCTTGCGCATATGTCGATACTGATACAACAAATTGACTTTAGCATCAAGCAAATGAACAAATGCTCGTTTATTATTATCAATGATTATATCCTGTTCTGAAAGTGTGTCTCTAAATATGCCTTCGAGAAACCAATCGTAAACTGGAAACAACTCTTCCTTCTGTTCATAAATATCAAGCAAATCCGTTTTATCGCCCTGTTCCTGAAACATGGCCACCGATTCACGTTCGTGATAGTACTCATTAATAAATTCTCCGCTATGCTTTATGGCTTGGCGGGGCTGGCCTGCTAAAATGGAAGTAGCAGACAGTTTTCTAAGCAGTTGCCGATAATCCGGTCCGTAAGGTTTAAAGGTACCCTCATAGACCATCATCACCGCAGCTTCTGAGCCGATATCCAATACCGAATTTTCATCGCCCACGGTCAGAGGCCACTCCATCTCAGCAAACTCCTCTTTTAGTCGTACGTGAGATTCGTAGCCTTCTTGCCACTCATGCTTATAGACATCAGAATACAATACAAAAGCGGAATTATAATCCTTAAAACGAAACAATAAATCACCATAAAACTCAGTTCGTTCACGCCAATCAAAATCAATACTTATTCCCTTCGGTTTCTCAACAAATTGTTTCAGAATTTCTTTAACTCGTGTAGGATCAGCAGATTTTGAAAGCGCCAGAATAAGGTTGTGCGAAACCTTCACCGTCCAATCATAAGAACGAAGTCTGCTCTTTAAAAAATGATTATGCAATTGTTCAAACCAGTGTACAGCCTCGGTATAATTACCGTCAGCATAATAGGCACAGCCCAACAGGTTAAGGGTATTGTAATAGGCTATTTGGTTTTCAGTATCTGAAGTTGATTTGAGCAGGTTTTCAATTCGTTGTTGAGCATTACGAAAAGTTTGGATAGCTTCATCGTAATCCGCATTATCCATTTCCAGTTGCCCCTTATGAATTAACACTTTGATCTCATTCAGCGAGTATGGTTTGTTCGCATTTGAAGTGTGGTTAATCCAGTCGGTGTACAGGTCGGAAGCCAACCTTTTCCGGTAAGGGCTTACCCGGTTAGCAGATTGATCACCAAGCCAGTTGCTATACTGATACAGCCAGGCTTTCCGGATGATATCAGCTTCTTGAACTTCCTGCAAAATTTCAACCGGACTTTTTTCCTTACGCTCAAACAACAAGCGATACGGTCGATTAACTCCATGAAAATTTTGCCTGTTTTGATTAGCCCTTTCCGCGAATTTTACAGACAGCTCGAGCTCACCAATAGAGGCATAATGAGCAGAAATCTCATCAAGTAAATCTGCATAAAGCGGATGCTCAACCCCAATTTTTGATTCAGCCAATAAAAGGGCGCGGTTTAATACGTGTAATCGATCATGCACTTGATGCTTTTGATTCAACATGGAAGCATAATCCATAAGAGATTGGATAAACAAATACGAGGAGTCAAGCTTAGCACTCTCGAATAACGCTAACGCCTTTTCCATGTAGGCAACCAGAACGGTATCCTTTTCTGAATATCGATCACCATGAAATGCAGCATAATCCATCAAGGCTACAGCGCTTCGGACAGAATCGCCTTGATAACGATTCATCACCTGATTCAGCGAGGCAGTTTCTTCAGCAAATTCAGCCGCCCAAACGGCCCGCAAATACGACAGGTGCGGATCAACACCTTGCTTCTCATTCAACGACAATATATCGAGTAATTCACGCAAGCGATCGTACCCTTCAAATAAGTCATCGTACTGCATTTGTGTTTTCAGAAAATCGTCAGCGGCTTTTTGCCAACGATTATCCTGGGCAGATAGAATGTAAAAACAAAGAAAGAGAGAAATAAAAACGATAATCGACTTCATGGTGTGCATTAATCCTTAAAAAAAGGAAATTGAACATATCTTAACAACGAATTGAAGTCTTTTTAGAAAAAAAAATCCAACAAGCGCTTCTTTATACTTGAATTATTTCAGTCCCATTTTCAATTGAAGCCACATAGAAAGTAAGTGGCAAATTCATGGCTGCTTCATACGCTGGTTTAATTGTATCAATCAAATTGTCAACCGCATCTTCCTTAACAAGATTTACCGTACAACCACCAAAGCCCCCTCCCATCATTCGGGCACCAATCACTGCCTCATTGTTTCTTACCCGGTCCACCAACCAATCAAGTTCTTTACAACTCACCGCATACATGTTTCGCAACCCTTCGTGTGTTTCAAACATTTTCATTCCCAACGCTTGTATGTTTCCTTGCCGAAGATCTTCACACCCCGAAAGTAACCGCCCGATTTCCTGAACCACAAAACGACTGCGCCTATCAACCAGTTTATCGTTTGGTAAAACATAGTTGTCCAGCATCTCTTCTGTAACATCCCGTAAGGAGTTTACATTCGGAACATGAGCCTGCACCCAAGCCACTGCCTGTTCACACTCTTTCCTTCGTGTGTTATATTCCGTTGAAGCCAATGAGTGTTTAACATTGGTATTCAACAAAACCACCTTTATTCCTTGCAGTTTAAAGGGAACATACTCATACGCCAGCGAACGACAATCCAATTTAATGACATGATCTTTCTTCCCCATCATGGAAGCAAACTGATCCATGATCCCACACATTACCCCGGCATATTCATGCTCAGCCTTCTGGGCCATTTTCACCATAGTCAGTTTATCCAGGTTGGTGTGCAAAACTTCATTCAAAGCAAAAACAGTGGCGCATTCTACTGCAGCTGATGAAGACATACCCGCACCAATAGGCACATCGCTAACGAGCACGGCATTAAAACCGCGTAATGGAATCCCCCTTTTAATAAACTGGGCTGCAGAACCGAGAATATAGTTCGGCCAGCTTTTACTGGTTACAGGTTGCATATCGGTAACCTTAACGGAGAACGATTCATTGAAATCAAGTGCCTTCAAATGAATTTCATCATCATCACGAATCGTAATGGCGATGTATGCAGCTTTATCAATGGCAGCCGGCAACACAAAGCCTTCGTTGTAGTCTGTATGTTCACCAATTATATTGATACGACCGGGCGAACGAACAATCAGTGGAGTACCAGGAAATGATTCCGTAAAGGCATGACGAAGCTGATTAACTAAATTGTTCACGTTTTTGATTTATGGTTTTTTAACACACCGAAACCCGATGTTTGACGTGCCTGAATCAAACGCTGCAGCCTGCCGGGCTGAAGGGCGATAATTGCTGCAATAGTTGTCGGCACACAAGTATGATCCGCCTTTAATAACATACTTCTTTGCAAAGGGTTCTTGCGGATCATAGTACTTTATTGATCCAGTAGGATTTTCTACAGACGTATTCGCCAGTGTTGCATAATAAGTAGCATCATAATAATCAGACGTCCATTCCCACACATTCCCAATCATATCATACAATCCATAATCGTTAGGTGGAAATGTTTTCACCGGAGCTGTCGCATCAAATCCATCCAAAACCAAATTACGAACCGGAAAAGCACCTTGATAGGTGTTTGCCATAAATTTTCCATCTGGTTGAAACTCGCTTCCCCAACTGAATGGCAATCCATCTTTTCCTACTCGGGATGCATACTCCCACTCGGCTTCAGTTGGCAAACGTTTTCCTTTCCATTCACAATAGGCTTGTGCATCCTTTAGCGATACATGAACGACCGGGTGATCCCAGCGATTTTCAAGGTTGCTTCCCGGCCCTGCCGGATTTTTCCAGTTTGCGCCTTCAACCCACTGCCACCATTGGGAAAAATCTTGCATGGACCTTACAGCACTATCCGGTTGAACATAAACAACCGAGCCAGCGGTTAGTTCAACATCAGGCTGTAGCGTACCGGGTGGCAATTGAGCCTTCAGCTCTTCCCAGGTCGGAGCAACTTCAGCTGTAGTCACGTAACCCGTCTGTTCAGTGAATTCCTTAAACTCGGTATTGGTTACTTCTGTTTTATCGATAAAAAAATCACCTACGATTACAACATGAGCTGGTCCTTCAATCGGGTGATCGGGTGAATCAGAGCCCATAGTGAATGAACCACCCTTAATGAACTGCATATCTTTTTGTTCTTGATAAATCTCATTCAACTGTTCATTAGATTGACGATTTGTACATCCACAGGATAGGATTAAAATTAAAACAGTGATATTTACTTGCTGCATTCGAAGAAATAGTCAGGTAAACCAACGAAGTACAAATATAAAGTTTAAGCGGCATTGGAAAGCACTTCACGTAAAGACATCACACATTGTCTGCCGAAAACTTTTTTGTATGTTCGGTGTGGATTATTTTCTTTGTCGCCAATAAACCCAAACGATGAAACTCGAAGCCATTGATCATTTACTAAAGCCTTTCAACAGCTTCATCAAGAACGAATCAACGGCTGGTATTTTTCTGTTGTTGTGTTCCATCGCTGCACTAACCCTTTCCAACTCGCCCTGGCATAATGAGTTCCATCATTTCTGGGAATATGAATTTACCATTGGCATAGCGGGATACACGATCTCTAACACGCTTCACCACTGGATTAATGATGGCTTAATGGCCATGTTCTTCTTTGTGGTAGGCCTTGAACTGAAACGCGAAATAATGGGTGGCGAATTGGCTTCACCACGCAATGCCATCTTACCATTGACCGCAGCCGTTGGTGGTATGCTTGCACCCGCACTCATCTTTGCCTTCTTCAATTACGACAAACCCTCTTCAAGCGGCTGGGGCATTCCCATGGCAACCGATATTGCTTTCGCATTAGGAATCCTTTCTTTACTAGGTGATCGTGTGCCGCTGTCCGTAAAAATATTTTTAACTGCATTAGCCATTGCTGATGATTTGGGTGCTGTGTTGGTTATTGCAATCTTTTATACATCAGAAATTTCCCTTTTAAACCTGGCCACCGGTGCCGTGTTTATGATCACGCTAATGACCGCCAATTATCTGGGTGTACGCAGCACTTTGTTTTATGGAATTGTTGGCATTGGTGGATTATGGCTCGCCTTTCTTATGTCGGGGGTACATGCCACGGTGGCGGGTGTACTAGCCGCATTAACCATACCGGCACGCACAAAAATTGATGAAGTGGGTTTTGCCACCCGACTCAGAAATTATGTGAAAGAATTTGAAGCCATTCCACCCAATGATGTTACGCTGTTGGAACCCGAGCAACTTCATGTGGTTGAGAAAATTAAAAAATTAACACGCGCGGCTTCCACTCCGCTACAACGTTTGGAGCACGCTCTTCACCCAATTGTGTTGTTTATCGTGATGCCGATCTTCGCCCTGGCAAATGCCGGTATATCATTAAAAGGAATTTCCTTTAGCGAAGCCATTACACCGGTAAGCCTGGGTGTATTTTTCGGATTACTGATTGGTAAATTCTTAGGCGTAGTGGGAGTAAGCTGGTTTACGTTAAAAATGGGATGGGCTCAATTACCGTCTGATATGTCATTTAAAAATTTATACGGAGTGGGCATGCTGGCTGGTATTGGCTTTACCATGTCGTTGTTTATTACCAATCTTGCTTTTCGATCGCCCGATGTTATCCTGGAGGCAAAAGTTGGTGTGCTCTCCGCCTCCATATTGGCCGGTGCCGTGGGCTTTTTGCTGTTGAAAAAGACGCTGCCTAAATCCGGTGATAGCCAGTGAAATTGTTTATTTTTGCTGCTAAATTATTCACATCGGCAGTTTCCCGCTCACTAGATCGCTTTTCTGCCCGTTTAACCGTAATCATCACTTAAAAAACACATCATGCAAATCGCAAAAAACACCGTAGTTTCCATTCATTATACCTTACGCGATAACCAAGGTAATGTACTTGATTCCAGTATTGGAAAAGATCCATTGCACTACATTCAAGGCATCGGTAACCTGATTCCGGGTATGGAAGAAGGACTGGAAGGAAAACAGAAAGGTGATAAACTGGATATAAAAGTAAGTCCTGAAAAAGGATATGGTGAACGTAATGACTCCCTTATGCAAAAAGTACCCCGCACCGCATTTGGCGATCAGGAAGTAAGACCTGGCATGCAATTCCAGGCACAAACCAGCCAAGGCGCACAGGTTGTAACTGTTACTGAAGTGGGTTTAGAAAGCGTTACGGTTGATGGCAACCATCCGCTTGCTGGGGTCGAGTTAAACTTTGATGTAGAAGTAATGGAGGTGCGTAACGCAACATCTGATGAACTGGCTCATGGCCACGTACACGGACCGGGCGGACATCATCATTAATAATTTTGATTATCATGCTAAAGAGGAAGAAAGAATTCATTCTTCCTCTTTTTTTTTGTTACTCATCTTGCAAAAATTATCCATGCCCAGGTGCATCAACGCATCACCGGCATTTACAACCGGTATGTTATTTAGCCCGATGATGTATCCTGTTTCGCTGGCAATCACTTTTTCTTTTGCTGTACCAAACGGATCAGTAATGGTACCCACCCATTCGCCCTTATGCACCAGCTGACCGCATGAAACATTGGCGTGAAATAAACCGGCATGTTTCGCCCGCACCCAACCGGAACTCCAGATGATGCGATTTTCTTCTTTTGGCTCAGGCGACCAGTCAATCATGTTCAGGTGATGCATCAACCGCAATGTTCCGGCTATCCCTTCCTCTATGGCTTGCTGATCAAATCGTAACGATTCACCGCCTTCATACACAATTATGTTCTTACCCTTCTTTGCAGCTTCTTTGCGTAACGAACTGGGGCGAAAGGGTGCATCCAATGTAAACGGTGCACGAAAGGCATTGGCCAACTCCATGTTCTTTTCATTGTTTAGTACGGCACGCACCTGCGGATAGTTGGTACGCATCGCGCCTCCAGTATGAAAATCAATCCCATAATCAATAAATGGAATAATATCATGCGTAACATGCCACGCCACACGACTCGCCAACGATCCGTTTTTACTTCCCGGAAAGGAACGGTTCACATCTTTTCCATCCGGCACTTCGCGGGAGAAGTTTAAAAATCCGTACACATTAATAATAGGCATACACACAACCGTTCCGCGTTTGGGTTGGTGCAACCCACCATCCAAAACCCTGCGAACAATTTCCAATCCGTTAATTTCATCGCCATGCATGCCGGCCATCAACGCCAGCACCGGACCATCTTCCATGCCGCGCGAAACGTAAATTGGCGTATCGATTAAGGTCTGAGACGGCAAACGCGCCACGTTGATTTTAATCTCCTTAAACTCACCGGGTCTAACTTCCTGATTGGCGATGCGAACAAGCTTCATGCGTTCACTTTATCTTTCTGAATTTTCTTTTTCCCGGCATGCTTCTCCAGGTACTGAATGATCTTTCCGGCTATATCAAGCTTGGTGGCACCTTCAATGCCTTCAAGACCCGGTGAAGAGTTGACCTCAACAATGAGCGGACCGCGTTTGGAGGGCAACAGGTCAACACCAGCTATACCCAGGCCCATTTTTTTTGCTGCAGCAACAGCAGCCGATTTTTCAGCACGCGAAAGTTTAACAACTGTGGCTTTTCCTCCACGGTGAAGATTGGATCTGAACTCACCATCGCGAGTGGCTTCACGCTTCATAGCACCTACCACTTCACCATCTACCACAAACGCACGTATATCCGTGCCTTTTGCTTCTTTGATAAACTCCTGTACAATAATGCGCGCATGTAAGCCATGAAAGGCTTCAATTACCGACTGAGCCGCTTTTTTATTTTCTGCCAGAACAACACCAAGCCCCTGTGTACCTTCCAATAACTTGATAACAACCGGAGCCCCTCCTACTGCTTCAATGATTCCCTCGGTATCGCGGGAGTAATCCATGAAGATGGTTTTCGGTAAGCCTAAACCAGCGCGCGAAAGAATTTGCAAGCTTCGCAGCTTATCGCGCGAGCGGATGAGCGCTTGTGATTCGATGGCTGAAAAAACTTTCATCATTTCAAATTGCCGAACCACTGCAGCACCATAAAACGTAACCGATGCACCGATACGGGGAATGATGGCATCGAAGTAATCCAACCTGCGGCCCTGGTACAAAACCACCGGATTTTTCTTCTCAATGAAAAGCACACATTTCATGTGATCGATGATCTCCACATTATGACCGCGTTTTTCACCGGCTTCTTTAATTCGCCTGGTGGAGTATAACTTGGAATCGCGGGAAAGTATGGCAATGTTCATGAAGAATCGGGTATTACGGTTTGGAAACTTTCTTTTTCTTATTCCGGTAAGATAGATTTTTTTTAGTTACATCTATTACAAAACGGTTACGTAAAATCTTGCGTCCCAGCAAAATAGGAAAGCGGAGGGCATCCCGATCGCTCAATGAAAATTCAGTCTGTATTTCCTCATCAAAAATTTTGATGGTTGTTTGAATGATATACCGGTGCTCAGCCACCCCGAAAGAATTCTTAATAAGGCGTGTTTCGAATTCTGTAAAAGAAAAAACCATACCGGTGAATTCCGGATGCTCATCATCCAGCAATACAAATTCCAGCACGCCATTTTTTACTTCCGCGCGTGAGCAATGCAGGCTGCTCGTATAAGCACCCGTGTCGATTTTGGCGTGTATGTTGTATAACCCCAATCCGGGCAAATCAACCCGATCGGAACGGCCTAACGTATGCATGTAGAATATTCGTTACCAAAGTAAACTACGCTTTTTCAGGGCAATAAAAAAAGGCGATCCCAAAAAATGGAATCGCCTTATCTGCATATTATGCAAAGATTAACTCAATTAATATTTCAGGGGAATCTTCACCAACGTGTTCTCCCACGCCAGGTTCATGGTAGCATTATCGCCTTTTCCATCAAACACAATAGTGAAGGTTTCTATTTCTGATTCGGTTTTGCCAGCCGCGACCTTAATTCGGGCTACATCTTTACTTTCATCATACGCGTAGGCACCCCACGTATCCAGCTTTGAGTTGAAAATGATTGTCCACTCGTTTTTGTCAGGAATAGTATATAAGGAGTAGGTTCCCGCCTTTAAAGTCTTATCGCCAAAGGTTACATCTTTAAACAATTTAACTTCTGTAGTTTCATTGGCACCGGTGCGCCACACTTTTCCGTAGGCTTCCGTTCCACCAAGCATCGTTCTGCCCTTCTTTGAAGGACGTCCGTAGATTACTTTGATAACCGGATCTGAATTGCGGCCATCGGGACGGAAGTAAGCAATGTCTGCAGGACTCGCATCCACCCCAGGAAATTTCTGCGCTGTTGCTTCATTAACAAAGGCAAACAGCAGAAGCATGGCGAGTAAAGTGAGTTTAAATTTTTTCATAGTGTTTCGTTGGGTTATAGTTAAACAATAGTAAAAGTGCCCCGAAAAATTCCGGGGCACTTTATAATCGACCTGTAAACTATAGGTAAAACGACAATTCAGGGAATTAGGTTTTACCGTTGATGTAACTTACACAAAAATTTTCAATTAACGACCAAACGGATTGATGGCTGAAAGTGCCCGCTTACCACCCCCCATTTTATTCATGGTTTTCATCATTTTACGCATATCACCAAATTGTTTTAACAATTGGTTAACCTGCTGTACCGATGTGCCGCTGCCTTTGGCAATTCGGTTTTTGCGACTGCCGTTAATCACATCGGGATTTTGACGCTCTTCGGGTGTCATGGAACGAATGATGGATTCAATGGGCTTGAATGCATTATCATCAATATCCACGCCTTTCAATGCCTTGCCCACACCGGGTATCATGCCCAGCAAGTCTTTCATATTTCCCATCTTTTTGATCTGCTCCAGTTGGGTCAGAAAATCACTCAGATCAAATTGATTTTTGCGCAACTTGGCATTCAGTCGTTTGGCTTCGTCTTCATCAAAGGTTTGTTGCGCCTTTTCAACCAGCGAAACCACATCGCCCATGCCGAGAATCCGGCCCGCCATACGATCGGGATAGAAGCGATCAATTGCTTCCATTTTTTCACCGGTAGAAATAAACTTAATCGGCTTCTCAACTACTCTGCGGATAGAAAGCGCAGCACCCCCACGCGAGTCGCCATCCAGTTTGGTTAACACCACGCCATCGAAATTCAACCGGTCGTTAAATGCCTTTGCTGTGTTCACCGCATCCTGACCCGTCATCGAGTCAACCACGAACAAGGTCTCGGAAGGATTGAGCGCTTCTTTCAAACGCGCAATCTCATTCATCATTTCTTCATCTACCGCCAAACGACCAGCCGTATCGACAATCACAATTCGGTGATTGTTTTTCTTAGCATGATCAATAGCTGCACGAGCAATCTTTACAGCGTCCTTATTTTCAGGTTCGGCATAGACTTCAACGCCAACCTGTTCACCCAACACTTTTAACTGATTGATCGCAGCCGGTCGATAAATATCACAGGCAGTAAGCAACACCTGCCGGCCTTGCTTCTTTAAATAATTGGCCAGCTTACCCGAGAAAGTTGTTTTACCTGAACCCTGTAAACCGGCAATAAGAATAATGGCCGGGCTACCCGTTACGTTGATATCAACACTCTCGCTACCCATCAACTCGGTCAGCTCATCGTTGGTGATTTTTACCAACAACTGCCCCGGAGAAATGGCTGTCAATACATTCTGACCCAGCGCCTTTTGCTTTATTTCATCGGTAACTTCTTTGGCAACCTTGTAATTCACATCGGCATCAATGAGTGCTTTCCGAATCTCTTTGATGGTGCTGGCTACGTTGATTTCAGTAATTCGTCCCTGACCTTTCAGCGTTTGAAAGGCCTTATCCAGCTTGACACTTAAACTATCGAACATAAAAATGTATTTCTGATCTATTAATAATGGACTGCAAAGTTAACCGCTATTTTATAACGGGGAAATCAGATTCAATAAGTGTTGCCAGCCTCATTTTAGTATCTTTAGCCTTAGAAAAATGCATCTATACGATTAAATGAACCTAACCGCAGAAAATATCTTACTCTTGGGCTCCATCCTGTTGTTTCTGAGCATACTGGCCAGTAAAACATCATACCGGGTGGGCGTACCCGCGCTGATCATGTTCTTGCTGCTGGGGATGTTGGCGGGTTCAGAAGGCATTGGTAAGATCAACTTCAATGACCCAAAGCTGGCCCAGTTCATTGGCGTAATTGCATTGAATTTTATTCTCTTCTCCGGGGGCCTTGATACAAAGTGGGAAAGTGTGCGGCCAGTATTATGGAAAGGTATTACGCTATCAACGCTGGGGGTGCTTATAACAGCCGTTTCGCTGGGTGTGTTTGCCCATTACCTGATGGGCTTCACCTTGTTGGAAGGCATGCTGCTGGGCGCAACGGTTTCCTCAACGGATGCTGCTGCGGTTTTTTCTATCCTACGCGGTAGGAATATCGGACTTAAAAAAAACCTAGGCCCAACACTGGAATTGGAAAGCGGAAGTAACGACCCGATGGCGTACTTCCTGATGGTAAGCTTGCTGTTATTATTTGAAAAACCCGACAGCGGATTTTTGGAACTGGTCCCATTCTTTCTAAAGCAAATGATTATCGGGGGAGGTTTAGGCTACCTGATGGGCCGCGCCATGACCTTCATCATTAACAAAATCAATCTTGATGTTGACGGATTGTACCCGGTGTTGGTTACTGCGCTGGTCTTGTTCACATTTTCTGTTACCGACTTTGTTGGGGGTAACGGATTTTTGGCTGTATACATAAGCTCAGTGATCTTGGGCAACTCTAACTTCATCCACAAGAAAAGTCTCATTCGGTTTTACGATGGGGTAGCCTGGCTGATGCAGATCATCATGTTTCTTGCGCTCGGATTACTGGTCTTTCCTTCTGAAATACCACCGATAATTGGGCCGGGGATTTTACTGTCGTTGTTTTTGATTCTGGCCGCACGTCCACTGAGCGTGTTTATCAGCTTGGCTTTCTTCCGCATGCGCTTCCGCGAGAAACTGTTTATCTCGTGGGTTGGATTGCGCGGTGCAGTCCCCATTGTGTTTGCTACTTATCCCCTGCTGGCCGGGGTGGATAAAGCCAATGAAATTTTTAACATCGTGTTTTTTATTACCGTTACTTCCGTGATTCTTCAGGGAACAACGTTATCTACGGTGGCCAAATGGTTACACCTTGCTGTACCTGAAAAAATAAAGAGGCGCTCACCACTGGAACTTGAGTTGGTGGATTCATTCAAATCGGAATTACTTGAAATAGAATTAAACGAAAACAACCCGATTGTTGGAAAGTCGATTGTACAACTTTCCTTTCCTAAAACAGCCATCATCATCATGATTAACCGACAAGGAAAATTTATCCGCCCCGGTGGCTCAACGGAACTTGAAGCCGGTGACAAACTCGCCATCCTGGCCGACAACAAGGAGACCATTCCGAAAATTTATGAATCGCTGAATGTTAAATATTCACTCGCTTAACGAAACGGAATAAACGGAAACACCTCTCCGGCATCAAATGAAGACCGATCAGCTGGCAATTCCAGAAAGCCATTCACCGCTTTCAAGTTAGTAGAATCACCCGAACCACCTCCGGGGACTGGTGTAGCCATAAGTTTTCCTTGATCATGCGTTGCATGCACCTGTAAAAAATAAGTAAGTGCAGGTTTAAATTCTATAGCTGACATCAGGATGGCTGTTTGCTCATTTGATTTCACCCCCATGTTATTGCGTATCCACGGCTTGATGTATCGATAAAAACATAAAAAGGTCGACACCGGATTTCCCGGAAGGGCAAACACCACTTTATTTTCTGTTTTGCCAAACCAAAATGGTTTGCCCGGTCGCTGACTTACCTGGTGAAAAAGCTTGGTTACGCCAAGTTCGTTCAATGCATCCGGAATAAAATCAAACTTTCCTTTTGATACACCACCGGAAAGGATGAGCACATCATAATCCTGCATCAACAGTTGCAACTCATGCAGCACATCTTCACGTGTATCGTTCAGGTGAAACGCTGAAGCCTGCCAACCCATTTCACGCATGGCGGCCTGAAGGGCATAGGCATTCGACCGCCTGATTTGATGAGCCTGCGGTGTGGCCTCAACCTCCACCAACTCATCGCCCGATGAAATGATGGCTGTGCGCGGAAAGTCATAAACCTTAACCGCTGCCTTACCAACGGATGCCAGCAAGGCAACCTCAGCCGGTGAGATAAGTTGACCTTCAACAAGCAAAACATCACCTTGACGGGCATCATTTCCCTGATGATGAATATTCATACCCGGTGTAACTGCCTGTAAGTGTATTGTAGCAATTCCACTGTTTATTTCAATATCTTCATAGCGAACAACCGCATCCGTACCATCCGGCAATACGGCACCGGTCATTACTTCCAAACAATTGTCTTTATTGGTTAAGACTTTTCCTGCCGAGCCTGCCGGTTGAGTGCCTTCAATCTTGTATGCCTGCGCGGTTTTAAACGAAGCACTGTGAATAGCGATTCCATCCATTGCTACCCGGTTGAATGGTGGTAAGTCCCGATCGGCAATGACCGATTCAGCCAAAACCTGATTAACAGCTTCGGCTAATGAAACCTGGGTGATGGTGCGTGGTGCAGGTACCTGATGAATAATCCGTGTGGCTTCCGTTACGCTGATCATGAATTCTGCTAACTTTGAAAATGTGAAGAAAGGTAAAAAATTAACACATACCGATGCGTCCGGAAATCCGCAAATGGTGGATGTATCGGCTAAGGCAATTACCAAACGAACGGCTCGTGCACAGGCAATCGTATGGGTGGGCAAGGAAATAATTCAACTGATTAAAAATCAGGAACTCACCACCAAAAAAGGGCCTGTATTTCAAACGGCCATACTTGCCGGTGTAATGGGCGCCAAAAAAACAGCTGACCTGATTCCACTGGCGCACCCAATTGGCATTGAAGATTGCAAGATTGCCATACGTAATACCACTGATTCCATATTAATTGAGAGCACTGTTTCCATTGGTTCCAAAACCGGTGTTGAAATGGAAGCACTTACCGCAGTAAGCATTGCTGCACTAACGCTTTACGATATGTGCAAGGCCTTATCGCACGATTTGGTGATTAAGGAAATCAAGCTGATGGAAAAAACCGGGGGCAAAAAAGACTTTAAACGCTGACCATATTATGACCTTACGCAGAAGGCTTTACCTCACCCTTGAGCCTACAGAAAAAGGAGGAATAATCGAGCGGATTTTTGAGATTATCCTGATCACAACGATTATCTTGAATATTGCTGCTATAATTCTTGAGTCTGTTCAAAAATATGCCGAGCAGTACGGCAACCTGTTTCAAAATTTCGAAAACTTTTCGGTAGCGTTTTTTACACTGGAATACATTTCGAGGCTCTACGCCATTGTTGAAAATCCTAAATACAAGCATCCGTTCTACGGACGTTTGCGTTACGCAAAAACGTCCATGGCGATTGTTGACCTGCTGGCGATCCTGCCATTCTACCTCACATTTCTACCACTTGATCTTCGCTTCCTGAGAATTTTCAGGTTGATGGCCCTGTTCCGGATGTTTAAGATTACCCGTTACATGCAGGCGATGAACATCTTTAAAAAAGTAATTGCCGAACGAAAAGAACAACTGGTGCTCAGTTTTATCTTCATCATTTTCATCCTCATCATCATTTCCTTTTTCATGCACCTGGTCGAACGTGATGCCCAACCCGATAAGTTTGGATCCATACCGGAAGCCATGTGGTGGGGCATGGCCACACTAACCACCGTAGGCTATGGCGCTGTAGTGCCCATTACCCCGATCGGAAAATTTCTAGGCGGAATCTTTGCCATAGCCGGTGTGGCTATCCTGGCGTTACCGGCCGGTATTCTGTCTTCCGGCTTTTTTGAGATGCTCCACAATCCAAAATCAAAGAAGCACACCTGCCCCCACTGCGGAAAAGATTTTCATGAGTGATATTGTTACGATAAACGGATTGATTTTAGCGGGAGGAAAAAGTTCGCGCCTGGGCCGCGACAAATCGTTGATCAGTTACCACGGCAAACCTCAGCGCGAATATTTATTTGAGTTGCTCTCACCCTTCTGCGAAAACGTTTACTTATCCTGTAAAAGCACCGTTAACGTTCCGCAAGCATTCAATCCGTTGCCTGATGCGTTTGATGTGGACACACCCCTGAACGGAATCCTATCTGCATTTAAACTCAATCCAAATAGTGCATGGCTTACCGTTCCGGTTGACATGCCCTATGTTCAGACTAATACCATTCAATACCTGTTAACCTATCGAGACACTCAAAAAATTGCTACTTGCTTTTGGGATTCAAGCGGTAAGCTGCCCGAACCGTTGCTTACACTTTGGGAGCCTCACGCAAGCACTTTATTATCAGACTTCTATCACAACAAAGGCTTCAGTCCACGTGAATTTTTAGTCATGCACAAGGCACATTGCATCACCCCAACCCATTCAAATTGGCTCAAAAACATCAATTCCGATCAGGATTTGAATCAATACTTTGATTCCTTACATGACCGCTTTTGAGACAGCAAAAATTCTTTTCGGTTTTTGCATTTCCTCTTTTGAAACACGAACACACTGAATTAATTGATTGCTTAATTCAATACCCGAGCGGTAATCGCTTAAGAAACAACGAAATAAAAATTTAACTGCCTTTCGGGATACTTTTTAGCACCATTCTTGTTATTTGGATTGACGTGCAGTTTCAGGGAACAATACCTTACATAAAAAGAAAATGCACTAACGCGCGTAGTACATTAGTGCATTGTCTATAATCTGTTTTGGCTTATGAAAACAACCGCTAAACAACACATCAATCCCATTAACCGCGACCTGGTCATAATTTTTGTGGCCGGTATGGTCATGGCTATCGGACTGGTTACTGCTGGAATCTTGTTGGCAAGTCAGTTGTAGACACTTGCTACATTGGGTTGAGCAGATACCCACTCTTCCCCATCCTGAAAGATTTCCTTCTTCCAGATGGGTGCTTTTTCCTTGAGCTTGTCGATAACAAACTGGCATGCTTCGAACGAGTCTTTGCGGTGCGGAGAAGATACCGCAATGGCCACAGACACTTCACCGGGTTTTAATGTACCAATACGATGACTCACTGCCCATCCCAGTAACGGCCATCGATGCGAGGCTTCGTCAATGATTTTTCGGATTTCCGCAACCGCCATGGCTTCATAGGCTTCGTACTCCAGCCACAGCACATTTTTACCGTGTGCGGTGTTGCGAACAGTTCCGATAAAGACATTCACGGCTCCGGCACCCAGGCTGGAGGCGGTGTCAATCACTTTTTGAATGTCGATGGGCTTTGGTGTGATTTTGATCATGCGTTTAGTGGTTTTGTTATGTAATGAGAAAACCAGAAGGGTGATTGAAAGTAAAACTTTGCCCTTCAAAAAGCAAGGAGAATTTCGCAAACGATGCCTACCCCCCGGCAACGGGTGGAATGAGGGCTATTTCATCACCAACCGCCAGCACCTGGCCATCATCGGCATAGGCGTGGTTAACGGCAATAAACAAAGAAGTAAGCCCCGAGAGCCCGGGGTATTGCTTGAATAAAGCTTGCTTGAATTCGTGAACGGTTGCCCCTTCAGCCACATCCATTTCCACTTCACGCGCCCCGGTAATATCGCGGGTAATGCCAAAGGTTTTTACAGTGCATTTCATGGGGTGCAAATAAAACAAATAAACGTTCACACCCCAATTCCCCCTCTTGCAGGTGAAGGTGTCCGAAGGACGGAGGGGGTTCATTACTCTGCGGCCCTCCGCGATTTCTCAGCGTTACTCTGCGGTTAGAATTTTTACCGCAGAGAGCCACAGAGGATGCGCAGAGCACACAGAGGAGCCCGAGTCAAGCTAATACCATGAGGGGGTTTAGCTTCTCCGCGCTCAATTTCCTAACTTTCCACCATGAGCAGCGCTTTATTATACGACAACCACGGCCGCAAAATCAATTACCTGCGCCTGGCCGTTACCGACCGGTGCAACCTGCGCTGCTTTTACTGCATGCCCGAAAACGGCATCACCTACCTGCCGAAAAAAGCACTGCTCACCTTTGAAGAAATAGAACGTCTCGTACGCCTGATGGCCTCCATGGGCATTACCAAAGTGCGCCTCACCGGTGGCGAGCCCTTTGTACGCACCGACCTGATGAAGCTGATCCGGAAAATTGTGGACATACCCGGCATCACCGATGTACACCTTACTACTAATGGCGTACTCACCACGCCACACATACCCGAATTAAAAGCGTTAGGTATTGCCTCCGTAAACCTGAGCCTGGATACATTGGATAAAGATCGCTTCAAAAGCATAACGCGCAGGGATGAATTTGATCGTGTGTGGCATACCTACGAACAACTGTTGCATCATAACATACCGGTAAAAATCAATGCCGTAGTGATGGAGGACAAAAACATTGACGACCTCATTCCTATGGTTGAGCTTACAAAGCAACAAAACGTTTCGGTGCGGTTCATTGAAGAGATGCCGTTTAACGGTGAAGGCATGCACTATGCACAACTGAACTGGACACACAAACGCATATTGGATTACCTGAAGCAGCACTACCCTGCCCTGCAAAAACTTGCCGACCCTGAACACGCCACGGCCCATCACTATCAGGTGCCCGGCTACAAAGGAAACATTGGCATTATAGCCGCATTTAGCCGAACCTTCTGCGGCACGTGCAACCGCATACGGTTAACCGCACAAGGCACACTCAAAACTTGCCTGTATGACGATGGCGTACTGAACATCCGCGACCTGATGCGCAACGAAACAGATGATGAACAGCTAAAACAACATTTACTTAAAGCGTTCAACCACCGCCCGAAAGACGGCTTTGAGGCCGAACACCAACGCAGCAAACACCAGCCGGTAACGGAATCAATGGCGACTATTGGGGGGTAATTAATATAATGAGAAGAAGCCTTTCTAGCGATTTCACACTTTTATTTAAATTGATAGTACCTATTATCTGGACTGGATTTATTCTTTTTGTAACAGTAATTGTTCTTTTAGATTCAAGGGTAATTGAGAATCTAGCTTTACTTATTGCAGTTGCTCCAGTTCTCTACTTACTGAAGCTAAGAAAGATTGCTTTTGACAATGTTAATATTTACGTTTCGAACTGGGGAAAAGAAACTGTGTATAGTATACATAATCTTAAAGCACTTAATGAAGCTGAAATAAGCCGATTTGACCCATTCTGGCAATTAGAAATCAGAGTGTCAAAAAATGAAATAGTCAAAATTGAGTTTCTCGCTAGAATAAATGAGCAAATTAAGCATCAATTAACTGGAGAATTAAGTGGGCGTCTATTAGAACTTGATGCACTAAGAAAAAAAATTGTTTCCTAAGTACTTGGCAGTTGCTGGGCTTTTGATTAACAACCTTCCTTGCTCTGACCTTTGTTGGTGTTGCGCAATTGGCATGCGCTCGGGTTCACCAACAAAACTGAGAAAGAAAATATTTTAATTTTTTAATACCTGCTGAAGGGGTGGAAATATCACAAAAAACGTTGCTAGTCAAGCTGCGCAAGAAGCCGTCCCGCAACACCAACAGGCAAAGAAGAAACACTAGTAAATTATTAAAGCAATGAAATCACTCCAAATTCTCACAATTCTATTTCGTGGAATAGCATGTAATCCTTCAAAAGAAGAAGCCATCAAAACACTTAATAATGACACTGAAAATAGTCAAGGAACCGATAGCAAGACTTTGCCTGTACCAGTAGATACCATTTTTATCAAATCTCCAATAACAGGAAAATATACACTCAATGATATTCAGGGGGCATGGGGTGAAAGCCCAGAAGAAAATGCTTACTTTTTAATTAGTGGTGACTCAGCTCTTTATATTGAAGGCGAAATAATTCCAATCGCTGTTTCTAACGACTCACTCATTTTTTACTATCCAAATTTACCCTTGTCTTTCAAGATAAATTGGATACGCGGTGATTCTATGTCTGTGATAATGTATGACGAATTGAACACTCTAGTTAGACTAAGCAAATAGGCAAAAAAATATCTTTTCAAACTTTTGTTGGTGTAATTTGCGTCTGCATTGCTAAATTTAACTAAACATCATCTGCTACTCTATATTATCATATCGCTCGGACCTATTGCAATTTTTAATATTTTATCTTTCAGGAATATGTTAAAAATACATCGAATGGAAGATGGTTTCGATAAGGACATGGAATTAAAGAATTTCAAAAAACAAAACGTGTTAATTGGCTTAATCCTCTTGAGTAATTTCATTATTTCATCCATCGTCTACCACTACATTCTAAATCATTAAATTTATAGTATATAGAAAGCAGACGCAATCTACATTTCACTTACCCAATCCTTTCCAACCGCTTCAACAAAGGCGGGTATGAATAATGAAAGAACACATAAGCCGGGTGCGGGTACAGGTTTGAGAGATTATCCACGGAAAGTTTTTTGAGGGCTTCGGCAAGGCAGAACCTTAGACCTGTGCCCTTCTGATTTCGGCATTCAAGTTATCCAAAATCATAAGGATTCTTTTTCTAAGCGATTCAGATTCCAGGTTATTAATTGTGTTTAGGGTAATGGACCAGGAAACCAGGCTCTCCAGCTCTTTATTCGCTAACCAAGTAGGCATATCAATAGTAAAACCTGACTTACCTGAAATCGGAGGATCAAACACTTTCGCATCCAGCAGAATGCGCAAATTGCTTTCGTCATCCCAAAAAGCCTGGTAAATGTTTCTTCCTATGCCGGTCTTGTCAAAAAACGGCACCACATTATTCGTAACATAATCTACATATAACTGTTCAGTTTCTTGCAGCTGTATAACATCTGAAGTCCAATTCGTTAATAGTCTTTTTAGTTCGATATTTTTTAGAATGTTTATATTACCTGAACTCACCAGGTCATTTTGAATAGGATCAAATGTTGGAAGCAAAATTAGCCGGCTCAATTTTTTTGTCAGGCTATCATCACTGATTTCTTCTTTCGATCCAACATACATCAGCACATCCTTAGCTGAACTGATCATCTGATTTCGAATCTCGATTTTGCCCTCCAACTGGGCTAGGTTCGACTCGTATTCATTTTTCAATTGGTTCAGAACAAGCAGCTCACGCGCATTTTCTTTTCTGTCCTCATTCCAGTTATTGATCTGCAAGGCAATCAAAATACCAATAACAACAAGTGCAATTTCTCCAAACGCATAAAGCAGGTATCGGGTATACTTATTCTCTACCAACAAACTTTGACGAATTCTTCTAAAAAAATGTATCATTTGTTTATAGTTGAGTCTGATTGATTATTTCGTTTTCAATTTTCTAGTACTTCCACTTTCTTTTGTTTCCCTTCTTATCATATTGAAACCACTCTCCTATCCGCTCACCATTTTCATAAAAACCCGAAAATGTAAGGCGTCCCTGATCATCAAAAAATTTCCATTCACCATGCTCTTTACCGTCCAGGTAAAATCCTTGCTGAATCAATACGCCTTCCCGATTGTATTGCAAAACAGCGCCATTAGGCATACCGCTTTTATAAGTTAACTCTCTGTCTGGATTTCCGTTATCATAAAAGTATTTCCACAAGCCATCATACATGCCCTGCTTATAAACACCGTATCGATAGCGCTTACCATTCTCATGAAAGTAAAAAGCTGAGTCGCTTAATACACCGTCTTTCCATTGCTCCCTTCCCTCCACCTTCCCGTTCCGGTAATGATATACCACTTCGCCTTGCAATTTTCCATTTTCAAAATGCTCAATTACATTGAGTTCTCCTGTAGGATAATAATACAGCCATTTACCAGCTTTGCGGCCATCCTGCATCAACCCTGCAGACCGAATTTGCCCGGAAGGGTATTGATCCTGAACGGGTTGTCCGAAAGCACCGGATGTTAAAAGCAGAAAAATAATCAAGCCACCAGCAGTAAGATTTGTCATATTTTCGGGCATGTGCTAAATTATCACAAAGTCGTGCCGCCAACAAGCAACTGTCCCCAACATGAAGCATGTTTTACTGGCATTGTTAATCGTATTTGCTGCCCATGCAGGTGCACAAAGTGTGTCTACCCTGATGGGTGCGCGCGCAAACGGCATGGGTTACGCCTCTTCTACACTTTCTGATTCGTGGGGTGTTTTTAACAACATGGCAGGCATCGCCAAAATTAAAGAGCCTTCAGCTTTTTTTGGATATGATTTGAGACCTACCCTCCCGGGCGGCAATCGTGCGGCCGCAGGATTGGCATGGCCCACAAAAGTTGGCGTTATTGGTGGGGGTGTATTCCGGTTTGGCGATGATGTATACAATGAGAGCCTGTTGACAGCAGGGTTCAGTAACCAGTTTGGATTGGCAGCGCTGGGTGTTAAAATTAACTACATCCAATACTCGGCTGAAGGATTCGGCCGAAGAGGTGTGTTCAGCATCGGGTTTGGTGGAATTGCAGAGCTGACGGAACAGCTTTCGGTTGGGGCGTACATCACAAACATTAACCAACCAAAAATTTCAGAAGATGGTGATCGTATTCCAACCATTCTTACAGCCGGAATTTGCTTCAAGCCTACAAGCAAAGTAATCATTGCCACTGAACTTGAAAAAGACCTGGAAGCAAATACCAATTGGAAAACCGGCATCGAATATTCATTCCATAAAAAATTCTGTGCACGAACCGGTTTTAACCTGGAACCAAATACTGCCTTCTTCGGACTGGGTTTTAAAACTACCCGGCTGGCCATCGACTATGCCATTCAACATACGGTTCAGCTCAACCTCAGTCACCAAACGTCAGTAAACTATTTCTTCAATCGATGAAGCTGTGTGTCTTCATATCGATTGTAATGATTTTGCTTACAACTGCACGTGCACAGGATTATCCGCGCAAGGAAATTGACCTGGAACGTTTAGCTGATGAACTTTTCGGGTTTCAGGATCTGGACTTAAACTATGAAGACTTGTATGAAAATATGGCATTGCTGTTGGCTAATCCTTTAAACCTCAACAAAGCAACAGCAGAAGAACTTCGCTTTTTGAATCTGCTTACCGAAGAACAAGTTCAAAGCTTAATACACTACCGAACTGAAAATGGAAACTTGCTTTCCGTATATGAACTGCAAGCAGTACCAGGCTTTGATCTGCAAACCATAAATCGGATTGTTCATTTCTTTACCATTGATGACCTCACCCAAAAATTAAGCAGTTCGATCATTCGTAGAGCCATTGAAGAGGGTAGTCATTACCTGCTTCTCCGGTATGAGCATACACTCGAAACAAAACGGGGGTTTACCGATGAGGTCTCTCCGGAACAAAAATTTAAAGGAAATGATCACAAATTGTACATGCGTTTTCGATCAAGCAGGCCGGGAGATTACAGCTTTGGATTTACTGCTGAAAAGGATGCCGGTGAAATAATTCAGTGGAATCCATCAAAGAAATACTATGGCGTTGACTTCACTTCCATCCACGCCCAGGTATTGAACAAAGGAAAAATCAAAAATCTGGTTCTTGGCGATTACCAGGCACAATTTGGGCAAGGCCTGATACTGGGCGGTAACTTCGGGTTTGGAAAAGGGGCCGAGACCATAACTGCTGTAAGAAGAAGCAATTTGGGTTTTACTCCATATACCTCTGTGAATGAAATTGGATACCTGCGCGGTGCTGCATTAACCTACCAGATCCGTCCCGCAATAAACATCTCCGGCTTTTATTCTCACACCTATCGCGATGCGTCCATGGCTTCAGATTCAACTGACCTTTCATTTGTTTCTGCATTTCAAACTACAGGATTTCATAGAAATGAGTCTGAGCTTAGTCGCAGAAAGACACTTGGCGAAAGTCAGCAGGGCGTAGTGATCAACTACAAAAAGAATTTTATTGATGTTGGGTTTATCTACCACCGACTGGCCTACGATGTACCGGTTAATCGATCCCCTCAACCCTATAACCAGTTTACATTTTCCGGTGATAAACTGACTAATTCAGGCGCCTATATCAATTACTCCCGATACAACTTTACATTTTTTGCGGAGGCTGCTAAAACGATTCATGGCGGGTTTGGCATCACCAGCGGATTATTGGGGAGTCTTACCCCGCAACTGGATGTGGCATTTCATTATCGAAACTACCAACGAAACTTTCAAAGTTTATATTCCAATGCATTTGCCGAAAGTACTGTTCCGCGAAATGAACGCGGCATGTATTGGGGCTGGCGGTATCGGTGGAACAGAAAATACAGTTTAATGGGCTACATGGATTTCTTTCGATTCCCTTGGTTACAATATCGGAACTACCGACCGGCAGACGGACATGAGTTTTTACTGCGATTCAACTATCAGCCATCGCGAAACATCCTGCTTTTCGTTCAGGCAAGAGAAGAATCAAAATCCAGAAATATTTCAGGTAATGAATCCAACCTATATCTATCAGAAAATGGAATAAAAAGAAACTATTGGATTGCCTGTGATTACACAGCCAACCAAATGTTGCGTTTGAAAACCCGGGCACAATTCAGCACGTATTCCATCAACAATGAGTTAACTCGAGGAATGGTATTGTTTCAGGATGTGAGCCTGAATTTTGGAAAGCTTTCGCTTACGGGTCGTTATGCGTTGTTCGACACTGATAATTTCGATAACCGGCAATATGTTTTTGAGCGCGATGTATGGCTGGCGTTTTCCATGCCGGCTCTATCGGGAACAGGCATCCGGAATTACGTGCTCGTTCAGTATGATCTAAGCAAAAAACTTACTTGCTGGATTCGCTATGCCTACCTGCGTTATACCGATCGCGAAGAAATTGGCAGTGGAGTAGATACCCTTGATTCAAATACGCGAAATGATATTAAATTGCAGGTACGTTACCGCTTTTAACCGCAACCCATGCATGCTGTAAAACAAATTACCCCGGAAGTGCTGCTGATGATGTGCATCGGGGGTATAATTTTTATCCTCATTTTTAAGGCGATTTTCCGCAAAAAACGCTGATATCCTTACGAATAGATCGCTGAACAACTTCGGCAAAACCAAATAAACGGTTAATTTCAACACATGGAAATCAAGAAAAATCAACCCGTAAACATGAAACAATTTATTGCCACATTTCTTATTGCATGCGTAAGCCTTACGGCTGTAGCCCAGGTAACCAAAAAACCATTGGAGTTACCCGAATTCAAAGCCATTTATAACAATTCAAACTACACGGTTTACTTAAAGCAGACCAACAAGCAAGAGGTAAGTGTTGAAGCCCTTACCGAAATTTATGAACTCACCAACATCTATGTTGAAGATGGGATACTCATGATCAACATTGATCGCAAACCGGAAAGCCCGAATAAAAGCATTTGGGCAAAGATTGATGACATTAAGGTGAACCCCACCATGAAACTTTATGTTAGCGTAAAAAATGTGAATGAGCTGCAAGTTAATGGTGCCGGAAAAATCGTTTCTGAAAATTCGTTGGCAGCGCCAACGCTCAACCTGTCGATTGGCGGATCAGGCAGCATGGACTTGGATATTAAAGGAGATCAGGTAAAAGCTGAAGTGAGCGGTTCAGGCAAAATGGGCATTAAAGGATATGCCTCCAACCTGGAAGGTGTAGTGAGCGGCAGTGGCGCCATCAACGCATTTAATTGCCCGATCGATAAAGCCACCATTAAAGTTAGCGGTACAGGCCTTGCCGAACTTAATGTAACCGATACGATTGTCGCTACGGTAGTGGGCAGCGGTGCAGTAAAGCATAAAGGCAATACGAAAAACGCCACCAAAAAGATTTACGGCTCCGGGTCTGTTGACCGCGCATATTAAGTTGCGCCATGACCAGAATAATCATCTTATTTCTTTTGCCGGTTACGCTCCTTGCACAGCGTAACCGTGCAGAAGAAAATGCCATTCGTCAGGTAATGCACAACCAGCAAGAAGCCTGGAATCGTGCCGATATTGAAGACTTTATGGAAGGCTACTGGAAATCCGACAGCCTGAAATTCATCGGACGAAATGGCATTACATATGGATGGCAAACCACGTTGGATAATTACAAAAAAAGTTACCCCACGCCCGAAGCCATGGGTAAACTTACCTTTTCAGTTCTTACGCTAGATATCCTTTCAGAAACTTCTGCCTTTATGATCGGGCGTTGGCACCTTAAGCGCACCAACGATGAACCGGGCGGACATTTCACCCTGCTTTGGCGTAAAATCAATGGAAAATGGGTGATTATAGCCGACCACACCAGTTAAGTTTTTAGCCCCCACATGGAACTTTGAACTATTTTTCTACCTTTACAAGGTTAATTGATCACTCTTTCTTTGAAGCCCTCCATGTTTAACCGCATTTGAGTTTCAGGCGGAATCATCAGTTACAATTTTAATTATTCACTTTATCAGTAAAACAAATGAACATTTATGTTGCCAACATCCCTTTTAAAGCAACGGAAGCAGAATTGAAGGGGTTATTCGAAGAGTATGGTGAAGTTAGCTCCGCTAAAATCATCCTCGACAAGTTTACACAACGTAGCCGTGGATTCGGTTTCGTTGAAATGAGCGATGACTCAGCCGGTCAGCAAGCCATCTCGTCACTTAACGGTGCCGACTTCATGGGCAAAAACCTGGTGGTTAATGAAGCTCGTCCGCGTACAGACGCACCCCGTGGCAACCGCGGTGGTGGCGGTGGTGGTTTCAGAAAAAATTTTAATCGCAACGATTACTAATATTTTCAGATACACAAGTACCAAGCCCTGATGAAAGTCGGGGCTTTTTTATTACCCTACTTTTCCCAGGCGCCATTATACAAGCGCCAGATGTTTAGCGGATTATTTTCTTTTAACTCCTCAGGCAATAAAACTTCCGGGCAATTTTGAAAAGCCACCGGTCGTGCAAAGCGTTTAATCGCATCTGTTCCCACCGCAGTAAACCGCGAATCCGTTGTAGATGGAAACGGACCACCATGTTGCATGGCCGGGCAAACCTCAACGCCTGTTGGCACACCATTGATAATTACCCGACCAGCTTTTTCAATCAATGTGCGAAAGCAATTTTGGTATTCCTTCAATTCTGACTCCTCACCAAACAAGCTAGCCGTTAATTGTCCGTGAAGTTTGGAAATTACTGCGTGAAGTTCATGTCGGTCGGCACAACGGATCAACAACGAAAACGGACCGAATACTTCTTCAGCCAAAAGTGGATTATTCATAAATGTTGATCCTGCTGCTGATGCAACAATCGCTTTGCCCTGGCGCTTACCTGCATTGCCTTGTGCCTCTGCTTCCACTGTAACGCCCTTTTGTGTAAGCGCCTGCTTTAGTTTTTGTGAATAATTTTCAGCAATACCTTCATGTAGCATCGTTTCAGGTTGTTGCTCAGTAATTTTCACGGCTAATGCTTTTACAAAATCAGTTAGTCCTTCGTGCTCAATGGCAATAACCAATCCGGGGTTGGTACAAAACTGACCAACACCCGTAGTCATAGATGTTGCCAGCTTTGCAGCAGTATCCGCGTAATTTTTTTTCAAACTTTCCGGCAGAAGAATGACGGGGTTAATGCTGCTCATTTCTGCAAAAACCGGTATCGGCTCATCGCGTTGATTGGCCAAATCAAATAACGCCTTACCTCCTGCAAACGATCCGGTAAAGCCAACAGCCTTGGTTAAGGGATGTTTAACCAAGGCCTGACCTACTTTAAAATCAGCACCATGCACATGTTGAAAGACACCTTTGGGAATTCCTATTGTCTTTGCTGCGCGATCAATCGCATCAGCAACCAGTTGCGAAGTTTTTGCATGAGCCGGATGTGCCTTCACAATCACGGTACAACCGGCAGCCAACGCGGATGCGGTATCCCCTCCTGCTGTAGAATACGCCAATGGAAAATTGGCCGCCCCAAAAACCACAACCGGACCAAGCGGCACAAGCATCTTGCGCAGATCAGGCTTAGGCACCGGTGCACGATCAGGTTTAGCCGTATCAATCCGGGCCTCCACCCACGAACCTTCTTCAATATAATCCGCAAACATGTTGAGGTGCCCGGTAGTACGCCCTCGTTCTGCCACGATGCGCGCCTCGGGCAAAGCCGTTTCTTCCATTGCGGTTTTTACCAGTTCTTGCCCGAGGCTTTCAATTTCCTTTGCTATAGCACTAAGAAAAGTTGCACGTTTTGTTGCAGAGAGATTTCTATAGGATTGAAATGCGAAATGCGATTCGCGTAATGCGGTATCAATTTCATCCCCAGAAGCGTCTTTGAACATGCTGTTAGGGTTTAATTTCGTTTGCACAAGTTAATAAACATTATCGTTGCGTATTTAATAAATGAAAAGCGGATTGACCTTCTCCCAAAAATTTTGTAAACTTTGTATTCACCAACACAAAGTCGTATGAGTGTCGTTACCGATGTCGAAAAATGGGGTAATGCGCATCGACCGGGATTTCTGGACATCTTCCGGATTATCCTTGGCCTCTTCATTACCTACAAAGGTTTGCAATTCATTACCAGCATGGATGAACTGGAAACCACAGCTGCTAGTTTTAATGTATGGTTTGCAGGTGCAACACTGGCACACTATGTCGTGTTTGCGCACATTTTAGGCGGACCGTTGCTTGCCTTTGGGTTGTTTACTCGTATTGTTTGCGTGATTAATTTACCCGTACTGATTGGCGCAGTGATTTTTGTGAATTACCCGAAGGGATTCCTGAGTGTAGGTAATCACATGGAATTGGAAATGTCGCTGATTGTATTGGCAGGATTAATTGTCTTCATCATCTTTGGCGCAGGTAAGTACTCCATTGATGCAAAAAGGAGAAGAGAAGCCGAAGCGGCTATGAGTAGCAGTTAGATCTGTACAAGGAATTATTTACGCTCGCTTCAATTCAATAATGGTCAGCTCTGGTGGAATGCCCACCCTGCCCGGATAACCGATGTAACCAAAGCCACGGTTTACATAGAGGTATTGATTATCTTCCTGGTAGAGACCTGCCCATTGCTTGTATACATACTGCGAAGGGCTCCATTTAAAACCACCGATCTCCACACCAAATTGAAAACCGTGAGTATGACCAGCAAACATCACATCAATGTCATCGTAATTTGAACGGACCTGCGCATCCCAGTGGCTAGGATCATGTGACAGCAGAAGTTTAACTGCGGCCTCATCAGTTTTTGCATGAGCCTGATCTAATTTTCCGTATTTTGCAAACCTGCCAGCGCCCCAGTTTTCAATGCCCAGAATGGCAAGCTTGTCACCATTTTGTTCAAGCAAACGATTCTCGTTCATCAGCAAATCAAATCCCATTTCCTTATGGGCATCCATCAAATCGCGGAAGTTTTTCTGCTTGGCTCCAGGCGATGACCACGACACGTAATCGCCATAATCATGATTCCCGGTAACAGAATAGATGCCCAGCGGTGCCTTGAGTTTGCTAAACACTGGAACATAATCCTTTACCTCACTGGTTTGATTGTTCACCAGATCACCAGTAAAGAAAATTAAATCTGGTTTTTCCTTCAAGAACATTTCCACCCCACCCTGCACGGCTGTTTTGCTGAAGAAACTTCCCGAATGAATATCCGAAAGCTGACCGATACGAATGCCGTCAAACGATTTTGGGAGATTGGGTAAGTATATGGTCCTTCTGCGGATGCGGTAATCGTGCGCACCGGAAATAATGCCGTACGTCATGGCTGCAAACGGTATGGTGGCCGTGATCACAGCAGCCTTTGCCAGGAATTCGGAGCGGGGAATGGTTTCACCTGTTGAATTTGTTTCGGCACCACGCTGAAAGAAAGCCGTTGCCCATCGGATACCACGTTGTATATCATCAAACAAAACAAAAAGCACCCCAAATAACTTGGAGAAATACACCATAACAATTCCGGTGAGCACCATGTTTCGAAGTTGCGAACCATACTTATACGGATCGCCATAGGCATACCACAGAACAGCACCAAAAGTAATGGCGGTAAAAATCCAGAAGCCGTAGCGGATAAAAAGCTTCCATCCGGAAGTAAAATCCTTACTTACGGTAACGACAGCCTGATATACATACAAATCAACCAGCGCCAATACAAAGAGTAAAATCAGAAATGTCATGAGTTTTGCCATAAAAAGTTAAGGTCGTTTCAAGAACACAGAATTAAGTGACTATGTTCAGTGAAACGACCTTAAAGGAATTAAGCGATACCGATTCTTCGGTTTAATTTTTCAACCAGCACATACATAGCCGGTACTACTACCAACGTAAGGAAAGTGGCAAAGATAAGCCCATGGATAATCGTCCATGAAAGTGGGCCCCAAAACATCACACTATCGCCACCAATGTAAAAATCAGATTGATACGTTTGTAGCCATTTTATAAAATCGATGTTTATACCAACGGCTAATGGAATTAAACCCAGTACAGTAGTGATAGCGGTTAGCAACACAGGACGTAAACGTGTCTTACCAGCTTCAGCAATGGCATCAAGCACCGCATCCAACGGAAGTTTATCAACACCAAGTTCTTCTTTTAAACGCTCCTTCTTCAATTCAATGAAGTCGATCAATACAATGGCATTGTTTACCACCACACCCGCGAGAGAAATTAGCCCCACCATGGTCATAATCACCACAAAATCCATTCGGAAAATGAGCAACCCTAGGAATACACCAATTGTGCTGAATAATACGGAAGTCATGATGATAAGCGGTGCTGTTATCTTGTTAAACTGTGCTACAATAATGAGGAAGATGATAAACACAGCTAACATCAATGCGCCAGACAAGAAACTCATTTCCTCCATTTGTTTTTCTTGCTCACCACCAAACTTATAGGAATATCCCGGAGGCATGTTGAAGTCCTCCAGCAAGGTTTTGATCTGATTGTTGATTTCGGTTCCATTATAACCGGCCAACACGTTTGAGCTGATCGTAATCACTCGCTTCAAATCTTTTCTACGAACGGATCCGTAAGAAGAACTCAACTCAGCCTTGGCAATAGAGGAAATGGGTACCTGCGATATTTTACCGGTAGACTGATCACGGAATGTAATGCTCTTATTCAGCAACGCATCAATATCATACCGATAGCGATCATCCAAACGGATTTGGATTTCATAGTCATCCTCTCCTTGTTTGAACTTGGAAACTTCTTTTCCATATAACGAGGTACGAACTTCATTGGCGATAGAATACGTAGATAATCCAAATCTTCTGGCCTTCTCCCGATCAATATCCACAATGAGTTCTGGCTTGCCAGTTTCCAAATCGGTTTTTAGCTTTTCAATTCCCGGAATTCCTGATTCGTTGATTTGCTTCTTCATCTCCTCAGAGATCTTTACAAGCGTGGCAAAATCTTCACCCGATACCTCAATGTTAATTGGTTTACCGGTTGGCGGACCGTCTGCATTTTTATCCACCGTAACAGTAACACCGGGATATTGCCCGAGCTCTTCGCGCAAATCTTCCATAATGGCTGTGGTACTCTGACCATCACGGTACTTGAAATCCACAAAGTTTACAGTAATCCGTGCTTTGTTTGGTGTATCCGACATGCCAATGTTAGAAGGGTCATTCGGATCTCCCGTGCCCTGCCCCACATTGCCAATCACCGACTCAACAATCGACTCGTAAGGCTTTACAAAAGCAATTACCTGGTTCTCAATTTTTGAAGTTAACTCATTCGTGACTTCAATGTCTGTTCCGGTAGGGAATTCGATAAATACATTGATGTATTTGGGTTCGTTAACCGGAAAGAAAATCACCTTAGGAGGAAAGGCTGCAAGCAATACAACAGAGAGAATAAGTGTAAGCACCGTTCCGCCAAAAACTAATCCTGGATTTGATCCGCGAAGGGTAAATCCTATAATTTTAGAATACCTACTCTCCAACCTGGGTAATACCACCGTTTGAAACCAATGCGTTATCGGAGCAAATACATAAATATTCAAAAGGGTGAGTGCAGCAAATACAAGCAAGAGGTTACCCAACCAGAACACCTTTACTAGCAGGAATAACACACCGCTAACCACAAGACCACCTACAATCTTAAGCGTACGACTTAACGAAGGCTTCTTACCTTCACTTTCATGCTTCATAAAAATTGAGGCGATCACCGGAGTAATTACAAGCGCCACAAACAAGGAGGAAGATAGCACCACAATCAACGTGATTGGCAGGTACTTCATAAACTCTCCCATAATACCTGGCCACATCGCCAGCGGCAAGAAGGCAGCCAATGTTGTCGCGGTTGATGCGATGATCGGCCAGGCAATTTCTCCTACACCTAATCGGGTGGCATTCCATAAGTCATAACCCTCTTCATATAAACGATACACATTTTCAACAACCACAATACCGTTATCCACCAACATACCCAACGCCATAATCAGCCCGAAGAGAACCATCATGTTAATGGTGTAGCCCATGAAGCCCAGGATTAAAAAGGACAGGAACATGGACAGTGGAATGGCAATACCCACAAAGTATGCATTGCGTATTCCTAAAAAGAGCATCAACACACCAACCACTACAAGTACACCCGAGATAATGTTATTCTCCATGCTGCTCACCATTTCCTTGGTGAACGAAGACTGATCGTTGGTAATGGTTACGCTGAGTCCATCCGGGAAAACATCTTCTTTCGCGTGTTTGAGAATTTCATTCACTTTTTCTGTAGCGATAATCAGGTTTTCTCCACTTCGTTTAATCACATCCACCATCACAACGGGCTCCTTCTTGAGGCGTGCATAACTTTGGCGTTCCTTATAATCGAACTCAACGGTTGCTACATCACGCAGGTAAACAATGTTTCCCTTTTCATGCTTAATAACAATATTCTCCAATTGCCGGGCATCTGTAAATTCACCAACCACACGAATATTTCTGCGAATACCGTCATCCAACATGTTTCCTCCAGAAAGGGTAACGTTTTCAGCCTGAACGGCACTTTCAATGTCACCAAAATTCAGTTTACGGGCTTCTAACTCATAAGGATCCACTTTGATTTTAACTTCCTTCTCATCAATACCCTTTATTTCTACTTTGGATATTTCCGTTAATTTCTCAATCTCATCCTCCAGGTATTCCGCATAGCGCTTCAATTCTTCTTGCTTGAAGTTACCCGCCAGATTAATGTTGAAGATTGGAAACTCAGAGAAGTTCAATTCGAACACATTTGGATCTGCCGGTAAATCAGTAGGCAACTCGGGCTTGGCACGATCCACGGCATCTTTCACTTTGGTGAGTGCATCCTCCACATCCGTTTTAGGATCAAACTCAACAATAATGGTTGAATAATCCTGTACCGAGGTGGATTTGATATTATCCACTTCAGAAATGGTATTCAATTCCTTTTCAATCGGGCGTGTTACCAGGTTTTCCATATCCAATGGAGAGTTGCCCGGATAGGACGTACCAATGTATACAACCGGTTGTTCAATTTCGGGGTAGCTATCTTTTGGCAACGACAGGTATGTTGAAATACCCATAATGGTAATCAGTACCGCCAGGAAGCCAACCGTAGTCCGGTTTTTCAACGCAAAGGAAGACAAACCGAATTCCTTATCTACTTTTAGATTTTTATTAGACTCACTCATAACGTTTACGTGTCGTGATTACTGTTTAGCAATTTCTTTCTTTGCCTCTTTCGATAAATTTACTTCCACGCCTTCAGTTAGGTCGCGATAGCCTTGGTCAACAATAAGTTCGCTGCCTTCCAGGCCTTCCAGTATTTCTGTTTGTGAATTATAGGATATGCCCGTAACAACGTGCACCTTTCTTGCCAGCTTCCTTTCACCACGATCATCCACTACAAAAATAAACTGACCATCTTCATCACGCTGAATGATGCGGGTAGGAACTGCAAGCGTAGCTTCACTCACATAATCGCGCAGTTCAAGTACCGTTACCTGGTTAGGCTTTACGTTAAAATCAATGCGAGGTAAAGCAACTTCAACAACAAACGTTCTGTTCTCGGGATTAATTACCTGACCTACAGAGGCAACCTTTGATGCTACTTTCTTATCAAGTGTTGGGAAATAAATTTCAACAGGATCTCCTGCTTTAAATTTACCTATAAATCTTTCCGACACGTCAGCCTTAATGTACATATCCTGCTGACTTACGATCCGCACAAGCGGAATACCCGGTGATGCAACTTCTCCTTCGCGTGCTGGCAATTCATCAATCGTTCCACTGAACGGAGCCTTAACAATGGCCATGTCAAGCTGTGCATAGGCTGTTGCCAGTTTGCGGTCAAGCGATTCCTTATTATTCTTCGCCTGCAAGTATTGAATCTCGGTTCCTATCTTTTGTTCCCACAGTTTGGATTGTTTCTCATAAACCGAGTTGGCCAATTCCAATGACGTTTTCAACTCAGCAATTGAGTTGCGTGTAACATCAGCATTTTGTGAAACCAATACCTGGCCTTTTGTTACCTGCTGGCCTTCACGTACATGAACACGTTCTACTTCGCCAATGGTTTGCGCAGAGATCAACACATTTTTCCGCGACTCCACGGCACCCCGTACTTCAACTTTATGCTCGAAGGGCTTCTTCTCAGCAATAAACGTGGATACCAAAATGGCATTTTCAGTCTGTTGAAACGTTGAGTCCTCCTCGCTGATTTCCTTTTCAAGCTTTTCAATCTTTTCCTTTAATGAAGCAAACTCCTTACGGGCGGCTTCAAGGTCTTTCTTCTTCGCTTCCAGGTTCTGGTTATCGTCAGTGGGTGCACCGCAGGCAACCGCCAGAACAGTCAATGCTATAATCAGATAATTATTTTTCATATAGGGTTTGTTTTCGAGGTTTATTTGTTGTTTTCGTTCCATAATTTTCCGTAAGCTTTTTCCAGCTCAATTTTTGCGACCAACGCTTCATAAAGGGCGTTATAATAGTTTGTTTGTGCTTCTTTGAATGCCGCATCACCTTCCACTACTTCAAGGTTTGATCCTATACCTTCTCCGTATTTAATTTTAGTAACCTTATAAACATCTTCAGCCAACTCCATATTCTCCTTCTGGGCAATCAAATTATCAACACTCTTCTTCAAATTGACTCTTGCAGTTTTAATTTCCAAGTCTATATTCTTTCGCATAACATCCTGGCTGTTTTCAATCTGATCAACTTGAGCACGCTTCTGTTGTATCTGCTTGCTCTTTCTCATGCCATCAAAAACAGGAACATTTAACTGGAGCCCAACGACCCCGAAGCCAAACCAATTATCTCCAAAATTCATCAGATCTGAATAGCTGCCTGCTCCGGTTGAAGCCCCTAACCTGCCATACAAATCAAGTTTAGGGAGATATCTAACAGTAGTGTTTTTAATATCCAGCTTTACCAAATCCAGATTGGTATTGAGTAATGAAAATTCAATTCGATCGTCATAGTTAAAGTCGTTGCCAAAATCATCAGCCAAAGCCTCAAACTGAACATCTTCAATTCTATCTTTTAAAGAAATGGACTCATTCACATCCATGCCCATTTGAAACTTGAGAATGGCATAACTCAACTCCAGTGTATTCTGAAAATTGTTTTTCTCAACTGATAGATTATTTAATTGAACTTTAATCCGACTTACATCAATCTTTTCAGCGAAACCATTTTCGAACATAATCTGGGTTTCTCGATATAAGGAATCAACTCGAGCATAATTTCTTTCAATTAATTCCAATCGATCTTTATTTACCAACGCCAGATAGTAAGCTTTTGAAACATCAGCCACTACATCGATTTCAGATTTAATTTTCTCTTTTCTTGATAACTCCGTATACGTGCGTGAAGCTTTAAGGCCTACAAAATAAGAACCATCAAAAATCATTTGATTCAAATTAAGAGAGGCTGTTCCATTATATGCCGGAGAAAATTGAACTGGTGAAAACGTACCCGGTTCTCCACCAAAAAATTCTGCAGGAATAAAAGATGTGGGAACCTTAAAGTTATACCCCAGATCGGCAGAAGCATTTATTTGGGGTAATCCATCTGCTAGAATCTCACCTACCTTGTAACGTGATGCCTCAAAACCCAATTGGGCGTTTTGAATATTCTTATTATTCTCCAATGCATATTGAATGCATTCATCCAATGAGTATGCACCTCCAGTCTCCGAATTTTGGCTTAATGCCACGGAGGCAATAAATAAAAGTGCGAGCGTAAAGTATGATTTCATAATATAGTTGAGGGTAGTTTGTTAAGTTCTTTGTATTTCAGGTATAGTTTTCTTCCTTTTTCAGTTACAATGCCATGAACGAAGTGTTCGAACAATTGTTCCTGCACCTGTTGAAACTTAAAGTTTGCAGGTGAGAAAATTTCCGGGTTAAAACCCATTTGCACGCACTCAATTCGCATCACAGCCAGAATTTCTGCATCAAGCCCTTCACGAACGTATCCATCTGCAACACCTTGGGAAATGATGCGCACCACAGAATCATGGAAGTGCTTGCTCTTGAAGTCAGTCCACTCAGCCCATGCCTTGGGGTGAAACTTCTGCAAGTCGAACAACAAGGAAGGGTTTATTCTTTCCATGTTCACCTTTACACATGCTGAAAGCCGTACCAACTCTTCAATCAGGTTTTTTGAGTTATCACGAATGCTCTCAAACTCAGCTTTATTCCGTTCCAAATGATTCCTGGAAACCATCAGTACCAATTCATCCTTGTCGGCAAAATGTTGATACAGGGTTTTCTTCGAAACCGATAAGTGCCTGGCGATGTCATCCATTGAAATGCTGCGGATGCCATAACGCATGAACAGCTCTTCCGCACCTTTTAAAATCTTGTCTTTTATGTCCTGTTCTTCCATAGGGGCGCAAAACTATGGAAACTTTTTACATTACAAAAGTTTCCTTCGTTTCCTTAAACGCCCTAATCCGGTTCAGGTTGGCGTTTTCCAATTAATTTTTTGAGATTTTTTCTCGTCAATCAGCGCAACCGATTGAAATGGTCATTTTGAATCCGGCCCGGGAGTGACTGGTCTGCACCACTTGTCTTTCATCTTCTGCTTAAATCGTTCGCGCTCAGCCTCATCCATATTTGCCCAGCGTTCCTTCCAATGCTGCTTCCACTGCACGCCTTTGTGACGATGCGATTGATGCCGGCAGCCAAATGTCCACAAGAAAATTTTCGACAAGGCTAACAAGCCCAGGGTTTGCCAGAAGTTAAGCACCGGCCCGTTAAACAACTCCGGTATCAGCATGTTCCACAAATACATGGTGCCCATCACAACGCCAAACACAATAGCAACCAATACGATGGCCATTATTATGATTTTTCCGATCCAAATTCCTTTGTTCATGTTTTTAATATTTTCAATATCAGTTGTTAATCAAATCGTTGTATAGCGATTGCAGCCGTTTTCGTAAAGCCAGAATGGCGTAGCGTTTCCTCGAAAGCAACGTGTTGATCGATACACCTGTCTCCTCAGCTATCTCCCGAAAGCCTCGTTCCTCAATTTCATTCTGGATAAATATCTCCCGCTGTTCGGCCGGAAGTTCTTCCAGCGCTTCCATGATGGCATCCCACAAGGCATCACGCAGCAACAAATCCTCAGGCGAATTGCCCAGATCAGGAAGAATCTCCTGCAACGTAAGCGGAACATCTTCATCTCCATCCAATCGTGTAGCAAAATCTGCTTGCTTGGGTCGGGTAGATTCCTTTCGGTAGCGATCGATAATTTTATTTCTTGCAACCGAAAACAACCAGGAGGTTACGCGATCCACTGATTGGATGGTCTCGTATCCGGCAATAAACTGGTAGAATACATCCTGCAGAATATCCTCGGCCTCTTCGAGGGTAGCCACGCGGTTGCGAATGAACCCCAACAGGCGCCCTCTTTCCCGCAGAAATGTTTCTTCTTTTATTTGCATGGCCAGGTCCATCGCATCATACTATACACGAGGATAGTCGGGCGTGGTTTTCTTTTATTGTAAAGGTTCAATAGTTTTTCGGAAACATGGAGTCATCAGACCATTTCTTTCAGTACCAACAGGCTCACCTTCATTATACCAAAATCGGTGATGGTCAGCCGGTTGTGTTGCTTTTTCATGGTTTCGGGCAAGACAAAAATATTTTCGATCGACTGGCCACTACGCATTTTAAATCCTATACCCTATATGCATTTGACCTGTTCTTTCATGGTAAGAGTACGTGGGGCTATGGTGAGAATCCGCTTGAAAAGGATTTTTGGATAAGTTGTATCAAGGCCTTTCTTACCGAAAACCAGATCGAAAAATTCTCGGTGGTAGGTTTCAGCCTGGGTGGTCGGTTTGCCTTATCGCTGGTGGAAGGACTTCCAAAACAAATCGATCATCTCTACCTGCTTGCACCCGATGGCATTAAAACAAGTTTTTGGTATAGCCTGGCCACGTATCCCCTGCTGTTTCGGAAACTGTTCAAGAGCATGATTGACCATCCAAACCGATTTTTCAACATAGCCAACATGCTTACCCGATTAAGCGTAATGGACAAGGGGCTTATCCGCTTTGCTGAAAGCCAGATGAATACTGAAGAAAAACGTAACCGGGTTTATTACTCATGGGTTGTGTTCAGGCATTTATCATTTAACCTGACTAGAATTATTGGCTTGCTCAACCAGAACCAATTACACGTAACGCTGGTATTAGGCGAGTTCGACAAGGTTATAAGCCAAAAAAACTTAAATCAATTTATTAATCGTGTGCCCCACCTCAACCTTATTGTGCTGAAATGCGGACACAACGATTTAATTCAGGTTTTTAGTAAACCTAATTTTATAGCTTAATAAAAGGGTAAAAAATTTCAGGAAGAACCCCGCTTCCTGCTATTTTTGCATGTCCTTGTTTCAGCCTCAACTTAAATGATTTTATTCTTCCGTTCATCCACCAACATCGTATTTGCTGTTGGAGCGGCACAGCCTTTACAAAGCACTGATATTCAAAAACTTGAATGGCTTTTTGGAGGTGCGAAACCGCTGCCCGAAAAATCCATATCAGGCTTTTTTATTGGCCCGCGAAAAGAGATGGTAACCCCGTGGAGTACCAATGCCGTGGAGATCACCCAAACCATGGGCATTTCAGGCATCACCCGAATTGAGGAGTTCTTTACCGTTACCGGAAAAGATGCGGCTTACGATAAGATGCTTCAGGTTTTGTACACGGTGCTAAACCAGGATTTATTTACAATTCATCATCAACCAGAGGCAATTGTTGAAGTCGATGATATAGCTGCCTATAACGAAAAGGAAGGGTTGGCCTTAAGTGCTGAAGAGATTCAATACCTTGAACAGGTAAGCCGGGAACTCGGCCGTAAACTTACCGACAGTGAAGTATTTGGATTCTCACAAGTTAACTCTGAACACTGTCGCCATAAAATTTTCAACGGCACCTTTATCATTGATGGCGAAGAGAAGACAAGCACCCTGTTTCAACTGATCAAAAAAACATCAAAAGAAAATCCGAACTACATCGTATCGGCATACAAAGATAATGTGGCGTTCATCAAAGGGCCACGCATTGAACAGTTTGCACCCGCACGACAAGATCAACCCGATTACTTTGAAGTGAAGGATATCGATTCGGTTATTTCATTAAAAGCTGAAACCCATAACTTCCCTACCACGGTTGAACCGTTCAATGGAGCGGCAACAGGTTCGGGTGGTGAAATACGCGACCGACTGGCAGGCGGAAAAGGATCATTGCCGCTTGCCGGAACAGCCGTGTACATTACCTCCTATCCTAGGTTGGAAGGCGGAAGATCGTGGGAGAAAAAATTTCCAGCGCGTAAGTGGCTGTATCAATCACCGGAAGAAATTCTGATCAAAGCTTCTGATGGCGCTTCTGACTTCGGGAATAAGTTTGGCCAACCGTTAATCAGCGGAAGCTTGCTCACCTTCGAACATTTTGAAGGAGATAAAAAATTTGGTTTCGACAAAGTCATCATGCTGGCCGGTGGCATTGGTTTCGGCAAAGAAAAAGACAGCAAGAAAGAACACCTGAAACCAGGAGACAAAATTGTTTTGCTTGGAGGTGATAATTACCGCATCGGCATGGGGGGTGGCGCAGTGTCATCCGTAGCTACTGGCGAATACGGCAATGCCATTGAACTCAATGCCATTCAGCGATCAAACCCTGAGATGCAGAAGCGGGCTATGAATGCGATTCGCGCATTGACCGAGTTGGATCATAACCCGATTGTGTCTATTCACGATCATGGTGCGGGAGGACATTTCAACTGCTTATCTGAATTATTGGAAGAAACCGGTGGTGTGATTCACATCGATAAAATTCCGGTAGGCGATCCAACGCTTTCCGATAAGGAAGTTCTCAGCAATGAATCGCAGGAACGCATGGGACTTGCGCTGCATGAAAAAGATATTGATTTACTGAAGCGCATTGCTGATCGGGAACGGTCGCCTATGTACGTTATTGGTGAAGCTACCGGTGATAACCGATTGGTTTTTGAAAAAATTAATCAGGATAAGAAGCCAGTTGATTTTGAAGTGAGGCATCTGTTGGGTTCATCGCCTAAAACAATTCTTACCGACAATACCGAAAAAACAGTTTTTCAAAGCGTTCAATATGATGAAAACAACCTGCTGACTTACCTGGAAGCAGTTTTACAATTGGAAGCTGTGGCGTGTAAGGATTGGCTTACCAATAAAGTCGATCGCTCTGTTACCGGCAAAGTAGCCACACAACAAACCTGTGGTGAATTGCAGTTGCCGTTGAACAATGTTGGTGTAATGGCGCTTGATTTTCTTAGCAATAAGGGTATAGCCACGGCTATTGGTCATGCACCAGGCGCTGCGCTGGTCAATCCGTCTTCAGGTAGTCGTATGGCTATTGCAGAAGCACTAACCAACATCATGTTTGCTCCGCTTACACATGGTTTGAAAGGCGTTTCGCTCAGTGCAAACTGGATGTGGCCGGCCAAACAAATTGGTGAAAATGCAAAGCTTTATGAAGCTGTTGAAGCCGTGAGTGAATTTGCTATACAATTAGGCATAAATATTCCTACTGGAAAAGATTCGCTTTCCATGGCGCAGAAATATCCAAATGGCGAACTTGTACTTTCACCGGGCACCGTGATTATATCAGCTGTTGGTGAAGTGGAGGACATTCGTAAAACCATAAGTCCGGCATTGCAACCGGTTTGGGATTCGCAACTGATTTACGTAGACCTTTCAAAAGATGAATGGAAACTTGGTGGAAGCAGCTTTGCGCAAGTGACTAACGTATTGGGCAAAGAAACTCCGACAATTTCAGATGCAGCCTATTTCAGCAAAGTATTTGAAGTTGTTCAACAACTGATAAAAAATAATCAGGTATTAGCCGGCCACGATATTTCTTCAGGCGGATTAATCACCACCCTGCTTGAAATGTGTTTCCCAAATCAGTCAACCGGCTTGCAAGTTGATGTATCAACTATTGGTGACGATCTGATTAAAATTCTCTTCGCGGAAAATCCGGGCATTGTGCTTCAGATAAATAGTGATCAGGCAACAAGTATCTTAGAAAAAAATAACATCGCTTTTTCAAGACTCGGTTCGGTTGTAAAATCACCAGCGCTTAACATCCGTTTTAAACAGCAAGATCATGCATTTGATGTTGCTTCCTTACGGGATACCTGGTACAAGACTTCTTACTTGCTGGACAGAAAACAACGCAAAGCAGAACATGCTACGTTGCGATACAACAACTACAAACAGCAACCGCTTTCGTATGCATTTCAACCCACGTTTAACGGAACTTTTTCAAACTACGGCATTGACCCGAAGCGCAGAAAGCCAACAGGCACCAAGGCAGCCATCATTCGTGAAAAAGGTGTTAATGGCGATCGTGAAATGGCCTACTCACTTTACCTCGCAGGCTTTGATGTGAAAGATGTGCACATGACCGATTTGGTATCCGGTCGCGAAGATCTTAGCGATGTAAACATGATTGTTTTTGTTGGTGGATTCTCCAACTCTGATGTGTTGGGCTCAGCGAAAGGTTGGGCAGGTGCCTTTCTGTACAATGAACGTGCGAAAAAAGCATTGGACAATTTTTACAAACGCAACGATACGCTTAGTCTTGGTGTATGTAACGGTTGCCAGTTGATGATGGAACTTGGCTTGCTTTACCCAACGTTGGGTGATCAGCATCCGCGCATGCACCATAACGGTTCGGGTAAATTTGAATCTGCCTTTATTAACCTGACTATCCCTGAAAATAATTCGGTCATGTTCAAGTCATTATCGGGTGCACGTTTGGGCGCCTGGGTAGCGCATGGTGAGGGGCAGTTCCGGTTAGACACAGCCAAGGAACTTAGTAAGGTTGCAGCTTTTTACAGTCATGAGGCATATCCTGGCAATCCCAATGATTCGGAAAACGCCATTGCCGCTTTATGTTCAGAGGATGGCAGACACCTGGCCATCATGCCGCACATTGAACGCTCATTATTTCCCTGGAACTGGCCCTATTACCCACAAGATCGCCAAGCAGATGAAATCGGACCGTGGATAGAAGCCTTTATAAACGCTAAAAACTGGATTTCTAAAAATTAATATAAACAGAACAAGCTTCCCGTTGTTCTTACAGGATTAGTGTGTTACCTTCATTTCACTAAATCTAAACGGGTATGAAAAAAGGGCAGTGGATTCTCCTGCTTCTGGCAGGGTTGTTAACAGGTTGCTTGGGTTACAAAGAACTTCCGGTTGAGTATGATTACAGCTACAAAGGTCAATTCAAAAAATACCGCAGCTTCGAAATAATGAAGCCGGTTGGTCTGAATGACGAAACCATGATCAATGAGCAAATTGAATCGGCCATTGTTTCGCGGATGAAATTCTTAGGGTATAGGCAGACATCAAATAAGCCGCACCTTTTAGTCAATTTTAAGCTATTTGAAGACAGTCTTGGTTTTACCGGGTACGCACAACCCGAAATTGAAGAATGGATTAAAACGCAAGACGATAACCTGAATTACGACCGTAAAAAATTTGACCTGCAAACGGGCACACTTCTGATCCAATTTTTTGACAGACGCCAGAACAGGTCGGTTTGGCAAGGCTATGCCACTACGCTATACGGTAAAATAGACTATTCCAACCAACGCCACCTACGCAACGCAGTTATTTCCATCCTGGATAAATATCGGTTTTGGGCCGAAGGTTTTATGGAAGGAACGGCCAGCACTGAAACCGACTTATAGGCTACTTTTTACCCAGAAATTTACAGCTGAGGGATTAGTTTTCTGAAAATTAATTCTACCTTTGCAATCCCAAAAAACAGGGTTTTCTTGCTTAAAACAAGGAAATTGTCCGATGGTGTAACGGTAGCACAGAAGATTTTGGTTCTTTTAGTCAGGGTTCGAATCCTTGTCGGACAACAAAAGCCCTCCCAACCGTTTCGGGAGGGTTTTTAGTTTAACACAAAACGATGGCTGTAAAAATTTTCAGCGGAAAGGCTACCACATATCTGGCCGAAAAGATTGCCGATGCCTATGGTGAAAACCTGGGCGTGGTGAACTACCAGCAATTCAGCGATGGTGAAATGTCGCCCTTTATTGCTGAATCCGTTCGCGGCCATGAGGTTTTCATCATCCAATCAACCATCCCTCCTTCTGATAACCTGATGGAGCTTTTATTGATGGTGGATGCAGCCAAACGCGCCAGCGCCTCAAGCGTAAATGTTGTGATCCCCTATTTCGGCTATGCACGCCAGGACCGTAAAGATCGTCCGCGTGTTTCCATTGCTGCCAAGCTGATCGCCAACCTGATCTCGGCAGCTGGGGCCGACCGCATTATGGCCTGCGATTTACATGCTGATCAGATTCAAGGCTTTTTTGATATCCCTGTAGATCACCTGGACGGAGCATATATTTTTGTTCCATACCTGAAATCATTGCAGTTGGAGAACATCATGTTTGCATCGCCTGATGTGGGCGGTATAAAACGTGCCAGAAGCTTTGCCAAGTTTTTTGATGCCGAGCTTGCCGTTTGTGATAAGTATAGAAAAGAAGCCAACAAGGTTGAATCCATGCGTCTGATTGGTGAAGTGGAAGGCAAAGACGTGGTGCTGATTGATGACCTGGTAGATACAGCCGGAACCATTTGCAAGGCTGCTGCCCTGTTAAAAGAAAAAGGCGCCCGTACCGTTCGTGCAGCGTGTACACATCCGGTGCTCTCTGGAAAGGCTTACGAGAATATTGAAAATTCTGTATTGGAAGAATTGGTGGTAGCGGATACCATTCCATTGAAGAAGGAGATAGCAAAAATTAAAGTGCTCACGGTCTCTGAACTGTTTGCGAAAGCAATACGTAAGATCCACGACCATGAGTCTATTAGTTCGTTGTTCATAAAACTGTAAACCATTTAATAACTATAAATTTTAAAACCATGAAAACTGTTGAGATTGTAGGGTATAAAAGAGCGAATCTCGGCAAGTCTGATTCTCAAAAACTGAGAGATGATGGATTTGTTCCCTGCGTTGTGTATGGCGGAAATGAGCAAGTGCATTTCTATGCGCCCATGATTCTGTTCCGCGAGTTGGTTTACACCAACGAAGCACACTTTGTACACCTGAACATCGAAGGAAAAGAGTCGGAAGCGATTCTTCAGGAAGTTCAATTCCATCCGGTGAGCGAGGTGATCCTCCATGCCGACTTCCTGAAAATTGAAGAAGGAAGAAAAATTAAAATGAGCATTCCTATCCGATTGGTTGGAAAAGCCAAAGGTGTTGACAAAGGTGGAACCCTGGTGCGCAAACGTGCAGCCTTGAAGGTTGAAGGTTTCCCGAAAGATATGCCTGACCACATTGATGTGGACGTTACTGAACTTGACTTCCACCATGCGATTAAGGTGTCAGATATGAAAATGGAAGGACTGACATTCCTTGATCCAAAGGCTGCTGCCATTGCCGCAGTGGAAGTTCCGCGTGCTGCCAAGCTTGCTGCCGAAACTGCTGCAACTCCTGCTGAAGGTGCTGCTGCTCCGGCTGCTGGTGCCGCTCCGGCTGCTGATGCTAAAAAGGCTGAAGCTCCGAAGAAAGAAGAAGGAAAGAAGTAATAATTTGAAATTGCTTCAATTTGAAAATTTGAAAATTGAAGCAGGTGATAAAAGAACCCTCCTCAATGAGAAGGGTTTTTTTATTTTCATAAAGTATTACATTTTCAAATTGGCTAATTTTCAAATTATCAAATAGGTATGAAGTTCCTGATTGCCGGACTTGGAAACATCGGATCCGAATATGAGTTGACCCGTCATAATATTGGCTTCCTTGTGCTCGATCGCCTGGCAGATGAAAAAGGAGTCACGTTTGAAATAACCCGCCATGCCGAAAAGGCCGAGTTGAAATTCAAAGGAAAGCAGATTCACCTGATCAAACCAACCACATACATGAACCTGAGTGGAAAGGCTATTGCTTACTGGCTTCAGGAACTGAAAATACCAAAGGAAAATTTGCTTGTGGTGGTAGATGATATTGCCCTCCCTTTCGGCACGCTGCGTATGCGTAAACAGGGCAGTGCAGCCGGCCACAATGGACTCACCCATATTGAGCAGATTCTTGGAGGCACGGACTACACACGCTTGCGCTTTGGTATCGGCAACAATTTTAATAAAGGTCAACAGGTGGATTATGTACTTGGAAACTTCACCCAAGAAGAATTCCAGGCATTGCCCCCACTGATGGATAAAGCCAGTGAAATGATTCTGTCATTCTGCACAATCGGACCTGATCGTACCATGAGCCAATACAACTCCTGATTTAGCTCACGGTTGAACCTGGAGTAACAATTTCGTTCGGTTGAAGCAAGCGTAGTTTTCCATCCACATCTTCGGCCATTAAAATCATGCCCTGCGATTCAATACCCATCATTTTACGAGGGGCAAGATTGGCAATCAAGGTTACTTGCTTTCCTACCATTTCTTCAGGTGAATAATGCTGCGCGATTCCACTCAATACGATTCGTTGATCAACCCCTGTATCGACCGTTAGCTTTAGCAGCTTGTTAGATTTTTCCATTTTTTCAGCTGCCAACACTTTACCCACCCGAATGTCAAGCTTACCAAAATCATCAATGGTTATCTCAGGCTTCAATGCTTTAACTGAAGTCACTGGCTTTTCACTTTCCATTTTTGTTCTCCTAAGTTTTTGTACCTGCCGGTCAATCTCCTCGTCCTCCACATTTTTATACAGCAATTCGGGCTGGCCCAGTTGGTGATGTTGGGGAACCGAATTGACCAATTCTTCTTTTAACCAAAATTGTTTCCAGTTTGCATCAAATGAGGCACTGTTAAGTTGCTTACGCAGACTGGCTGCTGCATCGGGTAAAAAGGGATCGCAGGCAATGGCAATGTTGCCCACAATGGTTATGGCATAGTTTAAAATGCAACCCACGGCCTCCATATCTTCCTTGGCCAATTTCCACGGTTCGGTATCAGCCAAAAATTTATTCCCGATACGCGCGAGGTTCATCAGCTGAAACTGAGCCTCACGGAAACGAAAATCATTTAGTGCACCGATCATTTCTTTAACCGAAACATTCAACTCATCGTGTGCCTTGTTATAATGCTCAAGAATTTTATTCCTACGATCCGTGGTTCCCGGCAACTCATGTTCGGAAGGAACCTTTCCATCAAAATACTTCCAGGTGAGCACCATGACCCGGTTTACAAAATTTCCGAGAATGGCCACCAGTTCGCTATTCACCTTTTGCTGATAATCCTTCCAGGTGAAATCCGAATCCTTTGTTTCAGGCGAAATGGACGTGAGTACATAACGCAATTCATCGCGCCTGCCTGGAAAATCCTTCAGGTATTCATGTAACCAAACAGCATGATTACGCGAGGTAGAAATTTTATCGCCCTCCAGGTTTAAAAATTCATTTGCCGGAACGTTATCTGGAAGAATATAATCGCCAGCGGCTTTGAGTATGGCCGGGAAAATGATGCAATGAAAAACGATATTGTCTTTACCAATAAAGTGGATCAATCGTGTTTCAGGATCTTTCCAATACTTCTCCCATCCTTCAGGTTTTAATTCTTTTGTAGCCGAAATATATCCGATTGGCGCATCGAACCATACGTACAGCACTTTTCCTTTCGCATCCGCTAACGGAACAGGCACACCCCAATCCAGATCGCGGGTAATGGAGCGGGGTTGTAGGCCCTGATCTATCCACGATTTACATTGGCCATACACATTTATCTTCCAGTCATCCTTATGGCCGTCAATAACCCACTCACGCAGCCACGATTCATATTTATCCAGTGGGAAATACCAATGACGCGTAGGCTTAAGAACAGGGGTTTTCCCTGACACTGTAGAGCAAGGATTGATCAACTGCCGTGGACTCAGGCTCGTGCCACACTTCTCACACTGATCGCCATAAGCATTGGTGTGTCCACAATTCGGGCAAGTACCCATGATGTACCGATCGGCCAGAAAAATCTGCTCCTGCTCATCGTAATATTGATCAGAGGTCTCCTCCAGAAATATCTTCTGCTCATAAATTTTCTTGAAAAATTCCTGGGCAGTTTCGTAATGAACCTCAGTTGACGTACGGGAATAGATATCAAATAAAATCCCAAAATCTTCAAAGGCTTGCTTCATCAACCCGTGATACTTCTCCACGAACTGACGTGGAGAAACACCCTCCTTTTTTGCTCCCAATGTAATGGCCACCCCGTGCTCATCAGATCCACAAATAAAAATCACGTCATCGCCACGCAACCTTAAATAGCGCACGTAGGTATCAGCCGGTAAATAAGCTCCGGCTATATGCCCGATGTGCAAGGGCCCATTTGCGTAAGGCAACGCAGCCGTTACTGTAGTTCGTTTAAACTTCTTCATAACAATATAACACCATCACAAATTTGTGAACTGCAAAGATGTGCATTGATCGGGAGGTAAAAAAATCAGGCGCTGGCTTTGGCTGCTTCGCTCTCCTGCTCGTCAGACGACTCCGTTAACTCCTTTGGAATTTCCAGCGGCAAAGTGGCATAGAACTCAGTAAATCCTTCTGAAGTCAACTGGAGACCTACATCCCCGCCCAGGCGGCTAACAGCCTGCTTGATCAGGTACAGGCCAAGTCCGCCCGTACCCGATTTCTCAGAGGCGCGTGTAAACATTTGAAAAATCTTGTCTGGGTTCTCCAGGGCAATACCCACACCATTGTCGATTACATGAACGTGTAGGTTCGGTCCTTCGATAAAGATCTTAATATGCACAAAAGGAACCACACGCTCGGAATCATTATGAAACTTGATGGCATTGTCGATCAGGTTTTCGAGGATGATACGGATTAATGCATCATCGGAGCGGAAGATCATGTTCCGTTGAATATCCCTTTTGAACTGAAAACCTTTTGGCAATCCCTTCTTCGATTCAAGCAAGATAATATCGTCCACTACTTTATCCATATCCAACGGCTCAGGATGTATAGCTGCACTGTTGATTTGGTTTATGATGAGCAACCGAGTTAATATGCGGTTGAGTTTGGTAGCGGTTTCATCAAGTTTTTGCAAATAGCCCAATGCCAACTGGTCTTTTACATCCATCAACGCTACATTGCACATGCCTTTAAGGCTAGCCAAAGGGCCACGTATATCGTGAGAGGTTTTGTAAATAAAATTATCCAGTTCTTTGTTCACCTTTTCCAGGGAAGTATTGGCCACCAATAAATCGGCTGTAGCCTTTTTTACTTCGGCTTCAAGTTTGTCATTGTATGATTGTAATTGCTTGTTTTGGGCTTCAATGGTGGCATTGGCTTCGGCCAGTTTTGTATTGGTTACAGATAACCGCGCATTTACTCTCCTTCTTACTTTGTTATTATGATATAATACAAACACCAATAAGGCCGCCAGAAAGGCAATGGTACCGATTGCGAGGTTGAGCATACGCTGGCGAGCAAGGGCTTCATCCTTTTGCGCAATGGTTCGAAGGTTTTCGCGCTCCTCAAATTGGGATTGAGTTTTTGCAATATTCTTTACAAGTTCTTCACCTATAAGGCTGTCCTTTAAAGTAATATATTTATTCTGGTACAGCGTTGCATTTTCATAATCTTTAATAGCACTATATAAATTTGCAAACTCCTTATAATGATCAAGTAATAATTGGTTGTACTTTAAAGCATAGGAAATTGACTCCCCTTCTATCAAAAAATCCTTAGCTTCTTTATATTGATCAGTCTGCAAATCAATTCTAGCCAAGTATACAAGATTCTCAGCTTCCCATCTTTTAAGCTCCTTCGTCTTAGCTCGATTGTAAGAATTCGAAAAGTGCCCCTTGGACTCATCAAAATTCTTGAGCTTATAATTTACTACTCCTAAACCAAATTCACCCTCGATAAAAATCTCGTCCGAACAACTATTACCACATACATCAAAACCCGAATCAAAAGATTTTAAGGCCTGGTCAAAATTCTCAAGATGAATATTGGACAAGCCCATATTGATATACAATCGATCAAGATCGAAGGAATCCTTTGCAACTGTTTTAGCCTCCAATGATTTTTCATAGTATACCAAAGAGTTTTCATATTGTTTGAGTTTAAAATAAACAAATCCAATATTAAGATATGTATCACTGGTATATGCGAGATCTCCGTTCTTCTCTCTGTAAATTAGCGCTTGAAAATGTAAATCAAGTGCCCTGTCATAATTGGCTATCAATGAATATGCAACGCCCAAATTATTTAATACTTTAGAAAACTCTACCTCCAATTCCGGTTTGCCTGGTACTTCAGATCTGAATGAATTGTAAACTTCTTCATTAACCGATATAGCATCATTGAGATTCTCCAGTCTGAACAATATTTGTCCCTTTATCCTCCCGGATTTTAAAATTCGAAAAGGGTCTTTTGCTTGTTTAGCACTTTCATAAGCACTATTTATTATTTCTAAAGCAAGATTTACATTAGGTGAAATGTGCTCTGTTGCCAATTCAATCTGAACATCTATCCTTGACAATCCTTGGCTATTGGCTAGGGCATCATTTAAGGAATCTATGCGATTTACCTGTCCATACAATTGGAAAGGAGTCGACAATGAATAGATCACTAAGAGGTATACTGTGAGCGGCCTTTTGTATAATCGGTATAAGATTTCGTACACAGGTTATTTTTAAAATTTTGTTACACAAAACAGGAAAAATCCATACCCCATATTTGTCTTGTAATTAAACGGAAAAAATTTTCTAAAACCTATAACCCCACAAAACTATGAAAAAAGTTATTTACACCTTATTGTTTGTGACAGTTTGCGCCCTTTCATTCACAGCATGCAGTGAAGAAGAAGTAAAGCCCTCTACTGAGCTAGAAAATGGCGGAGGTGGCGTGAGTGTAAGGAATTAGTGATTAGCATATCGCGTATTTTCTAATTGATTTAACCTTTAGTGCATCATGAAAACAAAATTAATATTAGTAGGTGCTTTTGTAATTGCAACGCTTCTAACCTTTTCATTTACCTTCTCAAACTCGCCTAAGAAAGCCGTTGAAAAGAACACCGTTGATACAGTACAAGAGGATTACTCTGCTCCTGCTGGAGGATCTGTATCAGTACGCATTTAAGACTTGAAAGTCAAGGGGTTACAGTACTTGCGGCTTCGGCTGCGGGTACTGTTTTCCTTTTATGACCCTTTCGGAAACTTCATTCAACGGGTCTATACTCTCAATAAGTAAAATCACACTTTTGGCCAAGCGCCTTAACCGCCAAATCAAATCCATTTCTACCAGGTCTTAATCCTTCTGATTCAAGCCCTTTGCAAGTAAATCCCTGGTAACCAGTATAATTTTCAGGGTTACGGGAAAACAATACAGGTGTCAAACCTGATTGAAATGCCATAGTGAAAGCCTCTTAAAACGTTAAAACCCAATAAAACCAGCAGATAAACAGACTTAATAGCAAGGTGAACTACCGAAAATGTTGACTTCTCATCAATCCGGGCATGTAGAAAAAGGTACTTAAAGTGTTACTTTAAGTACCTTTTTTGACAAATTCAGGCAAAACCTTACATGAAAATTTGATGGTTTTTTGCCTCCGTAACGCTTTATTTTTCAGCCTAATGGGCGTTCGCTATTGAATGGATAACTGAAAGGGCATCCGCGCCTGAACACCGTGCAATTCCTTTAATTTGAGGCCTTGTTGATAGAGATAGTATTGCTCACCAAGTTCTTCTTTCAATGCCTTGGTTTTGGCGTTCTCGGAGAGCTGCTCCATGAACTGTTCAAAGAAGGGCTTCTGCACGGGATATTCCTTCACTGCGTAATCCTCCAACCCTGCGGCCTTTGCGGCAATGTTGATGGCATCATCGTAGCCACCAAGTATGTCAACCAGCGCTCGCTCCTTCGCCTGTGATCCCGACCATACCCTTCCTGATGCAACTTTCTTTAACTCCTCCTGTGGCATTCCTCTTCCCTCAGCAGCTTTACCGGTAAAGGTTTCATAAATTTCTTCCGTTCTGTTTTGCCACACATCCTTTTCGGCTTGTGTTAATGGACGGCTGAACGTTACCAGTTCACCAAACTTGCCGGTATTCACCTCATCGAACGTAATGCCCAACTTATTTCCCATAAATCCACTGGCATCAAACAATACACTAAAAATGCCAATAGAACCGGTGATTGTGTGCGGCTGCGCGACAATCGTATCAGCTGCCATGGCCAGGTAATAACCACCTGAAGCAGCATAATCAGACATAGAAGCAATTACGGGTTTCACCTCCGAAGCCAGTTTCACTTCGCGCCACATCATATCGGAAGCCTGAAATGCACCACCCGGTGAGTTCACCCGGATTACAATGGCCTTCACCTTTTTATTCAGTCGTGCCTTGCGGATTTCCTCTGCAATGGTTTCTCCACCAATAATGCCTTCACTTGATTTGCCGGGCATGATGGTTCCATCTGCAACAATTACGGCAATTTCATTGGCCCCACCTTGTTTTGCCTCAATGCTTTTGCTGTATTTCTTTCTTGCCACAAACTTAATACGGGCATCTTCTTCCAGTTCCAGTCGTCCGCGGAGTTCATTCAATACTTCATCATAGTATAACAGACCATCTATTAAACCATGCTCAACAGCGAGTGTTGCATTGCGTACGGTCATGTTATCAGACATCTCCTTTAATTTATCCAAAGGAATATTGCGTGCCTCAGATACCCCTACTAACATGTGATCATAAATGGAGTTGAGCAACTCAGATAACTGCAACCTGTTCTCATCGCTCATCTTTTCAAGCATGAACGGTTCAACAGCACTTTTAAAATCCCCTACCCTGAAAATTTCAGGTTTGATCTCAAGCTTATCGAATAGCTTTTTAAAGAATGTTACCTCTACCGTTAATCCGTTAAATTCAACCTCTCCTTCAGGATTTAAATAAACTTTGTCAGCTGCTGTGGCGAGGTAGTAGGCTGGCTCCGACATCACATCGGCATACGCTACCACCCACTTGCCGCTTTCGCGGAAATCCATCAGCGATTGCCGGATTTCCTCAAGGGTCGAGAAACCAGCCATCGGGTAACTTACGTTCAGAAAAATACCTTTAATCTTAGGGTCAGACTTTGCATGCCGGATGGTTTCTTTCAAGTTCAGCAAACCAATTTTTTGTATGCCACTTCCAAAAAATGGCATCCCTGAAAAGGGATCATCTATTTCCTGTTCTGTAATTTGGGCATCCAGTTTTAACTGAAGCACCGAGTTACTGGTGATTACCACTTTATCCTCCGAGCCCAAGGCAAAGAGAAGGGCTATCATCAACACAAAACTTACTGCGGAAAAAACCAGCAGGGCCAGAAATGAAGCGAGGAACGTTTTAAAGAAATTCATAAACCAAAAATTAAGTCTCCAAATTAAGCAACTCAGTGTGCCTTTTAAAAGTTAAGTTTGCTGAATGGCAAATGTCTTTCTTTTATTGGGCAGTAACCTGGGCGATAAAATCGGCCAGTTAACCAAGGCACGCCAGCAAATCAGTCGGCTGATTGGGCCAATTATTACAGCTTCATCCGTTTATAAAACAGCTGCCTGGGGCGAAGAAAATCAAGATGATTTTCTCAATCAGGTTGTTTTGGTAAATACAGAATTGCAGCCCTATGAAGTTTTGAATATTACTCAAAACATTGAAAAGCAAACGGGACGAATACGCCAAGAAAGATGGGGCCCCAGAACGCTTGACATTGACATCCTGCTTTGGGATGACAAAGTAGTTGCAAACCCAGATTTGAAAATTCCACACCCCGGAATTCCAGATCGGAGATTTACCCTGGTACCATTAGCTGAAATTGCTCCGTTATTGGTTCACCCCATTTACCAAAAGACCATTAAGAATTTACTGGAAGATTGTTCCGATAATTTACCCGTTGAAAGGCTGCAACACCTTGATCATTAAATGCTCATGGCCTCGACCTGAGGTGCAATCTTTTTCACCAGACCTTGCAACACTTTACCCGGACCGCATTCGATAAATGTTGTGGCACCATCTCCCACCATTTTTTGTACGGATTGAGTCCAACGAACCGGGGCAGTGAGTTGATCGATCAGATTTTTCTTAATCACTTGTACATCTGAAGAAGGTGAAGCATTTACATTTTGATACACCGGGCAAATCGGAGTTTGAAAAGGGGTTGCTTCAATGGCTGAAGCGAGCTCTTCACGCGCAGGCTCCATTAAGGGTGAATGAAAAGCACCACCTACTTGAAGCGGCAAGGCTCGTTTTGCTCCTGCCGCCTTTAGCTTTTCGCAGGCTACTTCAATTCCTTTTAATGATCCGGAAATAACAAGTTGCCCGGGGCAGTTATAGTTAGCAGCTACAACAACTTCTTCCTTTATGGAGGCACAAACATCTTCCACTACATGATCATCCAAACCAAGAATGGCTGCCATAGTGGAAGGATTAATCTCACAAGCACGTTGCATAGCCATAGCACGTTTATAAACCAGCTTCAATCCATCCGAAAAAGACAATGCTTTATTGGCTACCAGCGCTGAAAATTCACCCAACGAGTGACCAGCCACCATATCAGGCTTAAACGAATCATTCGACAGAGCCACCGCAACGGAATGAATAAATACAGCTGGCTGTGTAACCTTGGTTTGTTTCAACTCATCCGCTGTGCCTGCAAACATAACGGAGGTTATATCGAATCCGAGTATCGCATTTGCTTCATCAAACAAGCTCTTGGCTTCAGGTGTTGATTCGTAGATGTCTTTACCCATTCCGGTAAACTGTGCACCCTGACCGGGAAATACATAAGCCTTCATGTTATTTCAGTTTATTAATTAACATGCGAAAATACAAAAGACAGGCGTACGCCAAAGCATTGTTCACCCTAGCCATTAATCAACAAACCTTCCTTTAAGCTCAGGCGTGGGCAGCCAACAGGCATCTTTTTTACCAAACCAGTTATACCGGTTACGCGAAATCCAATTGTATATCGGGTCTCTTAGAAATCTGGGAACAATTTTAAAAACATAAAATAACGGCCATAACCCCGTAAGCTGGCGGGCAATTTCCAGAGCGGCATCACTTCGCTCTAAAAACGAGTTACTTCGAACCAAAATAATGCTGTAGAGTGCATCCGTGGGAAGCTGGAATTTTTCTAGCAATTGCTGTCCCGTTAAAGATTGTAATGAAGCAAACCGAAACCTGGCTTTCGGATCACGCTTGATGATAAACTGAACGGAACTGCTGCACAGGTTGCAGACGCCATCAAATAACACAATGTTGTTGAACTGATCTGATCCTGAACTCATCGAACGAGGTGAACCCATCCTTTAATAGTCTGAACGCGCTTTTTCGGATCTACCACATCGAAGGTCACATCGGCTTTGTAGAAGTAAATACCTGAGGCCAGTGGTTTGCCGCCATTGTCACGGCCATCCCAATCCACAAAAATGGTATTCTCGCCACCTGACGTATAGTTATAAACCTCACCGCCCCAACGGTTAATAATGGTCAGCTCGACTCGTTGCACAAAACGTGCACATCGGCCTTGCAAATGTGCCGGTACCTGGCAACCCTCTTCGCCATTACCGCAATTCTGGTACTCTCGAACGTTAAAGGCGCTGAACAAGTCATTGAAGCCGTCACCATTTGGCGTAAAGATGTTAGGCAGCTCATAATATGGACAGTTATCATTGCATACCGGATCACTCAATTCACTTTCATTGCCGGAGCGATCAACTGCAGAAATGCGGTAGCAACGGGCAAATGTATTCAGATCGTTATGAACATAAAACGTATCCGTAACATTCGTGGCCAACAAGGAGAAAGGCGCTCCAACCGAATTCGCTACATATACATTATAACTACGAATATCGTCCCGACATAACTCATCTTCCGGGCGGTTCCAAAAAATGGTATTGCTGAACGTATTGAAATTACACACTTCCTGCTGAACAAAATCTTCGCAGTTAGTCAACTCTGCCTGCAGCACTGGCTTGCATGGAGGATCTATATCCACAGGTTGGGCGCAAATAATCTGGGAGAAATTTTCCTGCGGTACGGCAATAGCCGGATTGCCATACCCTCCGCGTGTCATAACACGGTAACAATAAACCGTATTGTTATCCAGAGGTTGATTGTTATGCTGGCCAACATCTGTATAGTGGAATAAACTATCGAACACATTCACACTGGCAATCAACGTAAGATCACCCTCTGTTGCATTTTCCGGTCCGCGATAAATATCATGTAACGGGAAGCTTTGAATTTGATTCGACCAAGGCACAAAGGCATTCCAGTTAAGTTCGATTCTACCCGAAGAAGGTTTGAGTTCAAGGCGCACTGTTGAGGCAGAAGCCGATTGATCAAAAGGTGTTGTTTGATTTTGGGCAAATACCTTTACCCGGTAATTATAAATCTTGGTGTCTGTATCCAAATTTGTATCCAGAATGGTTGTATCACCCGGCAATGTTCCTGTGTGAATGGCCACATAGTTGGTTCCCGCAAAACCATCCGCACGCTCAACCACATAATCGTATCCATATGGTTCTTTCGGAAATTGACCCTCATCTGCATCAAATGGAGCACGCCAACTAATCCGAATCTCACCGTCTGTAACTGAAGTTTTTTCTATGGTTACATGTGTGATTACAGGGGCATCAGCTAAAATGGGAGGTATACAAATTTCTTGGGACACATAACTTTCACCTCCACCGGGCTGTGGGTAAACGGCCACCAACCGATAACAATAACGTGCACCCACATCCAAACCTGTATCATTAAACTGAGTTGCCGTTGCTGCCACCTGTCCAACTTGTGTGTATCCTAAAAATGGGGGCATACCGGTTTGACAACTATCGGGTTCAAATGTAATGCTATCTACCCGTCTCCAGACTTGTATGAAAGCGGCTTCCTGGCGGCACGTGTAATCTTGCCAGGTAAGCAATGCACTTCGGTTCGTAAAATCGGGGGTTGCCGATGACCATACCGGTGGCGGTGCTACCACACGAATGCGCCAGGTTTTAAACGTAACCAGCTTGGGACCATCGGTTGGATTGTCCGTAATCTTAAATACTACCTGGTAAGGAAGATCTTTTACATGAAAACATTTCGTTTCCCATTCAAATTCAAGTTCAGCAGGAGGATTGGACGGTTGATAATCATCTACGCCCGGAATGGGTGAGTAGGTTGCAGGAGATTCTGTTACTGGGAAATTAAAGATTTCGGAAAAGGCTTCAATTTTTACATTATGATTTTCGGGATCTATACCAAAAATGGTAGCATTTAAGGTTGTACCAGCCTCCACGCACACATCTTCCGGAACAATTAAATCAGGGCGTTCATTGTCGCAGTCTTCCACAATAATCTGCATATCTCTGCGCACAAAGCCAAGCCGAAACCACTGCCCATTTATTTTTCTCCACTCAACAATGATGAAAGCAATGTTGTACTCTCCCTGTGCACCGGGTGCATCCCATGTAATGGTTCCATCAATCGGGTTTATGGTAAAGGTAGGTGGGCCATCCCCTGCTTCATTTCCATTTGGGAAATTGGTGTAGAAACTTTGATCATTTGGATCTCTGTATTGCGCTACGGTCTCGTTCCTGTTTCGGAAAGGAATTACAAACTCATAAGACAAGCTATCGCCATCCGGATCAAAAGCACCGGGGTTATGAAAGAACGCCACACCTGTGCAAGCACGATCGATTGGGGGAATCAAAAGTTGAGGCGTGTTGTTGCAGCCAAAAAAAGGATCAATATTAATTTGAGTTTCTATATAGAAGGTGGTAGAGATGGAGTTTGCCATGTTCAAGACACCCCCATTTCTATTTGGCTCAACGTAACTGATAACATACCGGCCCGGACCAGAGTACGTGTGTTCAATGGTGAAGGAGGCCGAAGCAACTCCTGGCCCAAGAGAAGGGTCAGGGTTATTTGGCGTTTCGGGAACAAGAATTGGAGCCGAACCATCTCCAAAATCCAGGTAATCCATTTCACCTCCAAAAAGCACGGTGGACCCAGTATTGGTATAAACGGTAACGGTAATTCGAAACGTTAAACCTGTACAACTTACCCTTGTGGCTACGATTTGACCTGCCCGTAAATGGGTTGCATTGGCTTGCGGAATAAACAAAACCTGCAAAATGGCGATGAAGAATAAAACTATTCCCGCCTTGCCCGCCTCAAACTTCAATATTCCGCCCATGTGATACCAATCAGGTTACAATATAAAACCCTTATGCCGATCGAAAAAATTCAAATTATTCAACGATATAGCGTCAATTTTAGTCTTTTAACCCCCGAAAAGGTTAAGTTGTTGTTATAAACGCTGTAAAAATTCACTTTTCATGCGAATCATTGGAGAAATACCGCATCCCTCTTGCAAAATAACACTCTTTAGCTGGAACAACCGGTACTTAATTAAACTGGAGCAAGGACTCCTGGAACAAACGTATAAGATAGATCAGTTTGAATTAAGCGGTGAGCAGGAGCTACACCAGATTTTAAGTGAGGAGTTCCTTACCAAAGCCACTCATCTTTTTTCTGAAATGGAGGCCGCGCTTCGAAAAGCACAGCAAGCCTTATAAAAAATACGCATACTACAGATGCGTGAAAATGTAGTATTTTGTGCCCGTGGAAGTACTGGAGAAAAAGAATAAGAATAAAAAGTATGAACCCATTCTGGAAGGCATTCCGGATTGGCCGGTGTACAGGCTTAGCCGTAACCGGAAAGAATTTATCGAAGAGGTAGCAACCCGATCGGCTGAACGCATTACCCAGTTACGTCCATCAACCAAACAATTGCTGGACGAGCTGGAAGCAACCGTTTACCGGGAACAACAGCGCATGAAACGGAATCGTTGGCGCGTTGATCCACCCGATGAAAGTAAATTCTGGTCGGGCATCAAACAACAATTGATTGACCTGGGATCAATTACAGAGGAAGAAAAACTGAAAAAGTCGCAGGAACTTCTCTCGTTGATTGTTCATCGCTATGCCAATGAAATTGCCGGGAATTTTAAACCGAGCTCATACCGCTTTGCCCGGGAAATGATTAAGTTTTGGTTTGCCCGTTTGCTCAATGCATCGCGGGTAAAAAAGTTTGGTGGTTTCTTTCGCAATCAATACACCCTGCGTGATAAAATTCAGATTGTGGGCAAAGTGAAGCAATTGCGCAGCCTTGCCCGCAAAGGAACCATTGTAATGGTACCCACCCATTTCAGCAACCTCGATTCTATTTTGATTGGGTGGATTATTCACGCCCTTGGCTTACCCGCTTTTATTTATGGTGCCGGGTTAAACCTGTTTAACATGAAGATTTTTGCATACTTCATGAACAGCCTCGGGGCTTACAAGGTCGACCGGAGAAAGAAAAACCTGCCCTATCTTGAAACATTAAAGATGTACTCCAGCATAGCCATTCAACGGGGTGCGCACAGTTTATTCTTTCCGGGCGGAACCCGATCACGCTCGGGCATGATTGAGAAAACGCTAAAGCTTGGCTTGCTTTCCACCACCATTGAAGCGCAACGTAACATCTACCTGAACACAGCCGAGGGACAACCTCCACAAAAAATATTTGTTGTACCGGTAACCCTAAACTACCATTTCGTACTCGAAGCGCCAGAGTTGATTGACGATTACCTGTCGATTAAAGGACAAGACCGGTACTTACCCGAAGAAGACCCGCATGGAAGCTGGGGATTGCTGAAATTCTTGTTCAAATTTTTCACTAAGGGCTCCAATATTTCTGTTTCTATTGGACGAGCCCTGGATGTGATGGGCAACTATGTGGATGAAGAAGGGAACAGCCTGGATTCGCATGATCGCATAATTGAAACCCGCGACTATTTTCTTGCCAATGGCAAAATAACCGTTGACCCACAACGCGAAAACGAATACACACGCATGCTCAGCCAGCGTATTGTATCGGAATACCATCGCATCAATCGCATTTTTGCCAGTCACCTGGTTGCATTTGTGGCGTTTGAGTTATGGCAACAGAAGCATCCAAAACTTGATTTGTTTGGTTTGTTGCGTTTGCCGGAAGAAGAACTGGAGTTGGAATATGCCGAGTTCAGAAAAACCTGTAAGCGCATCCGAAAAAAAATATATCACCTCAAGAAAGAAGGAAAAGCCAATCACGCCACGCATCTGAAAGGAAAAATAGATTTGGTTATTAAACACGGACTTGACAACGTTGGCATTTTCCACCTCAAGCGCCCGTTGGTCATGAACAAAAAGGGCAACATTGTTACCCAGGACCTTAACCTGTTATACTACTACCACAATCGCCTGACGGGCTATGACCTCGAAAAGTTCATCTGATAACAAGCCCATTGGTGTAATTGGTGCCGGAAACTTTGGCAGCGTTGTAGCCAACCTGTTGTCGCGCCAGCATAAAGTGTTGTTGTATGCACGCGATGAAAAAGTAGTGCAGCGCATTTTGGATACACGAGAAAACCGTGGTTACAAAATGAACAGTCGGGTTACGCCCACCAACGACTTGAAATATTTAGCAGAAAGTTGTGAAGTGATTTTCCCCATCGTTCCTTCTGCGCACTTCCGCTCGATGATGCAGAAACTTTCACCACACCTGCATCCTTATCACATTCTCATTCACGGTACAAAGGGATTGGACATTACTCTCCCGAAGGGGCAAACTATCGATACGGTAAGCAAACTCAGTCGCGATCAGGTAAAAACCATGAGTGAAGTGATACGTGAAGAGAGCGTAGTGGTTCGCGTAGGTTGCCTGGCCGGCCCAAACCTGTCGAAAGAATTAGCCGAACGCCATCCTGCCGCAACCGTAATTGCCAGTCCGTTTAATGAAGTGATTAGCCTGGGGCAAAAATTGCTGCGCAGCGATCAGTTTCAGGTGTATGGAAACAACGAGTTGGTTGGCGTTGAATTGGCTGGTGTGTTGAAAAATATTATCGCTATTGCTTCGGGCGCTTTAAGCGGCATGGGATATGGAGAAAATGCACGCGGCCTATTGATTAGCCGTGGCGTTGTAGAGATGATTCATGTGGGTAAGGCATTAGGTGGAAACGTAAAAGCATTTCTGGGCGTAGCAGGTATTGGCGATCTGGTAACAACCAGCAACAGTACCCTAAGCCGAAATTTTCAGGTAGGCTATAAACTGGCGAAAGGCAAAACCCTGCAAGAAATTGTAAGCAGCATGGATGAGGTTGCGGAGGGTGTTAGCACTGTACAGATTGTAAAAAAGTGTGCCGACTATTATAAACTTCGCGCCCCGATCACCAGCATGCTGTATAAAGTGTTGTTTGAAGACTTGACCGTTGAACAGGCACTTACCTACCTGATGCGCTATCCCCTCAATGTCGATATTGATTTTCTTGACTAAGCTGAAAAAGCTTTCTTGATTTTTTCCGCAACTTGTGAAAGCTCCTCTTTTGTGGGCTGAAGTTTTGGCTTCGAAAAATTTATATCACTCATGGTATTCATCGGCACAAGGTGAACATGAACATGCGGAACTTCCAACCCGATTACAGCAACTCCTATTCGTTGACAGGGAACTGATCTTTTTACAGCTGCAGCAACACGCTTGGCAAATAGGTGAAGGCCCGCGAGCGTGTCATCATCCAAATCAAAAATGTAATCCACTTCTTTTTTAGGAACCACCAACGTATGCCCCATTACCAACGGCATAATATCCAGAAAAGCAATATACCGATCATCCTCGGCTACAATATGCCCTGGTATTTCACGATTAATTATACGCGAGAAGATTGAGGCCATGTTTATACAGCAATGTTAGTGATCTCAAATTCAACTTCACCAGCGGGTGTTTTAATCAACGCCATCTCCCCTTTCTTCTTTCCTAATAGTCCCTTTCCAATCGGTGACATGGTTGAAATTTTTCCGGCCTTTAAATCAGCTTCTTCTTCTGACACGAGCGTATACGTAAAAGAAGCACCGTTCTTTTTATTCTTGATTGTTACTTTCGACAAGATGGAAACTTTGGAAGTATCCACATTGGCTTCATCCAATAAACGTGCGTTGGCCAGTAAATCTTCCAACTGCGCAATTTTTGCTTCCAGGTGACCCTGCGCATCTTTAGCTGCATCGTATTCAGCGTTTTCACTCAAGTCACCCTTATCACGTGCTTCAGCAATCTGGCGCGCAATTTCCTGACGTCCTTTAGACTTCAATTCAGTTAACTCATTCCTGAGTTTATCAAGACCTTCGCGGGTGTAGTAAGAAATTTTTTTACTCATAACACTAACATCAAAATACGACAAGCAATAAAAAAGAAACAACGGCCTCCGGAAGGAGACCGTTGTCAGTTATCGCTACAAAGGTAATGCTTTAAATCATTTGTACAAAAATCAGGAACCAACCAGCTCGGGCAGCGCGGTTTGGATTTCCGAAAACAAATCATCATCAAAACGGGCCAGGTACAAGGTTTTTGCTTTTGCAAGCTGCTCAATAGTAAGTCCTTTTGCTCCCCGTAAATCAGCTTTATATAAACTTGCATTCTCCAGGTCGGCACCCATCAGGTAGCTATTTTGCAAGTTCGCCTCCATCAGGTATGCGTTATTAAAATTTGCCTTGATCAAAAAAGCATTCTCAAATTGAGCTTTAATTAAAAAGGCATCTTTAAAATTAGCCCCACTGGCATAAGCACCACCAAGGTTGGCCTGATTGAGGTTAGAGTTTTCAAAATTGGTTTGATTTAAACGCGTATTCTCAAGGTTTGCTTCAATTAATGAGGATTGAGAAATGTTAGCTGAGTTGAGATTAGAACCCGACAGGTTAACGTAGTTTAGGTTTGTACGGGCCAGAAAACAGTTTACCAGGTTGATTTCATAAATCTGATGGCGGTTAAGTCGCTTGATATTACCCACTGTACGAAAGGCCGCTTCTTCAGATTCCCACAAACGAAAATCATCAATTTCATCGCGGTAGAATCGAATGCGTTGACGGATTTGACCGTTTTGATTTAACCAAAAAATAAGAATACCGATTACCGCGATGTCGAAAATCATGCCGTGAGCCTCGGCTAATACCTGTGCCCAGAAGTTATCAAAATCGTTGATGTAATAGCGTAAACTTAACCCAATAACCAGCGTAGCAATTACAACCAATACGATGGTAGACGTGAGCAACGGTTTTTCAATAACACTATTGAATGTCTCACTTAATCGCTTTAACCGGTTCTTTAAAAAACTCATTCGAAAAACACTACTGAATGTGCAAGATGTAAAAAATTAAGAAGCATCAAAATTACACGTTTTTTTCATGCCTTTGATACCAGATGATTTAACGGAAGTTTAAATTATTACATCTGTAGGCTGATAGCAAACCAAAAACCAAAGTCCATGATTATGCACACATCCCTTGTGTTAACCCTGATTTCTGCTCGTATTTATTCACTTTACTGGTCAATAGTTTCAATGATGGCCTATAACCATCTGTAAAACTTACATCCTGAAAAGGGACTTTATGCCGGTTAAAGCATTAAATGAACGGTGAAAAAATAAACGGTTAGCCCCAACAGATCATTGGTGGTGGTGATAAAGGGACCTGAAGCCAGTGCAGGGTTGAACCCGAAACGATTCAATATCAAAGGTGTGATCGTTCCGACAAATGAAGCAAATACAACCACACTCAACAACGCCACCGAAACAATTATCGAAAGCTTTTGCTCGCTAAAGATTAACACATTGGCTCCATAAACAAGCAAGGCCAATGATATTCCGCTAAGCAACGCAACTAAAAATACTTTTGCAAGGCGCGTCCACAGTCCATCATACACAAAACCGGGATTAGCCAGACTTTGCACGATCAATGAGGATGATTGAATGCCTACATTACCACCAGTCGCCTGAATAAGCGGAATAAAAAAAGCAATGGCCGTTATTCGACTCAACTCGGCTTCGAAGAGTCCCATAAATTTGGCGTTCATCAAACCTCCAACAATTCCAATAAGAAGCCACGGCAAACGTGCACGGGTATTGCGCCATACACTATCATCTTCCTCTACATCTTCACTAATACCCGACATGAGTTGACGATCCTCTTCTGCCTGTTCCGTAATTACGTCAACCACATCATCAATGGTAATTCTTCCCACCAATTGTCCTTGAACATTTACAACAGGAACAGATTCAAGGTCGTACTTCCGCATGATGTCGGCTACTTCCAAGTCAGACAAATAAGTTTCAACCGAAGTGATATCGCGCTCACATATATCGGACACAACTTTACGCGCATCCGAAAGCACCAGGTCCTTAAGCGACACGCGCCCCGCCAATACATCCCGATCGTTCACCACATAAACTGCATAAAACTTGTCTACATTTTCAGCTTGCTTCCTGATCTCATCAATACATTGCACCACTGTCCAGTGATCACGTACTTTGATGAGTTCTTTTGCCATCAAACCACCGGCAACATTTTCTTCATAACGCAGCAGTTCTGTTACCTGCGTGCGCAGCTCATGGTTCAGTCCGGATAGAACTTCTTCCCGTTCTTTAACAGGCAACTCATTTAAAATATCAGCAACATCATCCGAATGCAGTGCATCAACAATCGGAATAATTTCATATACCTGGTAAACTTTCAGGTATTTAACACGGGTATCCGTATCCAGGTCATTGATGATCTCTGCCTGCACTTCCAATGGCAATTGATCAAGAACATATTTGGATTCTTCAGAATTGAATTCATATAGAAGCGCAGAAATATCAGCCGCTTTTACACCCTGCAGGCTTTCCAGTATAAATGCCTGGTCGCGTTCATCCAACGCCTGTTGAAAACGATCAACAAACTCTTTGGTAAGCTCAAATTGTATTTGCTGCTCCACTGGTCTTCTCAATTAACTGGGTCAGACTTATAAATTCCTCAACCGACAATTGCTCAGCTCGCTTATCCAGAATCGACAGCTTTAAAAAATCCTGTAATGCATCTGGATGAATGTGCGCAAAGGCGGGCAAAATTAGATTTTTTAAGGCGTTACGCAAGGTTTTCCGTCTGTTATTGAAGCCTTGTTTCACCACTTTAAAAAACAATGCTTCATCGCAGGGTAAAGCCTCTCGTGCATTGCGTTCAAGCCTGATAACTGCCGACATTACTTTGGGCGGAGGATTAAACACTCCGGGAGGAACTTTGAACAGATAATGAATTGTATAAAATGCCTGCAGCAGCACACTTAAAATCCCATACGTCTTATTTCCATGTGGTGCGGCAATCCGATCGGCTACTTCCTTTTGCACCATGCCTACCACCTGCCACACACGGTCTTTGTTTTCAAGCACTTTAAAAAAAATCTGTGAAGAGATGTTGTAAGGAAAATTTCCGATAATGGAATATTTACCTGGAAATTGTTGGTTCAAGTCTAACTCCAGAAAGTCGCCTGAAATAATGGGCAACCCCGGATAATGCTTTTCAAGGTAAGCCACTGAATCGCGATCAATCTCCACAACCGTTAAGGCAACATCATTACGTTGAACTAAAAACTGCGTAAGCACGCCCATGCCGGGGCCAATTTCCAACACTTGTTCTTTACCATCCGGGGCGATTAAACCTTGAACAATTTTTTCTGCGATATGCTTATCGTGAAGAAAATGCTGCCCTAAAGATTTCTTCGGCCGTACACGATCGGTTTGTTTCATGCGCATCCTGTAAAAGTACAAAGTCGTGTTGAGGTTTTAACCGACAACCACCAACATTGTAACCCACCATATTTTTAAGTAAATAGCCAATTAATTTTTACGTATGAGTCAGCAGCAGAAACCACGTATAGGCATTACACTTGGCGACCTGAATGGCGTTGGGCCTGAAGTTGTGATGAAGGCACTACAGGACAACCGCTTATTAAACCTGATTACCCCGGTGATTTACGGCTCAACCCGTGCGTTATCATTTTATAAAAAACAATTGAACCTGGAAGAATTCAACTACGGCCATGCCAAAACACGTGGGCAATACATCCCTAAAACCATCAACGTAGTAAACTGCTGGGAAGATGTAATTGAAATAAACCCGGGCAAACCTTCCAAAGAAACAGGCAAAGCTGCGTGGCTGGCGTTGAAACAAGCCACCCAGGATTTAAAAGAAGATATGTTGGATGCGCTGGTCACTGCTCCGATAGATAAAAACACGATTGCAAGTGAAGAATTTCCGTATCGCGGACATACAGAATACCTCGCTAACGCATTTAGTACGAAAGATTTTGTAATGATGATGGTAAGCGAAAAGCTACGGGTTGGGCTTGTAACGGAGCACATTGCTGTAAAAGATATTGCCGGCACAATCACCACTGAGTTGTTGAATAAGAAACTACACGTGCTGGAACAAAGTCTTCGAAAAGACTTTGGAATCTCCAAGCCAAAAATTGCTGTACTCGGTCTAAACCCCCATGCCGGTGATGGTGGTGTAATCGGAACAGAAGACGATCAACTCATTAAACCGGTAATACAGGATTGGAAAAACAAAGGGAAACTTGTTTCAGGGCCTTTCCCTGCCGATGGCTTTTTTGCTTCCGGAAATTACGCCAAGTACGATGCCATCCTGGCCATGTATCACGATCAGGGATTGGTTCCGTTTAAGCTCTTAGCCTTTGAAACCGGTGTGAATTTTACAGCGGGTCTCTCCGTAGTACGAACATCTCCTGATCATGGAACAGGTTATTCCATTGCAGGAAAAAATTTAGCGCAAGAAGGTTCATTACGTCAATCACTTTATACCGCGGTTGATATTGTGGAAGCACGCAGAGAATTGATTAAAGCGTAAAAGACCACGTGTAATGATTTTTTACGTGATGCGACTGATTCATAACCTGTAAAGATCATTAATTTTCTATCTTTGGCTGTCCCTCGAAAGACCTATGGATATTGTAACCAAAAAGCTCATCAATATTTTAATTCAGCTTGCTGAAGCAGATAAGCATTTTGCGCGTGCCGAGCGTGACATGATATTCAGGATTGCCAAAGACAAAAACTTTCCCGAAGAATCCGTTACTGCCTTGATCAGAAACCCGGAGCCCATTGAATCGCTTGGCGCACTTTCACATGACCAGAAGTTCGATTACCTGTATGCCATAATCGAGCTTGTATTTGCCGACCACAATATTTTCGATAGCGAAATCCTGTTCTGTAAAAATGTGGCTATTAAGTTAGGCTTCCGTAAAAACGTTATCGACTACTTTGTTGAACATTACGGCAAGAAAAGCCGGGAGGAGTTTAAGGCAATGGCTATTAGCCAGCTGCTGTAGGCAAAATCACCCAAAAATGCCCTTTCTTTTATATTCTGATTAATTCTCCTAAATTTGCCGACCAATTTTAAAACCCGTAAGGGCTTGTTCTTTGGAGGCGTATCGTGTTAATATTCAAGGGTTAAGCAACAACATTCACCATTTTGAGTATGAATTCGGTGATGAGTTTTTTAGCCGGTACGGAGCTGACCTGGTGTCGGCTGGTGATTTTAAGGCCAAAATTGCCTTGGATAAGCGCGAAACCTTCATTGAGGCACATTTTGACCTGAACGGAACGGTAAAATTGGTTTGTGACAGAAGTTTGGAAGAATTCGACTATCCCATCTCAATTGATAAGCGGATGATCTTCAAGTTTGGTCACGAGGTTGCTGAAGTTACCGATGAAATTGTAATCATCGACTTCAATACAGTGAGCCTGGAACTCGGGCAGTACATGTACGAGTTTATTAGCCTGGCGATTCCGATGAAGAAGCTTCATCCGCGCTTTGCGAGTGAGGAGGACGAAGAAGAAGGTGATGAAGAGGGCAGAATTATCTACACCTCTGAAACGGAAGAACCCAGCAATGAAGAAACAGACCCCCGGTGGGAAAAATTAAAGAACTTGAATAAAAACAAATAGTTATGCCGAATCCGAAACGAAAAACCTCGAAAACGCGAAGAGATAAAAGAAGAACGCATTACAAGGCAACAGCGAAAGAACTGGTAGTATGCCCTACAACAGGTGAACACCATTTGCCGCACCGTGCATTTTGGCACGAAGGCAAACTTTACTATAACGGTAAGGTGGTCATGGAAAAAGAAGTGCTGGCTTAATGCGTCTCCATCACGGCCAATCGGAACAACCGTTTTACGGTTTATCGAAGCGCCTGATGCTTAACACGTTACAAAACGCTCGATGCAAGTCGGGCTTTTTCTTTTTACAGGTTTTGTATTTTATACCCTATCTGAAACGCTCATGACAAAAATCCGGGCAGCCATTACTGGCGTAGGCGGTTATGTTCCCGACTACATTCTCACCAATCACGAGTTGGAAACCATGGTGGACACCAACGATGAATGGATCACCTCACGAACAGGAATTAAAGAACGAAGAATCCTTAAAGGTGAAGGACTCGGCACATCGTACATGGGCACAAAGGCCGTGGAAGAGTTGCTGCGCAAAACCAAAACCGATCCGAAAGAAATTGACCTGATCATTTTTGCTACGGTTACCCCGGATATGCCTTTTCCGGCAACGGCAAACCTGGTGGCTGATCAGATCGGTGCAACTAACGCCTTCAGCTACGACATTAGTGCGGCCTGTTCAGGTTTTATTTATGCCCTCACCACAGGTGCCAAATTTGTTGAATCGGGCGCCTATAAAAAAGTGGTAGTAATTGGTGGCGACAAAATGTCGTCCATCATCAACTACCAGGATCGCACCACGTGCATCATTTTTGGCGATGGCGCAGGCGCTGTATTGCTTGAGCCAACAACCGAAGAAGTAGGCGTAATGGATTCCATCCACAAGAGTGATGGATCAGGAGCCAATTACCTGCATATGAAAGCCGGTGGAAGCCGCATTCCCGCTTCGCACGAATCGGTAGATGCCCGACAGCATTTTGTATTCCAGGAAGGTTCGGCTGTGTTTAAGTTTGCCGTAACCAACATGGCGGATGTATCGGCACAGATCATGGTAAAAAATAATCTGAAAAGTGAAGATGTAGCCTGGCTGGTACCACACCAGGCAAACAAGCGCATTATCGATGCCACGGCTAACCGGATGGGTGTTACCGAAGATAAAGTAATGATGAATATTGAAAAGTACGGAAACACCACGGCTGGTACCATTCCCTTGTTGTTGTGGGATTATGAGAAGAAACTCAAAAAAGGCGACAACCTGATATTGGCAGCCTTTGGAGGTGGCTTTACATGGGGTGCCGTTTATGTAAAATGGGCATACAACGCTCAATAATAATCAGCAGAATTAAACAGGATTTATAACTTTAGAACTACTTTAAGCTATGGCAACTATTTCAGATTTAAGCCGCGGAAACTATGTGCGCTACAACGGTGAAATTCTTCAGGTTGAAGAACTTCAGCACCGCACACCCGGAAACCTGCGCGCTTTTTATCAGGTAAAAATGAGAAACATCCGAAACGGAAAAATTGCTGAGAACCGTTTCCGTCCGAGTGATGAAGTTGACTTGCTTCGCGTTGAAACAAAAGAATATCAATACCTGTATGCCGAAGGTGAAAGCCTGGTGTGTATGGACAATCAAACTTTTGATCAGATCTATCTGGACAAAGCGTTATTAGGCGATTCAGTAAACTACATTAAAGAAGGTGTAACCATACTCATTGTTTTCGAAAACGGAACTTCTCCTATTTCGGCCGAAGCTCCGCCTAACGTAGTAATGGAAATTCAGTACACCGAGCCGGGGTTGCAAGGCGATACAGCCACCCGAACACTAAAAGCGGCTACACTTGAAAATGGTGTTGAAATACGAGTACCTTTATTCATCAACACCGGTGATAATGTTAAAATTGATACCAAAACAGGTGCTTATATTGAACGGGTAAAATAATATTGTGAATCATGGCCAAAACCAAAACATCTAAATCACCCAAAACCGGAACCAGACCTGCCCCGACAGCAAGTTCCGCCAACCCTACGAATATGAAAACTTCAGAAATCAGAGACCTTATCGACTTCATTTCCAAAACCGGATTAAACGAAGTAAACATTGAAACCGGTGAGCTGAAGCTTCACATCAAACGTGAACCAGATCAAAAAGTATTAAAATCTGCAGCACCCGTAATGGCTGCACCGGTTCAGGCAGTTGCACAAACCGCCCAACCACAACCTGCAGCGCAAACTGCAGCGCCTCAGCAAAAAGCTGCACCGGCAGCAGAGGCAACATCAGGAAAGAAAACGGTTGACATTAAATCACCTATGATCGGAACCTTCTATCGCTCCGGAAACCCCGATCAACCTCCGTTTGTTTCAGTTGGCGATAAAGTGACCAAAGGTCAAACCCTTTGCATCATTGAAGCAATGAAACTCTTCAACGAAATTGAATCGGAAGTATCGGGTACCCTTGTAAAAGTAAATGTGGAGAACGCTTCACCGGTAGAATACGATCAGGTGTTGTTCGTAGTTGAACCCGATTAAGGCACATTTAAGATTTTAGATTTGGGATATTTGATTTACCTGAAGCCATTCGGGTAAAATCAAAATCTTAAATCGTAAATCAAAAATCTAAAATCAGAACTATGTTCAAAAAAATATTAATCGCTAACCGAGGAGAAATTGCCCTGCGTGTAATTCGTACCTGCAAAGAGATGGGCATTAAAACCGTTGCTGTCTATTCAACTGCGGATCGTGAAAGCCTGCATGTTCGTTTTGCTGATGAGGCCGTGTGCATTGGTTCAGCACCGAGTAAAGATTCATACCTGAATATTCCACGCATTATTTCGGCTGCCGAAATTACCGGTGCCGATGCGATTCATCCGGGCTACGGATTTTTGTCGGAGCGTTCGGAGTTCTCCTCCATCTGCCATGAATATGGAATAAAATTTATTGGCCCAACACCGGCTATGATTGAAGCCATGGGTGATAAGTCTACGGCTAAGGACACCATGAAGAAAGCCGGAGTACCCACCATTCCAGGTTCAGATGGCTTGTTGAGTTCTTTGGAAGAAGGTAAAAAACTCGCGAAAGAAATTGGGTATCCGGTAATTGTAAAAGCAACTGCCGGAGGTGGTGGTAAAGGCATGCGCATCATCAACGATGAAAGTGAGTTTCAAAAAGCCTGGGATGATGCCAAACGCGAAGCCGGTGCAGCCTTTGGTAACGATGGTCTGTATCTTGAAAAGTTTGTAGAAGAACCACGCCACATTGAAATACAAATTGTAGGTGACCAATACGGAAAGGTATGTCACCTCTCTGAACGCGATTGCTCCATTCAGCGCAGGCATCAGAAATTGGTAGAAGAAACGCCCTCTCCAATTGTGAGTCAGGAATTGCGTGAACAAATGGGTGAAGCGGCCATTAAGGGTGCACAGGCCATCAACTACGAAGGTGCGGGTACCATTGAATTTTTGGTGGATAAGCACGGCAAGTTCTACTTCATGGAAATGAACACGCGTATTCAGGTTGAACACCCGATTACTGAAGAAGTAACCGATTACGACTTAATAAAAGAACAAATAAAGGTTGCTGCCGGTGTTCCGATCTCCGGTAAAAACTACTTCCCGAATTTATTTTCGATGGAATGCCGCATTAATGCGGAAGATCCGGCAAACGGTTTCCGTCCTTCGCCTGGTAAAATTACCAACCTGCACATGCCCGGTGGCCATGGCGTTCGTATTGATAGCCACGTGTATGCGGGTTACACCATTCCGCCTAACTACGATTCGATGATTGCCAAGCTGATTGTAAGTGGTCAATCGCGTGAAGAAGTGATTACCCGTATGAAGCGTGCGTTACAGGAGTTTGTGATTGAAGGAATTAAAACAACCATTCCTTTCCATATTAAGTTGATGGACAACCCAACTTTCCGTTCAGGTAAGTTCACTACTAAATTCCTGGAAACGAATTTCGATTTTTCAGATTTAAAGTAAGCATTCGGGGTGTTGGGACTTGGGTGTCGGTGTAGATACCTAAATCCTAACCCTCAATAACTTTCACCAACTCATCATACCACGGTTGTCCATATTTACGGACCAGCGCTTCTTTCAAAAACTTATAAAGTGGCACCTGCAATTCCTTGCCCAAGGCACAAGCTGGTGAACAGATGCTCCACTTGTGGTAGTTCACTGCTTCAAAGCCTTTCTTTTTGGTGATTCGTATCGGGTATAAATGACAGGAAATCGGTTTCTTCCATTTTATTTTCCCATCGTAATAGGCTTGTTCAATGCCGCACTTCAATACTCCCTTATCATCATAAATGGCGTAGGCACATTCCTTTCCGCCAATGGTGGGTGTTGAAAAATCGCCATCATCATCCAGCACGTGGGTACCCTGCTCTTCAATGGCTTTGATGCCTTCCTTTGTCAGGTATGGCTTTACTTTCGGATAAATTTTCTTCAGGATGTCAAGTTCGTCATCTTCCAATGGCGCGCCATAATCGCCCTCCACACAGCATGCGCCCTTGCATTTTTCAAGATTGCAGACAAACTCCTTTTCTTTTATATCATCGGAAACCAAAACTTCACCAACCTGAATCATATAAACCTGAATTAATTATGTTACAATAGTATCATACTTTTACGTTGAGTCTGTCGAAACGTAAACATAAAGCATTCTTTCCTAATCCCACTTTATCAACTTTATAAAAAATTGGATCTACCAGATCAATCATTTTCACGCAAAGAAATCGCAAAGAATTACGCAAAGTACGCAAAAAAGATGCTGAGTTTCACTTTGCGGACTTTGCGCGGCATTTGACTTTGCGGGTTTTGCGTGAAACTAGCGGTACTAAATCACACCTTATCAAACAAGGTAAATTGATTGTGCAGGGTTTCTTCTACTTCGCGCTGAATAACACGGGCAGGAAGTGTTTTAGAGAACACACCCATATAATAAATCGGCAATTCCATCAATCCGGAATCCAATCGTTGTACGGATAAGGAGCTGTTGAACCCCAGCATCAACAAATTGTTGCGCAGGGTGCGCACCACCCGCTTGTAAAACTCCAGGTTGCTTTTCACGTCATCCAACCGGGTTAAGTCGGTAAACTCTCCTAAAAAGCGCTTCAGCTTTTCGCGATGCTCATGCAGGTAAAACTGATAATTATGACGCTCGTTCAAACTAAACGTGAAGGGAATAATAAAACTCAAACCAAGCGATTGCAATTTATCCAGCAAAGAAAAAGGAATATCAATCGAAAATGGATCGAGGATACAAAGCACGCTCACCCGAAAACCACGCTTTGAAACCGGAATGTAGTACTGTAGCTTTTCGGGTAACCGATCGATAGCATCATCGAAAATCAGCACATGCTTCCCCTTGAAATACCGGTTTACACGAATCTTCAGCGCCTTGACAGACTCGGGATCACGTTCGCAAAAAATCCATTTTGAAATCGGCAGCTCATCGCTTAATGAACCCAGGCAAGAGCCGGCAAACAATTCCCGTTGATATCCTAAAGAATATAAACCGCTACCGGCAAATAAATCTACTACAATAATCTCATCTGATTTATCTGCACAATGCGTAACAAATGATCGTAAATATTGCTGAATGAGTTGAACCTTTACTTTAAACCAAGGCTCGGCTGCCGTTATGGTGAAACCATCATTGATTAAAGGAGTTGAAGGGGTTTGCAGCAACAAGTTCGAAGGGTTTAGCAAAGGTAGACCGCCTCACAGAAAAAATTCAATAAAACTTCACAAAAATTCAAAATAGGAACCTCAAAGCTGCACTGCAAATCTTAATTTGCGCACGGATATGAATTACCTGGATCAACTGAATGAAGCGCAACGTGAGGCGGTAATCAATACGGAAGGCCCCACCATGATTATAGCCGGTGCCGGCTCCGGAAAAACCCGGGTACTCACCTACCGGATCGCACACCTGATTAAAGACAAAGGTGTTGACTCGTTCAGCATCATGGCACTTACCTTCACCAACAAGGCCGCAAAAGAAATGCGCGACCGCATTGAAACCGTTGTTGGACCAGATGCCCGAAACCTTTGGATGGGAACTTTTCACTCGGTTTTCGCCCGCATCCTTCGCGCTGAAGCACACTTGCTGGGTTATCCAAACAGCTTTACCATTTACGATACGGATGACTCCAAAACTCTCCTCAAGAATATTGTAAAGGAGATGGGGCTGGATGAAGCCACCTATAAACCCAATGTAGTCTACAACCGTATTTCAGCAGCCAAAAACCGGTTGATCAGTTGGCAGGAATATTTGGCCAACCCCGAGTTGCGCAGCGATGATGCTTCAAACATGCGCCCGGAGATGGGCAACATCTATAAAGCTTATGCCTTGCGTTGCTTTAAGGCTGGTGCCATGGATTTTGATGACCTGTTGTTTAACACCGATAAACTTTTTAAGGAACACCTGGAGGTATTGAATAAATACCAGCATCGGATACAATACGTGTTGGTTGATGAGTTTCAGGATACCAACCTGTGCCAGTACTTCATCATTCGTAAACTGTGTTCGGTACGCGAAAACATTTGCGTGGTGGGCGATGATGCCCAAAGCATTTACGCCTTTCGTGGTGCCGACATTACCAACATCCTGAACTTCGAGCGCGATTACCCTGATCTGAAAATTTTCAAACTCGAACAAAACTACCGTTCCACCCAAACCATTGTGGAGGCCGCCAATTCCGTTATTCGGAAAAACAGCGCACAACTTCCTAAAAATGTTTGGACCAGCAACGAAGAAGGAAGACTGATTGAACTGATCAAAGCCGTATCGGATAATGAAGAAGGGCGCTTGGTGGCCTCTTCCATCTTTGAAGAAAAAATGCAGCACCAGCTTAAGTTCAGCGACTTTGTCATTGTGTACCGTACCAACAGTCAGTCGCGGGCAATTGAAGAAGCCCTGCGCAGAATGAACATCAAATACAAAGTAGTAGGTGGCCTATCATTCTATCAACGAAAAGAAATCAAAGACCTGCTCGCTTACCTGCGCTTTGCCATCAATCAAAATGATGAAGCTTCTTTCAGAAGAATAATAAATCTACCCAAGCGCGGCATTGGCGATACGACAGTTGATAAATTGATTGTCGCAGCCAACGATCATGGCATTACCATCTGGGAAGCCCTGCAAAATGCCGGCAGCTTTGTGGGTGGAAGAGCTTCAGGTGCCATTGATGATTTCGTTACACTGATCAAGCGGTTCAGCCTGGAGATTGAACGCAAGGACGCTTACGATGCAGCGTTTGAAATTGCAAAAGGTTCCGGATTGTTGCGTGAACTCTACGAGGATAAAACCGTTGAAGGCCTGAGTCGTTACGAAAACGTTCAGGAATTACTCAACGCGATTAAAGAGTATGTTGATGATCCTGAAAAAGTGGATAAGTCGTTAAGTGCCTTCCTTCAGGAAGTATCGCTCGTTACCGGGCAGGATGAAGACAAGGACAAAGACCCTGATAAAGTTACCCTGATGACCATTCACATGGCCAAAGGGCTTGAGTTCAAATATGTGTACATCGTTGGCCTGGAAGAGGATTTATTTCCTTCACAGATGATGCTGAGCAGTCGCGCAGACCTGGAAGAAGAGCGGAGACTTTTCTATGTGGCCATCACCCGGGCACAGGACAGACTCTTTCTCTCTTACGCCCTTACCCGCTACCGCTTTGGTAGATTGAAGAATTGCGAGCCGAGCCGTTTTATCGATGACCTGGATCAACGCTTTATAAAAGTAAGCACGAAGTTCAGTGGGCTTGAGTCCTCACCCCGTTCGTCAGGCAACTACGCCAAGTCACTGGTAAACGGAATAAAAAGAACCCAGACTACCTCCACACCCAAACCGACAGCAACTAATTACAAGGTTCCGGCCGACTTTACCCCTAGCGATACATCGGTATTACAAGAGGGTATGAAGGTGGAGCATCCCAAATTTGGGTTTGGAACAGTAGTTAAAATGGATAATACCGGGGCCGATCGTAAGGCAAAAATACAGTTTGATGATTTTGGTGAGAAGACCTTATTACTTAGCTTTGCCAAACTCAGAATACATAATTAAGCGGGTTATTACATACCCTGCATAAATCCAAGTACATGATAGGAGAATACAACACCCTGCGGCCTCAAATTATTTTGAAGGAATACGGTCGCAATGTTCAGAAGCTGGTGGAATACATTCGCAGCGTACCTGACAAAAATAAACGCACCGAGTTGGCTGCCACCCTGATTGAGCTGATCAAGCAGCTTACCCCAAGCCTGAAAGATCAACCCGAAAACCCACAGCGCCTTTGGGATGATCTATACATCATTGCCGATTTCGTATTAGACATTAACAACCCTTACCCTGTTCCGGAGCGGGAAATTCTCTTCAAGAAACCGATGAAGGTTAACTACCCGCAAAGCAAGGTTCGCTATAAACATTATGGCAAGAACATTGAAAAGCTGGTTAAGGAAGCTCTTAAAAAGGAAGACCCGCAAGAAAAAGAAGAGGCTATCATCTACCTGGGTAAACTGATGAAGACCTTCTACGGAAACTGGAATAAAGAAACCCTGGATGATTCCGTGATTCTGAATGACATTAAACTGATGTCGGATGGGAAGCTTACACTGAACATCGAAAAAGTACGCGAGGATAACCTGTTTGAAAAACTCTATAAAGAGAAAAAACAATTACAACCCGTACAGCGCGAACAACGCGAACGCAATGGAGGCGGAGGTGGAGGCAAGCATCGCCACCAAAAGCCGTTCAACAAAAACAAAAACCGCAGACGCAGAGACTAAAACAATTAACCATTTGCAATTGACAATTGACAGTATCACCAAAGGGTGGAGTGACCACATAAGCACTTCTATTGTCAATTGTTACTTGTCAACTGCCAATTGATTACATGAGTATATTCCGAATAAAAGGTGGTAAAAAACTCAAAGGTGAAATAACACCACAAGGCGCCAAGAACGAAGCCTTACAAATCATCAGCGCGGTACTGCTTACCGATCAACCCGTAACCATTCACAACATTCCCGACATACGGGATGTAAACAAACTCATTGAGTTGGTTGGTGATCTGGGTTGCCGGGTTGAAAAACTGAACGAAGGCTCGTATCGCTTTACGGCTCAAAAAATCAATACCCATTTTCTTGAAACCGATGAATACCGTAGCAAGGCAGCTGCATTGCGCGGATCGGTAATGTTACTAGGTCCTATTTTGGCACGTTTTGGAAAAGCAAGCATCCCAAAACCGGGTGGCGACAAAATTGGGAGAAGAAGATTAGATACACATTTTATCGGGTTTCAGAAACTCGGTGCTCGCTTCAATTTCAATGCTGACGACCACTTGTTCCACATTGATGCTTCCGAACTGAAAGGCACATACATGTTGTTGGATGAAGCCTCCGTAACCGGAACAGCAAACATCATAATGGCTGCCGTATTGGCGAAAGGTAAAACGACCATCTACAACGCAGCCTGCGAACCTTACTTGCAGCAGCTCTGCCTGATGTTGAACAGAATGGGTGCCAACATCAGCGGCATTGGCTCAAACCTAATTACCATTGAAGGTGTACAGAAACTAAATGGCACAGAACACACCTTGCTGCCCGACATGATTGAAATTGGCAGTTTCATTGGCCTGGCAGCCATGACACAATCTGAAATCACCATTAAGAATTGTCGGATTGATATGTTGGGTATTATTCCTGAAATATTCAGGCGACTGGGCATCAAGATGGAATTTCGCGGAGATGATATTCATATTCCTGCACAAGATCATTACGAGATTGAAACCTTCATTGACGGCTCCATCTTAACCATATCCGATGCACCTTGGCCTGGGTTTACACCAGATTTGATCAGCATTGTGCTGGTAGTGGCTACACAAGCCAAAGGCACCGTACTGATTCACCAAAAGATGTTCGAAAGTCGTTTGTTCTTCGTGGATAAACTGATCGACATGGGCGCACAGATTATTTTATGCGATCCGCACCGCGCCAATGTAATCGGCCTTGATAGAAGACAACAACTGAAGGGAATAAAAATGGCTTCACCCGATATTCGTGCAGGCGTTGCGCTGTTGATAGCTGCATTATCCGCGAATGGAGTGAGTGAAATTTCAAGTATTGACCAGATTGACAGAGGATATCAGAATATTGATGGAAGGTTGAAGAAATTAGGTGCAGAAATTGAACGCATAAACTAATACCGCTTGAAACACCTGGGCATTCTGGCTTTCGTTCTGCACTACATCATTTCGCTGATTACCATACTTGCTTTACTATCAAGGGAATTTCTTTTAGAGCTCCCAATCGTTTCTGAGGGTGAGTTCGCTGAACGAACAACAGCAAGACTTTTGCTGGATTTTGGTTTCTTCCTTACGCTTGGCTTATCCACACACTGGTCGGTATACCGTGCCGACTTGCGTGTACGCAAGTTGTTCCTGCTTCTTTCCGCTGCAGTATTTGTACTGTATATACTGAATTAAATATTTACAGTTAACCCGATCGGGCAGTGATCTGATCCGAAATACTCATTATAGATGGCAGTGCTTTTCACGTTTTCAAGCAAAGATGTACTGGTAAGAAAATAGTCGATACGCCAGCCTACATTGCGGGCACGCGCATTAAACATGTAATTCCAATATGTGTACTTTACTTCTTCTGGATTAAAATGACGGAAGGTATCGACAAAGCCGGCATCCAATAGCTTTTGAAATCCATCAATCTCTATCTGTGTATAACCTGCCGACTTGTTGTAATTCTCTTTTGCCCGTGCAATATCAATTTCCTGATGAGCCACATTCAAGTCACCACAAATGATCACAGGTTTTCTGCGATTTAATCCGGACACAAAATTCCGGAACACCTCATCCCATTTAGCGCGGTACTCCAATCGCTTTAATCCTTCGCCTGCATTGGGCGTGTACACCGTAACGAGAAAGAAATTGTCAAACTCTGCTGTTACTACGCGTCCCTCCTGATCATGCTCTTCAATGGCCATGTCGTACGTCACAGAAATCGGTTCTGTTTTTGTTAAAATGGCTGTACCTGAATAGCCCTGACGCGCCTTTGAAGCATTCACATAGCTCTTATATTCAGGCATCAACTCCATCACATTCTTCACATCTTCAACCGTTGCCTTTGTTTCCTGCAGGCACAGCATATCGGGTGCCATGGCCTTTACATCTTTCAGAAAATCCTTTTTGATAATCGATCGGATGCCATTCACATTCCAGCAAACAAGATTCAGAACCGCCATGCTTTGAGTAGTAAATTTTTAAGGCCTGCAAGAAATAAAAAACCCACTCCGATCGCAACCGAAGTGGGTTTGAATTTTACTTTTTCTTCTCCGGAGGAGTTGGATCCGGATCAGCAGGGGGAGTGACTTTTGCTGGCTGCTCGGTTTGCTGACCTAAATAAGTTGGCAAGTCGAGGCCGGCCATTTTAAACACCTCATGCAATGGCGGCACCGATTGATACAACCCCGATATAAAGTTTGCCGTAGAAGTTTTACCATCTTTCGATTGACCGCCTTCCCATACAGTAACTTTATCAATCTGAATATTTTTGATAGCCTCTGTTTGCAAGCGTACCAATTCCGGAAGTTTATCCGCGATGATGAGCATGGCCGCATCTTTTGAATTGTTTCCGGCTGCACTTACAATCTGTTTCAAACCATCGGCTTGCTTGGTTAGTATTTCAAAAATACCCTTGGCCTCTGCCTGTTGCTTCAAAAAGATAGCATCAGCCTCACCTTTTGCACGCTCGCGAATCTTTTCTGCTTCTGCCTGCGCTTCAATAATGGCTTTTTGCTTCTGAATTTCAGCTGCGACCACAATGTTTGCATTTTGTGAAGCACGTTCCCGTTCTGCACGTGCCTTTTCCGCAAGCTGTTCCGCTACGTAAGCTTCTTCCAGGGCTTTGGCAGATTGAACTTTCTCTGCCGCAATAGCTTTCCGCAAGGCTTCAGCTTCACGCTCCCTCCTTTCGGAATCGGAATTGGCAATGGCAATCTTCGACTGGTTTTCACCTTGGACAGCAACCGCGTTTGCTTCGGCCGACTTAACACGGGTATCGCGTTCTGCTTCTACTTTACCAATGGATTCATCACGCTTCGCTCCGGCAATCAGTACTTCCTTATCCTTTACCGTTACCGCAACTTGCGTATCACGGTCGCGGATCATTTCGGCTACTTTAATATCGCGCTCCTTCTCAGCTTCGGTTTTACCGATGTCTCCAAGTCGTTCCTGATCAGCCACGCGAATTTTTGCTTCATTAATCGCCTTTGCAGCGGCTTCTTTACCCAACGCTTCGATATACCCGCTCTCATCACGGATATCAGTGAAGTTTACGTTGATCAGTTTTAAACCGATCTTTTTCAATTCCGCCTCCACGTTGTGCGATACGTTGCTTAGAAACTGTTCGCGGTTGGTATTGATTTCTTCAATATCCATCATGGCCACCACCAAACGCATCTGACCAACAATGATATCATGCGCAAGTGCATGGATATCCTGACGTTGCAAACCGAGCAAACGCTCAGCGGCATTCTCCATGATTCCCGTCTCAGTAGAAATACCCACGGTAAAACGTGAAGGCACATCCACCCGGATGTTCTGCTTACTCAGGGCATTGTTTAGGTAAACTTCAATGGAAATTGGTGTAAGGTCCATGAAAGCGTAATCCTGAAAAACCGGCCAGATGAAGGAAGCACCTCCGTGAATACACCGGGCAGAACCACCACCAACCTTACCATACACAACTAAAATCCGATCGGAAGGACAACGTTTGTAACGTCTGAAAAACGTGACAAGCACCACGAAGACAAACAATACGGCCAGCGTAGCAATGGGCAGAATAAAAACATTCATTTATATGGAAATTTATTTAGCAGTTACAACCAATATAGAATCATTAAGAACTTGCTTGACCGTAATGATTTTTCCGGTAGGAATATCCTGGTCATCATCTGTCATGGCATCAAGTGTACGCAAGGAGTTCTGAATTTTAATCTGAACCTTGCCAATGCCTCCTCTTTTGCTTTTGATAGTCATGTAAACTTCACCCACTCCACCCAACGCGTTTTTCATTTTCAATGTACCGTCTGCATTGGCTTTGCCTAGAAAATAAAATATAGATGCCATCACCGTCATCATAATCAGGCCAGCAACCAGGGCAATAATCAAGGAAGTAGTTTCCGATAAACCCGAATCGATACACGCGATGCCTGTCCAACCAAAGATGGAAAAGAAAGCGACCAGGTTTTTTAACGTAAAGAACTGGAAGGCAATTCCGGTGTCAGCCTCTACCTCAGCATCCGGAGTATCATCCGGTACATCGCCTCCCATAAACGAGAGTACAAGCTGTAACAAGAAAAATAAGGTAAAGGGGATGGCAAGCGCCCAGTAAATTTTTAACGAGAGGTTAAGCCCCTCCCACCAGGTGGTGAAGTCGTTCATAGTGGTTAATCTGCTTTTAAAGTAATTTGAAATTTTATCAAATACAACACAGAATGGTAACCTGCTAAAACAAAAAACCCTCGCCAACGGCAAGGGTTTATAATGTCTTTCACCAGAAAAGAAAGATTAAGCCTTCTTAGCCTTAAATTCTTCCTTGATTTTTTCGATATCCACGTTCTTGATAACCGGCTTGGCATTCTGGTTTTTCAGCGATTGACGCCTTACCGCTGCCTTCGATTTATCTTTACGGTTCTTTCTTTTTAAACGGGTAACTGCCATGACTTTTAGTGTTAAAAGGAGCGCAAAAATAAGGGTTTCCGGCAGATGGGCAAAAGCCCACCTGAAATATTATGATTTTGGGTGCAAAATTACCCCTGTTTTCCCTAGCTATCGGCAATCGTATTAGCTTTGCCCTCGTATGGAAAAACCTTCATTACCAAAAGGAACGCGCGATTTTGGCCCCCAAACCATGGCCAGGCGTAACTTCATTCTTCAATCCATCCGTTCCGTTTTTCAGAAGTTTGGCTTCCAGCCACTGGAAACCCCGGCTATGGAAAACCTGTCGACTTTAACGGGGAAGTATGGGGATGAGGGGGATCAGTTGTTATTTAAAATTTTGGATAGTGGCGATTTTCTGAAAAACGTTGATGCCACAAAACTCGAAACCCGAAATTCGAAACTCGTAGCCAGCGATATTTCCGAAAAAGGCCTTCGCTACGACCTCACCGTTCCTTTCGCTCGCTACGTAGTGATGAACCGGCATGAGATAACATTGCCCTTTAAACGCTACCAGATCCAACCCGTTTGGCGTGCCGACCGACCGCAAAAAGGAAGGTACCGCGAATTTTACCAATGCGATGCCGATGTGGTGGGTACCGATTCGCTTATCTGCGAAGCCGAAATCATTCTGATGATCAAGGAGGTGATGGCGCTGCTGCGGATTGAAGACTATACCATCAAAATCAACCACCGGGGTGTGCTCAATGGCATTGCTGAAGTAATGAATGCAGCCGGAAAAGAAACCGAACTATTTGTTGCCATTGATAAGCTTGAAAAAATCGGGGAGGAAAATGTGCGGAAGGAGTTATCGGAAAAAGGATTTGCCGCACACCAACTGGATAAACTTTTCGAACTGTTCAAAACTTCCGGGAACCCTGAGCAAAAACTTAACACGTTACTGCATGCTTTTGCAGTTTCAGCTTCCGGTAAAAAAGGTATTGATGATTTAAAAACTGTTTTTGAATTGTTAAACCATTATCAATCCTCATTCGATCATGTAGAATTTGATGTTGCCCTGGCGCGCGGCCTCAGCTATTACACCGGTTGCATCTTCGAAGTAAAGATTAACAACGTGGCCATTGGCAGTGTAAGCGGTGGCGGCCGGTACGACAACCTCACACAGGCGTTTGGCTCTAAGGAAAAACTTTCGGGCGTGGGCATTTCTTTTGGCATTGATCGCATTTACGATGCGATGGATGAACTCAGCCTGTTTCCGGAAGAAGCCAATGCATCATCAAAAGTGTTGATCTGCCACTTTGATGACGCCACGTTGCAACGCGGACTTTCGCTGCTTACTGCACTGCGACAAAAAGGTATTTCCAGCGAGATCTATCCGGAAGTTTCTAAATTGAAAAAGCAGCTCGATTATGCCAACAAGAAAAGCATACCGTTTACCATTGTAATTGGCGAAGAAGAATTAAAAACGGAAGCATTCGCTGTAAAGAACATGACTACAGGTGAACAGCAAAAATGGAGTACAGAACAAATCATTCAACACTTAGCCTAACCTGCGTGAAACTCAAACACTCCATTTCCACAGCCAAACTTGCGTTGTCCGACCTTGAAAAGATTGCTTTTCAGCCGCTAACACTTGAGCTGTCGGATGAGGCACAGCAAAAAATTATCCGTTGCCGCGAATACCTGGACGAAAAAATCAAGAACACATCACAACCCATTTACGGCATCAACACCGGTTTTGGTTCCTTGTACAACACCTACATTGCTCCCGATCAACTTGAAAAACTGCAGGAAAATTTAGTAAAGTCGCATGCGTGCGGTGCTGGCCCTGAAGTGCCTGATGAGATTGTGCGCCTGATGTTGTTTCTAAAAGTACAATCCCTTTCGTATGGTCACTCCGGTGTTCAGTTGCAGACCGTGCAACGCCTTACCGATTATTTCAATCACAACATTTTTCCAGTAATTTATGAGATGGGCTCCCTTGGCGCTTCAGGTGATTTGGCTCCCTTGGCACATTTAGCGCTCACTTTGATTGATGATGGTGAAGTTTCGGTGAACGGTGAACGAAAATCTGGAAAGCAAATTAACCGGCAGATGAATTGGCAACCGATTCATTTCAAGGCAAAGGAAGGTTTGGCATTACTGAACGGCACGCAGTTTATGAGTGCATACGGAGTGTGGTGCCTGCTCCACGCCAAACGGTTGCTCAAACTTAGTAACCTGATCAGCGCGTTGTCGCTGGATGCTTTTGATGGACGCATCGAACCCTTTTTTACGCAGGTTCACAACATCCGCCCGCAACATGGCCAAGGTGAGGTGGCCAAAGAAATGCTTAACCTTCTGCAAGGAAGCGAACTGATTACGCAGCCTAAAAAACACATTCAGGATCCATATTCCTTCCGGTGCATTCCGCAGGTGCATGGTGCAAGCCTGGATGCGCTCAACCATGTGGCGGAAATCATCCTGACCGAAGTAAACAGCGTAACCGATAATCCGCTGATTTTCCCGGAAGAAGATTTGATTATTTCCGGTGGCAATTTTCATGGTCAGCCGTTGGCCCTTTCGCTAGATCATTTGGCCATCGCGGTAGCAGAATTAGGTAGTATTTCTGAGCGTAGAACCTACCAGCTTATTTCAGGTTCCCGTAACCTGCCCAATTACCTGGTGGCCAATCCTGGTATTAACTCGGGCATGATGATTCCGCAATACACGGCAGCTTCACTGGTAAGTCAGAACAAACAACTTTGTACTCCTGCCTCGGTTGATTCTATCGTTTCTTCAAACGGACAGGAAGATCATGTGAGCATGGGCGCGAATGCTGCAACGAAAGCATACCGGGTAGTAAATAATGCGTATGCCATTCTGGCTATTGAATTACTTACTGCTACTCAAGCGATTCATTTCCGCAGGCCACTGAAAACTTCACCCGTATTGGAGGATTTTTTACATACTTTCCGCGATCAGATTCCGTTTGTAGAGGAAGATCGTGTACTGCATCACGATATGGTAAATGCTGAGAAGTTTATTCGCGATTATCCGATAGCATGATGGTAAGGTTGCTGCTTGGCACATTTTTTATTTTTCCGTTACTTCTTCAGGCGCAGTATGTGAGCCAAGGCGGAAGATTTCAGGTGGATGAGCGGAAAGGGTGTGCCCCATTAACTGTTACCATTCTCGATACCAATCTTGCAACTACCAATGAATGTACGCCCGGGCAACCTTGCGACATGAATTGGGGCGATGGAACAACCCAGCAGAATTCCTTTGTACATACTTACACGCAGCCTGGTACCTACACATTAAGCATCCTATACCAAAGTATTGGTGCGGATCAAATTCAAATTGTGGTTACAGACAACACACCGCCAACTTTTGAAATAGTTTCCTGTAGCGGCAATGAAGTGCAAGTGCGCGTAACCGACACCAATTACGATGGCTACATCATTAACTTCAATGATGGCAGTCCGGAAACACTGGTGCCCAAAGGAGCTTCCGCCATTGCCAATCACACGTATGCAACTTCCGGCAACAAAACTATATCGGTACGTGGTAAAGATGTGAGTGCGGATGATAATTGCGGCTCCAACACGCTACCGTTTACAGCACTGGCTGCATTACCAGCCCCTTTCATTGATGAATTACGCGTTGTCAGTGCCGACCGCATTGATCTGAATTTTACCAGCGCACCAAACATTCAATACCGGCTTGAAATTGCCACCAACAGCAACGCTGCATTTCAATTGGCACAAACCGTAGTCAACACATCATCGGTTTCTGTCCCCAACTTACGTCCTGATGATAACTACTACTGTTTCCGGTTAGGGGCATTCGATCCGTGTAACAACACAACCAATTATTCCAACATCATTTGCAGTGCTAATTTTGATGCGACCGCACAAAACAATCAGAATCAACTAAACTGGATCACCAACACCACCGGAATTACAAACTTCACCGTTGAACGGGATGGCTCCCTGCTTACAACCATAGGTTCAACATCGCATACCGATAATCTTGTGGTATGCAAAACCGATTATTGTTATCAGCTGATATCAAACTATGCCAATGGCAGTCAAAGTATTTCATTGGAAAAATGTGTAACCGCTTTTTCTTCTGATGTTCCCTCCCCCATCACCAATGCAACAGCCATCGTAGCGCAAGATGGTGTGGATATCACCTGGCAACAAGATCCAGCCTTTCAAACAAACAACTATCGGATTTTACGAAAGTCAGAAGGAGAAAATTTTGGATTGATCGGACAAACAGCCAACACGCAATTCATCGATAACGAGTACACCACCGAGAATGGTTTTTGTTATCAAATAAACTACACCGATGTGTGTGACAATACAGCACCTGCCGGAGTAGAAATTTGTCCGATTCGCCTGAGCGGCAACCTTACAGCTGAAAATTTTTCATCACTTACCTGGAGTGCGTATTCCGGATGGGCGGCTGGCGTGGATGAATATCGTATTGAGAAGTATGACGGACAAGGCGCGTTGATTCAAAGCCTTACCGTGAATGGCACCGAAACCAATTTTGTTGATACGGATATTGATCCATTCAATCAAGTTAACCGATACATCATAAAAGCAGTTGCGAATGAAGCCGGACTGGGTGAAGCAGTCTCCAATGAAATCATACTGATCAAGGAACCAAAATTATTTTACCCAACAGCCTTCACCCCGGATGGACAAGGACCTGTCGCCAATGAAACCTTTGTCGTTTTTGGACAATACATTGCTTCTTTTGAGATGCGCATCTTTAACCGTTGGGGTGAGTTGTTGTTTGTTACTACCGATCGCGACAACGGTTGGGACGGAACCTTTAGAGGAAAAGAACAACCCGAAGGCACGTACGTATTCACCGCTGATCTCATTGACCTTGCTGGCCGGTCATTTAATCGCACCGGATCCGTAGTGTTGCTTCGTAAGAAGTAGTATTAGTCGTAGATTGCACCCTGCTAAAACACCAAAACTGTTGCGCTATGTTTGACATGATGAAGATGATGGGTAAAATGAAAGAAGTTCAGGCCCGCATGAAAGAAGCTCAGGACAACCTGGAAAAACTTACCACCCACGGAGAATCCGGTGGTGGAATGGTTAAAGTAACCGTTAACGGAAAACGTAAACTGCTTGCGATAGATATTGATCCTACCTTACTCAAAGCAGAAGATAAAATTATCGTGCAGGATTTAATTGTCGCAGCGGTGAACAAAGCCGCTGAAGAAGCAGAAGTAATGGCCAAAGAAGAATTGCGCAAAAGCACAGAAGGATTGTTGCCGAACATTCCGGGCATGGACCTGAGTGGCATGATGGGATAATCTCTTTTCTCAATTCTCTATCCTTTAATCTTGAGCAAAACAGCTATTGTTATACTGAATTATAATGGTGAAAAACTACTCCAGCAGTTTTTGCCAAGTGTGATCACCCATACCAAACAGGCGCGCATTATTGTTGCTGATAACGGCTCAACTGACAAATCAATCGAAGTCATTAAAGACCATTTTCCAGCGGTTGAAATCATTCAGTTGGACGCCAACTATGGTTTCTGCGGTGGATACAACAAAGCACTCAAACAAATCAACAGTGAATACTATGTCCTGCTGAATTCCGATGTTGAAGTTACAGCAAACTGGCTTGAACCAATGGTGGAGCTGCTGGACAAGAACGCATCGATAGCCGCGGTACAACCCAAGATATTAACCTATCATCAGAAAGATCAGTTTGAATATGCCGGAGCAGGTGGAGGATTTATCGATTCATGGGGGTACCCCTTTTGCCGAGGCCGAATGTTTGACTTTACTGAAAAAGATACCGGACAGTACAACGATACGCGCGAAGTTTTTTGGGCCAGCGGTGCATGCCTGGTTATCCGATCGGAAGTATATCACCACCTTGGCGGGCTGGATGAGACATTTTTTGCACACATGGAGGAAATTGATCTGTGTTGGAAAATTCACCGGATGGATAAACAGGTATACTATTGTGGGGCGAGTACTGTATTTCATGTTGGTGCGGGTACTTTGTCGCGCAACAACCCACGTAAAACCTATTACAATTTCCGAAATGGCCTCAGTCTCATTTACAAACATCTTCCTGCCAACCACCTGTGGATTAAGTTTCCGTTAAGAATTGGTCTTGATGTACTTGCTGCAATAAAATTTATGCTGGAAGGGCAACAGGATGATGCCAAAGCGGTATTCCGTGCCATACGTGATTTCATGAAGACCAGGAACTTAACACAACATGAACGGAGTGCCTTAAAGAAAAAATTCCCCTACTCAATGAGCCAGGTCTACAATGGCATGCTAATAATCGATTATTACCTCCTGAAAAGAAGGGTAATTCCAATAGAAAAACTTGCTCTTAATAATCCCAAATAGGACTTCTCTTACGCAAAGATTTGCGTAAATTCATGATAAAGGCCAACCCCAGGTAGATAATTACCGGAGAGCCGAACGTGATAAACGAGGCATAAATGAAGAACAATCGGATATGAGACGTGGCAATTCCTAGCTTTTCGCCAAGTCTTGTACACACTCCAAAGGTGTATTCTTCGAGATTAAATTGAATTTTCTCCATCAGATTACCCATAAATAATGGCTTTCATCCCTGTTAAAGGTCGTTTAACGACTCATTAAACACTTTTACAAATATACGGTTCCCTGAAACCTTTACTAAAGGCCAAAATCTTTATTTTTTGAGTATAATTGCAAAAAAAATCATATAAACGTAGTTTTGCGACTCGCTTAAAAACAACCAAAAATCAAAATCCAATGAGAAAATTACTTTACGCATTCTTGATCGTAGGAGTACTTAGCCTGGCTGGGTGTACCCTCCCCCAGATGGTAAAAATGTCGAAAGAACAGCAACTGACTGTAACCCCTAATCCATTAGAGGTACATAAGGATACTGTGAATTTCGAAATGGCGGCTAACCTCCCTGTTAAAATGTTGAAAAAGGGTACCACGTATTCGGTAAACTCTTTCTACAAATATGGAGATCAGGAAACTGCCCTGGCCCCGATCGAATTCAAATCTGAGGACTATCCCAATGCTGCTACTGAGCAACCACGTGTAACCAAAACATTTGATTTTGCTTACACACCTGCTATGAAATCTGGAATACTTCAGGTTGAAGGCGTTGCTTCGAAAGGCACCAAATCAAAGGCCACTCCACGTATGGATGTTGCGGTTGGTGTAATCACGACTTCAAAACTGGTTAAGCCTGTATCCTATGCTGCATTTGCCGGACACGGATACAACAACCAGGAAGAAATCATTCCGGTGGTAATCCCTGATTTTATTTTCGAACAAGGCCGCTCTGTATTGCGTACATCTGAAATAAGAAGTGATAAAGGAAAGCAATTGGATGCTTTCATCGCTTCCAAAAACGTAACAAAAACTGTAACCATTACCGGTACCCACTCACCTGAAGGTGCCGAGCGTATCAATAGCAAACTGTCTCCGGATCGTGCTGCTGCGATCGAGAAATTCTATCGCCAGCAAATGAAGAAATACGACTACCAGGGCAAAGCTGATTCTATTCAGTTTATCCTGAAGCCAGTGGTTCGCGAGTGGACTGAATTCCAGACTGCCCTTGCTGCTTACGATGGCATCACCTCTGAAGAAAAAGCTGAGTACCTGAACATCATCAACGGTGGTGGTACTTTCGAAAGCCAGGAAAAGCAAATGCAGAAATTGAAGACGTATCGTAAAGTTTTCAAAGATGTTTATCCTAAACTGAGAACTGCGAAAACTGAAATCCTGACCATCAAAGACAAAAAAACTGATGCTGAGATTTCAGTATTAGCCAAGCAAATCACTACCAACCAGGTTAGCGCTGATACCCTTTCTTTTGAAGAATTGATGTACTCAGCTACTTTAACTCCTTCATTGGAAGAGAAAGCCGCTATTTACGAAGCTGCTACCAAAAAAGGCACCAACTGGAATGCACACAACAACCTGGCTGCGGTTTATATCGCTCAGGCAATTGAAAATTCATCAAATGCATCTGCTCTTGCTGATAAGGCAAAAGCTCAACTTGATATCGCTGCACGCATCAATGCAAATGCACCTGAAGTACACGCTAACCTGGCTTCTGTATCCATGATGCAAGGCAATGCTTATGCAGCGTACAACAGCGCAAATAAGGCATTAAGCAATGGCCTACGTGGAGATAATGCAGCCGGTGTAAATGGTGTGAAAGGTTCTGCGGCTATCGTAATCGCGCGTTACAGCGAAGCCGTTAGCGCTGAATCTTCTGCTGCCAATACTGCTGACAACCTGTTTAACAAAGGTCTTGCTCAGGTGTTGAACAAAGACTATCAAAATGCCCTTACCTCATTTGGTGAGGCATCACGCCTGAACAGCAACCATGCGCTGGCTTTCTACGGAGCTGCCGTAGCGTCTGCTCGCTTAGGTAATGCTGATGGTGTTATCAGCAACCTGACCAATGCCGTTAAAGTTGATCCTTCACTGAAAGAAGCTGCCTTGACTGACCTTGAATTCAGCAAGTGGGCTACTAACGAAGCTTTCAGAAACGCCCTTAAATAAGGCTAAAACATATCATTGGATTAAAAACCATCCCGAGTACCCGGGATGGTTTTTTATTTTGTCAATCACCCAACAGGTACTATTTTTACGCCTGCCTTTAAAGTCGGCCATTATCTGTAGCGTGACTATAAAAGGCGATAAACCAGTAACGTACTATGCGAGAAATTCAATTCAGAGAAGCCCTGCGTGAAGCCATGAGCGAAGAAATGCGGAGAGACCCAAGCGTTCTCCTGATGGGTGAAGAAGTAGCCGAATATAATGGCGCCTATAAGGTTAGTCAGGGCATGCTGGATGAATTTGGACCTGAGCGGGTTATTGATACCCCCATCTCAGAACTCGGGTTTACCGGTGTAGGTATTGGCGCAGCCATGAACGGCTTAAGGCCCATCGTAGAATTCATGACGTTCAACTTTTCATTGGTCGCGATTGACCAGATCATCAACTCGGCCGCCAAAATGTATTCCATGTCTGGCGGTCAATATAACGTACCCATCGTTTTTCGTGGAGCAACCGGTAATGCTGGCCAGCTTGGCGCCCAGCACTCGCAAAACTTTGAAAACTGGTATGCCAACTGCCCGGGGTTGAAAGTGGTTGTTCCTTCAAATCCGTATGATGCAAAAGGGTTATTGAAATCCTCCATCCGTGATAACGATCCGGTTATCTTTATGGAATCGGAATTGATGTATGGCGATAAGGGAGAAGTACCAGCAGAAGAATACCTGATCCCGATTGGCCAGGCTGATATCAAACGCGCAGGTACTGATGTTACACTGGTAACTTTTGGCAAGATCACAAAAGTTGCACTGGCAGCAGCTGAAGAATTGGCCAAGGAAAATATTTCCGCTGAAGTGGTTGATCTGAGAAGCGTTCGCCCCATCGATTATGCAACAGTTGTTGAATCGGTAAAGAAAACCAACAGATTGGTTATTGTTGAAGAGGCATGGCCATTGGCTTCGATCTCAACCGAAATTACATACCACGTGCAAAAGCATGCTTTTGATTACCTGGATGCACCTGTCCATCGCATCACAAATGCCGATGCACCTCTACCCTATGCGCCCACATTGATTCAGGCGATATTGCCGAATGTTGAGCGTACAGTAAAGGCCGTGAAAGCGGTGATGTACCGCGACTAAAAAATCTGTTTAGTTTCTGTTCTGCGAAAGCAGCAAGTTCCAGGCTTCAGCGATCTTACCATCTTTGAGGTAGGTCTGCGCACGTTGGTGAACAACCTCTTTACCAAGTTGCAAGGCACTTCTATCCTGATCATTGAGTAGCTGATCCGCTACATCTGGAATTTTTTCTACACCAGCTAATAAAGCCAGATCATTTCCGGTAAGTACTTTACTGTTTCGTATGGCTTCCGGAAGGTGATCCATACCGATACCGAGTTTATTTCCTGGCTGAGGTAATTTAAACAAGCTATCGCCTGAGGCGCGGCAATACCAATCGCCACCCATTCTTGAAACGGCATCCAGTTTAAACGGATCAATCTTTCCGTCATCACCAAGCACTTCGTCTTTAATGTGCATGAGTATTACTTCACACACCACCAGATTGCCTGCAGCTCCCTCCTCACCGGTTTTAATTACCTGAAGCACCTTACATTCAAACGATGCAGGCGACTCACCCACACGTGGCGGTTTTACCAAAGTTGATTTTACTTCTGTAAAACCAGCTTTAAGAAATTCGTTAACACCTTTCGGGTATTCTGCGCTGGCTAGCGACATTTGTTGCACCATGTTGTAGTTCACCATGCTGATCACCACCTCAGGAACTTCAAGCACATTTTCATAGGTGTTTTTCACTGTGTTATCGCGCCCCCTTCGGGCAGGCGAGAAAACAAGTATAGGCGGGTTGGCCCCGAAACAATTGAAAAAACTAAACGGACTCAGGTTTACATTGCCTTCCTTATCTATCGTGCTGGCAAATGCAATGGGCCTGGGCACAACTGCACTTAATAAGTATCCGTGTACTTTGCTAAAATGAACTTCTTTAGGATCGATTACCATAGCTTAAATCTTAAAGTGCTGGCAAAATTTTTCCTGAACATAATCCAAAACCGATGCGAACACCATTTCTCTCTGCGTGCCCGCGAAGTATAAGGGTATCACCATCTTCAATAAAAGAACGCTGTATCTGATTGTTAAGTTGAAGTGGCCTGGAGCCATTCCAGGTTAATTCCAGCAACGATCCGTATGATCCGGGTGAAGGACCGCTGATGGTGCCGGAAGCATACATATCGCCAACCTGAATGTTGCAGCCATTCACGGTATGATGAGCCAACTGCTGATTCACATTCCAATACATGTATTTGAAATTCGAGCGGCTGATGGTAACCGGATCGCCACTTTCCGGCTGCAACAACACTTCCAAGGCGATATCAAAATTCTTTGCCCCTGAATATTTCAGGTATGGCAACACTCCAGGATTTTGTTCGGGTCCATCAACACGAAAAGGTTCCAATGCATCAAGTGTGACAATCCAAGGAGAGATGGTAGACCCAAAATTCTTTCCAAGAAATGGCCCGAGCGGAACATACTCCCATTGTTGAATATCGCGGGCCGACCAATCATTAAACAATACAAAACCAAAAATATGATTCTCCGCTTCGGCAGTTGATATTGACTGGCCAAGCTTTGTTTCACCACATGTAATGAAAGCCACTTCCAATTCAAAATCCATTTTACGCGATGCCGAAAAAACCGGTTGCTCTGAATCCGGAAGTTTAATCTGCCCTTTTGGGCGATGGATCGGTGTACCCGAAACCACTATGGAGGATGCACGACCATGGTACCCGACTGGCAAATGTTTCCAGTTTGGAAGTAGAGCATTCTTTGGATCGCGAAACATAGAACCAACATTGGTAGCGTGCTCCTCACTGCTATAAAAATCCGTATAGTTTGGTACACGCACTGGCATTAGCATTTGTATTTCACTGATGGGAACCAGTGCTATTTCCCGGGCCGCCACGTTATCTCGTAATTCATCATTATCGTGTCTTAGTAGTTCCGAGATACGCTCACGAACTTCGCGGCACTTCTTACGACCCAGCGCGATAAAATCATTCAGGTACTTCTGATTAAAAATCCCGGGAGGAAGTCCGAGTCCATCGAGGTAGCCATGTTCATGCAAATACACCAGGTCAAGTACATGATTACCAATTGCCACACCCGCAACAGGCGAAAGGTATTTCGTTTTGAAAATTCCGAACGGAAGGTTTTGTATCGGAAAGTCAGATTGAGGCGGCACTTCCACCCAGGACTTTAATTTCGGATCATTCGCTTTAATCATGTCAGATGAGTTTCTGATAACAATAGATATTCAACTGTAAAGAAAGCTTAATTTAGCATCATGACTGAATCGGACATTAAAATACCAGAAGATTTTTTTATCCGGATGAAAGGCTCCTTGCAACGTGCTTTCCCCGACTTTCTGAAAAGTCTGAAAGAGACGTCTCCGATCAGCATTCGTCTTAATCAACATAAAAATTTTTCCATTGAAGGTGAACCGGTTCCGTGGTGCGAAACAGGCCGGTATTTAAAGGCACGACCGGTATTTACACTTGATCCAGCCCTTCATGCCGGAGCCTATTATGTTCAGGAGGCAAGTTCCATGTTTTTGGAACAGGCCATCAAACAACTTGATCTGGATAAAAAGCCTATTCGTGTGCTCGATTTGTGTGCCGCTCCGGGAGGGAAATCAACGCACCTGGCTGGATTGCTGCATGAAGACTCTTTGCTGGTGTCAAACGAAGTAATTCGCACACGGGCATCCATACTGGATGAAAACCTGACCAAATGGGGAGTTGGAAATGTTGTCGTTACCAACAACGATCCCCGTGACTTTGAAAATCTTACCGGATTTTTTGATGTAATTGTAGTGGATGCTCCCTGCTCAGGCGAAGGATTATTCCGGAAGGATCAAGAAGCCATGACGGAGTGGTCGGTGAATAATGTGCAACTCTGCGCAAAGCGCCAACAACGCATCCTGGCTGATGTGTGGCCAGCCTTGAAGTCGGATGGCATACTGATCTACTCAACCTGTACTTACAATTCATTGGAAAATGAAGAGAACATGCAATGGCTTGCCGAACAACATAAACTTGAATCGGTTAATCTTAACATTGAATCTGAATGGGGAATTGAAGTGGTGAAACATAAAAATATATTTGGCTATCGTTTCTATCCACATCATGTAGCGGGAGAAGGATTTTTTCTTTCGGTTGTTCAGAAGCGGGAGTCGATAGAACCAGTTTCAATAAACAAAAAAGTAGCGCCAACCTCTCCAGTAAAAAAAATTCAGGAACAACTATCCCATTGGATTCTTGATCCTGATCATTACACCCTCCATCAACACAACGATTTAATTTCATTATTCAGAAAAAGTGTGGCAACTGATCATCTTTTCCTCTATAGAAAATTGCACATCGTTAATAGCGGAACTGCTGTGGCCACATTGAAAGGCGATAAGCCAATACCGGAACATGCACTGGCTTTATCAACCCGACTTAATTGGGAGCGCTTTCAAACTGCCGAATTGAACAAGACAGATGCTCTTAACTTTTTGAGGAAAGAAAATATTCACCTAACAGGACATACTAAAGGCTACCTGCTGGTCACAAATCAGAACCTTCCGCTAGGTTGGTTAAACGTACTCGACAACCGATCGAACAACCTGTACCCCAAAGCGTGGCGAATCCGGATGGGCAACTCCCCGGTTTAGCGGCTTAAACTTGGAAGCTGCATCGCATACCCTTATTTTTGCGCTTCAAATTTCTTGTAAGCATGTCTTTATCAACCAAATACAATCCTGCAGAAGTAGAGGAAAAGTGGTACACGTACTGGATGGAGAACGGATTCTTTCATTCTGAGCCCAACCCAGAAAAAGAGCCCTTCACCATTGTCATTCCTCCGCCAAACGTAACGGGTGTATTGCACATGGGGCACATGCTCAACAACACCATACAGGATGTACTGATCCGTAAAGCCCGTATGGAGGGCAAGGAAGCCTGCTGGGTACCTGGTACTGATCACGCTTCCATTGCCACAGAAGCAAAGGTTGTGGCCATGCTGCGCGAAAAAGGCATCAAGAAATCTGACCTTACACGTGAAGAATTTTTGAAATACGCATGGGAATGGAAAGAAAAATATGGCGGCATCATCCTGGAACAATTGAAAAAACTTGGTGCTTCCTGCGATTGGGATCGCACCACGTTTACCATGGATCCTGCGTATTATGAAGCGGTTATTGATGTATTTGTTGATTTGTATAACAAGGGCTACATCTACCGCGGATTGCGCATGGTGAATTGGGATCCCTTGGGCAAAACAGCTTTGTCGGATGATGAGGTGAACTATAAAGACATTCAGTCAAAGCTATACTACATCCAGTACGCCATTGAAGGCGCATCTAATGAGTTTGTGACCATCGCAACGGTTAGGCCTGAAACCATTATGGCTGATACCGCCATCTGTATCAACCCGAATGATGAACGCTATAAACACTTAAAAGGAAAACGAGCGATCATTCCGCTGATCAATCGCGCTATACCGATCATTGAAGATGAGTACGTTACAATGGACTTTGGTACGGGCTGTTTAAAAGTTACGCCAGCGCACGATTTGAATGACTATGAACTTGGTAAAAAACACAATCTTGAAGTTATCGATATTCTGAATGAGGATGGCTCACTCAATGAAAAGGCACAGATACTAATCGGTGAAGATCGGTTTGTTGCCCGAAAAAAAATCGCAAAACTTTTAGAGGAAGGCAATCACCTGGCCAAGGTTGAGGACTATAAAAGCAACGTTGGATTTTCGGAGCGTACTGATGCCGTAATTGAACCGCGTTTGTCCTTGCAGTGGTTCCTGAAAATGGACACCATCACCAAGCCTGCGCTGGAGCATGTAATGAATGATGATATTAAACTCATTCCACCTAAATTCAAGAACACCTATCATCATTGGATGGCTAACGTGCGCGATTGGTGTATATCGCGACAATTGTGGTGGGGGCACCGCATACCTGCCTGGTATAATGAACAAGGGGAATTTGTGGTAGCTAAAACCGAAGAAGAAGCAAAAGAAAAATTTAAAAGTCAGAACAAACCATTCGCATCAATAAAGCAAGATGAAGATGTAATGGACACCTGGTTTTCCAGTTGGATTTGGCCCATTGCCGTATTCGACACTTCTGTATTTAAGGATTCTTCCAGCAAAGGAAACAAAGACCTGAATTATTATTACCCTACGAATGATCTGGTTACTGCACCTGAAATTTTGTTTTTCTGGGTAGCACGCATGATCATTGCGGGTTACGAATACCGCCAGGAGATGCCGTTTAAAAATGTGTACCTGACCGGCATTGTACGCGACAAACAAGGACGTAAAATGTCGAAGTCGTTGGGCAACAGCCCTGACCCGCTTGACCTGATTGCCAACTTTGGTGCAGATGCCGTGCGAACGGGAATGCTGTTCAGCTCACCAGCTGGTAATGATTTGTTGTATGATGAAAAGTTGGTGGAACAAGGAAGAAATTTTGCCAATAAAATCTGGAATGCATTCCGATTGGTTAAAGGTTGGACCGTTTCAAATGACATAACACCAACCGAAAACAAGGTTGCCATGGAGTGGTTTGAGGCCAGAATGAACCAGGGACTTACCGAACTTAACGATCATTTTGAAAAGTTCCGGATGTCGGATGCGTTAATGACTATTTACAAATTAATCTGGGATGATTTCTGTTCGTGGTACCTGGAAATGGTTAAACCGGAATTTGGAAAGCCGATCGATCAAACAACCTACACCACTACGGTTTTATTCTTTGAAACACTATTAAAAGCACTCCATCCCTTCATGCCATTCATCACAGAGGAGTTATGGCATGAACTCAAAGATCGTGATGCAAAGGATTGTATTCTTATTGCCTCATGGCCTAAGGTGAAAGCATTCAATGCCAGCATCATTGAACAGTCGGGCATAGCACAGGAAATCATAACGCAAGTTCGTAATGCACGGAGTTCGAAGGGTCTCTCACCAAAAGAACCGCTCAAACTAAATATGGATCCTGCCATTGATGCAGGCATAAAAAACTTTCAACCCATCATTGAAAAACTTGGCAATCTTTCAGAAGTTCAAATCACCAAAGACAAAGAAGGGAGCGGAACATCTTTCCTGGTAGGGTCATTGGAGTTTTTTATTCCATTCGATACAGCCATTGATCCAGAAAAAGAAAAAGCAAGCCTGCTCAAGGATTTGGAATATCAACGTGGTTTTTTGAATTCAGTAAGCAAGAAACTGGAGAATGAGCGTTTTGTGAGCTCAGCCCCTGCTCACGTGCTGGAAATGGAACGCAAGAAGAAAGCCGATGCAGAAGCTAAGATAAAGGCGTTGGAAGAAAGTCTGGCGAGGTTGTAGTTTTTACAACCTTGCCGCAAGTAACAATTCAATATTCTTAAATTTCATTCCAAACTTGCGGGCAACCGCTTCGTTGGTTAGGCTTCCCTTAATGGTGTATACCCCCTTCATAAACCAGGCATGAGAATAGATCATGGCCTCCACACCACCTTCTTCAGCAGCCCGTAGAATAGTAGGCGTAAAAATATTACTGAGTGCTGTTGTTGCGGTGTGTGCCACTCGCGATGCCACATTGGGCACACAATAGTGAATCACATCGTATTTTCTGAAAACGGGTTTCTTCAGGCTAGTGATCTCGGAGGTCTCAATGCATCCGCCCTGATCAATACTCAAATCAATAATAAGTGAATCGGGACGCATCTTACTCACCATCTCTTCGGTAATCACCACACGGGCTCGTCCTTTCTCTGCGCGCAACGCGCCAATAACAACATCAGTTGTTTTGAGTGATTCGCTCAACGTTAATGTATCAATGGTTGAGGTATAAACCTGCGAACCTAGTAAATGCTTTATTCTGCGCAGCTTGTACAAGTGGTTATCGAAAATCTGAACCTCTGCACCCATTCCAATAGCCGCACGGGCAGAATATTCCGCCACTGTTCCCGCACCAATGATCACAACTTTGGTTGGTGGTACACCCGTAATGCCTCCCAGGATAACACCTTTGCCATTATTGGCCGTACTCAGGTATTCGGCTGCAATCAGCATTACGCTGCTGCCGGCTATCTCGCTCATGGCACGGATGATCGGCATACCTCCCACTTTATCTTCAATAAACTCGTATGCCAGTGCAGTGACTTTCTTCTTCAACATGGCCTGAATGGACTCTACCGGAAGGTGCCCTAGCTGCAACGCGGAGATCAACGTTTGTCCCGGTCGCATATACTCGATCTCTTCAAGGGTGGGCGGCTCAATCTTCAGAATCACATCGGCTTTATAGACTTCCTGTGGTGAATAAACAATCTTGGCACCTGCTTCACTGTATTGCTGATCGCTGAACTTTGATCCAATTCCTGCTTTGGTCTCTACCCAAATCTCATGACCATTATTCACCAATAACGCAACGGCATCAGGTGTAAGCGTTATGCGATTTTCCTGAAGGGAAATCTCTCTTGGCAATCCCAGAAAAAAAGAATGCTTTCCCTTTTTCACGGCCATCAATTGTTCCTGGGGTGCCAGACTGGCACGGGCTAAGGTTTCAAACCCGCTCTTCTTCTTTTCTGCCATGCAACAAAAATTCTATCGTTCGGTGATGTTCATCTTCAACTGAAATTCGTACTTCAGCATATTCCTCAGGTAGTAAGGTCAAAATCTTTTCAGGCCATTCAACAAAACAATATTGGCCAGAATACAAATATTCCTCTGCCCCTATATCAAAAACCTCATTTGCCGATTTTAGCCGGTATAAATCAAAATGGTAAACCCGCTCTCCCGAAGCAGTGATATACTCATTGACCAACGAAAAAGTCGGACTGGCCATCGTATCCACTACTCCCAAAGCTTTTCCAAATGCCTTTACCAATGTGGTTTTTCCGGAGCCCATCTCCCCCTGCAACACACACACCCTGCGGGTACCCATCTGGTTTAACAACGCTTTGGCTACTTCATCAAGGCCTGTACTTGACACCCGGTCAAATACAAGATTTGGTGTTGCCCCATCAGGTTGCATTCTTCGAATTTAAGAAAATTAACGGGATTATCATCTCCTCCAGGCTCACTCCGCCATGCTGAAATGTATCCTTATAGAAGTTAACATAGTAATTGTAGTTGTTTGGATAAGCGAAAAACTGATCCTCGGTGGCGAACACATAGCTAGTGGACACATTCATTTTCGGTAAGAATAATCGCTCGGGCTTGTTAACTTCCATTACTTTGCCCCCATCATAGCCAAGATTTTTTCCTTGCTTGTAGCGGAGATTTGTGTTCACGCTTCTATCGCCCACAATCTTAAACGGTCGCTTTACGCGGATGGTACCGTGATCGGTGGTGATAATTACTTGCGCCTTTCGTTCGGATATGGTTTTCAGAATATCGAGCAATGGCGAATGTAAAAACCATGAGCGCGTTATGGAACGATACGCAGACTCATCCGGAGCCAATTCACGAATCATAGCCATATCTGTTCGGGCATGGGAAAGCATATCCACAAAATTGTACACGATAACATTGAAGTTATTTTGAAAGAGATTATTCACCGTGTCCGCCAGCGATCGTCCTTCCTCCAGGTTTTTGATTTTGTGATAAGAAAACTTTGCGTTGATGTTATTTCGCTTCAATTGCTTTCCAAGAAACTCATCTTCGAAATTATTCTTTCCTTCATCCTCATCTTCACCTACCCATAAATCGGGTTGACTTTTAGCCATTTCGCTGGGCATCATACCCGAGAAAATAGCATTACGCGCATAAGCCGTTGTAGTGGGTAGAATGGAATAATATGTTTCCTCACCGGTTACGGTGAAGTAGTCATCAATGATCGGCTCAATCATCTTCCACTGATCAAACCTTAAATTATCAATCACGACCAAAAACACAGGAACATCTTTACCTAATGCCGGAAGTACTTTCTTTTTTAACAACTGATGCGACAACAACGGCTTATCGGCATTTGCATCGTTAAGCCACTTTTCATAATTCTTGATAACAAATTTGGCAAAGTTGGCATTGGCCTCAATCTTCTGCATCTCCAAAACTTCACTCATATCTTCATTATCAGATTGATCGAGTTGCAATTCCCAGTGCACAAGTTTTTTATATATGTCAGCCCATTGTTCATGATTCATGTCGTCCATAAACGCCATGCTGATCTTTCTAAACTCTTGTTGGTAAGAAAGGTTTGTCTTCTCAATAATCAACCTTTTGTTATCCAGAATTTTCTTTACAGAAAGTAAAATCTGGTTGGGATTTAACGGCTTAATCAAATAATCAGCAATCTGCGAACCAATCGCTTCTTCCATGATATGCTCCTCCTCGTTCTTAGTAATCATAACCACCGGAAGATTGGGTTTGCTGGCTTTAATCTGATCCAACGCCTCCAGACCAGACATCCCCGGCATATTTTCATCCAGAAAAACCACATCAAAATGTTTCTCGTTGGCCAGTTCAACGGCATCTGAACCATTGTTAATCGGTGTGATGTCGTATCCCCGTTGTTCCAGAAACAAAATATGAGGTTTCAATAAATCAATCTCATCATCGGCCCACAAAATGCTATATCTTTGCATATCTAAATTTTTACGAAGGTAATTAATCTCAACCGCTCTCTTGAATAAAAAGAAAATAATCAACGATCCGGTTTACGGATTTATCAAGATTCCAGGAGAGCTGATCTTCGATATTATTGAGCATCCCTGGTTTCAGCGGTTACGGCACGTGAAGCAACTGGGGCTTACCGATTTTGTTTACCCCTCGGCTCAACACACACGCTTTCAACATGCCTTAGGAGCCCTTCACCTGATGGGTCGCGTACTCGATAGCTTGCGAAGCAAAGGCATAGCTATAAACAACAAAGAGTATGAAGCATCTTTGATTGCCGTGCTCTTACACGATATTGGCCACGGCCCCTTCTCGCATGCGCTTGAAGATTCATTGCTGACCGGAATCCGGCATGAGAGTCTTTCCTACCTATTCATGCAACAACTGAACAGGCAGTTAAATGGTTCGCTTGATCTGGCATTAAAGATTTTCAGAAACGGTTATGAACGAAAATTATTTCACCAGTTAATCGCCAGTCAGTTGGAT
>CAYQOM010000005.1:0-145466 GCA_964419145.1 uncultured Roseivirgaceae bacterium | reverse complement strand
GTTGGATATTGACCGGCTTGATTACCTGATGCGCGATTGTTTTTTTAGCGGAGTACCGGAAGGCACCATTGGTGTTGACCGAATTATTGCCATGCTCACCGTGCATGATGATCAACTTGTGGTCGAAGAGAAAGGGATCTACAGCATTGAAAACTTTTTAAATGCTCGTAGACTGATGTATTGGCAAGTGTACTTGCATAAAACAACAGTAAGTGCCGAACGCATGGTGGTTAACTTGATTAAGCGAGCCCAACACCTGGTTAAGGCTGGTGAACAAGTGCCTGCCAGTGAAGCTTTGCTTTATTTTTTAAAACACAACGCAACGCTACAGGATTTTAAGGACAAACCTGAAGTACTCAATTATTTTGGCAAACTTGACGATCAGGATATATGGGGTGCCATTAAATTCTGGCTGAACCACAATGACCAGATTCTTTCAACCTTGGCAACCATGCTCTATCAGCGTAACCTCTTCAGGATTATGTTAAGCAGCCAACCCATACAAAAAACATATGTAGATAAGGTGCGTGAGGAGATTACCAAAACCTACAACACACTTCGGTCGGAAACACCTTACCTGTTTTCACATGGTACCGTTTCAAATGAAGCCTATACAGAAGGACAGAAGATTAACGTATTGATGAAAAGTGGCGAAGTACTGGATATTGCCCATGCCTCGGATTTACCCAGTATTAAGGCCATCAGTAAAATCGTCAAAAAAAACTACCTCTGCTGGCCTAAAAATGTATCTTTGTAAACAGTCAAACCCAACTTTCCTGCAACTAAACACCTATGGAGTTTACCGTTAGTCAGATCGCTGCCATGCTTGGCGGAGAAGTTCAGGGAGATGGGAATGCCAAAATTCGCATGCTGGCTAAAATACAGGATGCAAAGAATGGTCAGATTGCTTTTCTCTCCAATCCGAAATACGAAAACTACATTTACACCACACAGGCCTCGGCAGTTATCGTCAGCAAGGATTTCAAGCCACGTAAACCCATTCAGTCTGTCCTTATTCTGGTAGACAATCCATACAGCAGTTTCACGGTTTTATTGGAAGAATATCACCGCCTCGTAAGTTTTCAGAAAGCCGGAATCGAAGAACCATCTTTTATTGGCGGCAACAGCTCAACAGGAAAAAATATTTACAGAGGCGCCTTCTCCTACATTGGCAACAATGTAAAAATTGGCGACAATGTAAAAATTTATCCACATGTATTCATAGGCGACAATTCTGTGATCGGCAACAACGTTATTCTCCACCCTAATGTTAAACTGTATGCCGATACGAAAATCGGTAACAACTGCGTACTGCATGCAGGTGCAGTTATCGGTAGCGATGGATTTGGTTTTGCACCGCAAGCTGATGGTACTTATAAGTCGATACCCCAAATGGGTAATGTGATCATTGAAGACGATGTGGTTATTGGGGCTAACACGGTTATTGATTGTGCCACACTTTATGGTGATGCCACCATCATCCGGCAAGGAGTAAAACTGGACAACCTGATTCAGATAGCCCACAACGTTGAAGTGGGCAAGAACACCGTAATGGCAGCTCAGTCGGGTGTTTCCGGTTCAACCAAAATTGGTGAGCAATGTGTTATTGCCGGACAGGTAGGTATTGCCGGTCATCTTGTTATTGCAAACAAAACGGGCATTGGCGCACAATCGGGTATCTCCAAGTCCATTAAGGATGAAGGAGTGAAAATTATCGGATACCCCGCATTTGATGTTAAAGAATACTTTCGATCGTATGCCGTCTTCAAACGTCTTCCCGACCTGAACGACCGGCTGAGAGAGCTCGAAAAGAAGGTTCACGGCAAAACCGTTGAATCAGCAACGGAATAGAAAATCTTCCGCTAAAACGTTGTAATCATTCAGAAAAGGCCCTTTTCAATAGGGTTTGGATTATCCCCCTATTCGGGGTTAAATTTGCCATCTTTTTACGGATAGACATGCTGAATATCAAACAACAGACGATTCAAAAATCGGTATCCTTATCGGGTGTGGGGCTGCATACGGGTGCCAAAACAAACATGACCTTTGTGCCGGCCAAGCCGAACCATGGAATAAAGTTTCAACGGGTAGACCTACCCGGATCACCTATTATTGATGCGGATTGCGACAACGTAGTAGATGTATCGCGTGGAACAACCATTGAACAAAGCGGTGCTCGCGTAAGTACGATCGAACACACCCTGGCTGCCTTAGTCGGACTGGAAATCGACAATGTACTGATTCAGCTTGACGGACCTGAGTGTCCGATTATGGATGGAAGTTCCATCGAGTTTGTGGAAACTTTAAAATCGGTTGGCACCGAAGAACAAAATGCTCTACGCGATTTCTTTGAAGTACAGGAGCCAATCTTCTATCGTGAAATTCCACGCAACGTTGAAATTGCCGCATTGCCATTAGACGATTATCGGGTAACGGTAATGATCGACTATAACTCACCCGTATTGGGAAGTCAGCATGCTTCCATTACCGACATCCGCCAGTTTGAAAAGGAAATCGCCTCTTGCCGTACCTTCTGCTTTTTGCACGAGTTGGAGATGTTGTATAAAAACAACCTCATTCGTGGTGGTGACTTAAACAATGCTATTGTAATTGTTGATCGTGTGGTACGTGAAGATGAGTTGGACAACATCGCCAAGATGCTCGGTAAACCAAAAGTTGCCGTTAAGCATGAAGGCATTTTGAACAACATTGAACTTCGCTATAAAAACGAACCCGCCCGCCATAAACTGCTTGACATCGTAGGTGACCTGGCGTTGGCTGGAAGACCGTTGAAAGCTCAGGTGCTGGCTGCACGCCCCGGGCACGCAGCTAATGTGGCTTTCGCCAAGAAGTTGAAGAAAGCCATGGCCGAAGCCGATAAGAAAGGAAGACCAAAGTACAATCCGAGTCTTCCACCGGTAATGGACATTAACAAAATCAAGCAAACCTTACCGCATCGTTATCCTTTTCTGCTCATCGACAAAATCATTTACCTGGATAATGAAAGCGTAGCCGGTGTTAAGAACGTTACCGCCAACGAACCCTACTTTCAAGGACACTTCCCTGGAAATCCGGTTATGCCTGGCGTACTGCAGGTAGAAGCCATGGCGCAGATTGGTGGTATATTGGTGATGAGCACCGTACCCGATCCGGAAAACTACTGGACTTACTTTTTAGGAATAGAAAATTTCAGATTCAGAAAGATGGTGTTGCCGGGCGATACACTGGTGATTCAGTGCGACCTGCTGGCACCCATTAAACGAGGTATTGCTAAAATGTACGGCCGTGCATTTGTAGGCAATACATTAGTTTGTGAAGGAACCATGACGGCCAGTATCGTTCGTAAAGACTCATGAGTTACCATCCCCTAGCCAACGTTCATCCGGATGCCAAAATTGGCAAGGATGTTACCATTGAACCCTTTGCCACCATTGCCGCTGATGTGGTTATTGATGATGGCAGTTGGATTGGTCCAAACGCAGTAATTTTTGATGGCGCCCGCATTGGAAAAAATGTAAAAGTTTATCCGGGTGCTTCCATTTCTGCTATTCCGCAAGACCTGAAGTTTGCCGGAGAAAAAACTGAGACATTCATTGGGGATAATACCGTAATCCGCGAATGCGTAACCATCAGTCGTGGCACGCACGATAAATTCAAAACCGTTATTGGTAAGAATTGCCTGTTGATGGCGTATGTGCATGTAGCCCATGATTGTATCATCGGCAACAATTGCATATTGGTTAACACGGTTCAGGTTGCCGGGCATGTTACCATTGACGACTGGGCGATTATTGGCGGAGCAAGTGCACTGCATCAGTTTGTAAAAGTGGGTGCACACGTCATGATTTCCGGAGGTTCACTGGTTCGTAAAGATGTGCCTCCTTACACCAAAGCTGCTCGTGAACCGTTAGCGTATGCGGGAATAAATTCCGTTGGGTTAAGACGCAGGGGATTTTCCTCAGAAAAAATCGGAGAGATTCAAGAAATCTACCGGTACATTTTCATGAAGGGCATCAACAACACCAAAGCGCTTGATATGATTGCCGAATCAGTTCCACAAAGTGAAGAGCGGGATTACATTATTAACTTTATCCGATCTTCCGAGCGTGGCATCATGAAAGGTTATGGGTTGGGGGACTGAGATTAGTGGACAGTGAGCAGTTGACAACACACCTCTAGCTCTAGCAATCTCTGCGTTCTCTGTGTGCATTTCCTCTGTGATCTCTGTGGTTAAAAAAATTATTCCGATAAAATTCCCCTCGGGCACATGAGCAAACTTTCCATCTCCGCTAACAACCTAAGCAAACGCTACAACCGTGAGTGGATATTTCGTAATCTGAACTATACATTCGAGCAAGGCAAAACCTACGCCATCACCGGACCGAACGGCTCAGGAAAATCAACGTTGCTTCAGGTATTGTGGGGGCAACTGCCCATGAGTGAAGGTACGCTCACCTACTCGCTTGATGGGCAACCGATAGAATCAGATGCCATCTTTAAGCAGGTAAGTATCGCCACTCCCTACATGGAGTTGATTGATGAATTTACGTTGAGCGAACAGGTAGCCTTTCACTTTAAATCAAGACCCGTATTAAACAACTATTCTTTTTCCGAAATTATTAGCCGCATGTACCTGGAACAGGCCGGAGATAAATACATCTCCAACTTCTCCTCAGGGATGAAACAACGCCTCAAACTTGGCCTTGCTTTTTTTACTGATACCCCTGCCCTGTTTTTGGATGAGCCCGGTACCAACCTCGACCGGCAGGCATTTACCTGGTACCTCGAAAACCTGGAGCAGGCGAGCGCAAACCGCCTGGTTTTTATAGCCTCCAACCAACCCGAAGAGTACCCGAAAGGGCCTGAAATAATCAATTTGAGTGACTTTAAAGTCAATACGACCGAAAAGGCGGTTACAACCCTACAATAAAACCGATAAAACGGGGTTAAATTTGCAAATCCGGCCTTTTGGTTTGATTTTGTGGGTCAGAAAAATGAAATTCGTAATTCTAAACTATAAGCAATGATAAAAGTAGTGTCCCGTTTAGCGTCTTTAATGATAGTAGCAGGCGCATTAGTGTTCTTCAGCAATTGTGGTGGGGATGATCCGAAAGATCCGGCACAAAAAGTTCAGCTGGAGAAGCTCTCAACAACGTGGAATATTGTAAGTGCCACCCTTGATGGAGCACCTCGGACGGCTGATTTTACAGGTTTTACACTTACTATTAGTGGAACATTCAATTCAAATGATCCGGATGGACCTTATAATTATTCAGTAAGTGGAGACCGTCCAACTCCGAGCCCCTGGCCAGCAAGCGGACAGTGGGATTTTGCAGCAATTGGCACAGGGGATACAGGTTCTATTCTTAGAAGCGATGGCGTACCGGTTACATATTCAATTGCTTCAAACGGTCAACTAACACTAACTTTTGAGTGTATTGATTGTGATTATGCGGGAAGTCGAACCGAAGAAGTAAATGGCAACTGGATTTTCGTTTTAGATTAAAAATATCATTCTTAGAATATGATAAGGCTCCACTGTGGAGCCTTTTTCATTTTAACACCACCACGGTAATTCCATCCCCTCCCCGCTCTACATGCTCATCGGCAAAGGAAGCCACTTGTTTGTATTGCTTCAGGTAATCGCGGATAACTTTGCGCAACACGCCTTCCCCTTTTCCATGCAGGATTTTTAATTCGCCTTGCGCCAGTAAAACAGAGGTATCCAGAAAGGCTTCCAACAACGGAAGCACTTCATCAACCCGCTTGCCCCGCACATCCAAAACCGGTGAATAACCGGCACGCTTTTCATGAAGACTTAACCCTACGGAGCGCAATTTCCCTTCTACGGTTTTATCCGCACTGCTTTGGTCGGCCCGTTCAAGTTTTGCTAATGCTACATTGGTTTTCAACTCTCCCAGTTGAACCATGGCGGATTTTCCTTTTACAGAAAGCACTACACCGCTACCCTCCTGTCCGATAATGCGTACCCGATCACCGGTTTTAATTTCAACAGGTGCTGTGGCTTTCTTCGGAACTACGGGCCCAGAAACTTTTTGTGAAATCTCTCTTAACTTCTCCCTTACTTTTTTGGTCTCGGTTTTTTGTGCCTGGTTTTCCCGAATGTGCCGGATGGTTTTTTCTATTTCGCGGTTGGTCTGGGCTAACAACTGCTGTGCTTCTTCTTTGGCTTTGCTGAGTATCACCTTCTTCTTCTCTTCCAACTCACCCGATAACGTTTCATACTTCTTAACCAAAGCGCTCAACTCTTTATTTTTGTGCTCCAGGGAAGCTGATTTTTTCATCAGCGCATTGCGCTCCCTTTCCAGGTCGCGCACCAGGGTTTCAAAACCTACCAGATCACTGCCGGCCAGTTCGCGCGCAGTGTTCAATACTTCGTTGGGCAAACCGGTTTTCTGTGCGATCTCCAATGCAAAAGAACTTCCGGGTTTACCGATGTCAAGTTGATATAACGGTACAAGATTTTTTTCATCAAAACGCATGGCTGCATTGCGAATGCCTGCGGTTTGCCCGGCAAACAATTTCAAATTGTAGTAGTGCGTGGTAGCTACACCCCACACGTTCTTTTGCAGCAACTGCTGTAAAATGGATTGCGCAATGGCCCCACCAAAGTTTGGATCAGTACCGGATCCCAATTCATCCAGCAATACAAGTGAACGCGCATTGCCCGAATGAATAAACTGCGCCATATTTTTCAGGTGGCTGCTATACGTGCTTAAATCATTTTCGATGGATTGCTGATCGCCAATATCCACAAATATCTGCTCAAAAATTCCGGCAGTTGAATCAGGCAACATGGGAACAAGAAGGCCACACTGCAACATGTATTGCAACAAGCCCACGGTTTTCAGGCAAACTGATTTGCCTCCCGCATTTGGTCCGGATACCAACAAAAACCGATCGGCTTCGCTCAGGTTGATATTCAACGGAATCAATTCACGCTTACCTTTCAAACTCAACTGCAACAACGGATGCCGGGCTTTCATCCACTTCAATGCCGGAACAGGTTGAACGATTGGCATACCGGCTTGTAACTCCTGAGCCAGTCGCGCCTTGGCCCGAATAAAATCAACCTTTCCTAAAAAGTTATAGGCCTGTACCAGTTGATCCAATTCTGCCCGCAATACAGTTGTTAATTCTTTCAGCAAACGAATCACTTCACGCTTCTCGGCATGTTCCAGGTCGCGCATTTCATTGTTTGCTTCAAGCGCTTCGGCTGGTTCCATAAAAACGGTTTGCCCGGTTGCCGATTCATCGTGAATAAATCCTTTTACCCTTCGCTTGTGTTCTGCCAAAATCGGAATCACCAACCGTCCACCACGAATAGTAGGCAACGCCCCTTCCGGTATCCATTGCTCCTGTATGGCATGCCGGTAAACCTGATCGATGATCTTGCGCAACCTGCTTTGCTCCTCGCGAATTTTTTTTCGTATGCGACCTAATTCTGTACTGGCCGAATCGCGAACCTGTGCATGGTCATCAATTATGTTTAATATCTGTTTAACCAGTTGCGCAGAAATACCCACGGGTTCAGAAAGTTTGAAAAGCGTTGGGCACAACGCCTGGTTCTTTACAAAATAATCCCGGCAGGAAATAATGGTTTGCAGTGACCAGGCAATCTTCAAAAAATCAGGTTCATCAATGTAATTTCCCTCCAATGCAATGCGGCTAAGCAAATCAGCCGGATCGAAAAAGTGGCTGGATGGAAACGTATCCCCTCGCTCAAAAATCTGTTTGAACTCGGTGGTCTGCTGGAGCAATTCCAAAACCCGTTCGGGTTCACTCAAAAAGATCATCTTATCCACCTCGACAGTACCGAGTGTAGAAAGGCAATGCGTTTTTAACCGGGTACGGATTTGATCGAAGCCGATCTTTACTTCAACATCACTCTGACTGAACATTTTTGGGAATCTCATGAGGTCTTCCCTGCTCTTCCAGGCCGAGGGAATCTACCAATGCGGTGTAAATATATTCCAATTGTTTGGGGTGAGCCATATAGTACTGCATGGAAACCCTGAAAAGGGAATCGGATACTCCGGCCTGTTCATAAACCTTGCTTTTTACATAAGGCAGCAACTTTCCCATGGAATCGTAGGGTATTGCCACCTGGTTTAATCGCTCCTCCGAAAGGTACATATGACGCAACACCTCTACCATTTGTGGTTCCGTGAGAATGCCCTCGGGTCGCTTCTCTTCTTTACACCCAAAAAGGATGAGCAGCAACACCACTAGCCACAACCGGATGTGCGTCCATTTAAAGCAAAATTCAGCCTGATGTATGAGCATGGCGGGCAAAGTAGTCACATTTAGCTATTTTTGAAACTCAAAAGTCGCACCAGCGTAAGCCTTAACAGTGAAGACGCTTCTAAAAAAGTTACGGAAATACGAAATACAGATACGCAAGGCCATTAACAGCCAGATGCAGGGCGATTTCCGGTCGGTGTTCAAAGGCACAGGCCTGGAGTTTGATGACGTCCGCCCCTATCAGTATGGGGATGACATCCGCACCATCGACTGGAATGTATCGGCCAAGGGGCATGGCACGTTTGTAAAAACCTTTCGGGAAGAGAAGGAACAAACGGTATTTTTTATTCTGGATGTGAGTGCCTCGCAGGAAATCGGTTCGGAAGGGAAAACAAAAGTTGACATCGGCAAGGAAATTACCGGGGTTCTGGCGCTTTCTGCTGTAAAAGAATCCAGTCATGTGGGCTTGATTTGTTATTCCGATCAGCGGGAACTGTACATCAAACCAACAAAAGGGGTATCGCAGGCATACCAGATCATTAGCGGGATTGTTTCGCTGAAGCCAACATCCCTGAAAACCAACCTGAACCGAGCCCTTGCATTTGCCTTAAACACCATCAAACGCAGAAGTGTAGTCATCCTCATCTCCGATTTCATAGATGAAGATTATGAAAAGAACCTGAAGGCGCTGGCCCGCAGGCACGACTTAGTCATTATCCACATCAGCGACAAACGCGAAACCCGCTTGCCCAAACTGGGCATTATACCCGTACAAGATAAAGAGAGCGGAAAAACCTTGTGGATAAATACTTCCTTCGGAGATTTCCGGGAAAAGATCAGTCACCGGCTCGATGATCGGAAAACTGCCCTGTCTTCCTTTTGCAAAAAACACCAAATCAATTTTATTTCGCTGGATACGGATGAAGACTTTGTACCCAAGCTTCTTCGTTTATTTAAAGTGCGAAACCGAACTGTAAAAACAACCTGAGGGGAATGGTGAAGATGCGCATGTCTTTTTGGAAAGGTTGTGTTACGCTATTGATGCTCCTAAACCTGAGCATTTGCAACGCACAGGTTAAAGTAACAGGGGGCTTTATTCAAGACAGCACCAAAATTGGTGTGCCCCTAACCTATTATCTAACGGCAAAGTACCCCAGCAACCTTCAGGTGCTGTTTCCGGATTCTACCTGGACGTTTGAGGGTTTTGAATTCGAACGCAAAAGATATTTTCCTACCGTTACGCAACAAGGTGAAAGTTACGATAGCGCTGTATATTCGTTGTTAACGTTTGAGATTGATGAGGTACAATACCTGTCTCTGCCGGTGTTTCAGCTGCAGCAAGCGGATTGCACGTTTCATGTTCCTCCACGCGACAGCATTGTGCTGAGTTTATTGGTGACTGAACCTATTCCTGATTCCCTGAGTGCACAGGATTTACCACTAAAAACCAATACGGGGTACCAACGGGTATTCTTCCTGTTTAACTATCCCATCTTACTGATTGTACTTATATCGTTGCTTGTTGTTGCTGTGGCTGTCTGGTTAATTTTTGGAAAACGTATTCGAAAACATTTCAAACTCAAGCGACTGAACGGCAATCATCAAAAATTTTTACAAACATTCTCAGCATACATACAGCAACTTCAAGCGCAGTTCAGCCCAGAGCAAACCGAACGCGCACTTTTCCTGTGGAAAAAGTATATTGAAAACTTAGACGGAAAGCCGTATACAAAATTAACTACCCGTGAAACACTTTTGCTGGAGGCAGATGCAAGGCTCCGTGAATCGCTTCCCTTATTGGACAAAGCCATTTATGGGCATAACAACCTGGTACTTGAGCCGCTCAATAAATTGAAAACATTGGCAGAAGAGAAATTTGGAAAGAAAGTAGAAGAAATCAGCCATGGATAGTGCGGAACAAATATCGGAAGTGTGGTATTCGTTGGAATGGTTCAGTTGGTCAACCTTGCAATCGTTTAGTTGGGAGAGACCGCAGTTCCTGTATGCCCTAGCCGCATTACCACTATTGTTGCTCATACGCTGGTTGTGGCGCTACAAGTTCAATCAAAAATTGCCGGTTGCTTTAACACAAAAAGATCTAAAATCTTCAGCTCTCAATCTGGTTCGGCTCATACCCGATGTACTTTTTCTGCTTATGCTTGCGCTGTTGTTGGTGGCGCTGGCCCGACCACAACGCACGAATGAAAAAGTGGATCAGTGGACGGAAGGAATAGACATCATGCTGGCTGTGGATATTTCGCAATCCATGCAAATATCCGACTTCACACCCAACCGCCTTGAAGCCGCCAAAGACGTGGCCATTGACTTTATTGATGGTCGCGTTCAGGACCGGATTGGATTGGTGGTGTTTTCGGGAGATGCCTTTTCACTCGCCCCATTAACCACTGATTATAATTTACTGAAGTCGTACATCAGAGAAATTGATTTTTCCATGATTGAAAACCGAGGAACCGCCATTGGCAGCGCCATTGGTGTGGTCACCAACCGGATGCGCGAATCAACTGCGCAATCGAAAGTGTGTATTTTATTGAGTGATGGTGACAATACGGCTGGAAACATTGACCCGATTACAGCCGCTGAATTAGCGGCAGCATATGGAATAAAAATGTACACCATTGTTGTCGGGAAAGAAGGTATGGTGCCTTACGGAAAAGATTTCTTTGGCCGACCGAACATGATTGAAAATACCGTGGATGAAACCACCATGCGAAAAATCGCTGAAATTGGAGAGGGCGAATTTTTCCGCGTAAGCGACAACCAGGCGCTTCAGCAAGTGTTCGATAAAATTGATCAGTATGAGAAAGCGGAAATAAAAGAAACACGCTTTAAGGACACTGCGGATTATTACTACTACTACCTCAACTGGGGAATTGTATTTCTATTGCTCTGGCTATTCACCAAATCTACCTTCATCAGCAATGTGTTGCAGGATTAATGAAAGTTGAAGTTATCGGCATAAAGCAATAACCGCCCTGCAAAAATCAACATCACAACACCCAATATAAGGTTCATCACACGTACCAAACGTGGTGTCATTACCGTGCGAAGCTTATCAGCCAGTTTGGCTTTGATAATATCGGTCAGCAAAACAGTGGCTACAATGGCACTAAAAAAAGTGACCACCTGAGTTGTTGTGGTGTAGCCAAACTCACCGGTTGCCACGCTTACTGTTCCCAACCAAAAAATAAGCACCATAGGGCTTAGTCCATTAATGATGAATCCCTTAGAAATAAGTCGCCATGGGCTTGTTGATTTAATATTCACTGATTTGAAATCCAGAATTTTTCGGCTTTTTACAAATAAGTAGTAAGCCCCAAAGGCTAATAGAATTGCGCCACCAAAATAGGCCATATACCGCTGATTATCGCCATTGCTGAATACCTGCGATAAGCCCATGTAGGCAAGAAAAATATAAAACGCATCGCTTATGGAAACACCAATGGCAACCAATACTCCACTTAAAAAGCCACGTTCAATACTGGTTTGAATGATGGAGAAAAAGACGGGACCAATGAGGAGGGCCAGCACCAGTCCGGAAACAATGCCTTTAAGAACGATTTCCATTTACATGATTTTCGATAAAGGCCTGCCAGTCTTCCAACTGACTGCGTTTCATTACCCGTGGAAATTTATTTTGACCGCCAACCTTTCCTTTTGATTTCATCCACTCGTAGAACGTGTTCACCGGAAGCACATCCACATATACATCCTTCAATGCAGCACTACGCTCTACGGCATAGTCGTCATTCAAAACTTTTAGGTGTGCATCAATCTTTTCGCGCAAAACCTGATTGTCTACGCGATCATCTGTACCCACAAACCAATGATGCGCAAACAGGGAGCCGTGTGGAATACCGGCCACGGTAAACTCGGGCACATCAATATTCAATTCATTCGAAGCAAGTTCAATGGCCTTGTTCATGTTATCCACCGAAAGGTGTTCGCCACACAGACTGAGAAAATGCTTGGTACGGCCGGTGATGACAATCTCCGATTCCTCCAACGAAACAAATTTTATTACATCACCAATCAGGTAGCGCCACGCACCCGAACAGGTTGATAGCAAAATGGCGTACTCCTTACCCTCTTCCACTTCGTCAATCATCAGTGGCTTTACGTTGGGCTTTACTTCGCCATTCTCATCAAAATTGCTATCGGTAAAAGGAATGAATTCGTAAAAAATACCATTATTCAATACCAGTCGCATGGAGCGCCTGTTCGGGTAAGCCTGAAAGGCAATAAAGCCCTCGGAAGCAAGGTACGTTTCGATGTAGTGAATGGGCTTACCCAATAATTTTTCAAATCCCTTTCTGTACGGATCGAACGAAACACCGCCATGTACATATACCTGAAGGTTAGGCCATATCTCATGTATGTGTTTCACCTTATAATGATCAATGATTTTTTCCATCAGGATTTGTAGCCATGCTGGCACACCCACAATAATCCCAATGTCCCACTCGTGCGCCTTACGGGTTATCTCATCCAGTTTTGCTTCCCAGTTGCGCGTTTTGGCAATACGCTTGCCGGGTTTATAAAAGTGTTGAAACCAAAAAGGAAGTTTGGCTGCTTGAATGCCGCTTAAATCACCTTCAAAGTAATTTCCGATTTTATTCAGGTGTGTGCTGCCACCGAGCATAAGAATACCGGATGTAAAAAAATCATCGGGTAAATCATATTTCGATAGGGTGAGTATTTGACGAATGCTGGTCTTCTGTATCGCCTTCGTCATGTCTTTGGTTACCGGTATGTGCTTGGATGAAGCCTCAGATGTACCTGAACTTAGCGCAAAATATTTTACACGACCTGGCCAGCAGATATTTTTACCCCCTTGGAGCTCTAACTTCCACCACTCATTGTAAATTTTATTGTAGCTATGAACCGGAACACGTTCGGAGAATGCATGGTAGAAACTCTTGTTTCCTTTTCTGAACTCCTTCAGGATGTCAGCAAAATTGTGGTGCTTACCAAACTCGGTTTGATCTGCCTCAATGAGCAGTTCTTTCAACTCCTTTTTTTGTAAATCAAAAGGCGAAGAATATTCCTGCTCCATCATCTCGCGGATGCGGATTCCTTTTTTGAGCAATGTGCCGATTATCGCCATCGTGAAGTGTTTATGTTTTACCTTTGTTGGTAAAGGCATCAAAAATAACGAATGACGATCAAAAATAACATAGTCCGGTATACGCAAAACCTGCCTCCCGGTTGTGTGCTCATCGCAGTAAGCAAAACGCAGCCCATCGAAAAAATACAGGAAGCCTATGATGCCGGGCAACGCGCTTTTGGCGAGAATAAGGCGCAGGAAATGGCGCGCAAATACGAGCAATTGCCGCGCGATATTCACTGGCACATGATCGGGCACCTGCAAACGAATAAAGTGAAATACATTTCACCGTTTGTACAACTGATCCACTCGGTAGATTCGCTTAAGCTTTTAACCGAAATCGACAAGCAAGCCGAAAAAAATAACCGGATCATTTCCTGTTTGCTACAGGTTCATATTGCTGAGGAAGAATCGAAATTTGGTTTCTCACCAGAAGAGATTGATGAGCTTGTGAAAAGCGATGCACTGCAAAAGCTGGAGCACATCCGCATTACCGGACTGATGGGCATGGCCACCTTTACCGAAAACATGGAGCAGGTACGAAAGGAATTCCATTCGCTCAAACAGTTGTTCATCACACTTAAAAATCAATCCCTACCCAAACAAGTGGTGATGCAGGAATTATCCATGGGCATGAGTGGCGATTACAACATTGCTATCGAAGAAGGCAGCACCATGATACGCATCGGTACAGCTATTTTTGGTGAACGAAATTACGCTTCAGCATCATCCACTCAATAAAAATATGAGAACAAAAAACACATTACTTGTCGGTGCACTTATGGGATTGTTGGGCGTGGCCCTTGGGGCTTTCGGTGCACATGCGCTGAAACCCATGTTGCTGGACTCTGGCCGATTGGAAACCTATGAACTTGCCGTGCGCTACCAGTTCTATCATGCAGGTGCGCTATTGATTACGGGCATACTGCAACATTTATTTTCCTCACCAATGCTTAGGTGGGCAGCTGTATTGTTTGTTTCCGGAATCTTGTTGTTCAGCGGAAGTTTATACGTGTTGTGTTTCACCGGAATTTCATCTATTGCCATGATCACTCCGTTTGGTGGAGTTTTATTGATTGGCGGGTGGCTCGTAATGGTGATCGCGATTACAAAGCGTATAAAATAAAAAAGCCATCCGATTCACAGATGGCCTTTATAATCTTTAAATCTATTTCTTATTGTGGAGTCTTCGTCAGGATGTTGGTTACGAATGAAATGGTGTTTTCATCGTTCGCAGCATTAGAAACAACCGTAACAGTTTTATTCTGACGGCCCATCTTGCCTGCACTGTTAAACCCGATTTTAATTTCACCTTTTCCTCCGGGAGGGATTGGCTGACGCGGCCACTCGGGTGCGGTACATCCGCAGGTAACCTGAATGTTGGTAATAATCAGCGGTTCATTACCGGTATTGGTGAACTTGAAAACCTGGGCCACCTGGTCACCCTGATAAATGTCACCGAAATCGTGGGTGTTTTTTTCAAATGTGAGAATAGGTCCGTTAAGCTTTGCAGCAGGTTTTGCCTCCTGGGCAAATCCGCAAAATGCAAAAGCCATCAAAACCATCAACAATGCTGTCTTCTTCATAGCGCTTATTTTTGTTCAAATTTAACAATCAACGAACAACAATTCTGCCAGTAAAGTGCAATATTTCAAGGCAAATTGTGACTTAGCCGTCCATCTTGAATTATACCCCCTGGTAACCGGCATGGATCAACACATTGAACAGATTTTCGGTAAACGGATCAGAACACGGGTGTGTGGTTTATGCCTGCAGGGCGACAGCCTCTTGCTCATTAACCACAACCTCTATCCCGGTCAGGACTTTTGGGCACCTCCGGGTGGCGGCATAGCCTACGGGCAATCGGCTGCCGAGGCACTTATTCGGGAATTTATGGAGGAAACAAACCTGACGATACGCGTGAAGGATTTCCGCTGCGTGGCTGAATTCGTAAATCCGCCCCTCCATGCCCTCGAATTGTTCTTTGATGTAGAACAAACTGGTGGAACGCCCACGGTTGGGCACGACCCTGAATTACCCGCGGACAAGCAGCTGATCAGGGAGGTAAGGCTTATGCCTTGGGGTGAGATAATGGCGCTCCCCGACAAGGAAAAACACGGGTTATTGCGGCTCTGCCAAAGCCCAAACGAGCTGAAATTATTGACCGGTTTTTATAGAATATAATTCGCCCAAACACGGATTTTACCTTGTTTTATACCCCTTAAAATATTTATACTTGTGGCCTTAAACCTTTAAAAATGAACCTGACCAAGATACTCGCCTACGTTCTTTTTGTTGCTAGCTTAGCTTTGGCGTACTACCTCTACAATAGCATTAATTCCACGATTAAATTCCGTGAAAACATATCAACAACTGAGGATCAGATCATTGAAAAGCTGAATGTAATCCGCGAGGCCCAGAAAGTATATCTGGAGCAGCATGGCCGCTACACCAGCAGCTGGGATACCCTGATTAATTTCATCGAAACCGGGGTTGTGCCGATTACGGTAAAGTCAGAAACCATTATTCCGCTTAGCTATGGGGTGGATAGTATCATCGTGAATATTGATACCATTGCTGAAGTTTCAGCCAAAGAAAAAATCTTCAGAAAGACTTATTCGGTAAACGCTGCAGATAACGGTGTGTTTCTTGGATTTTTTAAGAATGTGGGTGATTATGTTGCCAAAGGAACCAAGTCGTACAAAATGCAGAAAGACAATTTTGATCGGGTTGATGAATATGCTTTCCTCGATAAAGGAACCATCAGCAGCCAGGCTGATGTAAAAGTTGGCGATCGTGTAACCAAGGGTCAAAACCTGATTACTTTCTGGGATTACCAACTCAATCCAAATGTTGATATAAAGTCGTTGAGCATCGTTCCGGGGTCGGGTAAAACATTTGATTTGTATACAGCCGCTATTGATCGGAATGGCATCAAGGTATGGGTTATTGAAGTGAAGGATCCAGCGCCTATCAATCCTGCACGCAGGGAAGAAAACGAAGCTAAAAACCGCAGACCATTACGGTTCGGATCAAAGACTGACGTTACCACTGCCGGAAACTGGGAATAATTTGCAAAACGTTGCCACGTTTAAGCTAATCAAGAAAATCAAGGATGATCGCTTCGAAGAAGACAACATCCACGAATACTCCCTGCTGTTAAACGTTGGTCCGCGCGATGTTCAGGTTGGTGTGGTTGACGATACCGAAAAGCGGTTACTCTACCTGGAAGACTATGTACTGCCGTCCGTATCATCCAGCGATGATCTGATTTATACACTCGAACAATTGTTCGATTACCACGCATTCATTCGTGCCGGTTTTTGGAAACGGATTAAGATCGCCCTGAAAAATCAGAAACTTGTTCAGGTGCCCCAGGCCTTGTTTGATGAATCGGCTGCCCAGGAGTATTTAAAATTGAATGCACAACCTTCTGCAAAAGAAGAAACTGCATTTATTGCAATGGAAAAGAGTGAAGCGGTTACCGTATTCGCCATTCAGAAAGAACTTAAGACGTGGGTAGAACAAAAGTATCCACAAAAGCAATTTACACTCTTACATCAATCTGCTGCATTGATTGAAGGTGTTATGCGTGTAGCCGAAAAACGTACAGACAATCCGTTGTACCTGTATGTCGATCGGTTTAAACTCCACATCCTTTCTGTAAATGAAGGGAAGTTGGTGTATTACAACCAGTTTACCATTCTGAGTTTTCAGGATTACATCCGGTACATTATGCTGGTGATGAAGACCCTGAATATGGATCAACAAACCAGCAAAGTGGTGATGTGGGGATACATCGGAAAAAATTCACCACACTTCCACGAGTTCTATAAGTACATTCAAAATGTAACGTTTGGTGAACGACCGGATAACCTCAAATTCGGCTACATGTTTGATGAGGTACAGGATCACCATTTCATTGACCTGTACAGCGTGGATCTGTTTCAATAGCGTTGCTATTCCAACCTTATTTGCCGTACTTTAATGGCCAACCAAACACACAGCTATGAAGCGAATCGCCTTATTTCCCGGATCATTTGATCCCTTCACCAAAGGGCATGAAGATATAGTACTTCGCGGTCTTAAGCTGTTTGATGAAATTATTGTGGCGATTGGTTTTAACAGCAGCAAAAGTGTCCGGTACTTCGAAATCGACTTTATGGTTGAACGCATCAACACCACGTTTAAAGATTACCCGAACATAAAGGTTATTACCTTTTCGGAACTGACAGCTGAATTTGCTAAAAAAAATGGCGCCCGCTACTTGCTTCGAGGTTTGCGCAACACCACCGACTTTGAATATGAAAACAGCATTGCACAGGTGAACCGCTACCTGAATGAAGACCTTGAATCTGTTTTTCTCATTACCTCGCCCCAGTTTGCTTCTATAAGTTCATCCATCATTCGAGAGGTTCATCGTTACCAGGGAGATGTGAGCAGTTTTTTACCGTATAAACTTTAAGATTTAGGACTTTACGTCTACCAACTCGTAGTAGCGTTCAAACACGTATTGAATGGATTTGTAGGAGTGTTCCAGCGCGTGGTATACCTCCTTGGTCTTCATCCAGCGCACATCTTCAATGTCTTCTTCTGTGCTGGGTTTCATTTTTGAATCATCCACCAGGTCCATGGCATACCACTTTGTTTTCTTCAGCATGGCCCTGCGGTTCATGGTGTAAGTGTGCCAGGTGGTGCAGATTTTTCCTACCAGTTTAACCGACACGTTGCATTCTTCTTCTACTTCGCGTACAGCAGTTTGTGGATACTTCTCCTTCCGTTCCTTCTTACCTTTTGGAAGGTCCCACTTTTTTAAACGATAAATCATGAGGAATTTATCCTTTTTGCGCACAAGGCCACCGGCTGCCTTTACCACTTTAAACTTGCTGGTGAGGTAAACTTTAAGGGCATGATAATCATACGCACTAATGTGCAATGACAAAATCCCGATAGGAACTTTTGAATTAAGGTAACCGAGCAAGGTTTCGAACTCCTCCTCCTTAACATTTTGCACCCAAACGTGCTGGATGAGCTTTGCGCGTGTAATAGCCTCTGCAGCAGCATCAATAACATGATTATAGTGTCCATCGGCCGGACTCTCCTCAGCCTTATACAGGCTCACGGGGATATCATTTATAAAAATGATCATCCGGAAAATGTGATGCGCTTCACCATGATCGCAAAAGAATAAATATTCCGCTTGCAGGCAAGAGGCCCCAAAAGAATTTTGGCCGTTTTAGGGCAGGAACTTGATTAAACCATCCGATTGCCGGATTTTAGGGTCAGAAAAATTCGCTATGCCCATCATTAAAATTCAGGCTTCAACGGCTACGGCTGTGGCCAATATGTTACTGGAAATTGAGGCCATCAAATTAAGCGCTCAGAAGCCCTTTACCTGGGCCTCCGGGTGGAAATCGCCCATTTATTGCGACAACCGGCTTTCCCTCTCGCACCCAACCATTCGCAAGGCCATTACCAACGGACTGGTTCAGGCTATTCGGGAAAATTTTTCTGCTGCAGAAGCGATTGCCGGTGTGGCTACGGCAGGCATTGCACAAGGTGCATTGGTCGCGGATGCGCTTACGCTTCCCTTTGCCTACGTACGACCAAAACCGAAAGATCATGGCATGGAAAACCTGATTGAGGGGCGGATAACAAAAGGACAAAAAGTTGTGGTTGTAGAAGACCTCATCTCTACCGGGGGTAGTTCTCTTAAAGCCGTTCGCGCATTACGCGATGGGGGTGCTGAAGTATTGGGTATGGTCTCCATCTTCACGTATGGCTTTGATATTGCTCAAAGTAATTTCTATTCAGATGATGTCTCGCTGGTGAGCCTGAGCGATTACGATCACCTGGTCGCTTGTGCGCTCGATAAAAAATATGTAGGCGAAAAAGAACTCACCTCGCTAAAAGCCTGGCGATACGACCCTGCTCATTGGAAACCGTAACCAATGTCGCTAAATACCTTTGCTCCTCAAGCCGGAAAAGCTACCGGTAAAACAATCGAACAGCTTCCTCGGGGTAGTTCGGGTGTGGTTGTTGGGGCAGGTGCATTTGGTGGGTGGACTGCTCTTTTCCTGCTTCGTAAAGGCTATAGGGTTACCTTGATCGACACCTGGGGACCCGGCAACTCCCGTTCAAGTTCAGGTGATGAAACACGCGTGATCCGCTCGACATATGGCGCCAATGAATTCTATTTCGATCTGAACGTTCGGGCATTAACGTTATGGAAGGAACATGAAGCAAGATGGAAAACAAAACTCTTTCAAAACAAAGGCGTGTTGTGGATGTGTTACGAGGCACACACACCCGTTGTTGATAATTCAATACCCTTCGCTGAAAAGTACAACATGCCTTACGAGCGATTAACGGTTGAAGAAATTTCAAAACGATACTCCATTGTTAACACCAGTGATTTGAGTCATGCCTGGCTCGATCCTTATGGTGGCTGCCTACGCGCACGTGAGGCCTGTCAGGCCGTATACAAAGGTTTTATTGCAGAGGGCGGTACCATACTCCAGGCGCAGGCCATGCCTGGAAAGGTTGAAGGAAACAGGTTAAAATATATACAACTATCGAACGGACAATCGCTCACAGCAGATCTATTCATCTTTGCCTGTGGGTCGTGGCTGGGCAAATTGTTCCCCGAAGTATTGGGCAGCACGATTACCTGCACCAAACAGGAAGTGTATTACTTTGGTGTGCCTACGCAACACGCATCCGCGTATGAACAATTTCCGGTGTGGGTAGATGTGGATGGTAAAGATTTTTATTACGGCATACCCGGCAACAATTACCGTGGATTCAAAATAGGGGTAGATGAGCGGGGAGAACCGTTTGACCCAACACATGGCGACCGGATTTCAAATGAACAGGTATTAAAAAAAGCCAGAAAATTTTTAGCCCATCGTTTTCCCGGATTAAAAGATGCGCCCTTAGTTGAAAGTCGCGTATGCCCCTATGAGAATTCACCCGATGGAAATTTTTTATTCGATCATCATCCGGAAGCCAGTAATTTATTCTTCTTAGGCGGAGGATCAGGTCATGGGTTTAAGCATGGCCCTGCATTAGGTGAGTTGATTTCTGAAATCGTAGCTGGTAACAAAGTTATACCTCAACAATTTCTGCTAACCAGATAGATACAAAGAGGTAAGCATTGATCATCATCAGGCGTGCATATTGTGTCGCAATGAATAATGCATTTCATTGAACAGGCGCACTCGACACAGTTAATAAACATCTTATGCGCCATAATGCCGCTCCTCTGGAGCTTACCTAAAGCCCCAGCGGGGCGGCATATTGTTAGCCCTGACCGTAAGGTCGGGGCTAACAAATTAAAATGCATTACCGCGCCAAAGATGAAATATATATGAAAAGCAGCCGATCATGGCGCGGAACAGGTGAACGTTGATCAAGCGGACGTGTACGGAGTGTCGCAATAAATAATCCATTTCATGGAACAGTCGATTAGGAACTAAATAGTTTAAATATCGTTCTAACCCCATAGACATAATTTTTTTTAATCATGGAAATTTTATCGACCACTCCGAGTGGTAGAGTTTGGGTGTCGGAAAATGGGCGCAGGAAGTGCTTTAAGCCTGAAAATTTAAATTTAAGAAAAGAGAGGAAAGTGCTTGAAATACTTAGAAATTGGCATCAAGGCTCGAAAAAAGAGAATGACTAGTCCCGACCATCACATCAGGTCGGGCTAACAAATTAAAATAAACAACCGCGCCACAGATGAAATGAATTTGAAATGCAATCCGACCATGACGCGGAATCGGTGAAACGTTCATCAATGGACGTGCCTATCATGTCGCAATGAATAACCCATTTCATTGAACTGGCGCAGGCGACACGGATAACAAAATGATCTTGACGCTAATAATATGCCGCTCCTACGGAGCTCACGTATCACTTAAAAATATTAAACTCCTTCACCATCTTCTTATACTCCGGCATGATCTTCTCGTATGAGGCCTCATCTACTTTCTTCAACATATTCATCAGAGAGCCTATGCCAGAATCCTTCAGGCTTACGCGTTGCTTCTTAATCTCTTCCATTTTGTTGCGGATGGTGGCTTCGAGTTTTCGCAGGTCGCGTTCGGTCATAGTAATAAAATCAGTAAAGAAAGATAATAAACACAGGGCTTAAAAAACAAAACCCCTCCCGGTTTTATCGGGAAGGGTTTGTTTTGAGGTCTCGAGCGGATTCGAACCGCTGTAGGAGCTTTTGCAGAGCTCAGCCTAGCCACTCGGCCACGAGACCAGAATCAGGCGTTGACCAACTTAATGCGGGTAAAAATAACACCCCGCCATCAAACGCCCAACGCCTGTTATGAATTACTCTTTCGAGTCGCCAGCCTTAGGCGCGTTCATTTTGTCTTTCAACGCACTTAATGCTTCAAGGTCACCCAGGGTAGATTTCTCCACTTCCTGGTTGATCTTATCGATAGTCTTGCCTTTACCGGCAGCAGGAGCTTTCTTCTTGGCAGCAGGCTTATCCTCTTCAGCAGAGAACATGGCCTTGTGCGACAAGGAGATTCTGCGGTCTTCCTTAGAAAACTCAAGCACTTTGAAGTCGAGTGATTCACCCACTTCAATTTTGCCGCCATCTTCCTTCACCAGGTTCTTGTTGGCACAGAAACCTTCGATACCGTAAGGTAGTTCCAGTACAGCGCCTTTATCGTTCTTGCTGATAACGGTACACTTGTGTACAGAACCTTCTGTGAACACGGTCTCGAATGTATCCCACGGATTTTCTTCCAGGTGTTTGTGGCTGAGGGCCAGTCTGCGGTTAGCCGCATCCAGTTCCAACACCACTACCTGCATCTTATCGCCAACCTTCACAAATTCTGAAGGATGTTTGATCTTCTTCGTCCAGCTTAAATCGGATACGTGCACCAAACCGTCAATTCCTTCTTCCAGTTCAATGAACAAGCCGAAGTTGGTCAGGTTACGCACAATACCTTCATGCTTGGTACCGATAGCGTATTTGGTCATCACATCTTGACGTGTCCAAGGATCTTCTGTGAGTTGCTTGATGCCGAGTGACATCTTACGCTCTTCGCGGTCGATGGTCAGTACAACGGCTTCAATCTCATCACCCACTTTCATGAAATCCTGCGGATTGCGCAGGTGCTGCGACCAGCTCATTTCACTTACGTGGATCAAGCCTTCAACGCCCGGTTGCAGTTCGAGGAACGCTCCGTAATCGGCTACGTTTACAATCTTACCCTTAACCTTAGAGCCCACGTTGATATCAGCAGGTAATGAATCCCAGGGATGAGGCGTAAGTTGCTTCATGCCCAGGCTGATGCGCTTCTTGTCTTCGTCAAACTCCAATACCACAACCTTAACCACCTGATCAAGCTTAAGCACTTCTTCAGGATGGTTGATGCGGCCCCATGAAATATCCGTAATGTGAAGTAATCCATCAACACCACCCAAATCGATAAACACACCGAAGTTGGTCATATTCTTGATGGTACCTTCCAGTACCTGACCTTTCTCCAGGTTGCTGAGGATCGCCACCTTCTGCTCTTCAAGATCTTTCTCAATAAGCACTTTGTGTGATACCACTACGTTGTCGTTGGTGTAGTTGATTTTCACAACTTTCACTTCCATCGACTTGTTCACATAAATATCGAAATCGCGAATTGGCTTAACGTCAATTTGTGAACCCGGCAAGAAGGCTTCAATACCGTATACATCTACGATCAATCCACCCTTTGTTCTGCGTTTCACAAAACCTTCAATCACCAGGTCTTCATCCAATGCTTTCTGGATGCGCTCCCAGCCTTTCACCAGTTTCGCTTTTCTGCGGCTCAGCACAAGCTGGCCCATTTTGTCTTCGCGTTCCTCAATGAAGATTTCAACTTTGTCGCCAATCTTCAGGTCGGTCATGTCTTTGAATTCAGCCAGGGGCACCAGGCCGTCCGACTTAAATCCAATGTTCAGGATTACATCGCGGTCGTTAATGCCAACCACAATGCCATCCACTACTTCACCGCTGTCGACCGTAGTTACCGTGCCGGCATACAGTTGTTCCATTTTTTCACGGTCGCTGGCTGAGTAGCCTTCGCCAAAGCCTTTGGTTTCAAAGGCATCCCAATCGAATTCACCGGGAACGGCCATGGCCTTAACAGCCTTGCGCAATTCAGTAGCGGGAATAGCCTCAGAAACGATTTCTTCCTTTTCGAGGGCTTTCACTTCCTTCATCGGATCGTCTTCATCGATCTCGATTTTGGAGTCTACTGCCTTTTTCTTTACCGCTTTAATTTCTTCATCCTGAGCGGTGGGTTTTGCTTTTTCCTTTGCCATAAAATAAAATGTGCCCGAGTGTACATGCGATAGCCGGGCCAGCATACCGCAAATTTTTGGTTAAACACTGCTTTTTGACTGATTTTCAGTAAAAAGCCCCCAATACTTATTGGGGGCTGCAAAGGTAGGAAAATATTTGATTTTTGACCCTATTTATCTCGTAACTGGCCTATCTGGTAGTTCAGTATTGTTTCCTGAAACATCAGGGTATATGCTGCCTGGGCTTTGGCTGCCTGAGCCTGAATAAGGGCATTATTGGCCTGAGAGAACTCAAAAAAAGCAGAAGCCCCCAATTCGTATCGTTCCTTTTCCAAACTATAAGCAACATTGGCTGCTTCAAACTGAGCCAATGACGACATGTAACTTGCCTTGGCCGCCTCAAAATTTTGATAAGCCGTAGTCACATCTCTATAGATAACCGTTTTCAGATTTTGCTCCTGAAGCAAGCTGTTATCACGATCAATCTTAGCAGCCTGAACCCGTGTTCGTGTGGTGAAGCCATTCAGTATCGGAACGGATAAGGACAAACCGTAAAAATGGTAAGGGTTCACCGTTTGTAATTGGTCAGAAGTTGAAAAAGGTATTCTGGAATTATAAAAAGATCCAAAATTATAAAATGCTGTAATGGTAGGTGTATAACTACCACGCAACGCCCCAACGTTTCGCGTATTACGTTCCACCAATGAGCGCTGTTGATTATAATCGGGGCGATTATTCAATGCCGTCTTGTATAGTTCATCAAGATCTATATCCAATTGCATTACACGATTAACATCAAAACCCGGATTGACTAATGTAAAATCAGTGCCCGGTTCAAGTTGAAGGGTCTGAGCCAATACAAGCTTGTCGTTTTCAAAGGTATTCTTGGCCCTAATCATCAGGTTTTCCAATCGCTTCACTTCTGCCAATTGATTGTATTTATCTGTTACTGCAAGTGCACCAACCTCAACCTGGCCTTCAATGCGTTTTAAGTTCTCTTCCTGATTCCGGTGATTATCCTCGGCTATGCGATACAATTCTTCACTCAACAAAACCTGAAGGTATTGTTGGGCTACATTGAAAATGGTATTCTGACGAGTGCGTTCAAGCGCAAATGCTTGTGATTGAAAATTGCTTAAGCTGGAGCGGAAAGTTTGTAATCTGTTTAATCCGTTAAAAAGTGCAATTTCCGCATTGATACTTCCTTGAAGGTTATTTGATATAACGTCAAGGAATTCTACCTGATTAGTCTCCGGATTCTGAATTTGCTGCCTCCCCCTTCGATCAAAGAAATCTACATTTGCACGAAGACTTGGCCCCATTCCCATTATACTTTGAAGACGTTGACCTGAAGCACGCTCTACTTCATTTTGTTGAACATTGTAATCAACATTTTTTTGTAATGCAATCTGAACTGCTTCTTCATAGGTTAACTGACGTTGTCCGTAAGTTATTAACGAAGTTAAAACAGCAACAAGAACTAATACTCGTTTCATATCTGATTCTTTATCCTCCAACTTTTTCATCTGATACAATTGCCCCGTCTGCTACACGCACCACGCGTTTGCCACGCTGCGCATTTTCTTCCGAGTGCGTTACCTGAATGATGGTCATGCCTTCTTCATTCAGTTTCTGGAAAATGTCCATAATGTGTTTGCCCTGATCGGAATGTAAATTTCCGGTAGGCTCATCGGCCAAAAGCATTTTCGGTTGCCCCACAATGGCGCGCGCAATACCCACCAACTGCTGCTGCCCGCCTGAAAGCTGCTCGGGAAACAAGTCTTTCTTGGCCACCATGTTAAATCTATCCAGCATTTCGGCTACCATGCTTTTACGCTGACTGCCACTAACACCTTTGTACAACAAGGGAGTTTCAATGTTTTCGTAAACCGTAAGTTCATCAATCAGGTGATACGCCTGAAAGATGAAGCCGATGTGGTTCTTATGCATCTCCGACTTCTGCTTCTCTTTGAGTTTATGCACCGGCTGGTCGTAGAAGTAATATTCCCCGGCTGAGGGTTCATCCAGCATGCCGATGATGTTCATTAGGGTGGATTTGCCCGCCCCACTGGGGCCCATTATGGTCAGGAATTCACCCTGCTCCACGTCAAGGTTTACCCCTTTTAAAATGAAGGTGCGCTGAAAGCGTGAGTCAATAAATTTGTCGATGTCGCGTAGCTTGATCATGTTAACATGTGGTTAGGTGCCCATTAGCCAATTATGGTGCCAAGGGGCTATTTCGGGTATTAGACGCAGAAAAGTGGCCTAAGTTGCACCAAAGTACGTCCGCTTATGCAAAAAGGTGTCTGAAATCGGACAGCTAGAAAATGATGGGATACAGGATAACGTCCACCCTGCGGTTCATGCTCATGCCCCTGCGGGAGTCGTTGCGGTAAACCGGATTTTCTAGGCCCCAGTCTTTGGTAGAGATTTTATGCTCGGGAATATTGCGCTGCAACAGCAACTCGAACACGGCCTGGCTGCGCATTTTGGAAAGCCACTCGTTGTATTGCCGACCACCAATGGGATCGGTGTGGCTGATCAGGTGAATGTCGTATTTGTCTAACAGGTTGGGGATGGAATCCAGCCAATGAAACAATTCATCGGCCTGGTATTCATCGATGTAAAAACTACCACCACCAAAGTAGATGGATTTGCGCAGTTCATCTTCACCCTGTCCGAAGCCGGTTGTTAGTATAAGGGCCAGCAGAAAAGCAAGTAAACTTCGCATAGCTTAAAGTTACGAAGCAAAACGCTAAATCAGTAGTCGGGAAATTTCGGCTTGTTTTGAAGAATTTCCTCGATTTTGTTCATCACCTCATCGGTGAGCAATTGTTGTGCACCCAACGCATTGAAATTTTCTTGCAACTGTTCCTTTTTGGATGCACCTAAAATTACGGTGCTCACCTGTTGATTTTTCAAACACCACGCAATGGCCAGCACGGGCAAGCTTACGCCAAGCTCTTTTGCAAATGCCGTAAGCTTTCGCGACTTCTCAAGTTTCTCCTCCTGAAGGGCAGATTCTTTCAACCAATCCATACCCAGTATACTCAAGCGTGTTTCTTCTACAAAACCAGCATTGTATTTTCCGCTTAATACACCACTGGCCAATGGCGACCAGATGGTGGTACCCAAACCAACGGTTTTATAAAGTTGAGCATACTCAACCTCTACACGCGCACGTTCCAGCATGTTGTATTGTGGCTGCTCCATTACCGGACCAATTAAATGATGCTGTCCCGCCACCATGTGTGCTTCCATTATTTCCTGTGCACTCCATTCGCTGGTTCCCCAGTATAAAATTTTTCCCTGTTGAATCAGGTTGTGCATCGTCCACACCGTTTCTTCAATCGGGGTTTCCTTATCCGGCCTGTGGCAGAAATATAAATCGAGGTAATCAAGTTGAAGACGTTTTAACGCTTGCTCACAGGCCTCCACCACATGTTTACGACTCAAGCCTTTTTGGGTTGGTTTGGCATCCTTACCAAGATAGCCAAAGAACACTTTGCTGGAAACGATGTAACTGTCGCGCTGCCAGTTGTATTTCTTTAGGATCTCCCCCATCACAATTTCCGATCGACCGCGGGCGTAGATTTCGGCATTGTCGAAAAAGTTTACGCCTTGCTCATAGGCCAGCGCCATCAGTTCTTCAGCTACTGAATTATCAATTTGCTTACCGAAGGTTAACCATGAGCCTAGTGAGAGGGCACTAACTTGTAATCCTGATTTTCCGAGACGTCTGTATTCCATATTAAAATAGTAGGCAGTGGGCAGTAGGCAATAGGTAGTTAGAATATAACTGCTTTTCTACTGTGTGTATCTATTAAACAGTAACTAGTTCAACTTTGTTTTTTGATTCAATAATTCAACCAAACCAGTTTGGCCAACTTTCCTCTTTCCGTTACGGTGATCAGCAATACATTGTCGTAGTCACCATCTTCCCAGGGCCTGTACTTATCATACCCCAATAATTTGTTGGCAAACCAGGGAATGGTGTTCGAGTGACCGGATACCACAATGGTTCCACCCGCATGGCTTGCAATCATCCGGTCAATTTCTTCTTCCTTGTTAACCTGATAATCATTAATGGAAAGTCCTTTGGCCTTGGCCAATAGTTCAACCGTTTGGCGTGTACGCTTGTAGGGCGTGCTGTAAATCGCGTTTACTTCGCCTTCGTTTAACAATGCCGCTAATCGTTCCGCACGCTTTTTTCCTTCTGCTGATAAATCCGGATCGTTGGTGCTTTGTGTCATATCTTTTTCCGCATGGCGGATGAGTATGAAAGTGGTGAGTTTATCCTGTGCAGACAGGTTGATTGCAAAAAGAAACAAAAGTTGAGTTAAAAATAACTTGGGCATAATTTCTATTTATTTTATTGATGTTGTACGAGTTTTGCCACTAAGACACTAAGTCACAAAGACTGGGATAATTCAAATTGCAAACTCATTTATACTTTGCGCTAACAGCATCAGGAATTTTGCAGTCAGCAGGTCTGCGTGTATCGGCCAGATGGAAAATTTTCCAGCCTTTTTCAGTTCGAAACAGTTGAAACGCATCCACACCACAATGGCTGAACTTCTTCCCCACATAAAAGGCATAGTCGCACCAGGCTTGTGCCAGATCGCCATCTACTTTTATTTCCAGGTTCCAGATTTCTTCATTCAAGGCATCGGTTCGGGGTGTACCTACCGATTTTACAAAATCTTCAATGGATGACTCTCTTCTTAACATCGATTTTTGCTCCCTGTTTTTGAAAGCCGTGGCCATGGTTACGGTCTCATGAAACACGCTGCGCACCAAGGCACTGTCGCCTTTCTTCATTCCAGTAAAAAGATTTTCAATGACTTGTTGAATCTGTTGTTCATCTGTCGACTGCGCTTGCAGGTGCATCGAACAAAATGAAAGCAAAGCGAAAAGGAGTATGGTTGGTTTCTTCATATGGGTAAAATTTGTCAAATTTGAACATCCCCACGTTGAAGGTAAAGATATTTTATCCGGGCGGAAATGGCCGGAGAGAATTTACCGGAATTACCGCATTTTAGATTAACTTTAACGCCTTAAATCATTCGCTATGAGGTTTAAATTGCCCCTTTTAGTCCTCTTTTTCGCATATTCTACCTTCGCTCAAGACCTGGTAACCGATAGCCTGATGACGGCCCTGGATACCGCCAAAAATGAAGGCCGGGTGAAAACCCTGAACGAACTCTTTCGTGCAAACATCCAATCCGATCCTGTGAAGGCGCTTGGCTACACCCGTGAAGCGTTGAGCCTCGCAACCGAAATTGACGACAGAAAAGGCATGGCGGCTTGCTACAACAACCTGGGGGTTGTGTACCGTAATCAGGGTGCGCTCGACAAAGCCCTGGAATACTACATCCGCTCACTCAGCATTTACGATACACTTCAAAACAAAGAAGGTATCGCCACTACCAAGAACAACATCGCTACCATTTACTCCATCAAAAAGGATTACGGTCAGGCCATGAAATTTCTGGAAGAATCGAACGCCTTGTTTAAAGAGCTAGGTGATCCGCAAAAGCTGGTAGGCTCCATGAACAATCTAGGCAACCTGAACAACGATTTGCAGTTGTATGAAAAAGCCATGCGGTATTTTTCTGAAGCGTATCAACTCAGTGAAAAGATTGGTAAGCCTACGGCAGATCCATTGAACAACATGGGAAACGTATTTTTCAAACAAGGCAACTATCAGCGCGCCATTGAACATTACCAAAAGGCGCTTGACCTGGAACGGCAAACCAACAACAGACTGGGCATGCTGAACAGCCTGACCAACATTGGTATTTCGTATACCAAAGCTAATCAACCGGGTCCTGCACAGCAATACCTCAATGAAGCGCTTGCGCTTTCCAATGAACTTCAGGTATATGCCGAGGTGCCTGAAATTTTGAAGAACATTTCGTACAGTTATTACCGGCAAAACAAATTAAAAGATGCGTACGAGAGTCTGCTGAAATACGACTCAGCCCGCGAACGAATTCACAGCGAAGAAAGTACACGCAGAATTGCTCAAATGGAGATGGCCCTTGAGTTAAGCGAGAAGGAACGTCAATATGAAATATTGAAAAAGGAAGATGAAGTTAAAACCCTTCAATTGAAAAGCAGTCGCTTGTTTATCGTGTTGATTATACTCGCTATACTGCTGGTAATCGCTGCCTTCAACTTCATCTTCATGAACAAACGAAAAGAGTTGTTCAAGTAATGACCCGCGAAGAAGCCCGCACCCTGTTAGCTGAAATGACCAAAAGCCAAAGCTTGCTGCGGCACATGCGCAGCATTGAATTGGTGATGGAAGCCTATGCCAAACGGTATGGCGAAAATGCTGACGAATGGGCAATAGCCGGGTTGTTGCACGATGCAGATTACGAGGCCTATCCTGAGAAACATCCGGGCATTATTGTTGAAAAGTTAAAAAGCCTTGGCGAAGAAAAAATCGCTCATGCCATTTCTGCACATTACACCAAATGGAATGTGCCGTATACCAACCAACTCGACAAAGCTTTACTGGCTTGCGATGAACTCACCGGCTTTATTGTGGCTTGCTGCCAGGTGCGGCCAGATGGCATTGCCAGTCTGGAACCCAAATCGGTTATTAAAAAACTGAAAGACAAAAGTTTTGCTGCCAAAGTGGAACGCGATGAGGTGTACAAAGGAGCCGAACTGTTGGGTGTTTCCTTGCCCGATCACATTGCGTTTATCATAGGCGTTTTGCGCGAAAACCGCGAAGAATTGGGCATTTAATGCCGAATTAATAACAAATTAATTTTACCGATTAATCTCAATCGGCTACATTTGCTTCATCAAAAACCGATACCATTATGTTTGAACAATATGTAGGAAGTGGAGCCAACCTGTTTATCACAATCGTAGCTGTGATCATTGGCTTTGCAGCAGCTATGGGTTACGTTGATTTTCAAAAAACCAAGAAACAAGAAAATAAGGATTAAGCCGGTATTGCCGCTTAACACACCACAAACCATCTGCAGGCATACCTGTTGATGGTTTTTTTATGTCCGTATTTTTTTGAGATTTACCTACCGGAAGAAGTACCGGTTGTGTAGGGCGACTTATACTTGAGTTGCCAATCGGTCCAGGATATTTTTTTAAAGTGATCCTCTCCAATAAACTGAACGATCTTATGAAACTCTTCCGGCTTCTGATAGCCCGGTAACGGCTGAATGATCCGAAAGTCTTCATCCAGAAAAACAACCGTGGGATAGCTTAACTTATTATTTAGTAAAGAGGCAGCCAGTTGATGATATCCGTTTCTACCCGACTCCACAAACTTGAAGGTATGCCCGGCATATACGATATCTTCGCGTTGCTCGGCATCTAATTTAACCGGGTAAAAATTCTCATTCAGGATTTTCGCTATCCGAGGTTCACTGAACGTATTCTTATCCATTACTTTACACCAACCACACCAATCGGTATACACATCAATAAAGATTTTACGTTTTTCAACCTTGGCCTTTTCAACAGCCTGTTCAAAGGTTAACCACTTTACCGGACTCTCTTCCTTTGGTAAACGGAAGGAAGTGGCGACTAGCAGCACTAAAAAAAGAAGGATATTGAAGAATATTCGCATGGCCCTGTAATCCTGAGGTTAGTTCAGCAACAAATTTAATACGGAATGTGGTTCAAACAGGATTTAATCTTTTTGGCGCTTTCCGGGTAACCTTGGCAAAGGCCACCGGTATACTGTACGGAGTAAATCAATTGTATGTCCAGAATCGCACACATAAATTCCAGCAAAGCCGCAAAACAAGCGTCTTTAAGCGATTTTAAGACTGGCACAGCTTTCGTAAAAAACCGGCTTGTGAAAACGCGGCTAACCTATAAAGAACTTTCTCTCCTGCTCGGCATTGTGGTGGCCGCCATCATTTTAATGGTCATCTGGTTAAATCCCGTTTCTGCTGAATCATCGGATATTGGAACGGCACAACCCGCAGTAACCCTTCAGGCTTTTAAACTGATACTGCAGAAGGCACAGGTTGTTGTTCAGTTGTTTCTGTAGGCATACCAGCCCAACACCGTTTCAATAGCTTTTCGGATAGCCACGTTAATCGGATAAAAATCTTTGGTGAGTTCGTAGTCGATGGCGTGTAATTGCATGTAGTATTGATGCATCACGGGTATTGATTCGTGTTCCTGCGCAACTTTCTCTTGCGCTTTTGTATACTGATCAACTTGTTCCGTTTTAATGATTTCACACGTGACCAATTCCTTCTTCCCGTGTTTGTTTGTGCGCGCTGAAAATCCGAAGAGGCGGCAAATCAACCCCCGGTGCTTATACTCCGTACACAGGCCTGCCCCCGATTGGGTTGGGTTCAGAATCAGGCAAATGGATGAGTCTGATTGCTCTAGTTTTTCCAACCATACGAATGCCTGATCAGCATGATACAAGGCATGTGCAAATGGAAGAAACTCGAGAATAGTAGCTTCAATATCGGGTTTGAAACAACACTTGCCACACCCCCACTTGCAATGCAGGCCTGACCAACCCTGAAACTGTGAAATTTCCTGATCGAGTTTCTCAAAAACCTGTTCAACTGCCTTTACCTTTTCCTCCATCGTCATGGAGCAAAGATAACGGAAACGGCATCAGCCTTTGTAGCGAAGCTTCAGGGAAAGATAGCCTTGCTGCTTGTCGATTTCGGTGAACTCAAAATGTTCACGTTGTTTGATATCCTGAAAGAGTGGCTTTCCTGCACCCAGCACTACCGGTACGAGTCCAAGCCACAGTTCATCCACCAGGCCAGCGTTCATAAATGTGGTTGTCAGGCTTGCCCCACCCCATAACCAAATGTTCTTTCCTTCCTCCGCTTTGATTTTCTTCACCGCACTTACCACATCGCCACTAAGCAGATGCGTATTTTTACCCTTTACAGCTTTTAAGGTATTCGAAAATACATAGCAGATTTTGCTGGCATACTCGGCTGTACCAAACAACTCGTAGCTCTTCCTTCCGAAAAACACGACATCAATTCCATCTAAAAATTTACTCATTTCATTACCTGAAGGAGGTGGACACCAGTCGTATTCGCCATTGGGACCTTCAATAAAGCCATCCAGGCTAACCGCCACGCCCAAAATTACTTTTCGCATATCGATAGATTTTATTCAAGTTCTTTACAATCAATACCCCAGCTACGCAAAAGTTGAACGGCATCGACAGGCTTAACCTTATCCGATACAATACGAAGCACCCGGTCTACGTCATCCAACGCAAAATTCCAGTTACCCTGCCCCGCCAATTCATTCAATACCGGGGCCAACGATTTTACCTGAAGCGGAGATTGAACTGAGGTTGAAAGTACAATGACGTCCATAGTTGATACTTGACTTAGGTTAACAAGGGATCCGAAAGCAAAATCACCAGGATCAACACTCCGATCAGTACTCCGGCTATTAGCCATAAAACCTTAATCAACGGTGTTGAAGATTTTGCATGAATCATGTACCAAAAAAACGATTGACCAGTGACAGCCCTATGGCAACAGGAAAAAATAGTTTTGAAAATTTTATCTCTTCAGTTCTCGAAGGGCACATTCTTACCAGAATTTCACGGCTTTTTTAGGCAGGAAGTGTATCTTTTAAATGGAATTGTCATTTAGACTTCAAAATGGCCCAATAAGCGCGTGGAACAAGACTACCAGACTAAAATCTCGAACGAAGAAGAGGTGCTCATCCTCCGATCAAAGGAGGATTCCACTGCCTTTAAATCACTTTATGAAAAATATTACAAAACCATTTTTCTTTTTATTCTTCACCGTACTGCTGAAAAGGAACTCACTGCGGATCTGACTTCACAGGTCTTCTTAAAGGCCTTGCTGAACATCAGAAAATATAGTTTCAGGGGATTGCCCTTCTCGGCCTGGTTGTATCGCATTGCAATTAACGAGTGCAACGATTACTTCAGAAAAAGCAAGCGAGCACGCATAGTGGTTTTGGAAGATGATCTTGCCGATTTTCTTTATGAAGAAATGTTCGCGCAGGATGGCTTAGAGGATCTGAAACAACGACTGCCGGAAATACTCAAGCAATTGAAATACGAAGAACTTCAACTGATTGAGTTAAGGTTTATGGAAAACCGGCCTTTTAAAGAAGTTGCCGACATATTGGGCATTACGGAAAACTACGCCAAGGTTAGAACCTATCGCATTCTTGAAAAAATGAAAAAATTATTCATCGGACATGCCAAACATTAAGATCACGATAATGAAAAAAAAACCAGAAGTGTCTGACAGCGAAATACTCCAGTATATGGATTTCGATGTACTACTTCGCAAACATGCAAGTGCCACACAGACCAATCGAAACAAGGTTCTCCTAAAAAGAGGTTTGCTTGGAGTTGGGGGAATCGTATTAATTGGATTGCTGTGGTTCACGCTTTCAGAAAAAACAACTTCAGAAACTACACCTGAAGCAATGCCCATGGAGTCGGAACCTATAGTAACACCTGATGATTCAGAACCTGCAACGCCCGCTCAAGATGATTTTGTGACGAAAAACGATGAGCAGGACATAGAAAAACAACCTGGTACTCCACCTCTGGAAAATAAATCGCCAACAAAAATTGCTACTAAGAAAAATTCAGAAGTTGAGGAGAAAGCTACAGAACAACCGGAACACATTTATCACCAGGCTTCACCCGTTGATGGTTATGCATCACTATACACCTATTTCAGTACCGCTTTACAATATCCCCCGGAAGCTATCGCTGACTCTGTTCAAGGTGTAGTGACTGTTTCCTTTATCATCAATGTGGCGGGCAAGCCTGAGAAAATAACCGTTGAAAATTCACCAAATGAAAAATTGAATCCAGAGGCCATCAGGCTTATTGAAAATATGCCTTCATGGAATCCAGCCACATTGAATGGAAATCCCGTATCCAGTAAACTCTCCATTCCTATTACTTTTCAAATCATCTCCGTTAAATCAAAAGAGTGATGAAAAAACTGTTCGTACTTATAACTATCCTGGTTCAAGGATTCTGCTCTACCGCACAACAGTTTCAGCAGATTCAAAACCTGGATTTACCGGCCGGGTTTACCGGTAAAAACATTTACTGGTTGGATATGAATCATGATGGTGAGCTTGATCTTCTGGTTCAGGCCACAGATCCGCTTGACTATCATGTGTTCCTGATTTATAAAAATGAAAACGCTGAATTCTCATTTGTTCACGCTATTGAGACCGGAATAAAAAATGCAGCAACCACATATACTGATATTAATATGGATGGACAGGTTGATGCTATTCTTTCCGGAGATTCAGATGATGGCCCTTTCACAACCGCTCTTCTCAGTCATGGAGATTTTAACTTTTCCCTTCTTGATGAGCCTTTATTGCCAATAACGGGCTCTGTTGTAAAGTTTGCAGACCTGAATCAAAATGGGGTAAAGGAGCTGATCATCAGCGGAACAAATTCGGACGGGCCATTCCTTTTCATTTTTGAGCTTCAACAAAATTCATGGACGTTGGTAAAAGATAGCATTAAGGTTCACGCCACCGTTATTGAAGTACACGATTTTAATCAGGATGGGGTGAATGATCTTTTTGTATCTGGTGAACTTGAAAATACTTCACCTTACCATGCTATTTTGATCAATGACCGGTTGATGAATTTCACCGAAGGCGCCTTGATTGATGGTATCGCTGAGGTTTCACCCTGGCTTGCCGACATAAATTATGATGGAATATTTGATGTGGTGCTGGCCGGAATCAATAATAACAATGAAGGAATAGTATTAACTGTAACCAGTAATGAAAACAGTGATTTTACTATAGAGGAAACAACCTCACTTGATTTTAGTCCCAAACAACTTTTTGCTGCGGATCTCGACTCAGACGGGCAAGTTGACATTCAGGTGCTGGGTGAAGATCAAACAGCAACAACTTTCAATAAAATCTTTCTGGCAAATGAAGCCATTGAGCCTCTTCCATCCACAGACTTAATCACACAACGTTTTGGAGATTTTGATTATGATGGGGACTTGGATCTGGTGCAGCTTTCAGGCACAACAACATATACGATCAGTTTCTATGAAAACTCTATCTCTACAGTAAATAATCCTCCTGCTGTTCCGCCAATACCGATTGCAGCCATTCTTTACAGCCGACTCTTTATGTACTGGGACAAACCCGGAGACGATACGACCCCTTCGGCATCGATAACCTATGACCTTACATTACAAACACAGAATAAAGACCTTGTATCCGGTGACTTTGATCTACTGAACAAACGAAGGCTACAAGTTTCGCATGGAAATAACGGTACCCATAATTACGCCTTCTTCAAGGGCGTTGACCAACCTGAGTACGCCTATCACATTCAATCCATTGACAATGCTTACCATACCGGAGAATATTCGTGTTCCGGGTCTGTGTTCAATTGTCAGGGTATTTGCAACGGGTCAAGTGAATTTTGCCTGGAAATTCTGGAGGAGGGAGTCACGCTTTGCAAAACGGAAAGCAAAACGTTAACAGCCGACACCACCGCACTGTGGTTTTCTTTTGATAAAGGTTTTTTAGGTGAAGCCACAACTTACGAGTATACCGCTGAAGCAACAGACACTGTTTTCTTCCTTATTCCGCAACGCGATACAGCTTGTGCATTAATTAAACTATTCTTAATGGTGCGAAAAGATTCAGTTGTTCGTGAGTACTACGATACACGCTTCGCTTGCGAAAATTCACAACTTGAATTCGAAGCTGATGGGAATTGGGCCCAAATTGAGTGGTCGAGTTTTAAAAATGGTTTCTTGTCAAATGAACCAGCCATAACGTACACAGCAACCACCGTTGACACGGTAAAACTGTTTGTTAGCGATGGAGAGGGCTGTAGTGAAATCCATCGAACAACCATTGAAATCAGTAAACCAGTCGTAACCTTAAACGGACAATCGTTTCAAATTTTAAAAGGAGAAGAAGTTCAACTGAATGCCTCAGGAGGAATTCAATATATCTGGACTCCTGCGGCAGGATTAAATAATTCCACCATACCTAATCCAATAGCATCGCCATCAGTAACTACCGCCTATACGGTTACAGTTGCAGATTCAATTGGCTGTACAGCTTCAGCCACTGTTACGGTAGTAGTACAACAACAGGCTTTCATTCCCAATTTATTCACACCGAATCAGGATGGAACAAACGATCAATTGAAAATTTACGGATTGAGTCAGGTCAAGGACTTCTCCTTCTCCATCATAAACCGTGAAGGAAATACTGTATACAGCACGACAGACGCAGAAGAAGCTACACAGCGTGGATGGGATGGGTCAGTAAAAGGTATTCTGCAACCGGGAGGCGTCTATTATTGGAAAGTAAACGGACAACTCTTGAATGGTAGTAAACTACTGCTCAATGGAAAAGATTCAGGTTCAATTGTATTGATTCGATGATGCTGAGAAAACTGTTGATCTTACTTGTATGCTGTTGGTCACACTACTCCTATGCTCAATATTTTCAATTCAGCCAATACAACTACACTGCACAGCGCATTAACCCGGCATCCGTTGCCGCTTCCGATTATGCCACGCTAAGTTTCCTTCACCGTAATCAGTCTACCGGGGCAGACTTCAACCTGGCAAGCAGCATGGCTTCAGCCAGTTATCCACTTTTGAATTCAAGAAATGGAATGCGTTGGGGCGGAATAGGATTAACCCTATTGGATGATCGCTCAGGAATAGCCGGCATCTTCAATACTCAGGAAGCCGCCTTATCAGTCGCGACTAACGTTTATCTGCGTAAATACCAAACCCTCTCCTTTGGTGCGAAAGGTTTATACCAAATTCAAAAAGTAAATCCAGCGGGCTTGTACACAGGCATGCAATACATTCCCGATCGAGGTTTTGATGAATCACTGTATAGTGGCGAAAATTTTAGTCAATTGCGGCTAAATTTTTTCACATTGAGCCTTGGCCTCCACTGGCAACAGGTGGATAGAAACAACAACCGGGTTGCCTATTGGAGTTTATCGTTCTTTGACTTTAACAAACCTGAGGCATCTTTTCTCAATTCGGAAGCCCAACTAAAATCAACAGCAGTTGCTGCAATTGGTGTCCGCGTATATAAATCGGGCCCACTGGCCATTACACCCGAAGTGTTGTTTACCCGAAGTCACCTGAATAATTTACTGAATATTGGTGCGATCACCAGCTACGAATTAAGTTCCTCTCCTTCACTTTCCGGTCGGGTTGATTTCATTACCAAATATGTGCCGGGCAGATCGGGCATTATTGGTGCACAATTTCATAAAGAAAATTTTTCTGTGGGATTCAGCTATGACTTTCCGCTGTTCAAAAAAAACATTGGAAATCTTGGAGCCCTTGAAGTTGGTGTTGAGCTTCGCGGCCTGGTAGACCCCAGATTAAAAGCAAGAGCCAATGCAAGAAGAAAAAATAAGACGCCCGAACGCAAGAAGCAACCAGTTACGGCATCCCGACCGAAAGCCGAACAAAATGCAAGCACACCAAATACGCTTAAAGCTGATTCAACATCGAGCACACAGCCTAAACCAATACCTGCACTAAAAGAAAACCTTCAACACAAACAAGATTCTGTGCTGGCACTTGCCGAAGCAGGAAAAATCAAACATGAAGCACTCGTCATTGAACGCGTTACGCTACATTTTAACTTTGAATTCAACAGCGCAAATCTGGATGGAGAATCAGCTACATATATTGATGAGTTGGCCGAGGCACTGACAGATAACCCACACCTGAGTATAAAACTGGTTGGCCATACCGATAACATCGGCTCCGCCCGATTTAATGAACGACTATCGCTTCAGCGCGCCAATGCTGTTAAGGCCAAGCTTATTGAACAAGGAGTAGATCCATCCAGAATTGTAACAGAGGGTAAAGGAATGTATGAGCCGCTTAACGACAATGAAAGCGATGAAGCGCGTGCAAAAAACAGGCGCGTTGAGTTGACCATTCTGTATAATTAACATTAGTATTCTGTATCCTATGTTTTTATTATTGTCTAATAAAAAAAACATATGGAATACAGAAACCTTGCCCACGCTGATCTGAAATTACCGGTTATCACCTTTGGTGCATGGGCTGCTGGCGGATGGATGTGGGGCGGAACAGAACGTAACGAAGCCATTAAAGCCATCCAGGCATCGTACCATGAAGGTGTAACCGCTATTGACACCGCTCCGGTTTACGGGCAGGGCGAAAGCGAAGAAATTACCGGTGAAGCCATTAAAGGATTACCGCGCGATAAGGTGCAGATTCTAACCAAATTTGGCTTGCGTTGGAACCTTGCAAAAGGTGAGTTTTATTTTAAGAGCAAAGACAATTCCGGTAAGGACATTGACATTTATAAATACGCGGCAAAGGAAAGCATCATTCAGGAATGCGAAGACAGCTTACGCAGATTAGGTACTGATTACATCGACTTATACCAGATTCACTGGGCCGACAGCACCACACCCATCCATGAAACCATGGAAGCTGTTGACCAATTAATTAAAGCCGGCAAGGTTCGGTATGCCGGAGTGTGCAATTACACTGCTGCCCAAATGGAAGAAGCTGAAAAGTCAATACAACTGGTTTCCAACCAGGTTCCTTACAGTATGGTCAAGCGCGACATTGAAACGGATGTGGTGCCCTATTGCCTGAAATACAACAAAGGAATTCTGGCATACAGTCCGCTACAACGCGGGCTGCTTACCGGTAAAATGAAACCCGGTTATACATTTAATGAAGGCGACCACCGCAGCACGTCCTTTTTTTTTACAGATGAAAACATCAAACGCACAAACGCATTCCTTGAAAAGATAAAACCCATAGCCGAAGAAAAGAAAGCCACCCTTGGTCAATTGGTGCTACGTTGGACCGTTGAACAACCGGGTATTACCATTGCCCTTGTAGGTGCGCGTAATGCAAAGCAAGCTGCGGAGAATGCAAAAGCAGCAAGTATTCAGTTAAGCAAGGAAGAAGTTGAGCTGATCAATGCACATTTGAAATCACTTGAGCTCATAAAGGCTTGAGATTAGTGAAATAGAAAAAGAAGAAATTAAACTTTGAAAAATTAAAAAATAACAAAGAATACCTTATGAATAAAATGAAAATCACTACACTACTTACCGTTTTGTCAATACTTACTGTATACGGACAAGAAAAATCAAATGATACAACTAAAACGCAGGAAGAAATTTTTATGCCCATTGAGAAATCTGCTCAATTCCCAGGGGGTATGGGGAAATTATACATGTATATAGATAAGAATTTAAAGTATCCAAAGGACGCAAGAAGAGAAAGTATAAGTGGCAAAGTATTTGTTGAATTTGTTATTAATAGGGACGGTTCAATTGATGACACAACAGTGAAAGTTGTACAAGGGCTTAATGAATCATGTAACAATGAAGCAATTAGATTAATTAAAGAATGTCCTGACTGGATACCAGCGACAATTAAAGATCAACCAGTTAAGCAGAGATTTGTAATTCCCATAATGTTCAAACCTTAACTCCGGATTTATTAATATTAAAATAGTTTATATGCACAAACCACAACAACTTGTTTAAGCAATTTCGGAGTGTTGTACTCACATTAGAATTGGCTTTTTAATTTAATTTCACGAGTCTAAACTATCATATACACGAAACTTAAACCCAAAACGCTATCTCTGACTGCCTTAAACCTTATTTCAATATGAAAGAACTTTTGATTTCATTATTTATTCTAATGCTCAGCCACAACCTCTTTGGTCAAGAGACGAAGTTTATTACAAGGACAAGCTCTGATATAAAGAAATCAAAAGAAACAAAAGGAAAGAGCAGTAATAAATTAATAATTGGACCAGACACTGAATTTATTGAGGAGTATTATGTACTGAAAAGTGACGAGAGTATTCGACACGGGACTTACGTAAAGTATAGACAAACGTTTAGAGGTATTCAAATTTTGGAATCCGGTAGCTTTCAAAATGGACAAACAAATGGATTTTGGGAATACTACCACGATATCCCAATGAAAAATACGAGTAATAGCATTAAGGAAAAAGGACAATACGTAAATGGAAGGAAAAATGGAGTATGGACATCATATTATATGGATACCATTCCGGAAATAATCAATCAAGAAAAGTTTGGAAACAAAAGAAAGACAGACTCAATAAATATCTCAATCGAACAACGATCAGTAAAAATAAAACTAGCTGGGATGTACTTGAATGATAAAAGGGTTGGTGAATGGTCATCATTCACCTATTCGGGAGACCCCTTTCAAAAATACAATTTTTCCAAAAATATTTTAATAAGTGACCCTTCCATAAAGAATACCTTGGAGTACAACACAAATAGGAACGCTCTATTTATTGGGGGACTCCCTTGCTTAATAGACTTTCTGACAAATGAATTCAATTTAAATGGTGGCTTAAGGCCAGAAATAAAGAGCGACTCCACCTCTACAATTGTATCATTTACCATTGATAAAGATGGAAATGTGATAGAACCGAAGATTGAAAGCACTACAGGAAATAAAGGACTTGAAAATGAAGCACTAAGAGTTGTGTCGCTTACTAATAACAAATGGATCCCTGCTATTTCAGGTGGGGCAATAGTCAACTCAATTTACAGGATTCATTTTTTCATCATTGAAAAAAAGCTTTCAGATACCTATAAGCAATTTAAGATCGGCTACAAACCAATTTTTGACTGAAGTAACTCCAGATAATAATGTGTTTTTCCTTTACGGGTTGAAGAGTACATTTGTAGTTCCATTAATAATAACGCTTGACCTCACAGGACAAGAACGGGGCAGATCGTCAATATCGTTCCTTACTTAACTTTGGCCCTATCCCCAAAACGTCACATGCACCAATATTGCAAAATTACCATAACTCCCGCTAACCCGTCCCCGCTATCACCTGCCCACTATAATGCCCCACTAATTCTTCCACCAGTTCAGCCATAATGGTCTTCAATTCTTCGGGTGACTCAACTTCAACGGTACGGCCATACGTCAGCAACCAATGCGCCAGGTGCCGTAGGTTATCCATCATAAATTCAACACGTAGCCTATTGCCCAGATCCGTTTGGGAAATGCTTCCGAAAATCGGGCGGCCTCCAAGGGTTACTTTATCAAACAATACTGATACCCGGATGAGTGAACTGTTGTTCTGGAATATGGTGTTGAAATACTCCTGCAACGACATCAGGTTTCGGCTTTCAAATGTCTGGTCTGAACTTTTCAGGTGCTTGATCCGATCCGAACGGAAATCACGGTAATCATTTCTCAACCGGCACCAGCCGATCAAATGCCAGGTCATGCTGTAGTAAAAAATGCCAATCGGCTCAACCTCACGCTTCGTTACCTCCTCCTTGCTATTGCTGTAATCAATGATCAACACCTGCTTTTTAGCCAGGGCCCGTTGAATCTCGGTAAGAAAATGATCGGGGAAACCATCGCGTTCGCGATGCTCATACCGCGACCGCAAATAAATTTCAATGTGCGGCTCCAGGTTTTGCAGGTGATCTTTTTCGGTTTCATTCAGCACAGCCTTTACCTTCTGCAAGGCCGTATCAAATGCCTGCCGCACCGATTTATCACCCATCTTCTCTACCAGTTTACCGGCCAGCAACATGGCGCTGGCTTCATCTTGGGTAAACATAACCGGAGGCAGGTGGTAACCATCTACAATAAAGTAACCCTTACCCGCCTCTGAGCCAATAGGTACACCGGCCTCCATCAGCGCCTGCACATCGCGGTAAACCGTGCGCAGACTGATTTCAAACCGATCAGCAATTTCCTGCGCTCTTACTACCTTTTTGGTTTGAAGCTGAATTAAAATAGCAGTAAGGCGATCAATACGGTTCATGAGTTGAAGCTAATATCAAAATAATGAGCGGGAAACGGGGCTCGAACCCGCGACCTTCGGCTTGGGAAGCCAACGCTCTACCAGCTGAGCTACTCCCGCGAATAGTTATGAAAATTATGGATATTTACCCTCACGTTAAACAACTCGTCAATGAAATTTTTCCTTATTTCTTCCATTGGACTTTTTATACTGCTAAGTTTCGTTTCCTGCACAAATCAACGAACTGCTTTGGTGTGGTCAGATGAGTTTGATTACACCGGAGCACCTGATACCACCAAATGGAATTACGACCTGGGCGATGGCTGCCCAAACGTTTGTGACTGGGGCAACAACGAGCTTCAATACTACACCAACGATTCAAAAAATGTACGGGTTGAAAACGGGTTATTGATTATTGAAGCGCATAACGATTCATTGGGCGGAAAGGCGTACACGTCCACCCGCATGGTTTCCAAAAACAAAGGCGATTGGTTGTATGGACGCATTGAAGTAAAAGCAAAACTACCACGGGGTAAAGGGACCTGGCCAGCCATCTGGATGTTGTCAACCGATTGGTCTTACGGAGGCTGGCCGGCTTCCGGTGAGATTGATATTATGGAACACGTTGGATTTGATCCGGGTGTGATTCATGGAACCATCCATACGGAAAAATACAACCATCACAAACGCACGCAAAAAGAGGGCATAATTTCAATTGCTGATTGCCAGGATACATTTCATGTATACGCCATCGACTGGCGCGAAAACAAGATTGACTTTTTTGTGGATGATACCTTATACCACAGCGTGACGCGCGATGAAAATGAAGATTATACCGGCTGGCCGTTCGACAAGCGTTTTCACCTCATTATGAATATTGCTGTGGGTGGCAACTGGGGAGGCATGCAGGGCGTGGATAATTCCATCTGGCCGCAGCGCATGGAAGTTGATTACGTTCGTGTTTACCAGTAAGGTTACGCGCTTCTTAATTCGGTAATGCGATTGCGGTAATCCTGTAATTCACGATAGAGCTTCACTTCCTTTTCTACCGTGTTGCGCTTATAGGTTTCAAACTCTCCACTTACCTCATTGTACAAATCACGTGACTCGCGGGCGGCCCGCAGCGCCAACCGAAGAGAAAAAAACAACATACCCATCACTACCAGTAAACCCGCTGTAATGGCTACCACGATCCAAATGAAGCTGCCCTTTGGAACATCCCACCCAAGGAAAGCAATGTGTGAACCGGCAAAGGCCATTTCTTCTACGGAAGAATCCTTTTCCTTAATTGTATTTTTTAAGGATACCACTTCACCTTCCACGGAAGAAATTTTTTGCTGCGCCACTACCAACGCCTCATCTTTTGACTTCAGCGTATCTTGAACTGCCTTCCAGAAATTTTCAACCTGGTACGCCCGTACCATGCGGAACGGATCGATAAACTCAGCATTATCACGAATGCCCTGAAATTGTTGTTGAAGGGTAGGCTGTGGCTGTTCGGGATCGATGCCCCACGCTGTTGTAGTACCAAAAAGAATCAGAAAGGCAATTACTTTATTCATAGCAACCGGTTTTTCAGGTGAACGTTAAAAGTAAATCCTGTGACTCTACCAGTAAACAGCACTTATTTGAATCCCCGATTTTTCCGCTAAAGGCAATGTTAGCCACGATAAGTTGTTGATCACAGCTCAAACACGCACACTGCTTAGTTCCGCGAAAGACTTTTCTTTAGTGTCAGGTAATCGATGAAATAGGTAAGCCTGAGGGAAATGCTGTTCACCTGGGGTGACCGTGACACATCACGCACATTGGTAAAATAATCCGGATCGGTGTCATTAGTGAATGTGTGAATGGCATCTTTCCAGACAAAATTCAGAAACGAACCCGGAGCGATCTGAAAGAAATAAACCAGATCAACATTCATGGCATTGAAGTTGGCATCGTGCGCTGGAGCTCCATCCTCATCTAGCCCTACATAATCCGTTTCGTTCAATTCACCGGTTGTACCTAAACTGAAAAACTCTTCATACTTCACTTTCGACCAATAGTGACGAACACGAAGCGTTAAGCCCATTTTGTTATTGAACGTATAATTCAATCCAACAATGTTGCTGGCAATCACCATATCGCGTGTACCGAAGATAATGTCAGAAAGATTATCCGATTCATCATACAATTTTGTGGCAAAACCACGGCCATTTCCTCGCTCATAATTAATCTCCGTATTAAATGAAAGTTTGTTGCTAACGCGGTACCGAAAGTAAACGCCCCACCACCGGAAGTTTTGTTCCCAATCGGGTCTGTACCACTGACCGGTATACCCATTTACCTGTAATGGCTTCCGGCTGTCACTCTCTACCCAAAAATTAAAATTAATATTCGCTGGTTCACTTACATATCTACCTTTGACGCGTGGTTCAAAATAATCATGTGAGGTAATCGGGTTTCCGCCTATGTTAAAGCCGGCCCACCAAAAGTTTTTAAACTGCGCATTGATATTTAAACGCGATTGAAATGAAGTGAAGGTGTTTGGCTCATAGAGATGCTCATGAAATAGATTTAAGGTGGTTCGCATGGTATTGATAATGCCCTTCGGCTTGAGAATACTGTACCGCAACCAGCCGTAATGTGATATCTCATTTGGCGCTTGCAGAAATCCTAAATCATTGATGTTGTAATTGTCGCTCTCCACATTTCTGCCCAATCCGTATTGCCATACACCGCTGATTTTAGCGAGCTCAACGAAGTACTTGTACCCAACATCCGTCTTTTCACCTGGTTGCATAATCGCATTTAGAGCCGTATATGAACTCGCCTGATACGTATTTGTTTTATCGCGAAGGCTCACGCGTAACGCAGTTACGTTCGCATCACGACCGCCATCTCCCCGTATTACACTGGTATTTGTGAAATTGATGTTGGAGTTGTTCTTCAGATTCTGATCAACCACCAACACATTGAAATTGGTTAACGGATCAACCTGTTGTTCGCGTACTTCTCCTGATTCCAGATTCCGGATTGTGGCATGTGTGCGGTTGGTAATCGCGTTGAAGAAGCCAAGGCCAAGTCCCTTTTTATTTCTTCCGGATATTTTTGTCGCGTTGATGAGGTTTGCAGCTGTTGGCGCACTTACTAGCTCCTCGGTTTCGGAATCATAGTCAACTGATCCAAACGTTTGGCCAATGCGCCTGGAGTAAAAGAGATTGGATTTACTGAACAACTCTGTGCCTTCGGTAAAGAATTGGCGATTTTCATTGTACATCACTTCAAAAGCAGAAATGTTATACACAATATTATCCGATTGTACCTGGCTGAAATCAGGAATCAGGCTCATGTCGAGCGTATAACTTTCATTTAAGCCGTATTTTAAATCCATCCCTCCGGCAAATGAAAACTTACCGGCACCCGCATGACCATCGTGTGTATAGATTGATGTAACATAAGGTGAAAACGAAAGGCGAAGGGGCGGTTCGATATTTTCCAGGCCCGAGAGCACACCAAATTGGTTCACTGTTCCCTGAATTCCGTTATCTACGAGATTCCAATACGACTCTTCCTGTTTCCGTTGAACCCTTCTGTAAAAATTAACACTCCAATGCTGAACTTCTTGTTTGGGAAAACGGATGGCGAAGTACGGTATTTCAAATTCCACGACCCAGCCTTCATCATCCATCTTCATGGCACTTTTCCAAACCGCATCCCAACTGGCATCAAATTCACTTCCAGTAACTAAAAAGTCGGCCTGAACGCCCGCGGCTGTTATAAAAAAGGAAAAAGCATTGATACCGCTGTTGTACGGATCAATCAAAAAACCAAAGGCATCCGCATTACGGTCACCATCATCGCGTAAGCCAAACTCGCGCAATATCTTTGAGGGCTCAGGATCATACATTCTGGCGGCCACATAGATGGCCCGATCGGTATATGCCAGCAGTACCGTGGTTTTGAAATCGGATAGCTTACCATTATCAGGTGAGAACTGAAAGAACTGAGCTTGCTCTCCTCCCTCTTGCCAGGCCACGTCATCCAAAATTCCGTCAATGCGTGGGGCATCCTCCACCCGCTTCGCTTTGAATTCCTTTTTATCGGTAGCCGATGCAAGGAATGAAGAGCCAATCAGGCATAACACGGCAAGCAGGGCGGTCAGGTGCTTCATGGGGTTTGGAAGATGTGTATAGATACTCCTTCCGGTGCGCCATGGTTACGTCCGAATTGTTAAAAAATTCCCAATCTTTATGACTGGTAAGATTATCGTTACAAAAGGCAATTTTTAACAGGTTGAGATGAAAGTAGGACTGTTGTCGGATACACATGGATTTCTGGATCAATCCATATTCGAACACTTCAAGCATTGTGATGAAGTATGGCATGCTGGTGATATAGGCGATGAGGATTTACTTCATGAACTAGAAGCGCTCAAACCCGTACGTGCCGTGTTCGGCAATATTGATAACCGGACACTACAGAACAACTTACCGGAAGACCTTTGGTTTACCGTTGAAGGATTAACGATTTGGATGACACATATTGGTGGTGCTCCACCCAACTACAACCCACGTGTGAAGAAAATTTTAGCTGAGCGCATTCCGGATATTTTCATCTGCGGGCACTCCCACATTCTTCGAATAAAGCGCGATCCAAAATTCAATAACATGCTCTACCTGAATCCGGGTGCCGCGGGTAACCACGGCTTTCATCACATCAAAACATTGGTGCGTTTTGAGTTGAAAGAAAAGGAAGTGAGAAATATGGAAGTGATTGAACTAGGGAAGCGGGGAGCACTTTAGTTTTTACCGGCTATTTCTTCTATGCTTACCGACTGAGCTCCTGATTTCGTCTCCAGCAAAAGTCGACTGCTATTCATGCCGATTACTTTGCCCTGCAGATTAAAATAAGATTTTACCGAGCGATGCAAGGAGAAGTTCCATTCTTCACCGATTGAAACACCTACTTTGCGTTGCTGTTCTTCCAGGTTTTGCGTTTTATAAATATCCCTGTACCGCTTATTGCCTACCCGAATTAAGCCATTTGCATTTACATAGAAAACCGTGGCTTTTCGTTTACCAATACTGACCACTCTTCCACCATAGGCCTTTCCATTTTCCAATAAGAAAACGGGTTCGTAATTTGAAATATTTTCCTTCGATTTTACAGCAGATCGGGCCATTGCATCCAAATACCCTTCACTCATGCTCATCTGGTGAGCAGAATCAAGTTCAATGACATCAGCCACCAGAATAATTTCCGTTTTAGCAAATGGAAATACATAGGTTGACTTCCGATCCAGTGTAATGTTATCAAATACCTGATTGGGTTTTAGCGGATACGATAAATACATATTCCGTTTGGCATCGTTGAGCATAGCATCCTTCTTCATGCCTCCGAGACCAAGAAAATAATTTGCCTTGCTATACCCTACTGCCACATCTTTATAGTCGTAGGTAAGCCGTGGATTACTTAACCGGGAATTTGTGATCATACCCGAATGAAAAGCACAGGAAGAAGCCAATAGAGTAAGGCTCAAAAAAATGAATACTTTGGGGACAGTGAACATTTCTTTTCAGTTTAAAATTGAGTTCCAATATAACAAAAAGGGTCAGCTCACGCATGAACTGACCCTTTTACATTCAAAAAATTTTTCTTACACGTATTGGTTCAACATTACTGGCATCACCAGCATCAGTATATCTTCGCTCTTGTCCTGATCGGAGGGGAAAATTACTCCGGCTTTATTTGGTGCTGACATATTCAGTTTTATCTGGTCAGCATCGAGGTTCGTTAACATTTCGATCAGAAACTTGGCGTTAAAACCAATTTCAATATCCTCACCCTCATGCTCACATGATAAGCGTTCGTTTGCTTCATTAGAGAAGTCAAGGTCTTCAGCAGAAATCTGCAATTCGCTGCCGGTAATCTTCAAGCGAACCTGGTGTGTGGTTTTGTTGGCGTATATGGAAATACGTTTCAATGCACTCAAAATTTCTGAACGACCAATCGTCATCTTGATCGGATTCTGTGTTGGAATCACATTCTCGTAATCCGGGAAACGCTCATCGATCAGGCGGCAGATCATGCGAATGTTTCCAAACTTGAAAAACGCATTCGACAGGTTAAAGTCAATATTTACAGGAGTATTCTCACCCGGCAAGGTTGCTTTCAGCAAGTTCAGCGCTTTGCGCGGAATGATAATGGCATTGCCGTTATCGGATTTAATATCTGCTCTGCGGTAACGCACCAAACGATGACCATCGGTTGAAACAAACGTTGCGTTTTTCTCGCCCAGGTTAACATACACACCCGTCATGGCCGGGCGCAGTTCATCGTTGCTGGTAGCGAAAATGGTATTGTTGATGGCACGTGCCAATACTTCAGAAGAAATTTCAGCTGAGAAATCATTACTTACGGAAGGCATCTTCGGGAAGTCGGTGGCATTTTCACCGGAAAGTTTATACCGGCCATTATCAGAAATAATCTCTACGCTGTAAGTCGACTCATCTATCGAAAATGTAACCGGCTGTTCGGGTAGGTTTTTAAGCGTCTCCAACAGGATGCGGGCAGGAACGGCAATGTTACCTCGCTCTTTCGACTCTACCTGCAATTCGGTAATCATCGATGTTTGCAAATCGGAAGCGGTGACCGTAAGGCTTCCCTTATCCAACTCAAACAGGAAGTTCTCCAGGATGGGCACAACCGGGTTGGTGGTGATCACTCCGTTAATATTCGATAGCTGCTTAAGCAGGTAAGCAGAGTTGACGATGAATTTCATTTCGTGGTTGTTGATTTAGTATTAAAACGCGGTAAAGTTATAAAGAAAAGGCAATTTTGGAAACGCGCCCAAATTCACTTTTTACGCCAGTAACCTCACTTTTGGGCAGCAAAATGACTGCGTGTTTTCAGGATTCCATCCAACGCCCTGCGGTCGAACCAGGCCAGTTGGGTGCTGTCGATTATGCCCAGGATTTTGGATGGCTCACGCGGATCGGGGTACAAACTGAGCACGAATGACCGGTTGGCCACATCGCGCAACGAAATGGTAAGCGCAGCCGTTGCAGCATGGAGGCTGTCGCGCAGTTCATTATTTGACAGGTAGGAATCAACCGTTAAAAATAACACTGCACCCACGTAATCATCTAAGCGGGTTGTATCCGTTTCAGGCAATTCTTCTACACGAAAAAAGCCGTCTTTAAAACTTACGTTAAAATTATCGGCAGGTGACTGTGCAAAGCTGGCACTCAGGCTTTGAAAATTACGCCAGTTGATCTGGAAAGCGTGCTTGTCCTTCCAGCCATTTTTATCCAGTTCAAAAATCCCTGAAACATAAACGCGATAACCCGGTATTGTCATCAGGTAAACGTCTTCGTCCGCCTTAAAAAAATAAGCCTGTGTTTTTCGGGCGTTTCCTCCGGCCACAAAAGTCTTCAATACTTCTTCGCCCGTCAGCACACGCACCTGAACAGCCTCAGCTTGCAGTTTCTGCTTAATCGAATCCTGTTGTGCCTGAGCAAGCGGTCGTACCGGCTGTGCTTGCTGAAGCGTTGCAAACAACACATCAATCAGATTTCGATCAGCAAGCTCGTTGTTCACCAGCCAACGCGTACCGTCAAACTTCAACACAACCTCATCGGATCCCCTCGTCAGCACCACCTGATCCACTTCATCCAACCGATCAACCTGGAACAATGCCTTATTCACCACGGAGCGATCACGCTGCGCAAACCAGTAATAGCCAATCGTGACCACACTAAGCACAAAAAGCGAGATCAACAAATACCGGTTTCTTTTTTCCGTACCGCTCATGCCTTGCTGTATTTTCTTTTTCTCAGGTATGCCGAAAGTAATCCGTATAAAATTAAACACACTACAGGCAATACCAGGTTAATGAGTTGCCACTTGGTTTTCTCTACCCGAACCTTCTCTTTATTAAGCGGCCTGATTTTAACTTCTTTTGAACGGGTCTTTATCAGGCCATTCTCATCAGCCAAATAGGCTACCGCATTCATTAAAAATTCTTCGTTGGCAAATGTGTAATTGCTAAACGGATCCAACCCAAGCTGCTGCGGATTTCCTGTACGTGGGTTTACATCGTTTCGGGCCATGTCGCCATCAGATACCACAATAAGTTTTGTCTCTTCCCCATCTGCCCTGAAATTTTCCTGATTAATCCCTTCAGGTAAAAACCGATTTTTATACAAGGATGTAAACTTTCCCTCCAGTAAATAAGCAACCGGAATATTTCCGGACGAAAAAGATTCCGGTTTTACATTCCTTCTGATTTCATTGATGCTTGCCGGCACCGGTGCGTTAACGCGCCTGGAGAATTCCGATGTAAAAGCCAGTGGAGTTTTAGTGATGCCAACTGCTTTAACAGTATCCAGGCTACTGGCGAACTTCATCATCACAGCATCCAGGTTGCGGGTAACGGAATGATCAGCGTATCGGTTAATCAGCGGAAAAAATGGCCAGTCCATCAGTTGCATTTGCGCCTTACCACCTTGCTGGCCGGTTACAACCGGGTATAACCCTGCATTTCGATCCTGAACCAAATCAGCATTGATGCGGATACCGTATTTAAAGAGTAGATCATCGAGGCGCAATTGGTAAGGGAATGCAAAGTAATCTTCACGTGAAGCACTATCCATGGATGCCTCCAACCTGTCAAGCAAAAACAAGGCACGGCCACCACTCATTATATACTGATCCAGTTTGTACTTGTCTTGCTCAGAAAAAGGCTGGGTAGGTTTTGCGATGATTAAGGCGTCATAATCATTCAGCACTTGTTTGCGTTGTAGATTCACCTTGTACACATCGTAAACATCCAGCAGCGCATTATTAAAACTTGCGATATACAAACTATCCAATTCGCCATGGCCATGAATGAAGCCTATTCGTTTACGATCAACATTGGTAAGTTTATAAATAGCATTTGCAAATTCATACTCCAGCCCTTCGATGGATTGGTTGATCTCTTCAGCAGGTGTTCGTGCTTTGTTCCCCTTCAGCAAGGTTACACCAACCTCTGTTCCTCCATAAGCAATCACTGCTCCTGGAAAAATCAATTTCTCTGAAGTCTGTCCATCCTTTTGTTCCACCACACGCGTAGGCTGCACACCTTTTGAGGCGAGATCTTGAATAAATTCATTGCGTGCCTGCTGACTCATGGCCGTTGTTGGATCTACAAAAGAAATCTTTACCCGGTTACCCGAATAAATCCGAAACTCATCCAACACTTCACGAATGGCATTCCGCAGTCTTCTGAATTCAGCATTTAACTCACCCTCCAGGTAAACCTCCACATAAATGTCATCGGTAAGATCACGTAACAATTCCTGCGTTTGGGGTTTTATAGAGTAGCGCTTCTCTTCAGTCAGGTCAATCCGGAAAAAATTATCGGCAGCAATAAGATTAAGTAAAATCACCAGCACAAGGCCGTTGGCCAGCAGTAAAAAGTCGCCAGTCTTTCTGCTTTTCATTACCATGACCGCGAACCTATTACCGTTTTGGTGAGCAACAAAAACATAAAAGCCACGCTGAAGAAATAAATCAAATCACGACTATCGATCAGGCCTTTGCCGAGAGATTCATAATGATATAAAATACCGAACTGCTTGATCACCAACACCCAGGCAGACCAGGTATTTAATGCAGAAAGAGAATCAAACCCCGAAAACAACAAGAAGCTCAAAAATGCTGCAACAATAAAAGCCACGATTTGATTGGGGGTAATCGATGAAGCAAAAATCCCCACCGAACAAAACACACCGCCTAATAAAATCAACCCGATGTATGAACCGATCACACCGGAAGTATCCACATTGCCCACCGGATCGCCCAAAGCACGAACGGAGAAATAATAAACCAGTGTTGGCAGAATAGAGAATACAACCAATAAGAAAGAAGCCAAATATTTCCCGAGGATGATATCCCAATCGGAGAGCGGCCGCGTTAGCAATAATTCCATGGTTCCGCCACGCTTCTCTTCCGCAAAACTTTTCATGGTGATGGCAGGGATCAGAAAAATGTACACATACGGAGCAAGCGAAAACAGCGTATCCATGTCGGCATAGCCATACTCCAGCACGGAAGTTTCCGGAAATACCCACATCAACAACCCAATGGCTGTGAGGAACACACCAATTACCATGTAGGCAATCAGTGAATTCAAAAATCCGTTAAACTCACGTGATAAGATGCTGATCATGTTTCCGAGGGAGATAAAGTTAACAGTCTGAAAACATGTTCAAGGGAATTTTCTTCCTGCTTGAGCCCGATTAATGAAACCGATTTTTCGGACGCATATTTAAAAATTTCGGGGCGAACATCTTTCGCTTGTTCCGATGTTATCCGAAACAGGGTATCACTCATCACTTCAACGTTGGCCACACCCGTTAGTGCGCGCAAGTCTTCAACCGGCACAGCGCGATCAAATTCAACCTGAATAATTACCGCATCAGTTCCACCGCGCACCAGGTTCTGCAACAAATCATCCGCCACTACCCTGCCCTTGTTGATTACAATCACACGGTCGCACAGGGCCTGTACTTCCTGCATGATGTGCGTAGAAAAAATAACCGTTTTATTTTTGCTTACTTCTTTGATAAGCTTTCGGATCTCGACCAATTGATTCGGGTCAAGGCCCGTAGTGGGTTCATCGAGAATCAACACCTGCGGATCGTGAATCAACGCCTGTGCCAGACCAACACGTTGGCGATAGCCTTTCGAGAGCATCTCAATTTTTTTGTGCTGCTCCTGTGTAAGGCCGCATTGCTCCACCATGGTATTTACACGTTGCTTTAACGTCTGCCCCCGCAATCCATATAAACTGCCAATGAAACGCAGGTATTCGTGCACATACATGTCGCGGTACAATGGATTGTGCTCAGGCAAATAACCGATGATGCGTTTCACCTGCATTGGATTTTGCTGAACATCCCACTCTCCTACCCGCACCGTACCTTCCGAAGGCGGCAAATACGTGGTGGCAATTTTCATGGTGGTGGATTTACCTGCACCGTTGGGTCCGAGAAAACCCACAATCTCCCCTTCCTTGATGGAGAACGATACGTTATCCACAGCACGCTGCTGTCCGTAAAATCGGGTGAGTTGATGAACGGTTAATGACATAGTTGACGGGGCACAAAACTATAAAAATAAATGGTGCAATGAATGCAACTTGACACTTAACGGGGGTTACGGGAACCACCCGCAGCGAATGAAGGTTATCGGCATACAAATTGCCTCAAAGCTGAAATAGTAATAATATTGAATGCTGAAAATGAAGGTTATGCGCATACAGATTAGTACACTCCTTATATTATGTATATCGATTGTTGGTTTAGCCCAGCAAAAGCCGGGTTATGAGCTAAACTTCAAGGTTAACGGACTGAAAGATACAACGGTATACCTGGGGTATTATTACGCAGAAAGCACCTACGTGCGCGATACGGCCCGGGTTAATGCATCCGGACAATTCAAATTTAATAACGCCCAGTCACTGCCACAGGGTATATATTTTTTGGTTTTGGATAAAACACGCCTGTTTGATCTGGTAGTAGGAAACAACCAACACTTCACGCTAGAAACATCAACCGATGACTATGTTAAAAACATGGTGGTAAAGAATGATGACGACAACCGCCTGTTTTTTGAAAACCTGCGCTTCAACATGGAGCGTGGCAAAGAAGCTGATCCGTTTATCAAGATTCTTCAGGATAGCACAATAAAAGACGAAAACCAGAAAAAAGCTGCACGCGAATCATTCGGTAAAGTAAACGATAAGGTGATGGCTTATCAGAACGAACTGATCAAAGCCCACCCAAAAACCATGACCGCCCGCTTATTGAAAAGTACCAAACGCATCGACATACCCGAGCCTCCAAAACGCGCTGATGGAACAATCGATTCGACCTTTCAATTACGATATTATCGGGAACACTTTTTTGATTACTTCGACTTGAGTGACGATGCGTTGATTCGTTTGCCGCAACCCATTTATAGTCAAAAAGTAAACGAATACCTCGACAAGCTTTTTCCACCACAGGCCGACTCGGTAAAAAAAGCCATTGAACCCATGATTGCCCGCGCCAAGAAAAATCAGGAAACCTACAAATACCTGGTGTGGACGTTAATGTTGAAATACCAGACACCTGAGTATATGGGGCTGGATGAAATCTTCGTGCACCTGAACGACAACTATTTTGCATCAGGTGAAATGAATTTCTGGGCTAATGATAAACTGAAGAAAAACCTGAAAGACCATGCCGATAACTTGCGCAAAAGTCTGATTGGTAAAACGGCACCCAACCTGATCATGCAGGATGCCTCGCTTCAACCTAAAGAGTTGTACAAAATCAAAAATAAATTCACCATCGTTTATTTCTTTGATCCGGATTGCGGACACTGTAAAACCGAAACTCCAAAACTGGTTGACTTCTATACCAAAAACAAAACCCGGTTTGATGTAGAAGTATATGCTGTGAGTGCCGATACTTCCATGCAGAAAATGAAAGAGTATATCAAAACCATGAACATGAAGTGGATTACCGTGAATGGTCCGCGTACCTATGTGGGTTCATACCACGATTTGTACGATGCCATGACTACGCCCACGTTGTTCATCCTGGATGAAAAGAAGAAAATCATCGCCAAAAAGATTCCTGCTGACCGGCTGGAGAACTTTTTCACTAACTATGAACGCTTCCAAAAACAGCAGCAAGCGGGCAAATCATCACCATAATGCGCCATTTGTAACTTTTTGAGATTTTTTGCGTCCTATATGCAACTATTCCGGGGTATCGGAGTATCTATAGTGTAAACAGGACAAAAAAATCATGACATTCTTCAACAAACTCCTGGGAAAATCGCCCAAAAAAGAGCTGAAAGCCAAATGCCCGATTACGCGTGAGCCGATTGAAAATGGTTTTGGCTACCTGTTAACAACTTCACAGGTAATTGCTTCCAAGAAGTATTGGGATATGGTAATGACCGAGCCTGAAACTATGTCGTATACGGTGTCGCATTTCAACAACCAGCCGAACGGCACACAAATGCGCAACCTGATTTTTGAAAAATACAGCAGCATCGAAAAGCCGTGGATCATTTCTGATTCGTGCATTAATCTTTTTGAAATAGATAAAAGTGAAGCTAAAGAACTGGCTAAGCAGTGGTGGAACAATGAAGGAGATTTTGTGCCTGAAGGAACCGGACCGGCAATAGAAACACTTGACCCAGACAGTTACCGCGAGTGGAAAGATTACGCAGTACTGGAAGCTGGCAGAAGCCGTGTTCCTGCTTTGTGAGACTTGCCTGACTCAAGCAGGCCTGTATAGGTTTAGGTTATAGATCCGAGGGACCCTGCTACGGCAGGGTTCTTCATTTTTACTTACTCCGTTCAATGGTAAACTGAACCAATTGAATGAGTGATTTTTTGTAGTCAGATTCCGGAAAGATGTTAAGAAGTTGCAACGCTTCCTGGTGGTACTGCTCCATTACTGCATTGGCGTATTCAATGCCACCGGATTTTTTTACAAAGGCAATCACCTCATTTACTTTCTTTGGTTTCTCACTTTCATTTCGAACAATGCTAATGATTCTTCGCTTCTCCAGCCATCCCGCTTTCGACAACGCATAAATCAGCGGAAGCGTCATCTTTTTTTCTTTTATATCAATACCGAGGGGCTTACCGATTTCGGCTTCGCCATAATCAAACAAATCGTCTTTAATTTGAAAGGCCATTCCAATCTTTTCACCAAACAGGCGCATCGTCTGCACAGCGTCTTCAGTGGCACCAACCGAACTTGCCCCTACTGCGCAACATGAAGCAATGAGCGATGCAGTCTTCTGCCGGATGATCTGATAATACACATCTTCGGTGATATCCAATCGCCTGGCTTTTTCCATTTGCATCAATTCCCCTTCGCTCATTTCGCGAACGGCATTGGATACAATGTTCAATAAATGATAGTCTTTATTTTCCACCGAAAGCAGCAACCCTTTTGAAAGCAAAAAGTCGCCTACCAATACAGCAACCTTATTTTTCCACAAGGCATTGATAGAAAAGAAACCGCGCCTGTAATTGGCGTCATCTACCACATCATCGTGAACCAGTGTTGCTGTATGCAACAATTCAATCAGTGCGGCACCCCTGTAGGTTGAGTCATTAATCAATCCGCACGTTCCTGCACTGAGAAAAACAAACATGGGGCGCATCTGCTTTCCCTTTCGCTTCACGATGTAATTCATGATGCGGTCGAGCAGCATGACCCGGGTTTTCATCGAATCCCGGAACTTCTGCTCAAATTCATCCATTTCACGGACGATCGGTGCCTTGATATCCTCCAGCTTTAGCGCCATTCGGCACAATAATACAATGCCCAAAAGGGCTTTCAAAATAGGATTTACGGCCTTTTAGGGTAAAAATCCGGTTTCGGATACTATATTGGAAGGACTTAGATCAAACAACTAACATGTCGCACACACCGGGAGAAGTTCGCGGCACATCGCCATCTGTAATTCTGGAGCTAATCAGCTACGACCGTGACCATTTTGAAAAGACGGATGACATAAAGTTGGAAGCGTTACTCGCAAAAATTGACCCTGAGCGGGTTAATTGGGTTAACATTGATGGGTTGTTTGATACAACCGTTACTGATAAACTGCAATCACACTTTAACCTGCATGCGTTACTGATTGATGACGTATTGAACGATCAACGACCCAAAGCAGAGGAATACGATGACTGTCTTTACTTCACCTTAAAAATGCTATATAGTATCAACGGTGAAAATATTGAATATGAGCAAATCAGTTTCGTGCTGGGAAATCATTACCTGATTTCGTTCCAGGAAAAAGAAGGTGATTTGTTTGATTTTTTCCGTGAACGCATCCGACTGGATCAGGGACGTGTTAGAAAAAAGAAAGCCGATTACCTGTTGTATCGGCTTATTGATATCATCGTTGACAACTATTACAACATCCTCGATGCTATTGGAAATCAGATTGAAGAAATCGAAGATAACCTGAGTGAAAATGAATCTGAACATACCTTTCAGCGCATTCAAAAATTAAAAAAAGAGTTGATCTTCCTGCGTAAAGCGGTCTATCCACTTCGTGATGCACTTTCAAAACTTGTAAAAGATGAAGGTGATTTTATAGAAGAAGAAAATATCCGGTATTTTGCGGATGTGTATGACCATGTTGTGCACCTGATCGACTCACTCGATACCTACAAAGACCTCACCTCAAGCCTGATGGACATTCACATCAACACGCAGAACAACCAGCTGAACAAGGTCATCAAGGTACTCACCATCATTTCTACCATTTTCATTCCGCTTACCTTTATTGTAGGGGTGTACGGCATGAATTTCAAGCACTTTCCTGAATTGGAATGGACTTACGGCTATCCGTTTATATGGGGAATCATGCTTTTACTGGCCATTGGCATGTTGGTTTATTTCCGGTTTAAGAAATGGTTTTAACTTTGAGGTTCGCTTAAATACAATCATCCATGCTCCTGAACTTTCTTCTGCTCATTGTAGGTTTTGCCGTTCTCATCAAAGGCGCTGACTTTATGGTTGCGGGAGCATCGTCACTGGCCAAACGGTTTAATGTATCCACCCTGGTTATTGGGTTAACGGTGGTTGCATTTGGTACCTCCGCACCGGAAATGACGGTGAACATCATCAACTCAACAGCCGGAAGAAACGAAGCCATTTTCGGAAACATCATTGGCAGCAACATGTTTAACCTGCTATTTATCCTGGGTGTAACAGGATTGATTTATCCGCTGGTTGTTCAAAAATCATCGGTAAAGTATGAGGTGCCTTTTTCGCTATCCGGTATTTTCATCGTTTGGTTGTTGGTGAACGACCAGGTAGTGCGGGGCGAATCCAGTAACTTCCTGAGTCGCATGGATGCCCTCATCCTGTTCACAGGTTTTTTAATTTTTCTCGTATACATCTATCGCTCACTCAAAACCAAAACCGATGACACCGAAGGGGAATCCATCAAACAATACAAAACTGGAATTTCAGTGATTATGGTAATTGGAGGTATTGCGATGCTGATTGGTGGCGGATACCTGGTTACGGAAAATGCGGTAGGTATTGCGCAACATTTTGGTTTAAGCGAAAAATTAATCGGCCTTACCATACTGGCTGTTGGTACCTCATTACCAGAGTTAGCCACCACTGTTGTAGCCGCCTTTAAACGACAAACCGATATTGCCATTGGCAATGTGGTGGGGTCAAACATTTTTAACATTTTCCTGATTTTAGCGATTAACGGCATCATCACCCCTATTGAATACCCGGCCCATCAGCACGAAACACATCTGGAACATGCTGTACTGAACACCGATCTGTATGTACTCGGTATCGGTACCCTGGCCCTGTTGCTGGCCATGTTTACCCTTAACCGCAATAAAGTAGACCGCTGGGAAGCCTTCATTTTTCTGCTGATGTACATCGGGTATACGTATTACCTGATCATCCGAAATTAATTCTGTCAGAGCCTTTTACAATTGGCTTGATATTCTTTTATATTTAAAAGTTTTACCAAGCAAAATCTATGGGTCTGGCTATACTTCTGCTCCTTACAGGATTCGTCATTTTAATAAAAGGCGCAGATTTTCTGGTAGATGGCGCCTCCTCCATTGCCAAAAAATTTAATGTGTCCAACCTGGCCATTGGCCTTACGGTTGTGGCTTTTGGCACTTCCATGCCGGAAATGGTCGTGAACGTCATTTCAGGAATCAGCGGAGAAAGTGATGCCGCCTTTGGTAACGTAATCGGCAGTAACAACTTCAATTTGTTACTGATCCTTGGTCTCTCAGGGATGATCTACCCCCTTGTCGTTCAGCGAAAGACCGTTTCATACGAAGTGCCCATGTCTCTCTTTGCTGCCCTTGTGCTTTACCTGTTGGTAAACGATTTCCGGTTGTGGGGCAGCGAACAAAATGTACTTAGCCGAATTGATGCCTTTATATTGATTGGCTTTTTCTGCCTCTTTCTCCTGTATATCTATCGCACCATGAAGCAGGCCAGTGATTATGAAGAGACTACCGAAATCAAAATTTACAGCAACTGGAAGTCAACTGGATTTTTTCTGCTTGGTTTAATCATGCTGGTGGGTGGTGGAAAACTTGTGGTAGACAATGCGGTTTTTATTGCCGATCATTTTGGACTAAGCAAAAAATTAATCGGGCTTACCATTCTGGCTGCAGGCACATCACTGCCTGAACTGGCTACTTCGGCTGTTGCAGCTTATCGAAAAAATACCGACATCGCCATTGGCAATGTAGTGGGATCAAATATTTTCAATATCTTCCTAATACTGGGCGTAACCGGATTAATTAAACCCATCCCATTTAACGTTGTACTCAACTTTGATCTTTACGTGCTGAGTGCAGCCACCATTGTGCTGATGATTTTTATGTTCACCTTAAATACACGTAAACTTGATCGTTGGGAAGCGGTTATCCTGTTTATCGGATACATCGTATACACCATTTACCTCATCGGCATGGAGCAATAAAAAAAGTTCCTTGCATTTCCATAAACAAAAATGTCACGCTTTCTACGTGACATTTTTATTTTTGATCTGTTTAAAAACTTATAGCTTCTTTTCTATCTCGCTAATCTTCGCCTGTGCTTCCTGCTTACCTAATGAAAGCGACTTTTTGTAAAGCTCCAGCGCTTCCTGTAAGGTTTCCTTTTTCTTACGTGGCGCAAGCTTGGTGCGGTTAGCCGCTTCTTCAACCGCCATTGCGCGTGCATAGTATGCATCGGCTTCACTTACTTTCGATTGAATCATCAACTCCTGAATGCGTGCTTCAATCAAGGCAAGCTCCTGTTCCTTTGTGGATATCTGAATTTCCTTATCGGCAATTTCTGCACTTTGCAATTCTGCCAGATTAATCAAGTTCTGGTTTTCGTTCCGGTACTTCTCAACTTGCTCTTGCAACGCAACAATTTCATTGGTTTTGGATTCCAGATCACTCTTTAGCTTTTTGAGTTGGCGTGCGTAGGAAGATGCGCTTCCCTGGGATTTCTTCAACGCATTTTCCAGGTCAGCAATTTTCTTTTCCGTGTCCTTCACATACTTGTTCAAATCTTTCATGCGTGACGTGTAGTCATCATAGGTAGTCCCCTCCACCATATTAATGCGCAGCAACTGGCGGTTCGCATCAATGGAGTCCATCAACACACCAACCTCCATGAGTGTGTTTGTCATGCGTTGTGAGGTCTCCAACTCAACCCGAAGGGAGTCAACCTGCGCCTGAAGATCTGCTTTTTCGTTTGCACCGCAGGATGCAAACAGTGCGACTGCGGGAATAGCCCAAAGAAAGTTTTTCATAAACGGTATGCGTTAAAGGTAGTTTAGGTATATACAAAAATACACGTCTGCTCGATTCAATCGGTTGCGAATGCATATTATTTTTTAAGCGCGAAGTCAGCACGTTAAACAAAAGCGTTACGCATCAATAAGTTTATTCAATTGTGTTTTTACCCTACCATAAACCGCTTAAATTTGACCCCGTTTACGGACCGCCACACTGATTCATGTCCAACTCAACTACCGCGCGTACGCGTATTGCCGACCTCGGAAAACCCCGGATTATTATAATCGGAGGAGGATTCGGTGGCCTCGAAGTAGCCAAAGGTTTAAAAAAAGCCAAAGCCCAGGTTGTATTGTTCGACCGGTATAACCACCATACGTTTCAGCCTTTATTATACCAGGTAGCCAGCTCGGGCTTGGAAACCAGTTCCATCGTTTTCCCCTTCCGGAAACGCTTTGCCAAGCAACAGGATTTCTTCTTCCGTATGGGCGAAGTGATTTCTATCAAACCGGAAGAAAACTATATCGAGACCTCTATCGGTGGTATCAAATACGATTACCTTATTATAGCTAACGGAGCCGCCACCAATTATTACGGGTTGAAAGATGTTGAAGAACATTCCATCCCCATGAAAAGCATCATTGATGCGATTCAATTGCGGAACAAGATTATCCGTAACATGGAAATGGCCCTCCTTACGGATGATGTAGAGTTGATGAACAGCCTGATGGACTATGTGATTGTGGGCGGTGGACCAACCGGTGTGGAATTGGCAGGTGCTTTGGCTGAATTAAAAAAGCACGTATTTCCAAAAGACTATAAAGAATTAGAGTTCACCCACATGGATGTGCATTTGGTGGAAGCTGGCCCGCGGCTACTCAATGGCATGTCGAAGGATGCTTCTGAAAAAGCATTGGAATATTTGCAGAATATGGGTGTAAAAGTTCACCTGAATTGTGCCGTGAAATCCTACAACGGATATGAAGTAATGCTCAACACCGGTGAAAAATTAATATCGCGTACTTTGGTGTGGGCTGCCGGTGTGAAAGGAAAACCCATTGAAGGATTGAACGATGGCGCAGTTAATAGATCAGGAAGAATACGGGTTGATGCCTTCAACAAAGTAACGGGCTACGATAACATTTTTGCCATTGGTGATGCTGCGGTAGTGGAAGGCGATGAGCGTTACCCAACCGGGCACCCCATGATGGCACCTCCTGCCATTCAACAAGGCAGGTTATTGGCTAAAAATCTGAAACGGTTGATGGCCAAAAAAGAAATGAAGCCATTCTCCTATTTTGATAAGGGAACCATGGCCACCATCGGAAGAAACCGTGCCGTAGTGGATATCAAGGGATTGAAATTTCAAGGCATCTTCGCCTGGCTTGTATGGATGTTTGTGCACCTGATGTACATCATCGGCTTCCGAAATAAATTCTTTGTGATGTTCACCTGGTTTGTCAGTTACTTTTCATACGACAAAAGTAACCGACTGATCATCAGCAGAAATAAGGAAGGAATAACCTGATGCAAATATTTTTAGTACATTCGTTCTACAGGTAATGGCTTTAGAATCTTACCATAAACACAAAACTCCTCTCTCCGCTGCCGGTGTACTCATATCACTCGGTATTATTTACGGGGATATCGGAACATCACCACTCTATGTATTCCGCGCCATCGCAGGCCAGCATGAACTTTCAGAAGCACTAATACTTGGGGGCCTCTCCTGTGTGTTCTGGACGCTCACACTGGTAACTACCATCAAGTACATCTACATGGCCTTGAATGCTGACAACAAGGGCGAAGGTGGAATTTTTGCCCTATATGCATTGGTGCGCAGGTATAAAGCAGGTTGGGTAGTTTATCCAGCCATTATCGGTTGTGCCACGTTGATTGCCGATGGATTTATCACACCCGCCATCAGTGTGTCATCCGCAGTTGAAGGTTTAAAAATCTTCAATCCTGATTTGCCCATCATTCAAATAGTTATTGTTATTCTCATCGGGCTTTTTGTATTCCAACAATTCGGAACAGGGGTTGTTGGTAAGACATTTGGACCGATCATGACCATCTGGTTTTTAACCATCGGTACATTGGGCACCATTCAACTGGTTCAAAATCCAATGGTGCTCAAAGCCATCAATCCGGTTTATGCATTTGAATTACTGGCACAATACCCCGGAGGCTTCTGGATTTTAGGTGCGGTGTTTTTGTGTACTACGGGTGCTGAGGCGTTGTATTCTGATTTGGGTCACTGTGGTAAAGGAAATATTCGTGTTGGATGGGCTTTTGTAAAAACTGCGCTGCTGCTGAATTATTTTGGTCAGGCGGCATGGCTGCTTCAGCATGAGGGCTCCGTATTGGGTGAACAAATTCCTTTCTATGCCATCATGCCCGAATGGTTTCTGCCTTTTGGTATCACCATCGCCACCATGGCCGCCATCATCGCCAGCCAGGCGTTGATATCCGGAACATTTACACTGGTTAACGAGGCCATGAAATTAAAACTCTGGCCGATGACACGCGTGCGTTACCCCAGCCAGATTAAAGGACAAATTTACATTCCTTCCATCAATTGGATATTAATGCTCGGTTGTATTATGGTGGTGCTGTACTTCAAGGAGTCGGCAGCGATGGAAGGAGCATACGGACTGGCCATTACCATTGACATGTTGATGACCACCTCCTTATTGGTCTATTATTTTTCACTCTCCCGAAAATCGACCGTGCGTGCTATCGGATTGGCCTTGTTGTTCTTTTCGTTGGAATTTATGTTCCTCATCTCCAACCTGAGTAAATTCAGTCATGGAGGTTGGTTCGCATTCATCATTGCAGGCGCATTGTTCCTGGTATTATTTGTTCAGCTACGAGCCCGCAGGTTGCGTACACGGCATACCGAGTTTGTCGACTTGAAACATTATGTGGAGATGATCAAAGATCTTCAAGATGATGAAACCATTCCGAAAGAATCAACCAACCTGGTGTTTCTGGCTGTGGCGGACAGTAAGCGGTACATCGACTCAAACATTATTTATTCGATGTTCCGAAAACGACCGAAGCGTGCCGATGTGTATTGGTTCCTGCATATTGATACGGTTGACAGTCCGTTTACCAGCAAGTATTCGGTAGACACGGTTATTCCCAAGAAATGTTTCTTCGTGCGCATCAAACTCGGGTTCAAGGCTGATCACCGCATCAACTTATTGTTCAATAAAATTGTACACGAAATGGCCGACAACGGTGAGATCGATTTGATCAGCCCCTACCCTTCGTTACACAAATACAGCCAAACGGCCGATTTCAAATTTGTGATCATTCAATCGTGGGCCTCACCTGATAGCGAAATCTCCAACTTCGATCGGTTGATTATTCAAGGATACCGGTTGTTGAAGAAGTTCAGCCTCTCAACCGAGGCTCATTACGGTATTGAGGCAGCCAATCTGGAGCTGGAAAAGGCCCCCATACAGGTTGGACCGCCTGCCATCGTCAAGATCAAGCGCGATCGGGATGACGAGCGATAATTGCCCGATACCGGACGATCCTGTTCAGTACTGACCGTTCAAAATTTTAGAAAAAGCCAAATTTAATCCGCTTTCGCAGATTTAAGGATGGCAAGAATTTAGTAAGAGCAGGTGCAAACCCAAATGCGCCATGTTCCGAAATTACTTATCCATCGCCATTCGTAACCTACTCAAACACAAAGCTTTCTCTTTAATTAATATTGGTGGCCTTGCCGTGGGCATGGCATGTTGCGTGTTGCTGGTACTCTATATACATGACGAGTTCAGTTACGAACAACATTTTACCGATCATGAGCGGATTTACCGCATCTATAGTGTTTTCTCCCGTGATGGAAACTCAGAATCCTTTCCCCGCACCTCGCCTCCGGTGGCCATGGCGCTAGCCCAGGAATTTCCTGAAGTAGAAGCGGCCACCCGACTGGTTCCCATTCCGGAAGTACAACAACACCTCATCCGGTATGAAGAAAACCTGTTTTATGAAAAGATGGGCTACCTGGCCGACTCCACCTTCTTCGATGTGTTCTCCTTTGAGTTTCAGGAAGGCAATCCGCAAACCGCACTTGATCGCCCAAACACAGTTGTGGTTACGGCTGAACTGGCCGAAAAAATCTTCGGAAAAACCGAAGCGTTGGACAAACCCATCATCATCAGCAGTGGCCAATTTACCGATACACTGTTTATCAGTGGCGTACTTAAACCAAATCCCAAACCCTCGCACGTGAATGCATCCTTTTACATGAGCATGAACGGCCACCCCATGGGGGATTACATCAACTCAGTTACGACATGGGCCTGGCAAAATTTCATTAATAGTTATGTGAAGCTAAAACCAAATACATTGCCTAACACCGTAGATGAAAAGATTCCTGCGCTGATTGAAAAACATTCAGGCGCAGATTTGAAAAATGCCGGCTTGCATAAAGAGATGCACTTGCAGCCATTAGACAAGATTCATCTCCATTCCGATTTTCAAAATTCATTCGGCATGGCCGAGGCCGGCAACATCGACTACATCTACATCCTGGGTTCGATCGGAATATTTATTTTGTTGCTGGCTTGCATCAACTTCATGAACCTGACAACGGCCAAGGCTTCGCAGCGAGCCGGTGAAGTGGGTGTACGTAAATCATTGGGCGCTACGCGTCAAAATCTTATCCGTCAGTTTTTAGGCGAATCGATGACCATTGTGTTGTTGTCGTTGCTATTGGCATTGATCATTGTACAGATAGCTTTACCCTTCTTCAACGACCTTACTCAAAAAGCATTGAGTATGCAATCCATCAACATTTCATTTGTTCTGGGTATCATGTTGCTCATTGGTATTGTTACAGCACTGATTGCAGGAAGTTACCCGGCCTTTTTCCTGTCATCATTTCAACCAGCCATTGTTTTAAAAGATAAACGCCTGAGTGGTGGAAGCTCGAATTTCTTGCGCAAGAGTTTGGTCGTATTTCAATTTGTCATATCCATTACATTAATCTCTTCCATTGTCATCATTCAGCGTCAACTGAATTTTATTCAAAGCAAGCCCTTGGGCTTTGATCCGGAATACAAAATCATGATTCCGTTGCGCACCGATGAAGCGAAGCAGCAGTATCTGCAACTTAAAAATTCGTTTGCACAGATTGGCGGTGTTGAAAAGCTATCGGCCGCTCGCAGTTTGCCCTCCACACCCATGCTAAGCGATTTTGCTGTATACCCCAAAGGTTCATCGCAAGACCGGGGCATCATGCACCGCAACACGGTAGTTGATGAAAACTATTTCGATCTACTGGACATCAAATTACTGGCCGGGAGAACGCCCGTATATGAAACCGACAGCTTTTCGTGGGAGAACCCGAACCGCAAAATCATGGTAAACAAAGCCAGTCTGCAAACCCTGAATATTCCCATGGAAGAAGCGTTGGGGACACAATTGCTCATGGAATGGCAAGGCCAAACTTTCACGCATGAAATTATTGGTGTGGTTGACGACTTCCATCAATTTTCACTCCATGAATCGATTGCCCCGTTAATTTTTTGGATTCCGACCAATCGTGAGAATTATAATTTCATTATTGCTTCTGTAAGTCCGCAAAGTTACCAGCACATCATCCAGCAAATGGAAGGGAAATGGAAAGAGCTGGTTCAACGTACTCCGTTTGAAGCAGACTTTTTAAGCGATAGCGTGAAGCGCCAATATCAAAACGATCAACGCGTTTCGAAAATCATCTTTGTATTCACCACGTTAGCCATCCTCATTTCCTGCCTGGGCTTATATGGATTATCCGTTTACGTAGCCGAACGCAAGGTGAAAGAAATCGGCATTCGAAAAGTGTTAGGAGGTTCTGTGAGCAGCATTGTGGGTATGTTATCGAAAGAATTTGTCATTCTGATCATCATCGCACTCGTAATCGCGGCACCTGTTGGGTATTATGCCATGAATAAATGGCTACAATCATTTGCATATAAAATTGAATTGAATGTTGTGGTGTTCATCATCACCGGAATCATTTCCCTCGCCATTGCCTGGCTGACGGTTGGGTTTGAGTCCATTAAAGCAGCCATGGCCAACCCGGTAAAATCCTTGCGTAACGAATAACCAAACCTCATACACCATATCTATATGCTAAAAAGTTATTTTCTCATCGCCATTCGAAACCTGCTAAAGCAAAAAGGGTATTCCATTATTAAAATTGCGGGGCTGGCTTTTGGGCTCGCGGCCTCCCTGGTTATTTACTTGTTTGTTCAGGAAGACCTGTCGTACGATACCTTCCATAAAAACTATAAAAACATTGCACGCGTACTCACCATCGATAGTGCCGAAGGCGTGAGCAGCAAACTGGTTGGGGTAACGCAACCTGCGTTGGGCCCTGCTGTGGAAGAAGAACTTCCGGAAGTAATCAACAGTGTGCGCATCAGCGGTGGCGGCAGACTCGACCTGAGTTATGAAGATAACCTGCTGCGGTGCGATGCCGGTTTCCGTACGGAATCTTCGTTCTTTGAAATTTTCGATTTTGAGATTATTGATGGAAAAAAAGAAGGTGTACTGGACGAGCCCAACACCATAGCCATTACCCAAACGCTGGCAACACGGTTGTTCGGAAAGGAAAATCCCATCGGCAAAGTGGTGCGCCTGAATCAAAACCTGGATTTACATGTAGTGGCGCTGGTGGCCGATCCACCAAAAAATTCACACATTCAGTTCGACCTGTTGCGTTCCATGACACCCTCGCAAGATGAAGAAGGCTACCGTCAGTTTTTGCAATCGTGGCAGGGCATTAATCAGTTCACCTATTTATTATTGGATCGCCCGACAAACCCTGATGAATTAAATCCAAAACTCCAGGCGATTGCCAAAAAGAATAACGCCTTTGAATTTTTTACACCGGTTGTTCAACCCATGCCAGAGGTTCACCTGCATTCAAAAGAGATTCTCTTTGAAAGCAACGCCAATAAATCGGATGTATTGAATGTGTATGTGCTTTCCATTATTGCCGGACTTATTCTCATCCTCGCTGCCGTTAACTTCACCAACCTGGTTACGGCAAAATCAACCGGTCGTGCCAAAGAAGTGGGCATGCGCAAAGTAATTGGTGCCGTGCGCACGCAACTTATCGGACAGCACCTTACCGAATCCATTGTGGTTACTGCATTGGCAGGTTTTCTTGCCCTTGGCATTGTCTTTATCATCACCCCCACACTAAATAACATTTATCAACGCTTTGCAGATGCGCATGTCATTTTTCAACCCGAAAATATTTCGGTGTTCATCGGTTTGATCATTTTGGTTGGGTTGGTGGCTGGGTTATATCCTGCATTTGTCCTATCGGGATTTAAACCGGTAATGGTATTAAAAGGTGCCTTTAAAAACTCAGCCAGCGGAACACAGTTGCGCAAAGCGCTTGTGGTGTTGCAATTTACCATTTCCATTGCTTTAATGGTGGGTACCGGCATTGTGTATCAACAAATGAATTTCATTTACACAGCTGACCTCGGTTACAAACGCGATCAGATTATTACGTTAGCTCAAAACGGACAAAACCTGAGCAATGCCTCAGCGCTCAAAACAGAACTTCAACGCAATACCGATGTGCTGTCGGTAGGCACGTCCTCTACCCGAATTGGTCAGCAACTGGGACGCACAGGCATTCAGCCCGAGGGCTTCAGCAACGAAACCAATTTTATTGTAAGCATAATGGCCATCGATGAGAATTTTATTTCTACCCTGGGCATGGAAATGGCCAGCGGAAGAAACTTTTCATTGGACTATAATGATTCCCTCTCGATCATCATCAACGAAGAAATGACACGTCTGCTGGAATGGCCGGATGCTGTAGGAAAAAAAATCGGGTTGCAATCGGGACCGAACCCGGCAACAGACGTAACGTACTACACCGTAGTAGGTGTGGTGAAAGATTTTCACTTTGCCACTATTCGGCACAAGGTTGAGCCCTTGTTCATGGTTTACAATGCCAACAACCCTTCCATGGCGATTAAGGTAAAAGCTGAAAATATTAGTAGCACCATTGCCTTTATCGAAACTACCTGGAAGAACATAAACTCCGGAACAACGTTCGAATATGCATTTCTGGATGAGCAATTCGCCAACCTGTATCGGAACGAGCAGGCCTTCGCCAACATGTTTACCCACTTTACGGTGCTGGCCATGATCATTGCGGGACTTGGCTTATTTGCACTTTCTGCCTTTACGGCCGAGCAACGCCAGAAGGAGATCAGCATTCGCAAAGTATTGGGTGCCAGCAATGGAAACATTTTATACAAGCTGTCAGCCGAGTTTATTGTACTCATTATTATTTCCTTTGTGCTGGCCAGCATCGCATCCTATTTTGTGATGCAAAAATGGCTACAGGATTTTCAGTATAGCATTAAAATCGGTCCGCAGATTTTCATGGCTGCCGGTGCAGCTTCCATACTCATTGCCTTACTCACCATCAGCTTCCAGGCGCTGAAAGCGGCCTTGGCCAATCCGGTAAACGCATTACGAAACGAATAATCAGATAAATCCATGCTCCTGAACTACCTAAAAATCGCCCTGCGTAATCTTCAACGAAATTTTACGTATTCATTCATCAACATCTTTGGTTTGTCCATTGGCATTGCCTGCAGCATTTTAATCATGCTATGGATTGCTGATGAATACCAGTTTGATCGCTTTCATGAAAAGCGTGAAAACCTGTACAAGGTCATGTTAAACCAAACGTTTTCAGGTCAAAGAGGATCACAAATCGCGCTCCCCTATCCACTAAAAGAAGCACTTCCATCACATTCACCTAAAATCAAACACACGGTAATCACCAATTGGGGTGAAGGGTTTTTACTGACGGTTGATGAAAATAAAATCACCAAAGTAGGACTTGCCGTTAGCGAAGATTTTTTAAAGATGTTCACCTTTCCGTTGATACAGGGTGATGTCAACACAGCATTAGATGATCAGAATTCAATTGTGCTGACCGAAAGTGTGGCCAAAGCCCTTTTTGGCGATGAGGAACCGTTGAACAAGATGGTAAAACTCGACAACGACCGCGAGTTGAAAGTAACCGGAGTTTTGAAGGACTTTCCCGATCAAACTACCTTTTCGAATTACGATTATCTTATTCCCTTCGCTTACTATGAGTCCATCATGCCTTGGGTTCGCAATTCACGCGAAAACTGGCAAAACAATTCCTTCCAGATGTATGTGGAACTTGAACAAGGCAGCACACAAGAAGAAGTTACCGCTTCCATTCGGGATATTGTATTGAAAAATACACCGGATACCTTGCCTAACCCGGAAGTTTTCTTGCACCCCATTACGGATTTGAGGTTGTACTCGAAATTCGAGAATGGAAAAGTGGCAGGTGGCATGATCGAATACGTAAAGCTATTTGGTGCTATTGCCATTTTTGTGCTCATCATTGCCTGCATCAATTTCATGAACCTGGCCACGGCACGCTCAGAAAAACGTGCACGTGAAGTGGGCATTCGCAAAAGCATCGGTTCGCGAAAAAAGGAACTTGTCTTTCAATTTCTGGGTGAATCACTTCTGATTACCACATTTGCTTTTCTGGTAGCTGTAGTATTGGTGGAACTCTCTTTGCCAATGTACAATACGCTGGTGAGCAAAAAACTTTTCATCGACTACAGCAATCCATACCTATGGACTGGAGCGGCCCTGTTGATTTTGATTACCGGTACGTTGGCTGGAAGCTATCCGGCATTTTATTTATCATCGTTTCAACCGGTTAAGGTACTTAAGGGAAAAATTCAAACCGGAAAATATGCCAGTCTGCCCCGAAAAATTCTGGTAACCCTGCAGTTTGGTTTCTCCATCTTCCTGATAATTGGAACCATTGTCATTTATCAACAGATCATGCACGTAAAAGATCGCGAGATTGGCTATGATCGGGAAAACCTGATGATGGTGTGGACAAACGGTGAGCTAGAAACGAATTACCAAACCATCAAAAATGAGCTATTAAGTACTGGTGCAGTAAAAAGTGTTACCAAATCCAACAGCCCCATAACCTCCATCTTCTCAAACAACATTGTAGAGTGGCCCGGTATGGCGCCCGGAACACGCGTTGTATTCACTACCATTGCTACCGAGTATGATTATGTGAAAACCATGGGCATGAAATTAATTGAAGGTCGCGACTTCTCCCCTGAGTTTGCAAGCGATTCTTCTGGGGTTATCATCAATCAGGCTGCGGTTGAGATGATGCAATTGGAAGAACCCATTGGCGCAACTCTAAGCATGAACGACAGTGAACTGACCGTCATCGGAGTTATTGAGAACGTCATCATGAGCTCTCCCTATGAACCGGTTTCGCCCATGATGGCCGCCTTCATTCCCGATTGGACCAGCACCATCACCATTCGCCTGGAAAAAACTGCGGACTTACCCGGAGCCATCGGCAAAGTGGAAGATGTATTTAAACGTTTAAACCCCACCTACCCATTTGCCTACCGCTTTGCTGATGTGGAGTTTGAAAAGAAATTTGCATCCATTAACCTGACCAGCAACCTGGCAAAAGTGTTTGCCGCACTGGCGCTTACCATCACCGCATTGGGTTTATTTGGTTTGGCTGCCTTCACGGCCGAACAACGTTCAAAAGAAGTGAGCATCAGAAAAGTATTGGGAGCCACAGTAACGGGATTGGTATTACTTATCTCCAAAGACTTTTCCCGGTTGGTCATTATTGCCTTTGTGCTTTTTGCACCTTTTGCCTGGTGGTTCTTCTCCAGATTTTTAGAAGAATATCCTTACCGCATTACTATTGCCTGGTGGATATTTCCGCTAGCCGGACTTTCAGCATTGATTGTTGCGCTCATTATTGTGAGTACACAGGCCCTACGTGCAGCCACCAGTAACCCGGTAAACAGTTTACGAAACGAATAATTCTATTTATTATAGACCATGCTTCGCAATTACATCATCACCACCCTTCGCATTCTCAGTCGCCAGAAAGTTTACTCGGCCATAAACCTGTTCGGTCTTACCCTGGGCATTACCAGCACCCTGCTGCTAATCCTCTACATTGTTGATGAAGCAAGCTACGATCGCTTTCACACCGATGCCGACCGTATGTACCGAAGCGTGATGTCAGCCCGGCTAAACGGGCAGGACTTTCAAACCGCGTACACCGGCATTCCCATGATGGAAGCCATGTTAAAAGATGTGCCGGCTGTTGAATCTGCCGTGCGTATTTCAAAATGGAGCACCATTCCGGTTCGGTATGAGGATAAAAACTTTACCGAAAACCGATTTTTACTGGCCGATTCAAACTTCTTTGACTTTTTCAATTTTCAATTGTTGGTCGGCAATCCAAAAACTGTATTGAACGGTCCGAACAAAGTGGTAATCTCTGAATCTACTGCAAAGAAGTATTTTGGGTACACCGGACCCGGTGATCTCTCGCCCATCGGAAAAATGTTTTTCATCGGCAGCCAGGGCGAAAACAAAGCCGAAGTGACTGGTATCGTGGCGGACACTCCGCACAACTCGCATTTGAAATTCGATTTTCTGCTTTCCATCACCACGTGGCAACAACTCAATTACCCGATTTGGTTGAACAGTACGGTAATCACTTACTTTAAAATCAGGCCGAACACATCCATTGCCGATGTTGATAACATGTATACCCATTTTACCAACACTTACATCTCCAAGGAAGTGGAACAGTTCATGCAAATGAATATGGCACAGCTGGAGCAAAGTGGAAACTTTATTCGCTATAGTTCACAACCGATAATTGATATACACCTGCATTCTCAATTTACGGATGAACTTGAACCTAACGGAAACATCCGGTATTTATATTTATTTGGTTTGATCGCCATTTTCCTCATTGTGCTGGCGTGCATCAACTTCATGAACCTGAGCACCGCACGGGCCGCCAACCGAGCCAAGGAAGTGGGCATACGCAAAACCATTGGCGCCCTGCGACACAAACTCGTAGGTCAGTTTATGATGGAATCATACCTGTATACCATACTGGCCGTTGTGTTCGCGTTGATGCTGGTATCGTTATCCTTGAATTTCTTTAATTCCATCACTGCTAAAGATATTGCGTTCTCCTCATTGCTCAGTCCGATGTTCCTGGGTGGACTATTTGTTTTCACCCTGATCATCGGTGCGTTGGCCGGAAGTTACCCAGCCTTCTACCTCACGGCCTTTAAACCGGCAGAAGTGCTGAAAGGAAAAGTACGCGCTGGCTTCAAAAGCTCCGGCATTCGCAACGCACTGGTGGTGTTCCAGTTTTTTGCTTCCATTGGGTTGATTATTTCTACACTGATGGTGTTTCAACAGCTCAAATTTGTGCAACAGCAAAACCTGGGTTTTGATAAGCGGAACATCATGACATTGTTGCACACCATGAACCTTGAAAAAAATGGTGAAGCGTTTAAAAACGAACTCAAGCAATATTCGGAAATAGAGCACGTCACGTTTGTTAACCGCATGCCTCCCAATATCGATTGGAGTTCAGTTTTTCGAATTACTGAAACCGGCCAAGATCAATTGCTCACCGTATACGTAGCCGACTACGATGCATTGGAAACCATGGGGTATCAACTGGCAGCCGGCCGTTACTTCTCACGCGACTTCAAAACAGATACCGCAGCATGTTTGATTAACGAAGCGGCTATGCGCCAGTTAGGTTGGGATTCGCATGAAGGCAAAAAGATTTTGTCGCGATTCAATACCATGGAAGGAAATGAACTGGACGTAATCGGGGTGATCAAAAATTTCAATTACGAATCGTTGAAAAATAACATACGGCCAATGATTGTGATCTTAGGCAATGAGCCCAACTTTGAAGCGGGTATTCGCTTTTCATCCGATGACATCAGGCGCAACATTGAATTGGTAGAATCCATCTGGAAAAAATATGCGCCACAAGCACCCTTCGAGTACAGCTTCCTCGATTCAAATTTTGCAGCAAAATATAAAGCCGAAGAACGCATGGGCCAGGTGTTTATCATCTTCACCGGACTGGCCATCATCATCGCGTGCCTCGGTCTGTTAGGACTGGCCACCTATTCAGCTGAACAACGCGCCAAGGAAATAAGCGTGCGCAAAGTAATGGGCGCTTCGGTAAGTCAGTTGGTGTTACTGCTGAGCAAAGATTTCGCCCGGTTAATTATTATTGCCTTCGTGCTGGCTATACCGCTTACGTTATACTTGCTGCAAGAGTTTTGGCTATCGGGCTTTGCGTACCGAATTGATTTTAATCCGTGGATAATTGGAGGTGCCGGCTTGCTGGCGCTGGTGGTCGCGTTGTTTACCATCAGCTTCCAGGCGCTGCGTGCCGCTATGGGTAACCCGGTGGATTCGTTGAGGAGTGAGTAATTTTTTTTATTGTCGTCATTGCGCCTACCTGCTGCATGCAGAACATAAGCACGGGATGTCCGCTGGAGTGAAGGCTGTCTGCCGAACAGGCAGGCAATCCTATGCTCCACGTTTAATTCTCACTATTTAGCCTGGGATTGCTTCGTCACGCCAACGATTCGCCTCATGCTAAAGATCTTAGTATCGTTCCTCGCAATGACGAAAAATTTCTACGTCATTGCGAACGGAAGCGTTGGATGTGGAATGGAGTGAAGCAATCCCATGCTCAACGTTTAGCACTCACTATTTAATGTGGGATTGCTACCCGTCCGATCAGGCGGGACACCCCAATATATTTCTTAAAATTCCTTATGGAATCGTGACCCCCACTGCATCTCAGGCATTGTAACTCAAATACAATGCATATGAAGAAGTTCAGATTCCTTCCGCTTATTCTGGGTACCGGTGCGCTCGTGTTTTCACTAGCCGCCTTCACCCTGAAAGAAACACACTCGTCAACACACAGCACCTTACGCGAAATCCCGAAAGGTTGTGTGTTTCGCACCGTAATGGGTGAAGAAAGTTCCGATAACGATTTGCTGTACAACACACCCGAAAATGTAAGGCTTGCCGTCAACCGCGGGCTTACCTGGCTTACCCAGGCCCAACACGAAAACGGTGGCTGGGGTGCAGGCAGTCACTCACGGCAGCACATTATGGACCCGCATGCCGTACAAACCGACCCGGCCACAACCAGCATGGTAGCCATGGCCATTCTGCGCAGCGGCAGCACCCTCACCAAAGGCGAATATGCAACACAACTTAGTAAAGCGCTTGAGTATATTCTGCGTGCGGTGGAGCAATCGCCTGCGGCTACCTACAACATAACCGAACTTACCGGCACGCAAATTCAAACCAAGCTGGGCGCCAACATTGATGTGGTACTGGCCTCACAGTTTTTGTCGAACATGGTGGAGCACACCGAACACAACAAAACGCTGCAGGCACGCGTAAAGAAAAACCTGAATACGTGCGTGGCCAAAATACAACGCGCACAAGATCGTGACGGAAGCATGGCTGGTGATGGTTGGGCCGGTGTGTTGCAATCTTCCTTTGCTACCACTGCGCTTGAAGCTGCGCAAGCTACTGGTGCCAACGTAGACGAAGACGCTTTAGTGAAAGCGCGCGAATTCCAGAAAGGAAATTACGATGCAAAAACCGGTCAATCCCGTACCGACCGTGGAGCAGGTATTGTGTTGTATTCCGTTTCCGGTTCAACACGCGCCAGTGCCAAAGAAGCGCGCAGGGTGCAAGAAGAAATGGAAGAGGCCAAACGCAACGGCCAACTTTCACCAAGTGCTGCGCCATCTGCCGAAAACCTGGAGAAGATTGGGTTCACCAAAGATGAAGCCATACGGTATTCAACTGCCTACGAAGTGTACAACTCCGCCAAGCAAACCGCGCAACGTGATGATGTACTGGATGGCTTTGGAAACAACGGAGGCGAAGAGTTTCTAAGTTATCTACAAACCGGTGAAGGTATGATTATCGGCAAAGACCAAACCTGGAAAACCTGGTACGACAACATGAGCGGACGCCTGGTGAAAATACAGAACAATGACGGCAGCTGGAACGGGCACCACTGCATTACCAGCCCTGTGTTTTGCACGGCCACCTGCCTGCTAATACTGGCCGTTAACAACGATGTAGAGCGACTGATTAAGATGGGCAAGGAGAATTAGCGTTGTTCTCCTGTGGGTGAAAGGGCGGGCAACCGCCCTTTTTTATTGAATCAATTGTTATATTAGTGACTGCATGTAATTATACCAATACCCTAGCATTAAGTAAAATGCCCAAAATTAGCGTCTTAACAGTAACATACATCTTAACCGTTCTTGTATGTTTTAGTCAAAATGAAATAAGTTTTGAAAAGGGTGAAATCAAAACTAAATCAGGGAATATAATATCATGCTATGTAGGCTTAAAAGTTACAAATGGAAATTTCATTCGATATAAGCTGGATAATGATCCTGCAGAACATATAATAGGGCTATCAGAAATAAAGATGGTGATAACTCCTTATAATATTTATGAAAACATCCTTTTGGATGGAACTGAATATCTCATGAGACGAATAGTAGGAGGTTCAACAAAGTTATACAATTATGTAGAAAATAACATCAACCGTGTTGTACATGGAGATGGGGGTACCTATCAGTTTTACTCCCCCAAAATAACCTATGCTATTCAAAAAAATGGAGTATACATAGAGTTAAAAAAGAAGAACTTTGAATCCATCCTAATAAGCTTGATGGCTGATTGTCCAGATGTACTATCAAAATTAGAATCAAAAAAATATGAGTTTGAAAACTTGGAATCGATAGTATCGCAATACAACTACTGCGTATCTGATGGTGATCGAAAAATTCTAGGAAGAATTCTGGATAAAGACACACAAAAAGCTATAAAGAATGCCTCGATACATATTAAAGACTCAGATATCTCTGCATCTACCAATTACTTAGGCTTTTTTGAATTGGAAATTGATCCAAGAAAACATACAGATCTTATCATTTCGCATATCGGATACAAAACCTATCAACTCATTATACCGGATGAGGATAAATTCATGTTTAGTCTAGAAAAAGAATTCCTTCCATTGCCTGAATTAAGTCTAAAAGCAAATGATGCTGTTTACCTCAATTCATCAACCAAAATAGCAACAAGTAATGAGTCCCCCGCATATTTTTCGGGTGGGTTAAATCAAATATACAGTTACTGGAAAAATCTACTTGCTGATCTGAGCTTTCCAGATAAACTAAAAAACTTCAAAATACTATTCACGATAGATAGTTCAGGCGCATTAAAAAATACTTCCATTGAGGGTCTTGATAAAGAAATGGAATCTAAAGTCGAGTTTATATTTTCTAATACCCCTTTTTGGACACCTGCCCAGCAATTCGGAACAAAAGTCGAACAACACTTTAAACTCGTTGTAAATATTACACCATCAAATCTTGACATTCCTGATTCAATAAGTATCTATAAATATTTTGGTAACAATCTGAAGTATCCAGCCCCGGCCAGGAGAATGGGAATAGAGGGGCAGGTTTATGTAAAATTTGAACTTGATCCAGAAGGGCAGGTGCTCAGTATAGTACCTTTAAAAGACATAGGATTTGGTTGCAAAGAAGATGTCGTAGATGTTACAATGAAAATGCCTATCGAAATAGGAAAAGAATTACTCGATTTAACCGGATACAATCAATTTATTCTACCAGTAGCTTACGGACTGGACAAACCCTTCATCTCAGATAACAAAATGAAGGAATTAAATTCATTCACGCTGAATACGATATACATAACTGCTATCGGAGTTGAGCGAACTACTCCAAAGTATGCAACACCGAGGGTATCTCAAAATTTGCCACCGATAAATTTTCCTTATTCGTCAATAGCAGACGCTGAAAAGAATTCCGATCGAGTTCATAATTTAACACTGCCTAATAATGGTTTAGAGTATTTTCCGAAAGAAGTTTTAAAATTTCAAAATCTTGAATTTCTTAACTTAGAACAAAACAAAATAAAGACTCTACCTTCCGAAATTGGGGCACTTTCAAAGTTAAAAGAACTCTATCTATTTAATAATCAAATTGAAGTTTTACCAATTGAGATCAACTCATTAAAAAAGATCATAATTCTTAGTTTAGCATCAAACCGCTTAAAATCATTTCCAATTAAAAACAACTCATTTGAAAAACTTGAAGTACTCGATTTGAGCGACAATCAACTAACAGAAATACCGGAAAATATTAGTTCCATGAAAAATTTGCGAATACTAGCAATACAAAACAATTCAATTCGATCGATTCCCGTTGAATTATATAAACTTGAAAAGCTCAAACAACTTCATCTTCATGGTAATCCACTTGATAGTAAAACTATAGAGCAACTGAAGAGTAGTTTTCGAAAAACAAAGATAGTCTTTTAAGAAACTCAGTCGTTGCCGGTGTTCCCCACCAAACGGTCAAGACTTAAAAATATAAAAGTGGGAATAAGAAAAGATGATAAGAACCGCAGCCTTTACTTTGCTATTCCTGATAGCCCTTAGCTCCTTTGCACAGCAACAATGCACGATCAAAGGAGAAATTATTAACCGCAATAGTAAGGCCCTGCTAATCCGTAAGTACTCTGAAGGATTTAGGTCATTCACTAATAATCAGACAAAGATTCCGATCAAAAAGGGAAGATTTGAATACACATTTTCATACACTGAGCCAGAAGCTTATGAATTGATATTTGAAGACGAGATCAAACAGGGCACCTGGATGGCCATCACATTTTTTCCAACAACCGGAACAATTGAATTTAAACTCCATCCCAAGGATCAATGGGAATATAATACGATCACAGGCGGTCAACTCAATGATGAACTTAAAGTGTATCATCAATATACGAGTCAACTATTTGATAAGCCGAAAAACGAGTTACAAAAAATATATGCAGAACTGGTTGAAAAGAATGAATTCAATAGTGCGGAGTATGAGGAACTCAGGGGACGTCTTAAAACAATTAAAGATCAAGATGCCAGAACGTTAATTGACCTTGAAATGGCTGAAATGGAAAAAACACACACACGCTATACCGAAAAAGCAAAGCGCCTGTTTATTGATCCATATGACTCAATAGTAAAACTTGAGCACGTAGCGAAATATGAATACATAAGAACCCATGTTTCTTTGGCATCCTACTACCTGATCTGGAGGGACGCAGACCTGCTCATGAAGAGCAGTCCATTCGTAGCCCAACTCATATCCAATGTATTTCCGCTTTATCAAAAGACCTATCCGGAACACATCTACACTAAACTACTTGAAAGACAAGTAACCGGACTTCGCACCATACAGGTTGGTAGCCGGTACATTGATTTTAAGGCTCCAGGCGTTGATGGTGATTCCGTACAGCTCTCCAGTGTCATTCAAAATCATGTAGCCCTGATTGATTTTTGGGGATCGTGGTGTGGCCCGTGTATTGCAAAAAGCCGAATAGTCGTTCCGATTTACGAAGAGTACAAAGACAAAGGATTTAAAATTGTGGGAATAGCTCGGGAATTCAAAAATACCGATGCCCTAAAAAAACGACTCAGCAAAGAAAATTTCTCATGGCTTAATTTAGTTGAACTGGATGACAAGCTTAACCTCTGGAACACGTACGGAATCAGCAATGGAACAGGACTCATGATATTAGTGGACAAAGACGGAACAATACTATCCATTGATCCGAAACCGGATGAACTTGAAAATATTATCAGTCAAAAACTTTAAAAAACTTCTAAAATCACCCATATCTGGAATAAAAATATCTTTTATGCATTATCGCTATTGCGCCTTCAAACCTTAACCACGCAACATGACCCTCACTAAATACCTTTGGATCTTCGGTTCTGCCATTATTGGTCTGTTAGGAACAGCCCATCTTTTCTATACGTTTTTCTCAAACAAGTTTTTACCCAGAAAGGCAGAACTTGCAGAAGAAATGAAAGCAACCAGTCCCGTGTTGACAAAACAAACAACCATGTGGAAAGCCTGGATGGGCTTTAATGCCAGCCACAGCAGTGGGGCTATATTCATCGGCATCATAAACATCTATTTGGCAGCTTGTCATTTTGATGTGCTCCAAAACAGCACATTCCTTTTTCTATTCAATATTTTAACACTCGGGTTTTACCTTTGGTTGGCGAAGCGCTATTGGTTTAAAATCCCCTTGAGGGGAATAGCCCTGGCCTTGATGTGTTATGTAACTGCGTACGTATTAATCATTGTAAACAGTTAAAAATCAGCAAAGGAAATTTTTAAACAAAAAATGCAACCATGCCCTCTGCTTCCAAATCCTACGATTATATTCTTTTCAGTAAGCTTTTGTATGAGTTTTCGTTTACAGATAAATCAGAAACAGAAAAGAAGATCAAGCAAAGTCTGAAATACTACAAGCTTGGGCCGTACAACCAGGAGCGTGTAGACTACATCCGTCAATTCAAAAACGATTTGTATACGGAAATTTCAAAAACCAACAACTCAACGTATTACAAGAAGACGCCTTCGGTTTATGCCGAGATGGAAGACTTTAATGTAGAACATGACCGAAGATTTTCACCGCACCTACAACAAACTGGATAAAAACGAACTGCGCGGCATGATCGGGTATGCCATTTATCTGTACTACCAGCGATAATGATGAACATTCCATCAATGTCTACTAAGTTCTTCCTCATCTGCACCACCGTGTTGGTTGTACTGGATGTTGCTTTTATTCTATACTTCATCCGGCAACCTGCTAAGGATACCGTGCATGGCGGACTTGGTGATGCCCTAATGGCCATGTATGCACTCGGAATGGTTTTGATTTTTGTGTTTTATGAAATTTCCTTCCTTATTCTTTATTTCAAAAAACGATTTACAGCAACGCGCATCCTGTGTTGGTTGCTGATCGGTGTGAATGTTTTGCTTGGCATTCCCTTCGTTATCGATTTTATCAGAAACCGGTAAACTTCAAAATGTATTCCTATATTAGAGGTACTTACACTATACCTGTACCTGCCAACCTATGAAAAACCAACTAGCCTGCTTATTACTGCTCTTAATAACTTTAATCAGTTGCCAGTCGAAAGTGGAACAAGAAAACTCCACCATAAAAAGCTCACACTACAACGACCTAGTAGCGTTGTTTCACGAATGGCGGAGTTTTGAAAAGCCTCCCCTGAAAAATGGCGCCCCTGATTACACCGCAGCCACGTTTGAGACGCGGTGGCCGGAATTCAAAAAACTGCAAACAAAACTGCTGGCAATCGATTATTCGCAATGGCCCATCGAACAACAGGTAGATTGGCGAATTGTGTGGGCGGAAATGAATGGATATGATTTTAACCACCGGATATTGAAACCCTGGCAACGTGATCCGGCTTTCTACACTTCGGTGTACATGCACCGCAGTGATGTGCCTGCCCACGAAGGTCCTACCCACCACGGTACTACCGAAGTGTGGACGTACGATTTTCCGTTAGCTGCCGATTCCAAAAATAAATTTCTGAACGATCTGCAGGTCATTCCGCCACTTAATGAACAGGCCAAACAAAACCTAACCGGCAATGCGCGTGAACTTTGGGTTGCCGGCATTCGGCCGATACGCGCACAAGTTGATGATTTAAAAAGTTTGCTTGATCGCACAGGAGTTAAAGAAGATACTGAATTGGTGAGCGCTATAAATGCAGCTATTGCGTCAACAAACAACTTTGCTGATTGGCTGGAACAGCAAGCACCCTCGAAAACCGGACCATCCGGTATCGGAAAAGAAAATTATACGTGGTATCAACAAAACGTGCACTTGGTTCCGTTAACGTGGGAGGATGAAGTGATGATTCTGAAACGTGAACTGGCACGCGCGTGGACTTCCCTCAAATTGGAAGAACATCGAAACAGAAATTTACCGCCATTGACAGCGGCCAATTCTCCTGAAGCATTCAATACACTGGCCGAGCAAAGCGCGCAGAGCCTGATGAGGTTTCTCCAGAATGATCAGATCGTAACGGTTAAAGAATATTTCGAACCGGCCTTACGCGTTCACCTTGGCAACTTTGTTCCGCAGGAAAGGCGAAACTTTTTTGTGATCACCATGCATTTCGATCCCCGACCGTTGTACTCACATTTCTATCACTGGTTTGAACTGGCGCGCATGGACCTGGAGCCGCATGAAAGCGAAATCAGAAGGGCGCCTTTACTCTACAACATATTCGATTCGCGTAACGAAGGTACCGCTACAGCCGTAGAAGAAATGTTTATGCAAGCCGGTTTGTATGATGATGATCCGCGGGTAAAGGAAATCGTGTACATTATGATTGCCCAACGAGCCGCACGCGGACTCGGTTCATTGTATGCCCATGCCAATGAAATGACCATGGAAGAAGCAGGTTCCATCCATAGCGAATTCACCCCACGGGGTTGGATGAAAACAGAAAAAGAGCTGCTCCTGTTTGAACAACACCTGTACTTGCGTCAGCCCGGATATGGTACAAGTTACATCACCGGCAAATACCTGCTGGAACAAACTATAGCCGATGTGGCCAAAGGGAAAGAAGCAGCCAACGAACCGTTTGTGCTGAAAGACTTCATGGATCAATTAAACGCCATCGGCAACATACCCATAACTTTAGGACACTGGCAGATGACAGGTGAAGATGAGTTGGTGCCAGCTGTAAAAGAGTAGCTTCGAACTTCAATAAAATCTAAACCACATAGACACATAGAGCACATAGGTTCTATTGTGAATTTCTATGTGTTCTATGTGCCTATGTGTTTAAAAAATGTTCTAATGAATTTTAAGATGGCTCTCCTATTCTGTCCGCAAACATTTCACCGGATTCACATTAGCGGCTTTGATGGCCTGCGAGGCTACCGTTAACCACGCAATCAGCAGCGCCAGAAAACCAGCGGCTACAAAATACCAGGCTTCGAGGCTGATGTGAAAAGCAAAACGCGCCAACCACTGATCGAGCAGCCAATAGCTGAGCGGCAGGCCAATCAAAATGGAAATCAGCACCATGCGGGTAAAATCACCCGAAAGCAGCAGCACAATATTGGTTGAAGAAGAACCCAATGCTTTGCGAATGCCGATTTCTTTTTGCCTGCGCTCGGCAGTAAAGGCTGCCAACCCAAATAAACCTAAACACGAAATAACAATCGCCATCGAAGCAAAGTAAAACGACAAAGATGCCACGCGTTGCTCAGCGGCATACATGCGCGCATATTCTTGATCCTGAAATTGAAAGTCGAATGTGAAGCCAGGATTGAAGTCAGCATAGAAATTACGCAGCGCATCCAATGTTTCCTTTTCCTTGCCGGCCTCCAGGCGAATCATGATGTTCCAGGTGTATTGTGGCGTGAGTGCAAAAAAGGCCGGGTTCACGACATCGTGCAACGATTGAAAGTGAAAGTCTTTCACCACGCCAATTATTTCCATATCGTATTGTTGCCAAAGTTTTATGGTCTTACCAATGGGTTCATCCAGGCCCATCACTTTAATAGCTGCTTCATTAAAAATGATTTTGCTGCTGTCGGCTCCATATTCTTCCGAGAATGGCCTGCCTTCCAGGAATTCCAACTCCAGGGTTTCAAACAGGTTATAATCCACGCGAATGTTTTCAAATAAAATAATGTCTTCCGGATTTTTGCCTTCCCATTGTAACCCGCCCGTGTTGCTGTTCCGACCCAGTAAAGAATGCCCGATAGCGGAAGCGTTGACCACTCCGGGAATATTCCTTACCTGTTCCAGAAATGTTTTGCGGTTGTCCAGCACCTTTCCTTCAATCGGAAACTGAATGAGTTGCTCTTTTGTATAGCCGAGGTTTTTGCTTTGCACAAACGACACCTGTTGATACACCACCAGCACCGATACAATTAAAAAAACCGAAATCGAAAATTGGAACACCACTAATCCCTTGCGTGCCCACAACTCGCCCCACGAACCTTTCACTACACCCTTCAATACAGCAGCAGGTTTAAAACCTGATAAATACAAGGCCGGATATGAGCCTGCCACAATTCCGGTAAACACGGTGATCGCAAACAGCCAAAGCATCAATTGCGGATCATTCAATAATAAAGAAATGTTCTTTTCGGTAATAGAGTTGAACTGAGGTAAGATCAACCAAACCAACGCCAACGACAATAAAACGGCCAACACCGTAAGTATCATCGATTCGCTGATGTATTGAAACACAAGCGACCTGCGCTGTGCACCAATTGATTTTTTAATGCCCACTTCTTTGGCTTTGCGCGATGCGCGTGCTGTTGCCAAATTCATGAAGTTTATGCATGCAATGATGAGGATGACTATCGCTATGATGGAAAACAGGTTCACATACTCAATGCGTCCACCCGCCTGCACACCATTTTCGTAACGGCCATATAGGTACCGATCAGAGAATTTTTGTAAGAACAGTGTGACGTTCGATTTCTCCTCTTTTCCCTTTATATAGTCTTTGATCTTGTCCGAAAAAGCAGTCGCGTCTGATCCTTCGCGCAACACAATCATGGTAGAGGGACCATTGTTGCCCCATTCGGTTACCCATTCATTTTCTTCCTTGAATACTTCAAACGGCAACACAAAATCAAATTGATAGGAAGATGACGATGGAAGGTTTTCATAAACTCCTGTTACTGTAAACGACTTCTGATGTTGAAACTCCACCACCTTTCCCACCAGGTTCTGATCGGTGTCGAATAGCTTCTTTGCCATATCGCGCGAAATGACAATCGAAAGTTTATCGGTAAGCACCTTGTCGGCTTGTCCTTCAATCAGTGGGAAAGAGAAGATCTGAAAAAAATCAGCACCCACATAAAAGCCTTTAGCCTTTACATTGTGCTCCCCTACGGAAAGTGTAAACGGATTTACCCACGTAAGCGTAGCGGCATACTCCACTTCCGGAAACTCATCTTTCAACCCTTCTGATAAAATTCCAGGCGTTGAGGAAGTGGTCATCAGGTTATCGGCATATTGCTGATGTTCCATTACCTGGTACAACCGCGCATCATGCGCATGAAACTTATTCATGTTCAGTTCATCGCGCACCCACAGGTAAATGAGCAACGTACAGGTAAGGCCTGTGGCCAACCCAATCAGGTTGATGAAGAAATATCCTTTCGCACGGAGGTAGTTCCGGTAAATGAGAATGAGGCTGTGTTTGAGCATTAGGGTGTGGGGTTTAATGCAAAAAAGACCAAATAATACGTAATAGGTTGCACGGCCAACCTGTTAAGAATTACTTAAAAGGCTGAAAAAGGTTACAGCAGAATACAGAATTGTAATAATGCAAGCGCTCCGCCATTAACAGGCACTGGTTAGAAGAACTGAAAGTCCTACATTTGTGAAAGGGGAAGATGAAACCATAAAACGTGGAACCGGGTATACGGGCATTGGTTTCAAAGCTATTCAGGAACGACCCATTATCATGAAAACCAACCCAAAACCCTTCAAAACGCTGCAAATATGCGCTCTGTTTGTGCTACTTGCAGCCTGTGCAAACCCGATAATTACAACACGGATGCCTTCCGTGGAAGAACAATGTCTCATTTTAAATGAAAATAGGATTAAGTCTACCCATACAAAGAATAGGGTGAAAAAAACAAACACCCGAACTGTGAACTTGGAGTCATTCCCTGAAGTACCCCATAAGACAGAAAATCAATTGGAGCATATTCAACTACAGCCATTTTCAGTTGAAACCTTATATGCTTCAACGCTTACATCGGGACAACATATCGCTGAAACCAAAGAAAGACACTTTAACACAGAATCGCAATACAAGCACGCGTTGGTTAACGTTATCACGGATGACGATAAAATACCAGAAATAAATTACGATGAGGTTTCTTCAAATTCATTAGTCACACTACACCCGGGTAATTTCGAAAAGACGTTTCTCGAAAATAATGCTGTTCCGCTCATGATGGGCGCTTCAGGCTTGTTTAGCTTGTTGATGCTCAGCATCGCTCAAAGTCGGTCGAAAAAAATCTCATACTGGGCTGCCGAAAATCCATGGCAAGCCCGAAGCCTGATTGCCGGAATACATATTGCCACCGGTTTGAGCGCATTGTCTTTAGGTCATCACTTGTATGGGCAGGAGGTTTTTATCAGTGAAACAGTGAGTTATGCAGCCCTTTCAGTCTTCACAACTTCTTGCCTGGCATATCCATCCAAAAACCCCTCCTTTACTTTCACCAATTCCTATTTCGCACAAAAAGCTCACGATATTTCCTTGTTTACTTCTGGTGCCGTGATGATGCTTTGTGCAGGCAATCATTATCACATTACCCAACAACCGGTTTCCGATTCCGAAGTTCTATTCTCACTTTCAACAACCAATACACCTGAAAAAAATATTTATCTCGTCAAAAACGAAAAGGATTTAAACGCAGAGAAACACAGTTTCAAACAGGAAGCCAAAAAAGAACTTAGTAGAGGTGCAAAAATTACGCTTACAATACTGTTGGCCATAACTTTTGCTGCTGCCGTTTTTGGGTTAGCGGCCCTTTCGTGCAGCATTGCCTGCTCTGGAAATGAGGGCCTTGCGGCATTAGTTGGTATTGGCGGAGGAATTGGATTAGCAGCCCTGTTCATCCTTGGCATTAGAGGGATTTACGGTAATAAAAGAAAATCAAAGAAAGCTAAGGAAGCCACCGAAGCCTGATGGTAGCACAACCGGACAATGACCGGTCAAAAACGAACAACTGGTCCTTGTTGATAATTATAATTATGTCTATTCAAGGGCAAAAACGCAACCTTTCAAAACTTTCACGGTCTTTGTAACCAAGGCCTAAAACCGGAGTGTTCAACCAAACCCCTATTCCATGTTCGTTAATTACCTGAAAGTTGCCCTTCGTTCTATTTTCCGAAATAAGCTCACTTCTTCCATCAACATTGTCGGCCTGGCCCTCGCGCTCTCCAGTGCGCTGCTTATTACCTTTTATGTAGTGGATGAGTTGAGTTACGACAAGCATCATCCCCAGGCCGACAGGCTCTATCGCGTTACGCGCTATTTCTATGATCAGGATGGCAATGCCAGTTTACGTTTAGCAAATGTTGCCCCACCGATCGGCATGCTTATGCGCAACGATTTTCCGGAAATTGAAAAGCTGTTTCGGATGTTACCCCTCAACACCACGGTAACCCTGCGGGAGGATGGCAATGAAGACAAATCATTTCGGGAACGCAACATTTTTGTAAGCGAGCCCGAGATCTTTGATATGCTGGAAGTAAACCTAACGGAAGGTAACAAGGCCACTGCATTGGAAAAACCCGGCACCATGGTGTTATCCGAAGCGATGGCTGAAAAATATTTTGGCTCCACGCAGGTGCAGGGAAAAACATTGGAGTTATTTGGATTCCCCGTACAAATAACGGGCGTATACAAACCTTTTAAACCTCAAACGCATTTCCACCCCGATTTCCTGATTTCATTCAGTACGCTGAATGACTCTACTATATATGGCAGAAGAAGATTGGAAACCAATTGGGGTAATAATGCCTTCGGTACCTACTTTGTGCTAAAGGAAGGCGAAAATGCAAAAACATTGGAAAGCAAACTTCCTGATTTTCTTGATAAGCACTTCGGTACGTTTGCCCGCGCCAACTTTGGTGTGCCGCCCGATTTTGTAGCGTCAAAAGTTACCAGTCTGCAACTTCAAAAAATAACCGATATACACTTACACTCGCACCTCGATGATGAACTGGAACCACCGGGAAATATCAACACGGTTTACCTGATGGGCACCATCGGGTTGTTTATTATTCTCATTGCCGGATTTAATTTTATAAACCTCAGCACGGCACAAGCCACCAAACGCGCGAAGGAAGTAGGCATCAGAAAAGTAGCCGGTGCATTTAAAACCCAATTGATGAATCAATACCTGAGTGAATCGGTGATGATTTCAATGTTCGCTTGTGTATTGGCACTGGGTGCCGGCTATTTTGCCTTAGAGTGGTTGAATGGCTTCACCGGGAAATCCATCTCGTTCCTGGGCAACCCAATTTTGTTAGTGGCAATGATTGGTGGCACTATAGTGATTGGTATTCTGGCTGGTTTGTATCCGGCCTTTATTATCTCTTCGTTTCGACCGGCCGTAATTTTAAAGGGCAAACAATCGGGAGGTAAACCCATTTTGCGAAGAGCGCTTGTTGTGGTTCAGTTTTCCATTTCCATTGTATTGATCATTGCTACCACTGTAATTTTCAGTCAGCTGGATTATTTAAACAACAAAGACCTGGGCTACGCCAAAGATCAGGTGATTACCTTGCCCTACTACAATGACCTCAATGAAAACTTCGATGCATTTTACAATGCCATTACCGAACACTCCTCTATAAAAAATGCCGGTCGCTCTTCCCGCATTCCTACCGGCCGTTTGCTTGACTCCATGGGAGCACAAATGCGTAAAGGAGATTCACTTCAAAATGTTGGGTCACGCATTGCATACATTCGTGTGGATCATACCTTTTTTGATACCTATGACATTCCGTTTGTAGCCGGTCGTAATTTTTCGAAAGAAGTGCGCACCGATGATTCACTTGGCTATGTATTAAATGAAGCTGCACTGGTGGCCATGGGCATCAATGACCCTGCCGCACTGGTTGATCAGGAATTTTCATATGGAGGCGTTAACGGAAAAGTGATTGGCGTAGTGAAGGATTTTCACTTTGAATCGCTGCACCAGACCATCAATCCCATCATCTTTCTCATTCAGCGACCGGCATACAACAGCCTTTCCATTCAGGTTGCAGGCACCAACTTTCAGGATGGATTAAACCATATCGAAAAAGTATGGCGTGAATTTTTACCCGGCCGCTTGTTCGAATACACCTTTATGAATGAGCGATACAGCAACCTGTACCAAAACGAAACCAAGCAAAGTCAGTTGTTTACCGGCTTCTCTATGTTGGCCATTTTCATTGCTTGTCTTGGGTTATTCGGGTTGGCAACCTTCAACACCTTGCAACGCATCAAGGAAATTGGCATACGAAAAGTATTGGGCGCATCTGTTCCGAATATTTTAACTTTACTCTCACGCGAAATTGTGATACTGGTAATCGTGGCAAACGTAATTGCCTGGCCAGTAGCCTGGTATTTTATGGACAAATGGCTGAACACTTTTGCCTACCGCATTGAAATGAATGTGCTGTTGTATGTACTGGCTGCATTCGTTGCCATTGCCATCGCATTGATTACGGTGAGCTCACAAACGCTAAAGGCTGCGATGAGCAATCCGGCTAATACACTCAGGTATGAATAGTTACCGGTTACCAGTTGTCAATAACCAGATATTGGCTGTTGGCAATTGGTAACTATTTCTTCATATACTTCCAATTCCGCGGCTTCCCTTCTGCCATCCACTCAATAGCTTGTGCTAATCGCTTCTCGCGTGTGGCTTCAGTTTTGGCCTCGGTTAACCATTCAATGTAATCGCCCTTATTGGAGGGACTGAAACTTTCAAATGTTAACAGTGCCTTTTTATTTTTCTTGAGCGCTATCAACAAGTAGGCTGGCGGCTTAACTGCTTTCGCTGCAATTTTGCCTTTTGGCGGAAGCTTTACGCCCTCATCATTCAATTTTTTGGCTTGTTTTAAAAAATCGAGCAATACTTTATCCGGTGGTAAATCTTTCAGGCTGCTTACGCGACCAAAGTTTCCCATCGCTTCACCACCATCCGCCTTGTTGAGTCCCAGGTAATTTTTGGGATCTTTGATCAGTTTTGCTTTCCAGAAACCGAAAGCGCAATGTTTCTTAAATGCAGCAAAGCTGAAGTACGGACCCTTGTAATCGAATGAGGGCATCCCCCACTTTATGGTTTCGGTTACCTCCGGACAAGCCTTGTGCACCAGCATGCGCATGTGTTCCAGAATAGGCCAGGCAAATGGCTCGGCTTTGGCGATGTAGGCATCAATACGTTTATCGGTGGGCATAGAATTTAACAATGGGTTAAGAATCCATTCAAAATTCGAATATCTTTACAAACCATGCAAACACAGGTTAGGTAATCCTAAACTCAAAAATACATGCACATCCAACTCGAGCAAACTACAACCAAAGGAGCCTTCTACTATGAAGAAGGCGGCAAGCGCCTGGCGGAGATGACGTTTACCATGGCGGGTGAGACCCGCATGATTATAGACCATACGGATGTTTCAGATGTACTGCGTGGAAAAGGAGCAGGCAAGCAACTGGTAGAAGCTGCCGTACAACATGCCCGCAAAAACAACCTAAAAATTCTTCCGCTTTGTCCGTTTGCCAAATCGGTGTTTGATAAAACGGAAGCATACCGCGATGTGTTAGATCAATAATATAACGCTATGAAAAAATTAATTCCAGTACTCTTGTTTGCTGCACTCATCACCTGCTGTCAAACACAAAACCTGTCGCTTACTGAGGTAGAATGGAAACTTGTTCGCTTAAACAACACAGATTACGCAACCCTTACGCCACCGGTAACGCTTACGCTTTCTGCTGATAACAAAGTAGCAGGTTTTGCCGGATGTAACCGGTACTTTGGTTCGTATACCAAAAAAGATGCTGATCTTAGCTTTAGTGGATTGGGTTCTACTAAAATGTACTGCCAGGAAAAAATGGAAGCTGAGGATGCTTTTCTGAAAGCGATGAGTGAAGTAAATCGATTTGAGCTTACAGCTGATAAACTCACATTACAAAAAGATGAATCGGTGCTGATGGAATTCTCGCGCTAAACCTACCAATCGGTTTGCTGACCACCTTGCTGAAGTTGTGCCGCACGGGTACGGTATTCCTGACCCTCCTCTCCCGGTAATAATTCACCCAATCGTACATAAACATCTGTTATGGAATCATCCTGTTGCAGGGTTTCGCGATATAATGCTATGGCTTGTTGCGTGTTTCCTTTTACATCATAAATGTAGGCCATAATGTGTGTGAGTATAGCACTGCGGTAATTCAGGTTATAGGCATCAACATAATACACCAGGGCTGAGTCATATTGCGTTTGCGTGTAAAAGGAATCGCCTGCAAGCAATAGTGCATCCACATGTGAAGGGTTACTAACCAACACCTGTTGTGCAGCATTGATCGCCTCACGGTATTTTCGCTGCTGATAATACACCAACCCCCTATTGTGCGTTGCATCGAGGTTACCCGGATCAAGTTCAAGCACGCGGTTATAATGCAGTAAGGCTGAATCGCTCCGGTTCAGGTACAAATAACAATTACCTGCTTCCACCAAGATGTACGTATTATCCGGTTCTTCCTTCAGGGCCAGTTGGTAATGGTACAACGCGGAGTCGTATTGACCTGCATAGTAGTAGTCGCGCGCGCGTTGTTCTTCATTTGAAAATACTGCAGAGTCATCACCAAAAATCACACCCAGTATGATGGCTAAAAACACAAAACCAACCATGGAGGAAATCATTAAACCCGCTAATGTTTTACCATCTATGCGACCAGTACGATTCAGCAGTTTTTTGAAATTTTCTACAAAAGAGTACTGATTCGTGAATTGTGGACGCTCCTCCCGTTGATAGGATGTCTGCTGTTCATCCTTTTTATCGCACCGGATTAGCAGGTATTGCGCTACACAAAACGCAAACCCACCAAGGCCGAGGTAAACGAACATTGCATCAACCGACCAGAAGAGAGCAAGGACAAACAAAAAAATTGCCGCAGCAACCAACCACTTGTTGCCTGATTTTTTCTGTTGATCGGAAGTTGTGCTCATGGCTTTAATGCATCACCGCTACCATATCCTGTTCATCAATGCGGATATCGTCTTCACCTACTTCATCAAACGGATGTTCGAGGTGATCCTGAATGTTATCCAGGCTAACCAGAATAAAGCTGTACAGCACAGGCATCACGTATTCCAGACTGTGCGCATAATCGCTTGCGGTTGCCGCAAAATAGGGGCCGTAGATAATCGGAAAAATATAAATAAAAACTTTGCTATATGCCCGCAACGTTATTGGTGTACGATAGGCATGAATCACCTTCAGGTTATCGAACGCAATAATCATTTTGCTTACATACTGACTGATACGCGACATCTCGCTTCCTTGCACACCATAGCGGGGAAGTTCCATGGTAAATTGAGAGAGTTCTGAAAACAAGCGGTAAACTTTATGTTCATATTTTTCCCAATCGGTTCGGTGATGGCGTGTAAACATATCGCGCATGGTTCGGGTAAGTTCATTTACCAACGCCCGTGCACGTTCGGGTAAATTGTTGTTTTTATCCGATGTCCAATCGCGCGAAGCATAATAAATGGCCACGGCATGACCTTTAAAATCAGACAGGCGTTGAAGTGCTGTTTCTCTTCGCGTGTAGGCCGAACTGATGGAGAACACAACCGGAAACACAATGGCCACGCCCACCAGCATATCGGGGAAGCGGGCGGTAAGGTCGTACCGATCACATACATAGGTGGATATCACCGCCAGCATGGTGATGATCAGGGTTTTGTAATTGATAATCAGGAAGAAACTTCGTAGAACTCGTTTCATAGCACACAAAAAAATTTAAAAGTCAGCGAAGTTCCGGATAACGAACCGGAATAACAAACACAGTTACTCCTGAATGATCTCCACTTCAACGCGTACATTCTTCTTGGCATTCACACTATTCTTATCGAATAGCGGGCGCTTACCACCCCACGCTTTGATTTCTATACGCTCGGCTGAAATACCGTTTGTTACCAGGTATTCTTTTATCGTTTCGGCTCGCTTCATTGAAAGATCTTTTGCAGAACCCACCGATTGGGATGAGCCTTCCATGGTAAAGAAGTTTTTCTCTGGACCTAATCCCAATATTTTTCCGTGGTAATTACCATTCGTATGGCCATGCAGACGAATGCGATAATTTTCATTCTCCTGCATCATTTGCAGCAAGCTGTTTAACTCATATTTTGATTCCGGCAACATGATGGCCGCATCGTTAAAAAAATAAACATGATACAACGTGGCGATATCACCTTTGTGGTAACGCACCATGTCAAACAACACAGCAACTGTAGTACCCATCAGATCTACATAGGGCTTAACGGTATCGGCCAGCGGTAATGGGTAGTTGATTTCATGTTGAAGTTTTCGGTAACCGAACACTTCTCCAACCAATGTAAGCTGACCGGATTTGCTTTTTGGATCTGGAAGAATCAGGTACTCGTTACCTTTTACAGTCGTCAGCAACCGGCTGCGTTCCGTATCGATTACCTGCACTTCACCATCTACTATGCGATTATTGGCTGCATTAAACAAACTCAGAAAAACTTCTGTATTACCGAGTGTCATTGGATCGTGCTGTACAATCGGAGGGTTTTCGGTAATTTCAATTTCATCTTCCGGTTTTTCTTCCTCTGCTGGCTTTTCAGGTGCGACCTGAGTTGGTTTCTGTTCGCTTTCTTTCACTTGTTCCACCACCTTCTCCGTGTTTGGCTTTTCCTTTTCGGCTGGTGTTCCTACAACATCTTCGCGCGGAATATCTCCGGTAACGACCCTAACCCATGCATCCGTAAACTCGCCCTGATCACGAACTTTTTGCATCTCGATCAGTGAAGGTCTCAAGGAAGTGAAATAGCTGAGGTACACGAAATACAGATTTTTAGACGTATTAAATCCGTAGCCGGCATCTAGGCCTTTATCCTTTAACTTCGTAGTAAATTTTTGAGCGTAGTCTTCGCGAGCCTTGGAATAAGCGGCTACCGTAACATAATAACCAGCTGGTAACTCTTGACCCGATTGGGCATGTACTTGCCAAAAAGCAGCAAAAACAAAGCATAGGAACCAAAAAATACGATACTTCATGATGGGCGCGTTTAGATCAACTTCGAATATCTGACAATATTCATAAAATCCAAACAAAGGTGGTCATTTTCAAGGCTTTAGAAGCCTCATGCAAGGGTATTCCGGTAAATAACTCCTTTAAAAAACCCATTTGGAGCCAGCTATAAAACCACATTTGCTGGTGCCATACATTTAAGACCGGGAGGTTAATTAACCGGAAAAGTAAGTACTGGCACGTTGATCAAATACCTGCCTGACGGGGGGCTAATTTTCGTACATTCGAAGAAATCAGTTACTCCTATGAAATACCTGTTCGTACTCCTCTCCCTCGCTTTACCGATTTGTACACAAGCGCAAAAAGATTACAGCAATGATGTAAAATCCATCGACAATATTATTGCAGCCCTGTACGAAGTCATTTCCGGTGATCCGGGTGCTCCACGCGATTGGGATCGCTTCCGGAATTTATTTACACCCGATGCACGATTGATCCCAACAGGGAAAAATGCCGAAGGAAAAATTACATACCGTACTATGTCACCTGAAGATTATGTAACCATGTTTACCACGCGCATCACTACTGGCTTCTTTGAATGGGAACTATATCGCGTTACCGAAGAATACGGAACGATTGTACATGTGTTCAGCACGTATGAAACGAAAGAAAAGAAAGATGGCCCGGTAACCAATCGCGGCATTAACAGCATTCAACTGATTAAACAAAACGATCGCTATGCGATTATGAATATTTTTTGGTGTCCCGAGAGTGCGGGATATCCATTGCCGGAGAAGTATTTAAACAAGTAAAAAACAAAATAAATTACCGTCATTGCGAGGAGCACTACCAAGACTTTATCAACAACACAAATTGTTCTTGTGACGAAGCAATCCCGTACTATATAATGTGAATAAAATTTAAAGTTTGGATTGCTTCGCTCCATCACACAGCCACCGCTTCCGCTCGTGCCAAAGGCATCCCTGTGGGGCAATGACGAAAAAAATAATGCTATGTTAAGATTAATCTTTATCACACTCTTCATTTCAGGTACCGGAATATTATCCGCACAAAAATCCAAACCCCTAAACACGGATGCACTTGCTGAAAAGCATGCCGTAGCTTCGTTCAAGGAATTTTATGAACTACTCAGCATCCCCAACGATGCACACCACCCGGAAGACATTGAAAAAAATGTGCAGTGGTGTGAAGCAGCTTTTTCAAAAAGAGGTTTCATTACCAAACGGCTAAATACACCAACCGTTCCGTTGTTGCTTGCGGAGCGTAACCTCAAAAAACCAACAAAGAACACCCGAACGGTTCTCATTTATTTACAGCTTGATGGCCAACCGGTAAATCCTTCCAACTGGAATCAGGAAAGTCCGTGGAAGCCTACGCTCAAAGAAAAAGATGCCCAAGGCAACTGGAACGCCATTGCTTATGAACGCCTGTATGAAGGCTACGATCGTGACTGGCGGATTTTTGCCCGCGCTGCTTCTGATGCCAAAGGACCAGTTGGCGCATTTCTCGCTTCGCTTGATGCCTTGGCTGAGTTAAAGCAAGAACCGAACTACAACATGAAAGTCATCATGGACTTCGAAGAAGAACTTGGTTCACCCAACCTGCCGAAAGCCGTAACCGAATATAAAAATGAACTGAAGGCCGACATGCTCATCATTTTTGATGGGCCGCGCCATATTTCCAATCAGCCTACGCTTAGCTTTGGTGCACGTGGTATTTGTGAAATTACGCTTACGGTGTTTGGTCCCCGTCAACCTGCGCACAGCGGCAACTATGGTAACTACACACCCAATCCCGCCATGCGCTTGTCACAACTATTGGCATCTATGAAGGATGAAGATGGGCGTGTTACGCTGCCTGGCTTTTATGATGGCGTTGTGCTTACTCCGGAAGAGAAAAAGATACTGGCTCAAGTTCCCGATGATGAAAATGAAATCAGAAAATTTCTGGGCATAGCCGAGCCGGATAAAATCGGAGAAAATTTTCAGGAGTCGATTCAGTACCCAACATTGAATATAAGGGGAATGAATTCTTTGTACGTAGGATCAAAAGCGCGCACGTTAATTCCTGCATGGGCCACTGCTGAAATTGATATTCGATTGGTGCCTTCAAGTGATCCACAGCGGTTGATCGAACTTGTTAGAAAACACATTGAAGACAAAGGCTATTATATGGTGGATACTGAACCCACGGAAGAAGAGCGCATGAAATATCCGCGCATTGCGGCCATGCAGTCGAGTGTTTCGTATGGGCCGTTTCAAACTCCGTTCGATTCGGAGGTAGGCGTTTGGTTAAACAAAGCCATGACAAAAGCTTTTGGAAAAGAGCCCATCAAAATCCGCATGATGGGTGGATCCATTCCCATCTCACCCTTCGTGGTTACGCTGGGCATTCCGGCCGTGAGTGTTCCAACGGTTAATCCCGATAACAATCAGCACGCTGAAAATGAAAACATTCGCGTGGGAAATTATGTGGATGCGGTGAAAACGTTTCTGGCTATTTTAACCGAGCGACTGTAATTCATCGAAGAGCAAGATTCTTTTTGCTTACGCCTGAATGGATTCAGCCAATCAAAAATTTTGATAGCAGATGACTCTCCGCACGACATCCGGAAATAAGTAATAGCAGCCGAAACAAATGTGAGTAAACCCACAAACAAAATGGCCGCATTCAAACTGATCAGGTCGGCTAAAAGCCCGGTTAGGATGGCACCAATGGCATAACCCATATCACGCCACAACCTGAAGATGCCAATGCTCTTTGGCCTGTCTTCGGGATGTGTATTTTCAGCTACCGATGCGAGAAATGTGGGATACACCAAGGCTGTCCCCCAACCCAATACGGCTGCTAATACAATATAATGCAAAAATGTATTAGCCCACACCAACGCAACTAATGCCAACGCCTGCAGCAACATGCCAAGGTAGAGCATATCCTTTTTGCAAAATGTATCGGCCAGCTTCCCGGTAAACAGTTGCCCGATGCCCCACACAGCCGGATACACCGCCACGATGATACCGATTTCTTCCAACGAAAAATTTTTAGTAGCCAGCAGGATGGGAAAAATTCCCCACGTCATACCATCATTTAAATTATTCACCAATCCAGCCTGCGTTACAGAACCCAGGTTTTTATTTTTCCACGAGGTATCCCAGAAAATATTTTTCAAACGCGGCACGGTACTGATCGATGTTTCCTTGGCCACATGATGCTTCGTATCTTTTACCAACAGCAGTGTTGAAAAAAATCCTATAATCACCAACCCGACACCGAGGTAAAACGGATACGGACGCAACCCGTATTCACCGGCTATCCAACCGGTTAAAAATGCAATCAGTGCAACGGCAATGTAGCCGGCAAATTCATTCAATCCCATGGCGAAGCCGCGCTGCTTCTCACCTACCAAATCAATTTTCATGATCACCGTACTCGACCACGCCAACCCCTGATGAACACCCAACAAGATGTTTGCCACCACAATCCAATTCCAATCGGGTGCCCACATCAGCATGAACGGAACCGGTAAACCCAACGCCCACCCGATCAGCAATAAATTTTTTCGTCCAATTTTATTTGCCCATGCACCCGTATAATAATTGGTGATGGCCTTAATGATGCCAAATACGATTATAAAAGAAAGAATGGTTGTTCGTGCCGTCAGGCCAAATTCCACTTCTGCAATTTGAGGAAGAATAGAACGCTCCAACCCGACCATACCGCCCACAAAGCCATTGATGATGACGAGCAAAGTGAATTGCTTCCAGTTTTCTTTCAGACCGAGGGAAACAGACATGTAGGATAAACTATCTCCTTTCAATCCAGATGGCTACCAAAAAGTTCCGCTTGTAATAAATTATCAAATCAAACCGGCACCCAGCGCCAACGAAAGGAAAATCAACAGAACCGCCACAAAAACCTGGATAAACCGAAGGGTAACTTTCTTCAGCAACTTATTGCCGATATACGCGCCCACAATAGCCGATGCCGTGGCACTGGCAACAAGCAAGAGGTTTTCGGTGAGGCCCGAGGTTGTAAAACGGGTGGCATACACACTTAAGCGGGTAAAATCAACAAACGTGGACACCACCACGGCTGTGCCCACAAAGGCTTCTTTGGAAAGTCCGGCTTTGATTAAAAAGGCGCTGCGCAACGCGCCCTGGTTACCGGAAAGTCCGCCAAAGAAACCACTGAGCGCTCCGCCAAGCGGGAGTTTATTTTTATCGAATTGTAGTTTGTTGAAATACGGAATAAGATCAATTGTAGCAAAAATCATCAGCAAAACCGAAACGATAAATTTCATCGGGTAAACCGAAATCACCCGCTCCCCTAACTGATAGGTAAAAAGAGGTTCCCATTCCGTAATGTTTAGCAGCAACCATGAGCCAATAATGGCAGCCACTACGGCCGGTATACCAAACCGCAGCAACACGTGCTTGTCGGCATGGCGGCCTACCAACACCAGTTTGAAAATATTGTTAAAGAAATGCACCACACCCGTTAAGGCAATGGCGAGGTCTACCGGAAAGAAAATCATAAACACAGGCGTGAGGATGGTGCCCAACCCAAAGCCAGAGAAGAAAGTAAGGATGGCAGTAAAAAATGCTGCGATGCAAATGATCAGGATATCCATGTCAGGCAAAAATAACTTACCTGCTCAAAGAAAATTACCTGTTCAAAGAAATATAGAGTATTAATTTATTCTGCCGGCTTTATTCCCGATACATGCGAAGCAATCGCTTTCCATTCGCCTTGCCGCTTGATCAGCACGTTACTGGATTGATACACCATTTTGTACGGTCCATCTTCATCTGTTCCTTCAATATGGCCCGTGCCCGCAACAATGGCCGTTCCGTTTTCAAAGATGTCCAATCGTTTGATTTCAAATCGGAAAGAATCATAAGACGGCTTATTTTTCCTGATGTAATCGAGTTCAAATTTTTTATCTGACCAGTTGCCGTCCGCATCTATCAGTTGAAATTCATCGGCAAGTATTTGATCCAGCAATACGGTATCCTGCTCCCGATAGGCCTTTGGCCACAACACTTCTTTTAGCATGGTGAGTTTCTCACGATCATCGGCTGTTAGTACAGAAGTTTTCTCCGACTTATCCGCACAACCGGTTAGTACGGTAGTGAGCAGAATTAAGGTAATTAAATTTCTCATGACAGCAGGGGTTTCAGGCAAGATAGTCATCACCCGAATGAGAGAATGTACGTTAACAAATTTTTAACGATCAAGCATAAACCAAATATGGTTAATGGTTATTTTAAGCACACGTAAATGAATTCATTTCCCATTTTTCCACACTTGCTCAACCTTTTTAAGATTATCCAGGTCTGTCAACGGATTCCCACTTAAAAGAACCATATTGGCTTTGCTACCCACTGTTAATTCTCCAATGGGTAAATCAAAAGCTTTTGCAGCATTGCCGGTTGCTGCTCTTAAAATTTCTTCATTTGATAACCCGGCCATCTGGTAAAGTTCCAGTTCAAGAAAATAATCTTCTCCAAAATCCATCTGACCCTCTTGTGAATCAGTTCCCGCAACAATTAATATTCCATTCTCTTTCATCTTCCTAACTATTTTGGCTCTTTGCTTGGCGTCCAGCAAATTGTCTGAAATCCACTCTCTAACAAAAGGAGGAGCATTCTCCGTACTTTTTAAAGATATTCCACCTGTTGTTACCACAAATGCTCCACAGTCAGATAATGCCTTGAAGTAACTTTCAGGAACAGGAAAATCTTCCTTGTAGTCAAGCATATGAACAAAACCATCTGGCTTAAATTTTGAAATTTTAACCACCTCATCCACTGTGTTTGCATGAACAACAACTTTATAACCTTTGCTGTGTGAATATTCAATGATTTGACTGATTTGATCAAAACTCAAAGTTGGTAGTGCAGGGTAGCCCATCCATTCATGATGTTCACGAATAATTTTTATGTAGTCTACACTTTTTTTTATTCGATTATCTACCCATTCCTGAATTGAAATAGAATCACTGATTGTTTCCATATCCGGACTAAACTGATTGGGATGACCACCCGGAACTGTTGCCGCGTGACCCGATCCATACAAAATAGAAAATCCGATAGAATCCTGAGAAAGCTTTTTCCACTCCATCTCTCTATCCTCTAATCCAGTATGCATATTCAATAATGTCAGTATTCCAAAAGGGTAGCCTTCCTTGAGTTGCTCAACGGTTGATACATGAACATGCGCATTTACCAATCCGGGAATTACATACTTGCCTGTCCCGTCAATAAGTGAATCGCTTAATATTCTATCCGTAGTTATTATTGCAATACTGTCATCATTAATGGCTATGTTGATCGTGCCCCTATCTTGATTCCCATCAAAAAAACCCACATTTTGAATAACTACGTCATACTTGGTTGGCTGGGAACAGCTTAGCAATATAAAAGCAAGGGCAACCAATACTATGTTTCGTTTCATTTGCCGATTATTAAATTCTATACTTCTTGACTCACCCAATCCACCCCTTCGCCTTAGCCGTACGCGAAATAAAAACCAGCGCAACAGAAAAAACCGGAATCATAATGGCCATGGCCATTCCGCTGGAATCAAAAGCCGGAGAGTTTTCTACGGTGAGGTCATAACTCCATTGCGCTACTACGCAAAGCAACGATACCACAAATACCCAATAGGCCAATGCTTTGCGCAACAGCAATAACAACGAGCCCAATGTTCCACCAAATACAGCCAGTGCAAATACACCCATGTACCAGGCCGGTTGATTTTGCAAATACACTTGTTGTTCTTCTGGCAATGCAGCAATGGCGTCATCAGTCAGGTAGGCGCGCATCAGGTAAGCCATAATGCCCAGGGCGTTCCAGAGCAAGGCAACTACGGCTACGATCCAGAACCAAACAGGAGGTTTTGTTGAAGTTGACATAATTTTTAGAGTTGGTTTGATATGGAAGTTAGCATTTTTTTTATTTAATATCTGCCTCTGATCTAAATTCCTGCGTCATTGCGAACGGAAGGGCTGGAGGGTGTGATGGAGTGAAGCAATCCCAATCTACATGTTTAGCGTTGACCTTCATAGCGCTGGATTGCTTCGTCACAAAAGGATTTGTATGAGTGATAAAGTTTAACTTACGTTCCTCGCAATGACGGTCAATTGTAATTTTATACTTTAAATACACTTTATTTCTGCTTGATCCATCCCAACCAATTCTACCCAAACCGTGTCTAATCAGGCAAAAGGATACCTTATGCGTATATTCGGATTTACCTTCATGTTTTTTGCACTCTGGCAATGCGATACCACGGAAGTAATCACATGCTTTCCGCAGGAATGCACCACCAAAGCCACTGTAAAAGACCTGACCGGCCTTGACGGCTGCGGAATGGTATTTGAGCTGGAAGACGGCACCATATTGGAACCCGAGCGCAGAACATACATTCAGCCTCCGAAACCGGAAGAAGATCCGCTGTATTATTTCGAGTTGGTTGCCGGTCAGAAGGTGATAATCGGATACGAAGAATCCAATGCCGGATCAATTTGTATGGCAGGTGATGTGGTGTTTGTGATGTGTATTAAGTCAGTCCAAGGGAGCGGAACACAGTAATTACCGTCTCAATACAATTGTTCCAGAAACCAGATCATGAAGCGCCTGTCTTCGTGGGGTCATATCAATCAAAAAAACTCCCACAACAGAAATGGCCGAAATTATCTTGAGCATATTTCTCACCAATGCCTTTAAAAAGGAAATTCTGTTGAGCTCCTTATCATATACTTTAATCTTCATGAACCATTTTCCAATGGTTGCTTGCAAAGGAGAACTCTCTAAGGCTGAACTGTAAATAAAAAGCAGCGCCAGCATCAATAAATTGATCATACCTTCATTCCTGATTATTCCAAAAGCAATTTCATCTGACAAATCAGCCGGTTGTTCAGACAGTAAGGATGGTATGACAAACAAAATGAAAGGCAATACGATATTATTAAATATCCAGAAATCTATATAAAAGGCAAGTACCCTAAACCAAAACTGAGTTTGAAGCATTGAGCCCGATGCCCGAACAAACTTAATACGACTCACGTGTTGCAGTTAGGTTGATTAATTTCCATCGCTAAAGATAAGATGCCGGTTCAATAATTCCCTATCTTGCCTCAAAGCGATTTATTCTATGTCAGAGAAAAAACGCGTGTGCGTGATCGGGGCCGGGCCATCAGGAATAACGGCTGCTAAAAACCTGCTGGACGAACATCATAACGTTATTGTATACGACTACGGCCATGAGGTTGGCGGCAACTGGGTGTTCAGCGATAAGCCTTCGCACTCAAGCGTTTTTGAAACCACACACATCATCAGCTCGAAAACACTTTCGCAGTACGATGATTTCCCCATGCCGGATGATTACCCCGACTATCCATCGCATAACCAATTGGCCGCTTACTTTCAGGCATACGCCAAACAGTTTAATCTCTACCCGCATATTGAATTCGAAACATTGGTGGTTCACTGCTCACGCGATTCGCACGGCAAGTGGCACGTTACCACCAAAAAGTACGACCGTGCAAAAACGGAAGTCTTTGATGCGTTAGTCGTGTGTAACGGTCACCATTGGAAACCCCGCTATCCTGAATATCCCGGTGAGTTTACCGGCAGGTTCATGCATTCGCATGACGTGAAACGCTTTTCAGATTTTGCCGGTGAGCGCGTATTGGTGATCGGGGGCGGCAACTCCGCCTGCGATGTAGCGGTAGAATCGTGCCGGGTTTCAACAGTTACCGACATCAGTTGGCGCAGGGGTTATTGGGTAATACCAAAATTTATTTTCGGAAAACCTTCGGATACGATTGGCAGCGCAGTTATAAACTGGTTACCCGTAGCTGTATCACGCAAAGTAACCAGTTTGCTGGTGCGCATTATACAAGGAAGAAACACCCGCTATGGTTTACCCGAACCGGAACATGATTTTGGTTTTCACCATCCAACCCTCAACAGCGAATTGTTTTATTTCATCCGCCATGGAAAAATAAAACCACGACCCGACATCCAACGCTTTGATGGAAACACGGTGCATTTTACGGATGGAAGTTCAGCCGAGTACGATACGGTTGTAGCCTGCACGGGCTACTGGATTGATCATCCCTTTTTTGACAAGTCTTTTATCGACTACTCGCATGGCGATGTACCCTTATACCTGCGCATGTTGCATCCTGAAATTCCCAACCTGTATTTCATCGGGTTGTTTCAACCCATCGGTTGCATTTGGCCTGGATCGGAACTGCAAAGTAAAATTATGGCGCGCGAACTGGCCGGTAAATGGAAGCGACCGGATAACATCAAAACATTAGCCCAACGCGAAGTGGATCACCCCGACTACCGGCAAATCAAAACGCCCCGACACACCATCACGGTGGATTACCACAAATTTAGGAAACGGTTGCTACATGAACTGAAGTAGAAGCCATCTCAAAAATCAATTTTCACTTGTCAGCCTGAGCCTGTCGAAGGCTATTTGGAGTTATCAAATCGGTTTCGACAGGCTCAACCTGACATGGTGAGTATTTTTTAGATGGCCTTTAGTAAACACTTCTAAATTTTGGATTCCGGCTCAAGGCCGGAAGTCCGTTTCCGGACAAAACATTTATGGCTTTAACACCATCCATCACAAATTTTTGAGGTTTATCAACTAACCGCAAACGGGTTACATCCTATTGCGTAGTATCACCATAAACCGCATCGTCATGCTTCGAAATTTTTTCAAAACCGCTTACCGGAACATTCTCAAATACAAGTCGTACTCCATTATCAACTTTATCGGGCTTACCTGTGGCATTGCCCTTACTCTGCTCATTTTGGTTTATGTACGCAGCGAACTGAGTTACGATCGCTTTCATGAAAAGGCCGACCGGCTATACCGGCTGCGGTATTCCGCTCCCAACGGTTTGGAGCTGGCCACCACACCCCCACCCATCGCACCAAAGCTGAAAGATGAATTTTCAGAAATTGAAGAAGCCGCGCGGGTATACATTCGAAATGTAAGCATCAGCTTGCCCAATGAGGCTGAAGCGTTTGAAGAAAACAGAATTGCGTTTGCCGATTCCGCCTTCACCAAAATGTTTACACTCGATTTCGTAAAAGGAAATCCGAAAAATGCCTTGCACAACAAATTCACCGTGCTGATCAATGAAGAAATGGCAGAAAAATATTTTGGCGATAAAGATCCGATTGGCGAGTCATTGATTTTTTCCGGAAGGCAATCGTTTAAGGTGGTGGGTGTGGTAAAAGATTTTCCCGAAAATTCTCACCTGCGTTTCAACATGCTCGTTCCGTATGATGACATGTTCGATCTGGAAGATGCACGAACCGAAGCTGTGCTGCGCAATAACCTTTCGCGCAATTTTATCATCAGCCATTCCTACACCTATGTATTGCTTCATCCTGGCGCCATGCCCGATAACATCAATGCCGGTATGGAAGCCTTCATCAAAAAACATGCGGAGCCCATTTTTCTGGTCGGCCAGGTGTTTTCATTAATGCCTGTGGTCGACATTCACTTAAAGAGTGCCTTGCTGGCTGAACCAACCGCCACCAACACCATGACCAACATTTATATTTTTATCGGGGTTGGTATTCTCACGTTGCTCATCGCCTCCATCAATTACATCAACCTCAGTACCGCACAGTCGTTTACACGCATGAAGGAAATTGGCATACGCAAGATTATGGGTTCGATGCGCTTTCAACTTATCGTTCAATTTCTTGCGGAGAGTTTCTTATTCTGCCTGGTCTCCATGGTGATGGCATACCTGGTGTTTGATCTATCCTTACCCTTGCTCAACCAGCTTACCGGTAAGCACCTGGAATTTTTACAGGTTGTGGATGGCACATTCATTATGCTTTCGCTGATTTTACTGGTGATTATTTCGGTGCTGGCGGGTGGCTACCCGGCCTACTTCATTTCTTCCTTCGAATCGGTGAACGCGCTGAAAGGTTCGGGCACAACAGGAGATGGCAATCAATTCTTGCGCAAATCATTGGTGGTGGTTCAACTCACCATTGCGTGCATGTTGTTGTCGGGTTCGCTGCTGATTATCAAACAACTGAACTACTTAAACAGTCGCCCGCTGGGTTTTCAACGCGAGCATGTAATCAACATTCCGCTCTACAGCCAAAACATGAACGGATATTTTCAGCAACGCGACTCTACGTTTCAGGTTCGGCTGCAAACCTTCCGCGATTTGGTGGAAACACAAAGCGGAATCATGCACACGGCTTTATCCTCCGGTTCTCCCGGAAACGGAAGTGTGTTCAGGGGCACGATACCCGAAGGCTTTACCCGTGAAGACAACATTTTTGCCGCCAACATGGCCATCGATTATGATTTCCTGAAAACGTACGACATGGAATTGATTGCCGGACGTACCTTCAGCCAGGATTATCCATCCGATGAACAACAAGGATTTTTGGTGAATGAAGCTGCCGTGCGTGAATTCAACTGGGACACACCCGAAAAAGCATTGGGCAAGACCATCGACCGCGAAGGAAAAAAAGGACTGGTGGTTGGCGTAATTAAGGATTTTAATTTTGCCGACCTCACCACCGCCATTTCTGCCTTGGTGATGGCGATAGACCGGAATCAATTCAACACACTTTCCATCCGTTTTGAAAATGAAAATGTTGAAGCCACGATTACCAAACTGGAGCAAGAGTGGAACCGGTTGTTTCCCGAAAAAGCATTTGAGTTTACTTTCCTCGATGAACAACTCGATCAGCAATATTCCAATTTCCAGAATTTTGGAACCATCATTCAGGTGTTCACGGCCATTGCCATTTTAATTTCGTGTTTGGGCGTTTATGGATTGGTGTTGTTTACCGTAAAACACAAGGTAAAAGAAATCGGGGTACGCAAAGTACTGGGCGCCACGGTAAGCAACATTCTCGTGTTGATCTATCGTGATTTTGCGTGGCTGATTGTGCTTGGGTTTGTATTGGCCGTACCGGTGTCATACTATTTTATGAATCAATGGTTCACCAACTTCATTTACCACACAAACATTGATGTGCTGACCTACATACTAAGCCTGACCGTAATTTTAATCATTGTTACCTTAACCATCAGCTACCAGGCCATTCGTGCGGCACAGGCAAACCCGGTGAAGTCGTTGAGAAGTGAGTAAAGAACCCGCTCCGTTGCTAAAAGTTTATTTGGATACTTCCTGTACATGGTTTTCTTTGTAGAAGCCATCTCAAAAAGACTGTCTGTGTCAGGTTGTCCAAAGGACTCCTTTGGAGAGCCTGTCGAAACCGGTTTTAGTAATCCGAGAAAGCCTTCGACAAGCTCAGGCTGACAGATGAACCTAATTTTTGAGATGGCTTCAGCTTAAAGGATGTATCCATTTTAAAAGTACGGCATGCGGAGTTTCTTCATTCTTCTTCTTTTTACTTCAATAACTACACAAGCGCAAATACCTGCACATATCGACAGTCTGTTGCGTGTTCTTGAAACCACCGACAATGATTCGCTCAAGGTGAGGGCCATTAACCAGGCTGCGTTTTATTTTATCTTCAACAATCCTGAAAAAGCACATGACTTGTTGCAGGAAGGGAAAAACTATGCCTCAGTCAGCCGACTGCCCTATAGCTACAACCAACTCTTAAACACAACCGGCATTTATTTCGATGTGCTCCGCGTAAGCGATTCGGCACAGTTCTACTTCGAAAAAGCATTGCAATTAAGTCGCGAAAATCAATGGCCCGATCAGGAAGAAAAAAGCTTAAACAACTTAGGCATGAACAACCTGAACAGCGGCAAGTTCAGCCTAGCGCTTGAACACTTTTCGGCCGGTTATGAGCTGGTCAAAAAAAACCAACCGGAAAACTTTGTGGGCATGGGCAAGTACCTGAGCAACATCGGGCTGGTGTACCAGGAGTTGAAACAATTCAACACCGCCATCGATTACCATAAACAAGCGTTGGAATTGCGAGAGAAACATTCAAGCGCCAACGACCAGGCGATATCCAACGCCAACCTGGGGGTATGTTATAAAGGAATCGGTAACATCAAGGAAGCGGTCGTTCATTATACCAACGCCATTGAGTTGGCAAAAGCAGCCAACAATATGCGCATGTATTATTCGCTTCACGACAACCTGGGCAACCTTTACCTGGACACCAAAGAATATGCTCGGGCTTTGCCATTATTTCTCATCGCCTTGAGCGCACCTGATGATCTGGGCAAAAATCCGAGAAGCGATTTGAGCGTACTCGGTAATTTAACAAGCATTCATGTTCTATTAAACCAACCCCAACAAGCGCTTGTCTATGCCAAAAAGGGGTTGACTATTTTAGATGAACACCCCGAACTGGAAAGTTATGCCCCTACCCTTTTTAAAAGTGCAGCGCAGGCACATTACCTGATGAATGATCCGCAAAGCGGACAAAATCTTTTCGATCGGTATGATGCGGTTCGCGACAGCGTGTTCTCGCAACAAAATGCCAATGCCATTGCCGAATTACAGGTGAAATATGAAACCGAAAAGAAAGAACAGCAGATTGCCCTCACACAAGCGCAACTGGAAGAACAGCAGGCCATCAATCAGCGTAACCTACTGCTGGCAATTTCGCTTTTCTTGTTGTTGGTGTTTTCAGTTATCCTGATTGTGTTCATCGTTAACCGCAACAAACGAAAAGCACAGCTCATGCACCAGAACCAACAACTGCTGGTAAAACAAACCCAGATCAATGCGGCCATGGCCTCGCAGGAAGCCGAACGAAAACGCGTTGCACGCGACCTCCACGATGGCTTCGGTCAGCTTATTTCTGCCCTGCGTTTACACCTCGATCAACTCGATCAGGAAAAAGATTACGAAACCCGCGATCGGATTTTTGAAAAGACGGAACGCGTAATGGAAGAGATGCACACCGAACTGCGCAACATTGCCTTTAACCTGATGCCCGCCATCCTCATTCAAAGTGGTTTGCCGGCTGCGCTGAAAGAACTGGCCGCACGACTCTCAGCCACAGGCAACCTTCAGGTTACGGCCAGTGATTTCGGGGTTACCGAACGGCTGAATGAATTGCAGGAAATAAACCTGTACCGGATTACGCAGGAATGGATCAACAACATTTTAAAATACAATTCACCAACCAAAATAAATATCCAGTTGGTGCAGCATGAACATTCGCTCACCTATACCCTTGAAGATGATGGAAATGGTTTTGATCGGGATGCGCTTGAAAAAAGTAATGGAAACGGGTGGCGCAACATCCAAACCCGCCTGAATTTGATTTCCGGAAAACTGGACCTGGACACACAGCCTGGGGTACACGGCTCAACCCTCATCATTGAGTTGCCCATACATCCGGAGTACATGGAACAACCTGCTCCCCGCAGTTGGGGAGTAAAGAATACCGCGTAATACGGATGGTTTATTATTTTCATCCTTTCTTGATTTGCCACCATGAAGTTTTCATGGAGCATCAGGCGTAAGGAAATACGAAAGCACATGAAGACAATTCTGATAGACGATCATTCGATTTTACTAGATGGCATCCGCGCCCTGTTGGAACGTGAAGGCGAACACGAAGTACTGGCTACCGCCACCAATGCGGAGGAAGGCCTCAACCTGCTGCGACAGCACAAACCCGATTTGCTCATTACCGATTTTAATTTACCCGGCATGGATGGACTATCCCTCATCCGCAGGGTAAAGCAACTTTTTCCAGACATGAAAATTGTGGTGCTGAGCATGCACGATGAAACGCACCTGGTAAAAGAAATTCTGAAAGAAGGCGTACATGCCTATTTGCTGAAAAAAGATTCGCACAAGGAGTTGCTGGAAGCGCTGCGACAAGTGCATGACGGCAAAGTGTTTCTCAGTGACGAAATAAACAAAATGCTGATCAGGAGCCTGAATAACCCCGATGAAAACAAGCTGCTCACCGATCGGGAGCGCGAAATTCTGAAACTCATCGCCAAAGAATATTCCAACAAGCAGATTGCCGAAGAGCTTTTCATTTCTGAACGAACGGTGGAAACACACCGCAAAAACATCTTCCGGAAAACCGGAACCAACTCGCTGGTGGGCCTTATCAAATTCGCCTACGCCAATAATCTGATCTGATCCGTATCCGTACTGGTGGGTATATCAAAATACCCCCTTGTGGGAATACCCCGCAGGCATCTGCCTGAGCATGTTTGTGTAGAGAAAATTAACGACCTAAACACACAAACATGATGAAAAACGTAATCACTTTAGTACTGCTGCTGGTTTCACTTACCCTGGCAGCTCAAAAAACCGACAAGCCCGATTTCACCTACCAATTGAACGGTAAGTTTGAAATCATGAAGCTTACCGATGCGGGCGTACTACTGGTAGCCGGCAGCGGTGGCCTGGCAGGCATCAAACCGGAAGCCCAAAAACCGCACTTTGAATTCACCGAATACGGTGGCGTAAAAGAGGAAGAAATTGAACTGGTGCCCATGTCGCCTTATGTGATCATTTCACAAGGGGGAAAATCACAAACACCGGGAACCATCTTTGCCAATAGTAAGCGTTCCGTTATCGACATCGTTACTGGAAAAAAACTTTTCGCTACGGAAGACAAAGGCTGGAAGCAGATTGCACAACTGAAAGTTTTTCTTCCGGAAAACAAATTGGTTGTCGTTGGAAATCGTGCCAAATCCGAAAAGGAAGTGTTGGCCGTAGGCATTTACGATCTGGCCACCGGCAACCAGGATGGTTTTGCTTCGCTTGATCCCAACGCAGGCAAAACCCGCAGTGCGGCAGCTATACCCATGAGCTCCGGTGCACCTTTTATGGTGGGTTCCATTGTGCTGGTGCCAACCACCAAATCGTTGGTGTGCGCTGATTTTAAAAACGGCAACATTTTGTGGGAAGCAGACGTGAATAAAATTACCTGGATGGTAGCCGATGAAACGGGTAAAGAAATTTATGGCTTTGAAGAAAGACCCAACGGTGACACACGCATTCATAAAGTAAGCGATAAAGGTCAACTGCTGTGGAAGGACGAGCGCAAGATTAAAGGCACCGTTACGCGGTTTGAAATTTTACCCAACGGATTGGCCGTGGTGGCCGATGTAAACAAAAATGCCTCGAGCGCTACACTCAATCGGTTAATGGCAGGTGCATCCGAATCTAAAATTTCCTTTCTGAGTGCGGCTACCGGTGAAGACTTGTGGGAAAAAGCGCCCAAGACAAAAGACTTCGTGCAGCACTTCTACATCATGGAAGATGGCATCCTTTTCGGATTAGCTGGGGGTGGCATCAATAAAATTTCTTTCGATGGACAGCCGCTTTTCAAGAAGCCACTCACTACAGGCGAAAACATTCACACCATGGCGCGAACACCAAAGGGACTTATTTACATTACCGATACCGATGCGAACATTGTAAACCTGCAAACCGGTGAATCGGTATGGTCGAAACCCATCAAGTATGCTAAAGCCAAATCGGTTACCAGCACGTATGATGCAAAGAACAAGCGTTACCTCATCAGCACAGGCACTGAAATTCTGGCCATTGACGAAAACAGTGGCGACCTGAGCACACTGGCCAGATATGAATTCAACGAAAAAGAATATCCAACCGGTTTTTCTACACGCACGGGCGGCTTACTATTGACTGCAGATCAAAACGTAATGCTACTTGACTTTGATGGCTCAGAAGCTTTTCATGCCTATCACAAATCACCCGGCCAGAGCGGCATTATGAAAGTGGCCATGGGTACATTGGGTGCAGCAGCCGTTGTGGTGGCCGCATCTTCAGCGGTAAAAGCAGGCGCCAACAAAAACTCATTGGGCGACTACAACAGTGCAGGCTACCAGGCTAAACTTGCCCAGGATGCCTTTTCCGATATTGCCTCTGTATCGTTTAATGAAATGAACAAGCGCTTCAAAGCAACTGCCGCAACTGAAAATGCACAGTTCATTCTAACCAATTTAGATGGAGGCGTTGGACTGGTTAAAGTAAGCAAGGATACCGGCAACGTTGAAAAAGAGATTGTACTGAAAGACAAAAAACCAGAATACCAGGTTGACGAGTGGGGCGGTATGCTGTACTACAAATCGAAGCCTAACGAAATATTAGCCTTTAAACTGTAAACTTTTGATTAGGTGGGGCACCTTAGGTGCCACTTTTCTCCGGGCTTGAGGATTTTCTCAAGCCCTTTTTTTTAGAAACTTTATTACAACAACACTCCGTTATAAGATAAGCCTGTTTGGTTAGCGCTTTACGACACAAACCAAATCAGTATCGCAATTAAAGCAACAGCCAGTGCGGTCGAAATAATAAGCATGACAATTTTTCTTCGGGTCTCCCGGGCCTGTTCGTCAATTATTTTTGCCCGGAGAATCTCTCTTTCCTCCTCGGTCGCAGTCTTATAATCCAGGCTTAATGAGCTGGCAGTTCGTTGGTAGGTATCCTTGGTTTTGAAATAATTTTTCTTTCTAAGATTATCATTGTCCCTTAGCCGCTTGATCATATCAAATGCATGTGTTCCTCCTGCCATTTGTTATCCCCTATTATTCGCAGTATCAGAGAATAAATAATTTATAATGATATCTAGAAATATCCTTCACAATTAAAATTAAAATTCATATCTCATTCTCTCAAACGCCCTCTTAATACTTTTTTCCTTTTCAAAAATCCGAACAAATTCATTCAATTCAGTCATTGCATTTTCAAACTCTAGCTTAAGGTTGTCGGTTGAACCGTATTTGCTTTTTAGGCGTTTTTCCATAGATGTTATGGATTCTTCTGTTAAATCAGATTTTAAATCATGACGACATCGATAGCAAAAATGCTTACCATTTATACTCCTGGCAAGAGTGAATTTTAAACAGGACGTGCACAAGATAACTCTATTGTAGTTCACATAGCCACCTACAAATACCAACGCAATTATGTTAAGGGGAAATATTAGGAATAAAAGAATTCCCTGGCTTTCAAAATCCAAAAGATATAGTATTATCAAAAGGTTTAATGCGCAAGCTATCTTGAGATATTTAATAGATTTTGCTCTTTCAAATAATTCCTTAAATGGCTTAAATAAATTATCGGAAGGATGAGTCGCATAAAAGCATACCTTTAAAGCTCTATAATAGTGTTTTAGTTCACTGAAGTCAGAATTCAACAATTTGTATATTCCCTTTTGCGCCTCATTGAAATCATAATTGTTATAGGCGGATTCAATTGCATTTTTAAAGTCAATATAATTGTGAGGAGTTATATTTGCGGATAGTATTTTTTTGTATGTTTTGCTGTTAATAGTCATAATATCCAATTCAGTTTCACCCTGCGATGTACTACTCTTTAAGTAACCATATACTGCTTAACGCAGATGCCTTGCAGTACACTCTGCGGAGAATAAAAGCCGTGCGCTATTGCTTCTTTACACGCACTCTAATCTTTTGAAATATCGGCAATCCAATTAAACTTAATACTATTCCCATAACTGTAATAACGTCAGCATTTCGTGATATAAAACTTGCATCACTCCTAATGGCAACAAATCCAGAAAATATTTTATGAATAGAGAAGATATCAGTCAGTCCGGCTAATAAGACAAGAATAATAAGTAAAAACCCAACAATAAGTCTTAAGTATAATGATGAGCTATTTCGACTCTCTTGCTTCTCCCCTTCTGATAACTTTATAGATTCTATTAAAAATAAGCCTATTGCAAATAATATAAATCCACTAAAATATCTAAATCCTGGTCCTCCAATATATATCTTCTCTTTTAGGAGAGGCCTTTCAATTTGGCTAATGATGGTCTGTAGCTCGAGATAATTTTGCCCCTCAATCTCAATCACTCTTGTATTATCACTAAAATCAAGTCGCAAAACTGTCACTTGTCCATTATAGTTACTAAAATCAAAACTGAACTCATAAGCCTTGTCAAACTTAATTTGATTCAGCATTTCTATATTATCAAAGGTTTGAAACTCATTATCAAGAGTCACCTTTATCAAAAAGTCCCCGTTTGAAAAGGTGGAGTCGTACTTTTTAATTAAATATATAGCGCTACTAATAATCTCCTCTAGCTGACTATATGAAATAGAAAGAGGAGGAAGCTCTTTTGTAATTGAATACTTACTCTGGGAATAAGTTGTCAAAGAAATGAATAGTAAAATAATTAAGAGTTTCATTACTTTTCTTTTATGTCATTGTTATAACATTTGGTTATTACAGTTGCTGGCATAGAATAGTTTAAAAATGATACTCAGCGAAATGCTAAGTCCGACTTGCTCAGCACTGTCCCGTGTTATCATTAATTTAACTAAATACATATCCTAAACCCCTTTATTGTAGGAACATTTATTATGAGTAGTTTTCAGTCAATTATCTCTATTTGTCGTTTTACACAAATATCAACAAAGTCCCTTTGATTGAATGTCACAAAATAATGGAGCCTAACATTGATATCTTTAAGTATTTCACGAACTACTCCGTCAGTAAGACTATACGTGTATCCTGCTTGCCGGTTTGAATTTAAAACCTCTCGTAATGCTTCATCTTTATAGTTCTTGTCATCAAACAGCACAATATTTGGCTTTGTGATTAGCTCTTCAAGAAGAATCATTTGACTTCTTCGTCTTGCCAAATAAGTGGAAAATGTTTCATAAAGTATTGGCCATGGCACGATAATTTGGTAAGGGTCAATCAAGTTAGCAATAGCTGCTGATTTATCATGATGCTGGTCATTTGCATCAACAAGACCAAGCCAGAAACATGAATCAGTAAGAATCGTTTTACTCATCATTCAAAAGGAATCTTCTGAATCTCCTTCAGTCGAGGAGAATCCAAACCACGGAGCTTTTTTTCGTCCTCCGAACACAAATCGTCCCTTCATTGTTTTATCAGGGGCTCTTAAAATTATATAAATCCTATCGTTAGGCTCAATATCAACATGCTTGGGTATCTCCATTTTTAAGTAATTGTAGATTTTGTCATGATCGTTTTCAGGAAAATCCATTTCCAAGAGCGCCAGACCTGCTCCACACTCCTTTGCTTCAAGTGAGTCGAGCCAAGTGAAGAGTCCATTGTAGTCACCTTTTAGTCCTAAGTCGTATGACACATAAATTGTTTTCTTAATACTCATCTCAGTTCAATTTAATTAATCACGCTAGAGTCGAAACAAATTTTAATTATATCAATGAACATATTTTACTAACGAACCATACCCTAAAGTTAAAAATTAACAGCTAAAAATATTACCCCAGGAAACCATACCTTTGAACCCGTGTTTATTGAATGGAAAATAACTATGAAAACCCGCACCCTATTGGCCTTTCTGTTGCTTTCGTCAGGTGTTTGGTGCCTCCAGGCACAACCTACCGCCATTCCGTTAAGCCAGGCTGCGGTAAAGGGCATTTCTGTTTACGGCAAGCCCGTGGATAACCAAACGCGGTGTGTTCACTGGCACTCCCCGCTGGATATCATCGCCATCAAATTCAACTGCTGTAACAAGTACTATCCATGCTACTCCTGCCATGAAGAAACCGCAGACCATGCGGCTACCGTATGGCCCAAAAAAGAATTTGATACTAAAGGCATCCTCTGTGGCGTATGCGGCCACGAACTCACCATAGATGAGTACATGCAATGCAACAACACCTGCCCCAAGTGCACAGCACCCTTCAATCCCGGTTGTAAAAATCATTATCACTTGTACTTCGAAACCGAATAACTCAAGTTCAAGGTTAAAATTCAAGATTCAAAGTTTAAGATTTAAAATTCAAAGTCCTTAATCCCCATCTCAAATCTCAAATCCCAATTCCTAAATCCTCTTGACCTCCACCGAAGAACTATACAAAACCCTTGAACTGTTACGTGACGAGCGTAATGCCGACCTGGAGCAATACAAGCAAAAGGTGATGTTGCTGCCGCTCAGCCGCAAAACAAAAGAAGGCAAGAGCTGGTACCCGGTAAAACTCAGGCGGCACTACATCGGCACGGGCGAACGGTTGAACATAGAAATTGAACGCACGCAACACCTCAACCAGGCGCATGTGTTTCAATCGGGCAAAGTGGTAAACGTATTTTGCAATGCCCGCAACACACCGGAGAAAGAACATGTGGGCGGGGTGATCAACTACGTACGCGACAACACCATGGTCATCACCCTCAACAGCGATGACCTCCCCGACTGGATGGACGACACGTTACTAGGCGTGGATGTGATGTTTGATGAGATGACCTACCGCGAAATGGAGTTCGCCCTGAAAGAAGTGATTAAGGCGGACAAGAGTCGGGTGGCGGAACTGAGAGAGATATTGCTGGGTTACCGGTTACCGGCAACCAGTCGCCCGTTACCGGTGACCGGTGACCGGCAACTGGCAACCACTTTAAACACAAGTCAGCAGAACGCGCTTCAAAAAATAGTAAGCTGCGAAGACGTAGCCATCATTCACGGTCCGCCCGGTACGGGAAAAACCACTACGCTGGTGGAAGCCATAAAAGTTACCGTGAAGGAAGAAAAACAGGTGTTGGTTACGGCACCCAGCAATGCAGCGGTTGATTTATTGGTGGATAAACTCAGCGAAGCCGGCTTGAACGTGCTCCGCATCGGGCACCCGGCACGTGTTACCGAACAAACGCTTAGCAAAACATTGGATGCCCGCATTGCCATGCACGAACACTTTCGGGAACTGCGCAACATGCGCAGGCGCATGGAGCAATTGAAGGATATGGCCTTTAAGTACAAGCGCGAGTTCGGTTACTCCGAACGCCAGCAACGAAAACTGTTGATGCAGGAAGCAAAAGCCCTGAAAGCTGACGCGGATGTACTGGAGTTTTACATTGTAAATGATCTGTTGCAAACCAGTGAAATCATTGCGTGCACACTGGTAGGTGCTTCGCATCCTACCCTTCGCGGCAAGCGTTACAAAACTGTTTTCATTGATGAAGCCGCGCAGGCGCTTGAGCCTGCGTGTTGGATACCGATTTTGCGTGCCGAGCGTGTGGTGCTGGCAGGAGATCATCACCAACTGCCGCCAACGGTAAAATCGTTTGAGGCGGGGAAAGCGGGTTTATCGAAAACGCTTTTTGAGAAATGCATTCAACACCATCCGCAAACAGCGGTGATGTTGCAAACGCAGTACCGCATGCATGAGGACATCATGCGTTTTTCAGCGAACTATTTTTATGAGAATAAATTACTGGCCGATGCTTCCGTTGCCACGGCCCTGCTGGAGCCCGGCATGTTGCCTTTCGATTTTATTGACACAGCCGGCTGCGGGTTTGCCGAAGCTCAGGATCCGGAAACATTAAGTCGCTACAACGAGGAAGAAGCACAGTTCCTGATCAAGCAAGTGGAAAAACTGATTCTGCATGTGGGTGTTGAACAATGGAATTTCTCTATCGGTATCATTACACCGTATAGTGCGCAGGTTGAGCGCTTGATCAAGCTGGCTGAACAATCGGATGAACTCTCCACGTTAGCCGCGTTCATCACCATCAACACGGTAGATGCCTTTCAAGGGCAAGAACGCGATGTGATTGCGATTAGCCTGGTGCGCTCCAATGAAAAAAGTGAAGTAGGATTTTTAGGCGATATCAGGCGTGTGAACGTGGCCATGACCCGGGCAAAGAAAAAACTGATCATGCTGGGCGACAGCGCTACGTTGGGTTCGCATCCGTTCTATCTTGAGTTGTTGACTTACGTTCAGGAAAAAGGATTTTACAAGAGCGCCTACGAACTCATGTAAGCCTTTCTTCGCTGCACTTCTTTTCTTAAATTTAAGGTATGATCGAAGTTCGCGATCCGATAGCGCTTTACAACAAGACCAGGTTTACAGTTGAAGAATACCTGACTTTTGAAAAAGAAAATCCGGAGAAGCACGAGTTTTTCAAGGGAGAAATATTTGCCATGTCGGGCGCCAGTCCGAGGCACAACGTAATTTTTTCCAATCTCTTCGGAGAATTGGTTACGAAACTAAAAGGCAGTCCGTGTAAACCATACGGAAGTGATCTGCGCATTCACATACCCGAAAACACATTGTTTACCTATCCGGATATTTCCGTCATCTGTGGCGATATTGTCACCAGTGAAGCCGATCAAGATACAGCGATTCTTCCAACGGTGTTGATTGAGATTCTTTCCCCTTCAACACGCAACTACGATCGGGGTGATAAATTCAAATTATACCGTGACATTCCTTCCTTAAAAGAATATGTACTGATTGATTCGGAAAGTATTCATGCGGAGGTATACAGCATCAACGAAAGAGGACATTGGGAGTTGACGGAATACAAATCACTGAGCGATTCCTTAATCTTTCATTCGTTAAAGCTGAACATTGCATTAACGGATATTTACGAAGGAACAAAATTACAGAACTGAAATTGCGCATAACCTGTACCCTGAGCCTGCCCGTTCGCAGACGGGCCTGTCGAAGGGTACATTGAAGCATTTAATCTTCAGCAAGTTTCCACATTGCGCCAACCAATGTTTTCTTCTCTCCCGAAACTCCTGCACGCCACTCGCCTGCATCACTAATCAAATCCTGTTCATCAACTTTTTCCATTTCAACTGATCCGGTAACTTCTACATTTTTATTGAGCAAGCCTTCATTCCACGCTGACAAGCCATCAATATAAAAAACACCGTCAGTTGTTTGGAGTAAGGCGCCTGCTTTTCCATTGCGGGCGATGCCGGTTAGGGTAATTTTATCAGTCATGTTTAAAAACGTTCACGCAAAGTCGCAAAGGCGCTAAGGAGGCGCAAAGATTTTTTTAATTGATTACTCGCTCTGATATTTTTCCGGTCTTTTTATTCTTTAAAATCAATTTCTTAGCACCGTAGTGTGTTACTTCTTCCTTTACCAGGTAATGATCGGCATCGTACTCCTGCAAGTGACTATCTTTGGTAACGCCAGTCTTGCCGCGCCAGACATCAAGCTTTACCGGTTCCCACAATTTACTTTTGGCGGATCGGTACGCAGCATCCAAAATGGCATTCACCACATAGCCATCGTAAAAGGTTTCTTTCGGTTGTGTACCTTGCTCAAAGGCATTCAGCATATCGGTAAACATGTGGTTGTACCCCAACTCGTTCAGCTCATCGCCCACCGGAAAAAGCCAACCCGTATTACTCTCGGCTTTCTCGGCCACATAATCTGCTCCTTTTCCCGTGGTAAACATTTCAAAACCCGTACGCAAAAATCCGTTCGTCCAGATGGTGCCTTCCGAACCCATTACTTCATCGCGTAAATCCAACCCACCGCGAAATGTCCAGCTTACCTCAAATTGTCCGATGGCTCCGTTTTCATATTTCACCAACCCGATGGCATGATCTTCCGCATCAATCGGCTTCACTTGTGTATCGGCCCAACACATCACTTCAATCGGCTTGATGTCCTTGCCGATATACGTGCGCGCAATCTCCACACAATGGCAACCAAGATCGAGAATGCATCCACCACCAGCTTGTTCCATATCCCAAAACCATTCACTGTGCGGGCCGGGATGTGTTTCGCGCGATTTGGCCCACAGGATTCTACCTAAGGCACCACTCAAAATACTTTCGTGTGCTTTTAAAAATTTAGGCGTATACACCAGGTCTTCTAAATAACCGTTGAAGATGCCTGCTTTTTCCACCGCTTCTAGCATGCGCTTACCTTCTTCGGCATTCCTTCCGAGCGGCTTGGTAACCATCACCGCCTTTTTATGTTTGCAACACAACATCACCGCCTCTTCATGCAGGTTGTTGGGCAACGAAACGCACACCACTTCCACATCCGGCCGACTGATGGCTTCCTCCATGTTGGTGGTTCCGAACGGCACATCATAATCGGCCATAAATTTTTTCACACTTTCTTCCTTTCGCGAATACACCGATACAATTTTATCCTTACTCCGGTATCCGTGAAGCGAATCCGTATAAAAACGACCGATAAAACCGGTACCCAACATGGCGATGCGTGTCATAGTTTAATTCAACGTTTAAGGTTCAAAATTTAAGATCGAGATTTCAAGTTATGGGTTTATCGGCAATTCATCCAACCCTTTGTAAAAATGTTCGGGAACAAAACGGAATAAATGCGTAACATTGATACGCTTAAAAACTCAACTATGAAAAAACTGCCTTTCACACTTGTCATTCTTGCGTTGGTTATTTCCTGTGCCGAAAAAGAAGCCACCTTTAACCGAGAGGATGGCCTAAGCTCTTTTTCTGTTACGGGCATTGAAAATCACATCAAAATCTTGTCTGCCGATGAATTTACAGGGCGTAAACCCTTCACGGAAGGCGAACGTAAAACCCTTGCCTACCTGGAGGATCAATATAAAACTCTGGGATTGGAACCGGGCAACGGTGAAAGCTACCTGCAGGAAGTGCCGATGGTAGAAATTACCACCACAGCAGCGCCCACGATGGAAGTGAAATCAAAGCGCGGAACTTTTACCCTGGAGGGATTAAAAGATTATGTAATCTGGACGGAGCGAACGCAGGAAGCCATAGAACTGAAAGAAGATGATTTGATTTTTGCCGGTTTTGGCATTGTGGCACCCGAATACAATTGGAACGACTATGCAGGCCTGGATGTAAAAGATAAAATTGTGTTGGTGATGGTGAACGATCCGGGTTTTGGATCGGAAGATGCTTCTCTGTTTAAAGGCAACACCATGACGTATTACGGCCGCTGGACGTACAAGTTTGAAGAGGCAGCACGCCAGGGAGCAAAAGGTTTATTGATTGTACATGATGACGTACCGGCAGGCTACGGATTTTGGGTGGTGCAGAACAGTTGGAATGCTTCCAAGTTATACTTAGACACACGCGATAAGAATCCGTACTTCTGTGCTACGGTAGGTTGGGTTTCCAATCCTACAGCCAAAAAATTGTTTGAAGCGGCAGGCATCGATTGGGCTACTACGGTTTCGGCTGCGCGCCAACCCGGCTTTAAAGGCATGCCCATGAACCTGAAACTTTCCACCACTCTTTCGGTGAAATCGAAATACGATAAAACGTATAACGTAATCGGAAAAATTACAGGCACCAAGCAACCAGACGAGTACATCATTTACTCTACGCATTGGGATCACCTCGGCATTGGCAAAGCCGATGAAAAAGGTGACACCATATATAATGGAGCACTCGACAACGCCAGCGGAACAGCCGGTATGCTTGAAATTGCAAAGGCATTCAAGTCGATGAAGGCAAAGCCTAACCGTACGGTTATTTTCCTTGCCGTAACGGCTGAAGAACAAGGGTTGTGGGGATCGGAGTACTATGCGCAGAACCCGATCTATCCAAGAGAAAAAACCGTAGCGAACATCAACATAGACGGCATTAATCCCTATGGAAAAATGAAAGACATTGTGGTGGTGGGCATTGGTCAATCCGAGTTGGAAGACTACCTTAACGAAGAAGCGAAGGCCGTTGGCCGATATACCTCACCTGAACCCAATCCGGTTGCGGGATATTATTTCCGCTCCGATCATTTTTGTTTTGCGAAAGTGGGTATTCCAGCATTGTATACCGGAACGGGTATCGATCATTTCGAAAAAGGTGCTGAGTATGGCAAACAACTTCAAGATGAGTACGTAGCCAAATATTATCACAAGCCTTCCGATGAATACGACACCTCACGCTGGAACCTGGAAGGCGCGGTAGACGATGCGAAGTTGTTATTCAACGTAGGTAAGAAATTATCTTTTGAAACCACGTGGCCGCAGTGGAAGGAAGGCTCGGAATTTAAGGCTGTGCGTGATGCGTATATGAAAAAGTAAATTCAATCATTAACAAAAGTGAGTATCCGTCCTACAATAAAAATTGAATGTCATTGCGAGCGGAAGGGCTGGCTGTAAGGTGGAGCGAAGCAATCCCCCACTATATAGAGAACTACACACGTACCCATGGGATTGCTTCACTCCAACGCACATAACTACGCCTCCGTTCGCAATGACGAAAGCGTTTAGTAAATGGAACCGGTACTCACATTAATAAAACCTTAAAGAGGTCTGCTAACTACAGACCTCTTTTTTTTATTCATACCTCAGGGAATCAACCGGGTTTGTTTTTGCTGCACGCAGCGTTTGGAAGCTGATGGTCAAAAGTGAAATCAACAGCACCGCTATTCCGGCAATTACAAAAACAAAAATGGAAATGCTGATGCGGTAAGGAAAACTTTGAATCCAATCGCGCATAACCAGGTATACCAAAGGCACTGCAATCAAAACCGAAAAGCCAACTAGCTTCAGGTATTCCCTTGAAAGCAACAGAAAAATTCCGTTTACCGTAGAGCCCAAAGCCTTTCGGATGCCGATTTCCTTGGTTCGTTGCGTGGCCGTAAAAGCTGATAATCCGAATAACCCGATACAACCTACCATGATGGCCAGAAGAGAGAACGTAGTAAACAGCTTGCCGAACTTCTTTTCATTCTCATATTGCATGTTGAAATAATCATCCAGAAAGAAATACTCGAAAGGATTTCCGGGGAAAGCCGTTGTCCAGGCGCTTCGGATGCTGGCCAGTGTTGCGGGCAAATCAGTGGTGTTGATTTTTAACGAATAGAATTCACCCCCATAGGCCGTGCAATAAAATACGGTGGGGTCAAGCGCCTTCTTTAACGATACCTGGTGATAGTCGTTTACTACACCCACCACAATTCCATTCCACTGAAACTGAGGAACAGAGAGCGTTTGACCGATGGCGTCTTCAGGTTTTCCAAAACCTAAAAGTTTAACCGCTGATTCCGTAATAATCATGGATGTATCCGGATCGTTGGTAAAATCCTTTGAGAAACCTCTTCCTGCCAACAGCTTCATATCGAACACATCAATAAAATCATAATCCATGCTGTTGAATCGGACCGTAATGGCCGCATCATCATTGGCACCATATTTTTTGATTACCGCTTTGTACTCCCGCTGCTTTCCCGGAATAGTAACCGAAGTGCTCACCCCTTGAATGGTGGCATCCTTTTCAAGTTCATTGCGAAACACATCTACGTTGGAATAGAAAGCCTGACGATCACGCGGTGCAATTCCCGGTCGCTCAATCACCAATACCTGCTCAATGTTCATACCGATATTTCGCTTCATCATAAAGTTTAACTGATCGTACACGATTAACGTACCAGAGATAAGCGCCACAGAAGCAACAAACTGAAAAACCACCAACGATTTTCGCAACAACAATCCCTTGCGACTGGTGAGCATCTTTCCTTTCAACACTAAAACCGGTTTAAAGGAAGACAGCACAAAAGCAGGATAAAATCCGGAAAGCAAAGAACCGGATAACCACACCAACCCCAGCAACCCTAAAAACCAAGGCTGAACCAGGTAGCTTAATGTAAGGGTTATTCCGGATAACTGGTTAAAGTACGGAAGTACAAGCGCAACCAATCCAAAAGCCAATACCAGGCTAAACAGATTTACCACCATCGCTTCAACAAGGAATTGGGCAATCAGTTGACCTTTAAACGCACCCATAACTTTTCTTACACCAACTTCATTCGCACGTTCCATAGCTTTTGCCGTGGAAAGGTTGATGTAATTGATCCAGGCAATCACCAATACAAAAATTCCAATGATAGCCATGAAGAATACAATGCGTGAATCACCATTCGGTTCCGGTTCTTCCGCCAGACTTGACGTAAGGTGAATACTTTTAAGCGGTTGCAAACTCAATATGTCGCGTTGATTTCGTTCCTTCAACGCAGGGTTATATTTTTCAACAATCGATTCAAATTTTTTCTCTAATGACTTGGCATCTGTTCCGGGTTGAACCGAAACAAACGTATACATATCTTTTCGCTGCCAGCTTTGGTGGTATCTACCAGGTGCCCATTCGCCTCTGCTCAATAAAGTCTTATACGAAAAAAGAATATCAAACTTGAGATGCGTATTCGGTGGGAGGTCCTTAAACACACCGGTAATTTTTACCAGCTCGTTGTTGAAATCATCATCCTGCATGCGCAGCATTTTCCCGATCGGGTCTGTGTCTCCAAAATATCGCCTGGCGTATGATTCAGAGATTACCGCACAATTGGGTAGTTCGAGTGCAGTCAATTTATCGCCTGTCACCATGGCATAGTCCATCATCGGTAGAAAAGAAGAATCGGCATACAGAAAACGTCTGTGTTTGAAAGCAATCGGGTCTGGTTGGGCATCCTCATACGTGATGATGACGTTGTTTTTATATCCCAGATTATAAAGGCGGGCGTAACCTGTCACTTCCGGCAGTTCTTCCACCAATGCAGGGCCAACACCCGGATAATTTTCTGCGCTGGTCATAACCAGCTCGTTATTGATATAGGTAGTGAGCGATACCCGATAAATTTGATCAGCATTCGGGATAAATGCTTCGTAACTTCTTTCGAAATAAACATACTGTGCAATGAGCAGGAACACACTCATGCCAATGGCAAGGCCTGCTATGTTGAGGGATGAAAAAAAGGCATTTTTACGTAAAGCCCGTAATGCAGAAAGGATGAGGTTTCGGATCATAAGGGGTAGTTTGGAAGGTACAACTCCAAAGACGGGCGAAGGTTACCTAAAGTTTTGAGGTTGTCCGGTTTCGGGTGGATGCGAACAAGATGCAAACTAAAACGTACAGTTCATCATTTGAAAACCATTAAATTGCATTGAAAACCTCACTAATGAATAGGTACCTTTTTATTATTCTAATATTTTTTACAAGTCTCCTCTTATCCTTTATTCAGGAAAACCCATTGGAGCGCCTGACAGCAGGTTTCGCCAGATATCTGGAGGAGTTACCTCAAGAAAAAATTTACATCCATTTAGACAGACCTTATTATACAGGTGGAGAAACAATTTGGTACAAAGTGTACTTAACTGCTGGCCCATATCATGAACCTTCCCAACTAAGTCAAACTATTTATGTAGAATTAATCAATCAAAATAAAGAAGTCATTCAACAAATAAAACTCTTATCCATTAACGGTTTAGCATCTGGAAGTATTATGTTACCAGACACTTTGAAATCTGGAAAATATTTACTCCGCGCTTATACCAACTGGATGCGAAATTTTGAAGAGAGCTACTTTTTCCAGCGGTCAATAAAAATATGGAATATAAACAATAACGATGTTATTAAAGAAACTCACGATCAAATTCTTGACATTCAATTCTTTCCTGAGGGCGGCAATCTTGTAGCCGATGTTGTTTGCAAAGTAGGTGTTAAAGCAATCGGAGCTGATGGCTTGGGTAAAGCGACCCATGGAATAATTATTAACACAAAAGGAAAGACCGTAGCCGAATTCCAATGTAATTTTCTAGGCATGGGGGCATTTTCATTTTTGCCCGAGAAAGGAGAAAGATATAAGGCTGTAATTGATAAACCTGACAAAGAAATTTTATTGCCGCCCTCCCTTGAATCTGGCCTGGTATTATCGGTACGAAATGCATCAAAAGAATTACTGGTTCGGATTCAAACATCGGATTATACTAAGTACCAAGAACTATATATCCTTGCTCAAACAAGGGGACAAATTGTCTACAGTGCGCGCGTAAATCTCGCATCGAATGTAGCTGTCGCCAGAATTGACAAATCACAATTCCCGGCTGGAGTGACACAGATTACAATTTTAGACCGCCAGGGCTCACCACTTGCTGAGCGGCTGGTGTTTGTTGATAATCCAACTGAACATCTTCGTATTGAAATGTCGGCAAATAATAAAACTTATGCTCCCAGGGAAAAAGTAACGTTGAACATTAACGTTAAAGATTCAAATGGCAACCCTGTCGTTGCCAATCTGTCACTTGCTGTATGTGATGATCAGCAAGTGCTTATTGAGCCAAATCAAGAAAATATTAGTACCTACCTACTGATCTCATCAGAACTGCAAGGGCACATTGAATCTCCGGGATATTATTTCAACAATAAAAATTCAGACCGGGAAGATGCGCTGGATTTCCTTCTGTTGACCCAAGGTTGGAGAAGATTTACTATTAACCAAGCCTTACAACACAACTGGAAAGCTCCTGAATATTTGCCCGAGAAAGGATTAAGAATTTCAGGTCAGGTAGTTGATAAATATAATGGTAAAGCAGTTGGTCAAGGAAAAGTTACGTATCTGTCGTTAACTTCAATACCAACAGTGAGTGAAACAATTACAAATCCAACTGGTTATTTCTCGTTTTTAAATATTATCTATTACGACTCCGCTGATTTAATCCTGAAGAGTGAAACAAAAAAAGGAAATAAAGCAGTTAAAATTTTGATCACCACAGATATTGATAGACCCGAAATAACTTATCCAATAACTACACTTGCTGAAACTAAAAATGAATTTGAGAGAAAATTCTTTGCAAATAGCGCTGAACGAAGAGCGATTGATAGCGCTTATTACTTTGATGAAAAGACTATCATTTTAAAAAATATTGAAATTAAGGAGTCACGCCTGGAACCTCAGGCCAGAATAAGGCCATTCGGAAAAGGGAGTGTTAACATTCGTGTAGCCAATGAACCCGGTATGGAGAATTTGCTTCACCCTCTTCAATTGATACAAGGACGGGTAGCAGGAGTTCAGGTAACAGGTGATCTATTCAGTTGGAAAGTTTTAATACAAGGACCCAACTCAATCAAATCAGGAACTAATCCACTTATTCTGGTTGATGATATGCCTTTTGATTTTGAAAGTCTTAGTGCAATACCTGTAGAAAATATAGAAAGTTTTACTGTTTGGAAAGGTGCAGATGCTGCCATATTTGGAGCACGTGGAGCAAATGGTGCAATCGGCTTCTATACAAAACGAGGATCAAATTTAAGTACCGTAGAGGAAGGCACCTTTACATTTCGAAAAATGGGTTACCATGTAGAACGTGAATTTTACTCACCGAACTACAGCCTCAAAAATCCCGAATATGTTAAGCCTGATATGCGTGTGACTCTTTTCTGGAGCCCATATATTCAAACAGACTCATTAGGCAATGCTTCCGTAACGTTCTTTAATCATGACCAGGAAACAACTGTTTCTGGAATAATCGAAGGGATTTCGTCAACCGGAAAAGCTGGCTTTGCTTCAACCCAATACGTAATAAAAAACTAATAAAAGAATTTTTGGATCAACATCTCCTGTATCCTAACCCCTGTTAGCAAAACCGTGAGTTAGTCCGTATTTTTGAGTCTTGTTGAAGACTTGAAGCTATGAGTACGGAAACCATTACCCCTAAGAAAACTGACAAACCCAACCTGGCCGGCCATCAGGCCCCGGAACCCTATAAGCCCAAAAACAAAGTTCGTATTGTAACGGCTGCCAGCCTGTTTGATGGTCATGACGCGGCCATCAACATCATGCGCAGGATCATTCAGGCGACAGGCGTTGAGGTTATCCACCTGGGCCACGACCGAAGTGTGGAAGAAGTGGTGAATACCGCCATTCAGGAAGATGCACAGGCCATTGCCATGACCAGCTATCAGGGTGGACACAACGAATACTTTAAATACATGTACGACCTCCTACAAGAGAAGGGTGCAGGACATATTAAAATATTTGGCGGTGGCGGAGGGGTTATCCTGCCCGATGAAATAAAAGAACTGATTGAATACGGTATTACCCGAATATATTCTCCGGATGACGGACGCGCCATGGGGTTGCAGGGGATGATTAATGATTTGGTAGAGAAGAGTGATTTTCCAACAGGTGAAAAAATTAGCAATGAGCAATTGACAGTTGACAATAATTTGCCAATCGCTCAAATGATTTCTGCAGCTGAAAATTTTTATGATAAGCACAAAGCTGTTTTCACAGAAATAAATAAAAAAGCAGCGACTTCAAAAGCGCCCGTGTTGGGGATAACCGGAACAGGTGGTGCGGGTAAGTCATCGATGGTAGATGAAATTGTGCGAAGGTTTTTAGTCGACTTTAAAGATAAAACCATCGGATTGATTTCGGTTGATCCCTCCAAACGTAAAACCGGTGGCGCGTTGTTGGGTGATCGTATCCGTATGAATGCGATCAACAATCCGAGGGTGTATATGCGCTCGTTGGCTACGCGCCAATCGAACCTGGCACTTTCAGCCTATGTGAAAGAAGCGATACAAATATTGAAAGCCGCTGGGTTTGATTTGATCATTCTGGAGACATCGGGCATCGGGCAAAGCGATACGGAAATTCTTGATCACAGCGATGTGTCGTTATATGTGATGACTCCCGAGTACGGTGCAGCCACACAACTTGAAAAAATCGATATGCTGGATTTTGCTGATGTGATCGCGTTGAACAAGTTTGATAAACGAGGAGCACTGGATGCCTTACGCGATGTAAAGAAACAATACCAGCGTAACCATCAGCTGTGGGATAGAAAACCCGAAGATATGCCGGTATTCGGAACGATTGCTTCGCAGTTCAATGATCCAGGCACAAACCAACTTTACAAACACATCATTGACAAGGTTGTAGAGAAAACAGGCGCAGATCTCAAATCATCGTTTGAGATTACCCGCGAAATGTCGGAGAAGATTTTTGTTATCCCTCCGCACCGTACACGTTACCTCAGCGAAATTTCTGAAAACAATCGAAAGTACGATGAATGGGTTAATGAGCAGGTTATCGTAGCAGAGAAGTTATTTGCTTTCAACAAAACCATTGAATCTGTTGCTGATACGGACATCAAAAAAGTGCTTCAGGCAGAATTTGATAAAATCAAACTCAATCTTGATCCAAAAAACTGGAAATTGATTGAAGAATGGAAAGAGAAGGTAAGTAGATACAAAGAGCCAGTATTCAAATTCAAGGTTCGTGATAAAGAGATCGGTATTCAAACACACACCGAATCGTTATCACACACCCAAATTCCAAAAGTTGTTCTACCTAAATACTCAAGCTGGGGCGATCTGTTGCGTTGGAGTTTGCAGGAAAATGTGCCGGGTGAGTTTCCGTACACGGCAGGTATCTATCCATTCAAACGTGAAGGCGAAGACCCTACCCGCATGTTTGCCGGTGAAGGTGGACCGGAGCGTACCAACAGGCGCTTTCATTATGTAAGCCTGGCGATGCCTGCCAAACGTCTATCAACCGCGTTCGATTCGGTAACGCTTTACGGTAACGACCCGGATTACCGCCCCGATATTTATGGTAAGATTGGTAACTCGGGTGTAAGCATTTGTTGTTTGGATGATGCCAAGAAACTCTATAGCGGTTTCAATCTGGCTGATCCAAAAACATCTGTGTCCATGACCATCAACGGTCCGGCACCGATGCTCCTCTCCTATTTCATGAATGCAGCCATAGATCAGCAGTGTGAAATCTACATCAAACAAAACGGACTGGAGGAAGAGGTAAAAAAGAAAATCGCCTCCATTTATAAAGGCAAAGAAAACGAAAGGCCTGCCTATCAGGGTGCTTTACCGAAAGGCAATGACGGGCTCGGCTTGATGCTGCTGGGTGTAACCGGAGATCAGGTTTTACCGAATGACGTGTACGAAAAAATAAAAGCCGAGACATTATCACAGGTGCGTGGAACCGTACAAGCCGACATTTTAAAAGAAGATCAGGCTCAGAACACCTGTATCTTCTCTACAGAGTTTGCCCTTCGGTTAATGGGTGATGTACAACAGTACTTTATCGATAAAAAAGTAAGAAACTTTTATTCGGTTTCCATTTCAGGTTACCACATTGCCGAAGCTGGTGCCAACCCGATTACACAGTTGGCCTTTACGCTGGCAAATGGTTTCACTTACGTAGAATATTATTTAAGCAGAGGCATGGACATCAACGCCTTCGCTCCTAACCTGTCGTTCTTTTTCAGCAACGGGGTTGATCCGGAGTATGCAGTGATCGGTCGTGTAGCCAGAAGAATTTGGGCGAAAGCCTTGAAGAATAAATACGGAGCCGATGCGCGCTCGCAGATGCTGAAGTATCACATTCAAACTTCCGGTCGTTCACTGCACGCACAGGAGATCGACTTCAACGACATCCGCACCACACTGCAGGCGCTTTACGCGATTTATGATAATTGTAATTCTTTACACACGAACGCCTACGATGAAGCTATCACCACACCAACAGAAGAAAGCGTGCGCAGGGCGATGGCCATTCAGCTCATTATTAATAAAGAGTTAGGGTTGGCAAAAAATGAAAATCCATTGCAAGGATCATTCATTATTGAAGAGCTGACGGATCTTGTTGAAGAAGCTGTGCTATCGGAATTCGATCGCATCACTGAACGCGGTGGTGTATTAGGGGCAATGGAAACCATGTACCAACGCGGAAAAATTCAGGAAGAGAGTTTGTATTACGAAACCCTGAAACATACCGGTGAATATCCGATTATTGGCGTAAATACATTTTTAAGTTCAAAAGGATCGCCAACGGTATTGCCTCAAGAAGTAATACGGGCTACAACCGAAGAAAAAGAATACCAGATTTCGATGCTGCGAAACCTGCATCACTTCCATGCCGATAAAACAGTTGCTATGTTGGAGCGGGTACAGCAGGCTGCTATCCAGAACAAAAACATTTTTGAGGAATTAATGGAGGCTACCAAGGTTTGTTCACTGGGGCAAATTACCAAAGCCTTGTTTGAAGTGGGCGGGCAGTACAGACGAAACATGTAGTCTTTAGTCCATAGTCGATGGCATTTAGTCAATGGTCTATGGACTATAGACAATCGACTTGTAATTTATCTATAAAATCAGTTGCAGCACTGACAAACATCAGTCCGCTTCTTAGCTATACCTGATACTTTTAAGTATGGGTGTAGTTAAATCCTTACGCACATTTTTTCTGGAAACCGGCCAAATGACGTTGTTCAGTTGGCGGTATGTGAAGGAATTCCTTTTTCCGCCATATGAATTCAAGGAATTGCTGCGCCAATGCTATTTCATTGGAAATAAATCACTCGGCCTGGTTGGCGCTACGGGCTTCATTATGGGCGTTGTGCTCACGTTGCAAACACGACCTACCCTTGTAGAGTTTGGTGCAGAATCGTGGATGCCTTCAATGGTGGGCATCGCCATTGTTCGGGAAATCGGGCCGGTATTAACCGCCTTGATTTGTGCTGGTAAAATCGGATCCGGAATTGGTGCAGAGTTGGCATCCATGAAAGTAACCGAACAAATAGATGCCATGGAAGTTTCAGGAACCAATCCCTATAAATATCTCGTGATTACACGCGTCACCGCTTGCATACTCATGCTCCCGTTATTGGTAATCTTCTCCGATGTGGTTTCACTCATCGGCTCTTCACTGGTTGAACTTATCAAAGGAAAAGTGACCTTTCAATTATACTTCAGCAATGTTTTTACATACCTGAAGTTTAGTGATTTGATACCATCCATTACAAAATCTTTCTTCTTTGGGTTTGCCATTGGTATCGTTGGGTGTTACAAAGGCTTCACCTCTAAAAAGGGAACAGAGGGTGTAGGCCGGACAGCAAATTCAGCTGTTGTCATCAGTTCCATGCTGGTGTTCATTCTTGATTTTATTGCCGTTCTGATCACCGATATCTTTTACGAATTGTAATGAAAGCACCAGCCAACATCGATGCTCAGGAGCCCGTGATAACCATAGAAGACTTATGGAAATCCTTTGGATCAAATCATGTGCTCAAAGGATTCAACCTGAATGTACGTCAAGGTGAAAACGTAGCTGTAATGGGAAAGTCTGGCTCAGGGAAATCCGTATTGATCAAATGCATTATCGGACTTATTGCTATCGACAAAGGAACACTCAATGTGCTGGGTAGATCAGTACCGGATATTAACCAGAAAGAACTTGATGCATTGCGTACTGAAGTTGGGTTTCAGTTTCAAGGCAGTGCGTTGTACGACTCCATGACAGTTCGCGAAAACCTGGAGTTTCCCTTACGCAGGCATCCAGAAAAAGTGAAAGATATTTCGATTCATGAATTGGTGATGGAATCGCTGGAAAGTGTAGGACTGGTGCATGCCGTTGATATGATGCCTGAAGAACTTTCGGGTGGGATGAAAAAAAGAATTGCGCTTGCGCGCACATTGATCATGCGCCCAAAAATTATTTTGTATGACGAACCAACCAGTGGATTAGATCCCGTGACGGGAAGAGAAATAAGTTTGCTGATAAACGAAATACAAAAACGCTTCAACACGGCTGCCCTTATTATTACGCACGATTTAGGCTGCGCTAAAATTACCAGCAACCGGATGGTTATTTTACACGAGGGCCGAAATCATGCAGAAGCAACCTACGATGAATTATATCAATCAAAAGATGAAGCCGTGAAGGCTTTCTTTACATAAACTATAAACGTAAAACCATGGAAAAGTCAACCGGAACCACCATTCGCCTTGGGATATTCGTCATCCTGGGTGTACTCATTTTCACGGTTGCCGTGTACCTGATCGGGCAAAAGCAACACATGTTCAGCGAAACATTCGAAATTGCTGCTCACTTTAATAACGTGAACGGATTGCAATCCGGTAACAACGTTAGATATTCAGGTATAGATGCCGGCTCAGTAACAGAAGTAAATTTTATGAACGACTCAGTTATTGAAGTAAGGATGCGTATTAAGGAAAGTCTGCGGCAGCACATCAAACAAAATGCCGTGGCAACAGTTGGTACTGATGGGCTGATGGGAAATATGATTGTGAATATCTCCCCAGGAAAAGGTCAGGCCCTACCCGTTGAAAACAACAGCCTCATCCAATCATACAGTCGTATTAAAACAGATGACATTCTTAACACGCTTAACGTAACCAATGATAACGCGGCCATGTTAACACATGATTTATTAGAAATTACACAACAAATCAAAACAGGAAAGGGCACTATTTCCTCTATTCTATACGATACCACATTACGTAATGAAGTGCTGTTGACTGCAAAAAATCTTCGGTTAACCGCGCAAAAAACCAACGAACTTATTCAGGAGCTAAATACGCTGACGAATGAAATCAATCAAGGCCGAGGTACAATTGGATGGCTATTAAACGACACTTTAACCGCACATCAGGTAAGTAACACACTAACCAAACTTCAGCAAACTGGCACAAAACTTCAGGCTGTTTCCGATAGTATCAGTATAGTACTTCAAACCATGCAACAAGGTCAGGGCGCATTACCGCTATTACTTTACGACACTGCGGTTGCTAAAGATGTCCAGCAATCACTGCACAACATAAAAGAAGGAACTGCTTCATTCACTGAAAATATGGAAGCATTAAAGCGGAGTGCATTTTTACGCAAGTATTTTAAAGAACAGGAGAAAAAGAAGAAATAAAAAAGCCGGAGTGATAGCTCCGGCTTTTTCTTTTCAAATTTGCTCAATAAATTATCCTTTTACAGCAGGAGAATAATTCACAGTTGTCTTCAAAACCTGACTATTGTCACTAAGTTGAATGGTGTACTGACCTGCAGCCATTCCTTTAAAGTTTACGGGAACGATAAACCCTTTTAAGTTTCCTACACGCTCTTGATATACAACTTTCCCTCTCTCATCAACAATAGAAAGTTTTAAGGTTGAAGACTTCTCTCCTTCATAGATCAGCTTAAAGATACCTTCTTTACCATTGATAACCATCAATCCTGTATCCTTAGGATCATCGTTTGCAACAGCCAGGAAAGACGACACGGCCATCAGGGCTGTAAGTAATAATGATTTTGTTTTCATAGTTGTTAAATTAAATTATACTGCAAATGTACGGGCTTCACCAACCAAGGTTGCCCTATTGTAAGACAATCGTATTTTTTAAGTAAGAAATCGTTTGCGGAAATTTTTTATCCTGATTTGATCAATCAAATCAACAATGAAGCTATTCCACTAACTTTTAAAAGGTTTGGTTTATGCACACGTTTACGGAGATGAGCTAACCTGCCGATGTAACTACTGTGCTGGTCTGTCGGTGTTTCTTTCTGACGATTACCTTCTCTGAACCCGATTCACGGTCATTTGAAACAATCATCTTGTAAACACCAGGCGGTAAACCTGATAGATTATACGGCCTGGAAAATCCATTACGTGTGCGTACAATCTCAGAAAACACAACCTGGCCAGATGAATTCCTGATTTCAATCTTTGTGCTGCACAATTCACTGGATGAATACAACACCTCAACCGTAGCATCTTTGGTGATGAAGGTTACTCCTGGAATTTTCTCCGGTTTATCCATCAAAGTACCATTGGCCCATGCTGCTATGGATAGTACCTGCAAACAAAAAATTGTAAACATCCTTCGCATACTCACTTACGTTGCCTTCTATTACTACTCTATAGACGCTAAAATTCATTTTCGGTTTCAGCATTTGCGTTAAAATATCGTTAACTCAGAAAAAACCTTATTTAATAAGCGCATACTCAGAAGTTTGGGATGCTGATTTTTAAAATGAGCATGGCTAAAAACGATGATGGTTTTTCTGAACGTTCAATCGTGAACAGATCTATCCCAAAAGCGAACAAAATTGGGTCAATGCGCTTTGGATATAAGGGCCTATCCTGCTACTTTGGGTACCTCAAACTAAAAAACCCAAACTATGATGAAACGACAGATTTTTGTTTGGATTCTTTTGCTTGTGCTGGCTGGAAACAGCTTTGCACAAAAGAAGAAATCCAAGTCCCCCGACAAGAAACCGGCTGAAACAGTAGCCCCGGTAGCCGAAGTAAAACCTCAAACTCCCCCTCCAACAAAAGTTACTTCTGTTGAAGGAATTACGGAATACAGGCTGCATAACGGCCTCCGCGTTCTACTATTTCCGGATGCCTCGAAGCAAACCTTTACCATAAACGTGACGTATCTGGTTGGCTCCAAGCACGAAAACTATGGGGAAACCGGTATGGCCCACCTGTTGGAGCACTTGGTTTTTAAAGGAACCCCAAAGTACCCAATCAATATTATGAAAGAACTGGAGGATCGGGGTGCAAGTTTCAATGGCACAACGTCATTGGATCGTACCAATTATTTTGAAACCCTTTCAGCATCAGAAGAAAATCTGAAGTGGGCAATCGAAATGGAGGCCGATCGGATGGTGAATTCATTTATCGCTAAAAAAGATCTCGACAGCGAAATGACCGTTGTACGGAATGAATATGAAAGCGGAGAAAACAGTCCGATTGGTGTATTATTCAAAAAACTTTCCGGTACGGCTTACCAATGGCACAGCTATGGAAAATCCACCATTGGCGAGCGTTCGGATATTGAAAATGTTTCCATCGATCGGCTACAAGCCTTTTATAGAAAGTATTATCAGCCCGATAATGCTGTTGTAGTACTAGCTGGAAAATTTGATGAGGGCAAAGCGCTTAACTACATCAACGAGTATTTTGGTGCAATTGCAAAGCCTGAGCGGGAACTTGCTCCATTTTATACTCGTGAACCTATACAGGATGGTGAACGAACAGTGACGGTGAAACGTGTTGGCGATGTTCAGTATGTTGCAGTTGCCTACCACATTTCGCCAGGTTCTCATGAAGACTTTGCCCCATTGGCAATTCTTTCTAACATCATGACCACCCAACCTTCTGGTCGTTTATATAAAGCTCTGGTTGATACTAAAAAAGCAAGTGCTGTATTCTCACTAACCCGTTCATCAAAAGAGCCGGGTTTGATGATGGCCTTTGCTGAAGTATTAAAAGAGAAGTCTGTTGAAGATGCCCGAAACACAATGGTTAAAACATTTAACGATGTAGTTACTACTCCCCCCACCAAAGAGGAGGTTGATCGGGCTAAGACGGAAATTCTGAAACAGTTTGAACTAAACTTTAATAATGCTGATCGCATAGGTGTATTTTTGAGTGAATACATTGCCATGGGTGACTGGAGGTTATTCTTTCTGTACCGCGATCGGTTAGAAAAAATTACACCCGATGATGTATTGCGTGTAGCTAAAAACTACCTGAAAGATGATAACCGAACCGTTGGATATTTTATACCAACAGAGAAACCCGATCGCGCAGAAATACCGGGTGAACCGGATGTAGCAGCCTTGGTGAAAGATTATAAAGGTAAGCAGGCCGTTGCCAGTGGCGAGGAATTTGACCCTTCACCCGCTAACATTGAAGCACGCACAACGCGCAGCACACTTGCTAATGGCATGAAGGTAGCCTACCTGCCCAAGAAAACGCGCGGAGAGTCTGTGCAATTCCGCATGACTTTACGTTTCGGGGATGAGAAAAACCTGATGAACAAAGGTACAACCGGTCAGTATGCAGCGCGCATGCTTGACAAAGGCACCTCAAAAATGACGCGTCAACAAATCAAAGATGAATTCGACAGGCTAAAAGCCCGTGTGAATTTCTTTGGAGGCGCAACTGCCGTTAGCGTAAACATCGAAACTACCCGTCCGAACCTGGCTGAAACCATTAAGTTGGTAAGCCAGATTTTAAAAGAAGCTTCTTTCCCGGCTGAAGAATTCGAAAAGTTAAAAGCAGAGGAAATTGCAGCCATCGAGTCTCAACGTAGCGAACCGCAGGCAGCAGCCTCTATCCGTTTACAGAAGCACACCTCACCGTATCCAAAGGGTGACCCGCGTTATGCCGAAGATTTTGATGAATCACTGGCTGCAATCAATGCCCTTAAGCTTGAGGAAGTGAAAAAATTCCATAAAGATTTTTATGGCACGAATAACGCTACGCTAGCCATCTCAGGCGATTTTGATGCTGGCGAAATCAGCGCTCTTATCAGCGAACAATTTGGTAGCTGGAAAAGCCCTGCCAACTACAAGCGATTGGAAGCCAGAATTAAAAATGTACAACCCATCGATGAAAAAATTGAAACTCCAGATAAGGCTAATGCATTTTTCCTGGCCAGTTATTCCTGGGAATACAGTGATGCCGAACCGGACTATGCAGCCTTGACACTTGGTCATTACATGTTGGGTGGTGGTACCGCTTCAAGATTGTTCTCACGGATTCGTGGAAAAGAGGGGATTAGCTATGGTGTTGGATCATTTTTCAGTGCTGGAAATCTGGATAAAGTAGGAAGTTTTACGGCCTATGCCATCTATGCCCCTGAAAATGTTGGACGACTGGAGGAAACTTTTAAAGAGGAGATTTTGAAGGCGGTTAATGAAGGCTTTACAGCTGAAGAAGTTGAAGCAGCAAAATCTGGCTGGTTACAATCGAGAACGGTTGGCCGCGCACAAGATGCTTCTATTGCTGGCACACTAAACAACTACTTGTTTACCGGTCGTACAATGGAGTGGGATGCTGAGCTGGAAAAGAAAGTTCAGGCACTAACCGTAGAAGAAATAAATGCTGCCATGAAAAAACATCTGAGTTACGACAAGCTAAACATGGTAAAGGCTGGAGATTTTGCAAAAGCAAAGACGAAAGCTGAAGGAAAATAACCTCCTAATTTGTTGATTAAAAGGCTACCCGTTCGGGTAGCCTTTTTTAATTTAAATGATACGAATCCTTGCTGATCTCCTCGCGCTGAAGCACGTGAAGCTGAAACTTTATTTTCGATAATAAAAATTTTTCTCTCCCAAGCTCTTCCTCCGTGAGTAATTTATACCGCTCCTGAATATCCAGATGCAGTTCTTGCGCTATTGAGAATACATTGAAAAAGGCTTCATGCCTTGTAATCTTTCGTTTCTGTAAATAATCCCTGAACTGCTCGCTTAGTCTGGCACCCGGTAACACATGATGATCCGTCTCCCAGCAGGTAATTTCTCCACCTGGGTACATCTTTGATCTATACGTGCGATACATTTTATGCAAATAGAAATTATCCAGGCACTTCACAATAATGTCCGACTCGCCACCGGGATAACGCTTGATCACACTCTCCAGCTTCATTAATGAACCGATCTTGTCTTCATTAATAGTATTGTTGAAATAAATACCAAAATGAATATCTGCGTTTTCAGCATCTTCCAGCAGTTGTTTATATCGGGGCTCAAAAATATGCAAAGGCACCAACTCACCCGGTAGCGGCAAAAGCGAAAGCGGAAACATAGGAATGGTGGTTATACGAGCCATAATGCTTTAACGCTTAACTACACGAATGGTTAATACGTAACCAAACAATCGGGCTGAATACCGAATTCTTGTTCAAGACGGGCATAGCCAGGCAAAAAAGAAAGGTTAATCAGGAAAGAAAATCCTGCCACCACTCCGCCTGATTGCCTTACGAGACGGCCAGCGGCACCCGCGGTTCCGCCAGTGGCCAGCAAATCATCATGAATCAGCACATTCCAACCGCGCTTTACCGCATCCACATGCATTTCAATGGCTGCGGTACCGTACTCAAGCGTGTATTTCTCAGACAAGGTTGTGAAGGGAAGCTTTCCCACTTTCCTGACGGGCAGAAAACTGCAACCCAACTCATGCGCCAAAATGCCTCCCAAAATAAAGCCACGAGCCTCCACAGCAGCTATAGCGTCAATCTTTCTGCTACGAAAATGATTAGCCATTTCTTTCGCAACTGTCCGCAATAGTTCCGGGTCTGACAGTACAGGGGTTATGTCCTTAAATACAATTCCTGGCTTGGGATAATCCTGAACATCGCGAATGCTTGCTTTAATTCTTTGCTCGAGTGTCATCGGTGGATTTTTTTAACTTGCCAAAAATAAAGGAGTACCTACATAATTAAAATTATAACTTTTCCAATCTATGAAAATAGTTACCCGAATGCTTGAAGATGAGGTGTATGAAGCTACAAACGCTGCTGGTCATGCGATTGCGATTGATATGCGTTCAGCAGATAAAAAGCAAGCACAATCACCCACTGAACTGCTACTTTCATCGTTAGCGGGATGTGGCGCAGTGGACATCGTACTGATTCTGAAGAAAAGAAAGAAAACCATTACCGACTTTGTTATTGAAACTACAGGAACCCGCAGGGATGAAACACCTCGCAGGTTCACCGATATTCATTGCAAATACATCATTACCTCACCCGATGTTGAGGAAGAGGAGTTGAACAAAGTGGCAGCGCTATCGCTGGAAAAATATTGCTCGGTAGCCGCTTCCATCAGCAGTACCATCACATTCTCCGTTGAGGTAAGAAAACCGTAGTAGAATTACGTGTTGGGGATTGTGTGATTGAGGTTGACTATACGATTCTACCATTCAGAATTACCGTGTCAACCACATTACTTCCAAATGAGTAAGGAAGGTAAGCAACCGAAGGAATAGGTTTGGTAATAAACATATTGGCTATTTTTCCTTTCGTGATACTTCCGTACTGATCGGATAATTCCAATGCGTATGCCGTATTAAGGGTTGCAGCATTAATGGCTTCTTCAGGTGTGAGTTTCATTTTTATACAAGCCAGTGCAACCATTTGTGCCATGTTACCTGAGGGCGAGCTTCCTGGGTTGTAGTCTGACGCAATAGCCAATGGCAACCCGGCCTCAAGCATTTTACGGGCTGGTGGAAAAGGCGAGTTTAGAAAGAAAGCAGCACCCGGTAACGCAGTTGGCATCACATTACTCGTCTTAAGCAATTCAATTTCCTCCTCAACAATATTTTCCAGGTGATCTACACTTAATGCGCCTGTCTTTACCCCCACCTGTACCCCACCCGAGCGATGAAGTTGATTGGCATGAATGCGGGGTTTCATACCAAAAGCTTTTCCACGTTCAACAATTTGTTCTGTTTCTTCAGGTGAAAAAAATCCTTGTTCGCAAAAAACATCAATGTAGTCAGCCAGGTTTTCTTCGGCTACAGCCGGAATCATTTCTTCCAGTATTTGCTTAATGTACTCCTGCTTTTTCAATTCTTTAGGAACAGCATGGGCACCCAGAAATGTTGTTCTTACTTTAAGTGGCGTCTCTGCCCCGATGCGTCTCGCCACACGAAGCATTTTCAATTCATCACGAAGTGTCAATCCATATCCGCTTTTAATTTCTACTACGCCTGTACCCAACCGAATAATTTCATAAGCACGTACCAATGAACGCTGAAATAATTCCTCCTCTGAAATCTGCTGAAGTTTTTTGGCCGAGTTTAAAATTCCGCCTCCTGCGGCAGCAATCTGCTCATAACTAGCACCCTTGATTTTCATCACAAACTCTTCTTCGCGGCTGGCAGCAAAAACCAGGTGTGTGTGTGAATCAACAAAGGAAGGAAAAACAAAACGGCCTGTTGCGTCAATAATTTGCTTTGCAGATTTGTCTTTTAAATCCTGCATCGCCCCATAGGCTGATATGCGATTGCCTTCCATAGCGAGGTAGGCATTTTCCAACACGGGCAACTCGCCCATGGCCATACCCCTAAGTGGTAAGGAAATGTTTTCTCTGACCTGAACGAGTCCCTTAATATTCTGAATGAGAATATCCCAGGCCACGAGTCAACTTATTTACCAAATGCCTCTACCTTGTAATCGAGGTTGGTGCTATACACCGGGAAACTGATTTTTAATAAGGCAAAAAATCCGCGGCCATCAATGCTGGGGCGGTAACCAATTTCACCACCGTACGACCAGCTTAATGTGCGGTTAAATCTTCCTTCAATACCGGCACGAAAACCAATCTTGTTGGTTTTGATCGCTTCAATGCTGTACACTTCACCCTGGTAAACAACATCGTCTAATGAAATCCATGGTGAAACCAAAATATCGAAATAGGTGGTTAGAATAAGATCATCTACACCCGTTTCAAATTTATCAAAACTTACAGCCACGTTGCGGATCCAGGTCATGGAACCCCCAACATACAATCCTTTTGAAGCAATATTGGAGAATACATCAATGTTGTCCGGAAGTCCATCACCTTCCGCATCCTGGAGATCAGCATGAGTAAGGTCTTGTGCATCCAATGCACGGTTGATATCCGTTGAGCTATCCCAAATGATTCCACCCAGGCGAACGCCATAAATTTTTCTCACCTTACAGGGTATTTCGGCATTCAACGGAACGCGAGCAGCCCACTTATTTCCCTTGTAGCTGTTTTTATATAAAAACATTTTTGTTTTCGAGCTGGACTCAAAATCCTTAACGTGATAGGTTCCACCAAATTCATAATAGTTGTACACTTCGGTGCGGTTGTCCACATCACTGATTTTCTGGGCCAAATCCCGGGAGAAATCGTAAAACGTCTTGCTATAGGTTTTACGGAACTGCGCCTTGAAATTCATCTTATCCTGAAGAAAATACTGCGCTTCAAAGCCAAAACCGGCATTGATATTCGTGGCGAATATTTCTCCATAAAGAGGTTGAAACCCGACAAAGAGCTTATTAATGGAATAAGGCTCATCGTACAGTTCTTCATAGGTTACCGCAGTTTTATCTTTCCGGTCATCCTGACCGAAGGCCGCAAAACCAAAAAATAGCAGGCCGATAACTGCAAAAAAGTGCTTCCCTTTTCTCATAAGAAAGTTTCTATAACAGGTAAAAGTAAGAAAATTATGGGGATAAATGGGGGTTTAATAGCCCCCGTAACCCCGTGGATGTAAGATTCTCCTTAAAAATAAACGGATTCCCCGACTTGTTATCGCCTATGGCGAGGCTCATATATGAACCACACTAAGGAATTTATTCTTTCACGATCCCTTTGAAACAGGTGTTTTTTGTGTTCTTTAAATCCATATTAAATACACAAATCCATCACTTATCCGCAGGCGTAATGCGTACTAATTGACCATTACTAAAACGGATAAAAGGCACATGTTGATTGTCGCGGCTGTATTGAAAATCATATCCTTCTGTCAGGAATCCGGGAATCTCTGCCTTGCTCAATCCTTCCTGAAAGTAAACTCCGTGCTTCTTAAGCATGTGTCCAGCAAAAAACATGAAGTCAAACCCAATCTTTGCATAATCGGTATAGGGTAGGGTGCTGGTTGTACGGCCATGTGTTCGCGTGAATTTTTGGAGGAAGTAATTATACAGGCTATGCTCAGGTGATGTAAAGTTTGATGCAAACATGACCACGCCAAGCGCATTCAGTTTTTCATAGTCTGTAGTTTGGTCTAGCCAACTCTCCGATCCCAAAATTAAAATACTATCACCACGCGTGGTTACACTGCTGATTACTTTCGTGTAGATAAGCGGATCGTCAGAGGCAACAAAGATTCCCCCCAGGCTATCTTTCGGTAACGTAAATTGAGTGGGATACTTGAACTCATCAAACTCAGTTGGCGTAGCCAGAATTTTAAGTATTTCGCCTGATGATTCCTTAGTAAAGCCCTTTATCTGGGTAATCTCAAGATCTGTGTCTAGTGCCGCGTTCAAAAAACTCATGGCGAGCACGGAATCGCGACTGGTATTACCCATAAACACCATGCATGTTTTGTTGGTCAGAAATTCGCCCATGAATTTGGCCGATTGTTCACCCAATGTTTCCAATGAAGGTTGAAAAAGAAAACCAAAGGGATTATCACTTACCAAATCAAAATTATTGGTAACCGGATTAAACAGGTTGATTTTATTCTTTCTGGAAAACTCCTGCACTGTGTCATTCTCTTCTTGAAAAAGCGGACCAACAATCAGGTCGGTATGTTTTAATTCATCCAACTCAAGAATCGATTTTATCTTCTCTGGATTGCGATCTGTGTCATATGCTCGTAAACTGATGTTGATTCCCATCTTCTTAAGAGTATCTACCGCCAGTTTCATGCCTTCATACAAATCAAGAATACTTTGGTTGCGCTTGCGCGCAAGGGTTGGCTCGAGCGTGTTTACCTGAAACGGAAACAAAACCGAAACACTGTATATGTCTTTGAATACAGTTGGTGGAGGCCCTGTTATGTATTCAGCCTTTTTAAGTTTAAATGTTGAAATCAGTTTTTCCAACAACTCCTGCTGCTCCTTTCCCACTCCGCTTTTGGAAAGTTCGGCAGCCAATCGTTCACCGACTATCGCATCTTTTGGATATTCTTCGTGTAAACGGATCAGGGTTGGTACATCCGTTAGTGGAGCCAGGCCTGTCTTCTTTATCAGCTGAATGTCTTTTTGAAGCTTCTGGTTTTTCAGAGTCCCTAACTGATTCATGGCCTGGAAGTACTCTCCATTATCAAATTGAATTTTACCCAGCCATAAACTCACTTCATCCAGTTGATCCCATGTAGGATACAACTGTCGGATTTGAAGCAGCATATCTTTTGCCACAGATTTATACCCTTGTTGATACGCACTCAATGCATAGTAAAAGGAAGCATACTCAGAAAACGGATTTTCTTTATCGTATGCAATCAGCGACTTGAAACTCTCCATTGCCAGGTTATACCTGCCCTCCTTAAAAAGCGACTTGGCATTGGAGTACTGTTGCTGGTAATTAACCTGTGCGTTAACCACATTAACAATTGACAATTGACAATTGACAATTGTTGAGGTTATTAAAATAAAAAGTAAGCTTCTGATCATTGGCTTATTCCCATTCAATGGTGGCCGGTGGTTTTGAGCTGATGTCATACACCACGCGGTTCACTCCTTTTACTTTATTGATAATGTCACTTGATACCTCTGCCAAAAATGCATACGGCAAATGCACCCAATCGGCTGTCATTCCATCGGTGCTGGTTACTGCACGTAAGGCTACCACTTGCTCATAGGTACGCTCATCGCCCATCACACCTACCGACTGCACCGGCAGCAACACGGCACCTGCCTGCCACACTGACTCATATAATCCATGTTGGCGCAAGGCACCGATAAAGATAGCGTCAACTTCCTGCAAAATCCGAACCTTTTCGGCCGTGATTTCGCCCAAAATCCGAATACCCAGACCAGGGCCCGGAAATGGATGACGACCTAATATTGATGGATCTATGCCTAACGTTTTACCTACGATGCGTACTTCATCTTTAAACAAGGTGTTCAATGGCTCCACTACTTTCATCTTCATCTTTTCCGGCAAGCCACCAACATTATGGTGCGACTTGATTGTAGCCGATGGACCTTTCACCGAAACGGATTCAATTACATCCGGATAGATCGTGCCCTGACCCAGCCACTTCACATCGGTTAAGTGATGTGCCTCTTCATCAAATACCTCAATAAATGTTTTACCAATCGCTTTGCGTTTGGCTTCAGGCTCGCTCAATCCGCTTAGTGCAGAATAAAATTTCTCCTTGGCATCAACACCTTTAATGTTCAACCCCATGCCTTTGTAAGATTCCAGCACTTGCTCAAATTCATTTTTGCGCAACAATCCGTTATCCACAAAAATGCAATGCAGATTTTTCCCAATGGCTTTATGTATAAGCGTTGCGGCCACAGTCGAATCCACACCACCAGATAACGCCATAACCACTTTATCATTGCCCAATTTCTTTTGAAGATCAGCAACCGTGGTTTCCACGAACTGATCGGGAGTCCAGTCTTGCGAACAATTACAGATGTGCACCACGAAATTACGTAGCAGGTTTTTGCCCTCTACGGTATGTGTTACTTCCGGATGAAACTGAATGCCGTAGGTCTGCGTATCCTTTACGTGATACGCGGCCACTTTTACGGAAGGCGTGCTGGAAATAATTTCAAACGAATCGGGAACGGAGGCAATGGTATCGCTATGCGACATCCATACTTGTGTATCGAGTGAAATCTCCTTTAGTAATTCATTATGGTGATCAACGGTGGTGAGTTTAGCGCGACCATATTCCCGTATTTGTGAAGGTAAAACCGAGCCACCACTCTTGTGTGCAATCAGTTGGGCGCCATAGCAAACACCCAAAACCGGTAGGTTCTTAAAAATCTTTAAGTCAACATCAGGAGAGCCAGCATCCCTAACCGAACATGGGCTTCCGGAAAGGATAATCCCCTTAATTTGATTGGTTATTTCTGGGATTTTATTGAAAGGATGAATTTCGCAGTACACATTCAGTTCGCGAACCCTGCGGGCGATTAATTGGGTGTATTGCGAACCAAAATCAAGGATTAATATCTGTTCAGGCATGTGCAAAAATAGCAGGGCAAAGTCAGTCAGCAAGCAGAAACGGGCGAATTATACCCCCTTATTCTGCATCAAAACAAAACTCTTCCAGGTAGCCACCGGCATCATCAACACCTTTATAAAAGGCGCGGTTCAGGCAGCTACAGCCTTCATCCTTCTTTCCCGTCTCCACCAATGCAATTCCTTTATAAAAGAGCAATTGCGGATTGTCGGCCTCCAACCGCAAGGCCAGGTTGATATACGTTAGGGCTAACCCATAAGCTCCTTCTTCCAGGCAAAGCGCTCCGGCATACGTATAGGCAGGCACAAAGCCTCCGTTTATAGCAATCGCCTCATCAAAATGAAAAATGGCGCTATCGGCATTGTTTATTCCGTAGTAAGCCAAGCCCAGGTAAAATTCAACCTCCGCATCTGTACCCCACCGTTTAATATTCTTCAACGCCACTACAGCCTCTTCATTCTTGCCCATCTCTACCAACAAGCCTGCTTCCCACTTCAACAAGTCAGGGTTCATGGGATCCTGCTCAATAACGTATTGAATATCGACCAATTGATTCTCCAGATCATCCAACTCGCGATACACAAAAGCACGAAACAATCGGGCACGCGGTGCATCTTCGTTTTCAGGAATGAAAACATTCAGGTCGCTCAACGCCTTCTCATACTCACTCAAATAAAACAAACATAGTGCACGCTTGTAGAGAATCTTGCGATCTTCTTTGGTTTTGAGTTTGGTTGCCTTTATAACCTTTGCGTACTGTTTGAGTGCCTCTGAAAAATTTTCTTGCTGGGCAAGGGTATCTCCCAAGGCCTCAGCCAATTGAATTTTCGTTGGCTTCGATTGCCCAAAAGTCAACGAGATGGTGAACAAGAAAATTGCTATACAGGCAAGTTGCCTCATACTGCCACGGCTTTGTTGCGTTCGCGTTTACGATCGTTTTCCTTCAGGTAAATTTTACGCAGACGAATCGACTTAGGAGTAACCTCCACGTATTCATCCGACTGAATATATTCCAGTGCTTCTTCCAGCGAGAATTTTATAGCTGGAGCAATGCGCATTTTTTCATCAGAGCCTGAAGCACGGATGTTGGTTAGCTTTTTGGTTTTGGTAACGTTGATCACCAGATCACCACCACGGCTGTGTTCGCCAATTACCTGGCCTTCGTAAACAGGTTCTCCTGGATCGATAAAGAACTTACCCCGATCCTGTAAGTTGTGCAAGCTGTACGGAATTGCCTCACCCTCTTCCATCACAATCAATGATCCGTTGATACGACCCGGAATCTCACCTTTGTAGGGTTGATATTCCTTAAAGCGGTGGGTAACAATCGCTTCACCGGCTGTTACGTTCAGTAAATAATTTCTTAGCCCGATAATACCGCGTGACGGGATGATGAATTTTAAAATCATCCGATCCCCTTTCGGCTCCATGTTGGTCATCTCACCTTTGCGAACAGAAACCGTTTCGATGGCTTTACCCGCATCGGTTTCAGGCAAATCGATAGTCAGTTCTTCAACAGGTTCACACTTCACGCCATCAATCTCGCGATAAATTACCTGCGGCTGACCGATCTGTAATTCGTATCCTTCCCTGCGCATGGTTTCAATCAACACCGACAAGTGCAGTACACCGCGGCCGTATACCATGAAGCTATCAGCAGAACCCGTATCCAACACGCGCAATGCAAGATTTTTCTCTAACTCTTTATCCAGTCTTTCTTTGATGTGACGTGAAGTAACAAACTTACCTTCCTTACCATAAAACGGTGAGTTGTTAATGGTAAACAACATACTCATCGTAGGCTCATCAATCGCAATGGACTTTAATGCTTCAGGTTTTTCGGGATCGGTAACCGTATCGCCAATTTCAAAACCTTCCAGACCTACAATTGCACAAATCTCTCCTGAAGAAACAGACTCTACTTTCTGTTTTTCAAATCCTTCAAATACATAGAGATCTTTAATCTTCGCTTTCACAATCGTTTTGCCATCGCGCTTTACCAGCGCCACGGCCTGACCGGCTTTTAATTCGCCACGGTGCATACGACCAATGGCTACACGACCTATGTACGAAGAGTACTCCAATGAAGTGATCAACATTTGTGGAGTACCTTGTTCTAACTTTGGTGACGGAATATATTGAATGATACCATCCAGCAAAGGTGTAATATCAGGAGAAG
>CAYQOM010000004.1:315874-377302 GCA_964419145.1 uncultured Roseivirgaceae bacterium | reverse complement strand
CTAACATTTGTGTTTATGCTATGGCGTGTATTTTATATATAGCATTAGATGGTAATCTAACCCGAAATTTCTTTATTTCCAGCTCAATTTCAAGGATATATTTTTTGTACACTACCATTATCCCGGTACAATTTCGTCATCTCCCCGCAATTGTTTCGTGGCCGCTAACTGGTCAAGCGGACTAACCACTTTATCCAAACCAAAGCGTGTAACCTTGGCGTAAATCTCTGTTGTTTTGGCCGACTCATGTCCCAATAGAATCTGAATATAGCGCGTGGCGGTACCTGATTCAAGCAAATGTGTGGCAAAAGAATGACGCAACATGTGCGATCTCACATTCTTTTTTATACCGGCTCGCATCGCTGCCCGCTTCAATACTTTTTGCAAACTGGTTGAGCTGTATCGATCACCAGAAACACCTTCAAACAACCAATACCCGGGTTTGTATTCGGTTATATATTGCTTCAACATCGGCATTAAGCTTTGCGCCATCACACTGTGGCGGTCTTTACGACCCTTTCCACCGCGGATCAACACCACACCACGATCAAAATCAATGTCGCCAATACGAAGGCCCAATAATTCACTGCGCCTGAGCCCCGAAGCATACATTACCATTAACAAGGCGCGATGCTTCAAATTGCCTGCGTGATCAAATATGGCCATCACTTCTTCCTGGCTCAATACTTCCGGCAGTCGTTTTTCTTTCATGGGGCGCTCCAGGTCATACACCTTTCGCTCTTGCTTTAGCATCTTCTCATAGTAAAATTTAATTGCATTGATCGCCTGGTTTTGAGCCGACACACTTAATTTTTTATGTTCAATTAAATGCAGCATGTAATGTTGAATCTCATCTTCACCTAATTCTTCCGGGTAACTTTCGGGAAAGAATTGAAGAAACAATTTAAATTGTTCAGTGTACGTTTTCTGTGTGCTCTCGCTGTAGTTTTTAAACTTCAGCTTTCTACGCATTGCTTCCAGCGCACGTTCACGCGATTCTTTTGGAGAAAGAACGCCAGCTTCAGTGAATACCGGTTCCGTAATCGCTTCAACCGCTATTGGCTCAACTACGGGTACTGCTATGGCTTTTTCTTTTACAATTTGATGAAGTTCTTCCGACTTCAACGCGCGTATATCAAGCCACACCTTGCCCTTAAGAGCATGAAAAATTGAATTGAAGGCTTCCTTCGTGTCAGGCAGATACCAACAGGTATGTGTTTTACTGAATTTAATATCAGGAATGTTTTTTACGAGTTTAATGATCGCGTAGTCTTTGGTGAAGAATAACCCAATACAATCTTTTTCACGGTGGTGAATACGCTTCACCCGAATTGTTTTTGTGAACATATAAAATTCGGTTTGGTGAATGAGAGGTTGAATATAGCAGAAGTATGGGCCAAAAGCCAGCGAAAGCAAGGAGTACTTGTCAGAATATTAGTATCTTAAAACCACCAAATCCACGCGTATGCAAGCCAACATCCTCACCGAAATATTTTTACCCGTTGCCCTCGGTATCATTATGCTCGGTATGGGCCTGGCCCTTACCCCCGCAGATTTCAAACGCGTGGCTTTGTTTCCACGGGCCACCTTTGTGGGTTTGTTTTGTCAGCTGGTTGTCCTGCCGTTGGTGGCGTTTGGTATGCTCCAGGTACTCAGCCTGCCGCCCGAACTGGCCGTAGGCGTAATGCTGCTTTCGTTTTGCCCGGGTGGGGCAACCTCAAACCTGCTGTCAAACCTGGCACGTGCCGATGTAGCCTTGTCGATTACGCTCACAGCAATCTCGAGTATGGTTACTGTTTTCACCATTCCGTATTTTGTTAACCTGTCGATGGAGTATTTTATTGGCGAAGGCAAATATGTGGAATTGCCCGTGCTTAAAACCATGTTGCAGATTGTGGTCATCACCATCATTCCGGTTTCCATCGGCATGCTTATTCGATGGAAATTTCCGGAGGGGGCAAGGCGATCTGAGAAACCGGTAAAAATTGCTTCGGCTGTTTTCATTACGCTGGTTATCCTGGGGGCCATCCTGAAAGAAAAGGACAACATTGCCGGCTATTTTGTACAGGTTGGTGTAATTACGCTGCTCATAAATGTGGTTATTCTGGCTGGCGGATACCTGATGGGAAAATTATTCCGACTAAGCCATCCGCAACGTGCTGCGGTTTCTATTGAATCGGGAATTCAAAACGGTACGTTGGCCATTGCCATCGCGACAAGCAGTTTGTTGTTAAACAATTCACAGATGTCGATACCGGCCGCGGTGTATTCACTCATCATGTTTGCCACCGGTGGTGTGGCGGTTTACCTGTACAGCCGCAATGTGATGTTTGATCGTGCCTGATTAAATTTTTAGTCAGGTAATGATTTTCTGTTTCGGATGGATAAATCCGATTACTTTTGTTTTGAATATAACCATCCGGTTGATGGCAAGAACCGCTAAGGCGCTGAGACGCGAAGAGTTCGCAAATGTCTTTGCGTCTTTGCGACTCTGCGGTAAGATAAGTGTAACCTTGCTATTTAGAGGTGTCTTAATTTCAGATCTTTAGCCGGATATTTAATTTCTTATTTTTTTTGATTTGATATGGAAAATCCGGTAATCATTTTTGGAGCAGGTTATTTAGGCCGTATCGCCAAGGAAATTTTTGAGAGCAATGGTAACGTAGTGTACGGATTTCTGGACGATGACAAAAAACTTCACGGAACAGAAATAGATGGCGCCTCGGTGTTGGGCAGTACCGATGATGATGGCTTTCTGAAACTGATCGGCAAAAAGTGCGAAGCTTGTATCGCGGTGGATGATAATCGCCTTCGCAAGAGCCTGGCTAAAATGCTTAATGAGGTGCGTCATGTGCAACCGGTAAACAGTATCCACAATCGTGCGTTTCTGGCACAACATGTTTCACTAGGGCATGGCAACTTAATTGAAGCGGGCGTTCAGGTGTGTGTGGGCACTACACTGGGCAATCACACCATCCTTCAGGCGAGTGCGCTTATCGGTGCTTCCGTTAACCTGGCCGATTTTGTTCAGGTAGGAGCCGGAAGTATTATTAACTCGGGTGTTGTGGTTGAAGCGGAAGCGTTCATCGGATCCGGGGTTACCCTGGTGTCGGGCGTTACGGTAGGGAAGGGTGCACGCATCGGTGCTGGGTCGGTGGTGATTGCGCCTGTTAAGGCAGGTGAAACTGTTTTTGGAAATCCTGCTCAACCTGTAAGTCGTTAACGGTATGCCTAAAGTTTCTGAAACGGATTTGATCTTAAATAAGGATGGTAGTGTATACCACCTCAACCTGTTGCCCAAGCATGTTGCAGATATCGTTATTGCGGTAGGCGATCCGGGCCGGGTGTATAAAGTAAGCCAGCATTTCGATGAGGTGGAGTTTGAAATGAACAAGCGCGAGTTCATTACACACACCGGTCATTTTAACGGCAAGAAAATTTCGGTGATCAGCACGGGCATCGGCACCGATAACGTTGAAATTTTCATGACGGAGCTGGATGCGCTGGTGAACATGGATTTGAAAACGCGTGAACCAAAATCGCGAAAGAAGAAACTGAAGATTATTCGCATCGGTACTTCAGGAGCATTACAGGAAGATATTCCCGTAGGTTCGCATCTGGTTACCGATTATGCGGTGGGCATCGATAACCTGATGGGTTTTTATGACGTGCCGTTTACAAAATTTGAAAAAAGCATCGCGGGCGATATCCGTAAAAAAGTAAAGCTTCCATTTATTCCGTATGTGGTTCAGGGTTCATCTCCACTGCTTTCACGCATCGGCCACGATATGATCAAAGGCAACACCATCACCACACCGGGTTTCTACGCGCCACAAGGGCGCAAGGTGCGCGCGGCAACGCGTATGCCGAAGCTGCTGGATGATTTTAATTATTACCACAACAAGACCAGCGATTTCTGGTTAACAAATTTTGAAATGGAAACCGCAGCGCTTTACGCGATGGGCCGCTTGCTTGGCCATGAGATGTTGAGTGCCAATGCCATTATTGCCAACCGCATCAAAAACAAATTTGCCAAAGATCCCGAAAAGGTGGTGGATACACTGATTGAAACGGTACTGGAGCGGATTTGAGTCAAAATTGAAAGTCGTATAATTTGGATATAGTTTGTAACTTTGATTCATGTACAAGGTGAAAGACTATATTACTATTGATAAGGAGATTCTTTCCGGAAACCCTGTATTTAAAGGAACCCGTGTTCCAATTGAAACATTATTTGATCACCTGGAAAAGGGGGTTTCGCTTGATGAGTTTTTAGGGGATTTTCCAACTGTGGCAAGAGAGCAAGCTATTGCGGTAATTGAAATCGCCAGCAAAATCGTAACCTCAAAAAATATCGAGCAGATATATGAAACTGCTGCTTGATGAGAATCTGCCCAAAACCGGTATCAAACATTGAAAAATCTTGTTTCAAAGATTAAACAGGTTTTAGCTCAAGAACTAAAACCCGGTCCAACTATCGTTAAGGAACAAGACTGATCAATTACCATTCACTGCACTGTCCATACGAACAATGTAGCGTCCGGCAGTGAAGGGTTCATCGTTGTAGAAGCCCGACAAAATACGGTGAGCAATTTGTTCTACGATCAACTCATGATCAGTTTTACCTTCCTTGCCCCGCCAGAAAACCCGGTTGGGGTGGCGCTTCATGTCTTCCACATAGGCTTTGGCTCGGTTGAATTGTTCATCGGTGAACGTAATGGTAAAGCAGGTTTTAACGCGTTGTGTATCCATAGTGCTGTAAGGTTTACAATTGATGTGCCAACTGAAAGCTAACCAAATTACGTCAAATTCATCTACCAAAGTCAAGCCCTTGCCCGCCATCGGGCATCGGTGTTCGCAGTTGGGACGGTAGGCATTATCGCAGTATTTTTGTGCCGGTATGAAAGATTTGCACGAAGTTGAGTTGAGTAATGGCATCCGGTTGGTGTACCAGCAGGTTGACGGTACACACCTGGTTCATTGTGGTGTGTTTTTGGATGTAGGCAGTCGCGATGAGCGGGAAGAGACGCAGGGTATCACACACTTTTGGGAACACCTGGCGTTTAAGGGAACGAAAAAAAGAAAGGCTTACCAGATCATCAGCAGCATTGATTCGGTGGGCGGTGAGTTGAATGCCTACACGGATAAGGAAAAGGTAGTTTTCTTTGCGTCTGTGCGCGATGAATATTTTGAGCGGGCCATTGATGTATTGGCAGACATTACCTTTCATTCTGTTTTTCCTGAAAATGAAATTGAGAAGGAGCGTGGTGTAATCCTTCAGGAGATGGCCATGTACCTGGATAATCCAGATGATTCGTTACAGGATGAATTTGAGTCAGTGATCTACCGCAAGCATCCGATGGGCATGAACATTTTGGGTAAAAAGGAAACGGTGCTGGGTTTTCACAGGCGCGATTTCACTGAATACTTCAAACAACGGATAGACACACGCAGAATTGTGTTCAGCTGCGTGGGCGATCTGCCGGTGGCACAAGTTGAGCAGGCATTTCAGCGTTACTTCAATGTGAAAGCAACAAAACGTTTGGCGAAGCGTAAACCGGCAAGCTTGTACAAGCCCATGCAAAAGCAATTACTCCGTCCGGTTAAACAAGCGAAGTGCGCCATCGGTAGGCCGGCATATCCCATTCATCATCGCGACAGGATTCCGTTTTTTCTGTTGGTGAATATGTTGGGCGGCCCCGGAATGAACTCACGGTTAAACATGGCGCTTCGCGAAAAACATGGTTATGTATATTCCATTGAAGCACACTATATGTCGTATTCCGATACGGGCATGTTCGCGGTTTTTTTTGGAACGAAACCCAGCAAGCTTGAGCGATGCATGCAATTGGTGCAACGTGAGTTGGATAAGTTTTGTGATAAACCGCTTACAATACGGCAGCTGAATGCAGCCAAAGAGCAATTGAAAGGTCAGCTGGCGATGGCAGAGGAGAATAACCAAAGCCTGATGATGATGATGGGGCGATCCATGCTGGACCTGAACCGTGTGCCTTCGCTGGAAGAAATTTTTAATATCATTGATGGCGTGAGTGCAAAAGATATTAATCGTGTTGCACTCGAAATGTTTGATTCGAAAGGACTCAGTTACTTAACCATGGTACCCAAATAACAATGGAAATACTGCAACCCGATTTACAGCGCTATGCTGAACAACACACATCACCGGAAAGTGATTTATTGAAACGAATCGATCGTGAAACGCATGCCCGTGTAATGATGCCGCGTATGCTATCGGGACATTTGCAGGGCAGGTTGCTGGCCATGCTCAGCCACATGATTAAACCTAAATCCATTTTAGAGATTGGAACTTACACGGGCTATTCAGCTATTTGCCTTGCGGAAGGGCTGGCACCTGGTGGCAAGCTGGTAACCATCGATAGCAACGAAGAACTGGAAGATACGGTTCGTTCTTATATAAAGGAGGCCGGGTTGGAGGAGACCATCGACTACCAGATTGGCAACGCACTCGAACTGGTACCGAAACTGACTGGCCCGTTCGACCTGGTGTTTATTGATGCAGATAAAGAAAACTACCACCGCTATTACGATTTCGTATTCAAACTCGTACCTTTGGGTGGTTATATTCTGGCCGATAACGTGTTGTGGAGTGGTAAGGTGTTGCAGTCGAAACCCGACAAAGACACCCGGGCAATTCAGGAGTTCAATGAAAAGGTTCAACATGATCCGCACGTTGAAAACATCCTGTTGCCGGTTAGGGATGGCATTATGATTGCACGTAAGGTTAAAGAATAATTTTTTAAGGCTGACTATTTTTTAAACGTAGCCATTATGCGATTAACAGCCCTTTTTGTTTTTTTACTTCAGTGTGCGCTGGCGCAAAGCCCGGAAGTGCCACACAAGCTGAACTTTGCCGGCATCACCCTCACCATCCGCGATGATGCACGCAGGGAAATCCAGAAAGATGTAGATGCCCTCACGCAGTATCCCAAGTACTTCAACATAAAAGTTGAGCGTGCCAAAACGTATTTCCCTGTCATTGAAAAAATATTTCAGCAAGAACGCCTGCCCGATGATTTTAAATATTTGGTATTGCAGGAGAGTGCACTGATTGCCGATGCGGTTTCGGTTTCCAACGCTGTGGGCTTCTGGCAGTTTAAGGATTTTACGGCTGTTGAAATGGGATTGCGCGTAGATAAGGAAATTGACGAACGCATGAACATTGTGTCATCAACTCGCGCAGCAGCGCAATACCTGAAAAAGAATAACGCATATTTTAATAACTGGCTGTATGCCTTGCAGGCTTACCAAATGGGTGCCGGTGGTGTAATGCGCGCGGTAAAGGATTATGAAAGCGGTTCCCGTCACATGGAAATTACCAGTAAAACATATTGGTATGTGAAAAAATTTCTGGCCCATAAAATTGCTTTTGAAGGTGCCGTTAAGGGTGAAGGTGAAATTAAATTGCTGGAGTACGAAAACCGCAACAACCGCTCGCTTCATGCGCTGGCAAAAGAAGTTTCGGTTGATGAAGAACAATTGCTGGCTTACAACAAATGGGTGCGCAAAGGCCATATTCCGCACGATCGCACCTACATCGTAGCCATACCGGTTCAAGGTGAATCAAAACAAACCTATGCATCGGTAACAAAAGCCAATGCAGACTTTCAAAAAGTTGGTGAACACAAAAAATTAGATGCAAAGCCAGCGCTAGCCACGCGTTCTGATAAAAAAGTTTGGAATGGCATACTGGCCATTCAGGCGGAAGCCGGTGAAAATGCGGCCACGCTTGCCAAACGGGCTGGGGTTGGGTTATCGTTTTTCTTGTCGTGCAATGATCTTTCCATTACTGATCCGTTGGTAACGGGTAACTATTATTATCTGAAAAGAAAGAAGAACAAAGCATCGGCCAATGTGCATGTGGTACGCAAAACCGGTGAACGTTTGTGGTCGGTTAGTCAGCAATACGGCATTCAATTAAAACGACTTGAACGTTACAACCCCACCTTGTCTGTAAATGAGTTGCCGGTAGGCACAACCGTGTTGTTAACATCGGCAAGTCGTGTGCAAACAAATGAAATGCAGGCGGCTGCTGTTGAAGTTGAACAGGATGAATTTTTTAATTGGGCTGTAACGCCTGAACCGGTTACGGCCAGTATTTCAACCGAAGTTTCTGCATCAGTAGTAGTAACTCCTACTTCAAAAGGTGATACAACAACAACGAAAGTCGAAGATGTTGTAGAAAAGGACAAAACCGACCAAAACAATACAAGCCCCGTTTCGATTGAGGCGATAAAACCTACGCAGCACACCGTTGTTGCAGGTGAAACGCTTTACGCCCTTTCTAAACGATATAACGTAGGTGTGATGGACCTGGTAAACTGGAATAACCTGAAGATGGAGGAGGGTATCAAGCCGGGACAGGTGTTGAAATTAACGGGCCCGGTGGAGGAAGAAACTGAAAATGATGGATTTGTGGTGTATGAAGTTCAATCATCCGACACCTTATATAGTGTGGCGCGCAAATATGGGGTAACCATTAAAGAGTTGATGGATTGGAATCAGAAGAAAGACTTCGCGGTTTCTGCGGGCGAAAAGCTTCGCATTCAAGTGAAGTAACCCCTTGATTTTCTTCTTATTTGCTAAAATTATTACGTCCGGACGGCTAATTCTGTCAGCAATCCCCGAAAATGATCAAAAAAGAATATTTTTGTGATCTGCGATTTTGTTTAAAAACTTAGGTTAGGAAAATTGATGCAAACGGATACAAAATCCATTGACTTGGTGATGCTGGTTGATGATAACGACACTGATAATTTTATCAGCAAACGAATCATTGAAATCACAAAATTCTCGAAGCGGGTTGAGGCGAAAGGTTCAGGCAAGGCTGCACTGGACTACCTGCGTGAAAACGAGAATAATCCTGAAAATTTGCCCACCCTTATTTTTCTGGATATCAACATGCCCATTGTTGATGGTTTCGTGTTTTTGTATGAGTTCGAGAAGTTCAACGAACTGGTGCGCAACAAGTGCAAGGTCATCATCTTATCCAGCTCTGATAATAAACGCGACATCGACAAGATCGTAAATAACAACCACGTGATTAAATTCATCACGAAGCCCCTGACTGAGGTGGCCCTGGAGGAAATCAAGCTGAATAATATTTAAAGGCTGTCTTACCAGGTTCAATCTTGAACTGGCTAAGGCTTTTGTTTAACGCATGAAGGCTGTGCACACTTTTTGGATTTGTGCATTAGTTCATCCGGTTTCTGTATCTTCGCATACGTATCATTTACAAATTAATTATGAGAAAGAATCTTGTTTTGCGCGTATGTGCACTTGGCATCATGCTGCTCTGTTCCCACTCACTTCAAGCACAAATTGTTAAGCCCGACACCACTTCCAATTGGAAGAAGCGGTTTATGTTTAATGTAAGCTTCAATCAGGCATCATTTTCATCGAACTGGAAGGCCGGGGGTATTAATTCGGTTGGTTTGAACGGAGCCCTTAATTACAAAGCCAACTATGCCAAAGACAAAATTACCTGGGATAATGAAATTGATTTTCTTTACGGTTTCGTAAACAACAGCGGTCAGGGCTTTCGTAAAACACTTGACCGTATGTTTTTTGATACTAAGGTGGGTTATAAGATCAGCGATAAGTGGGACTTATTCACATCGTTGAATTTTCTGAGCCAGTTTACAAATGGTTATCGCTACAACGATGACGATACCCAGGACCTGATCTCCGATATTTTTGCCCCGGCTTTTATTACCTCAGCGTGGGGTCTTCAGTATCAACCTGCGCCTTATTTTAAAGTTCGTATAGCACCGTTTGCACCTCGTGTAACTATTTTAAGTGATAACAACGGCCGTTTTGATGCGGTTGATCCGACTGCTCCTTATGGCGTATTACTGGGTGAATCAACCCGCTTTGAATGGTTGGCGTTTCAAGCAACAGCCGATTTCGATAAGGACATTGCCAAAAACCTGAATTTGAAATGGCGTTACATGTTGTTTGCCAATTATGAAACACTAGAAGGCAAGACAATCGACCATCGCCTTGATTTAATGCTAACGGCACAGGTAAACCGGTTTATCAGCGTAGGATTGGGTGCCATTATGATTTACGATTTCGATCAGGATGATGAAGTGCAGCTGAGCCAAAACTTCAATTTTGGGTTCCGCTACACGTTTCAGAATTACGAGGAGAAGAAGTAGCTCTAAAAATCCGGGTCAAGCCCGAGTTTTTCTTTTAGTTCAAGCAAAAGCGGATTCTTTTCTGCGAGGTGTTGAAACTTTTCACGGTTTGTGTAGATCACTTTTTTTGTGTCTGTGTTTTTGTGCTCGCCCGTAACCTGAATGGAATAGTTTTGCAGGCTCTCCCGAATGAATTGCATCAGGTCGCTCTTCATTTCATTCAACAAGGTTTCCTGTACCGGGTTCATCAAATGCAGCACGATGGTAGTATCGTGTATTTCAAACTCTTGCGTAAGCAACTGATATTCGGCTTTGTATTTTTTGCGTTGTTCAGCAAATGCTTTCCAGGTTTCCTGAAGTTGTTCAGCAGTAAAGGGTTTATTGTCAGCCTGCTTAACAGGTTCGATTGTTTTTTCTTCGTTTGTTGATTCTGTAGTTAGAATGGAGTTCAGTGCCGGAATTTTGGGTGTGCTTTTTTGTTTGGAAAACCTACTGGTGCCATTGCCGTTTCCGTTCGTGGGCTTGGGAGGTTCAGGAATTTTTGGGATGGCTTTTGTAACGGGTGGAGCAACCTCAGTAGTCTCTTGAGGCGCTACGGGTTCGTCACTAATTTTTTTTTTACTGCCTCTTGTTGAGGAAGTGATGCCAGGTTAAGCACGGATTGAACATGTGCCATTTTCATCAGCGCCAACTCAACGGAAAGGCGCTGGTTTTTACTGCTCTTATAGTTGATGTCGCATTGGTTGGCAATGTTGAGCCAGGAGAGCAGGAGGGAAGGCGGAGCGGCCTGTGCCTGCTCAGCATATTTTTTCTTTACATTTTCAGGCACTTCCATCAGTTGCGTGGTGCGCGCATCCTGTGATACCAGCAAATTCCGGAAGTGCTCACTCAATCCCACAATGAAATTTTGTCCGTCAAAACCTTTTTTCAGGATTTCATCCAGAATCAATAAAGGCTGGGTGTGGTTTTGCGTAAGCAAAGCATCCACCACCGAGAAATAGTAATCGTAGTCGAGAATGTGCAGATTGCTGAGCACATTTTTGAAGGTGATCCCTTTCCCGGAGGAGTAGGTCACCATCAAATCAAAAATGGACAACGCATCGCGCAAGGCGCCATCTGCTTTTTGTGCAATGAGGTGCAGGGCTTCATCTTCAGCCTTAATGCCTTCGTGTTTGGCAATGGTCTTTAGATGGTTGGCGATGTCGGAAATCTGAATGCGGTTGAAATCAAAAATCTGGCAACGCGAAAGGATAGTTGGGATAACCTTATGCTTTTCGGTTGTGGCCAGGATGAAAATGGCGTATGGGGGAGGTTCTTCAAGCGTTTTCAAAAAAGCATTGAAAGCCGCATTAGAGAGCATGTGCACCTCGTCTATTATATATACTTTGAATTTGCCGAATTGGGGCGGGTAGCGTACCTGGTCGATCAGGCTTCGGATGTCTTCCACCGAATTGTTGGAGGCGGCATCCAGCTCAAAAATATTGAGTGTATTGGTTTCGGCTTTTTCTTCAAAGCCGTTGATCAGCCGCGCTACAATACGCGCGCAGGTGGTTTTTCCTACCCCCCGCGGACCACAAAACAGGAGGGCCTGCGCCAGTTTATTATTGTCGATGGCATTTTTGAGCGTAGTGGTAATGTGCTCCTGTCCCACCACCTCTGCGAACCCGGTTGGCCGGTATTTTCGTGCCGAAACGACAAAATTATCCATGCGGCAAATTAACCTTTTTAGGATGCAAATCGGAAAAACTACTCATCAAAAAAAACTGGCAATACCAGGCGCAAAAGTGTAGCTTTCACCATACTCAACTTAAAAACATTTCCCTATGAAAAGAATCCTATACGTTTTACTGGTTCTGTGCGGCACAACCCTTTTCGCGCAGGAAAACCTTACGTATCAGCGACCACCGGAAGAAATTGCCCGGTTGTTGGAAGCACCGCTTACACCGTTCGTAACATTTTCGCCCGACAAGCAGTGGATGTTGCAATTGGAGCGTTCCGATTATCCAACCATTGAACAACTTTCGAGGCCCGAATTGCGCATCGCGGGTATGCGCATGAACCCGGCCAACTTCGGCCCCAGCCGTGCGAATTATGTAATTGGCATTACCGCCAAACGAATTAAGGATGGCCAGGAGGTGGCTATTAAAAATCTTCCGGCAAACCTGTTGATGAGCAGCGCAAGCTTTTCGCCCGACAGCAAGAAGCTGGCGTTTCTGCAAAACAATCCCGATGGCATTGAGCTGTGGGTAGTGGATATGACAACGTTCACGGCATCAAAAGTGACGGATCGGAAAATCAACGCTGTTTTTGGCGGTGCGTTCGAATGGCTATCGGACTCACAGCATATATTGTTTACTGCTGTTCCACAAAACCTGAAGGCCATTCCTGAGAAGACACGGGTTCCGTCCGGACCAATTGTTGAAGAGAACCTGGGTAAGCGCGTGCCTTCCCGTACGTATCAGGATTTGATGAAAAACTCCCATGATGAAGCGGTCTTCGACTATTACACCACTACCGATCTTGTGTTGAAAAATATTGGAGGGGAAGAAAAGGTAGTAAGCCCATCAAAAATTCATTACAACTTTTCTCCATCGCCTGATGGCCAACTTATTCTGACAGAAACCATTCAACGGCCGTATTCTTACCTGGTTACGGTTTACAGTTTTCCAAAGCAAGTGAATGTGCTGGATACCAATGGCAAACTGGTTGTGGATGTAGCCACTATTCCGTTAACCGATTATATCCCTACAGGTTTCAATGCCACCCAGCGTGAGCCAAGAAGCCACAACTGGCGTGCTGATAAACCCGCTACTTTGTATTGGGCACATGCGCAGGATGGAGGCGATCCAAAAACAAAAGCTGACATCCGTGACAAGGTGTTTACCTGGGAATTTCCTTTTAAAGATGAACCGAAAGAATTGATCAGTTTGCCTCTGCGTTATTCACGGGTAACATGGGGTAACGACCAGGTGGCGTGGGTGTATGAACGCTGGACCAGCGATCGGAAAGAGCGCGTATACCAGGTGAACCCAACAACAGGTGCAAAGAAAACCGTGTTCGACAGGAACTATGAAGATGCCTACAACGATCCGGGAAGCGTGCTTACAGAAGCCAATGCTTATGGTCGCTATGTATTGGTCATTAATAAAGATAACAGTGTTTACCTGACTGGTCAGGGAGCGAGCCCGCAAGGCAATATGCCCTTTATGGATAAGATGGATTTGAGCACTGGAAAGAAAAGCCGGTTGTGGCAATGCCAGGCACCGTATTATGAATACGTTGTAACCTTGCTTGATCCTAAAAAGCGTGTGTTCGTTACTTCGCGCGAATCGAATACCGAAAACCCGAATTATTATTTACGCACAGCCGGATCGACAAAATCAACTCAACTGACTGCTTTCACCCATCCCTATCCACAAATAAAAGATGTGAAGAAAGAAGTATTGAAATACAAGCGCAATGATGGCGTTGAGCTAACAGCTGATCTCTATCTACCGCAAGGCTACAAGAAAGAAGATGGTCCGTTACCGGGATTGGTGTGGGCTTATCCGCGTGAATTCAAATCAGCCGATGCTGCCGGGCAAGTGAAAACATCACCTTACATGTTTACACGCTTAAGCTGGGGCGGACCGATTTACTGGGTAACACGTGGCTATGCCGTTCTTGATAATGCTTCTATGCCCATTATTGGTGAAGGCGACAAGGAACCAAACGACACGTACATTCAGCAACTGGTGGCCAGTGCACAGGCAGTAGTTGATCATGCGGCTTCGTTAGGCGTGCTTGATCCAAACCGTGTGGGCGTTGGTGGGCATTCATATGGCGCTTTCATGACAGCCAACTTGCTGGCACACTCCGACATTTTTAAAGCCGGTATTGCGCGCAGCGGTGCATATAACCGAACGTTAACGCCATTTGGCTTTCAGGCCGAGGAGCGTACGTACTGGCAGGCACCTGAAATTTATTACCAGATGTCGCCTTTCTCGTATGCCGATAAGTTGAAAGAACCAATTTTATTTATTCACGGTGAAGCCGACAATAATTCGGGCACTTTCCCCATCCAGACGGAGCGTTTTTACAACGCCATTAAAGGGCATGGTGGAACATCGCGTTATGTACGACTGCCGTATGAAAGTCATGGCTATGCAGCAAAAGAAAGCATTTTGCATACGTTGTGGGAAATGGACCGCTGGCTGGAAACGTACGTGAAAAATGCTGAGAAGCAGGCGCGCAAGTAAATATTGAAAGCATTTTGCTATTTCATTCAGATGCCGGCTCAAGAGCCGGCATCTCTTTTTATATTGACACCAAATCACTGGTATTTAAAATGACCTGGGCAGAGCAGATCATTGCGTTCAATCAATCGTTGAGAATTGAGGCTAAACTTCCAAAAGGGGTGGAGGTGCTTAACCCATTCACCAATACGCTTACATGTGAGCTTAGTAAAAAATTTTATCTCAGGTATTACAATGATTCGAACCCAAGGACACTGATACTCGGAATTAATCCCGGGCGGTTTGGTGCCGGTTTAACCGGGGTACCGTTTACCGACCCCATCAAACTGGAGGCGCGTTGTGGCATTGCCAATGCACTTCCTAAAAAAGCAGAACTTTCTGCCGATTTCATCTGGATGATGATTGATGCCTATGGAGGCCCGGAAAAATTTTTCAGTCAGTATTATATCAGTTCAATTAGTCCGCTGGGGTTTACCCGTGATGGGAAAAACTTAAATTATTATGACGATAAACGGTTGGAGCAAGCCATTACACCGTTTGCTATCGACAACCTTTATAAGCAACTTGAATTTGGGTTAAAAACCGATGTGTGTTTTTGCCTGGGGGAGGGAAAAAACATTCAATATTTGTCAAAACTGAACGAGGCGCATCACTTTTTTAAAACCCTGATTTCGTTCCCGCATCCACGTTTTATCATGCAGTATCGTAGAAAAAAGCTGGATGAATATTTAGCGCTGTATATCCGTCAACTTCGGTAATCTATCGCCTTAATGGCGTGGTTATCGGAGCATGTGCGTATTAATCCAATCCGGTGGTTACATTTGTTCGTTGTAAACGTAATAACCTAATAGAAACAAATAAGTAAGTATATGAAACGTATGAAATCGATTACCTTATTCTTTCTCACTCTTCTTTCAGGAATTATCATGATGTCCTGCTCGGAAGATGGAAAAAATGCCCGGCTGGAAGTGCGCCTGACGGATGCACCGGGTGATTATGAAGAAGTGAACATTGATATTCAGGGCGTTCAGGTACACGCTTCCAGTGAAGATACGGATGGCGGATGGAAATCATTGGATGTTACCCCTGGGGTGTATAACCTGCTTGAACTTACCAATGGATTGGATACCTTGTTGGGAGCAATTGAATTACCGGCAGGTCGCATTTCACAGGTGCGGTTGATTTTGGGAAACAACAATACGCTTAAAGTAGATGGTGAAACCCATTCACTGACCACCCCAAGTGCACAACAAAGCGGATTAAAGTTGAATGTAAATGCCGATTTGATCGAAGGTATTACGTACACCTTGTTGCTTGATTTTGATGCAGCACGTTCTATTGTAAAAGCAGGTGCCAGTGGCAAGTATTTGTTGAAGCCGGTTATCCGAACCATTACAGAAGCCACCAGTGGTGCCATTGCAGGAACGATATCCGAGCCTTTGGCCAAGCCTGCCGTTTATGCCATTGTTGCTGATGACACGCTAGGCACTACGTTTGCCAATGATGAAGGCAAGTTTTTGATTAAGGGTTTACAGCCGGGTTCCTATACCGTTTCTTTTTCGCCTGTAACCGGATATTCAATTGAAGACATTACGGAAGTTGCGGTAACCTTGGGAAATGTGACCGATTTGGGTGAAGTGGCTGTTGATGTAGAGGAGTAAGCACATTCCGATTCGACTATTTAACAAATAAAAAGGATGGTCAGGCGGCCATCCTTTCTTTTTACCAGATTTTTTCCTCCCATCTATTTCATTAATTTTGCGCACTCTAGCCGTTGTTCACGGCCATGCCTCCGTAGTTAAATGGATATAACGAGAGCCTCCGGAGCTCTAGGTGCAGGTTCGATTCCTGCCGGGGGTACTAATTTGCACTTATGTACTATGCCTACGTACTTAAAAGTGTTAATCATGACTTTTACTACAAAGGTCATTGTGAAAATCTGGATGAACGCTTGCGGCAGCATAATTCAGGTTAGGACAAAGTAGTCCATTAAGCATTATATACCCTTTGTAATAATTTATTTTGAAATGTTTCAGACGCGGGAGGAAGCAATAGCTCGGGAGCGTTATTTTAAGAGTGCATCAGGCAGAAGATTTCTAGCAAAAAAAGTTAAAGAGATAGGTGCAGGTTCCCTGCCCGACTAAGGTGAATTTTTACAGTTTAAATTTTATTTAATTGGAATGCGGTCAGTCGGGCCTGCCCGACTGACGTCAGTCAGGCGGGGATTCCTGCCGGGGTACTTTTCTTTTCGGCTGCGATTCTCTAAAGAACCATGTACTGAGTTGACTGCCAATCAGCATTACAATCCGAATAAAATAATGTATTCATGAGAAGAGCGGGTTCAATCCCAACCCAAGTTCCTTCCGAACCTTCTTTGTGAGCTTTTGACAGACCAGCTTGTATGATTGCGTAATCAACGGGTGTAATTCCTTTTGTTTTACCTGTGTGAGGTCGGTTACGCTTACCCATTTGGCACGCGCCAAGTACGGTGCAGGCATGAATCCTTCGCGAATAGCCAGTTCATCAAACACTTCATCAGCTACTTTAAAGGAGATTCGAAGTGGTTTTTCCAATGATGCAACACAAAACATTTTTCCACCAACAGAAAAACACAAATCATTATCCCATTTGATATCTTCTGTTACTGCTTTGAATGATGTACACAGCGCTTGAAGTTCTTCAATGTTCATGTTGTGATGTTGTGTGATGAATCTTTCGTTTATGTGAATGATGTTATGAGTAACGAAAATGTGAAGTGCAAATATTTTACGAAATATTTTGCAAATATGAAATCAAGTGCTACCTTTATTTAGCTTTTTAATAAATGTTTAACTAAAAACAAAAAACGCTATGGCAAAGAAAGCGAAGAAAGCTGCTAAGAAGAAAGCAGCAAAGAAAAAAGTAGCCAAGAAAAAAGTAGCTAAGAAAGCTAAGAAGGCTGCAAAGAGGAAGAAGTAAGTTGATGAGATCATCAACAAACAAAAAGAGCTGATCGGTGATCGGCTCTTTTTGTTTTTAGCATCTGCTAAATTTATTTCTTTTCGGTTTTGCTCGCCTGAATGACCATTGAGGCTAATACCGCGACCGATAAGGTGAGCACAATAAACGCAAGTGATATTTCGATTGGGATCTTATAAACATCCACCAGGCACATTTTTACACCAATAAACACGAGTATGGCCGCTAATCCATACTTGAGGTAAGTGAAATATTTTTCTATTCCCGCCAAAGCAAAATACAATGAGCGAAGCCCCAATATCGCAAACACGTTAGAGGTGTACACGATAAAGGAATCATCGGAAATGGCCAATATGGCCGGAATACTATCAACTGCAAAAATCAGATCCGTACCTTCGATTACCATCACCACCAGGAAAAGTGGCGTTGCCCACAGCTTGCCTTGTTCACGGACAAAGAAATTGTCGGAGCGAAACTCAGGTGTTATGGGAAAAATCCTACGAAGGAATTTTACAAAAGGGTTATGGTCGAGGTTTACCGGTTCATCCTTTTGTGTAAGAAAACGGAATCCTGTAAAGATTAGAAAGCCACCAAACACATAAATAAGGAAGTGGAAATTATGAATCAGCTCTACGCCTGCCAGAATGAAGATGATGCGCATAACCAGTGCACCAAGAATTCCCCAGAAAAGAACCTTGTGCTGATATTCGGGTGGAACCTTGAAATAGGAGAAGATCAGGATAATCACAAAAATGTTATCGACACTCAATGATTTTTCGATAACATAGCCCGTAAAGAATTCAAAGGCTTTGGTTTCACCAAGGTGGAAATACACAAACACATTGAATAGAAAGGCCAGAAAAACCCAAAAGGAAGTCCATAAGAGCGCAGCTTTTACACTGATTTGCTTCGATTTTCGGTTGAAGACACCGAGATCAAGAATTAACATGATCAGGATGAAAACATTAAACGCGATCCAAAGTACAGATTGGTCCATGATAAGGTTGAGTCAAATTGAAGAAGAAGGAGACTAAAAGATTGAAATTAAAGGCGGCACGATGCGTTGTGCCGCGAAAAAGTCAAGAGGACAGTTAAATCAGGAGGGTACGGTTCAAGATAAACAGTGGCCGGTTATGACGAGCGGCTGTATATCGCGTTGTATTTTCAATCGGTAAATGGTAAACCTTTAATAACGTACCCGTTCTTTTCCGTGTACAATCCTGGGATGCGGTTTGTGATAACCGGTTTTCATCCTGAAGGTTAATCCGTACTGGTGCCTCACGCTCAACGGGGTTAAACGAGTCCAGACTTCCACGCAGCGGAATATCGGCATTGAGTGCCACCAGCATGGTTAGCAGCACTGTAAAGGAATATTTGCTTAGCGTCTGAATCATGCGTTTCTGATTCGGGTTGTCAGGAAAACGATTTTTAACAATTAATGTTTGCGAAATAAGGGTGGTGTTGCATTTACAATTCTTATAAACAGCATAACAAACATAAATAAAAATCTATTGAACGCCAGCTGTAAACTTGCCGTGTTAAATCACTGAAATATGAACAGGAAGGCATTGATCCGAAACAGAGTTGTTCAGCCATTGTCAAACCGGCTACAGGAAAGACCCCGCGAGGAAAAACAGCAAATCTATCGGTCAGTACCTGATGTTCGGTTGCTGATTATTGGAATTGTGCTGGGTGTTTTAGTCATGTTGATTGTATTTTTATCCAGCGGCATGCTTCGCGATTTGTTGGTTGCCTTTGGAATTGTAGCTGAACTGGCAGCCTTGCATTGGCTGTCGGTATCGCAGGGATAGGGCAAGGGGTAAAAAAGTGGAGCCGCAGGGAATCGAACCCTGGTCCAGAGAAGATGATAATCGTATCTTCTACATGCTTAGTTGACTTTACTTGTCGGGAATAGCAAGGCAGGCAACAGCCAAATTACTCCGTAGTTACATGGTCTTAACCGCACGCTGTAACTTCGTGCAGTGCAGTTCCGCAAAACGACACCGCTAAATCAGCACCTGCAGAACAACGTGCTGAGCGATGATGGCCCTCCGATTCTTAATCGGAGTAAGCTAATCTAACGTACCGTCAGATTAAGCAGCCATGGCGTAGTTATTCTCGCCACGTATGGTTTAGGACTATCTTTCAAGGCTCTCATCCTATGAGCCTGCATGCTTACACACGTCATCACACATCCTGTCAAAACCGGTCGGCCCCAATATTTCAAATAACACTGCCTGAAACCCCAGGCAAAGGGGAGACAAATATAGTACGAAATTAGTTCCGCATTGATTTGCTTAAAAATTGCTTTCATTTCTCCGCCAGCCCGATATTTTTGATTGATGGTTAAATGGCTCACTTTTCTGGTATGCCTCATCTGTTCGCAGATTGCGCACGCGCAGATTTTGAATATTGAAAAATCATCCCTTGACGGAGATACGACCATGAAATTTTTGGGCAACCTAACCGCTGGCCTGGTGCTTTACAACAGAAGCGCTGCGGAAAGCGAACCGGTAGAATTTTTTGGATTCGATTGGAAATCCAATATCGCGTGGTTTCCCGCACGCCACCGCGTTTCGTCCATTACCAACATCAATTATCTGAAAATAAATGAAGAACCATTTTTGAATACAGGCTATCAACATATTCGCATTGATTTTTTAAAAGACCGGAAAGTTCATCCCGAGGTATTTTTGCAGTATCAATATGATAATTTCCGTGGGCTTTCTCCACGATTACTTGGAGGCACGGGAATCAGGCATCGTTTATTCAGCAACGAACAGGTTTCTATTATTTATAGCCTCGGCATTATGTATGAGTCAGAACGTTGGTCACATCCTATTAGTGAGGAGGTAGTCGTTGCTGAATTTTGGAAATCAACCAACTACCTGGTTTTTCGTGCAAAAATCTCGGAGTGGGCTGATTTTAACACCATCCAATATTTTCAAACCGCGTATGATGGTGAAATTGACGCGTTTCGTCATCGATACAGTACGGACATTAATCTAAACACACGCCTTACCAGCAAACTTCTCTGGACGAGTTCATTTACCCTGAGCTATGAAAACCGTCCCATTGTTCCGATTACCAGAACCATCTACCGGTTCAGCAATGGCATTACGGTAAAGTTTTAGGATCCTGCCGCTCTTTCCATTCTTTCAGTTGGCGTTGAAGGGTATCGGTTACTTTATGGATGCCTTCTTCAAACGATTCAAATTTTTTGCTGACAAACAGGTCGTTACCGGGAATCACCACCCGCACTTCGCAAATCTTATTGTCGCGTTTTTCAGATTTTTCTACCCGTAACACCACCCGACTTTCTACAATGCGATCGCTGAAGCGCTCCAGCTTTTCAACTTTGTCGTTCACCAGGTCGAGCAAGTCTTGTTTGGGTGTAAAATCGAGTGTTTGAATATGGATTTTCATAACTGTGTAATTATCGTTTTGTTGTATGGTTAAGGAACAATGATTTTACTGAAATGACCATCACTTCAATCATCCTTTTTCGCTGATCTTTGTCAGTTGGATGTTGGCTTCAGTACAAGTTTATGTTTTGTCTGCTGTACAATCGCTTCCCGATTCATCATCATACTACGGTATTGGCCGGTAGCAAACATGCTGGCCTGATCATCGTAGTAGTCACTCATCACGTTTCCGCTTTGTCCTGTTGGTGAAACGGTCTCACCGTGCTCAATATCACCAAAGTCGGTAATTTTTCGAAGCGCAGGTCCGGCAATCACAGGAAAATAGCCAGTGGTATCAAGGCCCACAAGGAAGTTATTGATTACCTCACTTCCGCCATCAACCTCAAATGGACCTACATTGAAAAAAGTATTCAGCGGTTTCACATCCTTGAATGCATGTGGATGGGTGAGTGTATGTATTTTTTCCCATGTCCACTGTTCGGGTTTGTTGCCACAATTTTTCTTAAGAAGTTTTACTGTTTCCCGGGCCGATGCAACTAAAATGTCTTCGCGCGATTCCTTTTTTTCTTCTGTACGTACATTATCCCACCAAGGTGAAGAAGCGTTGGCAATAAACGTATGGTATGAATTTTTTGGAACCGAAGTAGTTAGTAATGATTTTAACGCGGCTACACCAAGTTCATCCTGCATGGAGCGATAGACAATCTGTGAAAGCATATTGTAGTAGATGGAGGGCGCTGTAAGTGTCTTAGCATGATCGCCATTCCAGTTTTTAAGTTCGCGAACAATCACACCGAGTTCGGCATCATTTGCGTAAGCCTGAAGTGCAGCTGCCATGATGTGCGCAGTTTCGGCCAGTTGGTGAGAGGTAACATCAAGTTGAATGACTTTCATATCGGCCATTGAAAATTTCTTTTCGGATGAGAGCAATTCATAAATACGTCCTGCACGACTTTTCGGGTAGTAGTATCCCGGATACAAAATACCATCCACGCTATCGGGTTGGTTATTAGCGGAATAAACAAAACCCCAGGGTGGATTGATGGCCTGTGGATTTTTATCGAAATCGTAAAAGCCTTGATATTCATCGTTGCCGCTGGCGCCATCCAGAAAAAGTTTGCTCTGTACATGTGCTGGTCGTACCGGAAGTTTAGCTGCAGCCCACCACGCAATATTGCCATCAGTATCGGCATACATCACATTCAGGCCGGGGGCGGAGAATTTTGAAACAGCATCTCTCGCCTCAGCAAAGCTTGACGCGTGATTTAATTGGTATGCAGCCTGAACGGCATTGTTTTCAACTTGGAGCAAGAGCCAGGAAAGTGCTATTGGGTTTCCTGCTTCTTCCACATTTTCAACGATACCATTAATGATGGGTCCATGCCGACTGGTTTGCACCAGAAAGTTGATGTCTTCCTCACCATGTACTTTAATTACTTCAGTTCGGGTTTTAAGTTTTTCCCAGCTTTCCTGAAACTTTACAAATGTTGAATCTTCCGGATTGGGTGTTTCGGTAAAGAAATCCACATCATCATTTTCAAACATGGTGAGTCCGAACCCGCAGTAGCGGTTATTGCCAAGCAACCCGAAGGGCATACCAGCAAGATGGTGGCCATAAAAGCTTTGTCCCGGATATTCGAGGTGTGCTTCATACCAGACTGCAGGTTGTGAAAAGCCAATATGCGTGTCGTTGGCCAGAATCGGCAAGCCAGATGCAGACTTTGAACCAGACACTACCCAGCCGTTGCTACCTTGTAAAAGTGGAACTGGAATTTTTTCGATAGCTTCATTGATTTTTGAAATGAGTTGATTGGAAACGGATGGTTTTATGTCACCTTTATGATTTTTAATTAATACAGCGTCAGGTGGTGTTTGCACAGCGAGGTCTTTCAGGTATTCATCTCCCCATTCGGTTTTAATTTTTTGCAGAACCGGATCAGCCTGAAATCCCTCGGCAAACCCGAGGGACATGAATCCCACCGCGAGATAAATATCTTCGGGAGTAAATTCCTGTTTAGGTATACCCATAATGGAAAACTCAAGGGGCACCTTACCTGTGTTAATGAAATGATTAATGCCTTTCTGATAGGCATACGCGGCACGTTGCCAGGAAGCGGTATCACCGGAAAGAAATTTTACAGTATGTTTTTTGGCAAAGTGATTGATACCCAGTGTTCTGAAAAATTTGTCGACCTCAACCAACTCAGGCCCCAATACTTCGGCTAACCTGCCCGAAGCGGCACGCCTGAGCATTTCCATTTGAAAGAGCCTGTCTTGTGCGTGCACATAGCCAAGTGCATAGTAGGCATCTTCTTCATGTTGTGCATAAATGTGTGGTATGCCCCATTCATCGTACAACACTTCAACATCGGCTTGCAAGCCAGGAAGCGTCAAGGTTCCATCCAGTGTTGGCTTGGTGGTTAGTAAGTAACCATAAATGGATATCGCGATCAGTATACCCAAGAGTAGAAATGCAATAATTACCCGCTTGATAAATTTCATAAGAACAGCATTAAAGTGCTTTGAAAACAAGAAATGAATTGATGCCAACAAAGGCTATGAATACGGCAATGGCCGAAATGAAATTAATTTTTTTAGCCTGATTTACATTCCCTTTATGATAGCTATGCAGCGTTACCGCGCTTAGAAACAAAATGATGAATATACTGAGGAACGTAATGGAGTGAAGGGAATCAACCAGTGTAAAGGTGTTGGATTCAGGTAGTAGCGAATCGATGATGTATTTATTACCGACTGCAGCAAATAGACCGCCTACGGGTAAGCCAAACCTGGGCTCAAGTTCATTCACCTGCAGCCCAAAACTTACCATAGCAATCAGAAAGGCAATGTACATCCCTGAGAAAAGCTTCCAGAACAGACCCCAGCCATCGCGTTCTATGTCAATAATAATGTCAAAGGAAGAATACTCGGAATGAAGCATGTCGGAGGAGGGGTCTCCAAATACGGTGGTATATTCTTTATCGTTTGCGATCACTTCAAAATTGGAAATGCTCCAACCATCCAGCGTCAGTTCACGATCGTATCCGCTTCCCAGTTGGTCGGGCTTAAACACAAGACTGCTTTTATCGAAAATCGTATTTTCAATGTGCACAACCAGATGCTGTTTGTCGAATGGGTAGTTCCCCACTTTCCAGTTTTGTTTCATGGTAGCTCGGAGCTTCATCAATTGCCAGGTGGTGCCATCCACAACATCCACAATGGTAAGGGGTTCATCAATGGATTTTGCATTTGGAATATCCAATTGTTTCGACAGGTCGAAACCAACGTTGTCGAATAAAGCCCATAGCCAAAACCTGAGCGTGTACTCCTTATCTTGAAAATTGATATCGTGAATGCTGATGATGTAGGCACCAATTTTAACCGTATCTGGTGCGGAATCGATAGAAAGGTCTTCGTCCTGCGAAAATCCGTAGAAAGAATGGGTAATCAGGATTAAGGTGAAGATGAGGCGTTTCATGAAAAGGTTATCCTCCAAATTATAGAGTTTTTCGGAAGTTTGGAAAAGGAGTACTATTTTCGGGGCATTAAATTTTAAGCTATGCATACCGGTTTATTACATTCTCATTCCTTGTTACGTTATTTCGTACTGACCATGTTGGTGGTTGTGGTAATTGTGTCGCTGCTGAAGTGGCTGAGCAAGAAACCGTACACCAACCTGGATAATAAACTGGGACTTTATCTATTCATTTTCACCCACCTGCAATTGCTGATTGGGCTCATACTCTATTTTGTGAGCGATGTGGTGCAATTCAATGCCGGTACCATGAAGAATGCTGAACTACGATACTGGGCGGTTGAACACCTTTCTTTAAACCTGATTGCTATTGTGTTGATTACCCTGGCGCGTACCACTTCTAAGAAAATGGTTGACGATACCGCCAAGCACAGGCGCATGTTTGTGTTTAATGTGCTGGCACTTATCATTATTTTTGTTTCACTGAGCATGAGTGGGCGAGGCATCCTGATTCCCGGTACGTTTTAATTTAGCCATTCGCTGCAAAAAGTCGCCCGGTTACTGAATTCAGCGTTTTTATAGACTGAATTGTGCGCCAATGTTTTTACCTTTATAAATGGTAAAAAATATAGGAACAATGTATCGGTTACTTTTCATCCTTCTGCTTTCTGCAATCACGCTTGTTTCACCTGCGCAGGAATTTGCACCGCGCTACGAAATGGTTAAGCTCAATAAGGAGGTAAACTCCTTCTATCATGATGCGGCACCTATCATTTCCATCGATGGCACCAAGCTGTATTTTTTCGTACACAATCATCCCGAAAACACCTTTGGAAAAACCGGTAGCGATGATATCTGGATGTCGACCATTAAAGAAGATGGAACATGGGGGGCTCCGGTACACCTGAATAATCCGTTTAATATTCACCGCAGCAACCAGGTGTTTACGGCTTTGCCGGATGGTTCTCTCTTCATTAAAGGGGGCAGGCAAAAGGACACCAAAGGTTTTTCGATTGTGACCGGTGGCTCGCTTGCTGAAATTGAAGTTCCAGGTTTTAAGGAAATGAACAAAGGCCGGTTCTATGGGGCCAGCATGTCGTCCGATAAAAAGCACATGATCATCTTTCTTGGCGAGATGACGAACAGCACACGCAGTAATTTATACGTGAGCAACCTTGGCGCTGATGGTAAATGGTCGCGCCCGGTAAAATTGAATATTAGCACGCGCGATGACGACTTCGGTCCGTTTATCGGCCCTGATGACAAAACCCTGTACTTTGCCAGCGATAGAAATGTTCCCGGAAAATTTGGCAAATCAGATATTTATAAGACCACGCGTTTAGACGACTCGTGGCAAAAATGGAGTGAACCGGTAAACATGGGTTCGCCCATCAATACAGCTGCCGGTGAAATGTATTTCTGCATCGATAAAACCGGAAATGTGTTTATGAGTCGCTCCGTAATTGGAGGAGATGGCGGAACGCTTGATTTATGGAAACTGGTGCCACGCGATATTACCGTAAAAGTGGTGGGCACTATTTATAATGAGAAAACGCAACAGCCTATTGATGCGAACGTTCAGGTGAAACCAGTTGGATCGGAAGTTATTCAATTGCAAGCTCAGGCAGATGGCAAATATGAAACCAACATTCCGGAGGTAAACGGGGTTTCGGTTTCTGCATCTCGGGCTGAATTCCTGCCAAAAGATATTTCCATTCCGTTACCCGATCAACTCGGCAATGACACCACACTTTATGTCGACTTGTACCTGACGCCTATTGCTAAAAAATTGTTGCTTACAGGTACCGTTTATGATAACAAAACCATGAAACCTGTTACGGCAAACCTACAAATACAACTGAAGGAGGATCGGAAAGTGAATTTCACAACGCGTGCAGGAAGTGGAAAGTATGAGCAGGAAATAAAACGAACGGGTTGGTATATGTACGTGGCCACGGCAGAAGGTTATGTAAACGCTACCGATAGCGTTGAAGTGATCAGCGAAGAAATAACACCGGTTATTAAAGATATCATGTTACAGCCCATTGAAGTAGGCTTAACCGTTCGGTTGAAAAACATCTATTTTGATTTTGATAAAACCACGTTGAAATCCGAGTCGTTTGTAGAACTGAATAAGGTGGTTGATTTTCTGAAACAGAATGCGTCCATCTCCATCCAGATAGAAGGCCATACCGACAGCAAAGGTTCGGATGACTATAACCTGAACCTCTCGCAGGGTCGTTCACAGTCGGTTGTGGATTACCTGATCAGTCAGGGTATTGATGCCTCGCGGTTAAGTGCGCAAGGTTTTGGCGAAAGCACGCCCATTGATACCAACGATACCGATGCCGGACGCGCCAATAACCGAAGGGTGGAGTTCAGGGTGGTAAAGATGTAGGAACAGGTTATGAGGCCTTCAAGTGCCTCAGCCACCTGACTATTATTGTTTTCTAAGGTCCTCGAAGGCAACATATCTAAATAATTTATGTTGCTAATAACTACTGACAACCCGTTGTCACTCCTCGGTTTGAGCTTGTGGTGAAATTAATATTCACACAAAACTCAATCGTTATGACACAAACACAGCAGGAAACGAAAGCCGTAATCACACCCGATCAGCTATTAAAGCACTGGCAGGGACACCGTGCACTTACCAGGAGGGTGATTGAAGCCTTTCCGGAGAAAGAATTGTTCACACATTCCATTGGTGGTATGCGCACGTGTGCTGTACTCATTCAGGAGTTGCTGGCCATTGCCGTACCCGGCTTGCGCCAGATCGTACATGGTTCAACCGAGGAATTGAAGGAACACCAGGAACACAACAACAGCAAAGCAAAGCTGTTGCAACTGTGGGATGAAGCAACACCAGAAATTAACCGGTTGTGGAACTTGATACCAGAAGAGAAGTTTCAGCAATCCATTGTTACGTTCGGTCAATACGAGGGCACGGTATGGTCATCTGTTTTTTATTTTATCGATAATGAAATTCATCATCGCGCGCAGGCGTATGTGTATTTGCGTTCGCTTGGTATTGAGCCTCCGGCTTTCTGGGAGCGTTAGAAAATAGGTTGTGAATCTAATCAGGATATTGCAGGTTTGAAGGCAAAATCTTACTGTTGTTCTACCCTGCGAATTTGTATGTCGGGAATGTGAAGGGTGAACCACCCTAAACCTCCTTCAACATTGCTTGGGAAATTTACCGGTTCGCCAAGGAATTCGGCAAAGTTAAATCGTGTATCCAATCGAAGTTGCAGAAAGTTGAAGTACTCGGGGCTGATGTTGGCGAGCTGAATCATTACTGTATCACCGGGAATAAAGTCCCTTCGGAAGAATGCGGTAAACGAGTCGTTGATGAGGGAACCATCGATAATTCCTTCATCAGTAAAGAGGTGTGTAAAGATGGTGGGATTTAAAAAATCCTCCGGCTCAGGAAGTTGTGCTGAGTCGAGTGTTACACGTTGCACGTTGATCATGTAATAGTTTGGGCCGGCCAGATCCTCCAGCGCATAGTCGATAGTAGCGAGTGTGTCAAATCCCGTATCGAAGATTTCGGCTGATACTGAGATAAATGAAGTTACGGGCATCGCTCGGGTGATGGCTTTAACTGAACCGTGTGTTTCCGATTCTATATGAAGTGTGTACACCTCATTTGGTGAAACCTGAAGTTGGGTAATGGCATACAATCCATTTTCAATGAAATCCAGCGTATCATACGAATCGGTACTTTCCAGAATGACCAAGGCATCGTTAATGGCAATCTGGTTGAGCAATTCTTCCGGATCGCTGTCATCACTTACATCCAGTGCTCCAACACTTCGTGTAAGCAATACGACCAATGATTGATCGGGTATGAGTTGTGTTGATACTACAATTTTCGATTTAAGTTGTGGGATATCGCCAATCGGCAACGGTTCAGGCAAGCAGCCAATCGTTAATATTGCCGCAAACAGCATAAACACAAGCGATTTAAAACTTAAAGCCATAGCTGATAAATGGTAATAGCCCGAATAAGCCTGGTTGTTCATAATACAGCGAACCATCTTCATTCTGCTCAATTACAATACCTGTAGGGTTACCCCGGTTGTATGCATTATATACACCTGCAAACCATTCGTACTGAATTTTTTTGTCTGGCTTGCCTCTGAATTTTATGCCTAAATCAAGTCGATGAGTGTCGGCAAGTTTAACCGAGTTGATGGGTGCATAAACCGGTAACAGATCAAACCCAGTTGAGGTTGGTGTAGCCACTGCGTATTGACCAATAACAGGAGTGAATCGTGCGCCAGAAATAAATTCCCACACAGCTGAAACCGACCACCGTTTGTTCAACGCATATTGTGCTACAATTGCACCATTATGTCTGCGGTCGTACCGCGATCGAAACCACCTGCCCTGGTTAATGGCGTTGAACTGGCGGTTCGACCACGAAAGGGTGTAGCTGATCCATCCGGTAAGCTTTCCTGTTTCTTTTCGGATGAGGGCTTCAAGGCCATAGGCATTACCCCGCCCCTGAACAATTCTTGACTCGAAATCGGTATTGAAAAACAGATTGGTGCCTTCTTCAAAGCCGACCAGGTTATTCATGTGTTTATAATAGGTTTCCAGGCTAAGAAAAAAACTATGCTGGGGTAGGGTTCGTTGCCAGGCTAACGACACCTGATGAGCCGTTTGCGGACGGATGGAATCCGTTACCGGATACCACACATCGGTTGGCGTGCTTACGCCTGAATTTGAAACACGATGAAGAAATTGAGTCATTCGAGCGTAACTAAACTTCAATGCTTCATTTGGGGAGAGCTTGTACCGGACCGCCATCCGTGGCTCAGGAAACACATAGGTTTTATTTTTTACTACGGCTGCTGAGGCGCGCATGCCCACATTCAACAGCCATTGCTTGTCCAGGTTCCATTCATATAGACCATAGACCGCCAGTGCATGTGCCTGCCTTGCCTGAGATGTGCTGCTGTTGAAAATTTCGGAAATGGTTCCGCTTGAGTTAACAACACTTGGGCTGATGTCGTGCAGGGTCCAGTCAACACCGAATTTTACAGCGGCTCCATTCCTGAGGGAATGATTACCAATCGCCAATTTCAAACCAATGTCTTGAATATCGGAATAGGCCAGTACGCGGTTATCTTCAAAGGCATTTTTGATTTCGTATTGAAATCCGGTTCGTGTTAGGGTGGTGTTGGAATACCAATTATTGTTCAACTTGCGATTCCATTGCAGGGTTTGTGTATGGTTTATGGCTTCATACGCGGTAAGAAATCCATCGCCATCGTTATTTCGGTCGCGGAAGATGTTCAACAAATCCTTGCCGTTAAAAAATGAAAACGATAGTTGATCGCGTTCCGTTGGTTTCGCAATTATTTTTGCGTTCAGGTCATAGAAGAAGTAAGGTAATTCTTCGTTGACCAGTTTTACCACCTGGTCGATGTAGGTTCGCCTTCCGCCAATCCAGATACTGAGTTTATCCTGAATGATGGGTTGCTCGATGTACAACCGGGAAGCGATTATGCCAATATCACCAGCAAGGTGCGTTTGGTCCGCCAGTTCCGCGTTTGTTTTTACATCAATAATGGAGGAGAGTCTTCCGCCCATGTCGGCCGGAAAGCCACCATTCACAGCCTCAACCGATTCCAGGATAGAAGGGTTAAATACGGAAACAAACCCGAACAGGTGACTGGTGTTGTAAATGGTAGCGCCATCCAGTAATACCAGATTTTGATCGGCTGCCCCACCGCGCACAAATAAATCGGCACTGCCTTCAATGCCGCGCAACGTTCCGGGCATCAGTTGTAAGGTTTTGATCAGGTCGGCTTCTCCACCCAGCACCGGTATGGCGTTTATGTCCTTAGCACTTAACACATTTGTGCTTGTTCGTGTAGATTCAAAAAGTTGTGTTTGCAGATTGTTTTGTGCGGTAACGACTACTTCACGCAGTTGACTCACCTCCGGTTGTAGAATAACCGTGAGAATGGTGTCGCGCAAAGCAGAAAATTGCAACCGTTGTGACGTATACCCGGTAAACGATATCAGCAGTGTTTTTTGTCCGCGAGGGACACGAATGGCAAAACGACCACCCGATTCAGACACGTACGTAAGGGAGTCGGGAAGTATAATCAGGTGTGCCAGTGGCAATGTTTCACCGGTGTCAGCCCGCACGTTTCCCGTGATCAGCACCTGTTGTGCAGCTGACGAAAAACAAAAACAAATCAACATCCCCAATACAATCCGCATGTCGGTTTTGAATCAGTTAATATAACACCGAATACCCACGATTGGGTTTATTGAAGGGGAGTAATTTTCTATCGGCATTTTGACCTGTAGTTCCTCATTTGGGCGCTGTATTGTAAGTTTATGCCGCTATTCAATGTCATGGAAAGAATCCGGAAAATAACAATTCAGGGAAAGGAGATTCTGGTTATTGATTATTCCGGTTTGAAGGAGCCGGAGATGATTAACCTGGCCATAGCAGTGAAGCAATTAATATTGCATGACGGTGATGAGAAGCTGATCATCAATTCATATCATAAAGTGTTTGTAACGCCCGGGTATGTTCGGCACATGGAGCGTGAGTCGGGAGAAATCAAACACCTCATTAAACGAAATACACTTGTGGGATTAAACTTGCCCAAGATGATGATCTTAAAGGGCTTTAACCTTTTAATGAATACCGATTTTAAAGCATTCGGTACTGAAAAGGAAGCGATTGAATATTTGATTGGCGAGTCGCTTGTTAGTGACCCAGGACCCATTTTTGCCTCCTAGCGTCAGAACTTTTTCGGGTTTTGTTTCATCAGATTAAAATAAACCCGATATTCAATCAGTTAATTCATAAGTCCCCTAAATCCACACATCATGCAAGTTAGAAATTGCTTAATTCTGATCGTTGCTGCTTTTTTGTTTTCTGCGTGCAAGCAAGAGCCGGTTGTTACAAAAATACGTTCTGAGGTTTTGAATATTGAACCTGGCACTGAAATTAAACTCACGTATTTGAGTGATGCACTGCCTTATGACGATATGGATCCAGTTGTAACGGCTATAACTGATTCGCTTGGCTATTTTCAGATTGAAGCAACAATCGATAAGCCAGGATACTATTCCTTATCTGGAGTTTACGTTAGACTTTACCTGAAGCCTGGTTTTGATTTCACAATAAAGGGAGATTATAAGAATAGAGATACAGAGCTTGTTTTTGAAGGGAATGGAGCAGGCTACCAGCAGACGATGTTGCATTTGAATAAATCAATGTTTGTATCGTTTGGAGATTTGGTGATGCTTGAACCAGTAGCTTTTGAAGATACATTGAAGTTGATTTTCAGTAAGGCAACAAATTTTCTGGACTCATCCAGTCAACAATTAACTGATGAGCTTTTTGTGAATAGTCAAAAGGCCTTCTTGCAAGCCAAGAAATCGGAGTGGTATGCCTATTATTCAAATTACTATAAAAATTACACTGGGAAAGATCTTCCCTATGTGCCGGATAGTTTGAAAACATATTGGTCGGTTTTTGAACAACATGCAACGGCCGGTATGTTGCATCCTGATTACAGAAATACAGTTAGTACTTATTTTGGAGATTTGAATTACGTGGCAACCAAAACTTACAGAAAGAATAACAATGTTGATCAAATACCGGATTCAATACTGGTTCAATTAGAGCGGGAAGTACTCAGTAGAATTAACCATTCGGAATTAAAAGAACTGGCGTACGCATCGCATGTAAAAGAGAATATTGATTTTATGGGTATTGATAAGCTTGCCGGCCGTTTTGATTGGTTTAAAAGCAATTTTCCTGAGTCAGTGTACACCCCCAGGCTGCAACAAGCCTACGACAAGTGGTTGAAACTCGCCAAGGGAAATGAGGCACCGATTTATGAAGGGTTGACTCCCGACAGCGTTTCACGTTCACTGGCGGACTACAAAGGTAAAGTGGTGTATGTAGATGTGTGGGCTACCTGGTGCGGACCGTGCAGGGCGGAGTTTCCAAATTCCAAGGTTTTAAAAAATGAGTATAAGGACGAGGAGGATTTGGTGTTTATGTATGTTTCGATTGATTCGGATAAACCTGCATGGAAAAAATATCTGACAAATGATCCCGAGTTTACCGGAGAGCACCTGTTTGTTGACGGGGCTTGGAATTCAGAAATTTGCAAAGCCTATAATATAATGGCAATACCACGATACCTGCTTATTGATAAAGACGGAAAGATTGCAGATTCAAATGCGCCTCGCCCTTCATCTGGCGAGGTAATTCGTAATGCTTTAAATGCGCTTTTATAAATTTAAATTCTGAGAAAAATGCCTGCTTACGTTATTGTTGATGTGAAAATTACCGACCCTGTGCGGTATGAAGACTATAAAAAACTAACCCCCGGAATTGTGGGTTCGTATGGTGGAAAGTTTATCGTTCGTGGTGGTACTACCGAAGTGTTGGAAGGTGATTGGAAACCGGGAAGGGTAGTGGTGCTGGAATTTCCGGACATGGAGAAAGCAAAGGCCTGGTACCATTCACCGGAATACACCGAAGCGAAAAAAATCAGGTTCGAGGCGTCAACCGGCAAGATGATTTTGGTAGAGGGGTTTTAAACTCTCCTTAAATTATTTCTTGAACATTCTTCTCCTCCAGGATTTTTATGCAAACCATCTGATTCCTCAACAAACAATGGTATATTGTTGTATAACTTCCCGTACCTATGGAGCGAGTAGAGTATCAAATAACGTTTATGACTTTTTTCATCGGTCTGGGCGTTGCTGATTTATTCATTTCAATTATTCGACTCTTAAAAAACCGGGAGCGTATTACGTGGCACTGGCTACCACTTGCCTGGAGTGTTATTGCATTTTTAGGATTGATTATCGGCTGGATTGCTTATCACTCCATGTTTCAGGAGGATTTTACAGCCTCCGGGCCAGGCTTTCTCCTGGCGATCTTACCAGCTATTTTTATTTTTGCTTTTACGGTAAGTGTATTACCACATGATGTTCCCCCGGAAGGTATTGATCTTAAGGCATACTATTTCCGGCAGCACCGGCTCATTTTTACTTTATACTTTTTGGACATGACTACCCGAACATTGACACAGATATTTCTGTTGGATCCCATGCCTGTTCAATTTTGGATTGTGGTTGGATTAATTCAGGTGCTTATTTTTATCATGATTTTCACCAAGAATTATCGGTACCATGTGCTGGCAACCGCGGTTCTTTTCTTTTTTGTACTAACCTTCTTTCTGGGCTCAAGGTTTGGTAACTAAGAAGTTCCTACCTGATCTGATTTAAGCTTACGTAATCCCGAATCAGGTTAACGGCATCGGTTACCGTGTTTACCGGTGTTACCCGGTAGGTTCCAATTTTCTTAAAAAACATAACAGAGAGTTCATCCTGCGAAAGCAGAATTACTTTTTTGTTTGCTTTGATGGCCAACGCTACCTCAGAAGCCGTGCCGGCTGCCATGCCCAGCACCACAATCACATGACTGCTTAACACGGTAATGTTGTTGCGCGCACTGCCCATGCCGGTAACGATCTTAATCTGCGCATGTGGCGATGAGCCTCGCGTTGAATCTGTTGGAAGTACGCCAATGGTTAATCCGTTGCTGTCGCTTGCGCCTTTCATGGCGGCATGCATCACGCCAAACTCACGGCCACCGGTTAGTAACACCCAACCTTGTTTGGCAATGGCTTCGCCTAGCTCGTAGGCCAGTTCATTTTCTTCCGGTGACGCATTTTCACCTGGCCCCATTACGCCAATAATTGTTTTTGATTTCATTTCGGGTTAAAGATAAAGTGCGTGTGCCTGATAACAAGCGTTAGGGGAGGCGGTTAAAATTCATATTGACAATTCTGACAACGATTAACCTGATGAATCGGGAATAATCTAATCGTTAACGAAATAAAGATTGTCATAAACCTTGACATTGGTTTTCTGGTGAATACTTTTTCTATTCGGGTAGAGTGACATCTAGGACAACGCGTAACACCTTCATCTTCCAGCGGAACCATTTCACTTAACACTTCATGCACCTGTTCATAATCTTTTTCAAATATGTGCAGGCGCACACTGAAACGCGGATTATGTATCGGATACAAACTGGCCAGGTTTTCATCGGTAAGGAAGCACGGAATGCCAAAGGCATCCAGCTTGGCTTTGGCTAAGTTGCCATCCATGCTGCTTGCAAAGCTTCGGTAAACAATAATCGGCTCCTGTTTTTCGGGTTCCATCTCAGGTAAGGTAACAAATGACGGGTAACTTTTATAATTTCAGGGTATGAAATGCCATGTAATTCCTTTGCATCAACCGTGAAGGTTATGCGGGTATGGCATGTGTCCGTTAAAAGACAAATTAATTAGCGCATGAAAACCCTCTGGAAAATTGCTGTTATCGTTTTGCTGCCGGTAATCGGATCGGCACAGTCTCTTTCATCAACACAACAAAAAGCGATTAACAATTACATTACATTGGCCAACCAGCTTTCTGCTGATGTTGGAGCCATCGGCTCATCGTTGTTGCAACCCTACCGGCAGATGGTGGAGTGGAAAGGTAAATCCAACCGACCGATAGCACCCTACACCTGTGTGTGCCGCGATAAGAATTACTACGTAACCGAAGCCGAAAAAACCGCATCTGCTTTGGGTAGCGCAGGCACGAACTTTATCGCCAAAGCAAAAGCAGTGTATGCCACCTACCAGAAAATTGATGAGTCCTGTAAAGGTATAGAGATTTACTACCGGTTGAGAGATTATGAATCGGATGGTTTTAAGAAACTCGAAGAAATGATAAACACGATTCAATCACAAGTGACTGCGTATCATAAGCTGGTCAACGATCTCCGTAAGGAAAGCGAGAAACTGGTGGCTACGCTTCAGCCCTTTAATGCTTCTTCATCTTACCATAAAGCTGAAAAAATCATGCGTGATCAGTTACGGTATGAATTGGATTTGCTCGAAACCATGACGTTTAATGTGAATGAAGCTACGCATACCGGTTGGCTGGTTGAGACAGCAGAAAAGCATATTCTGGAAAATGTTAAACGACTTGAAACATTGAGTCAGGCTGGTTCAGGATTACAATACCCGGTATCATCTCAGTATAAGTCGTTTGTTGAATCAATTGCATCCTTGCAACAAAGCAAACGACATGGGGTTGATGATTATACCTATGAAAATCAGCAATCGGATCGGCACAGTAATGAAGTGTATAAAAACCTGATCAACTACTTTAATAATGCCGGAGTTTCATTTTATAACACCTTCATTAATATGGCCGTGCAGAATGGTTACCGGGGAATTCATTTTGTAAACTTTTGCCCGGTGTTTACATTAAAAACCGAAGCAAAGAAGGTTGATATCAGTGTTGCGCCATTTGCGGATAAGCCTGCTGCTGATTTTAAAGTAAAACCTGTAGCCACACCAATCAGTTCTGCTGTTTTTTCAAGCCTTTCGAATTACGTAGAATTCATCAACGAGGGCATGCGACAAATCAATAACCTGATGAACCCGATGCATAATTTAAACAGCTCTGCCTCAACGGGCAGAAGCCGGTTGCGCAATACGGGGAGGTTGAATCTTGAGTATTATTATAAGAGTTTTGCGCTGCCGGTAACTTTGTATCAGCAAACCATCAGTCAGACGAAAGCGTTACCTCTGGCTTATCAAAAACCGCTGACCGATCAGGCAGAAGTGTTGTATGCTGTTCTTACCGAACTGAATCAGTGGAATAATGCCTTGCTGGCGCATTCCGAAACCAAAGAACTTACGAAAGACAGCCTGGAGTATGTGTATTCGGTGGTTGAGCGGTTTAAAACCTTGTCGGAAGTATTTGATGAAAAAAAGGAACGACTTTACACGGATGTGCGTACAATTTTTGAATCGTACAAACAGGCTGATGCCAAAAATTCATGGCAGCTTTCGGGCAATGCATTGCGTGCACTCCTGGATGAAAATTATGCTGTACTGAAAAAATCCAAACAATTTTTACAAGGAGATTCAACCGTATCACTCAACACCACAACGATTGAGCAGGGCGCACGAAACCTGATTGTAAACGAGTTTACTAACCTGGCGGGGATTCAGAAATTGGGACGAAACAATGGAAATTGCCCGTACACGCCTTATGAAGGTTTTGCAGAATACACCAATCATTTTGCCGAGGCAGTTCAAAAAGCAAAGCCGGGTAAGGTGACTTCTTCGTATCATCGGCATCCGTACAACGATCTTATTTACCGGTATAACCAGATTTTGGTTCGGGATTATAATAAGTTTGCTGAACTCGCGAAAGTGCCGCTGTTGCAATCGGTGATTCAGGTTGAGTTGTTTGAGGTGGTGCCGCCTCGTGAATTAGCCGTTATTAAACCGATGACACAACCTATAGCACAACAAAATGAAATTGTTCCTAAACCAGAGGAAACGTTGTCAAGCAAGCAAAATGAAAAGTCAACTGAGACCAAACACGTATCGGGTAGCGTGGTTCACGATACTGTTCGCATTACGGATGTCATTCGCATTGAAACTATTCGTCAGGATACGGTTTATGTTTCTCGCGTAGATACCGTGTATGTAGGATTGCCCGGTGAAAACCTGATGTCGATGGAAGGGTATGCGACCAATAATATGGTATTGTTGCTGGATGTATCCGGTTCCATGAACAACCCGGACAAGTTGCCGCTGTTGAAGAAATCGGTTTTGCTGTTAATGAAAATGATGCGACCGGAAGATCAGGTTTCCATCATTACCTATTCAGGAAAAGCAAAAATTGAGTTGCCGCCTACCTCATTTAAAGAAGAGGAAAAAATTACCAGGGTGATTGAAAGATTAAAGTCGGAAGGAAAGACGGATGGCAATGCGGGCATCAAACTCGCCTACCAGATAGCGGACAAGAATTACATTCGGGGTGGAAACAACAGAATAATTATGGCCACCGATGGTGAGTTTCCGATTGGTTCACCGACCTATGATTTGGTGAAGAAATTTGCAGGTGAAGATATTTTTATAACCGTTTTTAATTTTGGCAAGACTACACTTTCCGCAAAGAATCTGCAGCAATTGGCTGAACTGGGTAAAGGAAACTACGAGTACATCACCCGCGAGAATGTGGATATGAAATTGATTAAAGAGGCGAAGGCAAAGCGGAAAAAATAGCGCCTGAGGTATGAGAGCCGCGAAGATGATGGCATTATTAACAAATATTTTCCGGTACCTTGTAACATCTGTAACTTCCCATCGTCTGGTTATTGGATTTTGATTAATGGATCTCGAGACTTTTCAAAACCGCGTTCTACCTGCTAAAAACAAGCTTTTTCGGTTTGCCCTGCGTATGCTGGGTAACGATGAGGAGGCCCGCGATGTAATACAGGAGGTATTTATCCGGGTTTGGAATGGCCGCGAAAACTGGGGTGACATACAAAATATGGAAGCCTGGTGCATGCGGATAACCAAAAACCTTTCGCTCGACAGACTTCGGTCGATACAGCGGAAAGGTACCTACCCGGTGGCCGAAGGTTTTGATGTTCAGCACGCAGACGCAACACCCGATGTTAAAACTGAACTAGGTGAAAGTATGCAGTATGTAAGTCAACTGATTGCCGCCCTGCCTGAAAAGCAACGGCAAATAATCCACCTTCGCGATGTTGAAGGGTACACGTACAATGAAATCAGCGAAATGCTGGAACTTGATATGAACCAGGTGAAAGTAAACCTGTTTCGGGCAAGGAATGCAGTGCGCGAAAAATTGATGAAAATCAATGCTTATGGACTCTAAAAAACTGGAAGAATTAGTAAAGAAGTATTGGGACTGTGAAACTTCCCTGGAGGAAGAACAACAGTTGCGCGAATACTTCCGGGAGAGCGACATCCCTGAAATGTGGCGCGAAACAGCCACCCTCTTCCGCTACTTTGACGAACAAAAATCCAAAACGGTAGAGCCGCAGTTTGATGAAACGGTGGTGAACCGGATAAAGGAAATGCCCAGGAAGCGCGAAGGTAGGGTTGTGAAATGGGTAACTGCTTCCTTGCGTATCGCGGCAGGCGTAGCGGTGTTATTGGCAGCCGTTTACTTTGTTCGGCAGGAATTGCGCGAAGATCAGGCAATCGCAGCAGAAGATACGTTTGAAGATCCGCAGCAAGCTTTTGAAGAAACGAAAAAAGCTTTGCTCATGATTTCAAAAGGCTTTGGCCGGGCAGAACAACAGGCTAAGAAAATAAATATGTTTAATGAGGCACAGGAAAAAATACAAACAACAGAAACCGAATTATAACTACTAAGAAATAACTACTATGAAAAAAATAATTGCAGTAATCGCTTTAATCGCTTTGGGTACGGGAGTGTATGCGCAAAGTGATGCCATCAACAAGTTTTTTTCCAAGTATGAAACAGATGAATCTTTTACTACACAGGTAACGGTGTCGAGTAAAATGTTCAGCTTGTTTACCAACATGGAAGTTGAAACGGAAGAAGATAAAGAAGTACTTGAGGCGATCAGTAAGTTAAAAGGCTTGCGTATGATTGGCAAAGAGAACAGCAGTGATGCCCGTAATCTCTATAAGGAAGCTTCTTCGATCGTACTTCAAAATAAGTTTGAAGAATTAATGTCTGTTCGTGATAAGGATAAGGATATGAAATTCTATATCCTGGAGAAAAGCCCCGGCAAGATCAGCGAGCTGGTGATGATTTCGGGAAGCCCACGTGATTTCATGGTCATGACCTTATTTGGAGAGATTGATCTGAAGCAGGTTTCACGCATCGGTAAGAAGATGAACGTAGAGGGCTTGAATGAGCTTGAGAAAATGAATGACGGTAAGAAGAAAGATTGATCGTAAAATAATCCTGATAAAAAAGCAACGGGTGGCAACCGCCCGTTGCTTTTTGCGTAATTAGCTATAACCCTATCATCATGAAAAATCTTTTTACTCTTTTACTCATTGCTGGTGTTGCTGCCCATTCTTTTGGGCAAAGTAAAACAACCGATAAACTTCAAGAGAAATACGACAAGGCTTTCTCGCTTTTCTTTTATCAGAATACCTTGCGCATGATCAACCAAACCGAAGACAAGGAATTTGATGAACTCATCAAAGACATTGAAAAAATGAAATTCCTGATGATCGACAAGGAAGCTTCATTTAAGCCAGCGGATTACACGAGGCTTAAGAAAGATTATGGAACCGAAACGTTTGAAGAAGTAATGAGCACTCGCTACCAAGGGCGTAATTTTGATGTCCTGTTAAAAGAGAAGTCGGGTAAAACATTGGGAATGGTGGTGCTCATCAATGATTCTACAAGCTTATATGTATTGGATTTAGTTGGAAGCATCGCCCTGGATAAGGTGACCACCTTGTATAATAAGCTGGATGAGAGCACAGATGTGGGTCAAAAAATTAAAAACTTCTCCAACCGTAATGCAAAGCGCAAAGAAGGCGACAAAGAAGAAAATGATAACGATCAGTAAATGCTGATCTATTTACGAACCAACCCTACAAAATTTGGCAACCGTACTCTCCATTCAAAATCTTACAAAGCATTTCGGCAAGATTAAGGCTGTTAACGGACTAAATCTGGAGGTTCAGGCCGGACAGGTGTTTGGCATGCTTGGCCCAAACGGAAGTGGAAAAACCACCACCCTCGGTATGCTGATGGGCGTTACCAACCCCACTTCAGGAAGTTTCTACTGGTTTGGTGAAGAGCCAACACCACAGTTGCGAAGAAAAATCGGTGCCGTATTGGAACACCCGATTTTCTATCCGTACCTGAGCGGTCAGAAAAATCTGGAGCTAAATGCCATGATTAAGCAATGTCCGCAGGAAAATATTCCGCATGTGTTGGAGTTGGTTGAGTTGACTGAAAGGAAAGACGATAAATATAAAACGTATTCGTTGGGAATGAAGCAACGGCTTGCGATTGCATCGGCCTTATTGAACGATCCTACCGTGTTGATTCTGGATGAACCCACCAACGGACTTGACCCGATGGGTATTGCAGAAATCCGGGAGATCATACGAAAGATTGCAGAAAGTGGTAAGACGATTATTCTGGCCAGCCATTTGTTGGATGAAGTACAGAAGGTGTGTACGCATTTTGCCATTCTCAAGCGCGGCAATATGGTGCACACCGGCCCGATTGGTGATGTTGGCGCGGGCGCTGAAACGGTTGAAGTAAATGCCGAAGTAGAAAACCTGAATGAAGTGCTACTCGGTTTTTCAGGCACTGCCTCTGTTAACCGCGAGAATGGGATGTACCAGGTCACCATGCGTGATGGTTTTCATGGTAAAGATTTGAATCGCTTTCTTTTCGATAAGAACATCGTGGCCACACACCTGGTTACCCGAAAGAAAAGTTTGGAAAAACAATTTTTGGAAATTCTTGCTGAATCCCATTAATCAGACGACATGCTGCAACTGCTTAAAATAGATTTAAAAAAACTGACGAGCTACCGCACGTTTTGGATTATTTGCGGACTTTACTTTTTTACGCTGCTCACCACAACGGCCAGCGGCATGGAGTTTTTAAAATGGCTGGCACGAACCATTGAAGGGTTTGGTCAGTCGATAAACATTAACCGTATACCACTGTATCACTTTCCTGATGTGTGGCAAAACCTGGCGTGGGCTAGCGGGCTGCTAAAGATCATGATCGGTATCATGGTATTGATCTCCATCACCAACGAGTACTCGTATCGTACCATTCGGCAAAATATTATCGATGGCTTAAGCCGAAAGGAATTTCTGCTTTCGAAAATATATACAAATGCGTTACTGAGTGTACTCAGTATGGTGTTGGTTTTTCTGGTGGCGTTGGTTACCGGATTGATTTACTCAAGCCAGTTGGACATGAGTTACATGTTTCAAGGTGTTGAATTTTATCCTGCCTATTTTCTGGAAGTGTTTGCCTTTCTTTCCTTTGCCTTGATGCTCGGAATTTTTGTTCAGCGATCGGGGTTGTCCATTATTTTATTGTTGAATTCCTATTTAATTGAATTGATTATCAAAGAAAATATTGATGAGTATGTTCCCTGGATGATCAAATTCTTTCCATTGGAATCGATCATGAACCTGGTACCTATGCCATTTGCCCGTTATGCCTTTCAACAGATACAAGATTACGTAAGTCTGGAGGCTGTGGGTATTGCGTTGGTATGGACTTTCCTGTTTAATTACTTCAGTTACCTACGGTTAAAAAGGGCGGATATTTAGCACACCAGTAGCGCAATCGTTTTCACCGACATATTTCCTTATAATCCTACATGCCGAAACCCTTTTGGAGGAATCGCGTTAGCTTTGTCGTAAGATTACTGGAATTATGAATACGATTCAGCTTTTGGGTTTATTGGCAGGTTCTTGTACCACTGCGGCATTTATTCCGCAAGTTGTGAAAACCTGGAAGAGCCGTTCAGCCAAGGATTTGTCGCTGGGCATGTTTTCCATTTTTTGTGCCGGGGTAGTGCTTTGGTTAATATACGGTTTGTTGATTATGGATATCCCCGTAATCATCGCCAACCTGGTTACGCTGGTGCTGGCTTCTTTCCTGTTGTTTTTAAAACTTCGTTGGAAACACTAATCGTGATCGCAGGCGCAGTATTTATCGCTGGCAGCTTTTTCAAAACATTCTTTTCCTTCTTTGTACGAGAACCAGGCGAGGCCCAAGGTTCCGGCTGCATCAATATAAGGTAAACCGGTTAGTTCATAGAGTCCGCTGGAGATCAGTAAAATGATCGACATGTACACGCAAACCAATGTACAGTTTGCATCGGCCAGTATGGCTTCACTGTTCAACCCACGACCGGCTTTTCGTTTGCCATAGATCAATGCAAGCATAACCAGAATGCTGATACAGGAAATGATTACACCCCAAAATGTGGTTTCTGGTTTCTGACCGGTGTAAACAACCAGACCAGCACCAATGAGTAATCCGGCAACAAGCAGGTAAAAAGCAGTACCGGTTATGCGCAAGGCGGTGCGTTCAAACGAATCGCGTTGCGCCTGAGGATTATGCCGGATGCGTAGAATCATGTGTGCGATGCCCACACCTGAAATCAGTTCGATGAAGCTATCAACTCCGAATCCAAAGAGGGTTAGGGTTTCATCTTCATACCCAAACCAGGTGGCTATAATCCCTTCAACAAGATTGTACAAAATGGTAAATACGGCTAATCCCAACGCCAGGGTGTAAAGCTTTTTTTCTTTTTCAGATAGTGTAGTGACGGACATCTTAGATCAACAACAGGGCGATAAGGATAATCGTTTCAGGTTAGTCGTTTACGGCCTGATAGGTAAACACTTTAAATTTTTCACCGATGTTCCAATGCGGTGTATCATACATGTTGGTAAAAATCAGCCCGATTATTTTTTCTTTCGGGTCAGCCCAATAGTGTGTGTTGAATGCGCCCGCCCAACTGAATGTGCCAAGCGATACAACCGATCGGAAATCATTTGTAGTGGTTTCCAATCCAAAGCCAAGACCAACCGGTGATGTATCAGGCAAGGTCAGTTGGCTGGTTAGCATGAGTTCAATGGTTTTTCTACTGAGTAAACGCACACCATTAACCTGACCATTGTTTAAAAACAGTTGCAGGAATTTTGCGTAGTCTTCAACGGTAGAGGAAAGTCCGGCACCACCTGAAAAATACTTTCCTTCGGTTTTGGGATAATCAATGTTCACGTTGTCGAACACCATTCCGGTAACTTTTTTGGCCTTACCATTCTCACCGGAGTACACCGGCACCAGTCGGTTGTATTTTTCTTTGGGTAGATAGAACCAGGTGTCATTCATGCCGAGTGGATCGAAGATTCGCTTTTTCAGGAATTGATCAAACGGCATCCCCGACCAGATCTCCACCAAATAACCCAACACATCGGTGTTTAGTCCGTACGTCCAACGCTCGCCCGGCTTGTGTTTGAGCGGCAACTTAGCCAGTATCTTCATTTTATCGGCCAGTACATCGTTGTTGTTGCCGATGCCGCTGGGTACTCCGGCTTTGGTATAAATGGCTTTGAATTCTGTACTGCCAATGGCGGGGTAGTCGATTCCGGAAGTATGGGTTAACAACTGACGAACCGTAATTTCCCTGCCGGCAGGTTCCGTAGTATACGAGCTATCGGCAGCGTTGAATGTTTTGAGAACTGTCGGATTTTTGAATTCAGGAATATATTTTGAAATGGGCTCATCCAATAAAAATTTTCCTTCTTCCCACAACATCATTACCGCCAGGCTGGTGATGGCTTTGGATTGTGAAGCGATGCGGAAGATGTTATCTTTTTGCATGGCTTTTTTTGTTTCGGTGTCGCTGAAGCCATAGGCCTGATGAAAAACAATTTTGCCATTTCGCACGATCAACGCCACCGCGCCCGGAATGGCTTCCTGTTGCACAAGTGATTGCACCATGTTGTCGATACGCTTGAGCCGTTCCGGTGAAAACCCGGTTGCTTCAGGCTTTGCTGGCGTTAAAACCTGTGCGTGAATAGAGACGGAAAGAAATAATAGAATCGGGTAAATGAACTTCTTCATAGGCTTGAGGCTTTACCGAAAGGTACAAAAGTTCAGGATTAAGCATTAGTGCAATAAACAGAAATGCATTCATTCTCTGACGACATACCCCGCGTAACCCGTACCCCGAAACGCGTAACCCTTGCTTAAATCTTCACATGCGCCCAATTCTGCCCCGACTTAATGCGGTAGAGCTGCATTTCAGAAATACCAAATTGTTTCGAAAGAATTTTCATTCGCGTTTTTCCTTCAGCCAGTTTTTTCTTGATGAGTTTAACACGATCAATGGTGAGTTTTTGTCCGCGACCGCTGAATTCCGCTTTGGATTGTTTGTAGTTCGGATCTTTCACCATGTGTACATCCTTTTCAGCTTTGGTTGCCCACTTCAGGTTACGGTAGTAATTGTTTTCTTTTTTGTGATCGATGTGAATCACAAACTTGTGCGAACCACTTGGTTTGTCACAGAAATGTTCTGCTACAAGCCGGTGTACCAGAAAGCCTTTGCTGCTTCCGTTTTTTCGTAGCTGAATACCCGGATAGTTTTTAATGTAGCTATACCGTAAAAAGTACCCGTTGTCGTGTGTTTCCCAAAAGGCCACCACACGACCAAAGTTTGAAATGGCATAGCGTTGTCCATCGCTTCCCTTGAATCCGCGGAGCGTGACCCATTTTTCGGATGAATGGAATTTTAGTTTTTCGATTTTTCTTCCTGTGCTCATATATCAGAATGGTAGTTTTTCAGCATACAGTAGAATCAGGTCGTGAAAGTGCTGCTGCAGTTTAGGGAGCAACTGAATGCCTGAGCGGTTGAGGATTTTTCTTCCATCAATTTCATGCACGGGGGTCAGTTCGCCCATCGTTCCGGTAGCAAACACTTCATCGGCTGTATAGAATTCTGTAAGGGACAGGTTTCGTTCTTCATTTGGGATTTTATGCGTGTTGCAAAGTTCCAACACCAATCCACGGGTAATGCCATGCAGACAGGCATCTGCAAAAGGCGTAAATACCTGGCCATCTTTAACCATAAACAGGTTGGTATCGTTGAGTTCAGCAACAAAACCATTATGGTCAAGCATGATGGCGGCATCTACACCGGCTACATTTGCCTGAATTTTGGCCAGGATGTTATTCAATAAATTATTGTGATGGATTTTTGAATCCAGAAATTGCGGGTTGTTTCTGCGCTGTGAACTGGTAATCACCCGAATGCCTTGTTCGTTGTTATAGACGAGTGGTTTCCATTCGGCCAGAACAATCAGGCAACAGCCCTTTGTGTTCAGGCGTGGATCCATACCTGAGGTAACTTTTTCACCACGGGTAAGTGTGAGCCGGATGTGCGCTTCATCACGCATGCCATTGGCTTCCAGCGTTTCGAAAATGGCTTTTTTAATTTCTTGTTTGGATGGGATATTGGCAAAGGCTAACGTATGTGCCGAAGCTTCTAACCGGTCGAGGTGTTTGTCGAGACAGAAGATACCGCCATTGTATACGCGCAGTCCTTCCCATACAGCATCACCGCCCTGTACGGAACTATCGAACACGGATACTTTCGCCTCACTTCGCGAAAGAAGCTTGCCGCCAACATGAATTTTAATGTCAGCGTTTTTTGGATTGTACGCTTGAAGCATAGAGCACTAAAAAGCAACTGTTAATGAGCCGGGGGGACTAAGACTAACGCTCAGTTGGAGTATAACCGTTACGGTTTGATGGCAAAAGGTAATAACTTTTCGTAAAAGATGCGCGCTTCTTCGTATAAAGAATTTAAATTTTGAGGTAATGGCCTGTCGCTGGTCGGTTGTTTTTCGAAACCGGTGGATTTATGCACGTTGGCATACCAGTAGGGCGCCCATACACCATCGTATGGTTTTGGCCCGGCAGACCAGCTGAGCATGGATTCTTCAAAAGGTAAGCCGATTGCATCGCAGGTTTTACGCAACACACTTTCCGGATTCTCTAACAAGAGGTTTGTATCCAATACCACCGGCTCTTTTCCGGAGGAAGCCAGTTTTTCAAATAGTTTGTATTGATATTCAATCCCGATATCACGCATTACCGGCTGGTCAATTACCTGGGCATAAGAAGCTATGATTTGTTTGGGGTTGCGGATCAGGAAAATGTTCTCACATTTTTCATAGGGGAAGTGCTGTAGCACCTCCAGGTGGTGAGCCATATTCTTTATGAAGTAAACAGGCCGGAGATGCTCCGTAAATAATTGCGTCAGTACTTCTTCTTCTTTGTGCGACTGATGGTTTAAAACCTCATCCTTACCGGGATGCACAATACCCGTTTTAAGAAAGTAGACTGCGTAAAAGGGTTCATCCACTACGGTTGTATCGCTTCGTTGGGCAAACGAATACATGAGGGCAGTGGAAATGTTACGTGGGCCGGAGATGATGTGTAAAGTTTTCAAGTAGAATAAGTTAAGGTGGCTACATTCTTTTGGAGGATCAAGTCATATACCTAAAACTATACGATAATCTTACATGAATAAGACAGGATGGTAAACCAACAGCCTTAAGGATAATCGTCAGGATACATTTGCACATCAATCAACAAAAAAGTACCACATGGCACAAAAACTTTACGAATTCTTTTTGAAAGCGGGTGAAATTGGAGGTGTTCAAGCCCGCACACGTTTATCCATTTTGTCACGCATGACTTCCACCGAAGCGAAAGCTATGGAAGATTCAGATGACAAAATTAAATTTCTTCAGGGGCATTTTGATGCAGTATTAAAGGAGTTTGGCAAAGGATCAATCGCCAAATCTTTCAGTACAACAATTAAGGATTCCGGTGCAAACATTACCGATAAACTGCGCAAGCAAATGTCGGTTTTTGCCGACCTGACTGCCCAGCGTTCTGTTTATGGCGATAGCCTTCAGGCAACAGCCAAACGGATTACCGAATCGCTGGTGGAAGCGATTGATGTGGAGCGTGCAAGTATCTGGTTATATAATGAGGACCAAACAGCAATTGAATGTGTTGATTTATTTGTTCGCACCAAGCGTGAGCACTCCGCAGGAGTTGTTTTGAAAGCTGCAGATTTTCCTGCTTACTTCAAGGCGGTTGAATCTCAGCGCACCCTTGCTGCTGTTAATGCACATACCGATTCTGCTACATCTGAATTTTCTGAAGTTTACTTGCGTCCATTAGGTATCAACTCCATGTTGGATGTGCCCATTTGGGCCAATGGTAAAATGGTGGGCGTGGTTTGTCATGAGCATACCGGTGATTTCCGCAAATGGACAACGGATGAAGAGACGTTTGCCTACATCATGGGAAATATTGTGGGTATGACGATTGAAAAACTTGAGGCAGTTGAAGCCTGATAATCATATTGGTAGTTTAGTGTGAGAGAAGGGGCATCGGTTATGATGTCCCTTTCTATTTTAAGGGGCAACCGCTTGCATCATAATCCCGCAAAGCCATGCACCGTATGTTCCCAAAGCGTAACCCAACACCGCCAATAGCACACCTACGGGTGCCAGTGAGGGATGAAAGGCAGACGCAACAATGGGAGCCGAAGCGGCTCCACCAATGTTGGCCATACTTCCCACAGCGGTGAAAAAGAAAGGTGCTTTAATCAGTTTGGCTGTAAGCAGTAAAATGCCTACGTGAATCAGAATCCAGATGCCGCCCACCATAAACAATTCCATGTTGTAATAAATGGATTTCAAATCCATTTGCATACCGATGGTGGCCACCAATACATAAAGCAAGGCGCTTCCCAAACGCGATGCGCCAACACCTTCGAGGTTACGCGCTTTGGTAAAAGACAGGAGCAAACCGAATGTGGTGGCGAGTACAACGATCCAGAAAAATGGAGAATCAAGGCTGAGCCGGTCAAGTTCCCATTCGGGGGGCAGGCTTTTTATGAAGGGGACAATATAATCGGATAAGAAATGCGAAAGTCCGGTAAGTCCAAAGCCGATACCAAAAATCAACATCGTATCCGCAAGTTTTGGCATTTTCATTACGCTTAACCGGAAACTTTCAATACGTCTCTTCACATCTTCAATGGCCGATGAATCAGCTTTGAAGGCTTCATCAATTTTATCAGCACGGCCTGCACCATATAAAATAGCGGCCGTCCACACGTTGGCAACAATCACATCCACGGTAACCATGATGGAAAACAAGGCAGCACTGGCACCAAACACCTCTAGCATCGCTGCCTGATTTGCACCACCACCAATCCAGCTACCGGCTACCGTGGTCATGCCACGCCATACGGCATCAGCACCTTCGCCTCCAACCAGATCCGGATTAAAAACCGATACGATCATAATGGCGAGTGGCCCGCCAATTACAACACCAACCGTACCGGCCAGAAACATGATCACGGCTTTTGGACCCAGTCGCATAATGGCTTTTAGATCGATACTTAAGGTGAGCAGTACCAGACTGGCTGGTAACAAATAGCGCGATGCAATTTTATACAGCCCGGATTGTTCACCTGAAATAATACCGGTGGAGTTTAAAATAGAGGGAAGAAAATAGCAGAGCAGGAGTGAAGGCACATAGGTATAAAACTTTTGCCAAAACGGCTGTTCACTGCTGGCTGTTTTAAACACAAACGCCAGGATAACCATTAACAGGCCTAATACAACGGCATCGTTGGTGATCAGCGGTTCGTGCATGAGGTTTCAGGTTTGGTGCACGACAATACTACCAAATTGATTTCAATTCGTAGGCCTCCGTGGAAAGAACTTTCACTTCACCATCGCCAAATAGTTTCAGTTGTGTAAAATCTTCTGTAGGGAAGAAGATTGCAGTCATGCAAGTTACCCCTTCATCTGCAAATAACTCAACGGAGGCTACATCAACAAAAATGTGCAACGTAAGGATGTTGCTGTCAGAAAAGCGAGGCGCGTACTGAATGCCCGCAAAATCATTCGAAAATTCTTTCTTGCCCGGATTGGTGCGATCAACATAAAACCGGTTGCTTTCGCGATCGTAGCCTATCCGGACATTTTCATTCTTGCTGTTGAAGAGTTGAATGCCGAAATCTTTTGCTGTGGTTTCATTGAGATCAATCTCAACTTTTACTTCAGCCAATCCCTTATGGATAAAGGATTGATCAACCGTTATTTCTCTTTTTGCTGACCGAAGTTGTTCCACTTCTTTGGAAGGCGTTGAAACAAGACGGATACCCGCGCTTGTGTTGTGTAACGACAAATCGCGCGGAAGCGTCATGGCGCTGCGCCAGGTTTCGGTGGGTACAACCTGTGCGTAATTCCAGTTGCTCATCCAACCTAAGAAGATAGTACGGCCATCGGGTGCATTGCCCCATGTAACACCGGCATAGTTATCGCGACCGTAATCAATAAAGCGTTCGGTTGATGGTTCATGTTCGCTGGTAAACGTTTTGCCATCAAAATTGCCGATGAAGTATTGCGTACCTGAACCACCGTTCGGACTACCCGGATTGATGCTCACCAATAAAACCCATTTCGATTCTGTTGTACCGATAACAGGCAGTTGAAATAAATCCGGACATTCCCACACGCCACCGTGATTGCCGTGCTCGCGACCAAACTCACCCGTAAGTTCCCAATCTTTTAAATTTTTAGATCTGAAAAATTGAATGCGGTTAGCCACCGCCAAGGACATGATCCAATGTTCAGACTGCGCGTGCCAGAAAACTTTCGGATCGCGAAAATCTTTTTCCCCCGGATTTTTAATCACTGGGTTATTTTCATACTTCGTCCAGTTTCGACCCTTATCGTTACTGAACGCAATCGCTTGTGTTTCGTAGCCTTGCTTGTCGTAGGTGAATATCGCAATTAAAGGTTGTTCATTTCCAGATTGAAAGCCGGCAGCGTTGTTGGCATCCACAACCGCGCTTCCTGAAAAGATATAGCCTAATGAATCCGGATAAAGAGCGATGGGCAAATGTTCCCAGTGAATCAAATCTTTGCTCACGGCATGTCCCCAATGCATGGGGCCCCACACGGTGCTGTCGGGATAGTGTTGATAGAAGAGATGATATTCACCCTCATAATACACCATGCCATTCGGATCATTCATCCACTTGGCAGGAGGGGAGAAGTGGAATTGGGGACGATGGGGTTCAATCGAAGAGATTGCTTCAGTTTCTTTTTTTGAACAGGAGAATACCGTTATCAAGAAAGCGATAAAGAGTAGGTTTTGTAAAGGCCACATAGCAATAGGTTTTGTTGGGTTATAATTCAGTTACTTCTTAACTACCAACAGGAAGTAATTGTTATCCATTTCCAGGTAGCCTTGTTCATAGCAGTAATGGTAAATGGCGCCTTCCTTGGTTTTATACAGACTTGTAAAATACGTAAAATCGAAACCTTTTTCGTTGAGCTTGGATCGATTCACGCGGCATTTTCCATCCGGGTTGAGCTCCATCAATATCCGCCTGTTCTTACGTAAAATGTTGTTCACGTTGCGGATGTAGTTGGTCTCATCGCTGTTCAATTTGTTGTTGTAACTGATGCGGCATTGGTCTGAACAGAATTTTTTATCGGCCCGGCCCTTAATTTTATCGCCACACTCCAGACAGACTTTTTCTTCAGTTTTCGCCATGATTTCGGGGGTTTTATCGGTTTTTATATCCGTTTATAAACGTTTACAAACGAATATAACCGAAAGTAAGCGATTATCATACGACTCCGGTTTTTTTCTGCCCACACCTTTGCATCGTCAATCGACAACAAAGGGATTGGCGCTCACGCTTCGACAGGCTCAGCGTGGCAAGAATGTGTATGTTAAACAATTAAATTATACAGTTATGAAAAGTTTGAGAAACAGCGTGCAATTGATCGGTCGTTTAGGCAAAGATCCTGAAGTAAAAGAGTTTGGTGATAAGAAGAAAGCTTCTTTCTCCATTGCAACAACCGACTCGTACAAGAATGCGAAAGGTGAGAAGGTGGAGGACACGCAATGGCACAACATCGTGATCTGGGGTAGCCTGGCCGGTGTGGCCGAAAAGTACCTGAAGAAGGGACAAGAAGTATGCGTAGAAGGTAAGCTCGTGCACCGCAATTACGAGACTACGGAAGGCGAGAAGCGTTACGTTACCGAGATTAACGTAAACGACCTGCTCATGCTAGGCGGTAAGTAATACCCGTTTGCAGTTGGAGAAAAGCCTGGCTCAGAAATGGGTCAGGCTTTTTTCGCGGGCTTGCCTGCGATAAGCAGGCTTGACCCGCGATCCCATTAATAGAAACGATCTATCAATATGACATACTACGTCTATATTTTAACCAATAAGAGGCATACCGTTTTCTACACGGGAATAACAAATAGTTTAGAGCGAAGGATTTTTCAACATAAGACGAAATTCAATAAGGGTTTCACATCAAGGTACAATTGCGATCAGCTTGTATATTTTGAGGAGTACTCAGATGTGAGGGATGCGATTCATCGGGAGAAGCAATTAAAAAAATATTTACGAAAGTGGAAGATTGAGTTGATTACAAAGATGAATCCAGACTGGAGGGACTTGAGTAATGGGTGGTATGACGATAGAGAACTTAGTCAACGGTAAAGTTCCGATACTTATCGGAATGACTCGCTATCCAGCTTAGGTTATCAAAATTTCTGGATCGCGGCTCTCGTGCCTCGGCCGCGATGACGGTTTGCCTTCAGTAAAGTCACGTTTCCGCCAATCAAATTTTGTAATTCTTCCGGGGCTTTATGCGTTATAGATGGTGCGTAAATTGTAATTTTCGGCAATGAGTTTTGTGTATCCGACATTTCTGTGGGCCCTGACAGCGCTTTCCGTTCCCATTATTGTGCACCTTTTCAATTTCAGAAAGACACAAAAGATTTTCTTTTCCAGTACACGTTTTCTGAAGCAAGTTCAGGAGGCAACCTCGGCCAAGCGTAAGCTCAAACACTATTTAATATTGGCTTCTCGTCTGTTATTCCTGCTCTTTTTGGTGCTCGCATTTGCACAGCCTTTTCTTCCGGCTGAAGAGCAGGTTTCGGCACAACAGCAGGTGGTTATTGTACTTGATAATTCCCTGAGCATGTCGGCACCGGTTGGCGAGAAAACCCGTGCGCTGGATGCCGGCATCGCCATGGCCAATCAGCTGGTAGAGATTTTTCCGCAGGATACACGCTTTCAACTCGTCACCAATGATTTTGCGCCCTTCTCGAATTCGTTCAAAACCAAACCGGAACTGATTGACTTGTTGGCGCAAGTAAGGTTATCGCCTTTGAGCAGAACTCTGCAAGAGGTAAAGGAAAAAGTTGACAACACTGGTGGCTCAACCATCCAAAAGGAAATTTTCTGGATTTCTGATTTTCAGAAATCAACACTTGGTGCAGTGCAGTCAGATTTGGTAGATAGCTTGCAACGGTTACACCTGATACCGCTCACCACACAAACATTGGCCAATATTTTCGTGGACACTGCTTACCTGGAAAATCCGTTTGTAGTCGGAGGCGAAAAAAACACGCTCATGGTTAAGTTGCGTAATGATGGCAATCGCTCAATCGAGCAATTGCTTACGAAACTTTCTATCAATGGGGTTCAATCAGGTACAAGCTCGGTGAGCATTCCTGCGCGTGGCAGTGTTACTACTTCATTCGATATTGTTTCGTCTTCACGTGGTAACAATCGTGCGATAATTAGCTTCAATGATTACCCCGTAAGCTTCGATAATGAGTTCTATCTCGCCCTTAACTTTTCAGAAAAAGTGAAAGTGATTGAGATAAAACAAAGCAATACCCCAACACCAATTGAAAAAGTTTTCGGTAATCAGGATGTGTTTACGTTTCGGTCGTATAATTCCGGTAACATTAACTATTCATCATTTGGGGAGAGCGACCTGGTTGTGGTGAATGGCCTCGACCGGATTGATGCAGCATTGATTCAAGCACTGCGTGGATATGCTACGGCAGGAGGAACGTTGGTAGTCATTCCATCATCTATGCCGGATGTGACGGCTTATCGTAATCTGTTGGCGCTCCCTAATCTTTCGGTGATGATAGAGGCGGAAGCTATTGAACTGGAAACACCGGATTATGCCAATCCCTTCTTTGAAAATATTTTTGAAGAGCGATCGAACCGGTTGATTTTACCGAAAGCCAGGCGTGTGCTCGATTGGGGTATGGATCGTACAGCCGTTTTGAAATTAAAAAGCGATAAACCTTTCTTGTCGCAGTTTGCTCAGGGTGGAAAAATTTTCCTGTTCGCTTCTCCACTGCAGGCTGAGTTCACCGATTTCAATGCTAACTTTTTATTTCTGCCGGTGATGTATAGGGTGGCCACTTCAGGAAAGAAGGCTGACTGGAAACCGTATTACAAGCTGACAGAAACTTTGATTACCATGCGCGTGGATAGTTTGCCCGGTGAAGAGCCCATCCGGTTGGCAGGTCAGCAGGAAATCATTCCCGCTCAGCGAAAGCTTACTGACCGGGTAATATTGGAGTTACCCCGGTTCTCGATGCAGGCAGGTTTTTACAGTGCTATTGCCGGAAAGGATACTACCGGTTTATTCGCATTTAACCTGGATAGTCGGGAGTCTTTGTTGGAGCAGGTGAGTGCTACAGAGATCAAGCAACTTTTAGGTGGAGGCGATAACATCACCCTTTTTGAAGCCTCTTCAACAGAAACTTTTACTAACGAAATAAAAACAAGATATTTGGGTACGCCATTGTGGAAATATGCGTTAATGCTGACGCTTTTCTTCCTGTTGGTGGAGGTATTGCTGATACGATTTCTCAAATAATATTCCAGTGATCACAAGAGAACAAGTGAAAGATGAAATCAATAAAGTGCCTGATAACTTTTTACAGGAACTTTACGATTTTATTTTGTTTCTCAAGTACCGGAAACGTCAGGAAGATGATTCCGTAAAGACACACATAGCCAGTGAAAGTGCTTTAAAAGATTGGAATTCCACTGAAGAAGACCAGGCATGGAAGCATTTGTAAAAGGTGATGTTGTAATAGTCCCATTTCCATTTTCCGATTTATCATCGTCCAAAAGAAGACCTGCATTGGTAATTGCCAATTTGCCTGGTGAGGATATTATTCTTTGTCAGGTAACCAGCAAGCTTTTAAAAGATGAATTTGCGATTGCTCTTTTGGATGACGATTTCATCTCTGGAAGCCTGAAACAAGACAGTAACATCAGGCCGAACAGGATTTTCACAGCCAGTGAATCCATTATCCGTTACAAAGCGGGGTCAGTTAACTCAGGAAAGCTTTCGGAGGTTCGTAATAAAATCGTTTCTTTGCTGGATCAATAGCGTATGAAAATACTCATCCAGGCAGCCAAAATCCTCGATCCACAGTCACCCTTTCATAAAAAAGTCAAAAATGTTCTTCTCGTAAACGGCCGTATTGCCGAAATCGGGGATAAAAACTACCAGGCCGATAAGGTGATTTCTGCTGAGGGCATGTTGCTTACCCCCGGCTGGTTTGACATGGGCACCTTCGTGGGCGATCCGGGCCTGGAGCACAAGGAAGACCTGGAATCGGTAACCAAAACGGCAGCAGCAGGGGGCTTTACAGAAATTGCGGTGCTGCCGAATACGGTACCGGCCATCCAAACCAAAAATGATGTGAACTACCTGACCCGCTATAACGATAACCGGCTGGTACAGGTACATGCACTGGCATCCGTAACACGCGATAACAAAGGTGAAGAACTTACCGAGATGATTGACCTGCATGAAGCCGGTGCGGTTGGTTTTACGGATGGCCTGAAAACCATCTGGCATACCGACATCTTTTTAAAGGCGCTTCAATACCTGCAAAAGTTTAACGGGGTGTTAATCGATCACCCGGAAGATGTGTGGTTAAATATGTTTGGACAAATGCACGAAGGCGTGCAAAGTACCATGTTGGGCTTGAAAGGCATGCCGCGCATTGCAGAAGAAGTGGCCATTCATCGCAACCTGGATTTATTGCAATATGCAGGCGGAAGGTTGCATATCGCCAGGCTTTCTTCTGCGCGTTCCGTAAACCTGATTCGCAGCGCAAAGAAAAAACTGCCGGTAACCTGCGACATTACTGCCTACCAACCTTTGCTTGATGATACTCTTTTGGTAGGCTTCGATACGAACTACAAGGTGAATCCACCCTTACGCGAAAAGCGTGATAAAGACGCGTTGATCCGCGGGTTGAATGACGGCACCATCGATGTGATTTGTTCAGGACACGTGCCGCAGGATGAAGAAAGCAAAAACCTGGAGTTCGACCATGCCGATTACGGTATCATCAACCTGCAAACCTTTGCCGCCAACCTGGTGTCACTTTCCAAAGTGGTAGACTGGGCAACGTTGCTGGAAAAAGTTACGGTAGCGCCCCGCAAGGTGTTGAACATCGAAACACCTGTCATCGATATTGAAACGAAAGCCAACCTAACCTTGCTTGATCCGGCACGCGAGTGGCAACTGGATGAAAAAACAAATCTGAGTAAGTCAAAAAATTCACCTTGGTTTGGACAAACGCTTACCGGCAAAGTGGTAGCTGTTTTCAACAACACCAAACACTGGTTCGATAATACATTATGAGAAAGCCGTCACCTCTTTTTACCATTGCGGTTCGCTATGGCGCCATTGCGGCTGTGCTGTCGATTGCATTGAACATAGCCATGTTCTATATGAATCGCCACCCGGTTATGATTTCGCCTTACCTTGACTTTCGGGTTTTTCTGTACGGGATTTTCATTTTTTTTAGTTTGAAAGAGTACCGCGATTTTCATAACGAGGGTGCCTTGCATTTTTTTCAGGGTATGTTCGGCAGTTTTGTGCTGGTGGCCACGGCTGGGGTTTTGGGATCAATTCTATACCGGATTTTTGGTGCATTGGAAACGAATTTTATACCCGAGTACGTCAGGTTGATGACGGAATACCTCAAGGGGTGGCCGGAAGAAGATATTGCCCGCGTTGGAAAAGAAACTTTTGAGCGTAATTTACAGAGCCTTCCTTCTACTAATATGGGGCAAATCGCTACCATGTACCTGGTTCAGAGCTTCGGTATCGGTTTGTTTGTGAGTATAATCATGTCTGTTATTTTAAGAAAACAACCAAAACCCTAAATGTTATGGAAGAAAATGCAACACCTTCAACTACGTTAATGAATCACGCCCTCAAATGGGGCGGAATTTTAGCTGGTATCAGCATTGTTGTTGTCATGCTGATCTACGCCATTGATTATACTATGATGGCTGGTTTTAGCTTTTTAGGTATCATGCTTGTGGTAGGCTTGGTTTTTGTGACCTATGCCGGGATCAATTATCGAAATGAAATAGGCGGATACATTCCATTTGGAAAAGCATTTCTTCATGGTTTTGCTGTGTTTGCCATTGGTGGTATTGTCACTACTTTGTTTAACCTTTTATTGTACAAGGTGATAGACCCAAGTCTGGCTGAAAATTTAACTGAGGCTATTATTAGTAATACTGAATCCATGATGCAGCGATTTGGTGCACCACAGGAATCCATTGATGAAGCCATTGATAAGATGCGAGAGGATATGCCTAATAACTTCTCCACATTTGGCTTACTTAAGAATTATTTTACCGGATTAATCTGGTATGCTATATTGTCGCTCATTACCGGCCTTATTGTTAAGAAAAACCAGCCGGAAATGATGTAAATGAGCCATCCTCAAATATCAATAGTCATTCCCGTACTGGACGAGGAAGAATCGCTCCAGGAATTAAGTGATTGGATTAGCCGTGTGATGAAAGCGCACGGCTATTCTTATGAAGTGCTGTTTGTAGATGATGGCAGCTCCGATAACTCATGGAAAAAAATTCAGGAGATCAGTGCTAGCAATGCCAGTTTTAAGGGCGTTAAGTTTAACCGGAATTACGGAAAATCGGCCGCACTACACACTGCGTTTCAAACGGTGCAAGGTGATGTGGTCATTACTATGGATGCCGATTTACAGGATAGTCCGGATGAAATTCCGGCTCTGTACGACATGATCCGGAAAGAAGGTTTTCAACTCGTTTCGGGTTGGAAGAAAAAACGCAACGACCCGATTTCGAAAACAATCCCTTCACGCTTTTTCAATTACGTTACCCGGGTTATGTCGGGCATTAAACTGCACGATTTCAATTGCGGTTTGAAAGCGTATGATAAAGCTGTGGTGAAGAATATTTCTGTATACGGTGAAATGCACCGCTACATTCCGGTAATCGCCAAGTGGGCAGGCTTTAAGAAAATTGGGGAGAAAGTCGTGGAGCATCGCGAACGCAAATACGGCCATACCAAATTCGGACTTGAACGGTTTGTGCGTGGCTTCCTCGATTTGGTTACGATAATGTTTGTGGGCCGCTTTGCCTTACGGCCGATGCACTTTTTTGGAACGCTGGGATCATTATCCTTTTTGGTTGGTTTCATTTTTACCGCTAAACTTATCTGGGATAAAATTGATTCCGTTTATTTCTCTCAGATTCCGTTAAAGCGCGAGATCACTCAACAGCCCGGTTTTTACCTCGCGTTGGTTGCCCTTATTATTGGCGTACAACTTTTTGTTACAGGCTTTCTGGCGGAGTTGATAACGCGTCAATCCTTATCGAAGAAAGATTACCTGGTGATTGATAAAGCCGGCATTGATGAACTGCCTGCAGGTTCAAAGATGAAGTTGGTAGCTAATCAGTGATTCGATGCGTTGGTTATTGCTAATTATTCTGGTTTTACTTGGTTTTAACCTATTCGGACAAAATGGATATGTTAAAGTCAGTAGAGACTCCACTATAATTGGGTTTATTAAACGCTACACTTCTCATATGGATGGCAGCAGAGGTCTGGAAATATGGCGTACCAAGAAAGATTCGCAACCGATCAGAATAAAGATGTCTTCTATTTATGAATTTGCCATCAAAAAAGACACCTTTCGGATATTGTATGATTTTTCACCATTTGCAAGTGAAAACATTTACTTTGAGTTTGTCGAAGCACAGATTATTTCTACCGGCAAAGTGACTCTACTAAAGATTGACGCTTTAAGCGATCTTAAAAGAGGCACTCAGTCGATTATGATCAATTCAGGAGGAGGGCCAGTTTCAGTAATGACTTTTCGTAATGATAATTTCACGTATGTTCTTGAGGAGCCGGTTACTGACTACCTGCAAGCACTTCCATATGAACAGCAAAAACTATTTGAAGTGTTGAAAGATTTTTTTCCGGAACGCTACCTTGTTCGTTACCGACAGGAATATGGCGACATTACCTATTCCAAAGTTCCGGCATTGGTAAAACTGTATAATTCGGTTCAATAATCTATGAAACAAGAATTGGCAAGCATCAGTCTTATCGTTGATGACTACGACAAGGCCATAAAGTTTTACACCGAGAAATTGAATTTCAGGTTATTGGAAGACACTCCGCTTTCAGAAACCAAGCGTTGGGTTCGCATAGCGCCTCCTGGTTCAACAGGCTGCTCCATTCTGCTGGCGAAAGCATCCACTGAAGAGCAACAGAGTCGTGTAGGTAACCAAACCGGTGGACGGGTGTTTCTTTTTCTGCATACCGATGACTTTTACCGGGATTATGAAAATCTGAAACGAAATAACGTAGTTATTGTGCGTGGTCCCTCTGTGGAGGATTATGGTACGGTAGCCGTATTTTCCGATTTGTACGGAAACCTGTGGGATTTAATTCAGCCAAACTCTTGAGTATGAGCACTAAAGTTCTTCATGGCATTGATACCGTAATTGTTCGTGTTGCCGATTATAGCCTGTCGAAAAAATGGTATGAGGAAAAACTGGAACTAACCCCGGTTTGGGATGATCCGGTATTGAAGCTGGCCGTTATGGATACAGGAAGCCCAACCAGCATTACGTTATGGCAAACCGATTCAAAAATTGAGGTCAATCGCAAAACGGCTTCCTATCCGATCTTCAGAATTTTGAATGCGGAGGAGGCACATGCCGCACTCCAACAACGCAATGTTCAGGTAAGCGAAATCATCACCGACCATGCGGTTACGTATTTCACTTTTTTCGATCCGGATGGGAATGTGCTTGAAGCATGCCAGGTGCATGCGTAATACCTGACGCGAATCAGCATCAGTATTGATGTGCATCATGGTTTTCTTTAGCGGGGGTGATTAGGTTCACCGCTGAAAAATCTCGTATGAAAACGCTCATCGTATACATGACGCATCATGGTACTACCCGGAAAGTGGTTGAGCGATTATTATCCTTAATGGGTGAGCATGCAACAAGTGTTAACCTGGATGAAAACCATGAGCCGGATATCCAATCTTATGAGTGTATCATTGTTGGTGGGTCCATTCACATCGGTAAGATTCAAGGCCGGGTAAAAAATTTCTGTGAAACACACAAAACTGAGTTGCTAAACAAGAAACTCGGACTGTTCTTATGTTTTATGAACAAAGACATGGCGCAGCAGGAATTTGAGAATGCGTTTTCACCCGAGTTACGAACGCATGCAACAGCCCATGGTTTATTCGGTGGAGAATTGCTCTTCGAAAAAATGAACTTTTTGGAAAGATTTATGACGCGCATGATCGCCAAGGAGAATAAGTCGCGGTCGGCCATTGATTATGAAGCCATTGAAAAATTTGCCAAGGCCATGCGATGAAAAAGTCGGCCCACATATTGGCGGTGCTAATTTTGATCTTTAACGGAATCTCGGCTTGCTTTGGTGGATGGATGCTGATCACCTCACCGGATGGCTCATCGCTGGGTATGACGACAGGCCTGTTGGAGTACTCGCCCTTTACTGATTTTCTAATTCCAGGGATTGTGCTGTTCACAGTTATTGGTCTATTTAGCCTGGTGAGTGCTTACCTCGTTGTTCGGCAGGTAACCCGATATTCTTTTTTAGTAATCCTGATGGGATTAATCCTGATTGGCTGGATTGTCGTTCAGGCCATCATGATCCAAACAGTAAATTACCTGCACGTGATTTTTGTATCAGCCGGACTATTGCTCGTTGCTTCCGGCTTGTTGCTTCGGAAGCAAAACATCGTCACCTGAGCAGTCAGCGTCTTAAGCCAATCTTAAGCTTTGGTAAAGTTTTCCCTAAGGTGTTTATGCTTAATTTTGCTGTATGCGCATTCTTGTAATTGAAGATGAAGTGGGTATAACCAGTTTTTTGAAACAGGGGCTTGAAGAAGAGGGCTTTGAGGTTGAGTTGGCGCATGATGGAAATAGTGGATTAGAAAAGGCATTAACCGGGCATTTCGATTTGTTGCTTGTCGATTGGATGCTTCCCGGGCTTACGGGCATTGAGGTTTGTAAGGCTTATAGAAAGGATAACAAAACCACTCCGATTATTTTTCTCACCGCCCGCGATACCGTTCAGGATGCGATATATGGTTTACAGGCAGGAGCCAACGACTATATCCGAAAGCCTTTTCATTTTGAGGAATTGCTTGAGCGTATTCGTGTACAACTCAGGTCAACTTCCGTGTCACCCGTGTTTACGCTTGGTACGGTTTCACTTAACGTGGAAACGCACAAAGTGATGAATAAGGGTACAGAAGTTTCGTTAACGCAAAAGGAATTTTCGTTACTGGAATTTCTTCTTCGTAATAAGGGAAAAGTGTGCAAGCGAAACCGCATACTGGATGCTGTGTGGGGACATGATGCCGATCACGATTCAGGAGTAATTGATGTGTATATTAACGCGCTGCGTAAGAAATTGAATTTAACCCGCGATGAAGATTACATTCAAACCATTCGTGGTGTGGGGTATATGGCAAATGACCAATGAACGTATCATTTAAAAACCGGATCGCTTCGTTTTTTCTCATTGCCACAGCTTTGTTGGTGGCGGTGGTGTTTGCCTTTATTTTTTTTATGGTGCGCAACCAGGTATATGCCGATCTTGAATATACCCTGAACTACGAAGCTGTTCGGCACGAGAAGGAAATTATGATTGAAGGTGGCCGGATGAAGTTTATCAACAAGACCGAAATGCAGGAACGTGAGCACCGTGAAGTGGAAGTGAACCCAATTTTTATTCAACTCACCGATGCAACGGGTAACGTGCAGGATCGTTCGCCTAACCTGAAAGAAGGGACACTCATTTTTCAGTCGGGCGTAACCGGCCCGGTAGATCAGGATCATGTGTTGAACGGCAAGCGCATCCGGCAACGACAAATTCCTATTGTAGATAGAGGAAAGGTTGTGGGATATATTGTAACGGCAGTTTCGAGCGAGAACGCACATCAGCTTGTTTCTGCTTTGCAACGATGGTTATTGGTGCTTTATCCAATTGTATTGCTGATTTTGTTTGGTGTGACACGTTGGCTGGCCGGCAAAAGCATTAAACCGGTTACCACGATTTTACAAACCACCAACCGCATTACAGAAAGTAACCTGAGCGAGCGCATTCCCTTACCCGATCAGCGCGATGAACTTTTTCAACTCACCTCCTCCATCAACCAATTGTTAATGCGCATCGAATCGGCCATGGAGCGCGAGAAGCAATTTACGGCTGATGCCTCGCATGAATTGCGAACACCGCTTTCGGTTTTGCGCGGTACGCTTGAGGTGTTGCTGCGTAAGCCGAGAACCTCCGAAGAGTATGTGGAGAAGATTGAATTGAGCATCAAGGAAATTGACCGCATGCACCTTATCGTTGAGCAATTGCTCACATTGGCGCGGTTCGATCATCCGGGTAAGTCACCGGTTAAGGAATCGGTTGTGCTAAAGCAATTCTTGTTTGATCTGATTCAACGCCAAAAGAGAACCTGGTCAGACAATG
>CAYQOM010000004.1:169755-315864 GCA_964419145.1 uncultured Roseivirgaceae bacterium | reverse complement strand
TTGTGCTTCAAACCGATCCCGGGTTGTTGGAAGTGATATTGGATAATTTGCTATCAAATGCTGTTAAATATTCCTCACACAATCATAACGTTCAGGTTGTAGTGGAAGAGCAACCTGCATTAACCCTTTCCGTCCGCGATTCAGGAATTGGTATTCGCGAAGAAGATCTGCACCGTATTTTTCAGCCGTTTTACCGATCCGCGGCCCTGGAGCACAAAACGATCAAGGGAACCGGTTTGGGTTTATCGTTAGTGCAAAAGGCTTGCGATCAGTTGGGAATTGAAATTACCGTTTCCAGCGAAGTGAATAAGGGTTCCTCCTTTACACTTACCTTCTTAAGCCAATCTTAAGAAAAGCCTAAGTATACATTCACGGCAAATCATTGCATGTGGAGAAAATCATTTCGTTCAGTGTCCGTCATAAACTGATTGTGTTGTTGTTCACCGCCATCATGGTGGGTTTTGGCTTTTATTCGCTATTCAATATCCCCATAGGAGCGGTACCCGATATCACCAATAACCAGGTTCAGGTTATCACGGTATCGCGAAACCTTGCTACCGAAGAGATTGAACAGTTCATCACCTATCCGGTTGAGTTGGAAATGGCCAACCTGCCCGGTGTGCAGGAGATTCGTTCCGTTTCAAAATTCGGATTGTCGGTGGTAACCATTGTGTTCAACGATAATATGGGTACGTACCTGCCACGCCAACTCATTGCCGAGAAAATAAAAATCGCCTCTGAAAAAATTCCGCAAGGGTTTGGTACACCAACCATGGGGCCTATCACCACGGGGTTAGGAGAAATCTATCAATATGTATTGGATGTTAAGCCCGGATACGAATCGAAATACTCATTAACCGATTTACGCACACTTCAGGATTGGGTGGTGCGCAGGCAGCTTTCCGGTATTTACGGAGTAGTGGAAGTAAATACCTGGGGCGGATTTTTGAAAGAATATGAAGTAGCCATTACACCTGAGCGATTACGGTCCATGAATTTAACCGTGCACGATGTTTATCGTGCGATGCAAACCAACAACAGCGTGGCCGGTGGCGGGTACATTGAAAAGACAAATGAAAGTTACTTCATCCGAGGGGAAGGCCTTGCAAAATCCCTGGAAGATATCGGAAACATGGTGGTTACAGTGCGCCAGGGTGTGCCAGTGTTGGTGAAGGATGTGGCAACGGTAGGCTTTGGTCACGCCATTCGTTTTGGTGCGATTACCGCAAATGGTCAGGGCGAAAAAGTAATGGGCCAGATCATGATGCTGAAGGATGCAAATTCCGGACTGGTGATTGAGAAGGTAAAGGAGCGTATTGCACAAATTGAAAAAACATTGCCTGAAGGTGTATTCATTAATCCGATTGTGGATCGAAGTGAACTGATAGCACGCACAACGTTTACCATCACCGAAAACCTGGTGCTCGGTTGCCTGATTGTAGTGTTTGTGGTGGTGCTTTTACTTGGCAATTTCCGTTCGGGATTGGTGGTCGCATCCATTATTCCGCTTTCCCTTCTATTTGCCTTGAGCATGATGTACCTGTTTGGTGTAGATGCCAACCTGATGAGTCTGGGAGCTATCGACTTTGGTATCATCATCGATGGAGCAGTGATTATTGTAGAGTTTATCGCATTTCAGATTACGGCACAACAAGGCAAATTAGTCGGGTTGCCAAAAAATGAAATTCAACAAGTTAAGGATAAGATTACCATTGGCGGAGCCACCAAAATGATGCAGTCTGCCCTATTCGGGCAGTTGATTATCGTGTTGGTGTTTATTCCCATTCTTTCGTTATCCGGAGTTGAAGGAAAGATGTTCAGGCCCATGGCGCTTACCTTTTCTTTTGCCCTGGTTGGTGCCATCATCATGTGTTTCACCTATGTGCCGGTAGTTTCTGCACTTTTTTTGAAACCGGCACCGGAAGGACGGCAGACTCTCTCCAAGCGGTTGATGGGCTGGATTGAGCGACTCCATCAACCGACATTACTATGGGCATTGAATCAGAAAAAAATTGTATTGGGAATTGCTGTAGGCATGTTGGTAGGCACCGGCATCTTGTTCAAAAATATGGGTGGTGAGTTTGTGCCCACACTCGATGAAGGTGATTTTGTGATTCAACCCGTGTTGAAAACAGGAACCACGTTAAGCAGAACCATCGACCTGATTACGGAGATGGAGAAAATTCTCCAGCAGTTTCCGGAAGTGGATAAAGTGGTGACTCGCATTGGTGCTGCCGAAATTCCTACCGACCCGATGTCGATGGAGGAAACAGATGTGATCATCAAACTCAAACCAAGAAAGGAATGGACAACTGCATCCGACAAGGATGAGCTTGCCGATAAATTCAAGGATGCGTTGAGTGTATTGCCCGGTATCGAATACGAGTTTACCCAACCGATTGAAATGCGTTTTAATGAATTGATTACCGGAGTGCGGGCCGATCTTGCCATTAAGATTTTTGGAGAAGATTTATCAGTTCTCGCCAGCAAGGCAAAAGAAATTGAACGCTTAATCCGGGATGTAGAAGGTGCATCCGACATCATCGTGGAGAAAGTGGAGGGGTTACCTCAGATGAATGTGAAATACAACCGTGCCTTGATTGCGAAATATGGGTTGAATGTTTCCGAACTCAATAGCCTCGTATCGGCAGGGTTTGCCGGCCTGGCTGCAGGCAGCATTTTTGAAGAAGAGAAGCGCTTTGATCTTGTTATACGATTTGCGCCTGAATCCCGCTCTGATATTGAGAACCTTCGAAATCTGTATGTGCCGCTTCCAACTGGCGGGCAAATTCCATTGCGTGAACTGGCCGAGATCGATTATGCAAAAGGCCCTGCTAAAATATCACGCGATGATACCAGGCGCAGAATTGTGGTGGGCATTAATGTTCGTGGTAGAGATCTTGAATCGGTTGTAAAGGATGTTCAATTATTGATTGACCAGAATATCAAATTACCTACCGGTTATACTGTAACGTATGGCGGTCAATTTGAAAATCTCCGGAGTGCCCGTGCTCGATTAATGATTGCCGTTCCTGTAGCACTGGTCCTGATTTTCTTCATGCTCTATTTCGCATTCAACTCAGTTAAAGATGCACTCATGATCTACAGCGCTATTCCGCTTTCGGCTGTGGGTGGGGTGTTGCTGCTCTGGATTCGCGATATGCCCTTCAGTATTTCGGCAGGGGTTGGGTTTATTGCCCTGTTCGGAATTGCCGTTTTGAATGGTATCGTACTGATTGAACATTTCAAGGAATTAAAACACGGAGGTTTACACGATATGAAAGAACGCATAATACGCGGAACTCGCGAACGCTTAAGGCCGGTACTGTTAACGGCATCGGCTGCTGCGTTGGGTTTTTTACCGATGGCCATTTCAACCAACGCGGGGGCTGAGGTACAACGACCGTTGGCTACTGTGGTTATTGGCGGATTGGTTTCGGCTACGTTACTCACACTTATTGTTCTGCCGGTTTTGTATGCGCTTTTCGATTCGAAACGAATTGCATTTAATCGTAAGCCGGGTGGAAAGTTGACCATGCTCGTACTTTTGGTTTTGTTTCTGGTGCAGCCTGCAATGGCTCAACAACCGCGCATCATTACGTTACAAGATGCATTGGATATTGCGGTTCAGAATAATGCCGGTTTAAAGTCGTCATCCATTTCTGTTGAGCAATCCAAAGCGCTTATTAAAACAGGGTATTCGCTTGATCGGCCTGTGGTGTATTACAATTTGGATGAGAACAACCTTCCGCCCGTTGGCGATGCGTTGCGGGTGTGGGGCATTCAACAGCAATTCACCTTTCCAACCGTGTATGGAAAACAGCGCAAGGCATTGGAGGGTGCCTATGAAGTTCAAGAGAAGCAATTTGACATGGATAACCGCAAGCTGGCACAGGAAGTATCGCGGGCATACTATGAAGTGGTGTACTGGCAACACCTTCAGCGCTATTATATTTCATTGGATAGCGTGTACAATGACTTTGCCCGAGCCGCCTCACGCAGGTACCAGTTAGGTGAAACTAATTATCTGGAAAAACTAACAGCCGATACGAAAAAGCAAGAGGCACAACTTCAGGTCAATCAAACCCAAGCCTCTATTGAGGCAGCATATGCTGCCCTGAAGCGTTGGCTCCAAACTGATGAGCCGATCGTGATTAGTGAGTCAACGCTGACGCCTGTCCAATCCGATACTGAGGGTTTTCAAAATCATCCGGGCTTGATGTATTACGAACAATTGAAGCAATATGCGGAGTTTAACAGTCAGTTGGAAAAGAATAAGCTGTTACCCGATATTCACCTCGCATACTTTCAAGGTCGAAACGCAGCCGAGAATGACAAGCTCTATCAAGGCATAAATGTTGGCTTGGGTATACCCCTTTGGTATGGTGCACAGCGGGCAAATATCAAATCGGCACAATTGAATGTGCAGCGCACTGAACAATTGGCAACAGATTACCAAAGTGCGCTAACAACAGCCCATGAACGCTTGCTGCGCGAGCGCGACAAGTATCAGCAAGCACTTGATTTTTACAATACTTCCGGAAAGTTGCTTGCCGATGAAACACTGATCACCGCCCGGAAGTCGTTTGTGAGCGGAGAAATAAATTTTCTTCAATATGTGCAGGCGCTTGATCAGGCCATGCAAATCCGGATGAACTACCTGAACAACTTGCGCTTGTACAACACAACAGTTATCGAATTAAACTACCTGATGAATTGATCTTAAAATTTTATGAAGCAAAATATCTTTTTCTTAGTGCTGGGTATCTTGATTATTTCCTGCGGAAGCCAGGAGGGTGATTCTACAGAAGCGCTTGACATCAGCGAAAACCCTCACACCGATGAGCTTACTATTACCCGCGCTCAATTTGAGGCTGCTGAAATGCAGTTGGGTACAATTGAGACAAAAGCATTTGCCCGCCAGATAAAGGCAAACGGATACATTGATGTTCCGCCCGACCAAAAGGCTTCGGTAAGTGTGAAGTTGGGTGGTTTTGTTAAGTCGGTTACCATTTTGCCGGGCGACCGGATTACAAAAGGAAAGGTTTTGTTTACGTTGGAAAACCCGGAGTTCATTCAGCTTCAGCAAGAGTACCTTGAAAACCATGCACAACTCAAGTACCTGCAATCGGATTACGAAAGGCAAAAGGCGCTGGCGGATGAAAATATTGCTTCGCAGAAGAATTTCCTGAAAGCTGAATCGGATTACAAAGTGGTGCGGGCACGCGTTCAGGGGCTTGAAGAAAAACTGAAAATATTGAACGTAAACATCAAATCGCTGGAGGCCGGTACTATTGCTTCAGTAGTTCATGTGTATGCACCCATCAGTGGTTACGTTTCGAAAGTCAATATCTCGTTAGGCGTTTCTGTTTCACCCGATGAAGTGGCGGTTGAGTTGGTGGATACCGATCACATGCATGCAGAACTTCAGGTTTTTGAGAAAGATGTTGTGGATATACGGAAAGGTCAGAAATTTTCATTCCGTACCGCAGGCTCTGGTACCTGGTATGATGGCGATGTGTATTTGGTAGGCAAAACCATTGAGAGCGGTTCGCGTACAGTGAGTATTCATGGCCACATTCATGATGAGAAGAATGTGCCGAATCTGTTACCGGGCTTGTATTTGGAGGCTACTATTGAAGTAGCCAGCGTAGAGCGACCGGTACTTCCAACAGAAGCTGTTGTTTCGGTTGATGATACAAAGTATGTGCTCATGTTGTTGGAGCAAACACCAGATGAATTTCGATTTAAACGTTTGGAAGTTACTGCAGGGCAATTCAATAACCAGTGGACGGAAATAGTGAATGCGTCCGCCATTGAACCGAATTCAAAGTTCCTGATAAAAGGGGCATTTAACCTGGTGGTGGAATAGAGAAATTACAGATTGAATTATCCTGACTGAAATTTTAAATACAGACTAACGTCTTCAATATGATAACGATCGATAATTACCTGGATAGCCATTATATACACCGAAGCAACTGGTTACGGGCTGCTGTGTTGGGAGCAAATGATGGTATTATTTCGATCTCAAGTCTGGCCATTGGTGTGGCCACCGCAAGCACAACAAGAGATCCTATTTTATTGGCCACAGTAGCCGGCCTGGTGGCAGGCGCGCTATCGATGGCAGCTGGCGAATATGTATCGGTAAGTTCGCAAACTGACATTGAACGCGCGGACATTGAGCGGGAGAAAGAGGAGCTTGAGCAGATGCCCGAAGAAGAAATGAAGATTTTGGCCGAAATATATGAACGAAGGGGACTAAAAAAGGAAACAGCATTACAGGTAGCCAAAGAATTAACTGAAGCAGATGCACTGGGCGCACACATCCGTGATGAATTGGGAATCAATGAAGTTAGTCAGGCCAAACCCATTCAGGCTGCGTTTGCTTCCGGGGCTGCATTTACAGCTGGTGGAATTTTACCTTTGTTGGTAACACTATTTGCTCCAGTTGCTAAGATGGAGTATTTCCTTTACGGGTTTACGATTCTATCGCTGATTATACTGGGAGCAGTTTCAGCAAAAACAGGCGGTTCAAGTATGGGTAAAGCGGTAATCCGCATTGTGATTTGGGGAACAATTGCCATGGGCTTATCCGCACTGGTTGGTTATATTTTTGGAGTCAACGTTTGATTCTAAAAATCAAACCAGCTTCTGTTGTTTGATTTTATCCTTGATGTACGCTTTAAACTCGGGCGGACCAAGTACGGTAATTTCATCCGCTAATCCCATTACAAAACGACCAACCCCTTTGAAGTGAAGTACCGGACCGTTAAAAATGTAACTTTTGATTTCTTCACCGACTTCTTTTTCCAGATAGGGTTGTGACAGCGGAAATTCTTCGCGCAACAACACGTATGCACGCAGGGTTAAACGCAACGTTACCCAAATCTCTTTTCTGCCGCTGATGCCGAAAATATCCGTGTTCGATTTTTTGTGCAGTTTGCCGTATTTGTATGGCTTATCCAGAATCACCACATCACCAATGCGTTCCAGTTTAAAAAATTTGCATTGCTTGTCTTTGGTATCCAATGCTTGAACCGATTGAAAACCTTCGCCAAATTGAAAAGGCTCCACCAACCGGTCGGTTATTTCCTGGCTGTTGGCCGAATGGTAATTTTTCAACACCACCTGGTTTTTGTTTTCCACCGCCTCCGATAAGGTGCGAAACATTTTGGCCACACGCAGTTTCAAAAACTGTTCGGGTACATCTTTCGCTTCCGAATGAAAAGCCAGTTTCTTTAATAAAGTGCCTCGCAACGGATGGCCGCTGGCACCGCTTTGAATCAACTGCCTTAAAATGGTTACTTCTTCCAGCGTAAACCGGTCTTCCGGACTTTCTCCATCCTCCCGATGAACAAAGTACCTTCCGTGAAAATCCTGGTCGATAATAAAGCCGATTTCTTCCAGTAATTTAAAATAGCGGTAAATCGTTCTGCTGGTAGTGTCTAGTTGTTGCGCCAATTGTTCAATGGTGCGGCCACCACCTTTTAATAAACCAATGAGTTGGAATACGCGTAAAATTTTAGCCTGTGGTATCATGAATTATTCTTCCAGCAGTTTTTTCAGTTTTTCAAGTTGTGCCCGGTTGTTGGGAGATTGGATATTGTCAACCACACTTTGTTTCTCCCGCGTAGTCAATCGCCAGCTTAAAGATGCGCGTGCATTGTTTTGTCTTAGACTATCCATCTGGCTAAGAATCGGTGCATACGATTCAAGTTGGTATTGCAAATCGATCCGTTCAATCGGTCGGGGGAACCAGGTTTTGGCAAAACCAATGTAGGTATCATTGCCAATGTCCTGAAAGTTTTCAAAGTTGTTATACACCGTACTGATGGGTTGCGTCATCGCATCCAGTATCGTCTGACTTTTCCGTTCTACAATTTGTCCGAGTTTAGGCGAGTCGCGGATGGAAAGCACAATCACGCCTGATGTGTTTTCTGCAATCCAATCTTTAAATGCATAGAGAAAACGCACGGCATCGGAAATGCCGAAGTTATCCGAGATGCCTGCATCCATAATCTGTATGGAGGGCTCGGTTGGGAGTGTGGTATTTGGTGTGATGTACGGAAATGTGGCGCTCATCCGCAGGGCAGATAAAAATCGTAGATGCCCAGCGCCATGATTGTTGAACAGCAGTTGGTAGTCGATGCCGGCCAGTTTCGATAAATCGTAATCCGGATATGCGATCATGACGGAATTCATGTACGATAATGGCTGTGCCGCAATGTAGAGTTTGCGTCCATCATTAATAATGGTAGGTGACATCACCAACATAGGAATAAGTGCTTTTTGTTCGGGTTCAACGTAAGCGGACACGGGTTTGTCCATTAACTTTTCGGTAATGGTATTGAGTTGCTCCTCAAACGTGTATCCGCGATCGCGATGGTAATAGTTGCCGGCATATTCAAATTTGTTGAAACCAACAAACAAATCGTTCGCCAGCAGGCTGAAGATTAATGGATTCAGGTTGTCGGATGAAAGGCTTTTTCGATGCTGTAGTGCATAGGAATTAACAGGCTCGCTCAATTGTTCGCGTAATTTTAATTCGCGAAAGAAACTCGCACCAATCAGTCCGCCTGAGGCGCCAGAAATCATAATGCTTTTATTGAAGAGTTCTCCGCCTGTCAGGCTATCGGCAACCTGTAAGGCAGTAAGTGTCCACAGCGCTGCGCGTTTTCCGCCACCGCTTACGCATAGAAAGATCATCTTTGGTTTCTCATCTTCCGGAAACTTGGCGCGCCAGTTTTCAAGCATCATCAGGGAATGTTCCCGATCGTGTTCAATCTGGTCGGGTGTGTTCAATTCTTTTAAATGCTGATGCGAATAGGGAACGGGCTGTTTGAGATAATCGAGGCCAAAGGCTTCATAGGGTTTCGAAAAAAAATCCTTTCCGGCAAGGGTGTTAACAATCAGAAAAATTACAATGGCTGTTGTGGCGGACCATCCACCGAACCAATAGCTGAATGCACCCGAAAGCATTACAAAAATGGTGAGAAAGATTACGGCACTTGCTGCAGCGGGTATTTGAAAAGAGGGATAGTCTTTGAATAATCCCAATACCAACACAAGTGCTACAATAAATAATTCAATAATGACCAGGTTCAAGTGGTTTTGATCAAACACCTGAATGATCGTGTTCCTGTCATAAAAGCCACTGTCATCAACTTTTTTTATACGCAGGTCGTAATCGAGGTAATGATCCACACGTACCTGGCGCTTTCGCGCGATGTCCAGTTTTTTCATGGCGCTGGCCCGCGTTACCTGCACATTTTGTTTAATCTTTTCATCAATGCGGCACACCACATATTTGAAAATATCTTTGTTGGTGAGCCAGAAGTAGATAAAGAAGATGAACGTCATCAGCGCAAAGCCGGTGATCAACCCAGCCATATTCCAGAAAAGCTGTTTTGCTGAAACATACTGGTTGTCGGTTTGGAAACTGAGGATGTAATAAATGTATATGGCCAAAAAAAGCACCGGTATGATGCTGTTATTCAGCGCAAACTTGGTGAACGGTCGGGATAGCGCGCCCACAAACGAAAACCGGTGTCCATCAGAAATGTAGCCCGTGATGTGAAACGCCACCGTAAATCCGGCCAACGATATACCGATGATAAAAAAGCTGGTGAAATTTACCTTGTTGAGGTATTCGGGGTCGAGAAACAGGTAAGGAATGCCCAGGTATTGCCCGAAGTTGCCGGTAATCATTGCAAACAGAATGATCCAGCATAAAATGAGTACATGATTTCTTCTCAGGTTGTTGAACAGCAACTGAAGGGGAAACGAATACCAGATAGCGGTTAAAAAATGATACAGTCTGCGCATGGGTCTTTTCAGTGCAAATTCTTCGCAACCTACTTCCGTACAAGATAAAAAAAGGAATAACAGACAGAAATTGTCAATCTATTTTTCTTTTTTGCCATCATTATTCAAAACCGTGGCAGAAAAACCCTTAGTTATTTACAGAAGCTCAGCCGGGAGCGGTAAAACCCGAACCCTGGCAAAGGAATACCTCAAATTGGCATTACGCCATCGTTCAGGGTATTTTCGTCATATTCTTGCGGTTACGTTCACCAACAAAGCCACGCAGGAAATGAAGGAGCGCATTGTGCGTTACCTGAACGATTTCATTGAAGGGCGTGAAAATTCACTTGAAAGTGAGTTGAAGCGTGAGCTGAATCAAAGCGATGTGGAGTTCAAGGAGAATTGCAACGAGCTACGCTCGCTCATCCTGCATCAGTATTCACAATTTTCCATCAGCACCATCGATGCCTTTTTTCAAAAAGTGATTCGTTCGTTTACACGCGAAGCAGGGCTTTCAGGTGATTATCGGCTGGAAGTTGAAAATGAAGCGGTGCTGGAGGAAGTGGTCAACAACCTGATTGATGACATTGGCGAGGACAAGGACCTAAAACGCTGGATGGTGGACTTTGCCACGAAGAACCTGGAGAGCGACAAACCGTGGGATGTACGCAGGGGGTTGATCGAATTTTCGAAGGAAATTCTTCGGGATGATTTTAAACTGATTGAGAAAGAGTTTACTAAGAAAACCAGCGATAAGAAATTTTTAAATGATCTATTGGATCAGCTTAACGCCATCCGGCATTCCTTTATTAGTACAATTAAGAAAAAGGCTGCGGAAGGATTTCAGCTTATCGTAGATAATGGATTTGATGTTACCGACTTCAAATATCAGGGTGGTGCCGGATATAAATTTTTTAAAGATAAGGTTGATTTGACTCGGGTCAAGGATTTCAAGGAGCCAGGTGTTCAGGTAGCAGAATACTTGACAGATGCCGCAAACTGGCCTGCTACGAAATCGAACCGGAAAAATGAGCTGTTCAAACTTGCGTCAACGCATTTGATTCCTTTGCGAGACGAAATCCTTAGCTATCGTGAAAAGAATTATACCCGTGCATTGTCGGCTGAAGTGGTGTTGGAAAATTTTTATGCTTTCGGACTTATAGCAGACATCTCCAAAAAGCTACTGGAGTACAAATCGGAAAACAACATGATGTTGCTGGCCGATGCGCCACAGTTTTTACAAGAGCTTATTGGCGATAGCGATGCGCCTTTTATTTATGAGAAGACCGGCTCATTCTTTAAAAATTACCTGATCGATGAGTTTCAGGACACGTCCAATTTACAATGGCGGAATTTTGTACCACTTATTAACGAAAGTTTAAGCAGCAATAACCGGAATGTGATTGTGGGGGATGTGAAGCAGGCTATTTACCGTTGGCGCGGAGGCGACCTTACCTTGTTGCAGGAAAAGCTGGAGCAGCAGATAGGTGAGGATCGTGTGGCGCATGTTAACCTTTCAGATAACTACCGGAGTGCGGCCAATATTATTTCTTTTAACAATCAACTGTTTAAAACGGCTTCCCAATTTGTTTCGCAGGAAACCGGAACGGCTCTTGCCCAAAGTGCTTACGAGGATGTGGATCAACAAATAAAAAGAGAACACAAGGGCCTGGTGGATATTCAATTTATTGAGAATGAAAAAGAACTGAAGTGGAAGGAGCAGGCGAAGGAACAGTTGGTGAAAACATTGGAAGAATGGCAGGAAGCCGGAGTGAAGTTAAAAGATATAGCCATTTTGGTCCGTACCAATGCGGATGGTCAGGAGTTGGTAGCGCATTTGCTGAAGTACAAAAACTCGGAAGAAGCCAAGTCAACGTGTAAATATGATGTCATTTCCAATGAATCGTTGCGCATTGATGGTGCAGCGTCTGTAAATCTTGTGTTGGCCGCCATGCGCTACCTTAATAACCACCTGGATGTGGTGGCGCGCGCTGAGCTGGCGTATGAATTTGTGCGCATCCATCAATCAGGTATGGTATTGTCGGATGTTTTTTCCGTAACAAACGAAGCTGTTTTTGAAAGCTTTCTTCCGCAGGAGTTCACACAGCAAAAATTATCGCTACGGAAACTCCCGCTTTTTGAGATGACGGAAATGCTGATTCGTATCTTCCGTCTTTCCGATCAGGAGAAAGAGTTGGCCTATCTGCAGGCCTTTCAGGATATTGTGTTGAATTTTTATTCACGCGAGCGAAATGATTTACAGGCATTTCTGGAATGGTGGGAAGAAAACAAAGACTCTGATAAAACATCCGTAAAAACTTCGGGCTCCATTGATGCCGCTGAAATTCTGACGATTCATAAATCGAAAGGACTTCAGTTTAAATATGTCATCATTCCGTTTTGTTCCTGGCAGTTAGATCATCAAGGGTATAAGCAACCTAACCTGTGGGTGCAGGCAGATACCCCCATGTTTAAAGATGCGGGGTATCTTTCAGTGAAATACGGTAAAACACTTACCGACACGATTTTTGATTCTTACTATCACCAGGAACGCACACAAATATTTCTGGATAACGTTAACATCCTGTATGTAGCGCTTACCCGTGCTGAATTGGGGATGAAGATTTTTGCTCCATCCGGAAAGCTGACAAGAATATCCGATGTAAGTGATTTGCTTCAGCACTGTATTATTACCAATAATCAGCTTACCTCGAATTGGGACAAAGCATCTCTTCGCTTGAAAGTTGGATCGCTTGAACCTGCTTCAAGAGTAAGTGATGCGAGCCATGAAGAGATAACACCCATCCCGCTCAAGCACTATCCCGTATCGCGATGGCGTGATAAACTCGTTATCCGTCAGGCCGGAAAAACCTTTTTCGATTCCGACAAGGAGGAGAAGGTGAAGTATGGGATTCATATGCACAGTGTATTGTCGTACATCAAAACCAAAAGTGATGTGGATGCTGCATTGCAACGTGCCATACAGGAAGGATTACTCACTACAGCAGAGATTGAGTCGGTAAAAGATGAATTGCATGAGTTGTTCAAGGCTCCGCTTGTTTCTTCTTGGTTTGATGAAGGTTGGGAGGTGCGTACAGAGGTGCCTGTGATTTTACCAGGTGGAGAGGAGAGTCGCTTCGACAGGCTGTTGCTAAGCGACAATAAAGCTGTTGTTATTGATTTTAAAACAGGCGCTCTGTCAAAAGCGGATCATCATCAGGTGTTGGCTTATATGGATATTTTGAAGAGCATGAATTTTACTGTGGTGGAAGGATACGTATTGTATGTGCGCACGGGTGAAGTGGTGGAGGTGAAAGCAGGTAGGGTGAAGGCAGTGAAGAAAAAGGATGATAGTCAGTTGGAGTTGGGGTTGTAACCCCACCCCCGACCCCTCCCCAAAGGGGAGGGGAGTAGAGTGGAGAATAGAATGCGAGGTGGTGAAAGAAATAAGATGATGGTGAGTTGGAGTTGGGATTTTTGAACCCCACTCCGGCCCTCCCCAAGGGGAGGGGAGTTTTGAATGAGTGTATTAATTGAAGAAAATGATTGCAGCTGAAAAATATTTTTTAATTCCCCTCCCCGGATGGGGAGGGGTTAGGCCTGTCTGCCGGACAGGCAGGGGTGGGGAGAAAACTGATGTGATTATATGACACCATTCCTTCTTGAAACCGCACAAAAAATAATCGCCAGTCATTCCCGACTGGAAGAGGTGACCTTGGTGTTTCCAAACCGAAGGGCAATTCTCTTTTTTCGAAAGCATTTGGGCACCTTGTTAAAAAAACCTGCGTTTGCCCCAACCATGCTCACCGTTGAAGAGTACATTAAAAGCTTTTCAACGGTACAGGTTCCCGATAAGTTGGAATTGGTGCATCGGTTATACAAAGCCTATACCGAAACGGTGAAGTCAAAGGAGTCGTTTGATCGCTTTTATTATTGGGGTGAAATGTTGCTGCGTGATTTTGAAGAAATTGATAAATACCTCGTCAATGCTGAAATGCTGTTTCGCGATCTTAGCCACCAAAAGGAACTGGATGCCAGCTTTGATTACCTGACCGATGAACAGAAAAAATTCCTGCTCGATTTCTGGGGAAATTTTGATGAACACCAAACCGAAAACAGAAGGAAATTCCTGGATGTATGGAAACATCTTTATGATGTGTATGCCAATTATCGCGCACAGTTGTTGAAGGAAGAACTTGCGTTTGAAGGCATGGTGCACCGCGAGGTAGCGGAAAAAATTTTACAAGGACAGACCTTACGAACTGGACGTGAAGTGTTTATCGGTTTCAATGCGCTTACCAAAGCCGAGGAGGTGATTATCGCGCATGCGGTTGAAGGTGGTGCTTCGGTATATTGGGATGTAGATGAATACTACTTAAACAATGTCGTACAGGAAGCAGGAGAATTTTTTCGGGAATACCAGAAGCACAAGGTATTGGGTAAAACCTTTGAGGCTCAAGTGCCCGCTAATTTCCGTAAAGAGAAGAATATAAAACTATATGGCGCGGCTCAGCCTGTTGGGCAAGCCAAGCTGATGGGGCAGGAGCTGAAGCGAAACATGGAAGCCGGTGCCTTACCGGAAGAAACACTTATTGTGTTGCCGGATGAAAAATTGTTGTTGCCAGCGTTGCACAGCGTTTCCGATAGCGTGGAGAAACTGAATGTTACCATGGGTTTCTCTCTTAGCGCTACACCCATCTTTAATTTTGTAGAGTTGTTGATCGAATTGCAGATCAGTCGTAAGGATGAATATTTTCATCACCGTCCGGTGTTGTCGTTGCTGAATCATCCGTTTACCGTTTCGGCCGATTCAAAAGTGGCGCAGAGCAAGCGCAAAGAAATGTTGAAGCACAATTGGGTATCGGTTCCGAAAAATTTTCTGGCCTCCGAAACAGAATTGCACCGTGTTATGTTTGTTGTGGCCGATGTAAGCAACATCACACAGTACCTGAAAACGTGCCTGACTTTATTGGGTGGGTTAGACAGCCTGTATGCATTCGACAAAGAATACATTTTTCAAATGCTCAAGTGCCTGAACCGGATGGAAGAGGTTTTGGGGAATCAGTATTCCGATCTGCGTTCGTTTCTGCGTTTTTTCAGGCAATATGTGCGCACAGTGCGCATACCTTTCAGTGGCGAGCCGCTACAGGGGTTGCAGCTTATGGGTATGCTCGAAACCCGAAACCTCGATTTCAAAAATGTGTACATTCTTTCCTTAAATGAAGGGTCGCTGCCATCGGGTGGTAGCAAGGGCTCTTACATTCCTTATAATATCCGCAGGGCGTATACCTTGCCTACGCTGCAGCACCAGGATGCCATGTACGCATACCTTTTTTATCGTGTTATTCAGCGTGCCGAAAATGTTTCCATTTTCTACAATACTGAGACCGATATTCTGGGCCAGGGTGAAATGAGTCGCTACCTGCAACAATTGATGTTTGAGAGCGGCAAGAAATTTCAGCACCACGCCTTGCACAATACCCTTGGGGTGAATGAGGTAAAACCCATTGTAATAAAAAAGGACAAAGCTGTACTGGAGGCTTTGGAAAAGTTGAGTGAACAGAGCGAGTACCGAAAGTTTAGTGGACTGTCGCCATCTGCGTTGAATGCTTACATTGAATGCAGGCTCAGGTTTTATTTCAGACACGTGGCGAAAATAAAAGAGGCCGATGAAATTGAAGAGGACATGGATGCGCGTGTGCTGGGGAATTTTGTACACAACGTAATGGAAGCGTTTTATCAAAAGCTAGTGGAGCTAAAGGGATCAAAAATTATTGAAGCGCAGGATCTTGAAAAGAAGGGGAAGCTGATTCAAACATTGCTCGATCAGGAGGTGATTAAAACCTACAACCTCGACCCCAACGAAACGGTGGTGTACGAAGGGCAGTTGATATTGGTGAGCGAGGTGGTGAAACGCTTTATTGATAAAATACTGGAACACGACAAAAAGCATACGCCTTTTACGTTGGAAGGTGTGGAGCAGAACATGGAGTACACGCTTTCCATCAGCGCGCCTGCAGGTAGTGTGTTGCTGGGTGGCAAGATTGACCGCGTTGACCGAAAGGAAGACCTGTTGCGCATTGTGGATTACAAAACCGGTCGGGATAAACTTGATTTTGATTCCATTGCCTCCTTGTATGCGCGTGAAGGAAAGCGAAACAAGGCTGCTTTTCAAACCCTCATGTATGCCTGGTTGTATACAAAAACGAAAAACACATCGGGTATGCGGGTAATACCCGGCCTGCTCAACAGCACAAACCTGTTTGACGATGATGCAGAATTTGGATTGAAGATGGCGAAAGAAAAATTGCAGGATATACAGACTGTTTTACCCGAGTTTGAAGCAAGGCTGCGTGAATTGCTGGAAGAACTCTTTAACCCGGAAACGGTATTTGACCAGACGGAAGAAACGGACAACTGCAAATATTGCCCGTACAAACGAATATGTTATCGGTGAGGTTGTTGATTTGTGTTGATCAATAGGTGTGCCTGCGTGTCGGCATGAATGACGTATTTCATTGAACAGGCACAGTCGATATGGTACTAAATTTAATTCCAATCTAACAAGATGCCGCTAGTTCTTTCGAAAGTAGAGGTAATTATCGAATTGTAGTGGATGGTTAATATGTTATTTGAAATCTCACACATCCAGATTTCGTTATCATCAAACTTTATTTCATAGATTATTGAATCGTCTCCTTCTGTTAAACTTAAAATTGAATAGTTTTTAGAAAAGATCAAATCATCATTTGTAAACGATTTAATATGTGTTTCCTGAATGATCAGTTTTTGAGTATTGGCTTGTGAAGGATATGTGCACCCCACAAACCCACCGCATGTTGATGTCCATTTCCAGTGCCCTTTTAGGTCAGTAGAAGAACTGACTCTATCGGTACAAAAAGTTAAGATTAGAGAAAGGAATAGTACCAATAAATTGATTTTTTTCATTTTAGTCAGGTCTAGGTCTATCGGGTTAGACACATTATTTTAAGAAATGGTTGCTAAAAGGCAGGCAATAATAAGTTTGCGCTAGCAAATGAGGAATCCTGGTGTGTTAAGCATCGTTTGTTTACATGGAAGCTATGTCAAAAATAATCCAGTTTGATTCTATATCTTTATAAACTTACAACCTGATACAAAATGTTAAGAGTAATTTTTAACCACCTGAAATCTGAATGGTACAAATATATAATTGAGATCATTGTGGTTATGCTTGGTATTTTGATTGCATTTAACCTTGAACAATGGAGAGACACGCGTAACAATAAAAAGCGGGAAATTGAAATACTGAAAGAATTTAAAGGAGCACTCGCTGCCGATTTGGTGGAAATGCAGAACAATATCCGCATGCATGAATACAGTATTCTTTCCAGCAGGATGATATTGCAGGTTATTCAGGATAACCTTCCTTATCATGATTCATTGGATGCTTGTTTTGCTCATACGCATGCGTTTACCACGTTTTCAGGTAGGGTTGGCCCCATTGAGCAATTGAAAAATACCAATTTAGCGATTGTATCAAATGACAAACTCCGTTTGGAAATTATTAGCATGTATGACGAGGCGTATCCTAGAATTCGTCTGGTGGAATTGGCAATTAAGAGAGACTATGAACAGTTAAGGGATTTTGACAGACTTTATTTTGATGCCTATGATGTTGATCGCGTTTCTACTAATAAGAACATACCTCCGCCTTTCTGGGGCATCATGCGTCCATTGCGCTTTACTGAACTAAAGACAAATCCCGAATATGCAGCACTTCTTCGTGCAAGAATTTCAAACCAAATGGGACTTTTACGAGGTCATTACAAGCCTACTGAAAAAGCGTTAAGCAATTTGCTTGAACAGATTGATCAGGAAATTGAGAAATTGGAGTAGCAGAATTTTTGGAAGCCTTTATTTCTTTTTCTGTTTGGATAGGAAATTCTTCTCGTACATGCCAATCCATTCCTTAGCCGTTATCTTTTTCATTAACTGGGCAATCAGTTTATAGGGAATATCATCCAACTTCTTGAAGCGAATGCAGCTCTTGCCCATATCCAGTTTTTGCTTGCTGTGTTTTGGGTATTCACTCACAAACCATTTCAGTAATTTCGGGTCAGTATAAATTCCCATGTGGTAGAAGTTAATCGAACCTTTTTGCGAAGCAATTCCGGCAAATGGCAGGGGCTCTTCGGGCTTGCAATGGTAACCGGCCGGGTAGAGTTTATGGGGCACCACATAGCCCAACCCACCATAGCTAATACCCGGTTCAAACCCCTTGGGCAGGTTTTTTACAATAACTTCATGCAATTTGTTAAAGGGTTCAACCCTGTCTGCCGGCAGGTTTATTAAAATTTCGGTAATGGTTTTGCCTTGGGCTTTCATAGGATTGTTGGTAAAAGCTAATTGTTTCTCTAAAAAGTTTGTGGTTCAATAATCGTTGTTGGTCAAGAAGGCCAACAATGGCAGAAGCGTCACCTGTAGGGGACGCTGATTATCAATTCTATACGTAATTCCTCAGTGTCCTCTTGCGAGTGACACTGAGGAGTTCTTTATCAATTTTTATAAATCAATATTTGTTTTGTTCTTAAGTTCTTTTTCTAAAAGTCTCACTTTCATTGATTGCGCTATATAAGCTATAAGAAAGCCTAATGTCAGAACAATGTTGATGTTATTGTAATCAAGTCCAATATGTGCTATTTTCATTATAGCATAAGCAATTACAATAAGTGCTCCAACTGAATGAATGAGGTTCAGGTATTTCATAGATTAAATATTTACTTTTTTAGAAACTTTTATCTTGTAAGCTTTGTGTTGGCATTTAAACCAATCAGTGTCTTCTACGACTGACTTTGGAAGATGAAAATCAACTAACCATGTTATTATGCACTGGTTTTTCATCTTCTGACTAATTCAAAATTTTCAACGTCTGTGAACGTAAAGTAATATTGGGAATCACTAGTTCTTTCAATTAAATAGTTTTTAGTCTCTGTCAGAAATCTTCTTGTCTGCTCGTACCACTGGTCTTTTTTATCTCCGAGGTTTAAACCAGTTTTCATGTGTAACAGATTTCCAAGTCGGCCTTCAATTTTTTTTACCTTACTTTCTGGAATATTCTTATATGTCCCCCAAAATATTTTTTTCTTTGTCTCTTGATCTGTAAAATAAATGTCATAATCGTTATCGGATTCCTTGTCGATCTGACTCATGATTAATTTTTTCTTTTTTGGGTCATTTCCACTTTTTTCATTTTTTGAAGTATCCTCAGATAATGTTAATTGATTGTGAATAATTCTCTCTGTAGCCAGTCTTAATTCCAAAGCAGCATAAAGAAGTAGTGAGTCGTCATTCTTTCCGAGTAGTATGTCGGCTCGCCTTAAGTGTTCTTGAGGGTCCGCTGTTAAAAGGTTATCATTAAACATTGGTCTGATAAATTTACCAAATCCCCCTAAAACAGGAAAGCCGCCCCGTTTCCGGTAACGGCTTTCGCACAAACCAAACCCCAAACACTACGCTGGCCAGTCGCCTACGCCACCGTCCAGGTTGTGTACCTTGAATCCGTGTTTTGCCATCATGTTGCAGGCTTGTCCGCTGCGGTTACCGCTGCGGCAAAACAGGAAATATTCTTTGTTCTTATCCAGTGTTGAAATCTGCTGGGCAAATGCAGGTGACATGATGTCGATGTTTCGCGCGCCCTTGATGCTTCCGGAACGGAACTCACCCGGTGTGCGTACATCAATCAACACCGCCCCTGGTGTAGCCAGAAATTTCTCCTTAAATGCACGGCCGTTCAGGTTTTCATAATTCTTCGGGCCGAATCCAAATAATCCTAACATATGTGTATTACTGATTTTGTGTTTACGATTTAACACCACAAAGGTCGGGTAAAGCGAAAGTGTAGTAAGTGACAATAGTCACGGAGGGTAAAAAAATCATCAGCATGTAAAAGCCTGAGGAAAGAGTTGCCGTATTCTTTATTGCTTCAACGTAAACGCAATGTGCCAGATGCCGCGCAGGTCGCCTTCGGCATAGTTAATGGCTTGGTCTGTCGGATAGCGTTCGTGTATGGCTTGCAGCGTTTCCGGCTTGATGTTTTGATCGGGTACTCCGTGGCAATTCAGGCACATGGCCTGCATCATTATGGGTTTGATGTAATGCACCTGGTCGCGGGTGCGGATGATTTTTGTTGCGGGGCCATTGACGATAAAATCAGCCAGCGCAGCCTGTTCTAAACTATCGGGTTGATTTTTCGGGTTGCGAAACCGTGCCGAAGCACGCCTGATGAAGATGCTGTCAGTCTGGTAAAGGGTAGTTAGCGGATGGGCTTGCTCGTTACAAAAGTCGATGGCATGAGGAAACCCTTTATCCGCAATGGCTGATAACAACGAATTGCGTAGTGTGTCGAATGTCTGTGCTACCAACTTGTCGCCCTGTTGCACGTAAACGGAGTCGGGTACTTGTGTAATTTCCTGTTGCTCTTCTTTTGAAGCACTACAGGCACCCAGTAAACCCAATAAACCGATCAGCGTAAGCAGGCGCATACTCATTTCTTTTTGCGGGTTTTACTTTTCGATAGCTTTTTTTCCAGGCTCGCAATTTTCTGCTCCAGCTCGATCAGTTTTTTGATGATGATGATGTGCGTATGACGCGCATCGATGCCCACTACGCTTTCCTTGTTATGAATATATTCCCCGATGGCTTCGTAGTCCGGATGATCTTTACTGATCAGGTGTTTTTGGAGTTTCATCTTTGCGCTTTTTCGAGTCAAACGAATTTAATAACAAACCACCCATCATGCCACCATAAAGTGTGCTATTAATGGGAGAGGATGTGATGGCGCACGAACCACTGTTACACCCGATGTAATACCAATACAAAAATCCGCCAACGGCACCCAGGGCAATGCCAATACTCCACTTGATAATTGTTGTTTTCATACTTCTGTTAACTGATGCAAGGTTAAGGAAGTTCCGGAAAGGGGTTGGTGATTTTGATCACAGATGCTGGATTTGGGAAGTTGGATTTAGGAAGTGGGAATTAGGATTTGGGACTTTTGATTGGAGATTTCAGATTTTTGTTTGCCTTGGCAGTTTTTCCGGCTGCCGTGAAAATGGCAGTTAGTTCGTCAGCCTCCTTGATCAATTCTTTCAGATGCTCCTCTTTTACCAAATTCGCTTCAAGAATAAGTTCCAGCCAAAACAGAGTTTCATCAGATTCCTCCTCAACAATGGCAAGTTTAGAGATGAATTCTGCTGAACTTCTTGCTCTGCAGGCCGAGCGGTAATTTGCCGCAATGGAAGTACCCGAACGAATAATTTGATTGCCAATTGTATGACCCGCCTTGGTATTTGGCAATTCATCAACAAGCTTGATTATGCTTAGCGCAAACTTTTTTGTTCTGCTTTTTAACTCAGATTTATCCATGCGTAGAAACTTTAATACAAATCCCAAATCCCACTTCCCAAATCAATTTAGTACTTCGCTGGTTCCCCCTTTTTCGGTGTCGATTTCAAAATAAAGTCCCGAATGTGTTCATTGGACGTAGCCAGGTCTTCTTCGCGCAGGTACATCATGTGTCCGCTGCGGTAGCCTTCAAACCGGAAACGGTCTTTTAGTTTTCCGCTGGGGTCGAGTTGCCACATAGTGTACTTTGCTTCAAAGTAAGTGGTGGCGCCATCAAAATAGCCGCACTGAAACATCACATTCAAATACGGATTTGCAGCCATCGCCTGGCGCAGGTTTACACCGGTGTTGTCGTTGTTTCTGTCCCACGGGTGCACCGGTCCGAACATGTTGTATTTCACATCGGTTTTGTATTTCAATACTTCGCGCAGGTAATAGTTGATAGCCGGTGTAAAAGAATGCAGCCAACTGGTTAACTCTGAATTGTAATCCGGACGCTCACCGGCATCTTTGCGATCTATACCGAGGTAACGGGAATCCAACCGGCCAACGGTATAGCCTTTGTCGCGCAGCAGTTCTTTCCAGAAATAGGCGGTAGGTACATCGAGGTTGTGCTGAAGAAAAACTTCTGCATCCAAACCTGAGTAAGAAGCCATTTTAGAGGCAATTAATTTTCGCTTCGCGTTATCTAACCAACCCCCACGGGCAATAGCAGGAATCACTTCATTGATGGTGTACTCTTCTACTTCCGGTAACAGATCGGTGAGGTCGCGTTTTTGTAGATCCGGAGGAAGCGCTTTATGAAACCAGGCGGCTGCCGTGAAGTAGGGCAAGCGGTTGGCGGCTTCAATCTGATCGCCACGGTTAATACCCAGTTCTGTTGGCGAAACCAAAATCACGCCATTCAAATACATCCACTGTGCATTCTGCAATTCAAGCGCAAGCCCGGATACACGTGTGGTGCCGTAGCTTTCACCAATTAAATATTTGGGCGATTGCCAGCGATTTTTTCTGGACACAAATGTTGTCATCCATTCGGCCAGGTATTTGATATCGGCATTCACGCCAAAAAATTCTTCACGCTTGGCATCTTTATCCAAAATGCGCGAGTAACCGGTGTTAACCGGATCGATGTAAACAATATCGGCAACATCCAGAATGCTGTGCGGATTTTCTTTTACGCCATACGGTTGTACCGGGTAACCTTCCTTGTCGATTTCCAACACACGCGGACCAGTATACGCCACATGCATCCAAACAGAAGCCGAACCGGGGCCACCGTTGTAGGAAAAAACAAGCGGACGGGAAGCTTTGTCTTTAATGTCGCTGCGTTCGTAGTAGGTATAGAATAAGGAAGCAATGGGTTTTCCCTCAGCATTCCAAACGGGTTGTGTTCCGGCAGTGGCGGTGTAGGGAACCACTTTTCCTTTTATGGTAACGGTAGCCGAAGAGGTTACAGCCGATTCAGCTTCCAGCACGCGCTGGGCAAAAGTTGAAGTGACGACAAGGAATAAAAAGAATAGCGTAAACAGATTTTTCATAGGTGTTGGTTTAGTGCTTGAAGTTCGAAAGTAGGGTTTAAACCGAAAAATGCGATACGGTTTTTTTTGAACGGTCTGCACAATGAAAAAGCCCCATCCCGACTAGCGGAACAGGGCCTTCATCCTAAACCTAACCCTTATCTTATTGTGCTTTTGCCAATTCTGCGTTGATGTGGATTTTCACGTCCTCACTTACTACCACTCCACCGGCTTCCGTCAGGGCGTTCCAGTTTAATCCGAAATCCTTGCGGTTGATTTTACCGTTGATTTCGAAACCGGCTTTGGTGTTTCCCCAAGGGTCAACCATCGTACCACCGAACTCTACATCCAATACTACGGCTTTGGTGGTTCCACGGATGGTGAGTGCGCCATCTAATTTGTAATCGTTACCCGACTCTTTCTTCAATGTTCCGGTGAAGTCGAGCGTAGGGTACTGCTCTGCTGCGAAGAAGTCAGCTGATTTCAGGTGACCGTCACGGTCGGCCTGGTTGGTATCGATGCTGTTTACATCCAAGCTGAAATTTACTTTTGCGCCATCGAAATCTTCCGCTTCACTCTCTACGCTTCCGCTGAACTTTTTGAAGAAACCGGTTACGGTGGCGATCACCAAATGCTTCACTTTAAATTGAACTTCTGTGTGTGTGGTGTCTAAATTCCACTTTGTTGCTACTGCTGTTGCTGTTGACATAATGATTATGTTTTAAAGGTTAATACTTCGTTTGTTTTGTTAACACAAAGGTAGGCCCAAGCATTCACCCGCGAGGTTGAACCAGGATAAGAAGGAAGGGGAAAGGACTTGAACTAGGTTAAGAAATCACTTCTCCATCCGTTTTCTGCGGATTTTGCTGAGAAATTCGGGCGTAATGCCGAGATAGGATGCAATGTATTTGAGCGGAACGAACTGTTCAAGCTGCGGATACTTTTGTTGAAAGTGTTCATAGCGTTGCTCGGCAGTAAACGAAAATGCCTGAACAATGCGGTGCTGGTGTGTAACCAGCGAATTTTGAAACATGATGCGGAAGAACCGTTCAAACACCGGGTAACGCTCAACCAACTCTTCCAAACGAATTTTTGGAAGCAGAAAAATTTCACTGTCGGCCAGGGCGCGGGTAGAATAAATAGAAGGCTGGTTGTGGGTCAGACTATGCAAATCAGCGGTCCACCAACCTGCGGTGGAGAATTGGATTACATGATCGTTGCCGGACGGATCGGTGTAATACGTCATCAGGCATCCTGAATTTACGTGGATAAACGTGGTGGTAATTTCCCCGGCAGTTTCGGCAAATTCGCCTTGTTTCAGTTTTACAGGTATGAGAATAGAGGCGAAAAACTGTTCTTCCTCCGGTGAGAGTTTTACGTATCGCGAAATATGGGAAATAATGCCACGCGTATCCATGAGGCTAAGATAAGAATAGGATTTTCCAACCTATCAGGATTTTGAAATTTACAGGATTTTAAAGCTCAAAAAATAAACTTAGGCCCCACCTAATTTTGTAAGCGGGAATTCATTGATCTTTACAAAATAGCCAAACCCTGTATGCATGCCTTAATTATTGTAGTCTTCGTTTTAGGCTACATTGGTATTGCCCTTGAGCATTCCCTGAACATTAACAAAACCGCCATTGCCATAGTAACCGGTATTTTATGCTGGACACTATTTATTTCACTGCCATCGGAGCCCGAACTGCTGAGCAGTGAACACTACCAGAAATTTTTGGACATATCCAGGCTGGAGGGTGACATCGCTGCCTGGTCGGCTGACACGCTTCATCGCGAATTTGTAATTTTTTCATTAGGCGAGCACCTCGGATCGATTGCACAGATTCTTTTCTTTCTGCTCGGTGCCATGACCATTGTTGAATTGGTAGATGCACATCAGGGATTTCGTTTTATTACCGACAGGATAAATACCCGTAATACCCGAACGCTGCTTTGGATTGTTTGCTGGATTACATTTTTTCTTTCAGCTATCCTCGATAACCTAACCACCACGATTGTGATGGTGTCGCTGATCCGAAAATTGGTTCATCACAAGGAAACCAAATACTTTTTTGCCAGCATGATTGTTATTGCTGCCAATGCCGGAGGCGCCTGGACACCCATCGGGGATGTTACCACCACCATGCTCTGGATTGGCGGTCAGATAACTTCACTTAATATCATCACGACCTTATTCCTTCCCAGCGTGGTTTGTTTGTTGGCTCCTTTACTGATTCTCACGTTTACCATGAAACAAGAATTGGGTCATGCGGGTGAGTCGAAAGGTCACGATCAGCACCCCGAATCCGGGCAGGGAAAAATTATGCTTTTCCTCGGTGTGGGGGCGCTCATATCGGTTCCTGTTTTCAAAACGATTACACACATGCCTCCCTATACTGGTATTTTGCTCGGGCTTGGAATTTTGTGGATCATTTCTGAACTAATTAATCCAGAAAAAGATGAAGCCATACGAAAACACTACTCGGTTGCGGGTGCATTGTCGCGTATTGATGTACCCAGTGTTCTGTTTTTCCTCGGAATTCTGCTGGCTGTTGGCGCGCTGGAATCCATGCAGAAATTACATGCCCTTGCACAAACGTTGGATGCAACTTTTGGTGATCAGCGTATCATCATCACATTGATCGGGTTGCTTTCAGCTATTGTAGATAATGTTCCGTTGGTAGCAGCCTGTATGGGCATGTATGATATAAATGTTTATCCACCGGATCACCTCATCTGGGAATACCTGGCCTACTGTGCCGGAACAGGCGGAAGTATTCTCATCATTGGTTCAGCTGCAGGTGTTGCTGTAATGGGCATGGAGAAAGTTAATTTTATCTGGTACGTAAAAAAAATCAGTCTGCTTGCCCTCGTGGGTTACCTGGCGGGTGCCATAATTTATGTTTTGATTTATTCATAAATTAACAATCATGGTTGTAACGATATTACTGCTTTTGTTAGGTTTTGTTATTCTTATCAAGGGAGCTGATTTTCTGGTGAATGGTGCATCATCAGCTGCAAAAAAGTTTAACGTATCAAACCTGGCCATTGGCCTTACTGTAGTAGCATTTGGAACATCCATGCCCGAACTCATTGTAAGTTTATTGGCAGCCATTGATGGGAAGAGTGATGCATCGTTCGGAAACGTTATCGGAAGCAACAATTTTAACCTGTTGTTTATTCTGGGGATTGCGGGTATGATCTATCCGCTTGTGGTGCAGAAGAATACAGTGCGATATGAAGTGCCCATTTCCTTGATGGCAGCCGGTGTGTTGTTCCTTCTGGTAAATGATTCACGAATTCTCGGACTTGATACAAATGGATTAAGCAGAATGGACAGTGGAATTTTGCTGTTGTTTTTTGTCGGGTTCATGGTGTATATCTATCGCACCATGAAACAAACCGTTCAGGAAGATACAGATGGAGCGATCAAACTGTACAGCATGCCGGTTTCTATAGGATTAATTTTACTCGGTTTAAGCATGTTGGTAGGCGGTGGAAAATTAGTGGTCGATAATGCTATAACCATTGCCCATCATTTTGGGCTTAGCGAAAAATTAATAGGCCTTACTATTTTGGCTGCCGGAACTTCCTTGCCTGAGTTGGCCACCTCAGCAGTAGCCGCTTACCGCAAGAACACCGACATTGCCATTGGCAACGTTGTGGGCTCAAACATTTTTAACATTTTCTTTATTCTGGGTATAACGGGTTTGATTCAGCCCATTCCCTACAACGTAGCAATGAATTTTGATATCTACGTTTTATTGGTCGCTACACTCGTGCTCATGATTTTTATGTTTACGCTCACGCAACGTAAACTCGACAGGATGGAAGCTTTGATTTTACTGGCTTGTTACCTGGCATATACCATTTACCTGATTGGTATGGAGTAATTCTCTCGGGGTAATGCCTATCTTTGCCTGCGATGGATCTTGCTTCATTTAAAGAATCAGCCAACCGCAAGGCAAAGGAGAATAAAAAGTTCCTTACGGGATTAAAGAAGAAGGATCTACGAAAAGTAGATGAAGCCTTTCATCAGTTTCATGAAGAAGTTTTTGAAGAGATTGATTGCCTGACCTGCGCGAATTGCTGCAAAACCACCAGCCCGATTTTTTATCAAACCGATATTGAACGGGTGGCCAAAGCGTTGCGCATGAAGCCTGGTGATTTTGTGGATCAGTATTTAAAAATCGATGAAGACAAGGATTATGTGTTGAAATCCTCGCCATGTCCGTTTTTAGATGAAGATAATTATTGTAAAGTTTACGACAGTCGCCCGAAAGCCTGCCGTGAGTATCCGCATACTGATCGCAAGAAAATGGTGCAGATCACCGAACTAACGTACAAAAACACATTGGTGTGCCCCGCTGTGCTGGAGATGGTGGAGCGATTGAAACAAGTTAAGATTTAGTGATTGACGATTTATCCTTCAAAAATCTTAAATCGTTGATCCTTGTTCTTAAATAATTGAAGATTGCTGATTAACGATTTTTGATTTTGCGACTGTATGGTTGATATACTATAACCGCTAAGACGCTGAGGCGCGAAGAAATCAGAAATACTTTGCGTCTCTGCGTCTTTGCGGTAAGATAAATGAAACATGCTTCTGGTTTTAGAACCTAAAAAAGAATAATCAACTTGCATTATTCCTACTTAAATAAGATTTTATGCGCATAACATTTGCATTCCTTCTACTTACGTTGATAACCTTTCCGCTGTGGAGCCAGCAGCGAGCTCGCGATCTGGGAATTAAAATCGGAGTGTTGCCGGTAGGCACATTCAATAGTATTACTGACGTGCCGGGGGTGAAGGTTGGACACACAACTATCGTAGAGGGCTCTTCTATACGCACCGGTGTAACGGCCATCCTTCCGCATGACGGAAATATGTTTCAGGAAAAGGTACCGGCAGCCATTTTTGTCGGAAATGGTTTTGGTAAACTGGCTGGTAGCACACAGGTGATTGAACTCGGCAACCTGGAAACACCCATTATTCTTACCAATACCTTAAGTGTTTCTACCGGTATGGATGCCGTGATTGAGTATATGCTGAACTTGCCGGGCAATGAAAATGTGCAATCGGTGAATGCTGTAGTGGGTGAAACGAATGATGGCTTTCTGAATGACATTCGCGGTCGCCATGTAAAGAAGGAGCATGTGTTGGAAGCGATCAGAAGTGCGGCATCAGGAACTGTGAAAGAAGGAAATGTTGGAGCGGGAACAGGAACAGTTTGCTTCGGATGGAAAGGTGGCATCGGTACAGCTTCACGCGTTTTGCCAAAATCGTTAGGTGGTTATACGGTTGGCGTGTTGGTACAAACGAATTTTGGTGGCGTATTGCAAGTCGATGGTGCGCCCGTAGGTGAAGAGTTGAAGAAGTATTTTCTTCGCGGGCAACTTGAAAATGCGGATGGCTCCTGCATGATGGTAGTCGCCACGGATGCCCCGTTGGATGCCCGCAACTTGGAACGCCTGGCACAACGCGCCATGATGGGGCTGGCCAAAACCGGTGGAATTGCTTCCAACGGAAGTGGCGATTATGTAATTGCCTTTTCAACGGATGCCGGGGTTCGCATCCGGCATGAAAACGCAGAACGAACAGATTCTGCATCTTTTCTTCGCAATGATGTGGTGTCTCCTTTATTTTTGGCGGTTATTGAGGCGACCGAAGAAGCTATCATCAATTCACTTTTTGCAGCGGAAACAATAACCGGTAAAGACGGACGAAAGATTGAGGCGTTGCCAAAGGAAGAAGTTATTAAGATTTTGAAGAAGTATAATGTGATTAAGAAGTAATGTATATCTACCTGAATACGGATTTTGTTGAAGCCGATAAGGCTGTGGTGCATGTGAGCGACCTGGCCATCCAACGTGGCTATGGCATTTTTGATTTTTTCCGTGTGATGGATAACGTACCGTTGTTCCTCGAAGATTACCTCGATCGGTTTTATGCATCGGCAGCAACCATGCGGTTGGATGTGGCACTTGATCGGGAAGCATTCAAGTCGACTTTGTTCGAATTGATCAAAAGAAATAACCTGCCCATGTCGGGCATAAAGGTTATTCTTACCGGAGGGTATTCACCCGATGGATACCAGATCAGCAAACCTAACCTGATCATTCAACAAACTGCGTTGAAGTTTCCGCCCGACACGGTTCAACCCGAGGGCATCAAAGTGATCACGCATGAATATGTACGTGAAATACCGAACGTAAAAACCATTAACTACATCACCGGCATCTGGACCCAAAAGAAGATGATGGAACAGGGTGCAGCCGATGTATTGTACCATATGCGCGGTGAAGTATCAGAATTTCCGCGCTGTAATTTTTTCTTGGTGAAACAAGACGGCACGGTGGCTACACCTTCACAAAATATCCTTCATGGGGTTACGCGCAAGCATGTATTGGAGTTGGCCAAAAAGAAATTTACAGTAAAGGAAGAAGTAGTTACTGTGAATGATGTGCATCAGGCGCGTGAAGCTTTCCTGACGAGCACAACCAAAAGGATTATCCCCATTGTTCAGGTAGATGATACCCGTATTGGTGACGGCAAACCCGGAGCGGTTACGCTTGCCCTGCTACAAGATCTGATTTCATTGGAGCGCGAAGAGCGGGAGAGAACCAGGCTGATCAAGGCCTGAAAAAAAGCAAGAGGCTGTTTCTTGATTGGAAATCCAATACAGGAAACAGCCTCTTTAATAATCAATTATCATTAAGCTACCTGGGCAGCAAGTTTTTGCGCTAAAACGGATTTCGGCACTGCACCTACTTGTTTATCTACAACCTGGCCACCTTTAAATACCAATAAGGTAGGGATGGAGCGGATGCCAAATTTGGCAGCAGTTTCAGGATTTTCATCAACGTTAAGTTTGGCTACCACCGCTTTGCCTTCGTATTCACCGGCAAGCTCTTCTACAACTGGGCCAATCATTTTACAAGGGCCACACCATTCGGCCCAGAAGTCCACTAAAACAGGTTTATCGGATTTAATGGTTTGATCAAAAGTTGAATCGGTCAATTCTATAGTTTTACCCATAATGTTTGAGATATAGTTATTGGTTTATTAGTTCTGCTGAATCCAACACAAAGGTAGGGGAATTTGTTCCATCCTCCTCCAAATCGATGAGCTTATCTTCAAGTGGCTGATCGCTGAGCCAACGCACCTGAACCTTGTCGGTAATTACCCCGATTTCGCCATACTTTTTAAAATCCTGTACAAGGGCATTGGTTACCGTTAACCGGTAATGGCGTGCCAGCAGTTCTACCTGTAGGGCTTGCTGATCATCCTTAATAAAGAGTTGAAACGCAGCTTGCCCCGGGTTTTTCTTACACTGATTTTCAATGGCATCAACGGCTTCTTTGGTGATGCCGTGTATCGGCAACCGCAACGCAAGACCTTGAAGTCGTTTTTGTACAAGTTCGTTCAGTAACTCAATCCCACGGATGCGGAACTCCACATCCATACGCCCCCAGTTGTTGCGTTGAATGTTTCCTTCAATAAACAAAAACCACCCTTGCGACATGTAGTTTTTATACTTCATGTAATCTTCACCAAACAGGGTGAAAGTGAAGTTGCCGCTGTAATCTTCAATGGTAAACTTGCCAAACGGTCTTCCGGTTTTGGTGGTGCGATGTTCCACAGCCGTAACAATGCCGCAAATTTTTGTTTCGCGACCAATCATATTTTCGATGTCGAGCAATTGGTTGCAAAGCGTGTTACAGAATGCATCCATCTCAAACCGGAAATTATCAAGCGGGTGGCCGGAGATGTAAATGCCCACCACTTCTTTTTCCAGGTTCAGTTTTTCAATTTCACTGAACGGTTCAACTGCTTCAATTTTTGGTTTCGGCATGACGGTACCGGTTGAACCACCGAATAAACTTACTTGCGAACTTTGTTCATCGAGTTGCGTTTTGGCAGCATACTTCACTGCCTTTTCAATCAGGCTGGCATCGCCATCTTTTGCATACACGTATTGTCTGCGGTGTACGCCATCAAAACAATCGAACGCACCGGATAAGGCCAGGCACTCAAATGTTTTTTTGTTTACCGAGCGTTGATTAACCCGTTTGGCAAAATCAAAAATATCCTGAAACGCTCCATGCGCATCGCGCTCGTGAATGATGGCTTCTACAGCTGCATCACCCGCACCTTTAATAGCACCCAATCCAAAACGGATTTCACCTTGCTTGTTCACTTCAAAGTAAACCCCTGATTCATTTATATGCGGACCCAATACCTGTATGCCCAGGTTTCTACACTCTTCAATGAAGAAGGTAACCTTATCGAGGTTGCTCTGCGAATGAGTCAACACAGCCGACATGTATTCAGCCGGATAGTTTGCTTTGAGGTATGCGGTATGATAGGCAACCAACGAATAACAGGTGGAGTGCGATTTGTTGAATGCGTATTGTGCAAAAGCTTCCCAATCAACCCAGATTTTCTCACAGATTTCTTGTGCATGGCCGTTTGTCTTACAGCCTTCGATGAATTTGTCTTTCATCTTGTCCAGCACACTCTTCTGCTTTTTACCCATCGCTTTACGCAACACATCCGCATCGCCTTTGCTGAAGTTGGCCAGCTTCTGCGAAAGCAACATTACCTGCTCCTGGTAAACGGTAATTCCATAGGTTTCTGCCAGAAATTCTTCCATCTCTGGCAAATCGTATTTGATTGGCTCACGGCCATGTTTACGATTGATAAATGTTGGAATATATTCCATCGGCCCCGGACGGTACAGGGCGTTCATGGCAATCAAGTCTTCAAATTTATCGGGTTTGAGTTGGCGCAGGTATTTCTGCATACCCGGACTTTCAAACTGAAACGTGCCGGTGGTTTCACCGCGTTGAAAAAGCTGATAGGTCTTTTCATCATCCAGCGGAACGGCATCAATATCAATTTCAACGCCCTTACTTTTTTTGATGTTTTTAAGAGCCGTATTAATAATGGAGAGTGTAGTCAGGCCAAGAAAATCCATCTTCAACAAACCGGCACCTTCCACCACACTGTTGTCGAACTGCGTAACCAACATGTCCGAGTCTTTGGCCGTGGCCACCGGAACAAATTTGGTCAGTTCATCCGGAGTAATGATTACCCCGCATGCATGCGTACCCGTGTTGCGAACTGAGCCTTCCAATATGATGGCTTGCTTCAGTACATCCGCTTTAAGATCGGTTCCACCCTTGATATCGGAGAGTTCTTTTACCTCTTTAAACGCAGCATCGAGTGTTGTACCCGGGCGTTCCGGAACCATCTTGGCTAAAAAGTTTGCATCCGGTAGGGGCAGTTGCATCACCCGTGCGCAATCGCGAATGGAAGATTTGGCGGCCATGGTGCCATACGTGATGATTTGCGCAACCTGCGCTTTACCATACTTGTCGATTACATACTTCAACACCTTATCACGGCCTTCATCATCAAAGTCGATATCAATATCGGGTAGTGACACACGATCGGGATTCAGAAAACGCTCAAACAGCAAATCGTATTTGATGGGATCGACATTGGTAATGCCGATGCAATAGGCAACAGCCGAGCCAGCCGCAGAACCACGCCCCGGGCCCACCGAAACGCCCATCTCACGGGCTTTGGAGGTGAAGTCCTGAACAATTAAGAAATATCCGGGATAACCTGTCTTCCTAATCGTTTCTAACTCAAATTCGAGGCGCTCTTTAATTTCTGTAGAAAGTTCACCGTATTTCTTTTTCGCGCCTTCAAAAGTCAGGTGTTTCAGGTATTCATCTTCCGTTTTGAATTCTTTTGGAATATCAAACTTCGGAAGGGCCACCTGGCGTTCGAGGCTGTAGGCTTCAACTTTATCTACGATTTCGCTGATGGTTTCAATGGCTTCAGGCAGATCGCGGAAAATGGATTTCATTTCGTCCTGCGACTTGAAATAAAATTCATTGTTGGGTAAGCCGTAACGAAATCCTCTTCCTTCTCCGATAGGCGTGGCTTTAAATTCTCCTTCTTTAATACACAACAGTACATCGTGTGCATTTGATTCTTCCTTGTCGATGTAGTACACTTCGTTGGCAGCGAAGTATTTCACGTTATATTTTTTTGCGAAGCCAAGCAGTACTTCATTTACGTGATCTTCTTCGGGCAATCCGTGTCGGTTAAGTTCAACGTAAAAATCATCACCAAACTGATTATGCCACCATACAAAAGCATCTTCTGCCTGGCGCTCACCTACATGCAATATCAAATGCGGAATTTCACTCGACAATGTTCCCGTTGTTGCAATCAGGTCTTGCTTGTATTGCGATACCAATTCTTTATCGATACGCGGATAAATTCCATACAGCCCTTCGGTAAAACCCAGTGAGCTGAGCATGGCCAGATTCTGATACCCGTTTTTGTTTTTGGCAATCAATACCTGGTTGTATCGTTTATCCGGATTGTCTTTAGTAAACTTCAGTTTCTTGCGTTCATCGGCTAAATAGAACTCGCATCCAACAATTGGTTTAATTTCGTGGGCCAATGCTTCGCGCACAAACTTAAAGGCACCGTACATGTTGCCGAGGTCGGTAAGCGCAACAGCCGGCATGTTTAAGGCTTTGGCTTTGGTGATCAGCGCTTTGATTTCAGGAGTAGCCTGAAGTACAGAATATTGCGAGTGAACATGCAGGTGGCAGAAGGGTGCCTCAATGGTTGCCGATTGATCGTCATCTAATGAATAGCCTGCATCTTTCTTGCGCTTGCGTTTGGCAAAATTGGCTTCATCCAGTTTGGGTTCTTCATACTGGATTTCTGCAATAGAAGTATCGTCTATCGGCTTAACTACCTTTTTCTCAAGAAGTCCGAAGTAACAGCGCGCAGTGGCGGCCACATCGTAGGCAGCATCGTGCGCATCGCCAAAATCTTTCCCGAAAAGTTTTTCATGCAATTCAATCAGGCGGGGCATCTTCAGCTTTCCGCCAATGCCTCCACTCAGCTGACAAAATTCAATGGAGGCTAAACCCGTATCGACTTTTTGTGTGCCAAGAAATTTTTCCGGGGCAATTTTCTTCCGGATTAACTCAGCACCGATGATGTTGATGTCAAACTCGATATTATGTCCAACCAGAAGCTCGGTACGCTCAAGGTCGGCTAAGAATGTGTCCAGAACAGTTTTCAGGTCATGCCCATCTTCCAGGGCACGCTGTGTTGAGATGCCGTGAATCTGCTCAGCTTTATAGGGAATGTTGAAACCATCCGGTTTGATAATGAAATTCTGCTGGGCCAGCAGTTTTCCATGCCGGTCGTGCAATTGCCAGGCTAATTGTACCAACCGGGGCCAGTTGTCCAGATCCGTTAAGGGCGCGGTTTTATTGTGCGGAACCCCGGTGGTTTCCGTGTCAAAAATCAGGTACATCTAATCGCTTTCGTAGTGGTTGAAAAGTGTAAAAGTACGCCCTTTAACAGACTAATTCCATTCCCATAATTGTATTATTTTCCATTAATGGGATTAAATTCTTGATATTGACTAGCACATATTTTTGTAACATGTTGATAATCTGATGTTTTTAAGTTCAGGCTCAATTTTGGCATCTAACAGATTTCAAAAGACAATATCTATGAAATCGTTTATGAATAAAGTGTCGGGTTGGTTCAAGCGGGAGTGGTTCCTGATTGTAATGCTGGTGGTGATTGCCATCATTGTAGCCTTGTTCGAATTGCTTTAATGATCAATTGATATTGCGCACACCATCGGTGTTTAGAAATCCTTTAAACTACATCCATCAATTGTTTGGTATTCGATCCGGAAGTATTTTTATGCGTTTGCAATAATTCGCTAAGCATAACAAATACCTATGACGTGGTTTACTAAATTTTTGTCGAGTTCACTTGGCAAAAAACTTCTCATGGCCCTGACGGGTCTTTTCCTCATTTTGTTTTTAGCAGTTCACCTGGCCGGCAACCTGCAGTTGCTGAAAGATGACGGAGGCAAATCGTTTAACGTGTACGCGGAATTCATGAGTACGAATCCGCTCATTCAAACAATTTCAAAAGGAAACTTCGCTTTCATTATCATCCATGCGGTCTATGCACTGATCTTATCGGTTCAAAACCGCAAGGCACGTGGTCCGGTAGGCTATGCACAAACGTCTGGCAAATCTTCCATCTGGGCATCCAGAAACATGGGGATTTTAGGAACAGTAATTCTTGCTTTCATTATCATTCACCTGAAAGACTTTTGGGCACAAATGCATTTTGGCTCCATACCAACCGTGAATTATGATGGCGCTGAAGTACGCGACCTGGCCAATATTGTAAACATCTGGTTTGCTAAAGGCTGGTATGTTGCCTTGTACGTGATTTGTATGGCCGCAATTGGTTTCCATTTATGGCATGGTTTCTCCAGCGCATTTCAAACGCTTGGCTTAAACCATCTCAAATACAACGGTGTTATAAACTTCGTTGGACGGGCATTCGCAATCATCGTTCCTGCTTTGTTCGCGTCCATACCGTTATTTATGTTTTTTGACATTTCTTTTTAAACAAGAAAAATCTGATCCTGCTATATGAAGTTAGATTCAAAAATTCCGGAAGGACCGCTTGCTGAAAAATGGACGAAGCACAAGTTTAACCTTAAGCTGGTTAACCCGGCCAACAAAAGAAAATATGATGTGATTGTGGTGGGTACCGGTTTAGCCGGAGCTTCTGCAGCCGCATCACTCGCTGAACTTGGATACAACGTAAAAGCATTTTGCTTTCAGGATAGTCCGCGCAGGGCACACAGCATTGCCGCCCAGGGTGGAATCAACGCAGCAAAAAATTATCAGAACGATGGCGATAGTATTTACCGTCTGTTTTACGATACGATAAAAGGTGGCGACTACCGTGCCCGCGAAGGCAACGTATATCGCCTGGCCGAGGTCAGTGTGAACATCATCGACCAATGTGTGGCACAAGGAGTTCCTTTTGCCCGTGAGTATGGTGGATTGCTGGCAAACCGTTCATTCGGTGGCGCACAGGTATCGCGTACATTTTATGCACGTGGTCAAACCGGTCAACAGTTGTTGTTGGGTGCTTATTCAGCCATGAATCGGCAGATCGCCAATGGCAAAGTGAAAATGTACAACCGCACTGAAATGCTGGATGTGGTTGTGGTGGATGGTAAAGCGCGCGGTATCATCACGCGTGACCTGGTAACCGGAAAAATTGAAGCACACAGTGCACATGCAGTATTGTTATGTACCGGTGGATACGGAAACGTGTTCTATTTGTCTACCAACGCAAAAGGATCAAACGTAACGGCTGCCTGGCGCGCCCATAAAAAAGGAGCGCTGTTTGGTAATCCGTGCTATACCCAAATTCACCCAACGTGTATACCGGTATCAGGTGATCACCAATCGAAGCTTACGCTGATGTCGGAATCGTTGCGTAACGATGGTCGGGTGTGGGTGCCAAAAACTGCACGCCCTGGATTGAAGGCGAAAGATGCAGTAAGCATTCCTGAATCAGAACGCGATTATTTCCTGGAAAGGAGATATCCTTCTTTCGGTAATCTTGTTCCCCGCGATGTGGCTTCACGCAATGCAAAATATGTGTGCGATGAAGGTCGTGGTGTGGGTTCAACAGGTCTTGCTGTTTTCCTGGATTTTTCCGATGCGATAAAACGTGACGGCAAGAAAACAATCGAAGCAAAATATGGTAACCTGTTTGATATGTATCAACAGATAACAGGCGATAACCCATACGAAGTGCCGATGATGATCTTCCCGGCCGTTCATTATACCATGGGCGGACTTTGGGTTGATTATAATTTAATGACAACCGTGCCGGGCTTGTATGCGTTGGGCGAAGCCAATTTCTCCGATCACGGAGCGAACCGCCTGGGTGCGAGTGCATTGATGCAAGGTTTGGCCGATGGTTATTTTGTTATTCCATACACCATAGGCGATTACCTGGCCGGTATGCCGTATGAAAAAGTGAGTACCGACCGAGCTGAGTTTAAAGAAGCTATCGATCAGGCAACGAACAGACTCAATACGTTGGTAAATGTTAAAGGAACCAAAACGGTAGACGAGTTTCACCGTGAACTTGGTTTGACCATGTGGGAATACTGCGGAATGTCGCGGAATGAATCCGGATTAAAAGCAGCCAAACAAAAAATTCAAGGCATCAAAGAAGAGTTTTGGAAGAATGTAAAAATTCTGGGCGGTGCCAATGAATTGAATATGGAGCTAGAGAAAGCTAATCGTGTGGCCGATTTTATTGAGCTGGGCGAATTGATGGTGGATGATGCCTTGAGCCGTGCCGAATCTTGTGGAGGTCATTTCCGTGAGGAGTCAGCCACCGAAGATGGTGAAGCAAAACGCAATGATGATCAGTATGCGTATGTGTCGGCCTGGGAATACAAAGGGGATAACCAGCCTGAAGTATTGCACAAGGAAACGCTTGTTTTTGAAAATGTAAAACTTACTCAACGTAGCTATAAGTAACATGAAAGTAACGCTGAAGATATGGCGTCAGAAAAATACATCTGACAAAGGAGGATTTAAGACTTATCAACTTGATCACGCCTCTCCGGACATGTCGTTTTTGGAGATGTTGGATGTATTGAACACTGACCTGATTAAGAAAGGCGAGGAGCCTGTTCATTTCGATCATGATTGCCGTGAAGGAATTTGTGGCATGTGCTCGCTTTACATTAATGGTAGGCCGCACGGTCCATTGCAGACTACAACCTGTCAACTGCACATGCGCAGTTTTAAAGATGGGGAGACCATTACCATTGAACCATGGCGTGCAAAATCATTTCCGGTGATAAAGGATTTAGTGGTAGATCGTTCAGCGTTTGATCGCATCCAGCAAGCTGGTGGTTATGTTTCAGTTAATACCGGTGGTGTTCCTGATGCAAATGAAATTCCTATTCCAAAAAAGATTGCAGATGAAGCATTCGATGCGGCAACCTGTATTGGTTGCGGAGCCTGTGTAGCGGCTTGTAAAAATGCATCGGCCATGTTGTTTGTGAGCGCTAAGGTTTCGCAATTTGCATTGTTGCCTCAGGGTAAGCCTGAACGCAAAGAGCGTGTGGAGCGCATGGTGGCGCAGATGGATGCGGAAGGTTTCGGATCCTGCACCAATACGAAAGCTTGCGAGGCCGAATGTCCGAAAGGCATCAGCGTAACAAACATTGCACGCATGAACCGCGAATACTATTCATCGATGACGAGTTCATATGAGTGGCAAGTGGGAGGAGGGGAATAAGTTGATTAGTGATGTATTATAACAAAGCCCCGATTCATTCGGGGTTTTTGTTTTTAGTACAAGGTGTGATTTTTACTAAGTTTCAATTTGCTGCGTGGGTACATTTCTCCGAGACTCCCCTCCTGACAAGGACGTGCCGGGGGTGGTTGTATTTTTTTTAGTGAGATGTCATTCCTCGCAGAGCTAAAGATATTATTTATAGTTGCTTCAAACCAAGGTAAAAAATTGTGTTTTCACGAACTTTTTCACTGCTCCGTTTTGCCCTTGGGATAAATAGTTTGATTTGTTTTTAAGTCCGTTATGGAGATTGTGTCTCTACCCACGATACTTCCGCTACTGTCAAAGTTTGCCATTACTTTGATTTTTTTATCTCTATTTCCTTCCCAATCATAAGTATAGGCAATGTCGAAATAGTTGGTTGTATCCTTGATTTGGTAGGTGGAGTCAGTTGAATATACTCTTTCTTTAATCAATTGTCCCTTGTCATTGTAAAAGTAGAATGAATGAAAATCAAAGTCGTTGTCCCAAGAATTTTCATTTCCATATTTTTCAATGAGTCGACCTTGGTCGTCCTTTATTTCAGTATAGTTTGGCTCACTCTTTAGAAGATAAGTGCATTGAGATAATGCACAAATGAGCAATGCGGATATGGTAAGCCTCTTTTCCAATAATTATTTCCTTGATCAAAATTGATCTGTTTGATTCTGGGATAAGTCCCGCAGGGACGGCATCTTGTTAGAAATACATTATAGACTTTTATAGCCCCGTAGGGGCGGCATCTTAAAACTCAATTGCTCTTACAAACACCAATACTAGCCCTGCCACTGGCCGCATTCAACGCAGCCTTACCAATGTTTCCCGCAGCAAGAATGATGTCCCGATCCGGACCGGTTTCACCCAAATGAATTTTTAAACAAGCATTCATATCTACCAACTCGGCATATGTAATGGTTGTCTCATCGGCTAGTTGTTTAATGTTTGTTTCGCTTTTGCCGGTCTTGGCGTTTATGGGGTTAAGCAAAGCGGCTACATCTGCATCGGCTTCGCTGATATCACCGAGGTGCAGGTGAACAGGAAGCTGGGCATCACCTTCAGTACCGGAAAGATTAATCACAACTTGTGCGCTACCGTCCTTCTTTTCTTTAATCGTGACCACCCCGCTAACAACGTAGACCGATCCGGCTTGCAGGGCATACGTAACTTCATTGCCCGTAAATTCACCTACCGGCTGCTCACTTTCCTGGCATCCGAAGATGGCCAATCCCAACACCAACGCTGCTAATTTTCTCATTTTGATCAATAATTTTACCCCCAATTTAAAATATCTGTGGCCAATACTATAATGAATTTGGATTAGATTTGTTCAATCCATGCAAAATTGGCACAGAAGTAGCATTACTGTAACGCATTTAACTGACCAAAAATTTCGTGAAGCGCATATTTCTATACCTGGTTTTAATACTGTCTGCCTGTAGCCCTAAAGTTCAGCCGGTCGACCCACGCCCGGATTGGCTTACCGGCCAATTGAATGAACCACGCTACTATACCGGGGTAGGGCACAGCGCAAAAGATGGTACCAACAACTATGTGCAGGCAGCTAAGAAAAGCGCGTTGGATGATCTGGTTTCGCAAATAAAAGTGACGGTTTCAAGCACATCAATTTTGAGTGTTTTTGAACAGGATCGTAAAGAGTTTCGTGAGCAATATGAACAAATCATTCAAACCGAAGTAGCGGATGAGATTGAAGAGTTTGAACAGGCCGGAGCATACGAAGACGAGCGAAACTACTGGGTTTATTATCGCTTGTCAAAGGAGCGTTACAGGCAAATAAAAGAAGAACAAAAGCGCAATGCCGTAATTCTGGCAACGGATTTTGTTAACAAGGCGCGTAAAGCGGAAAAGGAAGGGTCACGCCTGCAGGCAATCGGATTTTATTTTCAGGCATTCCGAAGCGTTGAAAAATACCTGGGCGAAGCTATTCCGGCTAAAATTGATGATCGTGAAGTTTTACTTACGAATGAAATTTATGCCTCCATAAAAGCGCTGCTGGATAAGATTAAACTTCAGGTTGAGCCTGCCGAGATGGTTATTAACAGGAGGCTAAACCTGAATGCGCAGCCTGTAATGGTTCAGGCCGTGTACACGGATACTAATCAACCAGCGGTGAATTTTCCACTGGTTGCAGCGTTCGAAAAGGGCGAAGGTGAGGTTTTTCCAGACTACATCACGGATGAAAATGGCCAGTCAAAAATTTTAATCAGCAAAATTGCTTCACGCGATCTGGAGCAAACCGTGGGGGTAAAACTAAACCTGGATGCCATCAGCGGAACATCAGGATCTCCCGTTTATAATTTGATAGCTTCCACCTTAAATGCCCCTACCACAAAAACAATTCTGAAAGTTCAGCGTCCGGTGGTGTACCTTACTTCGTATGAAAAGTCGTTGGGTATTTTAAAGAACAGCAGTCAGATTTCAAACCGACTTAAAAACCTGTTGACCAATGCCGGCTTTGAGTTCTCAACCAACAGTCAATCGGCCGACCTGCTGATGGAGGTTACATCCGATTCTGAAAAGGGTTCTATCTCCGGAAGCATTTACATCACGTTCCTTACTGGGGTTATACGGGTTACGGAAGCAAAAGAGGGGCGGGTTATCTATGCAACAACACTTGATCGCATAAAGGGATATGGTCTGGATTACGACCGGTCGAGCCAGGACGCCTATAACAAGGCCATTGAAACCCTTGAAAAAGAGCGCATGACTGAACTATTAAACAACGTTTTACAATAAATTAAGGGGCTTTACTTAAATTGGTCTTAAAATTGTAAGCACTATACCTGAAACCAAAAATTGATTAATATGAAAAAGTTATCGTACTCAACCCTTATATTGTTTGCCCTCGCTGGTGCGTTGATGGTTGGCTGTAAGGGGAAAGAAAAATTACCGAAGGGTGAAACTGAAGTAAGCATTCCTTGCTCGGGCCCGGATTATTTCACCAACAAGAATTACTTCCGTGCCAATTCGTTGGGCGAAAGCTCTGACCTGGTGGTATCCAAGAAAAAGGCAATGGATAATGCCCGTGCAGAATTGGCTGCATCCATCGAGTCAACTGTTAAAACCGTAACCGACAACTATGTGAACTCACGTGAGTTTAACAACAAAGAAGATCTGGAAGAGCGCTTTGAGCAGTTGAACAGAACGATTGTAAACCAAACCTTATCAGGTGTTAAAATGATCTGCGAAAAGCAGGTACAAACCAGCCAGGGTGGTTACAGAACCTATGTTGCAATTGAACTTTCTGCGAGCGATATTGTACAGAAATACAATGAAAACCTTTCGAAGGACGAGCGCCTGAAGATCGACTACGACTATGAAAAGTTTAAGGAGACCTTCGATAAGGAAATGGAAAAAATGGGCAACCGTTAACGCGATCCTCTTAATAGAACTCCAATCCTCCCTGAAACACCAGGGAGGATTTTTTTTGCCCAGTCTGTTCATGTTAAGTCAACGTTACTACTGATATAAATCAGACTTTGTCGGGCATATTTTGGTTAGGTGAATTCACCGATTTTCTGCAAATTTCAGTAACAAAAATTTTCAGCTATGCTAAATATTCTCGTTCCCACTGATTTTTCTGATTTATCTAAAGTAGCTATGCATTACGCCATTGATATGGCCAAAAAGATGAACGGAAAAGTAACGCTGCTTCATGTTATTGACACCGCGCAACACGCTTCCAGCATGCGGTTGCGTTTAAGTTCGCTGATTGATGAGCTCGTAAAAATGGCCGAAGAAGATTTTGAGACTGTTTTGGATGAGGCCAATAAATTGAATAAAGGTGGCAAACCGATAAAACACGCCATTGAGTTAGGATCTTCTTTTGTTGATGCCGTAGCACGTTTTGCTAAAAAACATAAGGCTAATTTAATCATCATGGGGACACACGGGGCATCGGGTTTGAAGAAGGTGGTGATGGGAAGCAACACAGCTTCTTTGCTGGAGGCCAGTAATGTTCCGGTGCTGGCCATTCCCTCAGGCAGTGTATTCAAAAAGTTCAGATCGGTTGTTTATGCTACAGATTTATTAAATACTGCCAAGGAGTTTAAAGCATTGCTTTCCATTGTAAGCAAGGAGAAGCCATTGATTCATATTATTCACGTGGCTTCTGATAAAAAAGCAGCAACGGTAGCGGAAGGCAAGATTGATAAAGTTGTGATAAAATCCGGATACAAGAATGTGTTGGTGCGTGTGTTGGTAAATGAGAATACATCGGCCGCTATCAACACTTATGTGAAAAAACTGAAAGTGGATGTGCTTACTATGTTCCCGCACAAACACGGCTTTTTTGAGAAACTGTTTAAGCCCAGCGTAACCAAGCAGTTAAGTTTTTTGAATAATGCTCCACTGCTTGCGTTTAAAAGCAAGTGATTGTTGAACGATTAAAATTCAGCATTACCCGGGAAGCGAGGGAAAGGGATCACATCGCGGATGTTAGTCATTCCCGTTACGAATAAAATCAAGCGCTCGAAGCCAAGGCCAAATCCACTGTGTGGTGCAGAACCAAATTTGCGGAGCTCCAGGTACCACCACAACTCTTTTTCAGGCAAGCCGAGTTCTTGTACACGCTTCAATAAGTTATCATAACGTTCCTCACGTTGTGAGCCGCCAATAATTTCGCCAATGCCTGGGAAGAGCACATCCATAGCCGCCACCGTTTTTCCGTCTTCATTCTGGCGCATGTAAAATGCCTTGATAGCCGCGGGATAGTTGTACAGTATAACCGGTTTTTTAAAATGCTTTTCAACCAGGTAACGTTCGTGTTCCGATTGTAAGTCAACGCCCCAGTTTTCAATCAGGTATTGGAATTTTTTCTTTTTGTTTGGATTGGAGTTTCTTAGAATATCAAATGCTTCTGTGTACGAAAGTTTTTGAAATTCATTATTCACTACAAATTTCAGGCGGTCAATTAACCCGAGTTCGCTGCGTTGATCTTGTGGTTTCGATTGTTCTTCTTCTTTCGCGCGCTTATCCAGAAATTCCAAATCTTCTGCGCAATTATCCAGCGCGTATTGACACAGGTATTTCAAAAAGGCTTCTGCCAGTTCCATGTTATCATGGATGTCGTAGAAAGCCATTTCGGGTTCAATCATCCAGAACTCGGCCAGATGGCGGGTAGTGTTTGAATTTTCCGCTCGGAAGGTTGGGCCGAACGTATAAGTCTCCGATAAGGCAAGTGCATAGGTTTCCACTTCCAGTTGGCCCGATACGGTCAGGTTCGTCTCCCGTCCGAAAAAATCTTCTTTCACATCAATATGTCCTTGTTCATCGCGTGGCGGTTTGTTCATGTCAAGCGTTGTAACCCGAAACATGGCTCCTGCGCCTTCTGCATCCGAGCCTGTAATAATGGGCGTATGGATATAAAAGAACCCGCGATCGTTAAAAAACTTATGCACAGCAAAAGCCATGGCATGGCGCACGCGCATTACGGCTCCAAAGGTGTTGGTACGTGCTCGCAAATGCGCAATCTCACGTAAAAACTCAAGCGAGTGTTTCTTGGGCTGAAGCGGATATTTCTCCGGGTCGCTGTCACCCAAAATTTCAAGTGCCTGTACCTTTAGTTCCACCGGCTGACCTTTTGCAGGAGAGGGAACGAGTTCTCCGGTAACAGAAAGGCATGCTCCTGTAGTGATGCGCTTTAATGTGCCTTCAGCCTGGGAGTTTAGCGCAACCACTGCCTGAAGGTTTTGGATGGTTGATCCATCGTTCAGAGAAATGAACTGATTGTTACGGAAGGTACGTACCCAGCCCTTTACAGTAACAGATTGGCCCTTAGGCTCCACAGTAAGCAGTTCTTTTATCTTGGTGCGCTTCATAACTCAAATGGAATGAGTCGCAAAAAACGACAATTTGTAAGTTTTATCAAAAGGGTTCCTGATTGTTCTGGTTCGGGGATGTGGGCATATTAAATTTTAAGGTACAGGCCGAATTGATAAATTTGTGACAGATGAATTGACATCGGGAAATCGAAAACGTGCATGCAGAAACTAGGGTTAAACCAATCGTTACAACAAAAGCTGTCGCCACAGCAGATTCAGTTCATCAAGCTGTTACAGGTGCCCACAGCCGAGCTGGAAAGCCGGATTGAGGAAGAACTGGAAATAAACCCGGCTTTGGAAGAGGGGGGAGACGACAACCAGCAGGAGGAGCGCACGGAAAATGACGATGATTACCAGGAAACATCGGGCAGCGAAGAGGAGGTAGACATTACCGATTACCTGCGCGATGACGAGTATAGCAGTTACAAGACGCAGGGCGATGGTGGGGGCGATGATGATGACGACCGTGAAATGCCCATCCCGATGGGTACTTCGTTGCATGAACAACTGATGACCCAGTTAGGGTACCTGGGCCTGAGCGATCATGAAGAGGCCATCGGAAAACAATTGATCGGAAGTATTGAGGCGGACGGATACATCCGGAGGGAACTGGAAGCCATTGTGAACGACCTGGCTTTTTCTCAAGGCATTGAAACATCGCTGGAAGAGGTTGAAAAGATTCTAAAAAAAATTCAGTCGTTTGACCCACCAGGAATTGCCGCGCGTAACCTGCAGGAGTGTTTGTTGCTGCAATTGGAGCGCATGGATAACGGCCATGATATAGATGTGGCTGTTGCCAAACAGATACTTACCGAGTGCTTTGATGAATTTACCAAGAAGCACTACCAGAAAATACAGAAGAAGTTAGGGACAGAGGATGAAGAGTTTGTGCGTGATGCCGTTGAGTTGATCGTGCGTCTGAATCCGAAACCGGGTAGCGGTAGTTCATCGGGTATGGTAAAAAACCAGGTGGTTATCCCGGATTACATCCTCAGCAATAATAACGGAAAGATTGAGTTGGCCTTAAACTCACGCAATGCGCCTGAGTTGCGCATCAGCAGGTCGTACACCGAAATGTTTAAGGCATACGACAAAGGCGATAAGAAGGACAAGAAATTAAAAGAAGCCGTAACGTTTGTGAAGCAAAAACTCGATGCAGCCAAATGGTTTATTGATGCCATTAAACAACGCCAGCAAACGTTATTGAGAACCATGAAGGCCATTGTTGATTTTCAATACGATTTTTTTCTGGAAGGAGATGAGACCAAACTCAAGCCCATGATTTTGAAAGACATTGCGCAAATGATCAATATGGATATTTCTACCGTATCGCGCGTGGCCAGCAGCAAGTATGTGCAGACGGATTTTGGAATTTATCCGTTGAAATATTTCTTCTCAGAAGGCATTAGCACCGATACGGGTGAAGAAGTGAGTAGCCGCGAAGTAAAGAAAATCATTCAGGATATTATTGATGCGGAAGACAAAGGCAAACCCTTGTCAGATGACAAGCTGGAGAAAATCTTAAATGAAAAGGGTTACAACATTGCCCGTAGAACGGTAGCCAAATACCGCGAGCAATTGAATATACCGGTGGCCCGTTTACGAAAAGAGTTGTAGCAGGTGAATTCAGCGGCTAAGGTTATTTCAGTTCTCCTGCATCCGTTATTGATGGCTACCTACATCATTACTTTGTTGGCTTTTTTATTTCCCGCTTCACTTTATCCAATTACCGCGGGTTCCCGAAATTCATTTTTACTTCTATTGTTTCTCATGACCTTCCTTTTGCCGGCCGTTAACATAGGGTTATTTCGATTGGTAGGTGTTGTTAAGAGTGTTTCCATGGAAGAGCGAGAAGACCGTATTAAACCATTCTTGCTTATCACATTGCTGTATGGTGTTTTTACTTGGATACTTCATTCAAAAAGTAATTTTTCGATTGGTGATAATCTGTTCAATTTGCTATTGATTATTGATGCGCTGGTCTTGTTTTCATTTCTCATTACACTTTTCTACAAAGCCAGCATTCACAGTGTAGGCATCTGGGGTGTTATCGGAATTTTATTACCGCTTAATAAGGTTATAGATGATTACGCCATATTCGTGGTTACATTGGTTGCTTTGGTACTGGCTGGTTTGGTGATGTCGGCACGGCTGCAACTGAATGCGCACACCCCGCGCGAAGTGTTGGTTGGTGCCTTGGCAGGTTTTTCCATTGGCTTTTTTGGAATGCTAGTTTTGTTTTGATAAAAAATAGATTTCATGGATGCTTCATTTCAGTTTTTAAAATATCAGGTTGCCAATGGTGTGGCCACCATCACCCTGAATCGACCAGAAGTTTACAATGCGTTGAACGATGAAATAACATTTGAACTTCAGAACGTCTTGAAAACGGTTGCCCGCGATGAACAGGTTCGTGTGGTGGTGCTCACCGGTGAGGGCAAGGCTTTTTGTTCCGGCCAGGATTTGAAGGCTGCCTCGGGCGATCAGAAGCGATCGTTTCTTCAATCGTTACACAAGCGCTACAATCCGATTATTCGTGCCATGCGCGAATTGCCTAAGCCGATCATAGGTCGTGTGAATGGCGTAGCGGCTGGTGCCGGATGTTCACTTGCCTTAGCCTGCGATGTTATTGTGGCGGCAGAAGAAGCAACGTTTATTGAAGTATTCATTAATATAGGTCTGGTGCCTGATTCCGGATCATCCTACTTCTTGCCTCGTACCGTTGGCAGTGTAAAAGCATTTGAAATGTGTTCGATGGGTTCTCGTGTAAAGGCAACGGAAGCGCAAGCCATCGGGTTGATCAACAAAGCGGTACCGGCTGATCAGTTGGATGAAGCCGTAAAGGTGTATACCGACTACTATGCAGCAGCCCCTACCAAATCCATCGGCATCATCAAAAAGATGTTGAATAAGTCAACTTCCGCTTCACTTGACGAGATGTTGGAGTATGAAGCTTATTGCCAGGAAATTGCTGGCAGCTCGCACGATTACAAAGAAGGTGTTACGGCCTTTCTGGAAAAGCGCAAACCAAATTTTACGGGTAAATAGAGTTTAAAAGCCAGCCAGGGTAAGTCCGACTGTGAAGTTTGTTAACTCCGCCTGGTTCGGTCCTTCCTTATCGCGGAAGATGGGAGACAGGCTGTAGTAACCAAAGACCCCGAAGTTACCTGCACCAATGCGTAAGGTGGCTCCATACCGAAACGGATTCAAATTGAAGTCCTGCTTGTTCTTGAACTTCTTGGTTTCGCCATCTTCATTGAGTTTCAACTTGGTGAAGGAGTCGATCAGTACACCAGCTTTGAAACCTGCTGACACTTTGAAGCTACGGGCCGGATCGTTTGGGTTGGTGCTAAACCGCAATTCCACCATCGCATCCAGGTAGTTGGTAATCAGTTGTGATTTTTTAATACCCGAAACATTCGGATAAGCCGAGATAATCGGGATCATCTCCAATTCATCAAACGGGCCATTCGGGCCGGCCACATAACCCAGCGTTCTGTTGTTGGTGAACTTGTAGCGCTCAAACCCAAAACCCAGGCCCGGGTGCACACTGAATTTGGTCTGACCAATACGCTTGTCTAGCTGATAATAGACATTCAGTGTTCGTGAGCCAAAAGCTGCGGTTTCGAAAGCCGCGCTGTCACCCATTGGAAAATTCAGGCCAAAATCAATAGAAAATGTACCCGGTATATCAGGCCTTCCGCTACGTTTTTCCTTGGTGGTGCTTGCATCCTGCCCATAGGTTAAAAGTGTTAGGGCACCTAAAAAAACAAAGAGCACAAATTTCCTCATCATCACGGATTCTGGGGTTAAATAAAGGCTCAAAAATAGGTTTTTTGTTGATGGGGGCAAAAACTGTTTTTTGCCGGATAAATTAATTCTTTACATTTGCAGTCCAATTTTGGGCCTGCACTCGTAGCTCAACTGAATAGAGCATCTGACTACGGATCAGAAGGTTCGGGGTTTGAATCCCTGCGAGTGCACAGATAGGACAGCTTGAGCAATTCAGGCTGTCCTTTTTTTATGCCTTCGCATATGGTTTAGATCAATCTACCGCTCAAAATCCCAGACATATTTTATTTGATGGTACAATCAGCTCAACGTGCAAACGTGCTTTGCATGATTTTTTAAAAAATCAATGTATAGGAGTTACTCCTATATGCCGGTGAAGAGCTTTTGCCTGCCTGACAACCTTTGCTGCGGAAAAAGGGAAGGTCCCTTTGTCGAACCTTAAATTTTAGATGTATGAAAACACGCAGCAAATTTCTCCAGGTAATCATGGTAATGGTTGTATTTTTTGTTTCCTGTGAAGAACAAATGAGCGATGAGCAACCGGTGCAACTTTCGCAGACAAGCAAAAGCCCCGGAAATGAAAGATTAATTACAGACTATCGTTTTACCGGACAGGAGGGCGATGCCATTGATTATGCCGTTGCCCGCAAATGGGTAAACAATTACCAGGAGAAAAATACAAGTGGGAACAAGGCACATTTTTTTGGTTATGAGATTATCAAGGAGATTCTGTCGCTCGAAGGTTGTGTTGGTATCCGCATGTATTATGCATTGGATGATGAGGGTGGCCGACAGATTATTTTGGTAGGCGTTGATGAGAAAGGAAATAACATTATTCCTGGCGCCAATGGCCGAACCGCAGAAGAAGGAATAGTAGTTGATGCATCATATCCATGCCCAACGCATTGCTCAGATGATGATACTTCTTTGTAACTTTATTTTTTTAAAGAGAGAATTATATAGCCAGTGAGTTCAATCATTTTTGACCATATCTCTGCCTTTTCGGTAATTGTCCCCCTCTCTCTTGTTTTTTTTCAATTAACCAAGTTATCCAAGACTTTTAAATTCATTTTATACTTATTGATCAGTTCTGTATTGGCTGATTGTATTTCACTTATTCTAATATCAAACGGCATAAACTCATGGCCTGTTGTTAATCTTTATTTCATAGTTCAATTCATATTTTTGTATCTCGTTTTTACCCAAAGTATAAACAGTAAAGTGCTCCAACTTTTTTTTTATACTTTCATCATTTTCTGTCTTGTAAATTATTCGGTTATTCAATCTCCTTTAAAGTTTAATTCAATCAGTTCCTACAGCGGTGCCTTATTTATGTTGGTACTGGCTCTATCTTACCTGTATAGATTATTCTGGAATTTACCTGTTGAGCGTGTACAAGATCTGCCTATGCTTTGGATTGCTTTTGCCGTACTGATCTATTTTGGTGGAACGCTTTTTCTTTTTCTGTTCAATAATTACCTAATTGACAATGAACCCGGAACTCATCGTGCAATCTGGGTATTGCATAATATGTTGAATGTTTCGAAAAATGTATTTTTATCCATTGCGTTATGGAAGCATTACAAGCAGAGCACATCACCTGGATAATTTTACTGGGTACCTTTGGTATGCTATTGCTTGTTGGCTTTATGGGGCTGTTTATTTTGCTCTACCAAAGAAGAATGCTTAAAGAACGACAACTGAAAGCCGCGCGCGAACTTGAACACCAGAATCAAATGATCCAACTTCAACTTGAAAGTCAGGAACAGGAGCGAAAACGCATAGGCGCAGATTTGCATGATTCATTGGGCTCATTGTTGTGGGGGGCTAAAGTAAATGCCCAGTTGGTGCAGCAGTCGGCAGCATTAGGTTCAGAGGCACTCGAGTCGCACCAGGAGCTGGTAAAAATTCTCAATGAAAGCATTGAAGCCGTTCGGAAAATAGCCTGGGAGTTAACTCCGGAAGCCTTTCATTATACAGGTCTTTCGGGTTCATTGAAAAAGCTCTGTCAGCAAATGGATGGAAAGCCCATTCATATCAAGTTATTGGAGCACAACCCACAATCATGGAATGATGATCGGGCCCTGCTCGTATTTCGAATTATACAGGAGTTGATCACCAACACATTTAAGCATTCCGGAGCATCGCAATTGATGATTGTGTTGGATTGGCAACCTGACAAACTCAACATTCGGTATACCGACAACGGAAAGGGATTGCCGGAAAAGGAGGCACGCAAAGGTGTTGGCATGTGGAATATTGAACAACGCATTAAACATCTCAAAGCTGTTTTCAAAATGGGAAACGCTCCTGTGGGATCAGGGCTGGATATTACAATGGAAATACCTTTGCACTATGAGGCGTGAGAACCTAACGGTATACCTCGCGGATGATCACACGGTTGTGCGTAAAGGCATGCTTCGCTTGCTGAAAACATTTCAACGGGTTAAAGAAGTGAAAGAGGCCGCTAATGGAAAAGAGTTGCTAGCCCTGATTGAAGCTGAACTTCCTGATGCAGTTATTCTGGATTTGGAGATGCCGGTTATGAGTGGTATGGATGCGGCCCGCCATATTTCCTTGCATCATCCGGATGTAAAAATGCTTATCCTTACCATGCACACCGAGGCGGTGTTTATCCATAAGCTGATGGATATCGGTATCCACGGATTTTTGAGCAAAAGCGTTGAGCCCGCAGAGGTTGAACGAGCTTTGTATTCCATTGTGGATAAGGATTTTTATAAGAATGAGATTGTCGAGGAGGCTATGCGGAAAAATATTTCGGGTTCCGGTGTAGAAACTACTTCCAGGCTTAGCAGCCGTGAACTTGAGATTTTGCTATTGATTTGCCAGGAATTGACCCCTACTGAAATCAGTAACCGCCTGCAAATCAGCGAGAAGACGTTTTTTAATCACCGCACCAACATATTAGTGAAAACCCGCAGCAGAACCAATGTAGGTCTGTTGCGCTTTGCCGTACAACGGGGTTACATTGAATTAAGCTGATTTCCTGAAAATTCTATGGGAATTACTCCCATGCCCCCGTACCCGAATGCTATAAGACAGGCATTTTGCGATCATAAAATCCATTATCGCTATGAGAAAAAATTTCACAACGGTAGGGCTTGACATAGATGCCAATCTTACCTCACGGGAGTTGCAGGTTTTGCTTCTTATTTGCAATGAATTATCACCTGCCCAAATCAGCAAACGATTACAAATCAGCGAAAAAACATTTTTTAACCACCGCGCCAACATCCTGGCCAAAACCCAGGCGCGTACAAACATCGGTTTGCTTTGTTATGCCGTACGATGCGGACATTACCGGATTAATTGAGAAACGGTCTGTAGTTTGAAGCCCTCTAAGATGAATATATAGTATAACGTTTAGTTAAAGCCAGATGAAAAATGCGATGGCCAATGAGGGCCGAAAACACATTTTACTTGTTGAAGATAATGCGGGTGATGTTTTGCTTATGCGTGAAGCATTCGAAGAGTTGAATCTGCCACATTCATTAACGGTGGCCACGGATGGTCTGCAAGCCCTGGATTTCATTTTCAAGCAAGGCCGTTATACAGATGCAAGACCGCCCGATTTAATCTTGCTTGACGTAAACCTGCCGGGGGTAAATGGCCATGAAATTCTTATCCGCACAAAAAATAATGATGCCACCCGACATATACCGGTGCTTATGCTGACTACATCAACCAATCCGGACGATATACGGAAGTCGTACCAGAATTTTGCAAACGCATACATCCCCAAGCCCATTCAATTGGATGATTTTATTGATTTAGTCAGTTCAATCGATCGGTTCTGGTACCAGACGGCCCGTGTGCCTGTGTAGTTAAGAACCGTTTCACGTTCACGATCTGGTTTGGTAACTTCTTTAAGAATAGCGGTCGTTTTTCTATTTTTGGATAACATACTGTTTCCAATATGGCCGAACTCAAGACTAAAAAAAATACTTCAAGTGTAAAGGCTTTTATCCAATCGGTGAAGGATACGCAAATGCGTGAAGATTGTGAGAAAGTTACTGCGTTGATGAAGACGATTACTAAGACCGAACCCAAAATGTGGGGTGCCAGCATTGTTGGATTTGGTGAGTATCATTATAAATACGCCAGCGGCCGCGAAGGCGATTGGTTTTTGTGTGGCTTTTCTCCACGCAAACAAGCGCTTACCCTTTACATCATGAGTGGTCTGGAGCAACATCCGGAGTTGTTGGCGAAACTGGGAAAGCACAAAATCGGAAAATCGTGCCTGTACATTAAGCGACTTGAAGATGTTGACATGAGCGTTTTAAAATCACTTATTCAACTTGGTGTGAAGAAGCCCATGGGAAAGGCGTGATGCTGCCTTAATTGTTTTAATTTTGTTCGGTACACGCTAACCAGTTCACATGGATCAACAAAAGCATTGGAATACCATTGCCCCTGCATACGAAGACGAAATATTTGATGTCTTTAAAAGCGATAAGCGAAAAATACTTCCTCGGTATTTTAAAAAACATGCCAACAAAAAACACTGCGCTATTGATTTTGGTTGCGGAGTAGGCAAGGCCTTTCCTTATCTCGCACCCGCGTTCAAAGAAGTTCTTGCACTTGATATTTCTGAAGAGTGCCTTTTAACGGCAAAGCAACGCCCGTATAAAAACATCATATTCAAGCATGCTGATCTATCAAATCCTCGGTTAAAAATTGCACCAGCCGATTTTGCTTTTTGCTGCAACGTGATCATGTTGCCCGAAGTAGAGAAGAATGTAGTGATGTTTCGGAACATTCAGAAATCGTTGAAGCGTGGAGGCCATGCCCTTATGGTTGTACCATCACTTGAGTCGGTATTGCATGCCTCGTGGCAGTTAATCCGCATGTACAAAAAAGAAGGTATTGATTTGAAAAATATTCCGGCTCATGAGTTCGATTATTTTAAAGCAGACAAGCCTGACCTGGTGCGGGGAATTATCCATATCAATGATGTGCCCACCAAGCACTATACGCACACCGAGTTGCATGTGCTCATGCGTGAGGTTGGCCTCACTGTTACCGCCATCGAAAAAATTGAGTACGATTGGAATACAGAATTTGATAAGCCTGCCAGTTGGATGAAGGATCCCTATCCCTGGGATTGGCTCATCGAGTGCCGTAAAATCAATTAAGAAACTTTTGTGAACGGAAGGCGCCTGATATGGCTGCCGGAATTTTCACTTCTTCCATAATCACTTTAGCGCGTGCTTCCTGTGCCCGGGCAACCATTTCCTGTTCCAGCGCCACGGCCATCGCCCTACGTTCTTCTGCTTTGGCTTTGGCGATGTTCAGGTCGGCATTGGCTTGATCAATTTGCAACAGCGCACCAATGTTTTTACCGATGTCGATATCGGCAATATCAATAGAGAGAATTTCATAGGCTGTACCCGAATCGAGCCCATTGGCCAGCACTTCTTTTGAAATGCTATCCGGATTGCTCAACACCTCCTTATAACTGGGCGCTTTGCCAATGGCCGAAATAATACCCTGACCCACACGTGCAACAATCGTTTCTTCCCCTGACCCGCCAACCAACTGCCTGATATTAGCCCGAACCGTTACGCGCGCTACGGCTACCAGTTGGATGCCTTCAATGGATACGCCCATAATGGCAGGTACGGCAATTACATATGGGGTTACGGATAATTGTACGGCCCGCAATACATCGCGACCGGCCAGGTCAATGGCAGTAGCTTCTTTGAAATTCATATTCAGGTTGGCTTTATCGGCTACAATTAAAGCCTTGATTACCTGCTGTAGATGTCCTTTTGCCAAATAATGCGTTTCCAGTTGGTTGGATGTAATTCCTTTAATACCTGCCTTGGTTGCCAGGATCAGCGATTGAACAATCAAAGCGGGTGGCACTTTACGAAAGCGCATAAACACCATGTCGATTAAGCCAATCCGCACACCTGAGAAAATCGCTGTAATCCACAGACTGAGTGGTAAAACATAGGTAAAAAGTATAAATCCCCCCGCGAGTGCAGTGCCAATCGTAATTAAAAAGTAGACATCCATGTCGTTTTGTTTAGTTGGTAAGGTAAGCGTAGTTGTTGGTCTTTCTTGTGAATGGTGTGTATTTACTTTTAGCTGCTGGTGGTTGTCGAAACGCCTTTGAAACTTTCTGTAACTTTCTGTAACCATCGGGGAAATCGTGAGTTTCCCTGCTTGAAAACGTTATCCGGATTTGGAAACACTCAGCGACAATGCCTTGATGCTCAAGGTTAAAGAAGGCGATCTTGATCGGTTGAGCCTGTTGTTTGAACGCTATAAAAGACCTTTGTATGGTTTTTTTTATGGTTTGAACAAAAATGCTGAACTGAGTGAAGACCTGGTGCAGAATGTATTTTTCCGGATACTGAAGTATCGTCATGTGTTTCGCGGAGATGGTGATTTCAGAACGTGGATGTTTCACATAGCGCGCAATGTGAACAACGATCATTACCGAAAGAACAAATTTGGAAAGGTTGAATCCGTTGAGAACTGGCAGGATCGGCTGGGTGCACACGATTCCCACACCACGGATCTCCAACAACGTGAAGAACTGCAGTTGCTTGCCATGGCCATGGAAAGGTTACCGCAGGATAGAAAGGAAATTTTGTTGCTCAGCAAATTCCAGGAAATGAAGTACAAGGAGATTGGTGAGGTACTGGGCTGTTCGGAGGGTACCGTAAAGGTTAAAGTTTTCAGGGCCTTGCAAGAATTGAAGGCTGTGTACAAACAACTTGAAAAGCAAGTATAGTATGGATAAGGAGAAGATTAATGAATTATTGGTCAAGTATCATGAAGGCCAGGCTGACCCATCGGAGCTAAAACAGATTGAGCACTTGCTTGAGCTGGGAGTAATTGAGTTGGATGATCTTGATTCCCTCAGGCATGTACAAAGACAATTGGAGGAACTGGAAATGCCAGTCCCTTCAACGGAAATGGATCATCAGTTCTACACCATGTTGTCCAAAATCAAGCAGGAGTCTGGTGGATTTTCATGGAGTAGTTTTTTCAGTTGGCCGCAACTTGCACCAAAGTTGGCTTTGGCAACTGTTACGTTGCTGGTTGGTTTTTTCCTGGGGTATTTTCTCCAACCCGATTCGGATGATGAGCAGGTTGCCTTGCTCAATGAGCAGGTATTTGAACTGCGGGAAATGATGATGCTTTCCTTACTTGAAAAGGAATCTGCTACCGAAAGATTGAAAGCCGTTAGCCTGACACAGGAAATGGACCAGGTAAGTAGCAAAGTCACCAACGCATTGATTCAAACCCTTAACAACGATCCGAATGTGAACGTACGACTTTCTGCGCTTGAAGCATTAAAGCCATACGTGCGCAATGATCAGGTTCGTGAACAATTGGTGCAATCTATCGGCAGGCAAGATTCACCATTGGTACAGGTGGCGCTGGCTGAGTTGATGGCTGCACTACATGAAAAATCATCAGTAAAAGCACTGGAGCGAATTCTGAAAAGTGACAGCACTCCGGGTGATGTAAAAAGACGAATTGAGGAAAGTATTAAAGTAATGAGTTGAGTTATGAGAACACAAATAACACTTTTATGGATACTGATATGCGGGATAACCTTCGGGCAATCACATACCGAAAAGCTGACGCGCGAATTTTCATTTGAACAGGTAAGTCAAAGCAACACCATGATCATTGCCAACATCAATGGTTCCGTATCAGTAACCGGATATACGGGCAGTAAAATAGTGGTGGAGATCGAAAAAACGATTAAGGCAAAGACAGAACAGCGATTGGAGAAAGGAAAGCGTGAATTAACGATAGGAGTGATCGATCGGGCAGATACGATTATCCTTTACCTGAATGGTTTATGCAACACGTTCGGGCAAGGAAAGAAAAATAACTGGAACAGAAAGCGAAATGCCGGTTGGGGCTACGATTGGAATGGTTGTGATGATGACGAAAACTGGCGTGATAATGAAGGATACGATTTCAAAGTAAACTTTACAGTAAAAGTTCCGCAAGGTGTTAACGTGCATGTTTCCACTGTTAATGATGGCGATATTGATGTAGAAAATATTCAACGTACAGTAGTTGCTGATAATATCAATGGCAGCATACGATTAAAGAATATAGCCGGAGCCACACACGCCAATACCATTAACGGTGATGTAGATATTTCGTACACGAAAAACCCAGATCAGGATTGCCGTTACTACTCCCTCAATGGCGACATCAATGCACACTTTAAGAAAGGATTATCGGCCAACTTGAGTTTTGAAAGCTTCAATGGTGATTTGTATACCAACGTGGCTAAACTGGAATCTTTACCGGTTCATGTTCAAAAGGATACCAAAAGCGATCGCACCCGGTACAAACTATCCGGTAATCGGTTTAAAATCGGAGCAGGGGGTATTCACCTCGACTTCGAAACGTTCAATGGGAATGTTTATGTAAAGGAATTGGAGAATTAAAAATTACAAAAATGAAAAAACAACTGGTTTTTATAATACTAAGCACAATCTTATCAATTGGAGCAATGGCCCAAAACGCGGGCGACTTTACGGTGCCCTTTAGTGATCCGGCAAAACGAGGAAAAGTAAAAGTGCATTTAAACTCAGGCTCCATTACCATAAAGGGTACGCCACGGAAAGATGTTCTGGTAAAATACTCGGCCGCTGAAAAAAATGAGAAGAAAATTGAGCAGGGTAAGGATGGCATGAAGCGAATTTCGGGTGGGACCATGGATCTCGAAGTTTCAGAGAGCAGCAACTTTGTTAAGATTTCTTCAGGATCATGGAACAATGCGCTAAGCCTGGAAATTGAAGTGCCTTCAAATATTGACCTGCAGGTGCACACCTATAATGATGGTGTTCTTACCATTCAAAGCATTCAGGGAGAACTTGAATTGAGTAACTACAATGGCGAAATCTATGCCTATAACATTTCCGGATCGGTGGTTGCTACCTCTTACAATGGTGAAATAAAAGTTACCTTCGATAAAGTTACGGAAGGAACACCTATGTCGTTTTCAACATACAATGGTGATGTTGATCTTACATTTCCTTCAACCTTGAAGTCTTCGCTAAAGATGAAAACCAATCAGGGTGATATCTTCACCGATTTTGATGTGGCCATGGTTAAGTCAGGTCCGATTCAAAAGAAAGACGAGAAATCTGGCGTGTATAAAGTGGTGATTGATGATTGGGTAAAAGGAGATGTAAATGGGGGAGGCCCCGAGTTTATGTTGAAAACCTATAACGGAGATATCTTTGTGAGAAAAAAGTAGATCGCGTGAATAGTTATCAATAAAAAAGTCGCCCAGTAGAGGCGACTTTTTTTATATCAATTGTTTAGAAAATTATCCGAGATAAGCCTTCAGGCTCTTGCTACGTGAGCTATGACGTAACCTGCGAGTTGCTTTTTCCTTGATCTGGCGAACACGCTCGCGTGTCAGGTTAAACTTTTCGCCAATCTCTTCCAGTGTCAATGCTTGCTCTCCGTTCAATCCGAAATAATACGAGATTACTTCCGCTTCGCGTTGGGTTAACGTTGCCAATGCACGCTGCACTTCTTTCCGTAATGAATCTTCCAGCAGGGAAGAATCGGGTGTAACCTCACTGGTACTTTCCAATACATCCAGCAAGCTGCTTTCTTCGCCATTTGCAAAGGGTGCATCTACTGAAACCTGACGACCGCCTACACTCAGGTTCTCGCGAACCTCATCTGCAGTAATGTCAAGAATTTCAGCAATTTCTTCCGGAGAAGGTTCACGCTGAAATTTCTGCTCCAATTCAGAGAAAGTGCGGGAAATTTTGTTCAATGAGCCTACCCGGTTCAGCGGAAGGCGCACAATACGGGATTGCTCGGCCAAAGCCTGCATAATGGACTGGCGAATCCACCACACCGCATAGGATATAAATTTAAAACCACGGGTTTCATCAAAACGCGTTGCCGCTTTTATCAAACCCACATTTCCTTCATTAATTAAGTCGCCCAGGGTAAGGCCATTGTTTTGGTATTGTTTCGCTACGGATACAACAAAGCGAAGGTTCGCCTTGGTTAGTTTTTCAAGGGCAATCTGATCGCCTGCTTTAATACGCTTGGCTAATTCTACCTCCTGTTCGGCTGTGATCAGGTCTACTTTACCAATTTCCTGTAAATATTTGTCTAGGGACTGACTCTCCCGATTCGTGATTTGTTTACTGATTTTTAACTGTCGCATGTTGAGGAAACGTGAAAAATTAGAATTAGTTCCGCTGAGCGCTATCACTCAGCTGGTGTGTTTTGCGGTGTATTAATCTGAGGGTTTCCAGAAAGCGGACTTTCGTAGTGTGCCCAATCTTGCTAAAAACGCGGATTAGTCGCTAAAACCCGTGCAAATATAGGCATTTTAAGGCCCAAAACCTAAGTTTTGGGCCTTATGGTGAACCCTTAAAAACGATCGCTTTACAGGGTTGTATGGCCAATTATGGGGTTAATTAAGCCGGAAATGGACCGGCATGGTCATTTTAACGAATACCGGATTACCCCGTTGTTTGCCTGGCTCCCAACGAATTTGCTTCAGCACGCGCACGGCCTCTTCATCGCAGCCATTGCCGATTCCTTTTACGATTTTAAAGTTTACCGGTTCACCCGATGGGCTGACAACAAACTCTACAAAAACTTTTCCGTGGGCATTGCGCTGTTTGGCACGGCTAGGGTATTTAATTGAGGTGCTTACTTTCTTGTAAAAAGCTTCATAGCCACCCACCGGTTGTGGCATTTGCTGAACCACGATGAATGTATCGGGAGATGGTTCAACGGGTATTTCAATTTCAATCGGACCTGGTGTAACTTCAATGGGCTCAATGGTTATTTCGATATCTGTTGGCTCAGGTTCTGTTTCTTTTGCCACTTCAACTTGTGTAGGATCAACCATCTTAATCTTTTTAGGCTTTTGTACCGAAGGCTCCTGGTGTTTAACCTGAATTACTTCGTAGGGATAGAATGTGACCTCCTGTTGAGGTGGTAAACCGTCAACTGGTTTTTGTGCTATGCGACTTTGCCATTCGAATGCTACAATGACTACGGCAACACTAATGGCAAAGCCGATCAGAAAAAATTGTTTTGTGTACCGGTGTACATCTTTGTTGGGATTTTTCTTGGGTTCCATAGGTCAGGTGTTTTGTTACACCTTCCTAATCACCTGTTAGCAACAAAGTCACGCGTTGGCTCAAAAATTTCAATGGATGTATTTTTTTTCGATTCAGTTTGCTTGGATTCCCAGCGCAACACAATCAATAAAATGAGAAGCAGGAATAGCACAACAAGAAAATACGTGAACACGCGCACGATGCGTTTCATGCGTGAATCGCGATCGTGTTGGCGCATGAGTTCAGAATAATTGCGGTGTCGCGCAATTCGTCCTGTGCTCATCATGTTTCGCCTCAACCGTATCTCATTTCTTCCCATCGTACTTGATACTAAGATTAAAATTTTTCCGCAGCCTGTCCAGTGCCCGATACGTACGCATTTTTGCTCCGCTTTCGGTAATGTTCAGAATGTATGCAATTTCTTTAAAGTCTTTGTCTTCAAAAAACCGAAGTTCCAATACTTCCAGCATATCCGTAGGCAATTCTTTTAAATAGCCGATTAATCGCTGCACCAATTCTTCATCCCAGCCTTCAGCGCCCATTTCCACCAATTCTTTTACGCGAACTTCTTCAATGCTGAATACGCGCGTAGCTTTTTGTTTTCGGTAGTGTTTGTTTACCTCGTTGGCGGCAATGCGGTACAGCCACGCAGAAACCGGTACACCTCTGAATTCAAATCGGTTTACGTGGTTTAGTGCATTGAGAAAGGCCTGTGAGCAAAGATCAGCAGTTAGGTCTTCATCATCGGTTTGCCGGTAAATGAAATTGAAAATCCGATCGAAATATTTTTCATATAACACGCCAAATGCACGCGAATCCTTTTTCGACTTCTCGAGGATTTGGTACTCCTGGCGTATTTCATCATCCGATAGCAAGGCGCATTCTTTGCTTAATAATCCGAAGCTTTTGTGAAAGTCACAAGCAGAAGCGGATTACAGCGCAATTATTCGTTGCGCAGGCTATCAGCTGGGTTAATGAAGGCGGCCTTAATGGCCTGATAGCTTGCCGTGCCAAAGGCGATTATCATGCAAAGAAGAGAGGCCCACACCAGGGATGATGCTCCGATTTCTGTTTTATAGGCGAATGCACTTAGCCATTTGGTCATGATGAACCACGAAACCGGAAGACCTATAAGTATGGCTGTTAAAATGAGTGGTGTATAATCGCGGGTAATAAGCATCACAATGTTTTGAGCTGAGGCGCCCAATACCTTGCGAATGCTGATCTCTTTGGTTTTCTGAACGGCAGAAAAAGAAACTAGTCCAAACAACCCGAGGCATGCAATGATGATAGCCAAGGTAGCAAACACGGTGAAGATAGTACCCATGCGTTCTTCTGCCTGGTAAAGTGCAGCGTATTGCTGATCGACAAACTGAAACTCAAACGGACGATGTGGATAAATAGCGTTTGAAATTGATTTGATTTTTTCAAGTGCTTGCTGAACATCGCCATCAGCAAGCTTAACAAACACGTGGTTCAGTTGAGCTTCTTCCGGAAAAATTACCAATGGCCCGATTGAATTATGCAACGAGGCGAAATGAAAATCCTTAACAACTCCAACAATTTCTCCTTTTCTTGGTCTCACTTCAACAACGGTTCCAATGGCGTTATCCTTTTCCAGAAAGAGCGCTGCAAGGGCAGATTCATTTACAATGAAGGAATAAATGGTATCCCTGGAAACCCGTTTTACATCTGCTTCTGTAAAGTTTCTTCCTGCCAGGAGTTCCATGCCCAAGGCCGAAACATAATCTTCATCAACAGGTAGACCGGTAATGATAACACCGGGTCCCGTTGTTTCTGCCGTTTTAATGGAATACCCACCACGAATCTGAACAGGTGATTCATTGCCACGACCCACAGCGGTTACTGCACCTGAGCGCATCAATTCGTTTTTGAATGATGAGAACGCTTCCGGCATTCTGCGTTCGAAAGGCAGAACGATGGTATTCTCCTTATCGTAACCTAATTTTCTCGACTGAATAAATGTGAGTTGCTTTTGAATAATTAATGTTCCAACAATCAGAATCACAGAAATGCTGAACTGTGTAATCACTAATGCTTTTCGCAACCATATTCCACGGCCGCTTGAACGGAAGTTTCCTTTCAATACTGTGGCGGGTTGAAAACCGGTGATAACCAAAGCCGGGTAGGCTCCTGATAAGACAGAAATGAGTATTAAGGTTGTTAGGCTAACCAGCAAAAAAGTTGGTGATAGCAACGAGGAGAAGGCAAATTCCTTTCCGGTAATGTGATTGAAAAAAGGAAGCATGAGCTGTGCAAGAAAAAAACCCAGCAGGAACGAGAGTATGGTGATGACGATTGACTCACCCATGAACTGAGCGAAAAGTTGTTTCCTTACAGCGCCTACAACTTTTCGTAATCCCACTTCTTTTGCCCGGTCGGCAGCACGTGCCGTAGCCAGGTTTATGTAATTGATGCTGGCAATAACCAGTACCAGCATGGCAATTATTGAAAAAATGTAAACATACTTGATATCGCCCAGGGCCGCTTCTTCCGTACTGAAATCAGAGCGCAGATGGATGTCGGTTAACTTCATAAAATTGTAGCGCACATAATCACCCGCATTGGTCAGGTCGGCAGCCAGTTCTTGCTTAACCAGGTCGTTTAGCTTTTGATCAAGTTGTGTAACGGAGGCGTTTTTATGCAAGACCACAAAGGTTTGGTAGTTGGCACTCCACCAAAATGGTTTTTCGCGGGTTACTGCAAGAGATGTAAAGGAACCTAAAAAATCGAAGCGTAAAATGGAATTATCAGGTGTGTTTTTGACTACCCCCGTTACGGTATAGTCGCGTGCATTGTTAATGGTAAGAGTTTTGCCTATCGGATCTTCATTACCAAAATATTTTAGTGCTGTGTTTTCGGTAAGAATAACCGAGTAAGGTTCTGTTAATGCTTTCTGTGGATTTCCTTTTATAAGTTCAAAATCGAATACGTTGAAAAATCCGCTATCGGCAAAGAAGAATTTCGTTTCCTGAAAAATGTTTTCATCTTTCTTCACAATGAACGGGCTCCATCCGGAAGGATTATAAACACGAACGCCCTCTTCTACTTCAGCAAAACTTTTCAGCGCAGGAAGGAGAGCAGTTGGAGAGACAGACGTTTTAGACACCTGTCCACCAAAACTGTATTCCATGGAGCTTCTGTAAATGCGATCCGCTTTACTGTGAAAGGTGTCGAAACTCAATTCGTGTGTTACCCAAAGAATGAGGAGCAGGGCAGTAGCAAGGCCTAACCCAAGTCCGGTAATGTTGATTAACGAGTAGGAAAATTGTTTACGAAGATTACGAAAACTGATCAGGAGGTAATTTTTGAACATGCCAGTGGGGTTTTGATATTAGACTCATGTGCTTATCGAGAGGTTGCACCTTTCGCTGGAATTTTGATTAGCCACTGGATCAAATGGCGTCAATCATGGTTTGAGTGGTGATTTTAAGATTATGATGGGTTGTAGTTCTGCGGCCGGTTTGATTCTCTTTTGCTCATCGTAACCGTTCCATTGACTGTTTGCCACGTAGTAAAGTGTATCGTTAACAAGGCAGCCATTCGTTGGTTCATTAAAATCTGCATGCCCTCTATCTATCGTACGCGCAGCAACAATAGCGTCATGGGTTTGGCTGAGTGTAAGTTCCATTACGCGCATGGGCTGAACGCCATTTTGTATGGTTATTAATTTATTTCCGTAAACATACAATCCGTCAACTCCTTTTACTGCAGCAATGGCTTCAACCGGTAATAATTTCAGTTCCTTCGTTTTTGGAGTTAGCCTGAAAATTCCTTTTATGTAATCCGCGATGTACAGGTATGTTTCATCTTCTGAAAAACAAATGCCTTGAATGTTCCAGAATTCATCTGAAGAAAAATATGGTTCGAGTGTTTTGCTTTGAGGATTTACTTGGAAGATTACATTGTTACGACTGTCGGATACAAACACATCTCCAGCTTTATTCAGAATCAAATCTCCCAAGAAAAATTCTTTTCCTTCATGGTGTGGTTCATATCGGGCAATAAGCTTACGGGTTTGAAGATCAAATTGATAAATGGCCGATACAAGTGTGGAATCGTAGTCCATCATTTCAGGTGTGATGGTGGAGGCTACCCAAAGGCTATTGGTTTTCGGATCAACTTTTATACTCATGGCAGCACCCAATCCATCTTGTTTTGAGGTGATAAAATCGGAAGCGATTCCCTTTTCACTAATGAATATTACTTTTCGCTTATGAATACTGGTTACGAAAAACGTTCCTGTTTTTAAGCCTGGTGTAATGCTTTCAGCATGTAGTTGTGAGTCTGCAATGGTGAACGCACGTGTACTGGTTTGCACCGGTTGATTTAATTCGGTTTTAAGTTCCTTTATGCGTTTAAAATCTTCCCGTTCATGGAGGCTATTGAAATCTTCCAGGCTTAAATCAAATGACGTATTGATCAGAATGGCATTGCGTAGCAGCGTTACGGCTTCTTCAGGCTTTTGCATATGCACTGCGGCCAACGCTTTTTGATACATGATTCCCTGGTGGTATGGGTGCATTTCCACTGCTTTGGTAATGTGCTCGTAAAAGAGTATATAATTTTTTGATTGGTATGCTTCCCTGGCCTTTGTGTAATGTTCTTGCAATGAAAGTTCCTGCGAAAATCCATCTCGATTGGGAAGAATGAGCAGCAATCCAATGAAAATAGCTAGATATTTATAATGGTGCATGATGAGGGGTTTCGGGGTATTTCCTTACATTCGTTATACAATATTCGGTTTTTTACTCACATGAAAAATCACCCACAATGGGGCAATTTATTCTGGAATGGTATTCATTACTTTACGGTCGTAGCGCATGAAAGTTTTTTGTAGTTCTATTATTATGGTGGTTACTCTGTTTGCTTGCCAGTCAGCTGATACTGATGCTGAACGGAGGGCTGAGGTTATGGAGGCCGATAAGAAGTTTAGCCAGATGGCCAGCGAGAAGGGCATTTCAGAGGCTTTTATTTATTATGCAGATGAGAAGGTGATTAAGCCCACACCGGGCAAACAACCTGTAGTGGGTAAGTTTGCCCTGATGGATTGGTATGAGAAAAATCCACCAGGCGATGAAAAATTAGTTTGGGAACCGCTTCGTGCAGAAGCTAGTGGTAACCTGGCGTATACTTTTGGTGGATATGAACTACACACTAAAACACCGGATGGATTACGGGATACAGTGCTCTATGGGAATTATGTGTCGGTGTGGAAGCGGAAAAGCGATGGCACGTGGCGTTACGTAGTGGATACTGGCAATGTTACCGATGGGCCGGTGACATTGAAGTAAAGAAATTAACACATTTTGGGGGATGTAATTCTGCTTATCTCCTGATAATTTTCGGTCGTGAAACTTTCCGCGAGAATAGTATTTTATTTTTTGACACTTCCTTTATGGGCTGATGCGCAAGAGCATACTATTTCTCAGTATACAGTTGTGGAAGGTCTTCCTCAATCTGAGGTTAACTCACTAGCCGAAGATGAGTTTGGTTACTTGTGGGTAGGAACTCAAGGGGGTGGATTGAGTCGGTTTGATGGAAAAGAGTTTAAAGCCTATACAACGCGGGACGGATTGCTGAATAACAGTGTGGGTCATGTTCACATTGACCAGCGCGGAAATATCTGGACGACTCATACCAAAGGACTGTCACGATTTGACGGAGCCACATTTAAAACGTTCGAAGTTCCTGATTCTTTGTCATCTGGCAGAATTACGCGTGTTACCGAATATCAAGATACAATCTTCTTCACCTCACTATCGGGGCACATAGGTAAAATCTATAAGGATTCACTCTACTATTGGAAAGCAAAGCCGTATGGTAGTTTGATATATCGAGCTCATCAGGTTTCAACTCAGGAAATTATTTTATTACTCTATGATGGTCGATTGATATTAAGAACGCCAGGCTTGGATAGGATAATGAATGTTCCTTTATCCGTGAATGAAATTGAGTCATTATCATTTCTGACATCAAGCAATAAGCGATTTGTGGTGTTCAATCATGAATTTTATGAAATTAATGCTGGATTGAATCAACTAACTCCGCTGGGTTATGGTTATGAAGCCCAATTTTTGTTTTACGATGAAACAGATCAGGCCTATTGGGCTGCTTCAGGTACGTCCTTACTTAAGTTAAGGCTAACGGATGGTTCATTCGCTTCAGAGACCATTCTGACAGAAGTTGTAGTTAATCAACTTTACCGGGATAGTGAAGAAAATGTATGGATCGCAACCAATGGGAGCGGATTATATAAATATTTTCTTCAGGATTTTTACCGATTTGATTTGGGAGATGTGAAAGCCGTACTGGCCGTTATGCGTGACCGTGACGGTTCAGTTTGGGGTGGATCGTATGTGCGGGGTATCTTCCGGATAAATGAAGGTAAAACAAAATTCTTCACTTCCGGAAATGCTTCTAAGGATGCTGTAACCAGTTTGCTACAAACAGCTGATGGTACTATATGGGCAGGAACGTACGGAGGGTTAGCGAAGTACGATGTAACGCTAGATAGGTTCCGATGGCTTAGCGATTCTGACGGCTTTCCTGCAACAGCAATATTTAACTTGAATGAAGATGATGACGGCAGACTGTGGGTAGGTACGAGATCGGGTTTGTTTGTTTATGACAGCGGTCGTTTTTCTAATGTCCCTGTGCAATCAAAATCGCCTATACGGTTTATTTCTTCGGCACATTATTCAAATTTTCATAAATCATTATTTTTTGGATTTGAATCTGACCTATTTCAACTCGATAATAAGCTTTATACCCGTTCGGTATCATCGCTTCAAAATTCCTCAGCGCTAACCATTCAATCCTATCAGGATTCGTTGCTCCTGATTGGAACATCTGGAAATGGAATGCTTGTATTCAGTCCGGTACGAGGTGCATTAGCTACTATTTCTGTGTTAGATGGATTGCCATCTGATTTTATCTATTTTGTTAAAGTGGATGAGAAAGAATCAATCTGGATAGGAACGGAAAAGGGAATTACGAAAATCACACTAACAAATCAATTTCAGGTTAACTCCGTTATTCAATACAATCATTATAATGGGTTATCCGGTGTCGAGACAAATCAGAATGCTGTTTACTTCGATGATGAAGTAAAACTCTTTGGTTTGATTGATGGTCTCTATCAACAAAATAGTAAAGCCAAAAAGAAATTTGCTGAAAAGCCTATTCATCTCACGGACGTTAAACTCTTTTATGGTGACCAGTCATTTGAGGGCTTTGCTAAGGAATTGGAGGGCTTCTATGATCTTCCTATTGGGTTAAATCTCCCCTCAACCAAAAATCATTTAACGTTTGACTTCAATAAGATTAACAAGCGTCATCCGCATGCTGTCAGATTCAAATATAAACTTGAAGGCTTTGATGGCGAGTGGTCGCTACCTACAAGTTCACGAACGGTCACATACAGCAATCTGCCTCCTGCAAAATATGTTTTTAGGATAAAGGCAACCAACCATAATGGCTTATGGGAAGCAGATGACATCATCTATGCATTTGAGATTAGGGCTCCTTTTGTTCAAACCCCACTGTTTATGCTTTTAATGAGTGTAGCTGTATTGGCCCTAATCATCGGCTTCTTCTATTGGCGTATGCGCTTAAAGCTTAACCGGCTTGCCATACTGCAGCAGATCAGGCAGGAAGAGCATGAGCGTATTCGAAAAGAGATTGCACGCGACTTTCATGATGATATGGGTAATCAGCTTACTCGGATTATCAATTACGTGAGTCTGCTTCGACTTAATGGGAATCGTGTAAAGACGGAAGATTTGTATAGTAAAGTTGAAGGATCAGCCAAATACTTATATACTGGTACACGCGACTTTATCTGGGCGATTGATCCGGTCAATGATGCATTGTCAAACTTATTTCTTCACTTGCGGGATTTTGCAGAAAAAATGTTTGATGAACGAGACATTAACTTTCGTGCCTATAACCGGGTAAAAGAAGAAATTAAATTGCCCTATGGATATAGCCGGCAGATAAACCTCTTATTTAAAGAAGTTATGACTAATTCATTCCGGCATTCGCAGGCTTCAAATGTTCGCTTAAGTATGGCATTGGAAGACGGCCAGATTTCCATTGTGTTTGAAGATGATGGTAAAGGATTTGATATGAAAAAGTCGCTGGGAAGTGGATTACGAAATATGCACGAACGTGCGGAACGAATGAAAGGAAAGTTAATTATTGAAAGCTCATCAGGAACTTCGGTAAAATTACTATTAACTGTAAATAAAAATATTCATGGCAAACGCATTTAAAAAACGAGTGGTGATAGTGGAAGACGATGAGGAAATCAGAAACAGTTTTTCGTTGATTGTCAATAGTTCTGCCAGGTTTATGGTAATGAATACCTATCCTAATTGTGAAGATGCCATAGCGGTCCTTTTGAATGACCGACCTGATATTGTATTGATGGATATAGAATTGCCTGGGTTAAATGGTATAAAGGGCACCCGCATCATCAAGGAAAAGTATCCCGCGGCTGAGGTTATTATGGTAACTGTTTATGAGGATAGCGAGTTGGTTTTCGAAGCACTTAAGTCTGGTGCTTCCGGATACATTACCAAGAGTTCGAACTACGTAGAGTTACTGACCGCCCTGGAAGAGATTAGTCGTGGTGGGGCGCCCATGAGCAGCCGTATTGCACGCATGGTTATTGATAATTTTCACGTTAATCCCAACTCCCCGCTTACTCGAAGGGAGACGGAAATACTCCAGTTAATCTCAGAGGGAAAAACCTACACGCAAATTTCTGAGGAATTGTTCATTTCAAAAGAAACATCAAAAACGCATATCAAGAATATTTATTCCAAGCTTCAGGTTAATTCAAGAGCCGAAGCATTGGCAAAAGCAAACCAAGACAAATTGATTTAAAATCATCCCGTTTGGGTGATGTTAAAGCTGCTGCGAGCAACTTTCTTTGTTTCAGAATCCACTGTGTTAGTAGAATCTCTTCATAAAGTTTAGGTTAATAATTTCTGCAACCGGATTTCAGAAAGCCCCTGGACGAGGGGCTTTCGCTTTTTTAAGCAATACTTCTCTTGAGATTAATTGTTTCTCAATTTTAGAAAACGGATTCACGTAAAATGGGGTATTGAGGCTCAAACATTTACCCCCATAATGGGGCATTTTTTCTATTCAAATACGTGAGACTTTTGAATTAACATGTTCTGTTCGCAGCACATGGAGTCACAAGTATTTATTTAATATATTCCTATGAAGAAGTTTTTATCCGTTTTGATTTGTCTGGTGTTCCTGGTACCATTCGCCAGGGGTCAGGAAATTGAGGTTACGGGAAAAGTAACATCATCAGATGATGGCTCAGCTTTACCCGGTGTAAATGTGCTGGTAAAAGGTACGGCCATAGGTACCGTTACTGATGCGAATGGAAGATATGCGATTCAGGCTGCATCTTCCGGTGTTTTGGTTTTCTCATTTATTGGCATGCAGACATTGGAGATGTTGGTAAATGGGCGTGCTACGGTGGATGCTTCACTTGCAGCTGATGTAACACAACTCTCCGAAGTGGTGGTTACAGCATTAGGTGTTGAAAAGCAATCACGAGAATTAGGGTATGGCGTTTCAGGTGTTAAATCTGAAGACTTAACGGTAGCACGTGAAAGTAATATTCTGAATGCGTTGCAAGGAAAAGTAACCGGTGTTACAATCACGCAAAGTTCAGGAAATCTCGGTGGTTCATCCAAAGTAGTTGTTCGTGGTATAACCTCCCTAAGTGGTCGAAATAATCCGCTTTGGGTAGTTGATGGAGTTCCAATTAACGATGCACATGATAATACCAGTGCCCAGAATAACAGGATTAGTGGTAACCGGGATTTTGCTAATGGCGCATCCATTATCAATCCAGATGATGTTGAATCTGTAAATATTTTAAAAGGTGCTGCTGCTACTGCATTATACGGATCGCGTGCAGCAGCTGGCGTTATTTTAGTGACCACAAAAAAGGGGAAAACTGGAAAAGGAGGAAGACCAACCGTCACGTTTAATTCGTCTCTTCGTTTTGATGATTTGTTTAAAATTCCAGATTACCAGAACGAATATGCCGGTGGGCAGAATTTTAAATATGACTCATCTGCCATATTTAATAACTGGGGACCACGCATCGTTGGTCAGCAGGTAACCGAATCAATTACCGGAAATACTGTTGGCCTTCAGGCGTATCCTGAGAACTACAGGGATTTTTACCGGAAAGGAAAGACCCTCATTAATAACTTCAGTGTTTCGGATGCAGGAGAGCGCGGAGACTATCGCCTAAGCGTTACATCCCTAAATCAAACTGGAATTTTGCCCAACGCTTCATTAGAACGTTTGACAATTGGTTTTAATGCCGGCATGAAACACAGTGAAAAATTTAAGACGCGATTTGGACTTCAGTATATCAATACTCAGTCAAAAGGAACAGGGGTAGCTGGCGCCAATGATCCTAACATTTGGGGGCTGAACAGTTTTGTACGATCTACTAATTATAAAAATTATCAACCTTGGATTGATGCTGCAGGGAATCAGATTAATACGGCAGGTAACACAGATAATAATCCGTTTTGGCTTCAACATGAAAACCGGAATGAACGTGATGATGAACGATTTCTTGGAAATTTTGAAGCAACATATAGCCCAATCACTTCATTGAATTTTACGGCTCGTCTTGGATATGATTTTGATGTGGATAATCGCTTGATAACCAATCGCGTGGGCACCCGGTCACGGGCTACAGGTGATTTTTTGATTGATGGGATTAACCGCACGCAGCTCAATGTTGATATCATTGGAACCTATTTTAAAGAGTTGGGATCTTCTTTGAATTTGAAATTACTGGGGGGATACAACTATAATAAGCGAGGATTTTCTTCCGAAACATTGTTTTCACAAAACTTAAGTATTCCGGAGTTGTTCAATCCTTCCAATGCAACAGTTAATACACCAACTCGTGGATTTGCTGAACAAGTTTTATTTGGTGCTTATGGAGAAGCTTCATTAAGCTATGAAGATTGGGCCACTTTAACTTTGACAGGTCGTAACGATTGGTCGTCAACATTACCTGCGGATAATCGTTCCTATTTTTATCCTTCGGCAAGTTTGGCTGTCGTTGTTACGGATGCCCTTGGGTTGGAAAGTAATCTGTTAAACTATGCGAAGCTACGTGCAAGTGTTGCACAAGTTGGTAACGACACCGATCCTTATCAGTTATTGTTTCAGTATTTTCCGGTTGCCATTGCTACTGGCCAATATGGGTTAAATCAGAATTTTCCATTTGCCGGTCGGCTTGGATTCCAGGCCACCAACGTTATCCCTCCCGCCAATCTTCAACCTGAAAAGCAAACAACAGTTGAGTTTGGTGCTGAGTTACAGTTTTTACAAAGCAGACTAACCTTAGATCTTGCTTATTTCAACTCTAACAATCAGAACCAGATTATTGCTGCGCCAATTTCACCCTCATCGGGCTTCGCCTTTAAGCGTATTAATGCGGGCGAAATTGTCACCTCAGGCATTGAGCTTTCGCTTGATGCAAAAGTTATAGAAGCCAATAATTTTCGTTGGAACAGTATTGTAAACTTTACCCAAACCAATTCAAAAGTCAGAAGCCTAACTGAAGGAGTTGATAGAATAATTATTGCCAGTGAATTTAATAACATTCAGGTTGTGGCTATTCCCGGAAAAGAATATCAACTTTTTGGAAATTCATACCTACGGCATGAAGAAACTGGAAGACTAATCATTAATCCAAATACCGGACTTCCACAAGCAGGTCCGTTAAAAAGCTTTGGCTCTGTATTACCTGATTTTACCATGGGTTTCATCAACCAATTCACTTTTAAAAATTTCACAGTCTCCACAACCATTGATTGGCGAAGTGGTGGTTTATTAAGTTCAGCTACTGTTCTAGGTTTGTGGACAGGTGGAGGAGCAGAAGAAACAGCGGTTAATAGAGAGGGAAGCTATGTCATTTCAAGTGGCGTTTTACTGAACGGTGATGGAACTGTTCGTGACAATGATATACCCGTTCGAAGTACGCAATCCTTTTGGACAAATATTAATCCTGGAGGTGCTGCTGAATCGCACATTTTTGATGCTTCATTTGTCAAGCTTCGTGAAGTTGGTGTTTTCTATACAGTACCTCGAAGCATTTTAGGTAACAGCTTCATTACCAATTTACAAGTTGGTGTGGAGGGACGAAATCTTGCTTTGCTTTATTCGAGAGTACCACATATCGATCCGGAAGCTACTTTGTTTGGAGCTGGGGCTGATGGATTTGGGGTTGAGCGTAATGCTGTACCCTCTACACGGAGCATTGGCTTCAATGTGAGACTCTCATTTTAACATGTAAAAAACAGATCAAATGAAAAGAATTTTAATATTGATGTCGGCTGCAATTGGATTATTACTGCCGATATCGTGTAGCGAACAGTTGGATATAAATACCAATCCGCTATCGGCTTCAACGGCAGATCCAAATGCTGTATTGCCCTTCGTAATTGTACAGTACAGTAATCGGAAGACAACAGAATTGGGTACACGTATGCACGATGTGTATCAGTTTATTTCGAATACATTTAACAGTCCAAAAACAGGAGGAAACACCGCAGGCGGATTTTTATCAGGGAACTTTTGGGGAATGTTATATACACAGGCACTTCCAAATCTAACGCTTGTAGAACAGGATGCTATGGCGGCTGGTGAATCCAGCAATAATGTAGCTGCTATAGCTAAAATATTAAAAGCGTTGGCCTTTTTTGATGCCACCAGTTGCTGGGAGAAGGTTCCGTTTACGGAGGCATTAAATGCAGCTGAATTTCCACAACCAAAGTTTGATGAACAGCAGGTTGTGTTGAACGGAATTGTTGAAATGTTGGATGATGCCATGGCGTTAATTGATGCAATGCCTGCTTCCGGAGTTTTTAATGTAAGTCAGGGGGATTTGATTTATGGCGGTGATATGGACAAGTGGAAACGCTATGCAAATTCTCTTAAAATCCGGGTTCTGATGTTGATCAGAAACAAGGATACTGGAGTTGACGCAGAGCTTATTGCGGCTTTGAATGAACCTTTAATTGAAACCCACGCGCAGGCGGCCATGCTCAGGTATTCGGGTACATCGGGCAATGTTAACGCTTGGAAATTAATCGTAACAGCATTTGGTACAGGCTCAAACGAAACAACCAACTATTTTGGTCCGTCACCCGTAATTCGTTCCATCCTAGAGGGGGATCCCCGGTTGGCACTTTATTGCGTGGATGGAACAAATGGAGACTTTGAAGCAAAGCCGGTGGGCGTGTTTCCAGATAATACCGTTGCCCGTTATTCGGATAACTTAATTCGTGGTACGTTACCGGATGTTTGGTTTCTTCCGGCTGAGGTAACGTTTTATCGGGCCGAGCTGGCCGCAAAAGGAGTGGTGACTGCTGATGTAAATGCCTTGTTTCGACAAGGGGTTACACAAACTCTTGAATTCTGGGGGCAAGCGATCCCAGGTGCGCTTCAAACATTAACCGGAACTCAAATTTCAGATTTTGTTAATGGGTTGCCTGACCTAAATGCCTTGTCAGTGAATCAGCAATTGCAACATATTGGTGAGCAACAATACCTGGAAACGTTTTGGAGACCTGTTGAAGGATGGAATCATGTTCGAAGAACAAAAATTCCGAACATACAGGCAGCACCTGGTTCAAACATTACTACTATGTTGAAACGCTTACAATGGTCCCCCACAGAAGTAGCAGCAAACCCAAACAACCCTGCTCAACCGGAAACTGATTTACCGATGTGGTTTGAAAATTAAAATGAACACACCATGAAATTACAAATAATATATGCAGTGCTTTCGATGATGGTTTTGTCATCGTGCACGGATTTTGAGTTGAAAGATTTAGGTTTTGCTTTGAAACCCATTGATGGTTACGTAGCATTTGCAAACGATGGAGGAGCTATAACACCCATAGAAATTGAGATGGATGAAGATGATGATGAAATACGAGAGCTTCGCATCGAATGTGCCACAGGAACTTTGTCGGATATTACCGTAGCGTTTAGTTTTAGTGGAAGTGCAGTATTGGGATCTGATTTTTTAGTAACCAGTGCCGGGGCCACCGTAACAGCAACAGGTGGCACCATATTACTCAAAAAGCAAACGGATCCTGCTGGGGTAAACGATTTTGATTTTGTAAATCTGAGTATACAGTCGTTAACTGACGATTTAACAGATGGTGATAAAACTTTGATGATAACACTTGAGAGTGCGGTTAATGCAGATGGGAAGGTGTTTTCAGTAGGAAGGGGAGGTGCAGGCACCACTGTTCATTTAAAGAGTGCTTCAATAAAATTCGTGGATGTTGATTAGTGTGCTGGAAGAAAGAGGCTGTTTTATTAGACGGTCTCTTTCTATTTTTCGTATCTACTTAAAAACCATATCATGAAAGCGATAGGAACTACATTACTCATTTTTATCAGTTTAGCCGCGGCCCATGCACAGCAACAAGGAATCGTCACCATTGATTTCGTCAAGATTCTGGATGGAAAAAAGGAAGAATGCCTTTATTTCTATCGCAATAACTGGCTCATGTTTCGACAGCATGCGCTAAACCAGGGATGGATTAGTGACTACCAGATACTGGAGGTAAACCATGAAGCCTATCAGTTGCTGTTGCTTACTTTTTATCCATCACCTGAGCACCATACCAGGATAGAAGATCATTTCGCTGAATGGAAAAAGGATAATCCATTGAAATTGTTAAATCAACTTCAGCCCTCAGCTTTTCGGGAAAATGTTAAGGCCATTACTACCACACCATTGGAGTCAGCGAAGTACATAAAAGACCAGCTATCACCGGGTTGTGCTGATGAAGTGCATCGCGCGTTTGATTTTTGGTTGGGAGAGTGGGATGTATATAACCCCGCAGGAAAGAAAGTGGGCACCAACTCCATAACCTTGGTGCAAAACGGTTGCGGACTTCAGGAAAATTGGATTTCGGCAGGCGGTGTTATTCGTGGAACGAGCTACAACTTTTTTGATAAGGGTACCGGTCATTGGCATCAATCCTGGATTGATAACCAGGGTGGTGTGCTGCAACTCGTTGGGGGTATAGAAGGCAAAAGCATGATCATGCGAAGTAAGCCTGCTACAAATCAAAGCGGACAATTACAGGTTGACCGAATCACATGGAAGCCCAATGCAGATGGTACGGTAGAGCAGATTTGGGAAAGTACCACGGATGATGGAAAGACCTGGAAGTCCGCGTTTCATGGTGTATACCGAAAGCGGGAATGACCTGATTCAATACCAGAAGATTGAACCAAATGAAAAGTACATGTAGTATTGTTTACTTACTGCTACTAAGCTGTTCATGCGTTGCACAATTGTCTTCCAACTCTCAACGTATCCTGTTTGTCGGCAACAGCCTTACCTACACCAATAACCTTCCCTTGCTCGTTGCTAATGCAGGAGCCAAATACGACATACTCCTGGAAACAGAAATGCTGGCGCTTCCAAATTTTTCGCTTGAAGATCATTGGCTACAAGGGAAACTTCAAAAATTGATCGCTTCGGGTAGATTTGATATCGTGGTAGTCCAGCAAGGTCCTTCTTCACAAGCAGATGGCAGGGAAATGCTACTAACCTATGGAAGCAAGCTGAAAAGGTTATGCGAAAAAAATGATGTGGTGCTGGCCTTCTTTATGGTATGGCCACCAAGCGACCATATTGAACGTTTTGAGGGCGTCATCAGAAATTATTCCGATGCAGCTATGAAAACTCAAGCCATACTATGCCCGGTTGGGCTGGCATGGAAAGCATGTTTAGAGACCAAAGAGAGTTGCAACTATTATGATCATGATGGTTTTCATCCGTCTCTGACGGGCAGCCAGGTAGCCGCGGAGATAATTGTTCAATCCTTATTTAAAGAAAAAGCTGCCACAACAAAATGAAATTGTGTGGCAGCTCTTTGCGTTGATTTTATTCTTTCAGTTTCTTCACTTCACCTTCATAAAAGGCCAGGTTAGGCTTCTGATTCTCGGGAAGATTTTTGATCGCTAACTCCCAATATTTGATCGCATTCTTTTTATCCCCTAATGCGGTGTAACCTCTGGCTAAGCCAACATTAGGTGTAAACTTATCTTCAGGATGATTTTTTGCATTCAACTTGAATACCTCCATGGCTTTTTGATTTTTTCCGGTGTTTAGCAAAATCCTGCCATATTGATGTACGGCACCTACAGATGCAGTAGGATGTGCAATCGCTTTATCCATTACGACTTCCGCTTCATTGTTTCGATTCATCGCCATCAATACCTGTGCTTTGGTTGAAAGCGAATTGAAGTTTTCTTGTCCGAAGAACGGATCACTGATGGCCAGGTCAGCCCATTGAAGTCCTTGCTCCAGTTCGACTTTGTTTTGTGCACAGAAGGTTGCTGCGGCTATGTAGGATTGATGCTGAAATCCGGCAGTTGACCCGCGCATTTCATCGCGAATGGTTTGTACATATAATTCATTCGCATTTGGCACGTCAATTTTGAATCCGATACGTTTGTTCTCCCATTGCAAAAAAGCAACAGCTGAATTTCTTCTGCGATCATCAAAGCTGTAGGTAAGCCATTCGGTGTACTCGCAATCTTGCGGAGTTGCCTGTACACGCACCAGGTCCAGTTCAGGGTTGTAGAAGTAACTTCCCCAACTGCTTGCATCTTTGTTAAGTATCCAGGTCCAAGGGCCCTCTTTCTCCACAGCAAGGAAAAGTCCGTACGTGCCAGCCGCTATTTTCTTTCCACCAATCTGAACGTCATGCGAAAAGTTGATGGTGGTATTTTCATTGGATCCTGCCCGCCAGGGGGCTGCTTTAGACGTACCAAAACCCTGATCAACATACCCATAATGCACTACACCACCCCAGATTTTTCCTTTTCGATCTTCTCCGTTAGGCCCGTGAACATCCGGGCTGCTGTAGTTGATGGTAACCTGCACCAGCCCTATGGATTGCGTTACACTTGATTTCTGGTTATCTCCGCTGGGTGGCAGTGAAATGCCTTGCGCAAAGGCGACAGATCCAAGGCAAATGAATGCCCATGCTGTTAGTAGATTTTTTTTCATTCGCTTTCAGAATTTGGTTAACATGAATTTAACGAGGATTCTGACAAAAGCGGTTGGCTTTTAGTCTACTTTTAAATAACCGGCAAAACTAGATGTTATGCGGATCGGGAACGAGTATCTTTATAGAAGACGGAAGAAGTTGAATCGAAAATTCCTGTGCGAATTCGCACGGTTCACCATCAATGTGATAGGGTAGTGGGTTGTCGCTCACAATCCGGCAGTCTGTAATTTTTTTTGAGAAGTACAGGTCATTGTTTTTTAATGTTCTGTTAAATAAGCGAATGCCTGCTGAAACTCCCCGATAGAAAGGAATCTTTTGGGTAATGGCCAGGTCCAATTGATTATCCGTTACCGATGCATCAGGGGCAATAGACGCATTATTTCCAAATTGCGATGAGTTGGCAATCGCCACCATGAAACTTGATTGTTTTGATTGATTTTCATTTTCACAAAGCTCCCAGCGGAAGGGTTTGAATGAGAGGTATTCTTTCAAAACAAGCTTTGCATATCCCCAAAGCCCTCGTTTTGTAGTGTGATCAAACAAATTGGCTATGTGACCATCAAATCCAAACCCCGATACATTTACAGAAAGTTGATTGTTAATCAGAAAACTATCCATACTTACCACCTTACTGGTAAATAAAGTATTCAAGGCCCTATCAAGTTTTAGTGGAATGCGCAGGTGACGTGCCAAACCATTGCCTGAACCTTTCGGGATAATACCCATGATCGCAGTAGTGTGCACCAGTCCGCGAGCTACCTCATTTACAGTTCCATCACCACCAACTGCAACAATAGCATCAAAATCATGGATACCGTTCTTAGCTAATTCGGTAGCGTGCCCCCTGCTGGATGTGAATTCAATGGCACATTCAACCTGGTGGTGGGCACACGCATCCAGTATTTTACCTTCCAGGCTTTCCTGAAAGCCGGTACCTGCACGTTTATTGACAATAAACAATAGCTTCTTAAATTCGCTCATCGCCCGTCAACATACTTAATTTTGCTGAATGAAAGAATTTCAACCCCGGACTTTCAAATTTAAAGCCTGGAACCGTGAAGCGCGATTGCTGATGAAGCTAGGCAGCATCGATTGTGTAAAGGGAGAGTTGTTTAAACGCGATCACATTTTATTGCAATACACTGGCCTGAAGGATAAGCACGATGAGGAAATTTATGAGATGGATATCCTGCTTAAGCAGGATCAGAAATTTCTGGTGCGCTGGCACGATAGTTTTAACGGCTGGTATATCGTGAACTATCCGGGAAAGGATTCGTTCCAACCGCTCCATAAGGAAGATGCACAGCGCATGAAGCGGTTATGTAATTTTTTTGAGTCGGATGAAAATACGGAAAGCTGAAGGCTACTTTTTATCCTGTAGCTTTTTTTCAATGTAGGCTACTGCCGCCCCAATGGTAGTAAGTTTTTCAGCATCTTCATCGGGAATGCGGATGTCAAATGTTTGCTCGAAGTCCATCACAATTTCAGCGTAGTCAAGCGAGTCAATTCCCAGATCCTTCACCAGGTTTGTATCGGGGTTGATTTCAGACTCAGCCACACCAAGTTTATCGATTAATATGCGGGCAACTTTTTGCGAAACGTCAGCCATAAAAAATGAATTTCGCAAAGGTATTAAATCCTCATTAAATTCATCAAAATGGCGGCTTTTTTAGAAGCGCATGAAGAATTCGGTACCTTCTCCAATGGTTGATTTAACGGTGAGTGTTCCCTGGTGCTGGCGCATGACCTGACGCGATAAACTCAGCCCAATTCCTGAACCCGATTTCTTGGTGGTAAAGAAGGGGATAAAGATTTTCTCAAGGGCCTCGGGATCAATACCGGAGCCATTATCACGGACTGAAATCACCGGTCGATTTTTCTCAGTAACAGATGCCTTTACCGTAATCACTTTTTCTTCCTGTTCCTCATCAAACGCCTGAATGGCATTTTTTACAAGGTTAATCAGCACTTGCTCGGTTAACCCCCGATCGGCCAACAAGGTTAAATCAGGCGGGTCAATGTTTACCTCAAGCTTAATGTTCTTTTCGGCCAGTTCATTTTTATGCAACATGCAGATTTCATCCAGCAAGGTGCATACGAGAAAAGTTTGTAAGCGCGGCTTGGGTATGTGGGTGAGGCTTCGGAATTCTTTTACAAACTGGATCAGGTTTTCGCTTCGCTTGCTGATGGTCTGCAACGACAGATGGATATCTTCCAATTGATCTTTTTGCAGCGGTTTTTCTTCTGTACCCTTTACGTGGTCGCTGATCTCGGCCTCCATGGTTCCGGCCAGCGATGAAATCGGGGTAACTGAATTCATGATTTCGTGTGTAAGCACCCGCACCAGGTTTTGCCAGGCTTCCATTTCTTTTTCTTCCAATTCGCTCTGAATGTTTTGCAGCGAAATCAGTTTCATGTTTTCACCGCGCAAGGTCAGTTCAATGGCATAAATAGAAAGTTGAATAATGTCTTCCCCAACTTTTAGGCGCATCAACTCGCGACCACCGGTTTTCAATCGTAAAAACGTATGAACCAGGTTTGGGTCAACTTCTTTTAAATCGCCTAACGCATTGGCATTGTTTATTTTTAAAAGTTTGCGGGCAGCGCTGTTAAAGATTTCAATTTTTCCAGTGGTGTCATTGAATATCACCAACCCAATACCCACATGCATCACAATGTTTTTGTAAAACAGGTATTCCGAATCCTTTTCCTGGCGCGAGTTTCGCAATCGCGTAAGAGCTTCGTTTAATTCCTGGTGAAAGCGTTGGACGTATGGATCGTGACTTTCGGTTTTAAATGAGGCTGAAAAATCATCAAAGCTTACGGAATCAAGAAAGGAGGCAATGTCTTTATTGGATTGATCAACCAGATCGATCAGTTGTTTAATCTGAAAAGCGGTGAGCCCCAGAAAAGCGATGGCCAGCCAGTAGTGATTTTCAAACAGAAAGAAACAAAGCGCAAAAATGCTGGCCGCTAAGAACAGTATTCTGGGTACAACCGGTGATTTCCAGTTAAACTTATAATCCATACTTTTCCATTCTGCGATACAGCGAGGCGCGGGTTAACCCCAGCTCGTCAGCAGCTTTCGAAATATTTCCGCTGTGCAGATTCAAGGCTTTCACGATGGCCGCTTTTTCCACTTCATCCAGGTTTAACGTTTCTGCCGATGAAGAGGATACTGGCCGGCTAAACAGGAAATCGCTTTCCTGTAACGAGGCAGAGTCGGTCATGATCACGGCCCGCTCAATGGCATGCTGCAACTCACGGATGTTGCCCGGCCAGGCATATCGTTTTAATTTGTCCATCGCGTTTGGTGCTATGGTGGTTACCTGCTTGTGGTACTTGCGGGCGTAGTAGTCGAGGTAATGGCTGGCGAGTAACGAAATATCTTCTACACGATCGGCCAAAGGCGGAACTTTGATCTCCACCGTGTTGATGCGGTACAATAAATCCTGGCGGAATGTTCCTTGCTCTACCATTTGGTGTAACGGCATGTTGGTGGCGCAAATCAAACGAATATCAACCGCTATCGACTGATTAGAACCCACGCGTGTTACCTGCCTGGATTGCAACGCGCTCAGTAATTTGCTTTGCAACGCCATGCTTAGGTTTCCGATCTCATCCAAAAAGAGCGTGCCGCCATTGGCCAGTTCAAACCTTCCGGGCCGATCTTCCCTTGCATCGGTAAAAGCGCCTTTCTTATGACCGAATAATTCACTTTCAAACAAGGTTTCAGTTATCGCGCCCATATCCACCGAAACAAAGCTTCCGTCTTTACGCAATGAACGTTGGTGAATGGCGCGGGCGATGAGTTCTTTTCCGGTTCCGTTTTCGCCAAGTATCAACACGTTGGCATCCGTCTTGGCCACTTTATCTATCAGGCCGAACACTTCTTTAATGGCTGTACTTTCACCTATAATTTCACCAAACGGTTTGCTGATTTGTTCTTCCAGCATTTCTTTGGCTTTACGCAGCTTGTCAACTTCGTTGTATGATTGCTTCAAACGAATGGCCGTAGAAATGGTAGCAATGAGTTTTTCATTTTGCCAGGGCTTCAAAATAAAATCGGTGGCGCCTTGCTTCAAGGCTTTCACGGCCATTTCCACATCGCCAAAAGCCGTGATCAGGATGACCACCGCGCTCGGATCTTTTTCAAGAATTTTTTCCAGCCAATAAAAGCCTTCCTTTCCGCTGGTTATGTCCTTGCTGAAATTCATGTCCAGCAGGATCACATCGTACGTGTCGTTATTGAGTAAAAAAGGAATTTTGTTCGGGTTCTTTTCTATGATTACATGGTGGTTTTGCTTCTTGAGCAACATCTTGGCTGCCAGTAAAACGTCCTCATCATCATCGATCATCAAAATTTTGCCACCTTCAGGATTCATGGTATAGATTTAAGTAGTGCTTTTAGTTAGAAAAAGTTGTGCCAGTTACCGAATTATGTGTTTTGGCCCAAAAATGGGGAAAGCAGTGTTCTTTCCTGCACAAATATGTTCATAATTGAACACATTTTTTGTGCGAAAGTGGACTGTGCTAAGGATTTTTCAGTTCAACAACCAATCGATCTCCATAAACTTTGTATACCCGCTCATCGGTAAGCAGCATAAATTGCACCTCCTTTTCAATTGGGAGTTCGCGCGTTTTACCATCGAATAAATCAAAAAAAATCAGTTTGTCGGTTTGAGCATAATACAGTTCTTCACCCAGAAAATTAAAATACTGGATATCCTTTCCTGAGATGAGCTTAATCCGTTTGCCAATGGCGTTGTGAATTTCAATGCCTTGTTGGCGGTTGTGGATAAAGAGAAAATTCTGATACTCACGCATCATCACAAAATCTTCTTTCTGTATAACCTGATCTTGTGACAGGTAAATTTCAACTTCAATACTTTGTTTGCCTGTGTTCAACTTTTTGATGCTCAGGTCAGCGCCATCGAGTATCCAGAGATTTTGATCGCCTGATGAGCAAACCAACCATGGCTCAATAGCAAACTCATCCGGTATGGGTTGTTTGTTGAAGTTTCCGAACAAGGCGTAACTGTACCAATTTTCTGATCGATCGTAACTAAATGCACGCGAACCATCACGCGGTTCAAAAAGCGCGAGTGGTGATTCAGGCTTTACTTCTTCAATCAGCTCTCCATTGATGTCGAATTTTTGAATCGTTCCGCTTTCAAATTGCACGTACAAATCCCCGGGCCGGTCAACATAAACTTCAATAACGGGTTGGTTCAAAGGAACAGTTATTGGAAATTGCTGACCGTACGAAAGAAAAGGCAGTACGACCAGCAAATAAATTATTCTCATGCTATGCGGAAAAAGTTTTAAGCTCAACGGTTTTTCCATCGTACACGGCATAGGTATTAAAGTGAACCCACTCACCAAGATTGATGTACCGGCTGTTTGCACCCACTTCCAGATCGAGCGGTAAATGCCGGTGACCGAAAATGTAGTAATCATGGTGGTGATGCTTTTCCAGTTCTTTACAATAGGTAAGCAAAAATTCATTTTCTTCTCCTTCAAATTTTTCTTCACGTTTCGTGTTACTGATCCGGCTTTTTCTCGACCATATTTTAGCAATGCCTATGCCAAGGTTGGGATGTATACGGGCAAACAGCCACTGGCAAATTTTACTGTTGAAAAACTTTTTCAGGATTTTATAGGAGGTGTCACCCGGGCCAAGTCCATCGCCATGGCCGATCATTAATTTTTGATTGTTGCACGTTAGTACCACCGGGTTACGGTAAATCGGGATATCCAGTTCGCGTGGGAAGTAATCAAACATCCACATGTCGTGATTGCCGGTGAAGAAAATAATGGGAATACCCGCATCGCGCAGTTCCGCGAGTTTTCCCTGCAACCGGATAAACCCTTTCGGGATGGCTTGCCGGTATTCAAACCAGAAATCAAAAATATCGCCTAACAGGTAAATCGCCTGAGCTTCGCTTTTTATGGAGTCGAGCCACCGCACAATTCGCTTTTCACGAGCCAGACTATCCTCATAATTGGGTACACCCAAATGGAAATCGGAGGCAAAGAAAATCTTCTTACCGGCTTCAAGTTTAATTTCCACAGGGGTATTCATTGGCCTAAAAATAAAAAACTCAGACCTGATTGTAAGCCTGAGTTTTTATTTAGTGTGTTTTTAAATTATGGGTTATCGGTCTTGGGTTCTTCCGAAACCGGAATCACTTCCGGTGCAGGCGGAACCTCAACCTTTTCTTCTTTCTTTTCGCCACTACCATTCGTGAACTGCTGGTAGGTAGTAAGCTTATCGAATGGTCGTTTGCCAATCAATCTTTCCAGATCCGACTGGAACAGGATTTCCTTTTCCAACAACTCTTTGGCAATCACTTCCAGGTGTTCACGGTGTTTGCTCAACAAATCTTTCGTGCGCTTGTAGCAGGAGTCAATGATCTTCTTCACTTCCTGATCGATGCGTTGGGCCGTGGCATCTGAATACGGTTTTTGAAACGCATAATCGGAAGCTTTTGAATCGTAGAACGACATGTTTCCGATTTCAGGGTTCATACCGTAAACCGTTACCATACTGTAGGCCATTTTGGTTATGCGTTCCAGATCGCTCAAAGCTCCTGTAGAAATCTTTCCAAAAATAAGATCTTCAGCTGCGCGACCACCGAAGGTCATGCACATCTCATCCAACAATTGCTCGGTTTGATAGAGGAACTGTTCTTTCGGTAAATATTGAGCATAACCCAACGCGGCAACACCACGCGGTACAATGCTAACCTTCACCAACGGATCGGCATGCTCCAGGAACCAACCGGCTACGGCATGACCCGCTTCGTGGTAAGCCACAATTTTCTTTTCTTCCGGTGAAATGATTTTGGTTTTCTTTTCCAATCCACCAATCACGCGGTCAATCGCATCCTGAAAATCCTGCATGTCAACCGCTTTCTTATCTCTGCGTGCAGCAATTAAGGCTGCTTCGTTACATACGTTGGCAATTTCTGCACCGGCAAAGCCAGGCGTTTGTGCCGAAAGTTTTTTAATGTCAACCGATGAATCCAGTTTAATGGGCTTCAGGTGCACCTTAAAGATAGCTTCCCGACCAACAATATCCGGTTTATCAATGCTGATCTGCCTGTCGAAACGACCTGGACGCAATAAGGCAGAGTCGAGTACATCCGGTCGGTTGGTAGCTGCCAGAATAATTACACCTGAATCGGTTGCAAAACCATCCATCTCCACCAATAAGGAGTTCAGGGTATTTTCGCGTTCATCGTTGGCACCCGGCATCTGGCCGCGGCCACGCGAACGACCGATGGCATCAATCTCATCGATAAACACAATACACGGAGCCTTTTCTTTGGCTTGCTTGAACAAGTCGCGCACACGTGCAGCACCTACGCCCACAAACATTTCCACGAAATCTGAACCTGACAAGGAGAAGAACGGCACTGCAGCTTCACCGGCAACGGCTTTTGCCAACAAGGTTTTACCGGTACCCGGAGGGCCTACGAGCAATGCACCTTTCGGAATTTTACCACCCAGCTTGGTGAACTTGGATGGGTTCTTCAAGAACTCAACGATCTCACGAATTTCTTCTTTGGCTTCTTCCAAACCGGCAACATCTTCAAACGTAATTTTTACTTTGTTTTCGGCATCGAACAACGCTGCCTTTGATTTTCCGATGTTGAAAATCTGACCACCGGGGCCACCGCCACCCGTCATTCTGCGCATCAACATCCAGAAGCCAAACAACAACAGGAACAAAAAGCCCCAGCTAAAGAAATGGCCGATGTAATCGATTCGTGTTTCCGATCTGTACTCGGGGCGATCGGCTTCAGGAATTTTACTGATCCACTCGTTGTATTTCCTGTCGAAATTATCAACGGAGATAACTTTTACTTTATAGTGTGGGCCAGCATTGTTTTGACCCATGGGTCCCTGAATATCTTCCTTGTATTTCGCATTCTGCAAGGCATTTGAATTCAAGGTTACTTCAACGTATTCTTTATCTTTTATGAGTATAATGCTCCGTACATCGCGACTTTCAATCATCGCTTTCAGCTCATTCTCATCTTTTTCTTTCAGGTTGTTGTTTGATGTAAACCACATCACCCCCATAATCACCGCAATGGTGACCAGGATTACCCATAATTGATAGTTGCCACCCTTGGGCACCTTTGGAGGGATCATTTTATTATCGCGCTTATCCGACATGTTTTCTGTATTTCAAAAAGTCAATTTTCTCTTCCAATAACGCTGCCTTTTTTATTTGGTTATGGCAGCATCTTCAATTTCTGTTACTTCCGCATCTCCCCACAGTTTTTCAAGGGCGAAAAATTCGCGCTTGTCTTTGCGGAAGATGTGGGCAACCACATCAAAGTAGTCGAGTAACACCCATTCTTTATTGTTTTTGCCTTCCACATGCCAGGGATTTTCGTTCAAAGCCTTGTATACTTCAGCGTCAACGGATTCGGCAATGGCATCCAGTTGCTTGTCTGAACCACCTGAACAGATCACAAAAAAATCGGCAATGGCATTTTTTACTTTTCTCAGATCCAGAACCAGGATGTCGAGGGCTTTTTTCTCCTGCATTCCTTTTACTATGGCGTCACAAAGTTTTTCAGAACTGACACCCTTTCTTTTCTTCGCCATTAAACTATCTTCGGTTTTCGTACAAAACTAACAATATTTACTTGTATAAAATCCCTGCCAATACCCTTTTCATGGGGCACAAACTGGTTTTCGTGCCAGAATGTCATTCTACCAACGATGAAGCACAACGCCTGCTTCAACAAAAGGGTTCAGCGGATGGTTTGGTGGTGATAACAGCCAATCAAACGGCTGGGCGGGGTCAGCGCGGCAACACGTGGATTACGGAGCCGGGCAAGAATCTCACCTTTTCCATTGGATTAAAGCCACACTTTCTTGATCCTAAAAAGCAGTTCTTCCTCAGCATGGCGATTTCGTTGGGTTTGCTGGATGGTTTGACAAGTTTGTTGCCTAAGGCCGAAGTAAAAATCAAGTGGCCAAACGATATGATGCTGAACGGCAAAAAAACCTGCGGCATCCTGATCGAAAATCAGTTGATGGGCCAGCTGCTGGATCGAGCGGTGGTGGGGATTGGGTTGAATGTAAACCAGGTTTCGTTTTCGATTGCAACGGCAACTTCGCTAGCCGCTGAAGCCGGGCATGAATTTGATTTGAATGAATTGTTTTCACATTTGCTGCAAAAAATTGAAGCGCGCTATTTACAACTGAAGGCAGGAGAACTCGATCGGATGAAGTATGATTATGAACAACATTTGTATTGGCGCGATGCCGTTCATGATTTTGTTGTGAATGAGCAACCCGTTTCAGGGATAATAGAAGCCGTTTCAGAAGAAGGGAAACTGGAAGTTTTGATTGACGGCAAACTCAAACAATTTGCTTTTAAGGAAATCAGTTACGGATACAACCGATGAAGACGATAACCGGAGTTTTAGTTGCCATGCTCTTGCAAAGTGTTGCATGCGCGCAACAGCACACTATCACTACAGAAGACATTACCCATTTTTGGGAAGCCTATGACGCGTTGACTTCCGCCAAATCAAAAGAAGACAGTATTTCCATTATTCAACAGCGCTACATTGACCGTGCAACCGAGCATTTCAAAACGTTTATCCGCATCCGCAAATTTACCGCTGAGGAGTATGTAACGTTGCTTAGTAAATATCCGAAGTTCTGGAAATCAGTCAGACCACTGACAGAAAATATCGCCTATCGAAAAGCGGAGATTGAAACAGTTTTACAAAAGTTTAAAAATGAATTGCCGGGATTTGAGATTCCGGATGTTTGTTTCGCGATTGGATGTTTGCGTACGGGTGGTACCATAGGTGATCAATTAATCTTGATAGGATCGGAAATTGCTGCTGCAAATAAGGAAGTTGTAAAAGATGAATTGTCTCCCTGGTTGAAAAGCATAATCGGCAATACAGGCGATATCGTATCGATGGTGGCACATGAAGCGGTGCATACACGGCAGCGTGGTAATCTCAGAAATGCGGGCTTACTGGTACCTGTTTTAAATGAAGGAATAGCAGACTTTGTAACAGAAAAAATTTCGGAAATGAACATCAATATGACTATTCATACTTATGGAAAGGAAAATGCTTGTGTCATACGAGATGAGTTTAATGAGGCAATCCAAAATAAAAGTACGGATCTAAAGCCTTGGTTGTACAATGGAAATAACTCAGGAGGCCGGGTGGCCGATCTCGGTTATTACGTTGGGTACGCCATTGCTGAATTGTACTATAACAAACAGTCCGACAAGCAAAAAGCATTGGAGTGGTTGCTGGATAGAAGTAAGTACAAGAAAATTTATGAGTTAAGTGGTTATAAGGAAAGCTGCAAGTAATATGCAAACCCCAGAGCGCTCAAAGGAGGCACAGCGAACACAAAACGAATCTCCGTGCCTTTGCGTGACCTTTGCGCCCTCCGTGGTTAAAGGTTTTTGAAATCAAAACTCAATCTTATAACTCAATACCGGTATCAAAGGCGTTTGGTATGCAGTTGTGATTTTTCCGGTAAGCGGTTCGAAATAACTTCCGTAAATATTTTTTCGGTTAGTTACATTTTGAATATCCAATGCAAGTGTATGGGTTGATTTGGGTTTGTTGCGCTTTAAACTGATGCGGATGTCCGTTCTGAAGTAAGCAGGATTCTGTTCTTCAAATGCTTTATCTTCCTGATAAACGGTTTCCCCTTTTAAAAGTGATTCCTCCAGGTCTACCGGAGTGGTACGCAAGCCACCGCTGTACAGGCTTCGAACATTCAATCCGAGTACGCGATCTTTTTTTAGGTTGAATTCTTTACCAGCAGTAAAGGTCATGTTGGCGTTACCGTTGTAGCGTGTGTTGCGCCACGCGTTCTCCTGTGTTTTGTATAATGAATTGTATATGGAAGCAGTCAGCAGAAAGTACAGGTTGTTGTGAGTGAATTGCTCCAGTGTAAATTCTGCACCATAATTTTTACCGAGGCCTTCATTTATTAATGGATCAGTTTGAAATGACCACTGTTGATTAATAATCGAGTAAGATTCGTTCTCCCCGGGCTTAACCGGTATATTAAACAAGTGTTGATAGTAGGTCTCCACTTTCATACGCAGGTATGGATTTAATGACCGGTCATAACCAACTACAACATGATGTGCCTTACTTAAGCCTAGATTTTTGTTAGGCAATATAATCTGACCGTCATCTACGTATTCAGCAAAATAAGATCCGAGCGGTTGAACCTGACTGTGTAATCCATATCCAAAACTGATGCTGTTTCTTTCGTTGAGCGCATACGATGCACTGACCCGTGGCTCCAATGACTTGGAATTATTCAACAACAGTTGAAGATAATGAAGTCCGGCATTTATGGTAAAGCGTTCACTTGCCTTTATGTTAAGCTGCGAAAACAACTGAATGCTTTGTGTATTTCCTTTGGTGTTGATAAACGTATCAAGTTGCTCCGCGTCTTCATTAAATTCGCTTTGCTCAAGATTGTAGTACAATTGATTCAGGTAAACTCCGCTTCGCACACTATACCGTGCCGATAACTTGGTGTTTAAAACCGAGCTAACAGTGATTTTTGTGTTACTGAACTTTTCATAATACCAAAACCGATCTTGGTATTCATCGTCCAGTTTGTACATTTTATCGCCCATGGCGTTGCCTGATGCCAGCACCGTGGTTTGTAAAAAGTTATTCGTGTTGATCATGTAGGCATGTTTGATGCCTATTGCTCCGGTATTGGAAAAATATCTGTCACTATAGCGATCGTATTCACTTTCCCATTTCAGTGAATCCTGTACAGCATCTTTGTGCTGATCGCTCAAGCCACCAAATCCAAAAACAGAAATACTATTCTTGCTGTTGATGGGTAGATGAATGTTCACTGATAAATCTTGAAAGTTGGTCGCAAAGTCGCCAAGTGGAACACCCAGTTGTGCCAATAGCGAGAGGGTTGAGTACCGGTAATTGATCAGGTAAGAACCCTTATAGTTTTTGGCAATGGGTCCTTCGGCCGCAAAGTCAGTACCCAAAAAGCCAGCTTGTAGCGTAAATTCTCTTTTTTCGTTGTTACCCTTTCTCAGACTTAAATCAAACACACCGGATAGCGCGTTGCCGTATTCCGCGGTAAAGGCACCCGTTAGAAAGTCGGAGTTGGTGAGCAGTTGTGAACTGAGAATGGAAATGCCGCCTCCGGAAGTACCCGGATTTACAAAGTGATTGGGGTTTGGAATGTCTATGCCTTCCATGCGCCATAGTAATCCGTTCGGACTGTTTCCGCGAATGGAAATGTTATTATTTCCATCATCGGTACTCAACACCCCCGAGAACGATGCGGCCATACGAGCGGGGTCATTCACAGCCGCAGCAAACTTTCGGGTTTCTTCAACAGAAAAGGTGCGACCGCTGATCAACACCATATCGTTTATGGTGCGATCTTTTTCAGTAGCCGTCACAACGATCTCATCCATCTGAACAATGTCTTCTTCGATAGGAATGTTGAGCACCACTTCTTTTCCGGTGTTTACAATTACGTTAGGCAGAATGAAATCTTTGTAGCCGATAAAACTAACCCGAATGGTATAGGTGCCTACCGGCAGTTTCTGGATTTTGAATTCGCCTTCCACATCGGTAGTGGCGCCTACCAACGGATCGGTATTCAACACCATAACCGTTGCACCGGGCAAGGGTATTTGGGTAACCTGGTCGACTACTTTTCCCCGAAGAGTTTGGGTTAACGATTGGGCATGCAGCCAATTGGCTGCGAAAATAAAAACAAGGACAAAGCTCTTTTTTAGAATTTTCATGGGGTTTGTGATTCAGTTTGTCTCTACGACAACTGATCATCGAAGTACCCCTATGAAGAGCTGATATTTTTTACATTGACATTAAAACAACCGAACCCCCGCTCTGAAGCCCCACCAGATTTGTGAGGCAAGATCATGTTGCGAGTAGGTTCGCTCTGATTGAATGGTGGGTGTGTAGTACGTAAACAATTCCGGATGCCGGTTAAACGTGGTATCGTAAACCCGGATGGAAAGTGTTGGTCCGGCATAGACGGCAAACTTTCGCGCCACCTGAAAATCCAAACCTGCATAAATGCGGTTCACCACATTCAAGGCTTCCACGTTTCCTTTGTTGATTTGATTGGCGGTTGCTTCAAAATTCACATAAAGTTTTTTCAGGATGCGTGGGGAAGTACCCACTCCATAACCAAATGACCACGTAACCGAATCGGTGTTTTCTGGCCGAATGCCAACGCTGATAATATTATAGAAGGCACGTACACCCGTGCGGAAAGAAATGTTGACGGGAATTACTTCATCGGCACCCAATTCAAGCGTGTGGTATCCCTTGGCCACAAAGCTTAAAAAACCAATGGGTACACCCTGAATGCTATCGGCTATGTTGAGAAAACCAATTTGCGATCCAGAAATTTGCTTCGCGATATTAACAAAGCCGGCTACCTGTGTGCCGCTGATGGATTTACTGATGTTGGCAAAGCCAGCCACTTGCGCGCCCCCGGTGTGTTTGCCGGCCAGGTTTAAGAAACCGGCAAGTTGTACGCCTTGCATATTCTGCATGTTCAGGTTTGCAAATCCCGCAGCCTGTACTCCGCTTGCTGACTGAAGATTTAAGTTGAATGTTCCGCCCAACTGAACGCCTTTGGTTTCTCCACCATTTAGGTTAAATACACCTGCTGCCTGAAAAACTTTAACATTTCCGGTGTTGATATTAAAGACCCCACCAAACTCGGCTTTGGTGGTTCCTGCCGAATAACCACCAATTATATTGAACGACCAATCGTTGGTAACGCTGCCACTTAATTTACGGTTAGTGCCTACAAAGGGAACAAACGAAACCTGCCACGTACGGTGAATGGTATCGCGCATGTTGGTTAGGTGAATACTGGCCACGGAGCGTTTCGTCCACGACCAAAGCTTAACTGCGGGTTTGGTGATGCTTTCACCCACGTTATTCAGTTTTTCTTTATCAATGCGAATGGAAATCTTTTGGAATGATGAGCGCTTTTGCGGAGCCAATAGAACCGTATCGGTATAATCAACTTTTTTAACAATGAGTTTGTAATCATCCGCAGTTGGGTTCTTTACCACGTATTCGAAATATCCGTATTGATCGGTTGTAACTGAGCGAAGCGTAACCGGATTGTAAACCGTTGCATCATTGATGCGTGAACCTGATGTCTCATCGACAATATACCCGCGAATAACTACCTCTTTTGAGACATTGGGAGCCGGTGTGAGAATTACGTAAACTCCCTTCTGTTTCACTTTGATGTTGCCATCAAAAACAGTCTCTAATATTTCACGGGTGGTTTGCTGTTCAAATTCATAGGAAACAGATCGCGATACATCCAGCGAAGAGGCGCTATATGAAAACACACATCCGGATTCCTGCGAAAGTCTTTTTAAGAAAATATCAAGGCGTTCGTCCTGGGCGTGAATGGTTACCTGCCGTTCAAGAACCGGAACCTGTTGGGCCAATGCGGGTAAAGAGCCGACTAGAATGAATACGCAGAGAAAAGATCTCATAAATAAACAAGAGACGCAGTCACTAACGGGAGATTGGCGATAAGGTTTCTTAGGGACAACCCGCTCCATCAAGAATTATTTCTGATCCTATGTCGGTTACGGTAAGGTTAAGGGTTTCGGAAATAATTCCCAGAATGGTTTCAAGGTTTTCATTTGTGAAGCTAACCGTAAGCCTGCATGTTTTGATGTTTTCAGTAACTATAATTTTCCGGTTGTAAACCTGACTAAGTTGATCCACAGCCTCTGTCAGGGCGATATCTTCAAAGGTGAATGCCAATGTTTTATAGGCAATCACATTCGGGCTGGCTTCGGCTTTCGAAAATTGTTTGGTTGATTTATTGAACAACCCTTTTTCACCCGCTTTTATTGAAATGCCTTCATCCTGGTTTGAATAAAACTGAACTTCGCCTTCAATCACTGAAACTTCAACGATTGGATGATCTGCATATGCATTTACATTAAACGTGGTTCCGATATCGCGAATAAACAACTCATCGGTTTGCACCAGCCACTCAACTTTTTTGTCGGACTTTATGGTAATGGTGGCTTCACCTTTTAGTTTTATAATGCCCGTCTTTTTTCGTTCGTTGTATACCACTTCGGCTGCGCTGTTTTTATTCAACGCTATTTCCGTGTTGTCGGCAAGCGTTTGCGTAACTACTTCAACTTCGCTGGCTAACTGAAGTTGCTCAGTACTGAAAAACTGCCAATACAGAAAGTAGGAGAGCACACTGATCAGTAACAGACTGGCTGCCACGCGCCACAGGTTTACAATGGGTAGTTTTCGGACTTTACCTGCATTGATTTTTTCTTTTACAATTTCCCACGCTGCTTCTGTATGATATTCATGGCCATCATCATGTTGCGCTTTTTCATAAATCAGTTTAGCGTGATCAACATATTTTTGATTCTCAACTGATTGCGCACACCATTCCTGAACCAACTGTTTTTCCTGTTCAGTAGCTTCTTCGGTAATGTACTTACCAACCAACTCATCCATATCGTACCCTTCTCCGTTCATGGCTCCAACAGTCCGTTCATTAATATGGCTATCAATGGAAGATAATCGCGCAGTTGTTCGCGCATAATTTTCAATGCTTTTCCCATCTGGTTCTCTACCGTTTTTACTGAGAGGTTCAACTGGTCGGCTATCTCCTGGTATTTCAATTCTTCAAACCGGCTTAATTGAAAAATAATGCGGCATTGCTCGGGCAATGCCAACAAGGCTACCTTGATTTTCTCTTCCAATTCACCGCGCAGTGTACCCTGATCGGTAGCTTCGGCATATTTTTCTCCGGTCTTTAGTTCGTGGTCGGCATAGAGTTGCTTTACCTTTTGGTGTTTTATTTCATTTAAACAAGCGTTGCGGATGGCCCGGTACAGGTATGCTTTTACTGAGGTGGTGATGTCGATGTTTTGGCGTTTTTCCCAGATACCGATAAAAGCGGACTGCACAATTTCTTCTGCATCTTCGGGATCGCCCACAAAGGTGGAGGCATATCGGCACAGGGGTTTATAGTAGGTCTTAAACATCATCTCAAAAGCGCTTAGGTCGCCCAAACGGATTGCACTAAAACTTTCGGTTGATGATTGCACCTGGCCTTTCAGTTTCTGCGCAAGTTAAGGTTTTAGGCGGTTTTTGGTAGTAAGACAACCCAAAGTCGCGTTACCCCTATGTGATCGGGACATTGTCAGAAAATTTTCCGGAGCCGCTTATATAACCTGCGGGCGATCTATCCTAAAAAAATCCGGCTTGATAAAGTGGTTCTGTATTAGGCGAAGCAGAATGGTATCTTAGCCCATCAAAAAAATTAACCACCTATGAGATTTTTACTAATCATTCTGGGCCTGATGTTGATCGTTCCGGCCTGGTCGCAAAAACTGGATATGGATAAGCTGAAGGGTTTGACCCCACGAGCGATTGGTCCTGCCGGTATGAGCGGCCGTATCACTGCCATCGATGCAGTGGTGAGCAATCCTGACATTATTTATGCCGGTGCCGCTTCGGGCGGTGTGTGGCTTTCTACCAGCGGAGGGGTTTCGTGGGAACCGATTTTTGATAAAGAAGCTACTTTGTCTATTGGCGCTATCGCCATTCAGCAGGATAACCCGGCTGTAGTGTGGGTGGGTACCGGTGAAGGTAACCCGCGTAACAGTTTGAATGGTGGCTACGGCATTTATAAAACCTTGGATGGAGGAAAAACATGGAAGATGATGGGACTTGGAGCAACCCGTCACATTCACCGCATCATCATCGATCCGAAAAACCCCAACACCGTATATGTTGCTGCCATTGGATCACCCTGGGGCGAACATCCGGAACGCGGTGTATACAAAACCACCGATGGTGGCGCCAATTGGGAGCGCATTCTGTTTGTGGATAACAAAACCGGTTGTGCCGAGTTGGTGATGGACCCGTCCAACCCCAACAAACTTTTCGCCAACATGTGGGAACACCGCAGAATGCCGTGGACCTTTAATTCTGGTGGCCCGGGTTCTGGACTTTATGTAACGTATGATGGTGGTAAAAACTGGAAAAAATTATCCGATAAGGAAGGGTTGCCCGCAGGTGATCTTGGCCGTATGGGTCTCGCCATCGCGCGAAGCAAGCCAAACATTGTGTACGCCTTGGTTGAATCCAAGAAGAATGCGTTGTACCGTTCGGAAGATGGCGGTGAGAAGTGGACGATGGTCAATAATAAAGGTGAAATTGGCGACCGCCCGTTCTATTACTTCGAGATTTATGTTGATCCGAAAAACGAAAACAGGCTCTATACCATTTTCTCTCGCGTAAACGTAAGTGAAGATGGAGGAAAATCTTTTCAGCAATTACTGCCGTATTATGGTGTTCACCCCGATCACCATGCGTGGTGGATCCATCCTGAAAATCCGAGTATGATTATCGATGGCAACGATGGTGGACTCAACATATCACGCGACATGGGTAAGACCTGGGTGTTTGCCGATAACATTCCGGTGGGTCAATTCTACCACATTAATGTAGACATGGCGCATCCGTACAATGTGTATGGTGGTATGCAGGATAACGGCTCATGGGTTGGCCCCGCCTATGTGTGGCGCAATGCCGGTATCCGTAACAGCTATTGGCAGGAAGTTCTGTTTGGTGATGGCTTTGATGCCTCACCCGATCCGGATGACAACCGCTATGGCTATGCCATGTCGCAAGGGGGTAACCTGGCACGCTTCGATTTGCAAACCGGGTTTACAAAAAATCTTCGCCCTACGCATCCGGATGCAGATATGAAGTTGCGCTTTAATTGGAATGCTGCGTTAGCGCAGGATCCATTGAGCAATTCAACTATATATTATGGAAGCCAGTTCTTACATAAGTCGACCAACAAAGGCGACACGTGGGAAATCATTTCACCTGATTTAACCACCAACGATCCATCCAAACAAAAACAACACGAAAGTGGTGGATTAACGATGGATGCTACGGGTGCTGAGAACCATTGTACAATACTTGCCATCGCGCCAAGCCCAATTAAGCAAGGTGTAATTTGGGTGGGCACCGATGACGGTCAAGTACAGGTAACTCAAGATGGGGGCAAAAGCTGGACGAACACCACAGCCAAAATTGCAGGCATGCCTAAAAATGCATGGGTGGCACAAATACAAGCCTCAACCTACAATGCCGGTGAGGCCTTTGTAGTTGTAAATAATTATAGATTGTTTGATTACAAGCCTTACCTGTTCCGCACAAAAGATTTCGGTGCTACCTGGGAGAGTATGGTTACACCCGCGCAAGTTGGTGAAAACAGTTACACGCTTTCGGTGGTACAAGATCCGGTTGAACCGAAACTGATTTTCCTCGGTACAGAAAACGGATTGTTTGTTACCATTGATGCAGGTAAGAACTGGACAAAATGGACAAACGGTTATCCGGCCGGAACGCCAACCATTGACATGGTGATTCACCCACGTGAACACGATTTGGTTATCGGTACATTTGGTCGCGCCATTTACGTGTTGGACGATATCCGTCCGCTGCGCGAGATGGCGAAGTCGTCATCTGTTGCATCCAAGACTGTTCACTTGTTCACACCTCCAGATGCGTATTTGGTGTCCATGCAGCAACCGGCTGGTCCGCGCTTTGATGCCAATGCCGTGTTCAACGGACAAAACCGTCAGCCTGGTGCCATGATTACCTATTCGGTAAATAAGCCATCCGATCAGCCTAAGCCGGCAACCGCTGAAGCCAAAGGAAAGAAAGGCAAAGAAGAACCCAAGCCTGTTACACCTGAACCGAAGAAAGGTGTGAAGTATGATTCCGTAAAACTGGAAATCTTTAATGCAAAGGGAGAGTTGATCAACACCCTTCGCCAGAAGGCGCCTGAAGCGAATGGTGTTTACAGAATGGGCTGGATGCTGAATGAAAAAGGTGATCGTCAGCCTTCCCGTCAGGCGCCACGCAGTGGTTTTGGTGGCGGTGGCTTTGGTGGCTTTGGCGGAACAACCGTTCTGCCGGGTACCTATAAGCTGCGCGTTACCTATGGTGATCAGAAAGATTCAACCTCTATTGTCGTAAAAGCTGATCCGCGCATGGACGTTCCGGCTGCTGTGTATGAGCAACGCTATGCACAGATTAAGGAATTAATGAAACTTCGCGGTTTGGCCACTGCGGCTACTGACAGACTTCGTGAGTCAAAAGAGATTGTGGAGGAGTACGAAAAGAAAATTAAAGACGCCAAGCGCGATGACCTGAAAGATGCGGCTGCTAAAACCAAGGCAGTAAAGGATTCCATCAATGCCTTGTTCGATTATATTTTAGGTAAGGAAGATGACCGCCAGGGCATTGTGCGTTCGCCTGATCCGACACCGGTTTCGTATATCAATACGGCAATGGGTTATGTGGGCCGTTCCCGCGATCCGATCAGTGATACGGATAGGAGAGTGGTGAAACATGCGGAAGATAAAATCGCGGAAGTGGTGAAGCGTGTCAACGCATTCTACGAAAGCACGTGGAAGGAATATCGCGCGATGATGGAAAAAGTATCGCTTTCTCCGTTTAAGGATTACGAACCGATTAAAAACTAGATTAATTCACGTCATCGCGAGCGGAAGCAAGGGAAGAGCGTTGGAGCGAAGCGATCCCAAATTTTACGTTTAGTATTCATTACGTAATCTGGGATTGCTTCGTCACGTAACGATAAGAGAAAATGAAGAAGTTTGACAGATGTTCCTCGCAATGACGGAAAACGCTGACCTTTAACAATAAATAAACAAAAGTCTGGCGGAATAAACCCACCAGACTTTTATTTTTAGGCCGAACTATGGTAACGATTAAAAATTTGTCATTCGCCTACGGAAATCAGAAAAGTATGCGCTTCCCTGACTTCAGCATTGCCAAAGGCGAGCATTGCCTGTTATTGGGTGAATCCGGTAGTGGCAAAACCACCTTGCTCCACGTTTTAGGCGGTTTGCTCCGCGGCTACTCCGGTTCAGTTGAGGTGGCGGGTACGGAGCTTTCTTCCTTGTCGGAAACTGCGCTTGATCATTTTCGCGGAAAGCACATGGGGTTTGTGTTTCAGCGTAACCACCTGATCAGTGCACTCACGGTTGAAAAGAATTTAATCATGGCGCCATACCTTGCGGAACTGCCCATCAACCACACCCAGGTGGAAGAGGTGTTGGGAAGTTTGGGTATTGCAGAAAAGAAGCATAGTAAAGTGACCGAGCTGAGCCAGGGGCAGGCCCAACGTGTGGCCATTGCCCGTGCGGTGCTGAACAATCCCCCGGTAATTTTGGCGGATGAACCTACTTCGGCATTGGATGATAAAAGCTGCGCGCAGGTAATCGACTTGTTGATTCAGCAAGCCAATGCACACCAGGCTACGTTGTTGGTGGCCACACACGATCAGCGGTTGAAAGATAAAATCGGAAAACAGATTAGTCTACACGGATGAACATCATATTACTTGTCTGGAATTACTTAAAAGCAAAGCCACTCAATACAGCTTTAAATATTGTGTTGCTTTCATTGGGCATTGCTGTGATTATTGTGTTGCTGTTGTTCAACAAGCAGCTCGAGGAAAAAATATCAGAAAATGCACGCGGCATTGATCTGGTTGTTGGCGCGAAGGGAAGTCCGTTGCAACTTATTCTCTGCAATATTTTTCACATCGATTTTCCTACAGGCAACATCAATCTGAAAGAAGCGGAACGTATTGCCAGAAACCGGTTGGTAAAAAACGCGGTTCCGTTAGCCTTAGGTGATAGCTACGAAGCGTACCGGATTATCGGAACCGATAAGCGCTATGCTGAACTTTATAAAGTTGAGGTTGAACAAGGTGCATGGTTTACTGAAGAACTGGAAGTGGTGATTGGTGCCAACGTGGCAGCCATGACCAAATTTAGGTTGAACGATAAATTTGCCAGCGCACATGGCCTTACTACCGGTGGTCACGCGCACGATGAACACAAGTTTGTGGTAAAGGGAATTTTAAAGCGGTCAAACACCGTATTGGATAACCTCATTCTTACTTCCGTAGAAAGTGTATGGCATGTGCATGACCTGCACACCGAGGAAGATCATCAGCATCACGATCATGAACACGACAGCACCTTTATCGCCTCTCCGTTGGTTCCATCCGTAGCAGCCGGTGATTCCACAAAGGAAATAACAGCCATGTTGCTTCAATATCGTTCACCGATGGGCGCCATACAGTTACCTCGTTTTGTCAACCAGCAAAGCAGCATGCAGGCGGCATCGCCTGCGTTTGAAACGGCACGATTATTTTCCATTTTGGGTGTGGGCGTTGATATTTTGATGGCATTTGCCTACGTGCTTATTTTCATATCTGCGTTAAGCATTTTTATTGCCCTCTATAATTCATTAAAAGAAAGACGTTACGACCTGGCCATTATGCGTTCCATGGGGGCCACTCGATTAAAACTTGTGGTAACCATTTTATCGGAAGGCGTGTTACTTACCTTGTTAGGCAGTATTATCGGACTGTTGCTGGGGCATGGCGTGGTTATGCTCATGACAGCTTTTGTGGCCGAAACCCAGAAAGCCGGGATAAGCGGTATTGTTTTCTACACCGAAGAATGGATAATTTTGGCGGGAAGTTTGTTGTTAGGCGTGTTGTGTGCGCTGATACCTGCCTGGCAGGCGTACCGAACCGATATTTCGAAAGTGCTGGCAGGGAATTGATTATGATTCCAGAATCAAAGTTCAACATTCAAGATTTATCTGATTAAATGTTGAATTTTGGTTAGTTGATGATGGATTAAGAATATTGAACTTTGAATTTTGAATATTAGTAGAATGAGAAAGGTATTGATAGTCGTATTAGTTGTTTTAATGACGAATGCATTAGTTGCGCAGACTCCCAAGTTTGATGCCTGGAATGAATTTGCCAAAACCAAGTTTGAGCCCAAGTACTACGAAAAGCTTGGTGAATATTTATTCTATCCCAGTTTTCCGGAATCATTAAAGTCGCTGGAAGGAAAGGAAATTACCGTAGAAGGTTTTTATGTGCCCTTTGCACCGGAAGAAGGCAACTACATCATCCTTTCCAAATATCCCATGAGTCAGTGTTTCTTTTGCGGAGGCGGAGGCCCTGAGTCCATTGCCGAGGTTACGTTCAAGGTTGACCCCGGAAAATTCCAGGTGGATGACCTGATCACCGTAAAAGGCAAACTCAAACTCAATGCGTCAGACATTGAGCATGTGAATTTTATTCTGGAAGAGGCAGTGCTGGTGAAGAAATAAGACCCATCCTTTCCACCATTATTTCTTTTCAAGCTCCTGCCCGATAAATAACAGCGTATTGGTTTCGGGAATGCCAATGTGTACTTCCCGCATGCCGTACGCCTGGTTAAAGGGTTCTCTGACTTTTAGGCCCTGTAACTTGTCTTTGATTGCATTCCACAGCTTTTCCAGATCATCCACCTCCAGGTAAAATTCCATTTGGCCGATATCTTTTCCTGCCCTCAGCAGGTGTACCGTCAGGTTGTCTTTGTGATAGATGGCGTACGTTCGTTTCCGTTTCCATATGCGGAATGAAGTTCAGGATGTCTTTAAAGAACTTGCCGGTTTCCTCCAGATTATAAGAAGGAATCATCGGGCTCAGGTATAATGCCTTGTAGGTACTCATGTTTTAATCCTGGATTTATGTAATGGGTTAAGCACTCTCGCCAGCGTTGGTGTTTTTTACCAACGCAAATTATTTTACTATTTTTTGCCCCCTAAACGTTTACTCGAAGCGGACGCTTATGGAGTATGAACAACCGCAACGGAGAAACTTCGTTGGTGAAGAAGACCAACGGTCAGCCTCGTCATTGCGAGGAACGCTGCCCGGTTTTGCTACAACTCAAAATTAAGTGCGTGACGAAGCAATCCCAACTTATGTAGTGTGGGCTAATTTATAAGGTTGTGGGATTGCTTCACCCCAGCGCGCGTACTTTCGCTTCCGTTCCTGCCTGCAGCAGGCAGGCGCAATGACGTTAAAAATGTTGACGTCATGGCCCCGAAGGGATGCCTTTGGCACGAGAAACGCAGTTCGTTTGATGGTGCCAACCGAGTTGTGGTAAAAATTCAACTTGCTATCGACTAATTCTTCCCCGTAAGCTTTTTAATCAGCTCAACCTCTTCCTGCTTGTACGGTGTTCCATCCTTCCTGAAGATGTCGTGAAACCAAACCTCAGGTTCTTTACCATCGGGCATGGGGGTATCCCAGGCGTAAATGGTATTTGTTTTTCCTGCAACAAGTCCCCAGTTATACGCACCAATGTTTTCTTTTTTCAATAGCGGCATAATGTTATCAAAGCGGCTGTTGCGGGTTCGCGCCATGTACTCGGTGCAGATCAACGGCCTGCCGTATGTTTGCAGGCTGTCAATCCATTGTTGGTGGTCTTCCGCATCACCATAATTGTGGTATGTGATCACATCGGAGTTGGCAAGCTGAAACGTGTTGAGATCAAGCAGTTCCTTACTCCACACACCCACCGACAGGGGTTGTGACGGATTAACCTCGCGACCCCACCGAAAAACGTTTTGCAACAACGGCATCGACTTGTTTTTGTAATTCGAGTTGCCCGGTTCGTTGTACAGATCCCATAAAACAATTCGCTTGTCGGCTGAAAATTCGGTAAGCACATCTTTTACATAGGCTTCAAGCGTGTGCATCAGCGTTGAATCCTGGTGAATGATATCGCCCGGATCGCGCAGCCAGCCCGAGTTGTGAATACCGGGTTTGGGTTCAGGCTGCCTTCCGGTTTGAAAGGTGGGGTTCCAGCAATCATCAAAAAAGACAAACAAGGTAGAGATGCCATGCCTATCCGCGATGGTTAGGTATTGATTAACCCGATCCTTGAATCCTTCTTTGTCGATTTGCCAGGCGGCATGGTGCAAATACACCCGCATTGAATTAAGCCCGATGTCCTTCGCCCACCCCAACTCCTGGTTTATCGTGGCGGTATCGAATGTTTCAGATTGCCACATTTCCAATTGATTGATGGCCGAGCTGGGAATAAAATCACAGCCGCGCAACCAACCCCATTGTTTATACCAATCATTTGCTTGCTCGCGCGACCACACCTCGCGAACGGGTATCGAATCACCGGCCTCATCCGATTCCTTTTTCTGATTGCAGGATAGGAGTGTGGTAATCAACAGGCCAAAAACCAAAAAATTCAATTGCTTCATTTGTATTGGGGTGATGTTAACGTAGTAGCAGTTCAAGTTAACCATTTCGGTTTTAATTGGCCAGGGAAATCAGACGGTCGTCCTCCTAATTGGCTCTTCGCCAGCGCTGGTGTTCTTCACCAACGCTAAATTGTTGAGGAGGTTTGAACTTGAACGTAGATAAAAAATTGTCTAATGCTTGTCTAGCAGAATTTTGCAAAAGGATTAGTGGCCATTGTAGATCAACAACTCAGCGCGCCTGTTTTGCTTTCGTCCTTCTTGAATTTGATGGGAATTTATTTGCCGGAATAGTATTTACTAGCCATCCACGAAATGGGCAAGCCAATACACACCATCAGAATAACCATGCCGATAACACTTTGCAAATGGAACAGCTGAAAGGCTCCGTTCACTATTGGCAACACCACGAAGCTCATCATCAGCCATACGAAAACACCATAGCCAAGGCCAACGATGATTTTATTTCCGGATAAAAATCTCAGACGCGGATACAGCAAAAAGAAAAGTGTAGTCCATGAAAAGGCAATGATATAATGAAAGAACAACCCAAGCAGGGCCATCGGTACACCACCGGAAAAAGCATCAGGGCCAACAGCCTTGCTGGCAATAAATTGGAGCACGCGTATGGGTGTTGTTTCATTGGCAACAAAGGCATGGGTGAATGCAGCCAGTATATCCCATGTACCAGCCAACAAACCCGTAAGCACAATGGCGGGTATCAGTCCTGATGTTGTTGGTATGCCTTGATTGGAGGTTTGGTTTTCCATGAGGTATTCGAATTTGCTCTTTCTGGGAATGAATATACGCTGAATATCGGAGTGCCACATTCCAGATTATCACAATTCTGCCCGTCTTAGCCCGTATTTAAATAAATCGTAGAAACCTGTTGCCTTACTCCTACGTTTTAGTTAGTGTTGTATAAACAAAAATTTAGATTAGTCTAAAAATATGCTTAGTAAGGCTAAAATTTTGATGGTAATAGGGGTTGTGTTGGCCTTTCAGGCGGTGGCGCAGGAAGCAGCGGTGCACGGATGGGTGCGGGCCAAAGAAGCACCTGTGTCCTTTGCCACGGTGGCCTTGCGAGGCACAAACAAGGGCACCATCACCAATGCCGATGGATCTTTTGAGTTTAGAGGAATAACTACCGGCTCCTATGTGCTGGAAGTTTCGGCTGTGGGGTTCAAAAGAAGTACGCAACAGGTTCAGGTCAGTTCATCAACCCAACCGGTAACCATTATCCTGGAAGAAGAAGTGAGCGAGCTGGATGAGGTAGTGGTAACCGGAACGATGCAGGAGGTAACGAAGCTCAGGTCACCGATTCCGGTAGAGGTTTACGCTCCGGTGTTGTTTAAGAAAAATCCGGTACCCAATATTTTTGAATCGCTGAACATGGTGAATGGCGTACAGCCGCAAGTGAACTGCAATGTGTGCAACACAGGTGATATACACATTAACGGACTGGAAGGGCCGTACACCATGATTCTGATCGATGGCATGCCCATCGTAAGTAGCTTGTCGACTGTATATGGATTGGCTGGAATACCCAACGCCATGGTGAAGCGCATTGAAGTGGTGAAGGGTCCGGCTTCCACGTTGTATGGATCGGAAGCGGTTGGTGGCCTGGTCAACATCATCACCAAAGAACCGGCCAACATGCCTTTGTTTCAGGGCGATATTTTCGGAACCAGTGTGGGTGAGGTGAACCTGGATTTTTCATTGGCAGGAAAAGTGGGCAAGGCATCAACACTGGTAGGAATCAATCATTTTCAATACAAAAGTCAGCGCGACATCAACAATGATAATTTTACAGACATACCGATTCAGCAACGCATTTCGGTTTTTAATAAGTGGGAGTTTCCAAAACAAAAAGGTTCGCTGGCGTGGCGGTATTTTTATGAAGACCGTTGGGGCGGAGAGCTGCAATGGAACAGAAGCCACCGCGGGTCGGATATATATTATGGCGAATCGATTTACACCCATCGGTGGGAAGTGATCGGTACACAATCACTCAACAACAATGCTGCTATCGATTATTCCTATAACTACCACCTGCAGGATTCGTATTACGGTACCGTAAAGTACAAAGCCGATCAGCATGTTGCGTTTGCGCAGATGCGTTGGAACCGGAAGATGGGTGCACACACGTTGCTGGCGGGCCTGCCCGTACGGTTTATTTATTATGATGACAACACTCCGGGCACGGCTGAACTTTCAGGCGACAATACACCTTCGTTGACTTTCTTGCCCGGGGTTTTTATACAGCACGAAGTGGAACTCAGTAAATCGTTTTCCACACTCGCAGGTTTGCGGTATGATCACCACAACATTCACGGAAATATTTTTACACCACGTTTAAGTTTTCGGTATGCGCCTTCTGCAAGCAGCGTCTTTCGATTTACTGCCGGCAGCGGCTATCGGGTAGTGAACTTGTTTACGGAGGATCATGCTGCCCTTACCGGCTCGCGCGAAGTGGTGATTGAAGATGAACTAAAGCCGGAACAATCGTGGAATGTGAACCTGAACTATACGCATACAATTCCATTCGCTTCAGGATTTTGGAATATTGACGGGTCGTTGTTCTATACATACTTCTTAAACAAAATTGTTGGCGATTTTTTAGCTGACCCGGATAAGATTATTTACGATAACCTGGATGGGCACGCCATATCGAAAGGCATTACGCTGAACTCCGATTTACAATTCACTTCCGGGTTTTCGGTGCTGGCCGGTATTACCATAATGGATGTGTACAACAGGGAAGGGGGAGAAAAAATTCCGCAGCTTTTTGCGCCTCGCTTTTCCGGAACATTGGCCACGTCCTACACCACGCCAAACAAAGCGTGGATGATTGACCTCACCGGAAGGTTTAACGGCCCGATGCACTTGCCCGTGCTGCCAAATGATTTTCGCCCGGATAAATCGCCAGTGGTTCCGTTAATGAACATCCAGGTAACGCGGACGATAATCAGCAAAAGCGAAAAACACCAATGGGAAATTTATGGCGGTGTAAAAAATCTGCTGAACTTCATTCCCAAGCATCCATTAATGCGACCGTTCGATCCGTTTGACCGGAGTGTTGATGTTGATAATCCGAATGGTTACACATTTGATACCGCCTACAACTACGCACCTGTTCAGGGGTTGAAGGGATTTTTAGGTGTTCGATATACGTGGAGATAGAATTCGAGATTCTATATTCAAAATTCAAAACGGTACGACTCAGTAACTCCAATCATGAATTTTGAATCTTAAATCCTGAATCTGTATACTTGCGGTGCTTTGGTTCCTGATCAATACACTATTGAAAAGGATGAAAAGGGAACCCCGTGAAAATCGGGGGCTGTTCCCGCAACTGTAAGCATCGTTTATGCTTGTCTTAAGGCTTCAAGCCACTGCTCTGATCCCGATAGCTATCGGGACGGGGTGGGAAGGTAAAGACAAGTGATGCGAGCCAGGAGACCTGCCACAGCAACGTTTATTTCAGTGCTTCGGGTAAAAGCTACTCTGATTCTTGTGATTCATGTGATGGGTATGATAGAATCACACCCTCACTCCGCACGACTCATTTTCAGCCTTTACTCTTTTTTCAACCGTAAACCTTTTTCAAATGAAAAAAGAGATCAAAGTCTGGGCAATCACTTTAATTGCCTGTTGGCTCTGGGCGCCAACCCAAACAATGGCCCAACAAGATTCCCTTTCGTCAACCACCCTTCGCGAAGTGGTGGTAACGGCAACCAAGTTCCCAAAAAATGTTTCTGAAACAGGTAAGGTGCTCACCATCATCGATGAAGAACAACTTTCAAGAAGTGCTGGAAAGGATTTAGCACAACTGTTGAATGAACAGGTAGGACTGGTCATCAACGGGGCCAACAGCAATCCCGCCAAGGATAAGTCGGTATTTTTGCGTGGCGCGGCCGGTAAATACACGTTGATTTTGATTGACGGTGTTCCGGTCAATGATCCCAGTGGTATTGACGGTGCATTTGATTTACGTTTATTGTCCATCGATCAGGTTGAACGCATCGAAATCCTGAAAGGAAGTCAGTCGACTTTATATGGTACCGATGCCATGGCGGGCGTTATCAACATCATCACCAAAAAGAAAGGCGAAAAACCTTTTACCGGAACAGGTACGGTGAGCTATGGAAGCTTTAATACGTTTCGGGCGAATGCCGGTGTATCGGGGAGTACGGATAAGTTTGACTATCAGGTTGGCTACACGCGCCTGCAGACCGATGGCCTCAGCGAAGCAAAAGAGCTCGATGACACTGCCGATTTCGATAAAGACGGTTTTGAACAAAACGCCATTCAATTGAATCTGGGTTATCGACCAACCGAAAAAATTTCCATTCGTCCGTTTGTTCGCTTCAATGATTTTGATGGAGACTTTGACCTTGGAGCTTTTACAGATGATGACCAGGCATTTTATGAAGCACAAACGTTGAACTATGGAGCAAATGTGGAGTACCAATTTAGAAAGGGTTCCCTCAATGTCATGTATGCGAACAACAAAACCACGCGTTCTTTCTTGAGTATGTTTGGCGGGCCGGATGAATATGATGGTCGGTTTAATCATGGTGAAGCATTTATGAACTGGAATTTCACGGATCATGTGCAATTATTAGGCGGATTAAGCTATCAGCATGTTAAAATGATGGCTACTAATGCTACCGTTGAAAACCCTACGGCTGACATGACCAGCCCCTATGCATCACTGTTTATAAACAACCTGAACGGATTTTCGGTTGAAGCTGGCGCACGGTTTGTAGACCATTCCGTATATGGCAACACGTTTACGTATAGTATCAATCCTTCATACCTGATTAATAGCCAGGTAAAACTGTTCGCCAATTATGGTACCGGATTTAAAGCACCAACGCTAACGCAGTTGTATGGTCCGTTTGGTGCCAACGAAGATTTAGAACCTGAAGAAAGCACGAGCACAGAGGCGGGTATTCAGTTTGTTTCTTTGAACAAGAACTGGAACATACGCACAACCTGGTTCAATAGAAAAATTGAAAATGTCATTATCTATACAACCGGTTATATCAACCAGGATAAACTGAACGACAACGGTGTTGAGGTGGAGACTACCTATAGCTTGAATAAACTTACCCTGACCGGTTTTTACGCCTATGTTGATGGGGAGATGACTACGCAAACCGGATCAGGATCGGAAACAAAGCCTAATGACTTGCTTCGCAGGCCAAAACATTCGGTGGGTTTGAACATTGGGTATCGGGCCACGGATAAGCTTTTTGCCAGCCTGAATTTTAAAACCTTTAGCAGGCGAAATGATTTGTTCTTTGATTTCAACACCTTCACCAATAATCTGGTTGTGTTGGATGCTTACCAATTGTTGGATGTTTATGTGGAGTATGCCATGTTGGATGGTCGTGTGAAAATCTTTGGAGACTTCCGCAACTTGTTGAATCAGGATTATTACGAGGTGTATGGGTATAACACGCAGCCGATTAATCTATCGTTGGGTGTGCGCGCCACATTTTGAGTATGGATAATGTAAGGAAAAGCAGAGCGGAATCTTCATCTGCCAGCCCAGCGGCTGAGCCTGATTATTACCTGGAGAACGAAAAATAGTTTTTACGGCATCCTTTCATCTGAAGAGAGGGTACTGTTGCCAAAGTGGATGCAGGCATTGTCCGTATGGCAAGAAAACAGAAAAATGAAATTGAAAAAGAAAAGGCGCCCCGAGATACGGGACGCCTTCGGATAACAAACACCTAACCCTCATCAAAACGGTCTGCTACCCAAGCTCTTTTTCAAGTTGTGCTATTTTTTCCTGGGCCTGTACATGTCCTAACGAAAGAGACATCTTATAAAGTTCCAAGGCCTCGCGTTGTGTTTCTTTCTTTTTCTTTGGCGCAAACTTGGTTCTGTCAGCGGCCGTTTCTAAGGCAGCCGCTTGTGCGTAGTACAATTCGGCTTTGCTGGTCTTTGAAGCGATGTTTATTTCCGAAACCTTGGCTTCCAGTTCGGCAATGTTTTCTTCTTTTAATTGGATGAGTTGTTGCTGTTCAGCCATGGCCAATGTTTTTTCATTCAACGAGGAAGTCAGTAACTGATTTTCATTTTTGAATTTGGTTACCTCTAATTCCAGGGCAGCCAGTTGTTCGTTACGAAGGGCCAGGTCTTTCTTCAGTCGCTTAATGGTAGCTGAATAATTCACAGCACTCTTTTTCATCGACTTTTCAAGTTCAGTCAACTTATCCTGACTTTCGCGAATGTAGGCATTGAGTTCGCTCAACCGATCTTCATAGTCGGCATACGAAGTGCCTTCGATTACATTGGTGCGCAATACCTGCCGTGTAGCATCAATGGAATCCAGCAAGGTACCTACTTCCTGCAAGGTAGTAGCCATCTGTTGACTGGTTTGCAATTCCACCTGCAGGGAATCAACTTTAGAAAGTAACTGTTGTTTTTCTTTGGTATCACAACTTATCATAAGAGCTGTCATACCAACGGTCAATACAAATAATTTCAGGTTCTTCATCATAAGAAAGTTTTTTTGGTTGCACCTGTATAACGCACAGGTTTGGGTAAAATGAACCTGAATTTTAAAAAATCCGGATTAACGGTTGTCCGCTCAGATTAACGGAAGTCTTATTCTATTAATCAACATTGAAAATGAACCCTTAAACCCGTACATTCCGAAATATTTTCTATTTATTATGAAAACTAAACTCATTACCCTTCTTTTAGTTGTATGTGTTTCATTCACGTACGCACAGAATTTCAAGGAAGATTCTGTCTACATGCGCACCCATTATGAAAAATTTGAATATCAGATACCGATGCGCGATGGTGTAAAACTTTTTACGATTGTGTATGTACCGAAAGATCAATCGAAAAAGTATCCAATTTTGTTAAACCGTACCTGCTATAACGCCTCAACCTATGGCGATTTCAAAACCTACGGTCATCCTTCAAACTATCTGGTGAAGGATAAATATATTCTGGCGTTTCAGGATGTGCGCGGTCGATACATGAGTGAAGGAACCTTTGATAACATGCGCCCAAACATTCCCGGGAACGATCGTAAAAATAAAACGGCCATTGATGAGAGTTCTGACACCTGGGATTCCATCGACTGGATGATTAAGAATATTAAAAACAACAATGGTCGTGTGGGCATGTTCGGCATCTCATACCCCGGTTTTTATACGGCTGCTGCTTTGCCCGATGCCCATCCTGCATTGAAAGCCTCTTCACCCCAAGCACCCATTTCAGATTTCTTCTTTGACGATTTCCACCACATGGGCGCCTATTTACAAAGCTATACTGCTGCTTTTGCCGTATTCGGTTATCAAAAAGAAGGACAAACCAAAGATGACTGGTTCATGGATGAGATCATGCGGTTTTACGGTAAACAGGTTAAAGATGGATATGATTTTCACCTGAAGCTTGGCCCGCTAAAAAACATCACAGAACAATACCATCACGATAATTTCTTTTGGCAACAAATTGTTGATCACCCGAACTACGATGAGTTCTGGCAGAAGCGCAGCATTCTTCCACATTTGAAAGATGTTAAGCATGCGGTGATGACAGTAGGGGGATGGTTTGATGCAGAAGATCTGTACGGTCCATTGAATATTTATAAGTCGGTAGAGGCATCAAGCCCGCAGGCATACAATACCATTGTGATGGGTCCGTGGGGGCATGGTGATTGGGCCAATGAAAAGGGTAAGTCAACCCACAACCACATTTATTTTGGTGATAGCATTTCTACGTTTTATCAACGTGAAATTGAACGTACGTTCTTTGCTTACCATTTGAAGGGCGAAGGACAACCCAACTTACCGGAAGCCTATATGTTTGATACCGGTAGCAAGCAATGGAGAAAATTTGATACATGGCCTCCGCGCGATGCAGCACCGTTAAGTCTACGATTTGCTGAAAATGGAAAGCTGTACGTGAATCAACCCGTGCCGCAGGAAGCTGTTTTTGAATATGTGAGCGACCCGGCCAAACCGGTACCCTATACATCGCAAACGGAGGCGTTAACCTTTACACCAAGGAGTTTTATGAGTGATGATCAGCGTCATGCTTCCCGCAGACCGGATGTACTGACGTTTGAAACAGATCCTTTAACAGAGGACATCGTGTTGTCGGGAGAAATTTTAGCGAAACTGAAAGTTTCCATGACCGGTACCGATGCTGATTTTGTTGTGAAGTTAATTGATGTGTATCCACAAGATCATCCGAATTACGAGCACAATGCCAAGAACATCGTAATGGGTGGCTATCAACAATTGGTTCGGTCGGAAGTATTCAGGGGAAGGTTCAGAAACAGTTTTGCGAAGCCTGAACCCTTTAAGCCAAACGAAATTACCGATGTGGAATTTCCACTTCAGGATATTTTACACACGTTTAAGAAGGGCCACCGTATTATGATTCAGATCCATAGCACGTGGTTTCCGTATATTGACAGGAATCCGCAGAAGTATGTGGATAACATTTATAAAGCCAATGAAGAAGATTTTATTAAGTCTACCATTCGGGTATACGGATCATCATCCATTGAGATTGGTGGAAATAATAAACTGAATACCAAGTTGGATTTTAAGAAGTAAGTTCAATCCCAAAAATTGTATGAGGTCGCGGATCATTTCTGCGATCTCTTTTTTTTGGAATCAGATAGTCTGAAAATGAGCCTGCTTTTGTAGGAGGTAACCTCGGTTTGCTTTTAATTATAGGGTTGTAGTTATTTCTTGAAAACGAAATACACCGCTAATACCAGAAACACGAACGCAATCAGGTGATTGGTGCGAAAGGTTTCGTTTTTGAAAAAGACGAGGGAGAACGCTACGAATACCACCAGTGTGATTACTTCCTGAATTACTTTTAGCTGTACCAATGAAAAAGGACCGCCATAGCCTTTAAAGCCTATGCGGTTGGCGGGCACCTGAAGCGTATATTCAAATAACGCAATACCCCAGCTAATGAGAATGATGGAGATAAGCGGAAGACTTGCGCTCCACTTCATTTCTTTGAATTTCAAATGCCCATACCACGCAAACGTCATGAATGCATTCGAAAGTACGAGAAGAATGATTGTGTAGAGCGCTTTCATGTTTGAATAGAAAGGTCATCAGACTTAAGACACAAGACATAGATTTAAGAAAGATCTCATGTCTTATGTCTTAATACTGAAGTCTATTTTACCAGTCTTTTATACCGTATCCGGTGAGGCTGATCATCGCCCAGGCGTTTCTTCTTGTTCTCCTCGTACTCGCTGAAACTTCCTTCAAACCAGTACACCTGTGAATCGCCTTCAAAAGCCAGGATGTGTGTACACACGCGATCAAGGAACCAGCGGTCGTGGGAAATGATTACGGCACAACCCGCAAAATTTTCCAATGCTTCTTCCAGTGCGCGAAGCGTATTTACATCCAAATCGTTGGTCGGTTCATCAAGCAACAACAGGTTACCACCTTGTTTCAACGCGATGGCCAAATGCACGCGGTTACGCATACCACCGGAAAGCTCCTTGATTTTTTTCTGCTGATCCGTTCCGTTGAAATTGAACTTGCCCACATAGGCGCGCGAGTTCATTTCTTTTCCGCCCAACATAATCAGGTCGTTGCCACCGGTGATGGCCTGCCATACGGTGTCTTCCGGTTTCAGGTCATCGTGTTCCTGATCCACGTACGCAATCTGTACGGTTTCACCGACTTCAAACGTTCCGGCATCGGGTTTTTCTTTGCCGACAATCATTTTGAACAAGGTGGTTTTACCCGCACCGTTTGGTCCGATGATTCCCACAATACCTGCTGGTGGTAATGAGAACGTTAAATTTTCATACAACAACTTATCGCCATACGCTTTGGCCACGCCATTGGCTTCAATAACCTTATTTCCTAAACGTGGTCCGGGCGGAATGTAAAGCTCCAGCTTTTCTTCACGTTCTTTCGTTTCTTGTGTGAGCAGTTTTTCGTAGGCACTTAAACGCGCTTTGGCTTTCGCTTGTCTTCCTTTCGGATTCATGCGCACCCATTCCAATTCACGCTCCAATGTTTTCTGACGCTTGGATTCAGATTTTTCTTCCTGTGCCAAACGCTTTTGCTTCTGATCCAACCATGAAGAATAATTTCCTTTCCACGGAATACCTTCTCCGCGATCCAGTTCCAGAATCCATCCGGCCACGTTATCTAAAAAGTAACGATCGTGTGTTACGGCAATGATGGTGCCTTTATATTGACGCAAATGTTCTTCGAGCCACAACACCGATTCGGCATCGAGGTGGTTGGTCGGTTCATCCAATAACAATACATCGGGTTCTTTCAACAACAGGCGGCAAAGCGCCACACGTCTTTTTTCTCCACCCGACAAGTGTTCAATTTTTGCTTCGGGTGGCGGGCAGCGCAGCGCATCCATGGCGCGTTCCAGTTTGTGGTCCAGTTCCCATGCGCCAATCGCATCCAGTTTCTCCTGCACTTCACCCTGACGGGTAATGAGTTTATCCATCGCATCCGCATCTTCCATAATGGCCGGATCGGCAAACTTTTCATTGATCGCTTCAAACTCCTTTAATAAGGCAACCGTTTCATGCACGCCTTCTTCCACTACTTCTTTTACCGTTTTGGTTTTATCCAATTGGGGCTCCTGCTCCAGCAGGCCAACGGAGTATCCCAAATCTGAAACAACTTCGCCCTGGAACTCTTTATCAATACCTGCAATGATGCGCAGGAGGGAAGATTTACCCGATCCATTCAAACCCAAAACGCCAATCTTGGCCCCATAAAAGAAGGAGAGGTAGATGTTTTTTAATACTTGTTTGTTGGGCGGGTAAATTTTACTCACACCCGTCATCGAGAAAATTATTTTTTCGTCAGCCATAAATCATTTATTGGATGTTGCCGTTCAGGCATATAAGGCCTGCCTGCCGCAGACAAGGCGCAAATATGGCTTTTTTTACCCGATAGTCCATGATTGTAGCGGAATGGTTCTGGGGTTACTTTCTGACCAAATTTACCATGGAGTGGCAAGTGGTTTTTTGGCCAAAACGGGCTATTGACTATGGAGTAATTAATTCTATTTTTGCGAAAATTTAAAAGGAGGACCGCTGTTATGTATTGGACACTTGAACTTGCCTCATACCTGGAAGATGCACCCTGGCCGGCTACGAAGGATGAATTGATTGACTACTCCATCCGTTCGGGAGCACCGCTGGAAGTGGTGGAGAATCTTCAGGAATTGGAGGATGACGGTCAGCCGTATGAAAGCATTGAAGAAATCTGGCCGGATTACCCGACCAAGGAAGACTTCTTCTTCAACGAAGATGAGTATTGATTAGGTAAGAAATTATTTTCTATAGTTTAAACAGGAGAGTGAAGCCGGTGTATGCCGGCTTTATTTTTTGGCTCTTATCAGCGCTTCAGCCACAATCAAATCTTCGGGTGTCGTGATCTTGATGTTTTCATAACTTCCTTCAAATAAAGAGATCACATGCCCGGCACGCTCGGCCACACTGGCATCATCGGTAAGGCTGGCATCTTCTTTTGTTTGATATGCATTTTTAATCAGTGAAACAGTGAATGTTTGTGGCGTTTGCACCAACCGAAAGCGTGAACGATCCATTGCCTTGGTGTTATCCTGATCGGTCATGCGAATGGATTCTTTCAAGCGTACAGCCGCTACCGCTGAACCATGTACAGCCGCCAGGCGAAAGGATGCGCCAATAATGTCCTCACTCACCAGCGGACGCACACCATCATGGATAGCGACCAAACCATCACCCTTAATTTTATCCAAGCCATTTTTAACGGATTGAAAACGGGTGTCACCGCCTTTGGTAAGCAGTAGAGGTTTGTTGTATTTGTGAAGCAGACATAATTCTTCCCACAGCGGAAAATCATCTTCTGGCAAGACCACAATTACCGTAATGGCGGGCGAATAGGAGTAAAAGGTATTGATGGTACGCATGAGTACGGGTACACCATCCAGGTCGAGGAACTGTTTGGGAACTTTGCTTTTGATGCGCGTGCCTTTTCCTCCGGCAACAATAAGGGCGTATTCTTTATTATTGTTCATATATTCACCGTGAAAATACCAAAATAGTTATGGTGATACTACGCTTGTTGCTGATTGTGTTTAATGTGGTGGTAGTGACTTACCTGGTGTATCGCATGTTTCAGGTGACCAAAGAACCGATACCATCTGGAAAGAAATCACTCATACTGATTGCGGGTATCCTGCTGCTGCTGGCCCCGTTCAGCATGTTCTTCGGCATCATGAATGCCTCCTTCACCTATTTTATGATTTATCCCGTAGCGATCTCGTTGTTTCTGTACCTGATTCGTGAAGTGCAATAGCATGCACCAACCCATCAGATAATCAACATGGCATCACCGTACGTGAGGAACTTGTACTTTTCTTTCTTCGCCACTTTGTAGGCTTCCATTACCAGATCAAAACCACCAAACGCAGCGGCCATCATCAACAACGTTGATTCTGGCATGTGGAAATTGGTGATCATGGCATTGCAGATTTTGAATTCGTAAGGTGGAAAGATGAACTTGTCTGTCCAGCCTTCTTTTACCTTTAACCGGTTGGTTGCCGATACAGCTGACTCCAGCGCACGCATGGACGTGGTGCCGATAGCACACACTTTATTTTTATTGTCGAGCGCCTTGTTCACCTTATCCACTACCTCGGGACCAACAATGAAATTCTCAGAATCCATTTTGTGCTTGGTGAGGTCTTCCACATCTACCTGGCGGAAGGTACCCAACCCGATGTGCAGGGTAATGAAGCTCATGTCCACACCTTTCAACTGAAGGCGTTTTACCAATTGCTTGGTGAAGTGCATGCCTGCGGTTGGCGCAGAAACAGCACCTTTATTTTTGGCAAAAATGGTTTGAAAACGATCCTTGTCTTCCGCCTCCACTTTGCGTTTAATGTATTTCGGAAGTGGCGTTTCGCCCAAGGTTTCAATCACCTTATCAAAAGCTTCGGCATCGCCATCAAACAGAAAGCGGATGGTTCTTCCACGTGAGGTGGTGTTGTCTATTACTTCAGCGACCAAGTCACCATTGCCAAAGTACAGCTTGTTGCCTACACGGATTTTACGTGCCGGGTCAACCAGCACATCCCACAGGTGCATTTCGGCATTCAGTTCACGAAGCAGGAAAACTTCAATTTTGGCTCCCGTTTTTTCCTTGCGACCGTACAAACGGGCAGGGAATACCATGGTATCGTTGGCTACCATCACATCGCCCGCATCGAAATAATTAACCACATCTTTAAAAACCTTGTGCTCAATTTTTCCGGAATCTTTGTGAACCACCATTAAACGGGCTTCATCCCGGTTTTCGGCTGGTCGTAAGGCGATTAGGTTGTTGGGGAGATCAAATTTGAATTCGGAAAGCTTCATATTTTAAATGCAAAGTATGCCCAATGAACAGTTAATTTTTTTAAGGTTGCAAAAATAAGGCAATACTTGAGATTTACGAAGAATGGGCCTGTTTTTAAATACCGTAACAAATTGCCCTGTTTTTAGTCTAATGGGCGTAATTCAAAAGGCCAAAAGCCGACTAACCCGAGTAATTTTAGCCATAAACCCCAAGGCCAAAGCATGAAGGTACTGCGTCAGATCATGGAAAGTTTTCGGTTCGCCTGGAAGGCCCTCCGGTCGAACCTGTTGCGCACCATTTTGTCCCTGTTGGGGGTTACGGTGGGCATCTTCGCCATTATTGCCGTGCTTACGTTGGTTGATTCATTGGAAAAGAACATCAAAGACAGCTTGAACTTCATTGGAACCGGGGTGATCTACATTGAAAAGATGCCTTGGCTTCCGGAAGAAGGCGGAGACTATAAATGGTGGGAATATTTCCGCAGGCCGAATGCGTCTTATGCAGAGTTTAAATTTTTGAAGCAAAATCTGAAAAACGCGAGCCACATCGCCATACTGGCGGGAAGAGGAAATGCATTGATTAAAAGAAACAGTAACAGTATCGGGCAGGTGCGGTTGCTGGGTGGTAGTGAGGGGTATGATCAATTGTTTGAAGTACCCATTGAGAAGGGCAGATACTTTACTACGGATGAAGTTATGGGCGGACGAAATGTGGCGGTTATCGGATATGAAGTAGCCAAGGCCCTGTTCCCCAATGATGAAGAGGCACTTGGCCAAACCATTAAAGTGAAAAACCTGATGTATAGCGTGGTTGGCGTTGTGAAGCAGGAGGGGCAAAGCTTTATGGGAAATACTACCAATGATTTCACGGTAATCATTCCTTACAATTCTTTTCGAAAACTTTACCAAACCGGTACCGGCCGTTGGAATGAGGTAGGATCAACCATAGGTGTGAAGGGAACGGAGCAGGACATTGGATTAGTTGAGCTTGAGAATGAAGTGCGAGGTTTCTTGCGTACACGTAGGGGCGTTCGCCCGGTTGAGAAAGATAACTTCGCATTGAACAGACCCGAAGCCATCATGAACGTAATCAGCGGTTTGTTTGATGTGGTGGGTGTTGCCGGTTGGATCATTGGAGGATTCTCCATGTTGGTGGGAGGTTTTGGTATCGCCAACATCATGTTTGTATCAGTAAAAGAACGAACCAGTATTATCGGGCTACAGAAATCCGTAGGTGCAAAAAATTACTTTATACTCTTTCAGTTTTTGTTTGAAGCGATCTTCCTCTGTTTGATCGGAGGGTTTGCCGGGTTGTTTTTGGTGTACCTGATCACCCTTATCCCGATGGGCAGTTTAGTCGTTACCCTTTCGTTCAAAAATATTGTTCTGGGAATCGGTGTTTCAACTGTAATTGGATTAGTATCCGGAATCGTACCGGCTGCCATGGCGGCAAGGTTGGATCCGGTGATTGCTATTCGGGCATCGTAGGATATAGTCGATAGTCCATGGTTGATAGTCCATAGTTATAAAAGGCTATCGACTATCGACTATCGACCATGGACCATCGACTGATTACTTTTCTTTCTCCTCCAACACTTTCTTGCCCTCAACACCGGAGATTTTTTCTTTGATCTTTCTCTCCAGTTCTTCCATCAATTCCGGATTATCTTCAATGAGTTGTTTTACGGCATCGCGACCCTGACCTAATTTGTTTCCATCGTATGAGAACCACGAGCCTGCTTTTTGCACCACATTCAATTCAACACCGAGGTCAACAATTTCACCGGATTTGGAAATTCCTCTTCCATACATGATGTCGAATTCAACTACTTTAAACGGAGGGGCAACCTTGTTCTTCACTACTTTTACTTTCACACGGTTACCGGTAATGTCATCGGCAGCTTCTTTAATCTGACCGATTCTGCGAATATCCAATCGCACGGAAGCATAGAACTTTAAGGCGTTACCACCGGTAGTGGTTTCCGGATTACCGAACATGATTCCAATTTTTTCGCGAAGCTGGTTGATGAAGATACAGGCGCAACCGGTTTTGCTGATGGTACCGGTAAGTTTTCTCAACGCCTGCGACATCAATCGGGCTTGCAAGCCCATCTTGCTGTCACCCATTTCACCTTCGAGTTCGCCTTTCGGTACAAGTGCTGCAACTGAGTCAATAACAATGATATCAATGGCCCCCGAACGAATCAGGTGATCGGCAATTTCAAGTGCTTGCTCGCCATTATCCGGCTGCGAGATCAACAGGTTCTCCGTATCAATACCCAGTTTTTCAGCATAGCTTTTATCGAACGCGTGTTCCGCATCAATAAAAGCAGCTAGTCCACCTTTTTTTTGCGCTTCGGCAATCATGTGCATCGTCAGGGTTGTCTTACCCGATGATTCCGGTCCGTAGATTTCCGTTACCCGGCCACGTGGAATACCGCCAATGCCCAAGGCAATGTCCAGCCCAAGCGAGCCGGTTGAAATGGCAGGTATGTCAATAACCCGTTCATCGCTTAATTTCATTACGGTTCCTTTACCGTAAGTCTTTTCAAGTTTATCGAGGGTAAGCTGAAGCGCTTTTAATTTTTCTTTTGCGTCACTCATGAGTTCAATGTTTAAAGTTTGTAGCGGTTGTTAATCCGGGGTTGAAATTACGACTAACACTTCCAAAAACAAACGCACTGCGCTTTTCGCGACAGTAGTTGTCAGTGTCCTTTGCGCCCGTTCATTCATCAAATTGCTGTTCCGGTGGTTCACCAAAAGTGAGTATACTGCGTGAAATTAAGCTATGCTGAGGCGGTTTTTCAGAATGGTGAAGTGGTTTGTGCTCACCGTATTGGTTGTGGTGGCCGTGCTGTGTGTGGTTTATCGCGACCTGGTGGGGTATGGACTTCGGCAGGCAAAGGGTCAGCTCAACATTGTATGGAATGCTCGGCCGGTAGCGGAGTATCTCGCTGATCCATCTTTTCCCGATTCCCTAAAACAGAAACTGTTGTTAATCGCTGAAGCCCGTCAGTTTGCCATCGATTCGCTGGGCTTGAATGACACAAAGAACTATACCACCCTGTACGATCAGCAGGGTAAGGAAATTATGTGGGTGGTTACGGCCAGTGAACCGTTTCAGCTTAAGGCCAAAGAATGGGAGTTTCCCGTACTGGGCGCAGTTCCGTACAAGGGTTTTTTTGAGATGGAGCGGGCACTTGCCGAAAAACAGAAACTGGAAGCGGAAGGTTGGGATGTAAATGTTCGCAATCCGGGGGGGTGGTCAACCTTAGGCTGGTTTACCGATCCTATTTTGAGCAACATGCTTTCGCGATCGGAGGGTGATCTGGTGAGTTTGATTATTCATGAGATGGCGCACGCGACTATTTTTGTTAAGGACAGCGTTGACTTCAATGAGAACCTGGCTTCGTTCATTGGTGATCGGGGAGCAGAAAAATTTTTGATATCAAAGTATGGCAAGAACAGTGAGCCCTATCTCCAGTTTGTTAGGGAGGATCAGGAGTTTATTCATTATGTCGATCATGTTCTGCGTGGTTGCGATTACCTCGACAGCGTTTATGTTGCTATGACCGATAAAACCCTGGATGAAAAGCGCACCTTAAAGGATGCCGCTATTCGTAAAATCATGGATGCCGTTGACACCTTGTCTTTCGAGGCGCTGGTTCGCCCTACAGATAAGCACAAGGTTATTCCCAACAATGCGTACTTCATGTCGTTCAGAAGGTACCAATCAAAACAAGATGTTTTCTGGAAGGAGTGGACACAGGATTTCAAGGGAGATTTGAAGACTTATATACGGGTGTTGGCCGATCGATATCCTTTCTTATAGGCTGAACTTCAGGGATTAAGGAATTGTTAAGAATGGGCGGACGGTTTATAATCCCCTGCTTTCTGTCTACTTTTGCATTAAATTACATTAATTTATGGGAAACAAGCCCGTGCATAAAGTGCTTGTTGTGGATGATGAAGAGCCGATTCAGGAGCTTCTGAGATACAACCTCGAAAAAGATGGATACGATGTTAAAACCGCTGGCGATGGTGCCAAAGCGGTGGAGATCGCGAAGAAGTTTCATCCGGATTTGGTATTGCTCGACATTATGATGCCCAAAATGGATGGCGTTGAAACTTGCAGGTTGCTGCGCGAAATTCCTGAGCTTCAAAAAACCTTTATCGTGTTTCTTACTGCCCGTGCTGAAGAATATTCTGAAGTAGCGGCTTTTGATGTAGGTGCCGATGATTACATCACCAAACCGATCAAACCACGCGCGTTGCTAAGCCGCATCAGCGCATTGTTCAGAAGAGAAGTGAAAAAGGCCGATCCCTCAAGCTCAATTTCTGCCGGTGATCTAACCATTGACAGAACCAGTTACACGATTAAAGTGGATGGTCGTGAGATTAACCTTCCCAAAAAGGAGTTTGAGTTGTTGTATTTCCTGGCCAAGAATCCCAATAAAGTTTTCAGTCGTGAAGACCTGCTTCAGAACATCTGGGGATCGGATGTGTATGTACTGGCCCGCACGGTAGACGTACACATTCGTAAGGTGCGCGAGAAAATCGGGGAAGATTACATCACTACCGTAAAAGGCGTTGGCTACAAATTCAGCCTGAATTGAAGTTTCAAAATAGCGGACCTGATTGAAGAAGGCGAATACCAGACTGTGCCCGATCAGGATTATCCATCGTTATCTTGAATTTTGATTTTTTAATCTTGAATTTCCCGCATGGTTTATAACTCGAGGGTATTGGCCTTGTTACTGGCAATTTGCATTGCCTTAATCACAACCCTCTTTCTTACGTTGTTCAAGGAAGCTTCAATTACCCTGTTGCTGGTGGCGTTTGGCATCAGTTTTTCGGTTTCATACCTGCTTGTCTTTGTTGTTCTTGATTTTCTCATTTTTCGTGAGATCAACAAAATCTACCGGCTGATGGAAAAGTTGCGAAAGAAGGAGTTGAATAAATTGGATAAGCAACGATCAGGAACCCTAAATCCACTCGAAAAAATTAATGAAGAAATTTTTTCCTTCGCTGAACTCAAGCAAAAAGAAATTGACGAGTTGAAAAAACTCGAAGCTTTTCGAAAAGAATTCATTGCCGATGTTTCACACGAATTAAAGACGCCCATTTTTGCCGCTCAGGGTTTTGTGCACACGTTACTTGATGGCGCCATGGAAGACAAGGCCGTGCGCACACGCTTTTTGAAAAAAGCGGCAAAGAGCCTCGATGGATTGGATGCCCTCGTACAGGATTTGCTCACCTTATCGCACATTGAAACGGGGCAAATCAAAATGCATTTCGAGACCATCGATATGTATAAACTCACGCAGGAAGTTTTTGAGCAGTTTGAAAGCAAAGCCGATAAGCGCGACATCACGTTTCGGCTGGAGGGCAACCCCGGTAAGGTAATGGTGTATGCCGACTGGCAGCGGATTTTCCAGGTGATGACCAACCTGGTATCCAACGCGGTGAAGCACTCGTACGAAGGCGGTGAAGTGGTGGTCAGTTTTGATGTGACAAAGAAATATGTGACCACCCATGTGCGCGATTTTGGTGAAGGCATTCCTCCTGAACATATCAACCGTATATTTGAACGCTTTTACCGCGTGGATAAAAGCCGAAGCCGCGAAAAAGGGGGTACAGGATTAGGGCTGGCGATTGTCAAGCACATTCTCGAAAACCACCATACAAGGGCAGAGGTACAAAGCACACCGGGCAAAGGTTCAGATTTCAGCTTCAAACTCCCGCGTGTGAAGCCGCAGGAAGGGCACGCTTAAAAATTAAAGGTTGAAAAAGCATTCGGTTACAGATTTAATCCTTTGGGAAGACAACGATTTTATCGCGGTTAACAAACCGCCCTTTGTTTCCACGCTTGAAGATCGAACTGATCCGGTTAACCTGTTGGCCTTGGTACGAAGCTATTGCGAAACTGCCCAGGCTTGTCATAGGTTAGATAAGGATACCTCAGGCCTCCTAGTTTTTGCCAAAAATCCGGAAGCGTACCGACACATGAGCATGCAGTTTGAGCATCGGAAGGTGGAAAAAATATACCACGCCATTGTTGACGGTGTCCATGATTTCAAGCAACACCTGGTGGATGCTCCCATTTTGGCAGCGCCAGATGGGATTGTGAAAATTAGTAAACGTGACGGAAAACCGGCTCAAACCTATTTTACCACATTGGTCGCTTACCGGCAGTGCTCGTTAATAGAGTGCCGGCCCATTACAGGACGGATGCACCAAATCCGCATTCACCTGTCGCTTTTAAACGCCACCATTACCGGTGACGAGCAGTATGGCGGAAAACCACTTTATTTATCAGCCATAAAAAAAGGGTTTAACTTGAAGAAAAACACCGAAGAAGAACCCCTGATGAAGCGAATGGCCCTCCATGCAAAGTCGCTGATTTTCAAATCGATGAAGGACGAAAAGCTGACCTTGGAAGCCCCGTACCCCAAGGATTTTCAAGCCCTTATCCGCCAACTGGAAGCCAATAAGTAATCAGGCATTGGCTAAAAAATCAGGTCTATTTGCTTTTCCAGAACCATCAGCTTACCTTTGTGTCCCTTTTTAAAGGAAGGGTGTATTTTGTTGATTTTTAAATAGAAAAACGTGGATCATCAGAGCTATAAAACCACTCACGCCAACAAGGCAACCGTTGAGAAAACGTGGGTTTTGGTAGATGCAAAAGATAAGGTGTTAGGCCGTGTAGCCAGCCAGATTGCACACATTATTAAGGGTAAGCACAAAACCAGCTATTCACCACATGTTGATTGTGGCGATCATGTAGTGGTTATCAATGCCGAAAAGGTAAAAATGACGGGTAAGAAATGGACCGATCGTGTGATTTACACGCACTCCGGTTATCCGGGCGGACAGCGCGAGCATACGCCTGCCAACATCCGGGCCAAACATCCTGAACGCCTGGTGGAGCATGCCGTACGCGGCATGTTGCCTAAAAACCGTTTGGGACGCGAGCTGTTCCGCAGCCTGCATGTTTATGTCGGTACGGAACATCCGCACACAGCACAGCAACCAAAAGAAATAAAACTATAATAAATGGAGATTTTCAACGCAACGGGTAGAAGGAAGACTTCTGTAGCCAGGGTTTATGTAAAGCCTGGCAAAGGTGACATACAAGTAAACGCCCGTGATCTCAAGGAATACTTCCTATCTGAGATTCACCAGACACTGGTTAAGCAGCCGTTAGCAGCGCTTAAAGCCGAGAATCAGTATGATGTAACCATTAACGTTGAAGGCGGTGGCATTAAAGGCCAGGCTGAAGCCGTTCGATTGGGCATTTCACGAGCTCTTGTGGCCGCAAATGCTGAAAACAAAACCGTATTGCGTAAAGAAGGGTTTATCACCCGCGACTCGCGTATGGTAGAACGTAAGAAGCCAGGAAGAAGAAAGGCCAGAAGGAGATTCCAGTTCAGCAAACGTTAATCGTAAACATCAACACATGGGAAAGAAATTAACTTATCAGGATTTATTGGAAGCCGGTGTTCATTTCGGACACTTGACCCGTAAATGGAACCCGAAGATGGCCGAGTACATCTTCATGGAAAACAACGGCATTCACATCATCGACCTGCACAAATCATTGGCGAGTTTGGAAGAGGCAGCATTTGCTATGAAAAACATCGTACGTTCTGGTCGTAAGATCATGTTCGTAGCTACCAAGAAGCAGGCAAAAGATATCGTAACCGAAGAAGCAAAGCGTCTGAACATGCCATACGTAACCGAGCGTTGGTTGGGTGGTATGCTTACCAACTTTGCAACCATACGCAAGTCGTTGAAAAAGCTTTCGCAGATTGACAAGTTGATGAAGGATGAGGCTTACCTGAACCTGCAAAAGAAAGAGCGTCTTACGTTAACCCGTGAAAAGGCAAAGCTTGAAAAGCAATTGGGTGGTATTGTTGATCTGAATAGATTGCCTGCAGCCCTTTTTGTGATCGATGTAAAGCGCGAGCACATTGCTGTAGCCGAAGCACAAAAGCTGAACATTCCGGTGTTTGCCATGGTGGATACCAACTCAGATCCTACTACGGTAGATTTCCCGATCCCTGCCAATGACGATGCGTTCAAATCCATTTCATTGATTACCGGATACATCGGCAGCGTAATTGAAGAAGCGTTGCAGGAGCGTAAGAAGGAGAAGGAAGAAGCTTCATTGAAGAAGGAAGAGGACGAAAAGCGCAAAGTAGATACGGCCGTTGAAGAAGCCAAGTAAGAGCAGCGACTGATCAATATTGGTTCAATCGCCCAGCGATATACAGAATAAACATCGGCCTTCCAGTCGGTGTTTATTTTTTTAAACCCAGCACTAGTAAACTGTAACATTTAAAATTCATAAAGCGATGTCAATTTCAGCACAAGATGTAAACAAACTCAGGCAAATGACCGGAGCCGGTATGATGGATTGTAAGAAAGCCCTTACCGAAGCCAACGGTGATTTTGAAAAGGCCATTGAAATATTAAGAAAGAAAGGTCAGAAAGTTTCTGCTTCCCGTTCCGACAGAGAAGCGAAGGAAGGTTCTGTATTTGTAAAGGTAAGTGACGACAAGAAAGAAGCGGTGTTGATCGCCCTTAATTGCGAAACCGACTTCGTAGCGAAAAACGAAGAGTTTCAATCATTGGGTAAAATGATTGCGGATGTAGCGTTCGCCAACAAGCCAGCCGACAAAGATGCGTTGTTGTCGCAGAAAGCCGGTGACCTTACGTTGAACGACAAAATTGTAGAACTTGTAGGCAAGATCGGTGAGAAGATTGAAGTGAGCGAGTTTGTACACATGAAAGGCGAAGCCGTTGTGCCATACATTCACGCAGGTGCGAAACTTGGTGTGTTGGTATCGTTGAAAGGTGTTAACGGTAAGGATGTAACCGATGCAGGTAAAGACGTGGGCATGCAGATTGCAGCCATGAACCCGGTTGCCGTAGATGAAACTTCAGTAGACAAAACCGTTATTGAAAAGGAATTGGAAATTGCCAAAGCGCAAATCCTGGCTGAAGGCAAACCTGAAAATATGGTAGAGAAAATTGCTCAAGGTAAATTGAACAAGTTCTTCAAGGACAACACGTTGTTGCCTCAAGCATTTGTGAAAGACAACAGCAAAACCGTAGCGCAATACCTGGATAGCGTATCAAAAGGATTGACCGTGGCGGAATTCAAGCGCGTGTCGATCGGATAATTTGTTTTAATGATGAATAAACAATAAGGAGTCTGGCAGCAGACTCCTTTTTTGTTTCCGGTGGACAAAGTACTATCTTCAATCAACCAAATCCTACATGCTATGAACGCTGCCGCTAAATCAGTTTACTATTTCGGGTTTTATCTGTTGTTGCTGGGCATTACGTTGATCACGTATCCCAATCTGTTGCTCAGTACGTTTGGTCAATCCGAAACCACGGAAGTATGGATTCGGGTGGTGGGCGTTATTGTGTTCAACATCGGGTTGTATTACATTTTTATGGCGCCTGCCAACAGTGCACTTTTCTGTACGTTAACCGTGTACACCCGACTAGCTGTGTTGGTTTGGTTTATTGTTTTTGTTGTACTGGAGTGGGCGCAGCCTTCACTGATTTTGTTTGGTGCCGTTGATGCAGCCGGAGCATTGTGGACGTATATGGCTCTTCGTAAAGGATAAAGATGAAGAAGATTGAGTGCCCATCGTGTGCGATGGAAATAGATGCGAATAGCAAGGTTTGCCCGGTTTGCAATTATGAATTTCCGAAAACCAATACCGCTTCACGTTGGATTGTGATTTTCCTGATCATTTTGTTTTTAGTGTACATGCTATCCGGAATATTCTTTTAAGCATGAAGGAGCCTGCACAATCAATCTATTTGCACGAACTAGTATTCACCACTTCGCGCAGCAGCGGTCCGGGCGGACAAAACGTAAACAAAGTGAATACGAAAGTTACCCTGAAATGGGATGTGCTGAATGCAACATCCATTACAGAGGAGCAACGTCTTATCATTCGTGAAAAACTGAAATCGTATTTCACAAAAGAAGGAGTATTGATTTTAATGGCGCAAGACAAGCGCTCGCAACTGGCAAACAAGGAAGCTGTATTACACAAGCTTGATCAGTTGCTGAAGAAAGCTTTCGTTCGTAAAAAAGTCAGGAAGGCAACCAAGCCCTCAAAAACCGCAGTGAAGAAACGGCTGGAGTCAAAGAAACAACACGCGGAGAAAAAGCAGTGGCGGAAAAAGCTTTAGCCTACCAGTCTCCGTTATCTTTTCCAACACACTGAAGTTTGTCGGTAAATGCCAGATCAAGCAATCCAAGCATGTTAGGTTTACACCAATCGGGGTGAAGCAGCGTGCCACTGTTTTTGGTTGAATAGCTGGTAACGCTTTCTTTTTCCGTAATGATTTTATAGCCGATGTTTCCGGTCATTTGCAGATCGCGAACCGTTACCCGGTAACGGCCATCCCGAACATCAACCGTAACCTTGCCGCTATATTTGCCGGTTTGAATGATGGGCGGTGTGCCCACCTGGCTGAACTGAAATTTCTTATAGTCTACAACAACATCATTCATGTCAAATGAAATACCTGTTTCTGTAGGTTTTATATTCGAAATGTAGTCTTGTTTCTGGTAGTATTCTGAAAGCTTCAGTGCGGTAATGCCTTCTTCGGTAAATACTTTTTGGTAGATGATTTCCTGGTCTTCCACCTTAAAATTTCCAAACGAGGTTGGTTGTGCCTGTGCAAAAGCGACAATTAGAATCAAAAATGCAGTAAGTGTTCTCATGGTCTAAAAGTACAAAGGTATGAGGGCTCATCAAAAGACAGACCCCCAATGTATTTTGGTTATATTTTATCTCATCCAACGCAATAAATGGCAAATGCTATATACCTGTTAACGAACCTATTAACACTTCATCGCCATTAGGAGACATTGGCTGGTATTTTGGGCGGTTTATCCGTGTTTTTAGGTAAGTATGTAACCTGGAAAAACGGCCCCTTATGAAAATACGCCTAACCCGTTCGGTCGACTTTAATATTTTATTAGTAGCCTTGCTGTATTATTTATCTGCCGAAGTTGGCTTTTTACTCTCCTTTGAAAGCATACAGGCCTTGCCCTTTTGGCCGCCCGCAGGTATTGCGCTGGCCATGGTTATTTTGTTGGGCAGAAAAGTGTGGCCCGGTATTGCCATTGGTTCGCTGGTTATTATTGTGAAGAGCTACTGGTTTGGCACCATCAATTCTGTTCAGGTATTGATGGCCGTATCGGCATTGATCGCCACAACGGCTGTGCTTGAAGCGTTGGCAGGAGCGTTTTTATTTAAACGCTTTGTGAAGAGTGTCTATCCATTTGCAAAAGCGATTCATGCCTTTCAGTTTTTATTAATTGCCTTATTGATTTCGTGGATCAGCACAGGTGGAACGGTATTGGCACTCGGGTTATCCGAAGTATTAGCTGCATCGGATTGGGTGAATGCCTTGTTTGCCTTGTGGATGCGCAACGTGGTAGGCATATTATTGTTCAGTCCGGTGTTGCTGGCCTTGCCGGGCATTCAAGTCAAACCAACGTTAATCAAAGCAGGAGAGATTGCTTTGTTTGTACTGTGTTGTACGGGCGTATTCTTTTTGTTTCAGCTGAAAGCCTTGCAACATGTAGCTCCTTTTGCCATGGCGTTTGTAGCGATTCCGTTTTTGTTGTGGTTGTCGTTTCGGTTTAAAGGGGTGGTGGCCATCAGTGGTTATATGATTGCTTCACTGGTGGCTATTTATGCTACCAGTCAACAGTCCGGACCGTTTTATCTGACTGATCTTGCCGGTGACTCGATTATTCTATTGCAGGTTTATGTGGTGGTGATTTCGGTTTCGGCATTGGTACTTTCTGCCGCGGTGCATGAACGAAAGCAAGCACAGGAAGCATTAAAGAAGTTAAGTGAAAACCTGGAGGCGATGGTGCAGCATCGCACCAAGGAACTGGAAGAAGAAATTCAGCAACGAACTGAAGCACAAAAGAAGTTGCAGGTTACAAATGAGGAGTTGGTGAAGCGAAATACCGAACTGGATAATTTTGTATATAGCGTTTCGCACGATTTACGCGCTCCCATCGCATCCATTTTAGGGTTAATCAACCTGGCCAAGACAGATCGCAGCGCGAACCTGAAAACCATTTACCTCGATATGATGGAAAAGAGCGCACGCCAGCAGGATTATTTTATTCGTGAGATTTTGGATCAATCGCGTAATGCCCGACTGGAAGTGAAGCGCGAGCCTGTTCAATTCAAAACATTGATTGAAGAAGCGTTTGAGCAGGTTGATTATGCTAACCTGAATGGTAAGCGGGTTGAGAAAGTGATTAACGTGGATCAGGAAGAACCTTTCTATTGCGACAAGTGGCGTCTGAAAGTGATCTTGAACAATGTGATCTCCAATGCCATCCGGTACAAAAACGGAAAAGATCCGGTGGTGCAAGTGAATGCACGTATTGATCGCGACCATGTGAAGTTGAGTGTACAGGATAATGGTAAAGGCATTGAGAAGAAACACCTTTCACATTTAGGTAAAATGTTTTATCGTGCCACCGATGAAGGTGCCGGTAGCGGACTCGGTTTGTACATTGTTAAAGAAACATTGGAAAAACTTCAGGGTTCTATGGCCATCGAATCGGAAGAGGGCCAAGGTACCACAGTGAAATTCGAAATTCCTGAAGTCGGCTATCAGGTTGAGAGTTTGGCAAAGACTGTTCCGGCAATGAATGCCTGAATGATGCCGTACACCAACCAGGTGGAAATCATAAACAAGGAAATGTCGATTGCGCTGAAGGTAAGCCAGAGCACAGGCAACATGGCTACTACCCCATATACAATGGCTACTTCAAGTGCGCGAAGCCATGCACTGCCGGTGAACAAATCTTTATAGCGTTCCCAAAACCATTTCAGCGCAGCACTCAATACAAATGGGTGTGCATAGAACAACCAATCGGTTTCAAACGAGGAGGCACGAAATACTGCATTGTAATATTCCTCCATCAAGTTGGGAAAGAAGAAAATGGCGATGTACAGCATGCCCATGCTTGCGATCAGCACCAAGAAGCCGGCTATCAGGATGGCGGTGATATTTTTTTTCATGGCAGTAATTTGTTTGTAGCCCTAAACTAACACGATTAATCCAACGGTTACCTGACGATTGTCAGTTGTGTGAATTGAGGTTGGTCAACCCACGGTTGGTCAGTTCTATGATTTTTTTGTACATTCATCAACGCAAGGAATCTGTCCGGACCTAAAAAGTTCATTTTCGGGCCGTATTCCAAGTAAAATGAACCTAAACCAAAACTGTTGAGTCTATGAATTTTAAGCCTGTAATGAAAACCAAAGAAGAAATGGAAGCTGGTCAATCAAAATACGAGTCGGTAACAAAATACATGGTGGGGGCGGGCAACCTGATCACCTTTAACCCCGACCAGACTATTACGGAAGTAATTGATATCATCATTAATAAAGGAATATCCGGAGCACCTGTGCTTGATAAAGACCGTAAACTGGTGGGCATCATTTCTGAAAAGGATTGCCTGCGCATTATCGTGGACCAGGCGTATCATAATTTACCAACGTCCGATCGGAAGGTATCAGATTACATGACAGTGAAAGTAAAAACACTTTCTTCGAATAGCGATGTGGTGGAGGCTGCCAATGAATTTTTAAACAGTCCGGTAAGGCGATTACCCATTTTAGAGAATGGTGTGTTGATTGGCCAGGTGAGCCGGAGAGATATTTTGAAGGCAGCTAAGAATATTAGTCAGACGACCTGGTAGATGCTAATATTCGTCATTGCGAGGAGCGATAACCAGATTTTATCGATTACTCGAATCTATCGCGTGACGCCCGCCTGGCCGGACGGGTAGGAAGCAATCTATGCTAATATGAATGTTGGGATTGCTTCACGCTTACACGCATGCCCTCGCTTCCGTTCGCAATGACGAAATAAAAATTCGCGTCATTGCGAGGAACATTGATGATACTTAATCATTCACACGAAATCGTTTTGTGACGAAGCAATCCCAAATTAAACAGCAGAAACTAAACATAAAGTTTGGGATTGCCTGCGTGTTCGGCAGACAGGCTTCACGCTTTACGCGAATGCCCGCACTTCTGTTCGCAATGAAGATAACTGAGTGAGGAGAATTTCACTGAATGCTTCCGATCGCTTGCATATACTTCTCCTTCACCATTTTTCTCAGCAGTGTGGGCATGAGGCGTTTGAAGAGCCAGAGTTTACGGACCATTTTTGGCAGCACAATGTAGAGTTCACGTTTGCCCGTACGCTCCAGAATTTCTTTTGCTACGGCATCGGCTTGCAGGTTTGACTTTTTGATAAATACCTGTGTGATCTTTTTAATGCGATCACCACCCCGTACACTTTCTGCAATGTTGGTTTGAAAGTAAGAAGGCATCGCACAGGAAACACCAATGTTGTCATCCATTAATTCGCCATACAAGGTCTCACTGATGGCCACAACAGCAGCCTTGGTCATGTTATACGCTCCCATTTGCGGAGCACAACTTACTGCGGCCAGGCTGGCAATGTTTAAAATGTGCCCCGACTGCTGCTTTTTGAATGTCGGAATAAACAGGTGACAGCCATACACCACACTCATCTGGTTGATGCGCACCATCCACTCCCAGTTTTCCAACGCATATTCTTCAAAGTTTCCACCATCGCCTACGCCTGCATTGTTCACGAGTAAATCAATTCCACCTGTTTGCTTCAAAAATTCTGCTGCCACTTGTTTGTATGCTTCTTTATCCGAGACATCCAGTTGAAATGAAATCGGTTTTCCGCCTGCTTGTTCAACTTCCTGATGTGTATCTTTTAATCCTTCTGTATTCACATCGCTAATCCCGATGGTCCAGCCATCTTTTGCTAAATGCAGACTCAAGGCTTTACCAAGTCCGGAGCCTGCCCCGGTGATGAAGGTGCGTTTGTGGGGGAAGTGTTGGGTTAGTGTTAGCATTGGCGTTCCGGGTTTCGTGGTTCGTGGTTCGTGTTGCCTGTTACTGGTAACGGGCAACCATTTTATAATTTCTGAGTTTCCAACGACTCCACCCCTTGTTTCGCCAGCGCCTTGATCACATGTATCAGTCCGTCAAAGCGTGGGTCTTTGGAAAAGCCTTGTTTCCAACGCGCGTAAATTTGTTGGGCGATCACCGCATTCTTGAACAACCCGAACACATAATAAAAATGAATGCCCGAAACATCGCGCCCGCTTTTTTCTGCGTATCGATTTACTACTTGTTGTCGTGTTAGGTTACCAGGTAGTGCTGTGAGGTTGAAGCTTTGCAGTACCGGGTTGTCGCCTGCTTCACTCCAATAGGCCAGACTTGCTCCGAGGTCCATTAATGGATCGCCCACGGTTGCCATCTCCCAATCGAGTACACCGATGATGTTGCTCAGGTTATCCGGATCAAGGATGACGTTATCGTATTTAAAATCATTATGCAGAAAGGTGGGTTGTTGCGGTGAAGGTTGTTGTTGCGTTAGCCATTCGGCCAGTTGATTCATGTGTTCGAGTGAATCGGTTTCCGCGACATAGTAGCGTTTGATCCACCCTTCTACCTGGCGTTGCACATAGCCTTCGGGTTTACCGAGTTGATCCAGGCCGGTTTTGACAATATCAATGGCGTGAAGCTCAACCAACGTATCCACCAACGCTTCCGAAATGGATTTGAAAAGTTCGGGTGATAGTTTGAGTTGTTGTGCATGACTCGCCCGAAGGATTACACCCTGCAACCGTTGCATGATGTAGAATGGTGCACCAATCACCGCTTCATCTTCACCATAAATGATGGGCGAAGGAATTTTTCCGAAGTGTGGTTTCAATCGTGTGAGCACCATGAACTCGCGGCCCATGTCGTGGGCGGATTTGATGTTTGCGCCTATGGGTGGCCTGCGCAGAATGTATTCCTGTGAAGCTGTCTTTAAACAGAACGTAAGGTTGGAGTAACCGCTTGGAAATTGTTCAATGGACAACACCTCACCGAAATGGGGTGCAACGGATTTTAACCACGCGTTTAGTTTGTGTACGTCCGGCACTTCGTGTTGGCGTGCTTCAACGGGTTGATCGGGCTTCACGTGTTCCATCAGAATTTCAATCCGTATTGTTTTAAGATATGTTTAGCGAGTGTCGATTTGTGCACTTCATCGGGGCCATCGTAAATGCGGGCGGCCCGTTCGTGCCGGTACCAGAAAGAGAGCAGCGTATCATCGGTGATGCCCAGCGCCCCGTGCACCTGTATGGCTTTGTCGAGTACGCCCATCAATACATTTGCAACAAAAAATTTGATGGTGGAAATTTCTTCTTTCACCGCTTTTGAGCCCTGTGCTTCCATGGCGTGTGCCGTGTGCAGCACCATCAATCGTGCTGCGGTAATGTTGGCGCGGCATTCGGCAATCCAGTGTTGGATGACCTGTTGATGGCCGAGCATCTTGTGTTCACTGAGTTCGCGTGTAGCGGCCCGTTCACACATAAGTGCAAACGCCCGCTCACAAATGCCGATCCACCGCATGCAGTGATGAATGCGTCCCGGACCCAGACGTGCCTGTGCCAGCGCAAAACCTTTTCCTTCATCACCAATGCGGTTGCTCATCGGTACAACGCAGTTGGTGAATTTCAATTCCGCATGACTGAGGTAATCTTCACCAGCATCGCCCATGACCGGAATGTTGCGCACGAGTTCAACGCCTGCATGTGGTAGCGGCACGATGATCATGCTCGCGCGTTCGTATGGGTTTTTATTTTCAGCATCGGTTACCGCCATCACTACGGTAAACGCAGCGCCATCGGCACTGGAGGTAAACCACTTGTTTCCGGTGATGACATAGTTGCTGCCTTGCTTTATAGCAGTCGTTCCTAAATGCACGGGATTTGATCCGGCAAAGGCAGGTTCTGTCATGGCAAAGCAGGAGCGGATGTCGCCTTGCATTAATGGCTTGAGGTATTTTTCTTTTAGTTCTGCCGAAGCAAATTCATGCAGCAACTCCATGTTCCCGATGTCGGGAGCCTGGCAGTTGAAGAGGTAGTGCCCGAGGGGTGAAGTGCCCAGCAGTTCACTCACTTGCGCAAACTCCACTAACGTCATGCCAACGCCTCCATCAGCTTTAGCCAAATGCGGATTGAACAATCCATTTGCTTTTGCTTTCGCGCGCAGCGCCTGCAACTTCGGCAACGATTGCCGGAACGGTTTGCTCAGCACATCCAGTTCAATGGGGTAGAGGTGTTCTTCCAGAAACTGTTTGTATTGCGGAAGGAGTTGGTTGATTTTATCGGTTTGGAAAAAGTGCATGTGTATTTGAATGAGATGGAAAAGATAGTGAATTCTGTGATAGAAAATGTATTGACCGCGTCATTGCGAGCAGAAGTAGTGAATGTGGGTGGTGCGAAGCAATCCCGCGTTTATATGGTGAGAGCTAACCGTATAGATTGGGATTGCCTGCCTGTTCGGCAGACAGGCTTCACTCCATCGCACCTCCCAGCTCTCCCGTTCGCAATGACGAAGAAATTTACATCAGTAGTCAAAGACCCTAAGGACTCTTGTGGAGGATGCCTTTGGAAGAAGGAACGCTCGAGTTTAACTATCCGCTAATTCTTTTCTTCATCTTCATGCGCTTCATCTTCTTCTTTATCGCGCCTTTCAACTTTTATTTCATTGTCCATATATCGTTCTCTGTTGTTGTTTAGGAAATTTCCGGTTATTCCAATGCCGGAGGCGGCTAATATCAATAGTAGAACCATGACTAACAGCCGTAGCCCTGCTTTAACTTTTTTCATTTGTCAACGTTTTATCCCGTCTGCACGACAGGATTTGTGTGAATAGAAATAGTAAGGGTCAGCCAGAAATGATTTTTGGCTGAACGGGATGGATTATCCCCTTAGTTGACTTGAGTCGTGCTCTTTTGAGTAGTCGGGTGAGTGATGAACTAAAAAAACCTTGGCTGGTTTTGGTGTTAACTTTTCAGGGTTGGTTTTAAACTGAACGGTGATCTTTTTATTCTGATCGACCAGAGAATAAATAAAATTCTCGGTACAATTTTTTTGCGCTGATGGCGAATGAAGAAAAGCCTTTAAAGAAACAGTTTTCTTGTGACGGACGGATCTCGCTTCATTTAACTCTGTCTTAGCGGGTTGGGATCCAGGAATGCTGGATTCAGAAACCAGGCCTGAAAATGTAAGGAGGCCTACTATTAATATAGTATGCGTTAACCATTTTAGTAGTCCTTTTTGTACGGTTAAACCTGTGGCCTGCTCCATTTCATTTTAAATATAATTAATTTCGTCATGACTCTGTGTGTTTTGTGAAAACCTTGGTACTCTCTCTGGTTACAGGTGGCAAGTGCACTGACTGAAAAATTTGACGTCATTGCGAGGAACGTGACCTGATCTCTCGTTTTGTTTGAAACTTTATGCGTGACGAAGCAATCCCACATTATATAGTGGGAGCTAAACGTTATGGATTGTGATTGCTTCGCGCCACTACACACCCAACGCTCCTGCTCGCAATGACGAAATAAGTTGCCCTTATTCCCCAAAAATCCCGATCTTCATCCCATGAACCGTAAAACCTTCCTCACCACCGCCTCCCTGATGGGTGTAAGCGCTGTGGCTGCGCCAACAACGTTAATCCAAAAATCAAAACTCCTGCACCAGGTTTACTTCTGGTTAAAGAACCCGGAATCAAAAGCCGACCGCGATAAGCTTATTGCCGGCATTCGTTCGTTGCGTGCCATTGAAACCGTGCGCGAACTGCATATTGGTGTACCGGCATCCACCGAAAAGCGCGAGGTAGTCGACAATAGTTTTAGTGTTTCCGAACTCATTTTCTTTGATGATGTGGAGGGGCAGAACATCTACCAGGATCACCCCATCCACCAGAAATTTGTGGAAGAATGTTCTTCCTTATGGACAAAAGTTGTGGTGTACGATTCCTCAGCAGTCTAACCCTTCCATCAATTCGGTTGTTCATCCAGTCATATAATTTCAGCGGCATCACAAAATACTTTTTTATTATTTTGTGCCCATTGTATTGATGCTGTTGAAACGTGAACGAAGAAGAAATTAAAAGACTTAATGAATTGCTGAATGAACGCACCATGAAACTCATGGAGCGCGAAAGCGAACTGGCTGACCGTTTTGAGGAACTGGAAGCCCAGAAGGAAGAACTGACAGCCGCGGTAGAGGAGTTGATTGAAAAAAATAAATTGCTGGCCGAACGAAACCAGGAACTCGATCAGATTCTATACCGCGCCTCGCACGACCTCGGTTCGCCCGTGGCATCCATGGTGGGCGTACTCAACCTGTTGCAACTGGAAAATGTTCCTCCCAATTTTAAAACCTATTGCGACCATTTTGAAAAGTCTATTACCCAGATGCAGGCTGTTGTGAAAACATTGATCCTGCTGGGCCAGGCGACCTCCGAATCGGTATCGCCTGGTGATTGTGATGTGCACCACATGGTTGAAGACGAGATCAACCAGTTGAGTTACCTCGGCAATTTCAATCAAGTGGAGTTTAAAAAATCATTCTCGGGGAATGCCCACGTGTATGCGGATGAGTCGTTGCTGCGCATCATACTCAAATGCGTGTTGGCCAACGCTGTGATTTTCCGAAATCCCGGCAAGGGATACGTAGGGGTTGATGTAGATGTAAAACCTGATCAGTTGCACCTGCGCATTGCGGATGATGGGGAAGGCATTACTGCCGAAAAAGGTAATCGTATTTTTGATATGTTTTACCGCGGCTCTGAAAAATCGGTGGGCCTTGGCATGGGCTTGTACATGGTGCGCAAGATTGTCGATCGGTTGCGCGGCTCGCTCATGTGGCAAAGCGGTGACGGACAAACTGTGTTTACGATTTCAATTCCGCTAACTCCTGCTCCAGTTTCTTAACGTGTGCAATGGAATCGGCAAGCATGATCTTCCGGCACATATTGATTTCCATAACGTACCGGGTTTCGCTTTCCAGCACACTGAGTTGATGGATTAGTAAATCAAGCGACCCGGAAATTTTCCGGGCCACTTCGTTATCCCATGCTGCAGGTTTAATTAACTCCGTTACTGTTCTTAGTTCAGCTTTTGCGGCTTCAATGCACTGCAGAATTTTTTCTGGATTATCGCCTACATCCGAAAGGCTGTTCATGCACTTAGTTTAAGATGGCTGCTTCCAGCGTTTCGGCATATTGAATGTCCATGTGCTGGTACTTTCCATTCGGATGGTTGGCCTTGATTTTTTCGCGCCCGATTTTCACACTCTGACGAAACACTTCATCCTGTGGTAAAATTTTGCGGTGTGTTTTCAAGCCGTGTTCAAACATTTGTTCCTTCCACTCCACGAAATACCATTCCATAGAGGGTTGGTGAAACACGGTTAATTTTCTTTTGTCGAATACGAGTTTGGTAATCTTTTTCTCCTTCACCAGCTCCCCAATGGCCGCGAAGATTTCTTTAAATTGTTCAATGGGAATATAGGTAGCTGTAGCTTCCACTACGGCAACTTCCGGATTCCCTTCCACGGTTTTGATTACAGCGTGCTTGAAGGTGCGTGCCACAGTCAATTCCAGCTTTTCTGTCAGATTCATAATATCGTTTTACGTTTTAGCACAGGAATAACATGACCAAAAAGGTTTTGTTTAACGATGCCGAAAATAAATCTGAAAGCAGTGATTATAGCTGTAACGTACTCTTGATTAGCATCACGCGATAGGACGTACTGAAGTCTGCTTCTCGCTTCGGCTGAAGTGCATCTCTGTTTTGTTTAGCCTCAGCCCATCCTTTTTCATCAGGTTGCGAAAACCTGAATCGCCCCTCTCCCGCGGAGGGGCCAGCACGACCCTTGCGTATGGCAAGCCTTTGGTTGGGGTGAGGCTAAACCCAAAGTTATTTGTGGTGCATGTGAGATGTGGGTTTTCCCGAGCACTCTGATGACATTATGGTTAAAGAATAAATCTGAAACCTGCACCTATTGCTGCAACGTACCCGGATCGGTTAACTGCCCCATGAACAAAATCGCCCCGCTGTGTTTTTCGCGGATCATAAACAGGAAGGGTTTGTCGATAGTGATTTTTGGTGGTGTTTGTGGGCAAACACAAACGAATTCCATTCCGATGGCTGTTGCTGCAGCTGCTTCTGAACCTTCTTCGTTTACCTCCAGGAAGGATTGATGAATTACCTGGCCTACTTTAATAAGAGGAGTTGGTCCTTCAAAAAGAAGCGGATAACCAGTCATGATCATGCCCATTTGTCCAAGCGATTGTATCAGATCATTTCGCCAGTTCATTTTAAACTTCGGCAGTTCCAGTTCAACGCTGATGGAATCTGATTCATCGATCAGGGTGTTGAATGTTTCTGCGTTAAGGGTTTCAGTCAGCGAAGTAATTCCAGTATAGTCGTTGGGCATCAGTAGCGTAAACCTGAACTGACCGTTGCCATAAGGGATGTCCAGCAATTGAAAATCTGATGTTGATTTATACTTCATGGAAACACCTTTCGAAAACATCATGTCTACCTGTGTAGTCGCTCCGGATAAAGTTGTGAATGGTGCTTTTTTGGTTTTGGATTTATCGAACTGGTGTGTCCAATCGCCTTTGAAGTAAATGGCGTTGACCAGGAACATCGCGTGATCCGGATCGATTTGTTTAATCAGGTCTTTGATGCGGTTGTTGGTTTTACTTTCTACCCAACTGTTGATCACATCCTTCGATGCAGGGTCATCAAAATCAAGACCCTTTATTTGTCCGTCATAATAGTTTTCAATGACAGAAGCGAATTGATTGTTGACAGTTAACTCTTCGCGATACCATACGGAATTGGCCAAACCAAAATTCACTTTCTTGTCCATCGACAATAACAGGTCGGTCAGGTCATGAAAGCCTGCGTTCACTTCTTCGGCTGTAAAATCGTTGAAGTCGATGGTGTTCAGGATGCTTTGCCGCACCTCGCCATCTGTTCCATTCAATAACATGCCCAACGCCATGCTTACACTCAGGGGAGAAATAAAAGAATTATCAGCAGGATCGCCTGGCAGGTTACGAAACAGGTTGAAGGCGAAATCATTTGAACTTTTGGATGCCTGCCGCTCGGCCGCTGAGAGCGTTCGGAGGTTGGGCGGATTATCGGGTGTAACGGCTGTTTCCTCGCAGGCAGCGAAAAAGAAAATCGGGAGAATCAACAAAATTCTTTTCATCAGGCTCATGGTTTTTTGGGTCATCATGCTCGTTAGACCCACTCGCGGCAATAAAAGTTGGAAAATAGCAGCAGTGCGCAAATAAACAGCCCTACTTTGCTAAAGTCTGCTTCTCACTTCGTTGCAGCGCGACCCTTGCCAATGGCAAGCCCTTGGTCGGGGCGAGGCTAACCCGCAGCAAAATAAGTTGGAAAAAGTTTACACACAGTGAAACCTTTTCCCCTGCTTTTCGTGATCTTTGCCATCGGCCTCACAAGCCACAATCGTTTAATGCCTATGATTCTCACATTCTAAATTTCCGGTGTCTGCATCCCGTTCGGGGATTGACATTGGATTTTGTTGGTTACGTACCGACCGGCCGCACGTCCGGCCATTACTTCAATTATTATTTACAAGGGGTCATCTCAAAAATTCTCCTAATGTCAGGTTGAGCCTGTCGAAACCGATTTGATAGCTCGATATAGCCTTCGACAAGCTCAGGCTGACACGTGAACTGATTTTTAAGAGGGCTTCTACTTAACTCACTATATATGTCCGTTTTTACCAAAGCAGGTTCGTTATTTCGTTTATTCAAACAAGCCCTCAAAGGCGAGGAGCAGAGCTACACTTCGGGCAGCATCGACAAAGCCATTTTTCTGTTGTCGATACCGATGATCCTCGAGATGTCGATGGAGTCGCTCTTTGCCATTGTGGATGCGTTTTATGTTAGCCGGCTGGGCGTAGATGCCCTGGCCACCGTAAGCCTTACCGAATCGGTGCTTACACTCGTGTATGCCATCGCCATTGGGTTGAGCATGGGCGCAACCGCCATGGTGGCGCGCAGGGTAGGTGAGGGCAACGTGCCCGAAGCCGCACGCTCCGGTGTGCAGGCCATTTACTTAGCCACCGGCATTTCGTTACTCATTTCAGTGGCAGGGTTGTTCTTTGCCGAAAACATTCTCGCGCTCATGGGTGCCTCGCAGGCGGTGATTGACACCGGAGCGGGCTACACGCGCTGGATGCTCGGTGGCAACATCACTATCATGCTCATCTTTTTAATCAACGCCATATTTCGTGGGGCAGGCGATGCCTCGCTGGCCATGCGTGTGCTCATACTTTCCAACGTGCTCAACATTGTGCTCGACCCGATTTTTATTTTCGGATTTGGCCCCATACCGGCATTTGGTGTGGAAGGTGCCGCCATTGCCACCACCATTGGCAGAGGCATTGGCGTGGCGTATCAGCTTTCGCATTTGTTGTATGGCAAAGGACTGATTAAAGTTCACCGCCAAAACCTGCCTGTTGATTTTGGGTTGATCGGGCGACTGATCAACGTCTCAGCCGGAGGAACGGGGCAGTTCATCATTGCTTCTGCGAGTTGGATTTTTCTCGTGCGCATTGTGTCCACCTTTGGCAGCGAGGCGCTGGCCGGTTACACCATTGCCATACGCGTAATTGTGTTTGCCATACTGCCCGCGTGGGGCATGGCCAATGCCTCGGCTACGTTGGTAGGGCAAAACCTGGGCGCGGGCTTTCCTGAGCGGGCCGAGCGATCGGTGTGGCGCACAGGTTTTTTCAACATGGTATTTATGGTGTTCATCACCATTACGTTTCTTACGCTGGCGCGGCCCATTGTTGAATTTTTTACCACCGATGCCGTGGTGTTGCACAACGCCATACAGTGTTTGCAGATTGTGGCACTGGGCTACGTGTTCTATGCCTACGGCATGGTGGTGGCGCAATCGTTCAATGGCGCGGGTGATACACGAACGCCTACGCTTTTAAATTTTGTGGCCTTCTGGATGTTTCAGATACCGCTGGCGTATGCGCTCGCCATTGGGTTCAACCTGGGGCCCATGGGCGTGTACGTGGCCATTGTGGTGGCTGAGTCACTGTTGGCCGTGGCGGGCATTCTCATCTTCCGCAGGGGCAAGTGGAAGACGGTGAAGATTTAGAAGCGACCACGCAAATTAAATTTAATGAGGAGTTGGGAGCAAGCGAAAATGCCGCTTGCGTTCCGGCTCCTCATTTTTTTGGTGCATACCGTAGGAGTTACTCCTATGTGAATGATGGAAGCCTACGCAGTTTTGCTAAGACTTGGTGAGAAATTCTTTACCTGGGTTTTGAAAAAACCGGGTTTGAGGTATATTCACTCTTGCTAGATAACTGATTCAGAATGTGATAATAAGCTATTGATGATAAAACTCTATGGAATTAAAACCAACAATAAGCGAAAAATTCCTAGATCTCTTCTATAAAGAGATTGAATGTGATGTACCTGATACCAATTCAAAACTTAATCTGCATATTCTTAAAATTGAGAATAACCAGTTTTGTTATGAAGAACTAATTGAGCATTTGGGTGAAAGCATGATTCCATTTGCTTTATCTAGAAAACAGATAGCAGAATTTGAAAATGATAAACGTTGGCATGGCTTAGTGAAGGAAGCTTCTAAGAAGTTTAGAGATTATAATGTTAACGATGGCGAAGCAGGTGAATTATTACTGTTTTGTTTTCTCGAAGCACACCTAAAAGCACCAAAAATCCTTACAAAATTAGAAATTAAACTTTCGTCAAATGATTATGCTAAAGGCTCAGACGGGATTCATTTACTGGAATTAGCACCTAAAAACTATCAACTCATATTCGGTGAGTCAAAACTCGAACAGAAATTAACCACAGCAATTTCTAATGCCTTTAAATCAATCAAAGATTTTCTGAATCGTAAAAAGAACAACATCTATGATGAAATTGGTTTAATCAATACGCAGTTATGCAAAGAGGCATTTGAAGAAGATCTGTATCAATTTCTCAAATCGGTTATCATGCCAAAGGCAAGCGATAACGACCCAATTGTAAAGAACAATGCCTTTGCCATTTTCGCAGGTTTTGAGATTGACCCAACAGATGAGGAAAAGCGTTTGAGTAACGAAAAATTTCTCGAGTTGATAAAATCACAAATCAAAACCGAAGTAGAGGGCAAAATGAGCCACATTAAGAAGAAGATTGAAGAGTACGAACTATACAGTTATACCTTTTACGTTTACGTTTTCCCATTTATGAAACTAGATGAAACGCGGAAAGAAATCATCAAGAAAATTACACGAACAGAAGAATGATTGAACGTTTAGCTAATGATGTTTTACAAGATGAATACTTTATTACTCTCAATATTAAAGCCGCTAAACTATTGGCTAACAATTTGTTTTCAGAGAATGGCAGAAGTAAGAAGCTAACCGAAAAAGAATTGCATGATACGCTTCGTTTTGCTGATATTCTTTCCAATTCCAAAAATCCAAAGGCAAGAAACAAGGCATATCAACTCATCACCTTGCTCAATGAGGATTACAAAGTAAATCCATATTATCAGACATTCTCACATTCTGTATTAACAAAGTTGGGTAATTTTCCCGGAATTGAGTTTTTAAAGAATGATAACAACAGTTCTGAATTACCTTTTGACAGAGAACTTGAGAAGAAAGTAAAAGAATTTATTCAAGCTGTTCCCGACACCGAAGATTTAATTTTTACTGATTCTCAATTTGAACTTTACAAAAAGATAAGCGGTTCGAAACATTTTAGCTTTTCAGGCCCTACTTCAATGGGTAAATCGTTTATCATTAAATCATTCATCAGGAAAGTAGTCGGCAACAAACCGCCTGAGAATATTGTCATCATGGTTCCGACCAGGGCTTTGATTAACCAGTTTTCTATAGACCTGAACAAAGAACTCAAGGATGTTTTGGAGCATTACAATTACACGGTAATAACCAACTCAAATGTTTCAGAATTGCCATCAACCGAAAACCATTACATTTTTGTACTGACACCCGAAAGGCTTTTAAGCTATTTGTCACAAAAGAATAATCCTTCTATTACCTACTTATTTATTGACGAAGCCCATAAACTGGCAGCAGAAAAGGATAGTCGAGCAGTTACCGCTTATTCGGCAATTTCAAAGGCACTACGAAGAAATCCAAACCTGAATTTATATTTCTCTTCACCGAATGTTGCGAACCCAGAAGTATTTCTGAAACTGTTCAAAAAGGACGAAAAGCAGTTTTTCAGAACAATAGAAACGCCCGTTTCGCAAAATCTGTTTTTTGTTGATTTGGTAGAAAAGCGAGTAACGCACTATTTAGACAATGGGAATTATGAATTTGAGCCAAAAATCGTAATAAAGTCAGAAACCATTTATGATGTTCTCGCAGCAATTGGTGATGACGAGAGCAATATTGTGTATTGCAGTTCAAGATTTGATGCAGTTGATAAAGCCGCAAAACTTTTTGAGCAGAATCAGAATAAGCAGTTGGAAATCACAAGAAATGTAAAGAGGGTTATTCGCCAAATCAAAACCTACATTCATAAAGATTACTATTTGGGTGAGTTTTTGAGTAGAAGAATTGGGTATCACTTTGGAAATTTGCCCCAAATAATTAGAAACAAGGTGGAAGGTCTTTTTAAGGAAAGAGAAATCAACTATGTATTTTGCACATCAACACTTTTGGAAGGTGTCAACCTGCCTGCTAAAAATGTTTTTATTTTGAATAATAAAAATGGGAGGAATACTTTTCAGCCTATCGACTTTTGGAATCTTGCAGGTAGGGCAGGTAGATTAAAACATGAATTGTCGGGCAATATCATTTGTCTTAAAGAAAGCGATAAAGACTGGAAGAAATATGAGGCTCTCTTAGAAGGTGAAGCAGAAATAATACTTAATCCATCTATTGAAAACTACATTGACAAAAAATTAAAGAAAATTGAACAAATTCTGAATGAGAATACTGACATAAAGGGTGAAACAGAAGTCATGAAAGAGATATTGGAATACATTGCCAATATTATCAGTATTGACACGCTTGAAATCGAACGGAGTAATTACCGTAGTGAGATTATAAAAAAACTGATTGCAGATAATAAGGATGAGATAATTGAATTAGCACGGAAGAAAAATGGGAAAGTTGAAATTCCGTCAAGTGTTTTAAATACAAGCAATTCAATCAATCTCAAAATACAGAATGAGATTTTTCTTACTTTGAAAAAGCAAGCCAAAAATCCCGCAACCATAAAATTACCTAATAAGGTAACTTATGAAATATGCCAAGAATGGCTTCATAAATTCTATGGATTGTTTCATTGGGCAGCTGAGGAAAAGCGGTTCAAATCTGAAAATCAACTTGACTATTATGCTGTTCTGATGAATCAATGGATTAATGGAGTTCCATTGAGCCAAATCATCAATGAATCAATTGCTTATTGCAACCGAAAAGGTAGTACTCTAATGGTTGGTTATAAAAATGGGAAACCATCTTATGAGATATTTGACAATAGTAAACACCATGTCAATGTTCTGATTGGAAATATCATTGATGATATTGAAAGTGTTCTTCGATTCCTTTTTGAGAAATATTTCAATAATTATTACGCAATGCTTATTGAAATATTAGGCGAAGAAAATGCTGGAGTAAACTGGGCAACCTTTTTAGAGTATGGAACACAAAATACAATCGTAATTGCTTTACAAAATTACGGTCTATCAAGACACTCTGCAGACTACATTTTTAAGAGATTTAAGGACTGCTTAAGAATTGAAGGAGATAAATTAATTGAAATCAACATTATTAAACTTAAAAACAGACTTGGTAAGGAAGAGGCAGAATATGAAGAAATCAGTTCAATTTTGTTTTAAACCTCTATCTGATTAATAAAAATGAACAAATTATTTCGACCAGAACAGATAATACTCAAAGACCATTCGGAAATAACCGAGCGGATAATTCAAGAGAAAATAGCTGAAGACCCATCAATACTTGGATTGGGAGATTTGATACTTAAGGATAAAGAACGAATTCAGCCAAGAGCAGGTCGGCTAGATTTACTACTATACGATCCGGAATTAAATAAAAGGTATGAAGTTGAAATTCAGCTAGGCAAGTCGGATGAAAGTCATATTATCAGAACAATTGAGTATTGGGATATTGAGAAAAAGAGATATCCGCAATATGAACATTGTGCAGTGATTGTTGCAGAAGATATTACCAGCAGATTCTTAAATGTTATAGGGCTGTTTAATGGATTTATTCCTTTAATAGCCATCCAAATGAAGGCCTTTAAGTTTGACGATAAGATTGGTCTTGTATTTACAAAAGTGCTTGATGAAATGGCGCTGGGATTGGAGGAAGATGAAGACAACGAAATAGAGCAAATCACAAACCGTGATTATTGGGTTCAGAAAAAGGCATCTAATGAAACAATTCAAATAGCCGATAAGATTCTGCTTATTGTGAATGAGATTTCACCTGGGCATGAAATCAAGTACACAAAATATAATTTGAGATTTTCAAAAAACGGACAGCACGTTCCTTACTTAACTGTCAGGCCAAGAAAGAAAAAGCATATTGTGTTAGCGCTTAAAACTGCTAAGTCAGATGAAATCGACAAACTTATAGAGGATCATGATCTTGATGATATGGGTTACATGGTAAGAGGAACAAAGTACAGAATTAGAATCAGCAATGAGGACACAACGACCAAGCATGAGGCGTTAAAAGCGATAATTCAGCTTGCGGAAAAAACTTATAATGATTGAAGGGTAAAAGAGTTTACTAACGTTTCCTCAACGTCCCCTTTGGGTGATATTGAGGAGGTTTAAACCTAACCAATAGAGAAATGAAAATCCCCCAACTAGTAATCGTTGTGCTTTTTTCCTCGCAGAGTCTCTCACAGAGGACTCTGCGAATATTTGCTAAATTAGATTAGTCAGGGCTGGAAATTACTTAAAAGATAAGGTATGGACTTCTTTGAATTAAAAGGAGAGAACGGATATATCAGGATTAGTCTTGTACGCGTTAATGGATTCCCTGACCAGACAAGTCATTTCGGGGGATATGAGACCGAGTGCGAAATTGAAATAAAAAGTCAAAGTTACTTTGTGAAGGGGTCTATATGGACGACAACGGGAGAAGTTCATCAATTCTTCAAACAGCTTGAAAACTGTCATGCAAGTGTAAGCGGTACAGCTGACTTTGAGAATTATGAGCACAACCTGAAGTTAAAAGTTGTTTATAACGAAAATGGTCAGGTGGATCTAATTGGAGAATACCAGGAATTCTTTCATTTGAATACACAGTTAATTTTTGAGATTAGATCAGATCAATCTTATCTAAATGAATCACTTGTTCAGCTAAAAGTGATCGTTGAAAAGTATGGAAATAGTAAAGGAGTTATGCGGTAGAGCACATGCCAAATCTTCTTTTTTTCCTCGCAGAGTCTCTCACAGAGGACTCTGCGAACTAACACAAACCGTTGCGATATATGAGCTGGAAATAAATTATAAATCAAAGACTTAAACTAAATTAACACACAAATGAAAACGAAAGTACTGACATTAATCTTCACATCATTTCTATTTGTAGCACAAGCTCAAACTTTTGAAGTTCCTAAGAATGTGAAGTTGGAAAACCCCAGCGATTATGACACCTACGAAAAAGACGTTGTTGATTGCCTGAGCTGGCTGACCACTACACCTGTAAATGAACAACCAGACAAGAGAAAAGAAGCTAATGCATTTTTATTGAAATGGCTCTCAGGTAGTTCAAAAGTTCATATAGAAGTAAAACAGGAGATTGTAACATTTATGGACAATGGTGACTTACTGATGATATTCATGGGTTCCTGGGCTAAATACAGTATTGAGTCTGGAGACTTTAACAATAAAATTAATGGGACTACTGCAGGAATAGAATCAGTCATTGATTTCTACACAAAAAATAAAGGAGTGATTCCTAAAAATAAAGGTGTTGACAAGTACGTAAAGATGAAGGAAAAGGGGACATTGAAAGATTACATTGAGAAGAATGCCTGAGAATGCAATCAACAACATCTTCTTCGGATGGAATTGATGGGGGTTAATTTTTCCAATGAGAAACAAAGTTACTTTCGATAGCACGTTAAGAACTGCTGAGTATTATCTTGGTGAAACCGGACCTATTAGGTTAGAGCTCAATCAGGTATTGGCAATAGGAGAATTCACAACTTCAGGTGGACCTGTATCTGATGATTATTGCCTGTATTTAATTACGCCCATGTTTTGGCATGCTATTCCAATGGACGCTGATGGAATGGAAGCGTTTGTGAAGTGGCTTGAAGTTGAATTCAATACGGACTTACAAACGGCCCTGGCAAATAGCGTTGCTCAAAAATCGAGAATGATGTACCCTGAACAATTGAGGGAGAAGGAATTTTTGCAATTTGTAAATTATCAACCAAAAAACTGGTTTGATAACTTGAAGGTACGCCTCGGACTAAAGCCTGACAAAATATTTAAATTACATCCTGAGGTAAATGAAATTCTGGGAAAGATGATAGAACGTGAGCGAGATTCTGATCAAGAAAAATTAATCATGAAATTTTCTCCCCATAAGTAAAAAATGAAAAAGCCTGAAATTATAGCTATATCACTTCTGCTAATTTTCGCCTTTGCATGCAAAGAAAAAGCCGATAAGGAAATTGAAGTCTTTGAGCCTGATGTTAATTTCAATATCGTAAAACCGGATTTCAAAAGATGGTGGTCATACCATTATTACAATGTTTCCTTGTCAGCGGAGTTCACCGGTATTAATGAACAGTCGGACACGGTTACCAAAAAGCAGTTTTTAGATGCGCTAATTTCGGGCAAGTATATTCCTTTAAAGTTAAAAGCGCAGGATGGTCGGGAAACCTATAAGCTTTTTAAACTTGATCCATCAGCAGGTGAAAGTATTGGAAGTACAATAAAAGATGAGGCGTTATTAATACGCAAACATTTTAATATGGAAGGGCAAGCATTCCCTCAATTTACTTTTACTGACCTGAACGACAGTTTCTATACCAACGAAAACACAAAAGGAAAGATTGTAGTTTTTAAAACCTGGTTTATTGGCTGCACGGCCTGTGTAGCTGAGTTTCCTGAACTAAACGAACTGGTAGCCAAATATAAAAGCAGAACGGATGTCGTTTTTGTGAGTTTGGCCACAGATGCGAAACCTGAACTGGAAAAGTTTTTGAATAAAAAGGCCTTTACGTATGAAGTGGTTCCGGGTCAAAAGGAATTTATTCTCAAAACGTTAAACCTGGATGCATATCCAACGCACATTGTTGTGGATAAAAATGGCACTATACTAAAAGTAGTTAACAAGGCATCTGAAATGATTGCCTTTCTTGAGAATGAGTCAAGCCTGATGGATATGAATTCACTTCCACCACCACCACCGCTTATGTAGGTGAAAGAATCACTAATCATCAATTTCGTGCATTGTCTAAATGGTGGACAATGAATAACTTTAATATATGAAATACCTGGTCTGGATTTTCATACTGGCTTTATTCTCTTGCTCTTCGTTAACCAGTGTGCCGAAATCGGAACTCAAATCAGATTACTATTACTACCGCGTGCCGGATAAAGGATTGGAACGCGTTTACGTAGATGCAAAACCGGATTGCGTTACCGTAGTAAAATTGGATGGAACCCGCATTACGAACCACCCTAATCAAAAGTTATACAAGTACAGTTTCGATGCCGACATTTTAGTTACTCCTTTTAAATTCAGGCCAATCGCCAGCCAGTTTCCCCGGCAGCTAACTGCAAATTTTAATGGTAATGTGTTTTTAGGATACCGCATTGACCGGTACAGGCTGCGCCATTTCGATACCCCGTTGGGTACCGTGAAGGAGTACCGTCAGCGGGCCATAACGGTTGGCGGTTTTGGTGGTATTGGTGCTGCATCCATTACGCCATGGACCACCAACTACCAAACCAATGATGAGTATTTTGGATTCATCTTCAGTCGTGGCCTCTCGGTTATGGTTGGTGTGAACAACCTCACCGTTGGTTTGGGTATCGGTTGGGATTACCTGACTGACCGGGATAAAGACATTTGGATTTACCAAAACAAAAATTGGTATGGGCTTACCGTTAGCCTGCACCTGAACTGATAAGTGCTGTATGTTTGCACTGAACCAAAAAACAAAATGCCATGCCCGCAACCAACACCTACGTTATTTCCTACCACACACTCAGGCAGCTTATCGGCATACTGGGTATGGCGTTGCCGTTTTTGTGCTGGGGCGTTAACACGTTCGTAAATGATTTTGATTTGTTGAACAATCCTGCATTTGTCAATACCGAGTATAGCAGCCCCTATACAGCCGGGGTGAATTTGAAGTCATCCATCAGTCATTTTTACTACACGGCAGCCGGGCCGTTGTTTACGGGGGTGCTCATTACGCTGGCCATCTTTCTGTTTTGTTACCAGGGGCATAAAAAGAAAAAAGACCAGGATAAGTTTGCATGGCTTACCGATTCGCTGCTTTCCAGAGTAGCAGCTGGCTGCGCCTTGCTCATCGTTATCTTTCCAACCGGCTCAGAAGATCCCATCACCGATAACATTCATATTTATGTGTCATCGGATGTGGCCGGAACCATTCATTTGATTTTTGCTGCTGCGTTTTTT
>CAYQOM010000004.1:167050-169745 GCA_964419145.1 uncultured Roseivirgaceae bacterium | reverse complement strand
CAATAAAACGTTTATTCGTAATGCCGAGGGCAACATTTATTTGTTTTGCGGCATCGGCATATTGGTGTTACTGCTGGTTCTGTTTATAGATATGATCAGTGAAATGGATTTGGGAGGCAGAACATTTGTGTACTGGATGGAAGCGGCCATGCTGGTTTTATTCGGACTGGCGTGGTTGGTAAAGGGTAAGTCGGTTGTGACGGAGTATGTGATAGATAAATTATAAATCGTAACATTGCAGCAAATTCTAATCCCCCGAAGCATGAAAAAAATAATAACTTCCGTTGTCGTTGGCGTATTCCTGACGTTTACCTTACAGGCAAAAAACATAGCAGGCAAAATCATTTTAGGGAATGATACCCTTGATGTTATTTTACAAATTCCGGTGAAGCTCTTTTCAGGGCAACCTAATTTTGAAAAACTTCAGTATAAGGTTCGGTACCTGGATTCGAACAAGAAAAAAATCACCTTGCGTCCACATGAGGCAAAGGAGATTCAATTTATGAATGGGGCCGAGCAGGTACGGATGCTTTCCCGGTTCAATACACTCGGTTTGGGAAATATTTTTTCAAGCAACACCCATATTTTTCTCCGCCTTGAAATAGATGGTCCGTTAAAACTGTTTAGTTATTACTATACGCAACAATCACCGGGTATGTACAATGCTTCAACAGGTGTTGTTACCGGAGGCTATGCCTACAGTGTGGAACGCTACATCATGCAAAAGGGGTCGGGTGAATTGAAAAGACCAAAAAACCTGAGTTTCAAAAAAGATATGGCGGAATATTTCAGTGACTGCCCGGAATTGGTGGATAAGATTCAGGACAAGGATTTTAAAAAGTATGATATGGAGGCGATAGTAAGTTTTTATAACAAGAATTGCAGGTAGCTTTAGTGCCATTCCCTCATGTGTCAACCCAACGGAAATTTCAAACTCTGCAGTTGCGGCAGAAAGGCAACACGGCCGGGCAAGTTGAAAGTTGCCTTGCGTAGCACGAAAGCTTTTGCCCGTTTTATAAAACCACAGAGTGCAGGTTTGATATTAGAATCGGAAGCTTGTACGTGGTACCTGTATCAGCGCAGCAACCACCATTACCTGATTGGTGATTTGTTGATGGACCCGGAGTACCTGGCCCGTGAAAAGGAAAAACACAAAACGTATCAATTTCTGGTTGATGCGCTCAACACCCGAACCGATTGTTTTGACTTTGAGTATCAAGCTGCTTCAAACGATTGGCTTTGCCTGAAGCTGAAAGACCATGTGTTGCTGTATTTAACCTACGAACAGGGCCGTTGGCGCATGGAGCAACAAGCCGATGTGATGGAGGATTGGGATCATTGGTTGTTGAACAACGGACAGATAAAAATGTAAAAACTTTACTAAATAATCTGCAAAATGTAGATTATCATATTAAAATTTTACAGCCTACTCGCGTGTTGTATTCCTGAACAGTTCGCTGAACCTAATAATTTTTAATCCTGCTTCTTCTTAAACGCAGCCTTCACGGCATTCTCCAATTCTTTGCCGGCACGCTTCAGGCTGCTTTCTACTTCCTTCCAGCGGTCTTTGTTTTCGGCCTGGGCTTTTAGTTTCTCAGCAGCTTGTTTCAGGTCTTCATATTTGTCTTCAAACTCTTTATTGAGTTTGCCGCCTGCTTCGTTCAGTTCCTCCATGAACTTATCAACCTTTTTGCCAAAGTTTTGAAAAAGTGTTTCGGCTTTGCCTTCTTTTGTTTCGTCTGCCATACGTGCGGGTGTTATTGGATCATTAAGTTAAAACGGTTATTGCTGTAACGCAAAATCAGACGCCCGCGTTCACGTAAAATTACAGTATCGGTGTAGTAATTTCCTTATTTTGCATACCTCAACGCATAATCATGGAAAACGATCAGGATCACATCGATTACATCACCCAACTGCTGGAGAGTAAGTCGACCGCAAAACAAAAAACCTACAAGCACCTGCTGGAAGCCTTCACGATGTTAAAAGAGGAGGCCGCGCGTATTGTGCAGGAGTTACAAAAAAAGGCGCATCCCGGTGATGATGATGTTACGGTTGCATTTAACATCATAAACGAGCACGAGTTTCATGTTAAGGTGGCGGGCGATCTGTTGATTTTTGTGTTGCACACCAACGTGGTCACGTTTGATGAAGAGCATTTTGTGATGAAGGACACCTACACGCGGCAGAATGAATACAACCGCTACTACGGGCAGATCATGATCTACAACTTCATGGCCGATTCATTGAAGTTTAACCGCATCAACGACCCGGGTTATTTGCTTGCGCGATTGATGGTCAATCACGAAAATCGGTTTTTTGTTGAAGGCGAGGGGCAACTGTCGTTTTTATTCAACAAAGTTTCGGACGGTCCGCTGCAGCGCGAAAACCTGAACGCGTTGGTGAAACTGGCGCTGGCCATTGCCATTGAAAATGATTTGATGGCCATGCCGTATCCGCAAGTGCGGTTTATTACCCTTCACCAAAAACTGGAGCATACCCCCGATTTGGGTGGCGGGCAGAAGATTGGGTTCAGGATGAGCTATCAGAAATGACTACATTACTATTTCATCTTTCTAAAATCAGATGCCGCTCCTACGGAGCTTGAAAAACAATTACATTTTCAGCTAATAAGATTACGCTCCTCTGGAGCTTGAAATTTAAACCAAGATGGTAAGTTCTACACAACTCCCCT
>CAYQOM010000004.1:0-166950 GCA_964419145.1 uncultured Roseivirgaceae bacterium | reverse complement strand
GCTCCTCTGGAGCTTGAAATTTAAACCAAGATGGTAAGTTCTACACAACTCCCCTCCTGACAAGGAGGGGCCGGGGGTGGTTTTTACTATTTCATTTTTCTTAAATCAGATGCCGCTCCTACGAAGCTTGAAAAATAATTACATTTTCATCTAATAAGATTACGCTCCTCTGGAGCTTGAAATTTAAACCAAGATGGTAAGTTCTACACAACTCCCCTCCTGACAAGGAGGGACCGGGGGTGGTTCTTTATCCCCTTCCTCCCCCTGAGGGGGAAGGTGTCCACAGGACGGAGGGGGTGAAAGTGTTTCCAAAATCCCCGTTTCATCCTAACTTGCCGGTATGAAAAGTGCCGTGTTGTTCAAGCGAATTTCCCTGGTTTTGATCTTGTTATCCGCCTTGCTGTTCAGCGATTGCGCCTCGCAAAAGAAGCATAAGCGCCTGAAGCCCGGCAAACCCATTCCTTGTCCGCAAAAAGACTGCTGATGAACCTGAGTAAGATTGTTATTGCGATAGACGGATACTCCGCCTGTGGTAAAAGCACCACGGCCAAGGAGGTAGCCAAAATATTGGGTTACCGCTACATCGACTCGGGCGCCATGTACCGGGCGGTTACGTTGTATTTTCTCGATCATCATGTAGCGCTCACCAACCCGAGAGAAGTACATCGTGCGCTTCAACAGATCAACATCTCTTTTAAAATAAATGCAAAAGGCATAACCGAAACGTTCCTGAACGGACTGAGTGTGGAAGAAGAAATCCGCCAGTTGCGTGTGTCAGAACAGGTGAGTCCGGTGAGTGCCATAAAAGAAGTGCGTGAAGCGATGGTGGCACAGCAACGCAAACTGGGAAAGGAGAGGGGCATTGTGATGGATGGCCGCGACATCGGCACCGTGGTATTTCCGCAAGCCGAACTGAAATTGTTTATGACAGCCGATATGATGGTGAGGGCTTTTCGCAGGCAACAGGAATGGCTGGCGCAAGAGCGGCTGGTTGACCTGGATGAGGTGATTGAAAACATCAAAAAGCGCGATCACATTGACACCACACGGGCTGAAAGTCCGCTGCGACAGGCCGAAGACGCCATTGTGATTGACACCACGCACATCACCATCGATGAGCAGGTGGATGAGGTGGTTCGACTGGCCTTTTCGAAGATCGTTTCGGTGCGAAAAACAACCCGCTAACGGGGCCTCGTTAAACATAATTTTTACTGCCGAAAATCAGGTGCCAACCAGCACCAAAAAGCCTTTTTAATATCGTTTTAATCACTAATTTTGCCCCCGATCAAATCAAAATTACCCCGTAACGCATGGGCAAATTCATCCGGTTAAAGAAGGGCTTTGACATTAATCTTGCAGGAAAAGCCGCACCTAAAATTGCCAGTATTGAACAACCTGAAACATTTGCCGTAAAACCCACTGATTTTCATGGCATTTACATGCCTAAAGTGGTCGTTCAGGAAGGCGACAATGTAAAAGCAGGTGCTGTACTGTTTCACGATAAAAGACACAGCAATATAGTATTCACCGCTCCTGTAAGTGGTGAGGTGGTTGAAGTTAAGCGTGGAGAGAAGCGCAAGTTGCTGGAAGTAAAAATTCTGGCTGACAAGCAAATCGAGTACGTGCCATTCAACAAGTACTCTGTTTCCGACATAGCCAACCTGAATCGCGAGCAGGCACAGGAGCAAATGTTGAAAAGCGGGGTATGGGTAAACCTGGTGCAACGTCCGTTTGGTATCGTTGCTGATCCGGCTGAAAAGCCCAAGTCTATATTTATCTCAGCTTTCGATTCAAGTCCGCTTGCCGCAGATTACAACGTCATCTATAAAGGGCAGGAGCACTACTTCCAGGTGGGTGTAGATATTTTGAAGAAGTTCACTTCGGGGCTTGTTCATGTAAATGTTCACTCCGAGCGCGAAATTTCACCTGTTTTCTCACAAGTAAAGGGAGCGGAGTTAAACAAATTCTCCGGCCCGCATCCGTCAGGTTGCGTGGGTGTTCAGATTCACCACCTTGATCCCATTAATAAAGGAGATGTGATCTGGACAATTTCACCTGCTGGTGTGATTCAGATCGGTAAGCTTTTCCTCAACGGAATTTACGATACATCAAAAGTGGTGGCTGTGGCCGGATCGGAAGTGAAGGAGCCGCAGTATTACCTCACGCATTCAGGCGCTTGTGTAAACAAGTTTCTAAACAATAATTTAAAGCAAGATCATGTGCGTGTTGTTTCGGGTAATGTGCTTACCGGTACCAACATCGGCAAAGAAGGTTACCTCGGGCATTTCGATCACGTGATTTCAGTAATACCTGAAGGTGATTATTTTGAGTTTCTGGGATGGATTAAGCCCACTACGAATAAACTCAGTGTTCATCGGGCTTTTGGATTGTTATCTTTCCTGAATCCGAAAAAAGAATTTGTGTTGGATAGCAACATGCGGGGTGAGCCTCGTGCCTTTGTTCAAACCGGTGTGTTTGAGCAGGTTACCCCAATGGACATTCTGCCGACTTATTTGTTAAAGTCTATCATAGCCGAAGATTACGATGAGATGGAAGCGTTGGGCATTTACGAGGTTATTGAAGAAGACCTGGCCCTGTGCGAGTTTGTGGATGTTTCCAAGCACAATGTGCAGAATATAGTTAGAGAAGGAATTGATTTAATGCTGAACAGTTGATATGAAGTTTTTACGCGATACACTGGACAAAGCCAAGCATAACTTCGAAAAGGGTGGCAAGTACCACAAATACTTCTACTTGTTTGAAGCATTTGATACGTTTAATTATTCACCCAATACCGTAACCCCGGCAACGGGTGCGCAAATCCGCGATGCCGTGGATTTGAAGCGTTTAATGATGACGGTTGTCATTGCTATGATTCCGTGCCTTGCGTTTGGGATATACAACGTGGGTTACCAGCATGCCCTGGCAACGGGCGAGCAAATGGCGCTGGGTGCCATGATTGGAACCGGATTATTAAAAGTACTTCCCATTGTTATTGTAGCGTATGTAGCAGGCGGACTTGTTGAAGTTGTTTTTGTGGTGCTACGCAAACACCCGCTTAACGAAGGATACCTGGTTACCGGTATGCTTATTCCATTGGTTATGCCTCCGGATATTCCGTTGTGGCAAGTAGCCGTGGCCAGCATTTTTGCTGTGGTTATTGCCAAAGAAGCCTTTGGTGGAACGGGAATGAATATTTTAAACGTAGCGCTTACTGCGCGTGCGTTCCTATACTTTGCGTATCCGCTTCAAATTTCCGGTGAGGTGTGGACGTATCTGCCGGAAGGCGCAAAAACGGTTGCCGGTTATTCTGGCGCCACTCCGTTGGCTGTTGCCGCACAGGCTTCAACCGATGGCGAAAGTGTGGTGCAGGCATTCAATTCATTTGGCTCAGGTTGGGCCAATGAGCTCTATAGTTTCTCCAACATGTTCTTTGGCTTTATGCCGGGCAGTATTGGTGAAACCTCTACCTTCATGTGTTTGATCGGTGCATTGATTTTGGTAGTTACCGGTGTGGGTAGCTGGAAAATCATTGCAAGTGTTTTTGCCGGTGCGTATGGAATGGGTGCATTCCTGAACCTGGTTGCCGTGAATGAATTCATGGCCATGCCTGCTCACTATCACCTGGTGATAGGTGGATTGGCATTCGGTGCCGTGTTTATGGCTACCGATCCCGTAACGGCTGCACAGACCGAAGCCGGTAAATGGGTGTACGGTTTATTGATTGGAATTTTAACGGTGTTGATCCGCGTGTTCAACCCGGCTTACCCGGAAGGTATTATGTTAGCCATCCTGTTCATGAACGTGATGGCTCCTTTAATAGATTACGTAGTTGTTAATGCAAACAAAAAACGGAGATTAAAACGTGCGACAATCTAATTTATACATCGTATTATATGCTGCCGCGCTTACCGTTATCTGCGGTGGCTTGCTGGCACTTGCTTCTGAAGGTTTAAAGGATCGTCAGCAGGCGAACATTGCCCTGGAGCAAAAGAAAAATATTCTGGGTACCGTGATGACGGTGGATAAAAACACCAACGTTGAAGAAGTGTACGCCAGCAAAGTGAAATCCTTTGTGATAGATGCAAGTGGTAATGTTGTTGAGGGTGTGAATGCTGCCGATGTGGTGGTGTTGGCCGAATACAAGAAGCCGGCTGATCAACGCAAGTTGCCCGTGTACGAATTCCGCAACGAAAGCAACCCCGATAAAATTGACTTCGTAGTGCTACCTGTGTTTGGTTTTGGCTTGTGGGATAACATCTGGGGATTTGTAGCCTTGCAGGAAGATATGAATACCATTCAAGGTGTATCGTTTCAACACAAAGCAGAAACACCAGGTTTGGGTGCCCGTATCGATTCAAAGGAAATTCAGGATCGCTACAAAGGCAAATCCATTTATGATGGCGCAACGTTGGTTGCCGTTACCATGATGAAAGGAGAGGGCGTTGACTACTCCAATGATGTGCACAAGGTTGACGGAATGTCTGGCGCCACACTTACGGCAAAAGGCGTAAACACCATGTTATCGAGCTACCTTTCCTTGTATGAAAATTACCTGAAGAAGGTGAAAGCCGGCAGTGCTTCTGCGAAAGTAGAGGAAGTAGTGGAAGAACCTGCAGTTGAAGAAACAGAAACAGAATCATCAGACGAAACGAAGTAACTATGAGTACTGAAGTAGCTGAAGTAAAAGAAGTAAAGAGCGAACCGCTGTTCTCGAAAAAGAACCGTAAGCTCGTCTCCAATCCATTGGATATTGACAACCCGATTACCGTTCAGGTGTTGGGTATCTGTTCGGCCCTCGCGGTAACCACGCAAATGAAACCGGCCTTTACCATGGCGGTGAGTTTGGTGGTGGTAACCATGATGTCGAGCCTGGTGGTGTCATCAATCAGGAATACCATACCATCACGTATTCGTATCGTTGTACAGTTGGCAGTAATTGCAACGTTTGTAATTATTGTCGACCAGGTGTTGAAAGCTTTTGTGTACGATGTTTCAAAGCAGCTTTCGGTTTTTGTTGGGTTGATTATTACAAACTGTATTGTAATGGGTCGCCTGGAGGCTTTTGCCATGGCAAACAAACCCATACCATCTTTATTCGATGCATTGGGTAATGGATTGGGCTACGGACTTATTCTGATGATCGTGGCCTTCTTCCGTGAGTTGTTTGGTTCGGGCGCAATTTTTGGATTTAAGGTTTTTGAATCCATCGGACTCAAGTATCCTGGAAACGGATTGTTATTGTTACCGGCTGGTGCCTGTATTGTAGTGGGCATCATCATTTGGGTACAACGTTCATTAAATGGTTATCGCGAAGGTTAATCAATAGGCATTATGGAAAATCTTATCAGCATAGGCGTACGCTCCATTTTTATTGACAACATGATCTTTGCCTATTTCTTAGGCATGTGTTCATACCTGGCCGTTTCTAAAAAAGTAAAAACTGCTTTTGGTTTAGGTGTGGCCGTTGTGTTTGTATTGGGTTTCACTGTTCCCATCAACTGGTTAATCCAAAACCACATTTTAAATCAGGGTTCACTGGCGTGGATCAGTCCTGAACTGGCCACGGTTGACCTGACCTTTTTGCAATTCATTGTATTCATTGCCGTAATTGCTTCTATGGTGCAATTAACCGAAATGGCGATTGAAAAATTTTCACCGGCTTTGTATGGTTCTCTCGGTATCTTCCTTCCGTTGATTGCGGTAAACTGTGCGATTCTTGGTGGCGCGTTGTTTATGATCGGTCGCTCTTACACGTTGTCAGAAGCTACTGTGTTTGGATTAGGTTCAGGTATTGGCTGGCTGCTGGCGATTGTGGCGTTGGCCGGTATCCGCGAGAAAATGAAATATTCAAACGTTCCAGGGCCGCTTCGCGGGTTGGGCATCACCTTTATTTTGGTAGGATTGATGTCATTAGGCTTCTTGAGCTTCCTGGGCTTCTCGTTATAAGAAATATTGTTTTTGATGATAAAGGCTTCTGTGCAAACGGAAGCCTTTTGTTTTTTCAGGGAGTTCAAAACTTACCCGTACCTTTACCGGTATGCAAACGGTTGGTGTAGCACTGCTTTCATTCGGTATGTCGGGGCGGGTATTTCATGCTCCGTTTATTGACGCGCATCCGGGATTCACCTTGGTGGGATCATGGGAGCGATCAACCAAAGCCATTCAGCAATTTTATCCACACGCAAAAAGTTATGCTTCGCTGGAATCACTATTGGCCGATGAACGTGTTGATCTGGTTATTGTAAACACACCTACGTACACGCATTTTGAAATGGCAAAGAAAGTACTGGAAGCAGGCAAGCATGCGGTAGTAGAAAAAGCATTTACGGCAACAGCAGCCGAAGCCACGGAATTGAAAGTACTCGCGGAAAAAATGAATGGTAAGCTTTCCGTTTTTCAGAACCGCAGGTGGGATAGTGATTTTAAAACCGTTAAGCATATTATTGACAGAGGCATTCTGAGTGAGTTGGTAGAAGTTTCGTTTTCATACGATCGGTTTAATCCGAATCTTAGTCCGAAGGTGCACAAGGAAACGCCACGCCCTGGTGCGGGTGTTGTACACGATCTTGGCCCGCATTTGATTGACCAGGCATTGCATTTATTTGGAGTGCCCCAGACTGTATTTGCTGATATTTCCATTACCCGCCCTGCTTCACAGGTATGTGATTATTTTGAAATATTGCTCTATTACCCAACATGGCGGGTACGCCTGCGGGCGGGTTATTTTGTACGCGAACCTGCGCCATCTTATATCGTTCATGGAACGAAAGGATCGTTTTTAAAAACCCGGGCTGATGTTCAGGAAGCGGACTTGCAGGCAGGAAAGAAACCAACCGGTTCAGACTGGGGTGTTGAGCCATCTGGGGAACAAGGCTTACTTCACACGGAAGTTGACGGAAAAATTATTCGCGAAAGAATAGAAAGTTTGCCCGGCAATTACATGGAATATTATGAGGGCATCTATCAGTCGCTGGTTCATGATAAGCAATTGCCCGTAACCGCGCTTGATGGTGTACAGGTAATGCGCGTAATCGATGCGGCCTTTGCAAGCAGTGAAGAAAAGCGAGTGGTTGAACTACCAGGTTATTAAACAATACGAAACAATAGACGAAAAGTGATGCGTTAACTTATATAATTATGGAATCGAACTTTCGAAGAATACTTCGCTACTTCTTCAGTGGCATGCTCTTTATCGTACCCGTAGCGGTTACTGTGTACGTAATTTATTTTTCTTTTTCGTGGCTGGATAATTTGCTTGGCCTGCCGTATCCCGGTGTGGGCTTTGCAATCATCATCGCAGCCATTACGGTGTTTGGGTATTTAACATCCAACATTGTTTTTCAAACCTTTTCAAATTGGTTTGACCATGTCATTAATCGGATCCCCATGGTAAAACTAATTTATTCTTCTATTAAAGATTTGATTGGCGCTTTTGTGGGTGATAAAAGGAAATTCAGTAAACCGGTGTTGGTGTTGCTGAACAAAGAGAACAACCTGCACCAAATTGGATTTGTTACACAAAGTGATTTAAGCGAATTGGGATTGAAGGACATGATTTCTGTTTACCTGCCGCATGCGTATAATTTTTCGGGTGATCATTTCGTGATTTCAAAAGACCGCGTTAAGCCTTTGAATATTTCCGGTCCGGTAGCGATGAAGTATGTGGTGTCGGGTGGTGTTTCGGGGTTTGCGAAGGAGCAGTAGGTTATTCTAATTTTTTTAAGATGCCGCCCCTCCGGGGCTCGGTATCATTAATCGATTTTTCTAATAAGATGCCGTCCCTCCGGGACTTAAAAGTAGTTGAGTCATGTAGCATTCGTATTTCTCAGTCATCTCATTAAAAAATACCAGTAAAAAATAAAGAACCACCCCCGACCCCTCCTTGTCAGGAGGGGAGTTGTGTAAAGCTTATCATTCCGTTGCAAATTTCAAGTTCCGTGGGAGCGACATTTGACTTAAGCTAAATAGAATAATAAAACCACGCCTGGCCCCTCCTTGTCACGAGGGGAGTTGTGTAAAGCTTACCATCTCGTTGCGAATTCAAGCTCCGTAGGAGCGTTATCTAATTAGCTAACAAAGAAAATTGAAACCTGAGCTCCGTAGGAGCGCCATCTGATTCAAGAAAAATGAAATAACAAAACCACCCCCGGCCCCTCCTTGACAGGAGGGGAGCAATGTAAACTTACCATCTCTTTTGCAAATTCAAGCCCTGTAGGAGCGCGATCTTAATAGCTGTGAGGATGTTTTGTATTCTGAGCTCCGTAGGAGCGTCATCTTAAAAAAATACAAGCAGAGAATTAAAGAACCACCCCCAGCCCTTCTTGACAGGAGGGGAGTTATTATTTTAAAAGTCATTCCGTCACCGCCACAGCAATTTTCGAATCGGCTGTGCCGTAATACAGGAACCAACGGTTTTTAAAATGAACCAACCCTTCCACAAAGCAAACATTATTTACCTGCCCGGTGATTTCATAATCTTTATCGGGAGTGATGAAATAATTCTCAGACCGCATCAACACTTCAGCTGGATTTTCTTTGTTCAATAAAATTTGTCCCGCTGCATAATTTCCATCGGGTAAATTTTTATCTCCCTTCTCCAATTTATTTCGGCTGTTATAGATCAACAAAATTCCACCTTCTTGCAGCATGGCGTGTGGGCCTGGCTCCACCAGGTCACTATCGAATTTACCAAATCGCGGACTAAATACTTTTACCAACGCATCGCCATCATACACCGGTGTCCAGTCCACCAGGTTATCGGACGTGGTCAGAAAAATATCCGTATCACCCCAATACATATAATATTGTCCATTTATTTTTGTGGCCACAAATCGATCTTGCTGTTGTGTGGTAATAATTGCCCCCGACTTCGACCACAATTCCGGATGATCTTTAAACGCAAGCCCGTGTTTTGTCCAGTGAATCAAATCCGGTGAGCTGGCTACGCACAGCCGCGCTAGGTTTCCATCATAAGAAGTGTAGGTGAGGATGTATCTTCCGTTTTCGTCTTCTACTAATCGCGGATCTTCCACGCCACCTTCCCATTCATACACTTTCATACTATCCTCATCCGGGTAAAATACCGGTTCGGGCATCCGCTCGAAATGCAGACCATCTTCACTAACCGCCAGTCCAAGGCGGGAGGTACCGGCATGTTTGCCAACTGTATCTTCCGCACGATAGAGGAGGTATACTTTTCCATCGCGCACCACTGCGCTGGGGTTGAACACATCTTTCTCTTCCCAACGAACCGTGTCTTTTCTTACCGGACAATAAAATGTGGTGTGCGCTAACGGTTCCAGTACCGGGTTGAGCGAATCAGTTTTTACAAACGGACCAAGCTGCCAGGATGTGTTTTCTTCCTGATCGGTTTTTGGTGTACAGGCCGCGAATAGGAGCAATGCAAAGAATGGAGCGAGATGTTTCATATACCCAAGATAAAACAAAATGAGTACTCTTTCCTTCTCAATAATTTCTCTTTGCGTCTCCGCGTCTTTTTGGTAATGTAGATTTCCGGGTCAACTAATAACTCCGGATCCAATCAACTCATCACCTTCATACCACGCAGCAAACTGGCCGGGTGTAATGGCTTTTTGTGGTCGCTCGAAAATGATATACAACCCTTCTTCTTTTTTATGGAGGGTGCACGGCTCAAGCGGCTGGCGGTAACGAATGCGTGCGAGGTAATTTTTGGATTCACCAACAACGAGTTTCAAATCTTCACGAATCCAATGTTCATCTTCATTGGGTACAAACAACCCTTTGCGATACAAACCCGGATGATCTTCACCCATGCCCATGTATAAAATGTTGTGCTCGGTATCGGTGCCAATTACAAATAATGGTTTGGGCTGGCCGCCAATATTCAAACCCTTACGCTGACCGATGGTATAGAAATGTGCTCCGTTGTGTTCGCCAACCACTTCACCTTCACTTTGTTGATACGCATACGGTTTTGTCAAGGAAATCAAATAATCCATTGATTGTCCGTTGCTGTATGTCTTGGCGGTTTCCGGAATAACAATCGCTTTTCCTTTTTTGGGTTGCAGGCGTTGCTGCAGGAAATCGGGGAGGTGCACTTTGCCCACAAAGCACAAGCCTTGTGAATCTTTTTTATTTGCAGTAGCCAATCCGGCTTTTGTGGCAATTTCGCGTACTTCCGGTTTTAATAATTCACCTACTGGAAATAAGGCTTTCGATAATTGCTCTTGTGTAAGCTGACACAAAAAATAACTTTGATCTTTGTTCGGATCTTTTCCCGCCAGCAACTGATAAACTTTTTTTCCGTTTACCTCAATTTCATTTCTGCGGGCATAATGTCCGGTGGCTACATAATCAGCACCAAGCTTAAGGGCTGCTTTCAAAAAAATATCGAATTTGATTTCACGATTGCAGAGTACATCAGGGTTCGGTGTGCGTCCGGCCTGGTATTCGGCAAACATATAATCGACAATGCGTTCTTTATATTCTTTACTGAGATCAATAGCTTGAAAGGGAATACCGAGATGTTGCGCCACAATCATGGCATCGTTGCTGTCGTCAAGCCAGGGGCATTCGTTGGAAATGGTTACGGAGTCGTCATGCCAGTTTTTCATGAACATGCCGATCACTTCATAGCCCTGCTCTTTTAATAAATAAGCTGCTACGCTGGAATCAACCCCTCCTGATAAACCGACTACAACTCTTTTTTTCATCTCAATTTTAAGCTACTAGCCTATAGCTATGAGCCACTAGCTAGTGACTCGTAGCTGGCAGCTGGTGGCTATTTAATAACTGATTAACCACTTCATTAAACCGTTCCTGTTGTTGCTCATAGTAGACACCCGTTCCCGGCCCTGAAAAACCGGTGTGGATGTGTTTCACTTGTCCGTCTTTCCCTACAAAGATAGTGGTTGGAAAAGCAATTACCCGATTAAGAGCAGGAAGCGTTTCGCTGGCATTGGCGTTGGTACCTGCAATCAAAATATCATATGGAACGTTTAGTTTCTCTTTCATTTTCTTAACCCTTCCGCTGGCGTAATCAAAATCAGCTTTTTGTTCATAAGCCAGTCCGATAATTTCAACTCCACGGTCTTTGTTTTTGGGATACCAGTCGGTTAGAAAACGGGTTTCGTCCATACAGTTCGGGCACCATGATCCCAGTATCTGTACAACCACAACCTTATCTCTAAAACGTTCATCCTGAAGCGAAACAGGTTTTCCATTTACATCCGGAAAGGTGAATTCCAGGCTTGAGTATCCATCTTTTAGAAAAGTAAGTGATTCGGAAACAGGTGGTTTGGCCTGGTCATCTTTCACGCCAGTCCATTTTCGGTTGCGTGATTTCCCCAACCAATGTATCCCCGAAAGGGTATCGCCCGATTTGACAGCATTAAAGATATAGAGATGATTTCCATCAAAACCACTTAGCCAGAGCGTATCGTTCACTACATTTCCTTCCAGGTATCGGTAATCCCCGGTAGGGGTCAAAAATGTGCCTTCCGCGTAGTTGCCTTTTTGGGTGATAATGCCCAGTGCATTAACCGTATTGGTCTCATTAAAAAACTGCACGGCATATTTTCCTGAGAAATCTACTACTGAAGCCGTGGTGTCGGTTGGTGCAAACCGGTAGTCCTTCCCGTGCGTGGCCCTGAACGGAACGCGGTAATTATCAGCGTATTGAATGATGAAAAGACCGTTCAGTTCCTTTTCTCCAATAGCTGCTTTGAACACCGCATCAAAAATATGGACGTTCATGGTAATGGAATCGGCAGTTACTTCAACCTCATCTAAATAGAGTCTTTCCTGCCCATTTCTGATCCAGGCCACATACTGATCCTCTTTTTTCTCCAGATCGAATGTAAAAGGCAACTCCTGACCCTGTAATTCAAGTACCGCCCGCCAGGTGCCGGTAGGAATCCATGTTTTTTCTGAGCCAGAACAAACCATAATCAGCAATAAGATGACCGGTAAAAACCGCATAGAACGTAAGGTTAAAGGTTGAAAACAGGCTTTCGCCTGAAAATGTTCGCGTGCAAAGAACCCAAAATCCTTTCGATTTAGCTGAAAATTTGTCACTTCTTCTAAATAATGCGACCAATGAAGCTTGTTTGGGCTTGTGTAACTACAAGAATTGAGACTTTCTCTCTTAATAATTGATACTGAATTACTTTTTCACAGCAGTAAATGCGACTAAAGAAATCATAGAAAATTTATTATATATAAAGAGTTAATTATCAGATAGTTAAAAAATTTATCATACTAGAAAATGTCCCATCAAATTTCCATTGAAATCAGTGATAATGGCATTGGCATGGACGGGGCAATTAAGGCGAATGCTTTTCAGATGTTCTTCAGAGGCCATGAGAAATCTCAAGGTATTGGATTAGGGTTATTTAAAGTCAAGATGATTGTTGAGAAGTTAAAGGGAAAATTGGATTTAATATCAGATGAAGGAACAGGTACAACCGTGAAGATGATTATTCCGTTTTCAAACTAAGGAATGTTTTACTATTTGGATACTGAATTCAGAAACTCACTGAAATCTTTATAGGGCGCAAGATATGATCTTATTTTATGGAGAGAACAGTAAAAATGGGTTATCAGATAATGGCTTAAGTTGGCTTTGAGGAAGAATAGAGCCCAGGATGGGCCCTATTTTTCAATTTTTGGTTTGCATTTTTCGAATTAACTTAAATGCGAATCATTTTAGTTGAGTTTATTCATGATTAACTTACGTGAAACAAATTCCCCTATTTCGTTTCCTAGCTTATTACTGACTTCGCACGTATGGTAATAGTGTATGCCTCCATAAAATCTGGCCCAGATATTTTCTTCAGCGGCATGACGAAAGGAGGTAAAGGATCTGCTGGGGATTCCGAATTCTAACTCTGTTGTATCTGTAAAGGCGATCTGATCACCAAAAACTTCCGTAAGTACAGCGGCAGCTGCTGCTGAGGTGGTGGTATGCCCGGCTGTATATTCTGGAAAAGGAGGTGTTTGTAAATAGGGACGCCACTCAGGATCAATATGTTGGTTGATTACGGTTTCAGGTCGAACATAACTGTGTTCATATTTCTCGTTCCAGCATTGTATAAAAGCTTCAAATAGCGCTATGGATGTTTTAGCATAGGCACACACCAGTTTTGGGAAATCAGCTTGTACAGCAGCGCCTCCGATACCAGCAATCCCCATCCAATGACCCGGTGGTGAGAATTTTTTGGTCGAGTACATAACGTGACCGACTACATTTAGTTTGAAGGGATTGTCATCCCAGAAGTCAGCCATATGTCTTTGATCGTCAGTAAGGGTTTCGCTGGCCCTTTTAAGTTTGACTGCTTCTTGGTAGAATGCACTACTGGTATCCGAAACATTATATGGAAATGGGGGAGGTGCTGAGATTTGATTGGCGCTATCCATCACCAAGGGCCGTATTTGATTCCAGGCGGGTTCAACTGCCTCTGCATACATGGGTGGGGTAGGAATCCAACGGCCAGGTTCTTGCGTAACGTTGAATTTTATAGCAGTACGTGTTTGCAAATAGTTATCATCTTTAGCCCAATCCAATATGGCCTGTGCAATGGCGGTAGAAAATTTTTCTGTGGCTTTAAGTGTTGCATTAGGCATACCGAATTGTTTGGCTTCCCGTTTTAAACTATCTACATACTTTTCTAACAAACTTTCAGAAAAAGTTAATTCAACACCTACCTTGCAAAAAGCAAGCACAGCTGCAAATTCGAAATCAATGCTTTTCGTATTTTCAGGTTGAGGCATGGGTTTTAAACCATTCAGTTGTCCTGACAATGACTGAAACTCTTCAGGATACCCCGCTGCAATGCATTCATATGCCGCAATATTGGCATAAGTGTAGTTGCGGTTGGCAACCGGTGGAGTAAAATTATCGTGCATGACTACACGGTTAAGTTCAAATACTGTTTGGGTATATAATTTAGTATTTGTTGTAAATGCCCGGTAATCCTTTGTTTCGGTCGAACAGCTAAAGCAACATGCAGCTAGCGAAAGGATGATTAAATAAATTCTCATAATATATAATTCTCACCGTTATTTTATTGAATAACACATGCTCCCCCTGCACACGCAGCTTCAGCCTGCAGATCCGTTGCATCATCGGGTTCATAGATGTTAGAAAGGTCAATGGCATGTAGTGATGCTTCTAATTCTTCAAAGTGCTCCTTGCTGATATCTTCAAATGGAGGTTGTTTGTAATTCCCATTGTCGTAAGGTAAAACACTAAGTCCATTATAGCTGGCTTTGTTTAACCACATCCAGTGCCCAACTTTTTCCCATTCATCGTCTTTAATCGACACCGTTGCCGACACGTTGTTAGCATTGTACCCTAACCGATATCCGTTTCGTACCCACTGAATGTTAAAGTGCTTGATCCGTTCCAGCATCTGCATTACATCTTCATTCCGCAAAATGCTGTCTTCGGGCGATTTCTGCGGAATGCACACGATGGCTTGTTTGCTGTTGAGTAAATCGTCTTCCAATAATTCAGTATGGTTTATGCGGAGGTACTCATATAGTGCTTCATTCTTTCCTATACGCATCCTACGCAAGTAGTAATCATTATGCCATGCATGAATTCCTGATGATGTCCCTAACACCAAAGAACTGGTGCCAGAGGGCTTTATTGTTGTACATCGTGCCGCAAATGAAATACCTATTTTAGCAGACACTTCAATGTTAATATGTTTAACTTCTTCTGCTGCTTCACGTAAATCTAGTTTGGCCACTCTTCCACTGGCAATGCCCGTCATGCCAACTCCAATAAGCGCATCCTGCTCGGTAGTATTTTTCCACTCATCACGCAAGTAGTGAAAATCGGTAAAGCCAGCTTGTAAGGTGCCTAGGAATCCCGCTACACGTGCACGGTTGTTTAGCTCCTCCTGATTCTCTACATCGGAAACATTGACTTCACATAAGTTGCAAAACTGGAAGGGACGTAGCGCAATTTCACAGCAAGGATTAGTTCCCCAATCGGGGTGATTGCTGAAGTAAAAACCGGGTTCGCCAGCACCTGACAGTTCAATCTTTTTCCACAGATCAAGAAATTCTTTTTGCGTGGTATGTTCTCGCGAGAGCACAGCCGAGTTATTTGCGCGACCCCGTTGCTCGTTCAGTTCCCACCAATTTCCAAACTTACAGGTCAACATTTCCTCATCATCTAGGGAGAACAAGGAAATCATGGCTGATCTACGAATGCCCCCTGCAAGCACCGCGTTGGCTATATGGCACATGATGTCATGACATTCCAGCGGGGTGAGTTGTTCCCCGTTTTCTTTTCGATCCAAAATTGCTGTAACATGCGCATGACAAACCTTTAATGGTTCCGGGCCGGGTGCTTTGCCCCCTGCTGTTACCAGGCGTGCGCCTTTTGGTCGTATGTCGGAATAGTCGAAATCAGGCATTGCTTCATTTTGTCCAAAGTAAGCCTTCATAATCATTTTGATGGAATCGGCCCAACCTTCCAGACTATCACCAATCAGAAATCTTCTGCGCTTTTCTGCTTTTTGTATCGGAGGAAGTTTCGCTACATGATGTTGTTGAACTGAAAAACCCACACCTGTTCCACCTAACAGCAAAAACATCGCCTCCTGAAATGCCCGGATATCATCTACCGGCATATAGGCGCAGTTATAAATGCGACTGTTATTCTTAACAATTGGAGCGCCAGCAAATTGCATGGCACGCATAGATGGCAATACCTTTTTTTGCAATACCCACTGCATATTCTCCTGAATTTCATCAGTAATGTGTGGATATTTATCAATCATCATGGCTTCGTATCGCGCGCAGATTTCGGGCCATAATTCTCTACGCTGCAATTCAGGCAGGTAGCGCGCATACTTCATGTAAATGACAATGTCACTGAGGATTTCTTGATTGAGTTCCATGGTTGTGGTAAGTTTTAGTTTAAAAAATAGTTACGGGCTTTTTATACAATACCGTTCAGGTACCTTTATATATTTCGCTTTCTAATGTTAAGGCTTGGGGAAAAAGAATATCGTTTTCAAGTTTGATAAGCTTGTTCAATGATTTCTCTAAACGTGCTACCTGGTTTCTAATGGTCTTGTAGCTATTATCTTTATCGGTGATGCAAAAATATTCACTCACTTTTTTTACTTCAGTCATGATTTGTTGTGTGGAGGCATGTTCATTTTCCAGTCGCTCAATCGGATACTGAAAACGAAAAGTAGGCTGGCAGCTCACACCTGAATTTTTATATTTTTTGGACCAAACAGCTATAAACTCGGGAAACAGAATCATTTCTTCCTTATATAGGTGCATCTCTAATTGTTCAGCCAGTATTTCAATATTTACTTTAATTGTTAATAATTCAAGGGTGAAGGAGCTATAACGTTTTGTAGCCTTTTCAAGCGAACGCGTCAGTATAGATAATCGCCTTTTAACTTGATCATGTTCGTTCATGATTTCGCTAAGCAGTTTGTCCATAGGTGTGGATGAAAACTGTAAGGATTTTATTTCCTCTTTAACATGAATGGGATTTACGGAGCATGTTTTGCATGCCTCCTCGAACTCCATTTGACGGCACCGCAAGTAGTGAAGACCGTATTTTCGCATGATGCGGGCACTGGAAGGCTGAAGGTTTAAAAGTTCACGAATTGTCATATCAATCAGTAATGGATATACCAAATTCCTTTTTTAGTGTTTTTGGCTTTTTATGACCATTTCCGGTTACCTCCGGAAAAATCAAATTTTTCTTCAAATGCTTTCCGTTGCGCACAATGAAAATCAGCAGCGGGATTACACCCCCTAAAACAAAAATGGACCCCCCGATAATCCGTAACCAGGTAAGCCCTTGAAATAGAGAACTGTCAATAAATTGACTGCTTCGGGCAAACCATAAACCATTTTCTACCACGGCAATAAATTGCAGAATGCCTGCAGGGAAAAGATCAAGCACCACCATGAGCAGTAAACCGATGTTGATGGACCAGAACGAAGTATTAACTAATTTTTTATCCCACACTTCCGGTTTGAATAGCAACTGACAGCAAAATAGGACAGCAGCCAGGGATAGGTTTCCGTACACGCCCATTAATGCAGCATGACCATGATTTACGGTAAGGTAAGTACCGTGTTCGTAATAATTGGCTATTGGCAGGTTGATAATAAATCCCATAACGCCTGCACCAAGAAAGTTCCAGAAATTTACACCCAGTAAAAATAGAAACACGCCAGGAAACCCAAATGCTTCTTTTGCCTTGCTCCCATTTGTTAATTGATCTGGGAGTTTTGCAAATCGCCAGGCTTCCAGCGTCAATAAAATCAAGGGTACCACCTGTAGGGTTGAGAATACAGAACCAAGCGCCATGGTAAATACCGGTTTTGCATTCCAATAAAAGTTATGGGATATACCCAATAACCCTGAGCCCAAAAAAAGTAAACACGCCAGGTAGATAACGCGGGTTGCTGCACGCTCACTTACCAGTCCCATCAACACCATAAAGTATCCGATCAATACGGTTGTAAAGACTTCAAAAAAGGCTTCAGCCCACATGTGTACAACCATCCAACGCCAAAAATCGGCAATGACAAAATTGGTTTTTGGCGTGAACATCAAGCCGGAAAAGAGCAACACAAGAATACTTAAGGTTGCGTATACTAACCAATTGGGTAGGGCCCAAGGCTTTTTTAAGGTCATTACCGGTTTGAGTCCTCGGAAAAGGATCACTACCCAAAATCCGAAAATAATGTAGAGTAATCCCTGCCACAATTTTCCCGGCTCAAGGTATTCCCAACCCTGGTGCCCTATCCAATACCATGCGTTGCCGGCAAATCCCATGGGTCCGATGAACAGACCAATCACAGCACCTGCAACCAATAGCACAATTAATCCAAAAGCAATATTGATGAGTTTGCGTTGCCCGGCCGGTTCCTTAGGCGAGAGCATCGGCATAACAAAAAACGATGCGCCTATCCAACAAGCAGAAATCCAAAGAAGTGAAAGCTGAATATGCCAACTACGGGTTACCGTGATAGGTAAACTTTTGGACATATCAAACCCAAAGAAATTTACAAATCCCACAAAATCATGTACAGTAAGAATTCCTGCCAAAACCTGCACAGCAAATAAAATGATGGCTGCATAAAAGAATTTATAGGTAGCACGCTGTGTGGGTGTTGGTAAAAAGTCTCGAACTCCCTTTTCGGTTACTAAAGGTGCAGCATGATTAGTAAATGCGGCATCATCAAGTTTCTCCAGTTTTCCATGGTAGTAAAGAACAATACCCAATCCAAGAACCAATCCCAATGACCCAACAATACTCCAGATTATAGTGGCAACCGTAGGTGTGTTGCCTGCCCCTGCATCAAAAGGCCAATTGTGGGTATAGCTGTAGTCTTTCCCGGGGCGTTCTACCCCGCATACCCAAGCCCCCCAGAAGAAAAAGGCGGTTAGTTTGCGGATTTCTTCCAGGTTGGTAATGTACCCTGTTGGGGAAAAGGCTTGTTCATGTTTGGGATTTAAAAAAACTTCATGGTAATAGGTCACTAATTTTTTAGCCGCATAGGCTTGTGACATTTTAAGGGTTACTGAATGTGTGCTTTCCTGGTAGGTGTTCGCTTTAATTTCCTTTTTAACCTTTTCAGTAATCCCCAACAGTACTGTTTCCCGATCGGATACTTCGGCATGGGTTGTTTCTTTATAATAGTCTGTCATGAAAGTGGCCGTCAGGTGCAAAGCCTCGGCTGAATAATCGGGGCCCCGGTAACCACCATCGCCAAACATGGATCCATACTCCATCAGGGCATATTGCTGGAAAAGTGCCTGGCCTTTCTGGATATCGTCTTGTGTAAAAATTGTATTGTGTTCAACGTCAACAAAGTTAGCTACAGGTGGTGCCTCTGTATAAGTGTGAACACCCATCATAACTACCCCGGTAAAGCTGACAAGAAAAATTAATAGGAGTGGGAGCCACCATTTCTTTGGATTTAATAAATAGTCAAGGACGTTCCTCTTTCCCATACCGTGTATTTAGTGGTTAAACTTAATAAAAGATAAAATACTCTTAATATAATTATACAAAAAAAGATAAATTAGTCCTTAAATAACCTGATACATGCAAGAAAATCCACGAAGGACCTTGGCTGAGCCCTTCCGTATTAAAATGGTTGAGCCGTTGCGCATGACCACCGAGGTCTACCGGGAAAAGGCGCTTCGTCAGGCTGGTCATAATGCCTTTCTTCTTAAATCAGAAGATGTGTTTATTGACCTGCTTACCGACAGTGGAACTGGGGCGATGAGCGACCGTCAATGGGCAGGTATGATGATAGGTGATGAAAGTTATGCTGGGGCCCGAAGTTGGCAACGGCTACAGGAAGTGGTGATGAAGTTATGCGGGATGCCTCATATACTTCCAACACATCAGGGACGGGCATCTGAACGAATCTTATATGGAATCATAGGTGGAAAAGGAAAGGTTTTCTTGAGCAATACCCATTTTGACACCACAAGAGCCAATATTGAATTTACCGGTGCCACAGCATTGGATCTAGTGCCTGAAGAAAGTGCAGACCTCGAACGGGAATTCCCCTTTAAGGGAAATATTGACCTTGAAAAGCTGGAGGCGGAAATCCGGAAGCATACCCCGAAGCATATTGCCGCAGTGATAATGACAGTGACCAACAACTCCTCTGGAGGCCAGCCCGTGAGTATGGAAAATATGAAGGCGGTGCGGTCGGTGTGCGACCGCCATAAGCTGCTGCTTGTAATTGACGGATGCCGGATTGCTGAAAATAGTTATTTCATCCGTCACAGGGAGAAAGGATACGAGAGCAAAAGTTACTATAGCATTGCCGCAGAGATGCTGAACCTAAGTGATGCATTTGTGATGAGTGCCAAGAAAGACGGGTTGGTGAATATGGGTGGTCTGCTCTGCTTGAAGGATGAGGAACTCCACATTAAGTGCACAAACATGCTCATTATTTCAGAAGGTTTTACCACCTATGGTGGATTGTCAGGCAGGGATATGGAAGCCATGGCGGTGGGGCTGACCGAAGTTTTTGATCCAGATTATTTACAATACCGAATACGAAGTACAACTTATCTGGGCGAACACCTGAAGGCAAAAGGTGTACCTGTTGTATGGCCTATAGGAGGACACGCGGTTTATGTGAATGCGAAAAAGCTTTACCCAAACATTCCGGTTGAAGAATTTCCAGGACAAGTATTGGTTTGTGATCTTTATTTACGTGGGGGGATACGCTGTGTTGAAGTGGGCAGCGTAATGTTTGGCACGTACGATGAACAAGGCCGAATGAAACATGCGCGGCATGAACTAATGCGTATGGCTATTCCACGTAGGGTGTATACGCAAAGCCATATCGACTATGTACTGGAGGTGTTTGATGATATCCTAGAAATGCGCGACAAGAAAAGAGGACTCAGGATCGTATACGAGCCACCTTTACTCCGCCATTTCACAGCACGATTTGAAGCAATCTGATTCCGACCAATCATAATAACAATGAAAAGCATAACTGAGCCAATTCCTGACTATCTCAGGCCCGTAGTACGGGTAAGACCGGAACATTCCTGAGTCGTTTTGAAAGATAATATGTCAGATGATCCTAGGTTTAGTTCATGTAAAGTAAAACCTAAGCATGGCTGGAAGGCCATTGTTTCCGGAGAACTTTTAGTCCTTGATACAGCGTACAGAGACACCACAACCTTTACTGTAACTTCCTCTGCCTATGCCATTATTGATGTAACTGAGCAGGTAGTACCAGGAACTGTAAGCATTGTACGCAGTGGAACTCCACCAATTACCGTATTTATCCGGTGGACCAAATGTTCCGTCTGGGTTACGGTAACTACCGGGCAAGCCTGCGAATCCACTGGTGTTTACACCGTTTCCCTTTTCATGCCAGGAGGATATGCTTTTCAGTGATAACCCACCCGAATCTTCACCTCCTAAAGATTCAATCAAGATGGTCCACTCTTTAGTGGTGGGTATGTGCCATCCGATGGGCGCGAGACCGCGAGGGTCATTCACGGCATACCAATTATACATTTTACCATAGATGTGACCATTGGCTGGATCATCTTCATAATAACACCAGGCGGGTCGTTTGTTGGCATCTGCACGACTCCACTCCTCTGGTGTTTTAGCTTCCGGTATCGGGTCGCCATTGGCAAAGTGATCAACATCCAGGTTTCGGCTCATCCATACCTGGGTGCCAATTGTGGTTGAGTTGAATGGATCAACACTTTTATCCTTTTGTTTGATAATTGTTTCAGCGGGGGGCTCGGTTATGGTTTCCCGTTTGCTTGCGGGTTTAGTCATTGTTTCCTTAACTCCTGATCCGGGCGTGAAATAAAAATCTCCCGTATAATCCGAGGCAATCCAAGGGCGTTGCGCATCACCCGATGCTGCCGCTACATCTCGTGCCACATTCTTGAATACCTGTTCAATATTGAGGCCGGGTGAATTCATGTATTGCAATAACTTGGAGGTAAATAGGCCATTCCGTCCCTGACCATCACTAGCCACAGAGCCGGGCTTTGTGGCATACACGATATACGAGCCTTTTGGCGTAGCTACCATACTGAGCCCCTTTTCACCTGTACGACTGAAGCTGCGAAATGGATTAATTCTACAGGCATCCACAATAAAAATATTCAATCCATTTCCGGCCTCTTCTATGGCGCGCATCACGTAATCCATGTTCACGCACTGGTCGTCAAGGTCTGCTTCTATTTGAGGATTAGCACTGGTTGGTATGAGGTAGTTCACACCTTTTACCTGCATGCCGTGACCCGAGTAAAAAACCAAACCGGTAGCATGAGGTTCAGTTTGCAGCAGCTTAAAGTACCGCAGGATACCGTCCAGCATCACACGTTTATTCATGGGATCATAAATTTCCACCACAGTAAATCCTTTTTTCTTCAGCGTTGAGGCCATATCAACCGCATCATTCAGTGAATTCTTTAAAGGTGGAACATGCTGATAGGATTTTACACCGATCACAAGCGCATACTTCTCTTGCTGTGCCAGTATACGCTCACTTATCGCACTGAATACCATCGCAGCAACAAGCATTTTGATCATCTGGTTTTTCATACTGCTATTGATTAATATGATTTGAATCGAATATTGCAATTCAAAAAAAAGCACGTAACAGATTTTAAGTCGTCACGTGGCAGAGTATCTCAACCCTGCTTGGCTGGTTACAGCGTTTTCAGCGTAAATCAAAGAGTTCAATATTGTGCATAAGCCACTACCTGTTTCAGCAGGGTATCAAATTCCTGGGTGCTGATGTACTTATTTGCTTTCGGAAATACCACGTTCTCCTCACGGAAAAGGTGTAACTTGAGTAGTTCAATGAGAGCGAATCCCTGTTCGGCAGCGACATCGAACGTTAACGCACGTGAAGTAACATCTGGCAGTCGTGTAGCCAGCGAAATAAAATTGAACATGAGAGTCAGGTGCTGCATAATTTTCAAGTGGTCATCCTCCAGCATGTCAATGGCTGTTTTAGGAAACGGTCCTTTACTGTGCTCCTTGTGTTCGATTAGCCTTTTCTGTAATACCGGGAACAACACTTTCTCTTCCTTCAGGTGATGTTTCACCATGTGGTTGTCCATGTAGGAGAAGAACGTGTGAAAACTCTTTTCGATATCGGGATGTCGTTGCCAACCATTTTGCTTAAAGGCAATCAGAGCTTGTTCAAACGCTTCCAATTCCTTTTTGGCTTGCGTGTGTTCATCCATAAATTGCTGCAAACACGGATGTAATTCATCGTAGGGCACCGTATCCACTACGGGTGGTGTAAAGGCTTCAGGTGGATCCATCGGTGAAAATTCTTCAATCCCACTTTCCTTTTCAACCATCCGCTTCAATGGATCATTATTGTTTATTTTTTGTAAATCGATCATGTTGAAACATTAGTTATTTCTTGGCCTATAAACCGACCAGCCGTTGGCTGGATTTCGCACCTTGTTTTTGTTCCAGTTCCAGATTACCCGTTGATACGGCCGCCATAGGTAATCCAACGGGGCAACCAGTGCATGCATCAGGCGTGAGAAGGGGAAGAGCATTACAATCAGGTAAGCTCCGATCACATGCAATTGGATAACGAGCGGCATCGCCACTACGGCATCCATGCGCGGCTCGAGTAAGAAAATGGACCACAAGTAAGGTGTAAGTGACGATGCAAACCAGGATGAACCCCAACGGTATTCGTAAGCTACCCACAATCCCAAAAACACCTGTGCCAGTAACAGAATTTCCACCACATGATCCATCCAACTGGTTACCACCCGAATGCGGCCCTGCGTCCACCTACGGTAAATCAGGTTTGCCAGGCCAACCAGCATACTCAAACCAAAGGCAAAAGCAGCTACCTCCAGCACCAGTAAACGTACCGGGTGACTGTTCCACAGCAACACACTTTTTGGAATGAGAAATGCGGTAAGGTGACCAAAGAAGAGAAAGAGCATACCCCAGTGAAACGGTACACTGCCCCAAAATAATTTCTTACCCTCCAGAAATTCGGATGACAGAGAGGAGATCTGAAACTTGACATTCCGGTACCGGTAAATGGTACCGATAAAAAATATAAACAAAGCCAGATAAGGAAGTATGATGAAGAAGAAGGTGTTAAGAATAGTCATAGTCTCGAAAGGTTATGGTTCTAATTTCATTTCAGTACTGATGCTGTTAAGGAAATCCGATGTTTTATCTTCAGTTACTTTTTCAAGATTAAACTCAGAACGGAAAATTTCGAGTAGAACCATGAGCGGCCGCTGATATAACGTTCCGTAATCGCCTGGCATATCAATCAAGGTTTTGTGATGGCGCACATACACTTCGTTTTTCTTGCCGAGGTGGTGGGGATCGAATTCTGAAACCATTTTCTTTAATCCCGGGAATACTACTTTGGCGGCCAGTTCATGCCTGAGTTCTGCATCGGTCATTTTATCCATTAACCTGATCACATTGGGAAGATGATCGGCCAGTTCGTACCCGCAGTCGTTGGCGGCTGCGGTGTGCTCCCGGCTCAGGTTTACCAGCAGTTCGGCACGCTTGTAGTCGTCACCAAAGAGCAGGTAGCCAACATCCAATGTGGTGATGGCCTGCACTTCAAAGGTGCGCGTGTGCAACTCCTGCATCTCATCCAGAGAGGCTGTGGAAACAAACTCGGTAAAGGGTTCCAGCACTTGGCCCAACTCAGGATAACAACCATCCAGGTAAAGCTGAATTTCCTTTACTTTTTCGGTAAAGCCTTCCAACGGAAAATCCGTGAGTGCCGACAACAAGGTTAATCTTGAATTTTTTGTCTTAATCATATCCTGTTTGTTTTCGTTATGCACTGCGTAACGGTTCCGATTTAAATCCAAATCCAACAGAGCCACGGGCATCGCCTGGAAACTCCAGCATCTCCAGCGATTGCTCGCGGTGTGAAGCCGGTATCACAAATCGATCATCAAACTTGGCCAGCGAAGTGAGGTAGTAAATTGCTTCTGCCTCTTCGGCTGTCAGGTTGGTGTCTTTCATTACCTGGTCAACCTTAGCCTGCTCCATATCGCCTACGGTTTTGCTTCTGCGATAAATACGCACGGCCATAAGCTTTTTCAGGATGTGCTTGATTTTCCCTTCGTCACCCGCACTAAAGAGACTGGCCAGGTATTGTAAGGGAAAACGAGCTTGCTCAATGGTACCCCATAATTCCTCGGTGCTGGTATCATAAAGCCAGTTGTCGTTCCAGTACTTGGCGATGGGATCCATCTTCTCGGATTGTGCCTGGTTATCTACTTCACGCAGGGAGGCCATCACCGGTAACAAGGGTGGTACGTAGAACAACATGGGCAGGGTTCTGAATTCCGGATGTAACGGCAGGGCCAGTCCCCATTCTTTAACAAACTTGTAGGTTGGTGAATATTGAGCCGCTTTGATGGTTGAATCGGCCACACCATTTTTCTTGGCTGCTTCAATTACTTGTTCATTGAAGGGATCGAGGATCATGCTGAGTTGCCGATCTACCAGGTTATTCTCATCGCTGGATGCAGCATCATAAATCATGTCTGCATCATACAGGACTACGCCCAGGTAGCGTATGCGTCCAACACAAGAATGCATACAGGCAGGTGCATATCCGGCTTCAATTCTGGGGTAACACAGAATGCATTTCTCAGATTTACCAGTATGCCAGTTGTAATAGGATTTTTTATAGGGGCATGCCGTCACACACATCCGCCACGCCCGGCAAACATTCTGGTTGATCAACACCACACCATCTTCACCACGCTTGTAGATCGCACCGGAAGGACAGGAGGCTACGCAGGCAGGATTTAAACAATGGTTGCAGATGCGTGGCAGGTAATAAAAGGCCATCCGCTCCAGCTGGAACATAGCTTCCTGCTCGGCAGGCGACAGGTTCTTCAGGTTTGGATCCTGTCGAGCATAATCGGGTGTTCCGCTCAGGTCATCGTCCCAGTTAGGACCGCCTTTGATATCGATGGGTTTGCCTGTGATGAGCGAAACCGGCCTTGCCGTTGGTTGATCATCCATAGCGGGCGATTCAATCAGGTCGAGATACTTGTAGGTAAAAGGCTCGTAGTAATCATCAATTACCGGCAAGTGTGGGTTGTGAAAGATGTTCATCAATCCACGCAGTTTACCTGCACCCTTCAAACTGATGTCACCATTCTTCTTTTCCCAACCGCCTTTGTAAATATTCTGATCTTCCCATTTTGTGGGATAACCGGTTCCCGGTTTGGTTTCTACATTATTCCACCATTGATATTCGGCTCCTTTACGGTCGGTCCATATATTTTTACAGGCAATGGAACAGGTATGACACCCGATGCATTTATCGAGGTGAAAAACCATTGACATTTGTGCTCGTACATCCATGAGATTTCAGGTTTATGCGTTGGGAATTATTACCATACTAATTTTTCCATCTTCTTTACAATTACGTGGGTATCGCGGTTTGGTGCGATTGGGCCCCAATAGTTGAAATGATAAGAAAACTGACCGTATCCACCGGTAAGGTAGTTCGGCTTCAAGTGTATGCGTGTGAAGCTGTTGTGTCCGCCACCACGCTTGTTACCCCGAACTTGTGATTTGGGGATACCTGTAGTTCGTTCCGGTACATGGTAAACAATGCATACACCGCGTGGTATCCGTGAGCTTACACAAGCTCGCGTACAGTAAACACCGTGGTCGTTGTACACCTCTACCCAGTCGTTGTCTTTGATGCCGAGGTCTTCTGCATCTTTCTCATTGATCCAGCACGGTTCGCATCCCCGCGAAAGCGTGAGCATGCGCAAGTTCTCCATATACGTGGAGTGGATGTGCCATTTACCATGCGGTGTGAGGCAGTTCAGCACTTTGGCCTGCTCGCGCTCCAGCGATTCCTTGAGATCACCGTATGCTTCTGGTTTGGGTGAAGGCTTATAGGTAGGAAGGTGCTCGCCATAGGCGATGTACAACTCATGATCCAGGTAGAAGTGTTGCCTGCCGGTAAGGGTTCTCCATGGAACCAATTTATCAACATTGTAGGTGTAGGCAGAGTAGGCACGACCATCCTGCATTAATCCCGACCAAAGTGGTGAGGAGTTGTACCTGCGCGGTTGTGCCTGCAGATCCCCGTATGTAATGCCAACCTGTTCATAGCCTTCACCGATATCCGATAACACAAGGCCGGTTTTTTTCTCTGCTTCCCGGTAGGCACGAACAGTAAGCTTGCCGTTGGTTAGCGTAGATAGTTTTAAAAGTATGTTGGCCGCATCCCGGTCTTCTTTTAATGACGGGAGCACGCTACCATTCATCCGTTCTTTCGGGAAGTGGTTTGATTCCATGATTTCATCGTACACATCATCACACATGTAGTTGTTGCCGTGTGCACCAAGGCCACTCTTTTTGATACGGTCGCCAAGCGTGATGAACTTGTCGTATAATTTGGTATAATCACGATCTACCACGGCTATGCTGTGCATGGTTTTCCCTGGTATGGGTTCGCATTCGCCTTTGTACCAGTCTTTCACATGCCGTTGGGTAATCTCACCGGCAGAATCATGGGAAAGCGGTGAGCACACAATGTCCTTCTGCGGCTCACTCAAATGTTGCTTTGCTATTTCACTGGTGTGTTTGGCAATCAACTTAAAAATATCCCAGTCAGTTTTGGCTTCCCACACCGGTGCAATGGCTGCTGAAAGTGGGTGAATGAATGAGTGTAAGTCTGTACTGTTCAAGTCGGCCTTTTCATACCAACTTGCTGCGGGCAATACGATATCTGAATACAAGGCTGAAGAATCCATACGGAAGTTCAGGTCTACCACGAGGTCCATTTTTCCTTCCGGAGCCATGTCGTGCCACTTTACTTCATCGGTATGATCAGGTGAATCTTTGGCGATGCGGTTGGAGTGCGTACCCAAATAGTGTTTAAGTGCGTATTCATGCCCTTTCATGCTGCCCATGATGGCGTTGCCCCGCCAGATGAACCAAACTTTTGGATGATTTTCTTCTGCTTCAGGATCACCTACCGCATAGTGCAGTTTCTTTGCTTTCAGTTTTTCTACTGTATAATTTTTGATTTCATCATCCGTCTTTGCACCATTTTGCTGCGCTTCCTTGCTTAGCTCCAGTGTGTTTTGATTGAATTGCGGATAGAATGGCATCCATCCCATGCGCACTGATTGGAATATCGTATCGGCTGTATGTTGTTGGGTCCATTTATTTTTTGGAACCGTATTGTATTTAGAAAACTGACCGTCATACCGATATTGACACGTGTTAATGTAATGCCACAGCGGTGCCTGCTGCAGGCGCGCGGCACTCTGCCAATCCTTACCAAAGGTGAGGGCACTCCATGAATCTACTGGTGCCAGCTTTTCCTGGCCTACATAGTGATTCATTCCACCACCATTTTTCCCAACGCAACCAGTAAGCATCAGGGCCATAATACCTGCACGATACATCAGGTTGGCATGGTACCAGTGGTTAATCCCTGCACCTACAATGATCATGCATTTACCGCCTGTAAGGTTTGCTGTGTTTGCCCATTCTTTGGCAAACTGAATGACTGTCTTTGAATCTACACCCGTGAAAATTTCCTGCCATGCCGGTGTATAGGCAGCATCCTTATCGGTGTAGTCTTTCGGATAATCGCCCAGTAGCCCACGATCAACACCATATTGTGCCATCACCAGGTCATACACGGTTGTTACCGGAATTTTACCTGCGCTGGTTTGCAAATACTTTACCGGAACGCCACGCTGACGATGCTTGTCCAATCCGAACTCGGTGAAGGTTACCTGAAGAACCTCATCACTATTATTGATCAGGGTGAGGTATGGATCAAAAGGCTGGTTATCGACTTCATGCTCCAGCTTTATGTTCCAGTTGCCACCTTTCTTTTCCCAGCGGTGTCCCATGGTTCCTTTCGGTACCACGAGTTTACCTGTCTTGCTGTCGATGTTCAGAAATTTCCAGTCGCCATTTTCAAGGCTACTGAACTCAGCCATTTCATTGGCGCGAACCAGTTGGCCAGGTACAAGTTTACCGTCTTCCTCTTCAAGTTTTACCAGGAACGGACTGTCGGTGTATTGCTTGGTATAGTCTAAAAAATACGGAGTTTGTTTTTCGTGGTGCCACTCCTTTAATATAATGTGCGTTACTGCCATCCAGAAGGCACCATCACTGCCGGCATGAACGGGCACCCATTGATCGGCATACTTGCACACCTGGCTGAAATCAGGTGAGAACACCACGGCCTTGGTTCCGTTATGTCTGGACTCAGCAAAAAAGTGACAGTCGGGTGTGCGGGTCATGTTCAGGCAGGCACCCATATCAGCAATCATCTTGGCGTTGTACCAATCGGCACTTTCGCACACATCGGTTTGTTCGCCCCATATTTCGGGGAAGGCGGTGGGCAGATCGCAGTACCAATCGTAGAAGCTCAGGTTCACCCCTCCAAAGAGTTGAAGGAATCGGGCGCCTGCCGCATAGCTCAGCATGGACATGGCCGGTATGGGTGAAAACCCTATAACGCGATCAGGGCCGTATTTTTTGGCGGTGTAAATATTGGCGGCAGCAATCAGTTCCATCACCTCGTCCCAGGTTACCCTTCTGAAGCCACCTTTTCCGCGTGCGTTCTGGTATTTCTTTCTTTTTTCTGCGTTGGCCTGCAGGCTTGCCCAGGCTTTAACCGGATCACCTGCCTTCTTTTTTTCTTCACGCCAGGCATCGATCAATGCTCCGCGAATAAGGGGATACTTAATGCGAAGCGGGCTATATAAATACCAAGAAAAAGAAATACCCCGTTGGCAACCGCGCGGCTCATAAGGTGGGAGCGAACTTTCCAGTAATGGATAGTCGAGTTGTTGGGTTTCCCATACCACGATACCATCTTTCACATGGATTTGCCAGGAGCACCCACCCGTGCAATTCACGCCATGGGTACTTCGCACTATGCGATCATGCTGAAAGCGGTTGCGGTAAAACTCTTCCCACTTACGGGTCTGTGGCGATATGATGTCTTCAATCCAGCTCATAAATATTGGTTAAGAATTATGAATAAACCTGACGATCAAAAATTTTCTTGTTTACGGCATTCTTTTTTCGGTTCGACCACACCATGGAAAAGATAACCAACAATGCGATAAAGCTTGCACCCCCACTTAACAAGAAGAAATGTTGCCAGTTGCGCGGGTATTGCCCGAATTGATCTTCATCTGCTTGTTTGAGAAAAGCTGTAAGGGCGTAGGCTTCCTGTTCTGAAACCGGGTGGTTTAAATATGCTTCTCGCATGGCTGGAAATGGGGGAGAGGTTAGGATTGCCTGGATACCCGCTTCATTCATTCGGGAAAAAGCATCGGTTAAATCCTTGGCTAATAGTCCGCCTCCAATCAACGCGTTATTTTTAACATGATGACAGGAAATGCAACCGGGACCCCCTTCACCCAACTTTGTTTCTCCTGTGAATAGCAATTGCCCCAACTTGATTTCGCTTTCAGTAGCTTCATTCACTGAACGTACCGGTTGTTTGGGTTCCTCGGGAATTGATGATGTAGTTGACTCAGTCGTGGCTACGAAACCGGGGCTTTTCGATTTTATATAGCCAATGATTTCCTTAATCTGATCAATCGAATAGGGCGCATCAGGCATCACAGTTTTATTGTATTCCTCAAAAAGGGCAACCGCATCGGGATCTCCTTTGCTAACCATAGCTTGTGATGATTTAATGAATTCTGCTAGCCAATCATCTGACCTTCGAAGTTGTACATCGGCCAGATCGGGCCCTATCAGCCTACCTTTAGATATGGTGTGACAGGCTGAACAGAATGTTTTAAACATCATTTCACCTGATTGTTGGGCGTAGGCGGCAAATATCCCCACGCAAAATACAAGGGTGGTTAAACCGAGTTTTACTGTTTTCATTGAAGGGTGGTTGATGGTTCTGATATAAATATCTGCTTTTTGATTATCTAATAAAAGATAATATTATCTTTTATTACGAAAACCAAAGTACCTTTGGAATGGATTTGGCAGATCTGTTAATGGTCCGTGGTAATACCATACTGCATTATCTTAAATTAATAGGGTTGGTTGCCGTAGTGATTATGATTTGGTTAACCTCGGAAAGGAGCACGGAACCACCCCGTTTTTCAACCGGTCAGCCCAAGTCGACCGGTGGGTTTATTAATGGAAAGGCCGAGGGTACGTGGACCTGGTGGTATGAGAACGGAACTAAAATGACCGAAGGAAATTTCGAGGAGGGAAAACGGAATGGCCTGTGGAATACGTGGTACGAAAATGGAGTAAAAAAAAGTGAGGGCCAGTACGTTGACGATAAATTGAATGGAATGTATATGCAATGGTACCCAAACGGAAACCTGCGGTTGGAGGGAAGATATGTGAATGATATGAAAGATGGCTTATTCCGGTATTATGATACAAGTAGTATGCTTTTAGGGGAAAGTAACTACATTAATGGTTTGCTGATTAAGTAGTCCTTAATGACCTGTTTAATAATTTTATTGCTATGAAAAAGAAATCAACCAAAAGAAAACCAATGCCAAAACCACCCAGGTTTTATGAGCAGTTCGTTAAAAAATATCCCGCTGTTGCTAAATCCTATGAAGCCATGGGTGATGCCGTTCATGGTCTTGGTCCGTTGGATGACCGCGACCGCGCGTTAATCAAACTGGCTATTTCCGGTAGTCATTTATACAGCAGCGCATTTAAAGCGCATATCCGAAAGGCAGTCGCATCAGGCCTTTCAAGAGACGAAATTGAACACCTCGTATTACTCTTCTTACCAACGGTTGGTTTTCCAACCATGATGGCTGCCATGGGGATTGTGGAAGAGCAACTTCAATCCACGGAGAAGTAGTTGCCGGGCAGTTTAAGATTGAAATTGAGGTAGATTAGGAATATTGATTCTCCGGTTTTTTTTTATGTTTCGGGCCATAATTTCGGGCCTGTGGAACATAACGCAATAACCAAAGGGCCAAGACAAATAATACTGAAGAGCCGAGAAAGGCAGCGATTGCTATTCCGCGGTGATCTTCCAATGCATTATTTAGGGCACTGTATAACAACCACACCTGAATGCCTAGGATGCCTATTAACAAAGCAATGACTCCACCCATTAAAGTGTTGGTCTTATTCGGGTGCGCCTGATTTTGTACTTCTCTGAAATCGCCCATAACTATGCTGATTTTTCTTCGAATGCTTTCACATAAACCTGATTGTCCTTTATAACAACCTGTAGTTGGGGTAAAGGTCGGGGAGGTGGTCCCTGAAGCACCACACCCGTTTGAGCATCAAAGTATCCTTTATGACAGGGGCATTCAATTTTATTCAGATCTGCCCGGTAACGCACAGCACAGGATAAGTGTGTACATTTTTGTTCAAATGCACGCCACTTATTTTCATCAAGGTGAATAAGTATATAGGGAATTTCCAGCCGTCCTTTAATTACAAATTGTTTCATTTCCCCAACCGGTACATCCGTCCGAAGGCATACCAAATGTTCTCCTGCAAGTGGCTGAGTTGGAAAGGCAAACGATTTAATTACGATGGCACCATTGCCGAGCGCCATGCCACCGGAAAGCAAGCACATAAATTTAGCGAACTCTCTTCGTGAAATGTGGGTGGCCTCACTTTGCTCTATCGGAAAGTCACTTTTCCAATTGGGAGTTTTTTCTTTTTCAGGCGTTGTCAACATACTTCTTCGTATTAATCATGAACATTGAGTATTGTACTTCCTTTGGGCATCATAATGTTTACCTTCGTTTTAACAGTTTCATTACCGAACTTGAAAGTCTGCACAGGATCACTGTCTGGGCGCATCTTACGGATCTCCTCGCGTGTTCCGTAGTATAGTGCCTGACTTGGGCATACGGTTGCACACATAGGTTTTTTGCCGGCACTGGTACGATCGTAGCACATATTGCACTTCATCATGAGTTCTGCTTTCTCTTCTTTTTTTGGTACACCAAACGGGCATGCCAGTACGCAATTGGAACAACCGATACAACGGGCCGTATTGGCAGTATGCACCACGCCAAAGCTGTCTTTTGTAATGGCATCGGCAGGGCATACATTGGCACAGGCGGGTTCTTCACAATGCATGCATACCTGTACGGTTGTTTGCACGGTGTGTGCTCGATCGACATAATGAATATGGATCATGCTTTCTTGTCCGTTTGTTTCGCATTCGGCACAGGCCATTTCACACGCGTGGCAACCAATGCAGCGCTGCATGTCGATAAAAAATTCCTGATCATGTTTATATTCTGCTGCGGCCATGTTTTATATGCTTTGATATGCGTTGGATTGATTTAGGTCAGGTGCTTTTACGCCCAAGTGCACGAGTTTACATGCGCAAACTTTAAACTCGGGTATTTTTGAAATGGGATCAAGTGTGCCCGGTGTTAACAGGTTTGCCGATTTGCTGCCCCCCCAATGGTAGGGAATGAAAACCGTATCTTCGCGAATAGTTTCTACCAGCTGTGCTGGAAAGGAGGCTTCCCCTCTTCTGGTTACTACTTTAATAAGATCGCGTTCGTTAATGCCATAGTGCGCAGCTAACTTAGGATGGATTTCCAACAACGGTTCAGCATACTGATCAACCAGTTTGCCAATACGCCTGGTCTGGCTGCCACTCAGGTATTGCGACACTACCCGACCGGTTGTAAGTACAACCGGGAATTCTGCATCTGTCACTTCACCCGGTTCGCGATAGGGCGCAGGGTTGAAGTGAGCTTTTCCGTCTGCGGTTGCAAACTTCTTGTCTTCCCACAACCGGGGTGTTCCCGGGTGGTCTAAACTCGGACAAGGCCAGAATACACCCATGTTGCTTTCGATCTTTTCGTAGGTGATTCCATAGTAATCTGCTGTACCTCCCTTTGATGCTACGCGCAATTCATTGAAGATTGCTTCACTATTCTTAAAATTGAATTTATCCCCAGCCCCCAGCCGTTGGGCTAACTCCAATAAGATATCACTGTCTCTTCGTGCGTTGTTGGGTGGCGTAACAGCTGCTTGTATACGCACAACCCTCCCTTCTGCAGTAGTAACAGTTCCTTCATCTTCCTCATGCAGTGATCCGGCCATGATTACATCCGCATGACGTGCCGTTTCACTGAGGAAAAAATCAATGGCTACGTAATATTCAAGTTTTTCCAGTGCTTCTCGCACGTAGTTGCTGTTGGGCAGTGACACCAACGGATTAAAGCAAATGGATAACAATCCTTTAATTTCTCCCCGGTGAATGGCTTCAATAATTTCGTACGCGGAGAGTCCCTTACCTGGTAAATCTTTTTCTTCAATGCCCCACACACCGGAAATGTATTTTCGATGTTCCGGGTTGGTGATGTCCCGATTGCCCGGAAGTTGATCACATTTGTGGCCGTGTTCGCGACCGCCCTGACCATTTCCTTGTCCGGTAATGGTGCCATACCCGCAGTACGGTTTTCCAATGCGTCCAGTAGCCAGCACCAGGTTGATGCAACTCACTACATTATCAACACCTTTTGAGTGGTGTTCAATGCCCCGTGCATGTAGTAAAAAACTAGTTGCAGTTTTTCCCCACCACGTAGCAGCTAGTAAAATTTTTTCTTTGGCAATTCCTGTTATTTGCTCGGCCCAATCGAGATCATAGTCTTTCACTGCTGCAACTGCGTCTTCAAAACCTGAGGTATGGTTGTTGATGAAGTCGTGATCGAGCCAATCGTTATCTACCAGAATCTTAAGCATGGCCCCATACAATGCGGAGTCGGTTCCGGGTTTAACAGGCAGATGCAAATCGGCAGTTCGTGCGATGGGGGTAACCCGCGGATCCACTACAATAAGTTTTGCACCATTGTCGCGTGCCTGCCAGATGTAATGGGTAAGCGTAGGAAAAGTTTCGCTCACATTCGTGCCGCAGATCATGATCACGTTGGCATGCGCCAGATCGGCCCAGCTGTTGGAGATGCGGTCAAGACCAAACGCTTTCTTGTTCCCTGCTCCGGCACTCACCATACACAACCTGCCGTTGTAGTCGAGGTTGGCTGTTTTCAGTGCTACGCGGGCAAACTTTCCAATCATGTAGCTCTTCTCATTGGTCAAGGAAACTCCCGACAACATCGCGAATGCATCGTTACCATAGGCAGCTTGAATGCGTCTGATTTCGGATAGGGTACGATTCATGGCGGTTTCCCAATCGATGGACTCGAACCCTTTTCCTTCTGTACGTTGAAGTGGAGACAATAAGCGATCTGGATGATTATTCTGGAGGTAACGCTGCACACCCTTGGGGCACAATCGTCCTTCATTAAACGGAAACTCCATCCAAGGCTCAAAGCCTACAACCGTATTGTCTTTCACTTTCAACTGTATGCCACATTGCATACCACAAAAGCAGCAATGTGTTTTTACCAGTTTGTCAGGCTCAGATCGGCCCTTGAATCCATCTTCAGGGGTGTAGGCTTTGTGCGGTCCAAATTGCGCAACAATGTCTTCAACAGGTAGTGGTAGTTTTGCCATGGGTGTGATGTGTTCCGTCTCGTTAATCAACCAAAAAATTTTCCTGATTCCTGCCTTGCTTTGAAGTGTGCTTTGGCAATGGCCGACCGCTTTCCTTCAGGACTGAGGTCGAGGTGACTGCTACCATCCTTCAGGTTAAAATCGAAGCCAAGCTCTTTCGTCACTTGTTTGAGATCACTGATGTGTAGGTGGGTTGCAAAAGGCTGGCCGGTATGTGGGCAAACGACCATGCCGCGTTTTGCGCCTTCAATTTTATAGATGTTCGCGCCAACCTGTGCCGGACGTTGAAAGATGTGAAAGAATTTTCCGAATGGAAGCCACAATAAAAACAGGATAACGGTGATCGCGTGTATCACCGACATGAACTGGTGCGTTTTGCCTTGTAAAAAAGTATAGTCGTAGGTAATGCCGAGGCCAGTGACGGAAATAACCAGCAATAAAATCAGCGGAAGCCAGTCACCTTCAAACGACTGTGTAGCGATGAGACCACCATTCGTTAGGCGTCTGTTCATCATCATCAGCGCACCGATGATGACCAGCACTGAGCACCACGACAAGACGTGAAAAATGTTGAAGGCCATGAAGGAGCCCAATCGAAAATCCAGCATTGAAAAACCGAATAAGTGTGCTTCATAGATATCAAGCGTGTTGGGTTTTAGGGTAAAGTGTATCCAGCCCAGTGTAAGGGGTATGGTTACGGCAAAGGCGATGGTACATCCGGTGGCCAGCAGGAAATGCCCCACCCAACGGTTACGGCCACGAGGATAAATAAAGCGTTGAAACAAAATGTTTTTAATGAATAACCAGAAGGTTTGGCCGATATAGGGAAGAAATGTCCGGCTGAAGGCAAACTGCCAGGTCCTCCGCCAATACATTTTGGTAGGCGGGCGTTGTAGCCAAATGGAATACCGGTAGGTGATACCGAAAACTGCAAATACGGTTCCGAACAAATACGCAATAAGGGCGGCATCAAAATTTTGCAGGTTGCGGGAGCCTAAAAATGCAAGCACAATCACCAACAGCATGGCGATGATTGCGTTAAAAAAAGCTTTTCGGTTCAGGGTACTAAAGAGTTGAAGCATAGGCCTGTTAATGGATATTGCAATGGTGCCTTAAAATAGCACATAAAAGGTTTATTGCAATCATTGCACAATTTGATTTTATTGACAGTGAATCTAACTTTTCTCATTTGTGCTAAGCACCAAACAATTAGGAGTCCTTTGCTGATGTTTTAAAACTGTTGAGCAAATGACGGGCGAGGCCGATGATAACTGCAGACCATCCGAAAAATGCGACATAAATAAAATTATTCGGAATGATCATCAGGAAATCAATCCCTGTAGCTTCAGATAACCGATATGTGCAAACTGTGTACATGCCTAATGGGAAGACCATACCCCAATAGCTGGGGTTATAGCCTTTGGTGGTGCTTGGAAGGGGAACTTTCACTACTAAATGTCGCCAGATACCCAAGATAATCAGTAAGGGTATCCACCATGAGCCCGAAAACCAAAAGAGAAGTGTAAACGCCTTTATGAATATAGTGATATCCGCTAAAAATGTCCATTGTTTAGAATTCAAAATGAGCATTGAACCAGCCAGCGTAGTAATGGCCGCAGCCCCCATACTTATCCAATAGGGTGCCCCTAATTCATTAGATGATAGGCTAAAAAATGACAACCTGTAAATGATAAGTGTCATGATGCATACATATAAAAAGCAACCTGTAAGATATAATCCCAAAGCGATAAATAGCATTAGCTCTGTGCCGGCAGGCAAAGTGGGGGCAATCAACATGGTAAGAATAGCAATGGCCTGTGTAGCCACAACTATAATTAACCATGCGCCACTTATTCCCTTTTCTATTGTGGGCTTATTTTCCTTTATGGTTATGGAAGTGAAAAATGTGTATGTAATAATGAACCAACAACCGACAGCAAAAATCCATAACACTTTAGCCAGGATGATTTGATGATAAAGGAGTATTAGTTGATTACCAAGTATACAAGCCGCGGCTATGATGGTGAAAAATAAGGGGCCTTTTTGGTGATCCATCAAATCCTTTTTAACTGACTGAAAGTAAGCGACCAACCGAGCAAAAAACAAAAAGAGTAACAAGGGAAAAACAACAAGATTGAACCAGAAAAGGACATATGCGATCGTTTTCATGTTCAGCAGGAAACTCCCAATGGAGATGATACCAGTGGCCATTACTAAAGCAAAGTAACTGACAGAAAATTCCTTAATGCTCATATTGTTGATGGTCATAGGTACTCCATAAGTCTATTAAATGATTTTGAACAAACATACTTATCAAATACTTCTTAACCATGTTATTATGTCTACAGTTGAAAGAATAATTGTTCGATCAAAATTGAAGTCCAGTAAATCGGTTTTTCATATTGGAGCGAACAAGCAACGCCAGGTATCCCCAATTTTGTACCGATGAAGGATAACTGACACCTTGTAAGTACTCAAAGGAAGTGGCTGTAAAAAATTGTGAATATCCAACCTGAAGCGACACGACATCATTGAATATATATCCAGAAGTAAAATCTAATTCAGCACCCAATGTATTACTCAGTTTTTCAGTGCCATCATACACATCGGCAGCAGCCAAAAATTGGTGTACATTCAATGACAAGAAGAATTTGTTGTAGGGGTCATAACGCAAGCGCAGAAAATAATCCTGCAAACCAACCGTATTCAGATACCGGTTTCCAACATAAAAGAAATCCATGTAGCCATTGTGTGCGTGGTTGGTTCCGTACAACGGGTTGAATGACCGGTTTATATTATCATTGGCTTGCTGAGATGTACCGGAAAGTAATTCAAAACCTACTGTGACCTGAACAGACTTTCCCTTTTCTTCATTCTTGATTCGTTTCCAGGTCACTTGTGCATTTGCATTGTGCGCCTTCACTTGTCGGCTGGTGGTGTCGGTACCTGTTTGATAATAGTAGAATCCGGAAAGAATAAAATTGCCGGTTGTATAGCGTAACGTGGGTAAGCCGAACGTTTGTGTATACCGGATTTTCAGGTTGCCCTGATCATTTTCTTCCACGCCATTATTCCAGAATAAGGCACTGCCACTGAATTTTCCCCACTGGTTTTCGAGCCGGATTAGTTGCGCTGTTTTGTATTGGTTGGGAACCGGGTAAGGTTGTCGTATTAACGATTCTTTAACCTGATTATATCCGGCTCCGAAATGAACCTTGATGTTTTTCTTTTCAAATTTAGCCAACGCGAAATCATGTGCTCGTGCCTGTAGTGCCCAATCCAGGTTACCCAAAAATCGTGCATTATCGTAGTTTAATTCTTGACGACCCACCTTCAATTTCCAGTTGGAATGTAACACCAGATCGGCATAGGCCTCGTGAATAGAAAAAAGGTTATCCGTTTCTTTAACCTGACTGGTACTTCCCCAGATTCGCACATCTTGCGCACTCACAAAGAACCTGACCTTTTCGTGGTCATATTGAACCTGAATGCGCGCCCGCTGTCCAATTAAAAAGGCCGCATCCTGGGATTCTTCAATCAGCCGTCCGAATCCATTGCGATATTCGGCACGTTGCATCAACTGTCCAGTTAATGTGAATTGAGCAAATGCTAATTTGCAGGAGAAGAGTATTACTAATACTGCACAAAACTGCCGGATGATTACACTGATCATAGGTTAACGGGGCTATGATGTCAGGCACTAACCAATCCTGAAATTTCAATATGTGGGTTCATGATAACCTTTGATTTAATTGAATTGGAAATCAGGCACGCGGCTTCAGATTTTTCCAGAATTCGCAGTGCTCTTTCACGATCTTCTTCACGCACAATGGTTACAGTTGGCTCCAGTAAGACTTCGGTCATTAAAAATTTTCCTTCCACTTTTTCCAATTTCCCTTTCGATGAACACTTGAATGCCATGAAATCCAGTTTTGAATTTTCAGCAACTGCCAGAAAGGTTGTCATCAAACAACTGCTAACCGCTGCTGTATATAAATGTTCAGGCGACCAAATTCCGGGAATACCCTTGGCAAATTGAGGAGGCGTAGCCACTTCAAGGCACCCACTTGCGCCTGATTCGGTAGTGATTTCCGGTGAGCACATCATGCCTTTGCGTTCTTCGTTCCAGGTAATATCAACCTGATAAAAGTGAGGTTCCATAGTTATGAATTTTTTGTTTGTATTAACCAAAGGTATGGGTGTATAAAATGATTGGCTATGACGTTTATCAGTCGATTATCTTATTTATATAGTAGAGTTTTATCACGATGTTAACACTTTGTACTTCATATGTTTGGCGTACGTTTGTTAGTTATTAAAAGTAAGAAAAGAATTTTAAATAAAGGACTATAATATCCTTTATTAGGCCTACTTTTGTGCCCTATGAATCATACATCTGAACACACGTTTCACATTCCGGTAATGGGTTTGGCCTATACCATGGATACCCCAACAAAAGTTGCGCATTTTGGTATTAACTCGGTTATTTCCATTGTGCAGGATAACCTGATTGAGAAAATGCGCGAGCATTATTATGTTCAGCTTCAGGAGCATTTTGAGCCCATTACGGCCAAGGTACCCGACCACAGGGCAAGGCGTATAACCGATTACCTTAACCTGGTTAACCGGATGGTTCAAAAGAACATTGAAGCAGTAAGGCGAGCACCTTTCAACCCGGACTCTGATATATACCGGTATTTTGAATTACTACCTGATTCAAGCGCAGTGAAAAAGATTTTCACCAGCATGGTTCAGTTGCCTGATGGCCAGCAGAAGGCGGAGCTTCAGGATCGCCTGCGCAATTATGTGGTGCCCGGCACCATCGATGTTAATATCATGACGAAACTTGATCGAAACAGTTATCGAAAAGACGGTACGTTAGTGGAAGATGGCTCAGATGCCGTTGCGGCCATAAGGGGATATGCCAACAGCAATTTAACAAATTCCTCAGTTATTCTTTCTGCTGGGATGAATCCACGGTTGTTTGGCTACATGGAGAAACTTACTGCCTTTGATGTTACTGAAACGGGTCGTTTTCACAAGAAAATTGTTGTTAAGGTCTCGGATTTTCGCTCGGCACTCATTCAAGGAAAAATGTTGGCTAAAAAGGGGTTGTGGGTAAGCGAGTTCAGGATTGAATCGGGATTGAACTGTGGGGGACATGCATTTGCAACCGATGGATTTTTGTTAGGACCCATTCTGGAAGAGTTTAAAGCAAAGAAGGAAGAGCTGCGAAGTACCCTGTATCAAATTTATGTTGATGCGCTGCGACAGAAGAATAAAGTTGTATTACCCGAACCACATGAATTGAAAATAACCGTACAAGGTGGCATTGGCACGCATGAGGAAGATCGCTTTCTGCGCACTTATTACCAGGTTGATGGAACAGGATGGGGTACACCTTTTTTGCTGGTGCCTGAAGCTACCACGGTAGATGAGGCCACGTTGCAAAAACTATGTGCTGCATCCGAGCATGATATTGTCCTGAGTAATAAATCACCACTGGGTGTCCGCTTTCATTATTTAAAGGGGAGTACTGCAGAAGCTGAACGACTTGCTGCTATTCAATCCGGTAAGCCGGGAAGTCCGTGTACAGAAAAATTTCTGGCCATGAATACGGAGTTTGGGGACAAGCCCTTATGCACGGCATCACGTACGTATCAGAAAAGAAAAATTGAACAGTTGCAGGGAATGCATTTGCCTGAAGCAGATTACAAAAAGCAATTGAATACAATTCTGGATAAGGAATGCTTATGTGTAGGATTAAGCAATGCAGCGGTTACCGCTTATAAACTCAAACCGTTTAAGCACCTGGCGGGTGCAAATGTTTGCCCGGGGCCTAACCTGGCCTACTTTAATCGGATTGTTTCTTTACGTACCATGGTGGATCATATCTATGGCAGAGGGAATATTGTGGCGCGAGTTGACCGGCCTCATATGTTCCTCAAGGAGCTTACTTTGTATGTCGACTATTGGATGGGTTTACTAGAAGATACCAAAACACTTGCGGATCAAAAGAGTAAGGCATTTGCAGAAACATTTTACCAGAACCTTCAGGAAGGCATACAATACTACCGGAACTTAACGGAAAATTTTGGCGATGAGTTTAGTTCCATGAAGGAAAAAGTTGAGGCGGGTATATCAGAAGCCGAGCATACCTTGAGAAATGCATGGCATGGATTTCTTGATAAGGTGTTGGTTACGGCATGAGTTGGTGATACCCGTAAATTTTTGTAATTCGCCATACAAAAGCCGTTATGTTTACAAAAGCATGTGAGTATGCTATTCGGGCCGTGTTGTATGTTTCGTTAAAAAGCAATACTGAGAAACGACTTAGTATCCCTGAAATAGCCAAACAGATAGATGCTCCCCTTCCTTTTACAGCTAAGATTCTGCAAACCTTGGTTCGTGAAGGTATCATAAGCTCGATAAAGGGACCGAATGGAGGATTTTATCTTGATCCTAAGGCCAAGCCCATCCCGCTCAGCAAGATAGTTAAAGCAATTGATGGCAATGATGAGGTATTGCACAACTGTGCCTTGGGATTAAAAGAGTGCTCCGACAAATTTCCATGTCCGATTCATCACGAAATCAAGCGCTTTAAGGATAGACTCCGTAAAGTAATGCGAGAAGCAACGGTGCAATCGTTAATGGATGATTTGGATCAAGGCAAAACATTTTTAAAGAACGCGCGAACCCGCAAGTCAACCCGCTGACCATTCCGCGTATGAATCGCGAGTTTCCCATAGCCTTAGGGCAGTGAGTTGGATATGTTCAGGCAATGATTCGGTTATTTCGTTTCGAATGAAAATTAGTAGGTTCTCAGCCGTAGGTTCGTATTCGAATGTAATCAATTTTTCCCATGGTACACTAGGTATTGATGCCAGGTATGCTTGCGAAAGAATCAGGGCGTGATCTAACTTGTAAATCACAGATGTCTGTACAATCGTTTTCAGGTCTTTGAAGTCCATTGCGATACCCATCCCGTCAATGAAATTTTCAGATCCCCGATTATCGGTAACACTTACGTGTAATTCATATGAATGTCCGTGAATGTTAGCGCAAGCACCCGGATAGCCATGAATGGCGTGGGCGGATTCAAATCGGAAAATTTTGGTCAGCGTAATCATTTGACTTAAAAATAACGGGTTTTAATCCTTCCCCTACAGGACGCTCTCGGGATCTGACTAAGCAGGCCAAAGTATTTCTAAGGAGCGGGTAAACGATAATAGAAAAAGCAACAAACATCAGCCCACCTGAAATGGCAAAAGCAATGAAATAGGGCATCAGGTTTTTCATCATCTGTCCGAAGGGGATCGCATCGACACTCATCTGCCAACGGGCACGTTGTACACCAGCTAAAAATAAGGAGGTAAGAAAAATGAGAAGAGAGACATTTACCAGCCAGGTAGCGTTAAAGATACGTGTTCGATATGGCTCAAGACTTTGGCAAGTATCGCTCAACAGGTCGAACGAGACGGCCAGTAACAGCATGGTGTTGATGCCGATGGTGGTCCCCATAACATGCGCCACAGTAATGTGGGTGCCATGTGTGTACACGTTGATGGCTGGAACGGAAATGAGAATGGCAAGAAAAAGGTTAATAAAAATCCAGGCATCGGCAATCATTAAAAATCGGTAGGGGAGGCTGTGTTTATTCTTCCGAGCAGCGGTTATAGAATCTTTCCATTTATAAATCAAGCGGCCGAGGATGAAAAGTTCTGTCATGCTGACCAGGTAACCAATATGCCGGATATTAGGATTCACAGGTAACGTGTAAATATGGTGACTCCAGTTAAACATGAGATTGAACAAGCCTAAGAAAAACAACGTAAAAGCCATGGGAGAACACGCATAACTTTTGTCTTGACTGATCTTCTCCATCAGGTAGATGCCTACTCCATAAACGAGCATGTTCCAACTGCCCACCAGAGATCCGTAAGATTTCCATTGCACGGTCATGTCACGCACAATATCCTTTCCAAAATAGGGCAATGTCCACAAGTATGATTCCGAAAATGTAAACAAAAAGCCGAAAGCCCCGGTAAGCCACATCCAAATGTATACGGGTTGTTGCTTGAGTGTTTTGATTGAGCCTGTTACTTGAATAATAAAAAGTATCCAACCAGCAGCCAGAAGGAGAGCAAATACAGGCGGAAATTCCCAGTACTCTCTGCCCCCGAATATTCCCAAAAAGTAACTGGATAAAATCAGCAATGCCGCCAATACGAATAAGCCCAACTGAAGGCGTGATAACCAACTGGCGTATACTTTTCTGCCGGTATATTCCCGCAAATAAATCAACACGCTTCCTGTGGCAGTAAATAAAATCCAGAAGACCACGGATGTAACGTGAAGAGGTCTTGTTTTTTCAAAAGACAAATAGGGTTTTAAGAACCCGGGAAGGATATATTGAAGTGAACCTGTTATTCCAAACAACATACCCGTTAGAAACAGCACAAGGCCGCTGAGAATAAGCCACCTCAGGGCATCCATTCTATTGTGGTTCAATGGTTCCACTAACGTTGCGTTTAAAAGTTTTCGGGTCTGCTTTTCCGGAAGCATCTACATGTGCTAAGAACGCAAGCAGGTGTTCCAATTCCTTTTCCGACATATCAAATGAAGGCATGACCGTTGTACCGCTGCTAACAAAAGCTTTAATGTAAAGCGAACCTTTACCTGTAGCCGAATAGACATTGGTAAGATCGGGCCCCAGGAATCCGCCCAACCCATAAAGCTGATGACACGCTGAACAGTTTCTTTCCTGCCAAATCATTTTTCCCACTGCAGGGTCAGCGCTTATCTGGGCGTCCACAACAACTGGCTGTGTATAAACAAACATCGTATAAACAGAGAATGACAAAAGCAACCCTACATACAAACCGTATTTATGACTTTCTTTCAAGATTTAACGTTTTTGACGGTTAGTTAATATAGCAGCAAAAGTAAATTAAATAAAGACAATTTTATCTTTTTATATAAATTTGAAATCGGATAAATCATGATTTCCTATGGAAGAAAAATTGGATGTTGCCGTGCAGGCGGGAAATCCTGACCAAAAAAAACTCATCATTAAAGAAATTATTTATCCCAGAGAACTTGAGGCTTTTATCGGTTTTCCATACCTATTGTACCGGGGTAATCCGTTCTATGTGCCGCCCCTTAAATCGGATGAAAGGAAAACCCTTCGGCTCACCAATCCCGCATTCGATCATTGTGAGGCAAAATATTGGTTGGCTTATCGAAGTGGAAAAATTGTAGGTCGGATTGCCGGGATTATTAACCATGGATTTATCGACCGTTGGGGTAAAAAGTATGCGCGGTTTGGTTGGTTTGATTTTAAAGAGGATGAAACCATTGCGCAGGCTCTTTTACACCACGTTGAACGATGGGCCAAGGAAAAGGGTATGGATGCAGTACATGGCCCTATGGGATTTACCAACTTCGACCCGGCTGGATTGTTGGTTGACGGGTTTAATCAGTTGGCAACCCTCTCAGAACTCTATAACTATCCATACTATCCTGACTGCATCGAAAAGGCCGGATATCACAAGGAGGTGGATTGGATTGAGTATAGGATTTCAATTCCAAAAAAGGTACCCGAGAAAGTCAGACAAGTGGCGACTATTGTTAAAAGAAGAAGCAAGCTCTCTGTGGTAAATCTTAATGAATCAAATAGTATAATGACCTATGCACATTCCATATTTGAATTGATTAATGTCTGCTACGGTCACTTACACGGCATGGTCCCGTTAACGGAGAAACAAATTCAGTATTACACCAAGCGATACTTATCCTTTATTCGCAAAGATTATGTGTCGCTGGTGGTCGATTCGTGTGGAACATTAATCGCATTTGGAATTACTATGCCATCCCTTTCAAAAGCATTGCAAAAAGCCAATGGAACTTTATTTCCCTTTGGTCTTTTCCATATTTTGAAAGCCCTGCGAAAAAACAACACGGCAGAGCTATGCCTGGTTGCCATTAGACCAGATTATCAAGGCAAAGGAGTCAATGCTCTAGTTATGGAAGAAATGAATAAAGCATTTAATCGAAATAATATTACCATGGCAGAATCAAATCCGGAACTGGAAGATAATAAGCAGGTGCAGTCGCTTTGGTCGTACTATGAAGCAGAACAACATAAGCGAAGAAGGTGCTATATAAAATATTTGTAATAATGATTGACTTGCTGGAAACACAAACAATTTCATTGGAAATATCAGCGATCAAGAAACGCAAAAATGCAATTGTCCTTGCACACTATTACCAGAAACCCGAAATACAAGAGGTAGCGGATATGGTTGGCGATAGCTTGCAAATGGCCCAATTTGCTGCCGGGTCCCGGGCGGAGATTTTAGTAGTGGCCGGTGTATACTTTATGGCTGAAACCGCTAAGATTTTAAATCCTTCACGTAAGGTACTGCTTCCGGATACGGAAGCTGGCTGTTCGCTTGCCGATTCCTGTCCTCCTGAAGAATTCAAAGCTTTTATTCAACAACATCCTCAATCACCTGTGGTATGTTACATTAATTGCAGCGCTGAAATCAAGGCGATGAGTGATGTGGTCTGCACCTCGTCCAATGCCGAGAAGGTAATTCGTTCCATTCAAAGTGATAAGCCCATCATTTTTGCACCCGATGTAAACCTAGGCAAGTATCTCATGCGTAAAACAGGCAGGAAATTTTTGTTATGGGATGGAAGCTGCCTGGTGCATGAAAACTTTTCTATGGACAAAATTCTTTCATTACACCGGTTGTACCCAAACGCAAAATTCATTGCTCACCCTGAATCACAGCCGCACATTTTACAAGTTGCTTCTTATATCGGTTCTACCAAAGGCATGATTGAATATGTAAAGAGCGATGCATGCACAGAATTTATTGTGGCAACTGAAGCAGGTATTTTACATGAAATGCGCAAACAGGCGCCTGATAAGCTATTGATTCCCGCACCAACGCATGAAGATAATACCTGTGCCTGCAGCGAATGTCCATATATGAAAATGAATACCCTCGAAAAGCTGCGGGATTGCCTCTTGTATGAACAACCTGAAATACAGGTGAACACGGCTATACGACAACAGGCTGCCAGCGCGCTTGAACGAATGCTGAAATTATCTTGAATTTTCTGGCGGTTGTGTACCTTTAAGTAAGACTTCAACTATCTATGAACGGAGGAGAAATCATCGCCCGCCTGCTGAAGCAACAAGGTGTAAGATTTTTGTTTACCCTGAGTGGCGGACACATTTCTCCGATATTTGTGGAGGCCGAAAAACAAGGCATACGGGTAATCGATACCCGGCACGAAGTGACGGCAGCATTTGCTGCCGATGCTGTTGCACGTCTCACAGGAATACCCGGTGTGGCGACCGTAACTGCGGGTCCGGGAATTACCAACACCATTACAGCCATTAAGAATGCTCAACTGGCGCAATCGCCCCTGGTACTTTTGGGAGGAGCGGTGGCTACACTGTTGCAGGGCAGGGGAGCACTCCAGGATATTGATCAGCTTTCGTTAATGCGCCCAATCGTAAAATGGGCAGCACGCATTACAAAAGTAAAAGAGATTGAAAGGGTACTTAGCAGGGCTTTCTATGAAGCAACCCGTGGCGTACCTGGGCCGGTGTTTGTGGAATGCCCGGTTGATATTCTTTATCCGGAGAATATTGTGCGTGAATGGTATGGAATTAAATCACATGAGGTACCGCCTAAAAATATAATTCAACGTATGGAACGTTGGTATATTAATAGGCATGCTCGAAAATTATTTGAAGACGTAAACTTTAAAGAGCACTCTGGCCATGTTAAAGATGCAAGTGTTCCTTACCACGCTACATCCGATTTAAAAAATGCATTAAGCAAGCTCAATGGTTCAAAAAAGCCCGTTTTGGTAATCGGTAGTGGTGCCATCATGAATGCCCAAAAAGCAAATGCACTGTCCGATGCTGTCAATAGATTGGGATTACCGGTTTATCTCAGCGGTATGGCCCGGGGCTTGTTAAGAACCGATCATCCCATACAGCTGCGTCATCACCGGAAGGAGGCTATCCGGGATGCTGATCTGATCATCCTCGCTGGTGTACCAAATGATTTTCGACTGGATTACGGAAATCACATTGGCCATACACCTTTTATTTCTATCAACAGAAGCCGGCTGGATTTATACCAAAATAAAAAGCCAACCCTGGCAGTGCAGGCCGATCCGCAAGAATTTTTGATCGCATTGGCCGATCACTATCAGGGTAAATACACGGAATGGATAGGGAATTTGCGCAGTCGCGATAACCAACGCGAAGAAAAAATCAATACCATGTCGGAAGAAGTGCAAGCAGGTATTAACCCGTTAACACTTTTCCGGGTACTGAATACGCTGTTAGACAAGAACACAATATTGATTGCCGATGGTGGTGACTTTGTGGCTACAGCTGCTTACACGCTTCGGCCGGCAGCTCCGCTCTCGTGGCTCGATCCGGGTGTGTTTGGCACATTGGGTGTAGGTGCAGGATTTGCCCTGGGAGCAAAACTTGTTTATCCCGAAAAGGATGTTTGGATAATTTATGGAGATGGAAGCGCAGGCTACAGCCTGATGGAGTTCGATACGTTTACACGTCATCAACTACCTGTTGTTGCGCTAATTGGCAATGACGGGTGCTGGGGCCAAATTGCCCGCGACCAGGTAACCCTGTTGAAGAGCGAATGTGCTGTGAACCTGCGACAATCCAATTACGAAAAAGTTGCGCATGCTTTTGGTGCCGAAGGAGTTCGGGTAGAAAGCATTGAAGACTTTAGTGATTCGGTTACCCTTGCATTGAGCAAGAGCCGTAGCGGTGTTCCATTTATCATCAATGCCATCATTAGTAAAAGCGATTTCAGAAAGGGTTCCATCTCTATGTAAACAGCAAACAGATGACACAACCAACCCGACTATTTGATTTATTGGATGAGCAGGCTATGGCTCAACCCAATCAACTTTTTTTGTCATCAAAAAAACAGCCGGGTAACCCAATGGAGTGGAGGGGCTACACGTATCAGGATGTAAAAAATGTAGTTAACCAAACCAGTCAGCTTTTGCTAAATCTGGGTTTACAGCACGGTGATACTGTAGCCATTATTTCATCGAACCGACCGGAATGGAATTTTGTTGACCTCGGGGCATTACAGGTTGGCATCATCAATATACCGATGTATCCTACCTTCTCGGAACATGATTATGAATTTATACTTCAGGATGCCGAAGTGTGTTTTGTGTTTGCCGAAGATGAAATAATTATAAGCAAGGTGATGGCGGTGCGCAATAACTGCCCAACCCTGAAGGGCGTCATTAGTTTTGAGTGCTCACTAGATGCAGATTACTTCTGGGATATATTGCCTGCACTGGATACCATTGGTCACGACAAAATTAAGTTGGAAAAGAAATCCCTTTCTCCAGAACACTTGGCCACCATTATTTATACATCCGGTACAACGGGTAACCCGAAAGGGGTGATGCTGACGCACCAGAACCTGATGAGTAATATCAAGAGTGTGAAGCAGGTTTTGCCTTTGGGTGGCGGAAGGAAGTCGTTGAGCTTTCTTCCGTTGTGCCACAGTTTTGAGCGTACGGTATTCTATGTATACCTGTGCTTTGGTATTCATATCAGCTATGCTGAAAGTCTGGATACACTTGTTGATAACCTGAAGGATGTTAAGCCTTATTGTTTCACAACGGTACCCCGTTTACTCGAGAAAGTTTACGAAAAAATTATGGCTAAAGGTGCAGTGCTGGAGGGTATTAAAAAGAAACTCTTTTACTGGTCTATTGCGGTGGGTGAGCAATACCGCATTGGAGAAAAGCAGGGATTAATTTATGGTATAAAGCTCGGCCTTGCACGCAAGCTGGTGTTTTCAAAATGGCTGGAAGTGATGGGCGGTGAAGTGAAATATATCATCACGGGTGCTGCGGCTATGCAACCCAGGCTGATCACCTTATTTACGGCTGCGGGTATCGGTATCATTGAAGGCTACGGCCTAACGGAGACTTCCCCTGTGCTTACCGTAAATGGGTATGCGGAATCTGATCGGTGTGTAGGTTCAGTGGGCATGGCCATTCCGGGTGTGGAGATTGAACTGGCTGCCGATGGGGAAGTGCTTGCGCGTGGCCCCAACATAATGAAGGGTTATTACAAACGGCCTGACCTCACCGCAGAGGTGATTCAGTCTGATGGATGGTTTCATACGGGTGACATAGGAACGTGGATAGAACGTAACGGTAAAAAATTTTTAAAAATCACCGATAGGAAAAAAGAACTCTTTAAAACGGCTGGAGGAAAATATGTTGCTCCGCAAGTTATTGAAATGAAAATGAAGGAGATCAAATACATTGAGCAGATTATGGTGGTAGGGGGTGATGACAAAAAGTTTATAGCGGCATTGATTGTTCCCTCACAGGTGCAGGTTCGCGAATGGGCGGAGCAAAAGGGGTTGCGAATTATTTCACGGAGTGAATTGATAGCTCATCAAGAAGTGAGGGAAATGCTTCAGGCAGAGGTGAATGCCTGCAACACGCATTTCGGGCAGTGGGAGCAAATAAAAAAGATAACCTTGCTGGCTGATGAATGGTCACCGGCTACTGGTGAATTAACACCAACCATGAAGCTGAAGCGGAAGGCCATTTATACAAAATATAAAGATCTCATTCAGGCTATGTATCAAGAGGGTAGCGACTCAGGCATGGAAGGGTATGAACGTCTTTATTGAAAATGGATAGCAAAAGTTATTCCTTTTGGTTTCCATTTTCCACCATAAACTTTGAGTATCGTACTAACCGGACAGCGCCCGAATTCCTGGACATCCTTGACCATATTGTCAAAGCGCTTTGATTTTATTTCCATTTTTTACTTTACAAGTAATGGATGATCAATTACAGTTATCAAAAAGTAATATGATACATAACAAAAATTTGTTGAGGTCCCTTATCTAACGATGTCGATCATAATGGGTTAATAATCTTCATTTTTGACTTAAGCGAATCAACTACATAATAAACCATTGGAACCAGGAACACTGTTAAAATCAGCGATGAAAGCAATCCGCCAATAATTACCCAGGCTAGTCCATTTTTCCACTCACTGGCTGTACCTTTGGCTAACGCTATCGGTAACATACCAATAACCATTGCCAGGGTTGTCATTAATATGGGACGCATACGCTCTTTCCCCGCAGTAATTAAGGCTTCCTTAAAATGTTTTCCGGAGGCTTTTAATTGATTGGCAAAATCCACAATCAGAATCGCATTTTTTGCCACCAATCCCATCAGCATAATTAACCCAAGCAAAGCAAATAAACTCAGGTTGTTTAGAGTCAGATTTAGCGCCAGGAAAGCTCCAATTGCCGCAACGGGTATAGAAAACAATACCACAAAAGGATAGACAAAACTATCATACAACGCCACCATGATCAGATAAATCAAAATGAATGAAATAAGAAGCACTGACCCAAGTGCTCCAAAACTATCATTCTGTCTTTTTATATCACTGCCCCAAGTCATTTGAATTCCTTCGGGTAATGGATTTTGCTTTATATAAGCCACCACTTCATCCGCAACTGTTCCGGAAGGGCGCCCCAGTGCATCGGCTGTTAACGTGATAGAAGGCTGTCTGTCTAATCGTTCCAATAACGAAGGCGAATTATCCTGAATAACTTCAGCAAATTGAGATACTTCAATAGGTAAACCTTGCGGATTAATAATGGTTAGCGAATTAACATCCTCCATATTCTGTCGATTGAAATCATCCAGCCATATCCTCACAGGGTATTCCGTACCTTGTTCAGTTAGCGTAGCATCATCGTTTCCCGTTAATGCTGTGCGAATACTTTGACCAACATAAGCAGTGGTGAGTCCTAATCGCTGCATTCGATCCTTATCAGGAATTACCTGGAACTCAGGGCTTCCTTCTTCCACGGAGAGACGAACATTATCTGCACCTGGAATTTTTTCAACCACCGACTTTAATTCACTTCCTAACTTCATTACCTGACTTCCATCGCTTCCGCTTAATGTAATTTCAATCGGAGCCGAACGGGGTACAAGCCCCAATGCAGCCATAGAATAATTGATGGCCGGAAATTCTGACTTCAATGCTTCGCGAATTTCTTTCATGAATTGTTCGGTAGGTTGATAGCCTCGTTCAGTGGCAGGTTTTAGCTGAATGGTCAATTCTGATTTATTAACGGAGCCAACACCTAAACTTCCAATTCCTGAACTTGGTCCGCCCACATTACTAAAGACAGCCTGCACCTCTGGTTGTGCTGCAATAAAACTTTCTATTTTCTGAGTAACGATATTATTTTCCTGTACCGTGGTGGTTTTGTCAAATTCAAGGTTCATGCGAAACTTTCCTTGATCACCCGTTGCAATCAACTCTTTTCCAATGATGCCTTGTTTCATTATGCCTAACGTGAAAACAAACAACAAGAGAATAATGCCAGTGGTGATAAGTTTGTAATTTAATACCCACTCCAACTGCCTTCCATACCAATCAATAAACCGATTTAACTGATACTCAAACCAAAGTAAAAACCGATTGAAAAAATTGGTTGGTTGTAAATCCTCCGATTTACCGATGCGCGAAGCCATCCACGGTGTTAACGTAAACCCAACGAGTAGACTTGTTAAAGTAGAGGTGACCACCACTACAGAAAATTGCTTGAGCATGTCTGCAACAAATACCTGTAGAAATAAAATGGGAAGGAATACGACCACGTCCACAAGGGTTATTGACAATGCTGAAAATCCAATTTCCATTCGACCATCCAATGCGGCCACTCGTTTATCCTTTTTCATATCAAGATGTCGCTGGATATTTTCCAGTACGACTGTTGCATCATCGACCAAAATCCCGATGATTAATGACATGGCTAATAAGGTCATTAAGTTGAGTGTGTAACCTAAGAGCCACATCACCGCGAAAGCAGTTACCAGAGAGGTCGGTATAGCCACCAGAACGATAATAGAGTTTCGGAAGCTTCTTAAAAATAGAAGCATCACAATTGACACTAATATGACAGCTAAAGTCAAGTCGAATACAACAGAATTCACCGCTGCAATCGTGTTGTCTGTGGAGTCATCAGCTATGGTGAATTTTACTTGTGCCGAAGCATACTGTTTTTCAATTGCCTGAAATTTTTCCTGCACCGCTTTGGAAACTTCCACCGCATTCGCATCCCCCTGCTTTTTAAGTAAAAGACCAATCCCATTCACTCCGTTATATCGGCTTACAGATACGATTTCTTTAATTCCATCGGTAATGGAGGCAATGTCTTTTACATATACTGGACTGCCTGGTGTGGGCATTGCTACCTGAACTGCACTGATGTCCTCGATGGATTTAAATTTTCCTGTTAGCCTGACTGGATTGTTAACAAGGGTGGTCTGAACCTTACCTGAAGGAACATCAAGACCAGAACGATTAATCGCCTCTGTAACCTGATACATGGAGACTTTGTACAATTTCAATTTCTCCTGATCTACTTTAACCTGAATCTCCCTTTCTTCACCGCCTAGTAATGTAATTTCTGCTACTCCTTTTAGTTGCTGAATTTGCGGAAGAAAATCATCTTTCATTTTTTGATAAAATTCAGTTGCGGGAAGTTTGCTGGTTGCGCTGATCTGCATAATGGGTAAATCATTAGGCGAGACTTTGCTCATCACAGGACTTAAAATATCCTGTGGTAAATCCCTCCGGATATTATCAATATAGCGTTGCGCATCCTGCATCGTTTGATCCAGATCAGATCCGTATTTTAAATTGACAATGAGTACCGATGCGTTAGGCAATGATTTGGTTACGATAAAATCAACGCCTTCAAGGTTAGATAAGGCGTCCTCAATTTTCCTCGAAACGGAAGTTTCTACTTCGGTAGGGTCTGCACCCGGATAGCCCGTCTTAATAACTACAACGGGTTGATTGAAGTCTGGCATCAACTCATAGCTGAGATTTTTATAACCTAAAAAACCAGCTAGTATAAACACGCTGAATAAGACAATAATCAGCGAAGGACGGTTAATAGAAATTTCGGTGATGTTCATAATAATTAATTCTTACTTTCTACAGTAGCACCATCAAAGAGATTGATAAGGCCATTCGTGATGACCATTTCACCTTCATGCAATCCGGATTGAATAACAGCGGTGCTTCCTTTTCTATCCGCTATAGTTATGTCGCGAAGCTTGGCCTTTCCCTGTTCAACCACATACACCTGAGGCTTTAAAGTAGAGCCCACGATGGCTGATGCCGGAATGGTAAGTTGCCTTTCATCAAGCTTTTCTTCAATCACAATTTTCCCAAACATGCCTGACTTGATTTTCATGTCCTGTGTATTTTTCACCAAGGCTTGAATTGGAAAAGAATTGGCCATGTTACCTTTGCTTCCGATGAGGGAAATTTTTCCTGCAAGTGAAATTGACGGATAGAGCTCGGCAAAAACGTCTACTGCCTGGTTGTTGTGAAATATCGTTAGGTCATTTTCAGGAACCTGAATGGTAAAACGGAGTGAAGAAATATCGGTGAGTTGCAGCAGGGGTACTCCAGGTGCCGCATAGGAACCAGCTTCAGCCATTTTAAGTGTTACAATCCCATTGAACGGAGCAGCAACGATTGTTCTGCTAATTTGCTCCAATAAAGTACTCCGCTGAACCTGTGCTGATTTTAATGCCAGTTGAGTTTTTTCCAACTGTACCCCCTGGATTGCATCTGATTCAGCAAGAATTGAATAGCGTTTCACATCGGCTTCCAATCCCTCTATTTGAATGGATACGGATTGAAGTTGTAGATTCAACAAGGCATCATCAATTTTAATGAGCGACTGCCCTTTCTTTACATAGCTGCCCGCATCTACAAATACGCTTACGATTTTACCCTGCACATCTGCACTTACCTTGGTTTCTTTGTCGGGTTCAAACAGACCGGTAAAGGATTTTTGAATACCCGTGCGGATATATTTTACAGTATCGGTTCTTACCTCGATAGCCTGTTCTTTGTTGTAGGTATAAATACGGTTTAAAGAAGTTTCTTTATTACTTTTTAAACGCACGGCAATGAGCACAATCAAGGCCAGAGGTATTGCGAAGTACAAAATCTTTTTCATGGTACGTAATTATTTAATAAACAGGTTGCCAGTTGCTTTTTTATGGTCTAAATCCGCTTTCAGATAATCGATCAAAGCTGACACGTGACCTTGTTGAGTTTCTCGTAATGCGTTATCAGCTAGTAGAACTTCGGTCAAGGATGCTACTCCCTGCTTTTGCTGAAGAATCGTTTGATCGTAAATGGATTGAGCAAGCTGCACTTGTGCAAGGGTTGTTTCAACAGATCGCTGCGCAATTGATTTTTGCTGGTGAGCCGTTTCAATGTACAGGGCGGTTTGATCTGATGTCAAGTCTGCCTGAAGTTCTTTATTCTTAATCTCCAGTTTCTTCTGAGAGATTTTTTGTCTGGTAACGGTTCCATTGAATAGAGGATAGGACAATTGAAGCCCTGCGAAACTTACAGGATAAAACTTTAGAAATTCGTTAGGCGCCTTATCGTATCCAAATCCCGTAACACCATAACTACCATATAAGGAAATTGATGGAAGTCGTGAGTTTTTGAATGTGCTCAGTTCACTCTGTAAAAGAGCATTCTGCTTTTCAATGATACGCATATCCAAAGTAGCCGCTTGCTCATAAACTGGCGCAGTTGTATTGATAATTGACTTTTCCACCTCAAGGTTTTGAGACAAAGGAATGCCCACCAAAATCTTCAGGGCATTTAGAACCTGACCATACTTGCTTAAAATCTGCTCCCGCTGGTTAGTCAGTTGCTCCACCTGTAATTGTACTTTGGATACATCTGTGCCCTTAGCAAGTAGTTGATCTTTCAGGGCTTGGGTATTCTGCAAGAGCTTTTTGGCATTCGTTAAATTGTCCTCTAAGAATGCCACTTGGTAGCGCAGAATTTGAGCGTTGTAATAAAGGTTTGTTATTTCATAGGTAAGTTGTTCTTCGTTTTTCTGGTTTTGCAAAGCAATAAGTTCGGAGCCAATTTTTGATGACTGAATTGAACCGTACACTTGTGGATTATACAAGGGAATAGCCAGTTGTAGGTTAGCCGCGATGTTATGAGGAACACCAAACTGAATTTCCTTGAATACTCCTTCAGGTCCACCAAAAGCCACCTGTGGCATGAATTGATAGGGTAAGTCTGCGTAATACTTGTAGTCGGCATTAATTGAAACTTTGGGTATTAGATTAGCCCTGGATTCCTGCTCTTTTTCTTGACCGATCAATACATTGTTTCGAGAAACCAGCAAGTTCTTATTGTATTGTTGTGCCGTGTCGAGACATTGTTTGAGCGTCCACACTTGTGCCTTGAGAGGCTGACTAACCAGAATGCCCACAAGAAGGAATAGACTGAAAGTTGTTTGTTTAAAAAAGTGAATATTCACTAACATACCATTTCAAATTTTTTTATTTAATGAGTAACAAAAGACTATTGGTCTCCGCACTTAACCAGTGCCTAACTGCTGGCTCTATATTGATAAAATCACCGGAAAGGAGCTTTTCTTTAACTCCCAGTTCATTTTCAAAAAAGACTTCACCTGTTACGCATACTAAAAATGCAGGTACTTTGGTCGTGTGTTCCTTTAACTGTGCAGATGCCATTAACTGAATGGTGGTTACGCTTTCATTGGGGGTAAACATCTTTTTTGTTTGCAGAGGTTTCGACTCTGTGAATACATCTTTCAGATTCATTCGAAGTAATCTTTATAGGTTTCGAGATATATTTTTATGTCTTCTACTGTTTGCACATCCCCAGAATTGCTTAGTGCTTCTATTTTCTTTTTGAGAGGCAATAAATAGTTATGAAGCTGATCATGGGATTCACCCTTCATGGTGCACTTCTGAAAAATACCTGTTAGCTCTGACGTCAGATTTTCTTTCATCAGGTTCAAGTCTGGAGAAGGATTGGCTAAATAACCATCAGTCAATACGATCATGGATTGTATGCCCTGTGTTGTCTCCGCATTGGCCAGCCATTTTTTGCCGCCATCTAATTTTACTACAGCTTGATCATCATGAGTATGGGTTTCAGTGGTTTTTTCTTTGCAGCCCAGACCAAAGAAAACAAGGGTTGTGATTAAGAATGCTGTTACACGTTTCATAGGTGAAATCTATTTTTGTTTAATTAAAGAGTAATCCTTTTCAGCGGAAGTAAATCGCCACGACAATCCAGCAAACACAGCGGTAATTGCAATCCGAAAAAGCATTGCCTTAAGAGTTTGTTGCTCGTATATTCCTCCACTTGAAATATGCCAAATCAGGCCAACGAAACTTATTGTCAAAATACTTGTGGCGAATACAAGTAATCTTGTAGTCCACGTTCTTCCAAAGAACAAGCCGTATGCTGCAATCAAATAGATAAACCCGCTGATAAAATTAGCAATCACAATAAACAAAACATAATTACCCTCCTTTTCACGGATGCCGAACAAATCAAAAATTACTGAACCACTCATGAACAGGGTAATCAGTGCAAAAAGTGTAAGTAGGATAGCGGAAATTTTAAGTGTCGTTTTCATAAAATAGATTTATGAGGTTGAATCAGCTTGAGTAGGTTTGCCATTAACTTATTTCCCTTCAGCTTCAGATCAAAAGTAAAACCTGATAAACGCCACTGTAACATGTGCAATCTGAAACTGCCCATAATAATATGTACCAATTCATCGGCTGATAGAGCATCCGTGAATTGCTTTTGTTTCTGACCCTGCTGGATGATCTGAAGTAAGTGCTTCCTTTTGGTACCCATAATCTGCAAGATGGCTTCATTGATAGCCTTACTCTCTTCCAGCATGCCATCCGAAAATATCGCCACCAGAAAGTGTGGATTCTTTTTAAAGAATTCGAATTGATTGTTGAATGCTGCTTTCAACTTTTCTTCCGGACTTTCAATGTCTTTTGTAGAATTTATAAGTCGGCTATCCATATCCGTAGACAAGTATCGCAGCATCGTCAGAATTATTTCTTCTTTGCCTTTGAAGTGCCTGTATAGTGCCGATTCCGCAAACCCCATTTTAGCTGCGAGATTCTTTGTAGTTAATCCTACAATACCTGACTCGGTCAAAATCTCACCTGCTGCCTCAATAATTTCCAGTTGTCTTTCTTTGATTTCCATGTTAGTTTTTATTTAAGAAAGCAGAATACATCCATACCAATTTTTCCTGGACACGGATATAATCGCTCATCTGTGCATTGGTCCCCTCATCATCAGCTTCTTCTGAAAGTATGAGAAGCTCACGCTGAAGTGTAATTATTATTTTGAATGACTCAAGAATATTGGTCACAGACTTAATGCCATCACTTACTTCTTTACTCTCAGCAATTTTTGAAACACGGGTATAATCAGAGTAGTTGTGACTTGGCGAATGGCCCAAAGTCAATATCCGTTCAGCCACTTCATCTATCTTCAGCAGTAAATCGTTGTATAATTCCTCGAACTTAAGATGAAGCTCAAAAAACTTTTCACCTTTAATATTCCAGTGTGAACCGCGTGTATTCTGATAGAAAACGGAATAGTTTGCTAATAGCTCATTCAATTTTTCAGCCAATTGTTTGGCATTGTTATTTTCAAGACCGATTGCATTTGTCGTTTTCATGATTCCTTTATTTTAAGCGTTACTACTATTTATTTTCATTTTAAAGAAAGAAATGCCCAGCCACGCCACAGAAGCAGTCATGGCAATTGCACCAATTAAAACGAACACGGGAGGGGCACCAAAATATACTTCAGCCAGAATTCCGATGGGCATCAGTAATCCGGTTAAAGCCAGCCAAGAGATATATTTAGTGCTAGTCAACTTTGATTGAAAATGGAGGAGTAGGTAGCCGATAAGTATATTAAGAAAAGCAAAAAGATTGCCGTGTACGTGTGCCAACCGACTTTCAAAATGTCTACCAACGGAATAGGAATTAACCCATTCTTCTTTCCCTGGGGCAAAGTCCCTTAGGTAGATAAGGAGAAATCCATATGCCATAAATGCACCCATTGTCAGAAAGCCAATTGCGATGTTGTTTGGCCATTCATAACGTTAGATTAAAGTGAGTGATTGTTCACTCACAATAATACGCTATTTTGACTTGAAAAGTTTCTTGTGGATAATAAACTTTTATCGAGCACCTGAAAATCAGGAGATTGAGCCATTCCACCAACTTTTAAAAGTGTTTCAGGCCTTGCATGGCGATTTGGGTGCCAAGGTATGGTCTTGACTAGATGATTGAAAGTACCAGTTAATTCATGAAGACAACTCGTTTTCCTGGCTGAAAGGAGATAGGTCAATATGTAATGGATCACAATTTCTACAGGTGGCGCACGATACTCATGGCAAACAGTGAAAAAAAAAGTAAAATGAAATCGCAGCGTTGTGCACGGGTCATGTGGTTTCGAAGTTTGGCAAGTTGGTTAAGCTGATCAAAACTAGGTGGCGTGCTATTTTTTGCCAGGCTTTGGCCTATCGCTGAAATCTTTCGTACGGTTGGTCCGATAACCAGAAAACCGATAGAACAGGCCATCAGGCCAAAGATGCCCCCAATGAGTAATACTATACCATGCATGGAAGAAATCCACACCCTGTTAAATCCCCCGGAAATCTGGAATAACAATAAAATTCCATTGACTACTGCCAGGAATGACAAAGCCTGCATAACTACAGGAAGTTTATTTGTTTTAAAGATTTGTTTCATGAATTTACCACCCTCACTGCCTAAAGGGTCTATAGCGGGTAACAAACAGGACTAAGAAAAAGGCCGAGCCAACCCATAGTACACTTGATAGGAAATGCACGGATCGCAGAATGGAAAGATAATAATCCATATGGAAATGTTTTGTAGAGGTTTTGTCAATGTAGCGGTTCATGTAAATTCTTGTAAAAGGGTTTCAGTTGAAAACTAAAAATTACACGCTACATTAAAAAAGGACTAAAATATCCTGTAATAATCTAATTTTGCGGTGATCGAAAGGGTGTTTTAATAATCTAACGGGCAGGATGGCCGACAGAAATAATTCTAAATCAATGCCGATGTATTCCCAAAATGAAGAAAGAGCCAACTGGATAACCCATGGCTTGGCTGTGTTGTTAAGCCTGATGGGCAGTGGCTTTATGTGTTTCGCGCTGATGAAATACAATCATTCTGTTGGGGTGTGGTTATGCGTGGGGGTGTACCTGATTTCATTACTTGCTTTATACACAGCGTCAACCTTGTATCATTTTGTCAAGGAGGAAAAATGGAAGCACATTTTTCGGGTGGCGGATCACAGTGCTATCTATTCCAAAATTGCGGGCACGTATACTCCCTTTCTTGTTCTGGCAATTCCGAATCAACTGGGGTATGAATTGCTGATGGCTTTATGGCTTCTTGCCGGGGTTGGAGTATTATTCAAAATATTTTTTGTACGGAAACTGAACTTTCTCTCCACCCTGATTTACCTGGGCATGGGTTGGATGGCTTTAGGGGTTATTGTTCCCCTTTTTAAAGCGCTGCAACCAATAATTTTTTGGTTAATCATAGCGGGTGGAATTTTTTTTACCGTAGGTGTGATTTTTTACCTATTACGCAACATGCGCTATAGCCACGCCATATGGCATGGGTTTGTTATGGTTGGAAGTGCCTGTCATTTTAGCGGCATATACCTGTTTCTGAGTACCAGTTAGTTCGCGGGGATATTTCAAATCAATTTCGTCAGATAAAGATAAAGCCTGCCCGAATGAGCAGGCTTTATCTTTATTTTAGGTGTTGAAGCCTAGCTATTGCAGCCGAATCATTACGATTTACCCAATAATTCCTGTTCCAGTTTAAGTGCCTTAGGAAACAGGATGTTATTTTCCAGGTGTATATGTTGGTGGAGATCCTGCAGAAATTCCTGGAATTTAGCAAATAAGACCCGGTAAGACATACATGCTTCCTGCGGAGGAGTAAAGTGATTGCTGAGTGTTTCAATGGATTCCATGGAACTCCCTGCTGACGTATGTTCGGCTTCCATCATATTAATTGGATTGGCTATGGTACCAAAGGGAGGGGACTGGATTGATGTATTATTTCGGCTGGCTTCAACCAGTTTCTTAATGTACGGGAAAAGAATCATCTCTTCCTTGCGCATGTGTTGAGTGAGCTCATCGATGACATCTGCCGCATGCTTTTCGATCTCAAGCAATTCCGGATGATAATCACCGTGCACGCGGGATACCTTATGGCATAATTCATCTATGAATGGGATGGCTTCCTTAACATAGCTATGATGATTGTTAATGATGTAATCGGCCAGAAAGTCCAATTCCCAAGCATTGAAATTTTGGGCATTGATAATTCCTTTGCTTTCTATCTCTCTCAGCTCAGTTTCTACCTGTGTGGGATCAACGCCTTTTCGTGCGCACGCTTCTTCGACAGATTGCTTTCCTCCACAACAAAAATCAATACCATACTTTTTAAAAACTTCAGCTTTACGCCAATCTTGTGATACTAATTCACCTACGGTAAGTTGTGCAGATGTTGGAAATGCTGTGTTCATTGATAATGGGGTTTAATTTGTCAACGGTTATTAATTATGGCGCAGTTTAATACTTATAGGCATGCCGGTAATATGAGCCAGATCATATCAAAATATTTACCATGTTTAAAAGACTAAAATATCTTCTATATCGCTAAGTTTGCGCGCATTTTCAGGCGTTAATTGATCGTTGCAATGGCCATTAAAAGAACCGTGGGTGAATCAGTGGTATGGAAAACTGAGGTGGTGTGTCCAAATGATACCAATCCTATGGGAATTTTGCAAGGTGGCCGGCTGGTGCAATGGATGGATATTGCCGCGGCTGTTTGTGCGCAAACGCATGCCGGAAAAATATGCGTAACTGCCTCAATTGATAAAGTGCAGTTTCGAGCCCCCGCCCGGGTCGGAGATATCGTACGCATCGAAGCCAGGGTTACGTGTACGTTTACTACATCGATGGAAATTTATGTAAGCGCCTGGAAGCAAATTATCGGGCAAGATGAAAAACAACAGCTTGGCGAATCGTTTTTCACGTTTGTAGCGCTCGATGAACACGGCAAACCTGTAGGTGTACCCGAATTACAGCTAACCAATGAAGTGGAGCAGCAACATTATGACAAGGCCAAAACCAGACGAGCACAACAGCAGTGATATTGTAATTATCGGTGGCGGTATTGGTGGCCTGGCCGTAGCCATTCACCTGGCGGAATTACTTCCTCAAAAAAGCATCATTTTAATCTCTAAAGATAAACCGGGTGAATCCAATTCACGCTATGCACAGGGAGGTGTGGCCGCGGTGATGAACCATATTACCGACTCGTTTGAAAAACATATTACCGATACCCTTAACACGGGTGACGGCCTGTGTGATCCACAGGTAGTTGACCTGGTTGTTCGGGATGCACCCCTGCGCTTGAAGGAAGTAATCACATGGGGTACTTCCTTTGATTATGATGACAGGGGTAACATAGAACTTGGTTTGGAAGGTGGGCACACCGCTTCGCGAATTGTTCATGCAAAAGATCAAACGGGTTTTGTGTTGGTAAATGCCTTGTTACGAAAATTACAAGCCTATCCACAGGTGCAAACACGCTGGGAAACATTAGCCGTGGATATGCTTACTTCCGGGAAAGATCAAAATCAGGTTTGTTGCGTTGCGGTATTGTCAAAGGAAGGCCTTGAACTCCAGTCGATACAGGCATCTGTTATAATCCTGGCTACGGGTGGCGCGGGCCAGGTATATCCGGTTACTACCAATCCTGCAATTGCTACCGGGGATGGAATTGCCATGGCGTACCGGATAGGTGCCACCATTGCTGATATGGAGTTTATTCAGTTTCATCCTACAGCATTAAAGATATCAACACCGGGTACACCTTTTTTGATTTCGGAGGCGGTGCGGGGAGCAGGTGCATACCTTGTTACAGCCGCTGGAAACCGGTTCATGTTCGCATATGATAAGCGCGGTGAGCTTGCTCCACGCGATGTAGTGGCGCGGGCTATCTATACCGAAATGAAGACGCAAAACATTTATCTGGATTGTCGCCACATTTCAGCGCAAAAGCTGACGGAAAATTTTCCTGCCATTTATAAGACCTGCTTACGTTATGGTTTTGATCTGGGAAGGGATCTGGTACCGGTAACGCCTGCTGCCCATTATATATGCGGTGGGATCGTTACCAATAAGGATGGGCAAACCACCATCCCAAATCTGTATGCCATAGGCGAGTGTGCCCGAACCGGTTTGCATGGCGCTAACCGGCTGGCCTCGAACTCGATATTAGAAGCCTTGGTCTTTGCGTATCGATGTGCCATTCATGTGGCCTCACACGCTTCTTTTTCAACTTGTTCCTTTCATACTCATCAACCGGTACGATCGACTGATGTTACGGATACCGACAGACTCAACTCGATTCACATGCGTATACAACAATGCGTTCATCAGTCCGCTGGAATTGTGCGAACGAACCAGGGTATTCAGAGTGGATTAGAGACAATCGTGAAGTTGGAAAGTGAACTGGAAGAAGCTGAACAGAAGGTCCAACCCAATTGGGTGTATTATGAAGTTCGAAACCTGCTGATTGTTGCCCGGCTAATATTGAAACAAGCCTTACAACGCACCGAAAATCGAGGTACCCATTTCAATACTGATCTTGTTACCCATACGAAAATGCATACCATTATTTTATGAATCCGGCTCATCGGTATATTCAATATTGGCTTTGGACAGGTCTTGTACTGATTGCCCTGATGGTGATTATTGGGGGGATAACCCGGTTAACCGGTTCGGGTTTATCCATGGTGGAATGGAAACCCGTCACCGGTGTGGTGCCCCCACTTGACGAGGGAGACTGGATGGTTGAGTTTGAGAAGTATAAAATGTTTCCTGAATACCAGAAATTAAATTACAACATGACTGTTCAGGAATTCAAGCGCATTTATTTCTGGGAGTATCTTCATCGGTTACTGGGCCGGGTTATGGGCATCATCTTTATTGTGCCCTTAATAATTTTTATCGTTCGTAAATGGATTGGCCGTAAGTTGCTGGTCTCTTTAGTTGTGATTTTTGTCCTTGGCATGTTGCAGGGGGTGATGGGCTGGTATATGGTAAAAAGCGGGCTCTCATCTGTGCCACACGTCAGTCACTTTCGCCTGGCAGCGCATCAGGCACTTGCCTTGTTGTTGATCGCTGCATTACTGTGGACGTCCCTTTCCTTAACCAAAGAGCGAATAAAGCCTGTTGTTGACTTTATTTTCGTCAGCGCGGCAATATCTCTGATTTTGTTGATTGGTCAGATGTTGCTAGGCGCTTTAGTGGCGGGATTAAAGGCTGGATATTCGTATACGAACTTTCCGCTGATGGGCGATACGTTTTTTCCTTCGGCTACCGTTGTAAATGCTGCGCCACTTCTCTACAATGGCGTGGTATTGCAGTTCATTCATCGGTGGCTCGGCTTTGCCCTGTTTGGCAGTATACTGCTTTCCTGGTTTCAAGCAGGACGAGGCACATGGAGCTGTAGAATCCTTTCGCGCATTCTTTTATTGACCGCATTACAAATTATACTGGGCATTCTCACGCTTTGGGTTCACGTTCCGGTTTGGTTGGGGGTGGTACACCAGTTCATCGCGATACTGTTGTTCGCATCAATTATAATTTTTTTACATAAGCAGTTTTACACATGAATGAAAAGGTAACCGTTCTGGCTCCTGTTGGATCTTATGAATCATTGGCAGCCGCCATTCAGGCTGGTGCCGATGCTATCTATTTTGGTTTGAATCAATTAAATATGCGCGCTCGTTCCGCAAAATACTTTGAGGTTAATGATCTTGATGAAATTGTTAGCCGTTGTAAAAAGGCAAATGCGAAGTGTTACCTGGCGTTGAATACAATTTTGTATAACCATGATCTTAACTTAATGCGCGCCTTGATGAACCATGCGAAATTTTCTGGCGTAGATGGAGTAATCGTTACCGATCATGCTGCCATGCAGTATGGTCGCTCCGTTGGTATGCCTTTGCATATTTCTACACAAGCGAACATAAGCAATATAGAGGCTGTATCATTTTACGCCCCCTATGCCGATGTGATGGTCCTTGCCCGGGAACTGAGTCTAAAGCAGGTAGCAGAAATAGCACAGGAAATCAGAAAACGCCAGTTAACAGGTCCATCGGGTCAACTGGTTAAGCTTGAGGTATTTGTACATGGGGCATTGTGCATGGCGATATCTGGAAAGTGTTACCTAAGCCTTCACACCCAATTCGCCTCAGCCAATAGGGGTGCGTGCTATCAGAATTGCCGGAAGGCGTATATACTTACCGATAAAGAAGATGGTCACCAATTTGAGGTAGATAATGAGTACATCATGAGTGCGAAGGATTTGTGCACCATTGATATGCTGGATCAGGTTGTTCAAACGGGTGTTGCAGTACTCAAGATTGAAGGGCGTGCCCGTTCGGCTGATTATGTATATACAACTACTAAATGTTATAAGGAGGCGGTACAAGCCATTGAGCAGGGAACCTTCAATAGAAAGCTGGTAAAGCATTGGGAGAGTGAGTTATCAAAGGTTTACAACCGGGGCTTTTGGGAAGGTTACTACATGGGTAGAAAACTGGGTAAGTGGTCCAATCAACCTGGCTCCATAGCCACGGAGAAGAAAGTGCTGGTAGGAAAGGGGCAACGGTATTATCCTAGGCTTAAGGTTGGTGAATTCGCAATGGAAAGTGGCAGATTAAAGGAAGGTGATGAGATTATGATCATCAGTCAGAAAACAGGTATAACCCGATTAACGTTACAGGGACTACAGGTAAATGGATGTATTGCATACGAAGCAACAGGGGGAGACCATATTACTTTTCCGTTGGAGATACCTGTATCAGAAGGAGATGTCTTGTATAAAGTTTTATTGGCATGATTACGCTTGTGCAATATCGAAAGAAATGCATTGGTTGCGGCATTTGTTATGAGCTACAACCTACACTGTGGCGCATGTCTAAAAAGGATGGAAAAGCGAATTTAATCGGATCGGTTTTTAAAAAAGATGTGTGCACCCTCCGCTGCGTTGACTTAATAGCATTGTCCGAAAGGGTAGCGCGGTCATGTCCTGCACGGGCAATCAAGGTTGTAGTCGCTGGAAATTGATTTTTACATAGCGACACGGCTTACCGGGCGAATTAAGTGAGATACTTTTTCGTTTAAGTAGCATTCAGGTAGTTTCCTGATAATTGTCATGTTCAGGAAAGTTCACTCCAGTTATTTTAGCCTTATGCGTTCTTCTATACACAACAAGTGGGTGATTGCTACGGGTGTCTTTATGCTATTGGGCTTATGGGTATTCGAGTATTATACCCATATTTTAGGTAATGTGGTTTACGTAGCTGTAGCTGCAGTAGTCATGTGGTTTTTGACGCGTAAAAGCGCTATTCTTTTTATAGCCTCATGGGCAACCTTGCTGCTGGTTATTGGATATGTGTATGCCGTAATTATTCCCGATCAAGCCGGCCAGTCTACGTTTTTAATGAACAGGGTTTCTGCCATGGTTGCCATTTGGTTTTCCGCTTATTTTATAGTCAATTACCAGAAGTTACAAGGAGAGAAAGAGCGTCAGCGGGAAGAATTGGAGCAACAAAGACTTGAAGAGGAAAGATTGCGAAGTAGTCAGGAAATGCATGAAGCGATTGCACAGAACTTTCCGGGTGGTTGGATTGGTTTGTTAAATGAAAATTTTATTTTCCAACTGGTCGGGGGCAGAGGGCTTTTGCGTATCGGATTAACCGCTACTGAATTGGTTGGAAAATCTTTTCAGGATTTGGTTCCAATAGCTAATGTTAATTACCATTTGCGGGAACTTTGTGATGGTTCGCGAAAATCATTAGAGGTAAGTATAGGCAAGCGGACCTTTGAAGTTAATGCATGCAATTTTAAAGTAAATAAAAATAAGTCGTGGATATTATTTGTAGCGCATGATGTCACTGTACTTAAAGAAACCGAAGTTGAATTAATCAACACGCTTAAAAAGGAGCGGGAACTTCATGAGATGAAGTCCAGGTTTATCACCATGGCTTCTCATGAATTTCGAACACCTTTATCTACGATTATGACCTCTGCCAGTTTATTGGCAAATTATTCAGGGAGTCGAAATGATCAAGCAATCGAAGCTCATAAAAGTCGTATTAAAAATGCGGTAAAGCTGCTCACCGAAATTTTGGATGATTTTCTTCATTTCGAAAGATTGGAACAAGGGAATGTTAATCCTTATTATGAAAAAATTTATTTACCCGACTTTCTTAGTGAGTTAACAGAACGTGTTGAGGCGATGAAGCTGGTAAGTCAAAAATTAGTTATTCCAAAAAGTCAGGTGACTCAATTTTATTGCGATCGGAGTTTTTTAAAGATTATGCTTAGTAATCTGCTTTCAAATGCATTTAAGTACTCTGGTGCAGAGGGAACAGTTGTACTGGATTGTAAAGCTGAAAGGGGACGTTTGTTATTTTCTGTTCGGGATCAGGGAATGGGTATTCCGCAAGAAGACCAAGCCTTTATTTTTGACCGTTTTTTTCGGGGTAAAAACGCTTCCAATATCCAGGGTACTGGATTGGGATTAAGTATTGCTTTAATGTATGCTAAGATGTTAAAGGGTACGATCGATTTTAGAAGTGACCCTATCATTGAGACTACATTCACTTTATCCTTACCCCTGAATTCCTGACTTGATTGAGGGTGGACCTAAATGCTTACACCATTCACTAAATGATACAATTATAAAAATGGGGATTCATTAGAGCAAACAACAGAAAATCTCCTAAAGTATGAAATTCTCTTGTGTCCATTTTTTGACGTTTAAGTTGGTTTGGTTGTTGTTTGCAAAATCCGATGTAATTGACCACCCCTAGTTGATGTCATTTGAGAGTGCCTGTAATTGCTTTTTAACCTCATTAAAGGGAAATTAAGAATTGTAAATCACAGTTTTCTTCTCCCGCATGAATCAATAAATCGCCCTTCGGTAGGATAGCTTCCTTTGGTTTTGAGTGTGTATCGCTAATACAGACGATTTTCTTGGAGATAAAAATTCCTCAAAAATGAGTCTATGGATTTTTTCTTTCATTATTAATTATGGTAAAGTTCAAATATGTAGTATTATGAAAAATTTTGGGCGATCTGCTTTTGCCAATCATCTTAGGAGGAAGAAACTCGGTGAATGCAACCAAGTAAGTGGATGATGGTAAATCATAATCAAGAATATACACCATATTCAATACGGCCTAACACCTCCTTGACCATCTCAATCCCAATCAAATTTTTCATCAAATACAATGGAGTTCTACCTTGAAACACTACTAGGGGAACCCTTAACCACTCCTTGAAATTTTCCTTATTACCATCAAAGGCATCAAGGCCAAAATTCCATAGCTCGTACAGCTTAATCAGTCTCTCTGAGGCTCTGGTATTCAATTGATCTGTTTGTTTCTTATTTTTAAGGTGTCTGATGCTGACCCCAAGTATCATTGCTATTTCGGCATGAGAGAGTCCAGTCTCTTTTTGGAGAGAAGCATACACTTTTGCTTGCAGCCCCTCTTCAACAGCATGAAAAAATTCTAATGGCGAACGTCCTTTGATTATCTTACTATAATTAATCGTTTTACCCCGCTTCATATCCGCTAGACGTAATATTGTATTGGTTCAAAATCGCTTCATCCTTAAAAGAATTTTTTTCAATGGCTTTTTGAGTGTACTTCATTGTAGTTCTAATGCACTGGCAGGAAATTTTTCGTAATCCATTATATCCGATGCTCTCCATTTCATCCAACGACTCATATAGGTTTCTGGGCTGCATAATGCTAAAAGAACAACCAATATTATCACACACGCCAGTGAACTATAAAATATTTTTGCTTTCATTATATCTCTATGCACTATCGTTTGCGTTTTTTCGCTTCATCCCATAGACAAATCTTAACAAATTGTTTCTCCGTATGATTTGATACAGGCCAATGGTAACTATAAAAGATGCAGTAAATATAATAAGGAATTTTTCCAGAATTGATAAATCCCATTGAACCACAAAATATCCAAAAATTACAATAACGGTTTGGTGCAGAATGTAAAATGGTAAAATTCCTTGGTTCAAATCATTCAATAACCGATGCCGGAAGTTTAGGAATTTTTTTGATAGTGTAAGAAAAGCCATCACCCAAGAAAAGCTATTAATATTTTTAAGAACAATTGTCAACAAATAGCTAAAAGAGTATTCAGGTGTAGAAATCTGGTCTAACGCCTCTTTATTCAATAAATACGCTCCCCAACACATTACGCCAGTCAGCAGAAACAGATAGGAAAACTTTTCAATGGCTGCAATAACAGTGTCACTCAATTGAAACATGAAACCGTATAGAAAGAACAGTGAGTAGATGGCAAAATCAGCCCAATCAAGATACCCTGGGAATAATGGTCTGAGAATGAATTCCAGCACAACAAATGGTAGTATCATTGACCACAATCCCAATAATGTTGATGTCAACTTATTGAAAGCCGATTTAATCCAAAAACTGTTTTTTACGATATTAAGTAAGGGAAGAAGCAGAATCGTTTGAATGAACAGGTATGCCAAGTACCATACATGATAACCTATATGCCCTGCCCAAGCTAAACTGAAACCTATGTTTTCATTGAATAGGGTGGCTGGATAGATTTCAAGAAAAGACCATATTGATCCAGTATGAGCCATTTGAGAAATTGCCTCCAGGTATTTTTGCGGGGGAATCAAAATGATGATACTAAATATAAAAGGGATGACTAATCGAAATGTTCTATCTTTTAGAAATCCTGACTTTCTTGACCGCAATGCAAAGTATGTCCCTGCTCCAGAGACCAGAAATACGATTTGCATTCGCCAACTGTGTGTGAATTCAACGAAATAATTTACTAAAATACTTGATTCAGCATTCTTGACATGCCACGGATAAGAATCGAAGAATCTCAAAGCATGAAATAGGAAGAGTAGTCCAAAGGCCATTACTCTCAGCCAATCAATGTAGTACAACCTTTTGCTTCCGGCATCCATAAAAATCTTGTTTGTAATGCCACAAAAGTCTTTTAAGCGATCGATTTAATCGTCCTAAAAGGTAGGATTGGACTACATCAAGCGTTTGTTTTTTTAAACTCAGAAGGAGTCATGCCTGTTTTTCGCTTGAATATATTATTAAAAGAAGATTTGGAACTAAATCCTGATTCGAAAGCTATACCTAATAATGTTAAATGCTCATGCTCCTTGCTCTTTATAACTTCTATCACTTCATTTACTCTATATTCATTAACAAAGTCATAGAAATTCTTACCTAGCCCCTCGTTAATTAGTTGAGAGAGCTTGTTTTCTGTAAAATCCATCCTAACAGCGAGTTCCTTAAGCGAAAGACTATTGTTTCGATACAGTTTTTCCTCTTCCATCATTGTCAAAAGCCTGGCAAGATTCGGATCATTTTCTGTTATCATCAAACCCGATCTTTGATACTTCACACTTGTTAATGATACAGTTTCTTCCTGAATTTCAGGATATATGGCCTTCTGCTTTATGCCAAAATAGCCAATAAAGAATATGGCGAATGCCAAACTTCCATACATCAGGTTATCACCAACTGTAAATGAGAAAATCGGAATAACATCGCTAAAAATATTGGTCAGCAACACGATACCCGATATTATGGTGTAAAGAAAAAGAATAACGGCAAGCCAACGTAAACCTATATCGTCTATGTATGAAAACTTACCTTTAATCTTTGCAAGATGATGTTTCAGACGAATTAGGGAAAGTACCGAATAGGCGGGTAATGATATGTTCAGACAAACTTCGGTTATGTAAACCATTATAGAAGTTTCGCCTTCGGTTTCCTGATAGTAATAAGCCAGTTTTTCTTCTCCCGAAAGGAAATAATAGTCGAGCAGGAAATATCCGATAAGAAGAATAAAGGGAATTGAATGCTTTAAGAAAAAAATTAAAACAGATGCTCTTTTTTCTTCTGTTAAGGCTATCGCATAATAATAAAGGATTGGCCCTGTAATTAATGGCAATGTGTAGGTTAACCCAAGTAAGTGAGGATGGTCAAATACAATCCCTTTTACTTCGAGAAAGTGGTCTAGCAATAAAAGACCGTTCAGAAAAAAAAATGCGATGAGAATTCTATGGTGAAATACAATTTGGGTTCTGCTGAAAAGAAGGGTAGCGAAGAAAAAGGATTGAACCGCACCTAAGAGAAATAGTAAGTCCATCAATACGATCTGTCAAATTTAATTTTAGCGAACATACACAATTTTGTAATGTGTTCAGTAACTGAAATGTTTAACAGGGTATTGTGTGGGTGACTTGGCTCTTGCCATCTTTACAAGGTGAAAAAAGCAGCATTTCTTGCTACATTTTTAGTGTTATGTGTGCCACTTTGGGCACAGTCGGTTGATACATTAGTGCAAGTACTTCAACGCATTCATTGATTCGCTCTACGTCAATCAACTTCAAAAGTTCGACTCGTTACAGCAACAAACTGAATTGCAGTACCAGGTAATCAAAAAGGAATATGACTCCATTAGCAGCACATACACAAACATTACCAGTAGTCTTCAAAATAAAATTGATAGTTTGAACACTATTGGTCAACCTGTTGAAAAACTCACCTCAAAGCTGGATAGTCTAAACAGCATCAAGGGACAAAAGCTCTTTGCAGTAAAGTAAAAAGCAAAAGGCCAAAGAGAAGATTGGTGAACTTAAGTTGCCAAAAGAAGTCAGCGGAGACGTTGTCAAGTACACCGCAACATTGGATCAGTTGGATATAACCTTGCCGGATTCAGAGTTTAATATCCCTCAGCTTAACCTGAAAGAAATCCCTAACTTAAAATTACCAGGGCTAAACAATCCGCTCTCTGGAGAGTTAGGGTGCGGGGTGGAAACGATTGATTAGCATAAATTATGATTACAAGATTTTCAATTTATATTGAAGCTGAAGACAGTTCAGTTTGCAGAGTTTTTACAAACGAAGATTTTAGTAACAAGAGTAAACTGAATCATACCTTGCTAAGAACATCGGCTTTAACGTCACAATTTTTGGCGTACTAAAACAGGCGACAAGATAACATCAATTTTAGGGTGGTCAGTTTGACCGGATAAGGGTGGTCAATTTCGTCCGGATTTAGGTGGTCAGTTTCACCCGGATTCCACGGTCAATTTGCTCCGGATACAGGTGGTCAATTACACCGGATTTTGCACGTGGTTGGAACCATCGCATAGCCTTTAATTTTAATAGGGGAGCGTTTAACCCGGATATGTACATCTACGGTCCGCGTTCCTATGGTGAGTTCAGGATCAAGAAAGGCTTCTCCGGCCGCCTGGAAGTTGAGGTCATGAATACTCCTGTACGCATACCGCCTTCCCAGGATTTTGCGAGGCAAGAGTGGGTCTGGAGCGCCATGGCAGGCATTAAAAAGGAATACAAAATATCCAAATCACTTCGAGGCAACGCGCAGGTGTTATACAACTTGTTCAATCCGCACTATAAGAGCCCTTATACGGATAGGTTGAATATGCGGATAGGGATTGAGTACAAGATTTCAAAAAAGAAGCTTAAAGCGCAGGGTAGATATAAAATGGAGTAGGGCTAATTGCTTCGTCAACATTGAATACAGCATATTCAATTACAACTCTACCACCACCGGTTGATTCTTATAATCGTATCGATGATCAAGCAAGCTGGCATTTATAAACAGCGATTTTCCATTTTTTAGCCGGCCATAGCCTTCGTGAATATGTCCACATATCAATAGCTTTGGTTTTACTTCCTGAATTTTCGATAATAGCGATGGGCATCCGCAATGTTCTCCTTTCGCATTAGCATCAAGAATGCCATAAGGAGGGCCATGACTGATTAATATATCAGCGTCATTCGGAATCTTCCGCGTATGTTGTTCAATATCTTGACCTGGATATCGGTTAAAGGCCCAATTGAAAAAGTATGGAGTTATGGGTGTACCATAAATTTTTAATCCTTCGATTGTGACACAGGACTCTTCCAAATAGATAATATTTTTAGGTATCAGGGATTGTGCCTGTTTAGGGTTCTGTTCGAACATCAGATCATGATTACCTGCAATAAAAATCTTGTGTTTGAAGGCCTGTCTATCAAACCATTTAAAAAAGTCTATGAGTTGTGGTTCTGAACCTACCCACGATATATCCCCCGCATGAATCAATAAGTCTCCCTTCGGTAGGATAACCTCCTTATGCTTTGTGTGGGTATCGCTAATACAGACGATTTTCATGAATATAAATTTCCACAAAAATAAGTCTATGGATTACTTAATGCTCCAGGCGCTATCATCAAGAATATTCCTGAAATGAAAATCTTGCACAGGAACTTCCGTTTGCTGAGCCATTTGGAAAATCCCTAACCTGGAATTCGGTTCCTACAATTAAACATAACTGAATCTGACATGGGTATCACTATTACATGCGATTTTCATGGATAGATGATATTTATGAGCCTTACTTAATCTTCCTAAATCATGTAAGATAAAAGGGAATTCAGCAGGTTGATTGAAATTCTATCAAGTTTTGATTTTTGCTTTCACCCTTTCTTCAACAAAGTCTAATAATAGCTTTTCAAGGTCCTTTAAATCAGATTTACTTGTCAGAAGCCTTCTGCTCATCTCGTAAGCTGTGTCGACACTATCCTGTCTCTTCAAGGGAAGGTCATTTTTACCATAACGCAGGAATTCAATTGTTGTATTGAGAGCTTCAGAAAGTTTTTCAAGACTATCCCAATTAGGCCTCATTTGTTCGTTTTCATAGCGAAGAATTGAAACTTGGGATAACTGGACCATTTTTCCTAGTTCGTCAGCAGTAAGTTTTTGGGCTTTTCGCAATTCCCTAAGTCTATTTCCAAAGCCGGTAACCTTTGTATTTCTTTTCATATACTGTAAAAAGCACCTGAGCATTTTCAACTGCTGTCTAAAACAAGCCGGTATCTTACATGGCTTCTAAAACTTTTTTCCTATTGCCAAAGGAAATTTGGTTCATACGATTCTAAGATTTGAGGATGAGAATTGAGACAAATATTATTTGGCTAAAAAAGCCTGCAAAACCCCCTAAAATCCCAATACCAAATTCTCTTCGGCTGTAATTACTAAAAGTTTTGTTTTAAACTATCGTTTTATTAGTTTTACTCTGTGTTTTGTTTTGGTTTGTTATTTAGGACTCTTTGAACCCTTTCGAAAGGTGAAAGCGATCAAACTAGGTAAAAATATCGAAATGTTATGCACGCTCCAATACAACCTCATTTGAATCACTTCAGTCTTAGGTCTATATATTAATGATGATTTTTTTAGGTGCCTTTTTCTTTATGACAAAGGAGATTTTAGTTATAAATTTTTTAAGCTAAACCCAACTCTATGCACAAGCCCAGTCGACAAGTTAGAAGCAATGGAATAACCACGGTTGGTTATCGCCATAGCTCCAAATGCGAATCAATGGTTCAAATTGAATCTTCGCTTGAACGAAAGTTCCTTACTCTATTAGAATTTGATCCAAATGTGATTAGGTATAGCGATCAACCAGTTAAAATTCTTTATAAAGATGAACTTGGTAATAGTAGATCTTATACTCCTGATTTTCTGGTTGATTACCGACACCGTAAGAGCGTATACTATGAGGTGAAGTATGAAAGCTATTTAAAGGCAAATCAAAAGGAAGTCAAACGTAAATTTGATGCAGCTAGGCAATTTGCTAAAGAATGTTCGTGTGAATTTAAGGTCTTCAAGGACACACAAATAAATTCAGTCTATCAAGAAAATGTTGAGTTTCTTTTAGGTTATGTATCACAATCGATTGAATCAGAAACTGAAGATATAATTGTCAGGGAACTTAGAAAGGTGAAAACTTCTACTCCTGCCAACTTGATAAGACTTGTCTCAGATTGTTTGGAAAATGAATCCAAGCTAATTAGACCGTTGTGGATTCTTATTGCTAATAGAGTTATTGGTTGTAATCTTTTTGCAACGCTTGAAATGAATTCACCCATATGGTTAGTTACAAAGAATCGGAGCTTTAAGCAACTAAGTTACCCATACCACTATGCTTAAGTTAATCAGAGATGAAGTTGTTTATTTCGGGGGACAGGAATACTTTATTTCAAAGGTTCTAAAAGATCTTAAGCATGTACTAATTAGAAGCACAAAAAATGATATTCCTGAAAAAGTCAGAATTAGCGAGCTGACCGATTCGAAACCCTATGTTGGAAACAATGAGGAAAATTCAGAGACCCCATTGGAAGCATATAATGACAAAGAATTGAGTAAAGCTCGCTGGAAACTTTCCATAATTGAACCTTTCATTGGTAAAGGAGACAAAATGGGTTTAATGGCAGCTGCAGTAAAGATTGGACGACACGTTTCAACGCTATATAAATGGATTCAGGATTTTGAAAGTACCGGTAACATTGGTTCTCTAGTTGAAAAGGAAGGAAGAGGTGGAAAAGGTAAGCCACGTATTGACAAAAGTGTCAATAAAATAGTCATGGAGGTTATAGATGAAATCTTTCTTGAATCGAAATCATTCCAAGCGACCTATAGAGAAATCAAGATCCGATGTAAAGAGTACGACTACGAAGCTCCTCATGAGAATACAGTTCGTAAACGTATAAAGAATATACCTAAGTATCAGAGAGTTTACAGAAGACAAGGTAAACGAACAGCTCAGCAGCAATTTGATCCCAAGCCAGGCAGGACACCAGATGCACTTTATCCGCTTTCGAAAGTCCAGATTGATCATACCATACTCGATATCATGCTAGTTGATGAAATTACAAGGGAACCTTTCATGAGACCATGGATTACACTTTTGATTGATGTATTTAGTCGAATGATTTTAGGTTTTTATATCTCATTTGATGCTCCTGGTGCTTATGGTACAGGTCGCGCAATTGCAAATTCAATTTTACCAAAAGAAAAATATTTAAAATCCATTGGTCTTCCTGAAGTTGAATGGCCGTGCTGGGGCAAAATGATAAATCTTCATTGTGACAATGCTAAGGAATTCCGTGGTAGCATGCTTAGAACAGCATGTCTGGACTATAAGATTAATTTAGAGTTTAGACCGCTAAAGAAGCCAGAATATGGTGGGCATATTGAAAGGCTGATGGGCACTGTTGCAAGTGCTCTCAAGGATCTGCCAGGCTCGACAAAGGTAAGTAAGGAGATGCGCACTAAATTTAAGCCGGAGAAGACCGCTGTAATGACCTTAACTGAATTTGAACAGTGGTTTGCTCTTTATGTGAATCAGGTCTACCACCTGAGTTTTCACTCTGGGATTGAAATGAGCCCTATAGATAAATGGAAGGAGGGAATTTTTGGAAATAACCAACAAAAAGGAACTGGAGTTCCTGAAATCATTACTGACGAAATTAAGTTAAGGAAAGATTTCCTACCGCCAGAGAAAAGAACAATTCAGCGTAACGGAGTAAGTATAAACAAGATCACTTATTATTCTGATTCACTGCGCAAATGGATAAATGCATGTGAGGAAGGTCGTGGGAGAGAGAAATTGAAAAGAAAATTCATTTTTAAGATAAATCCACACGATATCAGCACTATACATTTTCTTGACCCTGATGCAAAAAGATACTTCGAGATTCCGTACGCAAATCCAACTGGCCCGAAAATGAGTATTTGGGATTATCGGAAGGTTGTTTCTAAAATTCGTGAAGATCGGAAGGCAGTAAACGAGATGGCAATTTTTGATGGTTTTAAACGTCTAAGAATGCGTGAGGAAGAGTCAAAGAAGGCAACAAAAGAGGCTCGTAGAAGACGTGAAAGAGAGAATCGGAAGAAAAGCGATCCTCTGATTATTGATAAAGTTAAGAGTGAGCAATTCTCAAGCTCAGCATTTAAGAGCACAAATGAAGATATAAGACCGTATGATGAAATTGACTATGGAAAAAGATCATTTAAATAAGGCAACTAGATTATTTTTGAATTCCTGTAAAAATGCTGACAATGCCATGAGAATTAATGCAATCAAGTCAGATTTTTGGATAGGTTATAAAGTTGCAAAAACGATTCAAGAAAAGCTTCAGGAGTTAATTGAAATGCCACGCATTCAGCGAATGTGGAGCTACCTTATCGTAGGTACTTCTGAAAATGGAAAGACTTCGATTAGGCTACGAATTGAAAAGATGAATGAACGTTATTCAAATGAAAGGTCGGAGATCATAATTCCGGTAGCCAGTTTTCAGATGCCGTCAAATCCGAATGAGAAGAGCTTTTTAAATAGTATTCTTAGAAGTTTACTTCTTCCAACTTATCCCAACGGTAAGCCTGATATTTTGCGTGATGATGCGATACGTTCAATCAACGAATTTGGAGTCAGGTTATTAATTATTGATGAAATTCAACACATCGGTCGAATGCCATTTTCAAGACAAAGATTAATGTTGGATTTGATAAAATATATATCCAATGAAGCTCGTCTTCCAATAGCTGCATTTGGAACAGAGGAGGCCATAAATATATTTTCGTCCGACCCTCAACTTAAGAATCGTTTCAAAAAAATTTGGCTTCCAGGATGGGAACCTAATGATGAATACAGAAGATTGCTCGCAAGCTTTGAGTTAATATTACCGTTGAGTAAACCATCTGTGCTTATCGATGAGGAACTCGCTCTTCTAATTTATGATCGAACTAATGGGACAATTGGTGAGATTAGTATGCTTATAAAAAAATCAGCAATTGAAGCTATTAAAATGGGAGTGGAAAAAATCACAAAGGATATTGTAAAGGGAATAGATTTTCAAACTTCAAAGGCAGCTTAATTTTCTGTAAAAATGCCAAAGACTATTTCTCATTCATCGAAACTTGAAGACCTTACAACGTCTTACGAAAGTCTTATGGCGATATCAACTCTGATGCTTAAAGCTCATAAAGCCATGAATTCGTATATTATTTTACATTTGCCTAATGCAAATAAAGGCGATGGTAATCTTGCCAGCATTTTTGCGGCAATTAATTATTTACTAACTAAGTCAAACAATCTTTTAATCATTTTACCCAAGAGATATTCATCTTATCGAGGTCCCTATTTTGCGGATATCTTCCGCGTTACTACTAGTAGATTTTTATTATTGAGTTTTTGGGATGGAGGCTCAAAAGTTTATTCTTTTGAACCCTACAAATATCTTGAATTTGCAACCTATTTAGAGATTAAAGCATTTAATGATTATTCGCACATACGTAGATCAGTGGTTGATAAATTGAAATTCTTCTTATTCCATTTGTTTGAAAACGCCAGTCATCATGGTTACAGTTCTGATCCTATTTTCATTTGTAGTAGTTGTAGAAATAGCATATTAAAATTTACGATTACCAATTGTGGCCAAGGATTTTTTAAGAATATAAGTCAATTTAACAGTAAAATCATAAACGAAGAGGAGGCAATTATTTTGGCATTGGAGGGAAATTTTAGTAGTGGAACGCATGCTAGCGGGTGTCTTAATTCTTTAATGATCTTTTGTATTGAAAATGGAGGCTCGTTAATCATTGTCTCTGGATCAGCTTTGGTCAAGGCGGAAAATGTGAATCGGTTTAGTGTGCATTCGTTGCCTGGTCCTTTTAGAGGCGCAATTATTTCACTTTCAATCAAAGTTTGACATGGAGGAGCAAGCAGTTAACTTCAAAAAGGTTGTTGATTTGATTTCAGAAGTATTCAAAGCAAATCCGGAATTATTTGTCAAAGCCAAACTTGAACTATTCACAAATGAAATTGACCAAAGTATACTCATAACTCATTCTTTTAAAATCCATCCAGATACACTTGAACTTATTCGAAATATAGTTCATACAAAAAAACTTAATAGCCATTCTGAATATACACAGGCAATGGTGCTTAATGATGCTGTTTTTCTCTTGGCTTCTACTATGGAAGTTGTTGAAAGGCCTCAAGAAGTCAAGGATAAAGAGCATAAAAGATCTTTAATCATAAAGAAGGGAAGGAAGGCAGCAAAAAAAAGGGCAAGTTGAAATTGATGATCCCTTGTTGAATTTGAATTGGTAGTTCTTAATTCTGGCAATTTGAAGCTGTTGAATTCAAATAGGGAGAATCCATCATAATTGAGCCCTGATCCCCCAATTATCTCTATCACCTCTCAATTTTCCTAATCCTTACCCGGTTCGGTTCCCCTAATTACCCCCCGATTGGCCTAATAATCTTCCAATTTGCCCTAACCAAGCCCCCAAAGCAGTATAGTCTGTTAATTTAAAGTGATGGTCTGATTTACTGTTGTCGAGTCTAATTATATAGGAGAAATGACAAAATTTGAGGTTTTATGGGCTGGTTTGCCTGAAAATGCAAAAAAGTGGGTGAAAGTGGTTGGAAGTGGAAGAAAATTACTTACGTTTGTTATTAAGGAATAGACAACCACTACGTCAATGACCTTTTTCACCAGTGAATATGAAAGTAAGCTTGATGCCAAAGGCAGATTGGTTCTGCCTGCGCGCGTAAAGGCTCAACTGCCCGAAGGGGACAGCGAGCTGGTATTGCGCAGGGGCTTTGAGCGTTGCCTCATACTCTACCCCATGGTGGAATTCAAGAAGGTGTTCTCCAAAATTTCCGGATTAAGCGAGTTCAATGAGGAGTACCGTACGCTTCAGCGCAACTTTTTCAGTGGCACGGCCACAGTTGAGTTAGACAGCAACGGTCGCTTTTTACTCCCCAAAAACATGCTCACCTATGCCCAACTCGAAAAGGATGTGATGCTGGTAGGTATGGGTAACAAAGTTGAGATCTGGAATCCCGCGCTCTATGAGAAGCACCTGATCGCAGACCCAAGTGAGTTGTCGAAGCTGGCGCAGAAGTATTTAGATCAATAGCTACAAGCTATGAGCTTATGGCTTCGAGATATATCGAATGAAAAACTTTAAGAAGCTGAAGATCTGGCAAAATGGAATGAACCTGGTAGCGATGACCTATAGGTTAGCAAGAGAGCTTCCAAAGGAAGAGCAGTTTGGTTTGAAGAGCCAAACAACCCGGGCCGCAGTTTCAATTCCTTCAAACATTGCAGAAGGCAGTGCAAAAAGCAGTAAGAAGGAGTACGTACAGTTTCTGGAATACTCGTTAGGATCGGCTTACGAGTTGGAAACACAAGTACTGATCATTGACATGCTGAATTATGGTGCGAGCCAGTTGAGAAAAGAGTTGCTGGCAAGTATAGATGAGGAACAGAAAATGATTCAATCATTTATTCAAACAGTCAGGAAGGGATGACTGGCAACTCGAAACTCGAAACTGGCGGCTATCATAAGCCGGTCATGTTGAAGGAGTGCATAGAAGCACTACAGATAAATCCCGAAGGAACGTACGTAGATGCGACTTTCGGTGGTGGTGGACATAGCCTGGCTATGTTGGAACACATAAAAGGCGGTCGGTTGATTGCCTTCGATCAGGATGACGATGCCAGGCGCGAGGCAGAAAAAATCGCGCACCGTTCTTTTACATTCTGTCACGCCAATTTCAGGTACCTGAAAAAGTTCCTGAAGTTGAATGGAGTAACCAAAGTAAATGGCATACTGGCCGATCTTGGAATTTCTTCACATCAGATTGATGAGCCGACACGCGGATTTTCAACCCGATATGAGGGACCACTGGATATGCGGATGGACAAGAACAGTTCGGTAACCGCGGCAAGTGTGGTAAACGAATACGATGAAGCTGCGCTGCATAAAATTCTGGGCATGTATGGCGAAATAAAAAATGCCCGCACCGTTGCCAAGGCCATTGTTCAGGAACGTGTTGGAAAAAAAATTACGCGTACCGAAGATTTAAAACAGTTGTTAAGCCGGTTTGCTCCGCGTGGAAAAGAAAATAAATACTTCGCCCAGGTGTTTCAGGCGTTGCGCATTGAAGTGAATAACGAAATGCAGGCGCTGGAAGATTTTTTGCACCAGGCGGGCGAAGTGATGGAGCCGGGCGGGCGATTGGTGGTGATGTCGTACCACTCGCTGGAAGACAGAATGGTAAAAAATTTTATAAACAAGGGCAAAGTGTACGGTGAGGTGGAGAAAGATTTTTACGGAAACATACTGAAGCCCTTTGAAGCTGTAAACCGGAAACCGATTGAAGCTTCAGCAGATGAAGTAAACGAAAACAAAAGAGCACGAAGTGCAAAATTGAGAATAGCAACAAAACTCTAAAATCTTCCTCTCCTTAGGAGATGGGTTGGAATGAGGTTATGGCAGACAATAAATTCAGAATCGAACCAAAAGTAAAAAGCTCATCAAGTAATGGCAGTGGTGTGTTTTCCGGATTGGAAAAGAAGTTAAAGCTGGAGAATTACTTTGAAGAAGGCTTTCCGGTTAAACACTTGCCGAAGATGATTTTCGTGATGGTGCTGGGTTTGCTGTACATCAGCAACACACACTACGCAGAAAAGACTGTTAGAAAAATAAACGATGTACAGGCCGAAGTAGAGGATCTACGTGCGGACTACACCACCATGAAGGCTGATCTGATGTTTGCCAGCAAGCAATCGGAAGTGGCGCGTAAGGTGAGTCCGTATGGATTAAAGGAAACACTTCGTCCGCCCTATAAAATTGTTGTGAAGAAAAGTGAATATTAAGAAATCCATATTACTGCGTGTTCGGGTAGCCTTTTTGTTTGTGCTGCTCTTCGCCATTGCTGTGGTAGTGAAAATCAACCACATTCAAATGGTGCAAGGCGAAAAGTGGGTAACGATGGGTGAACAGATTTCTTTCGATTATAAAAAAGTAAAAGCTACCCGGGGCAACATCTATTCGGATAATGGAAGCCTGTTGGCCACATCACTACCATTTTACAAAGTGGCCTTTGATGCCACGTTACCCAATGAAAAAATATTTGATGCCGGTGTGGATTCGCTCGCGCGTAAGTTGTCTGCTTTTTATAGAGACAAGCCTTACCTCGAATACAAGCGCTTGCTGATTGATGCGCGTAAGGCAGGCAAGCAATACATCATCATCAACCGCAAGCAAATTGGTTATCAGGATAAGAAGATGATGGCCGAATGGCCCATCTTTCGTGAAGGACGTTTACGCGGAGGTGTCATTTTTGAAAAAGTGGATGTGCGTTATCGTCCGTTTGCCAACCTGAGCAGGCGTACCATCGGGTTTGTAAATGAAAATGAAAAGGGAGCCGGACTGGAGTACAGCTTCAATGATCAGTTAAGCGGGCAGGATGGATATGCCTACTACCAGAAAATTGCTGGTGGGGTATGGAAGCCCGTGTTTGATCGTGAAAACATTAAGGCTACTAACGGTTTAGATTTACAAACCACCATTGACATCAACCTGCAGGATGTAGCTGAGACCGCATTACATAAAGCGATGCGCCAACATAATGCCGATGATGGCTTGGTTGTGGTAATGGAGGTGAAGACCGGTGCGGTGAAGGCCATTGCCAACCTCAGCAGCGATGGTAACGGAAACTTTTACGAGAAATTCAATTTTGCAGCCGGTGGTTTGTTCGAACCTGGCTCCACATTTAAGCTAATCACCATGATGGCCTTGCTGGAAGACAGCAACATTGAGTTAACCGATAGCATTGATACCGGAAATGGAGAGCACATGTTCTATAAGAACAGGGTGCGCGATCATGAAGAAGGTGGATTGGGCAAGATCACCATTCGGGAAGCATTTGAACATTCTTCCAACGTGGCCATGGCCAAGCTGGCCGATAAAAATTTCGGTACACGTCCGCAGAAATTCATGGATCATGTGGAGCGTTTAAAACTTCATCAGCCGCTAGGCATCCAAATTTCTGGTGAACCTCAACCGAAATTCAAGTGGCCGGGTCAGAAGGGTTGGAGTGGCATCAGCTTGCCATGGATGGCATACGGTTATGGTATTGAAATTACTCCGCTGCACACCCTAACCATGTACAATGCCGTGGCCAACAACGGTAAAATGATCAAGCCGGTATTTGTTGAGTCGGTGAAACGTGCAGATAGTGAAAAGGAGAATTTCTCAACTGAAGTGATTGTAGGTAAAATCTGTTCCGGCAAGACATTGAATAAATTGAAGATGATGTTGGAAGGTGTTGTGGAAAACGGAACAGCAAAAGGCATCCGTGGAACACATTATCGCATCGCGGGTAAAACCGGAACTGCGCAGATACTCGAGAATGGCCGGTATACGAAAAAATACATTACCTCATTTGTAGGCTACTTCCCGGCACATGAGCCAAAATATTCGGCTATTGTGCTGATTAAAAATCCACGCGGCTGGCACCAGTATGGCAGTAATGTAGCTGCACCAGTATTCAAGGAAATTGCTGACAATATCTTTTCGCGCGACATCAACCTGCACCAGGCGATGGAGAAGAAATATGTAGAACCCGGCATCTTCCCGGTAATTCGTGCAGGTAATCAGGAAGAACTGACGATGCTGTGCAACGAGTTGGGCATCTCCAACCATTCTTCATCGGAGGAGGATTGGGTGCGTACTTCAATCAAAGGTAATTCCATCAACTGGCGTAAGAATACAATTGGTCAGGGTATTGTGCCCGATGTGCAGGGCATGACCTTCCGTGATGCACTCTATTTATTAGAGCAATCCGGGTTGACGGTGATATACGAAGGAAAAGGAAGGGTGGTGAGCCAATCGCTTACAGCAGGAAGAAAAGTTTCAAAAGGAGATCGCATTTATATACAACTGGGTTAATGGCTGAGCTGAAAGACATATTGTACAGAGTATCCCTAACCTCAACCTATGGCAACATGGATGTTGAGGTGAAAGGCGTGTGCTTTGATTCGCGCAAAGTGCAACCGGGATTTCTGTTTGTGGCGGTGAAGGGCACTCAGTCTGACGGGCACGAGTTTATTTCCAGAGCGGTGGATTTGGGGGCAAGCGCAATTGTTTGTGAAAAATTACCTGACACCATATATGAAAAAGCAACCTACGTCACAGTTAAAAATAGCGCGCAATCGCTGGGAATTATTGCTGCTAACTTTTTTGGCAACCCGTCACAAAAACTGAAGCTGGTCGGTGTAACCGGTACAAACGGTAAAACTACGGTAGCTACGTTGCTCTATAAGCTGTTCGGCACGTTGGGGCATCGCTGCGGACTTATTTCTACTGTTGAGTACCGGATAATTGATCAGGTGTTGCCATCAACACACACCACACCTGACCCTGTTCAACTCAACCAGCTTTTAAAAGATATGGTTGATGCCGGATGCAACTATGCGTTCATGGAAGTGAGTTCTCATGCCATCGACCAGGATCGGATTGCTGGATTGCAATTTGCGGGAGCAATCTTCACCAACATCACCCACGACCATCTCGACTATCACAAGACCTTTGAAAATTACATCAAGGCCAAGAAGAAATTTTTTGATGGCTTAAGCAGCGAGGCATTTGCTCTGGTGAATGCAGATGATAAGCGCGGTATGGTGATGCTGCAGAACACGAAAGCTACGAAGTACACCTTTGGTTTGCGTAAGCTCACCGACTTCAAAGGCAAGATGCTCTCCAACACCATTGAAGGGTTGGAGATGGAAATGATGCAAAAGCCGGTTTGGTTCAAGCTGATTGGTGACTTCAATGCTTATAATATTCTCGCAGTATTTGGTGCTGCTATGTTGTTGGATCAGGATTCTGATCGCGTGTTAACTGTTCTTTCTTCCATGCAAGGAGCAGTTGGCCGCTTTGAGCTGATTGGTCGCGGATCAAAGATTACCGCCATCGTGGATTATGCCCATACACCCGATGCACTTAAAAATGTACTGGAGACCATCAAGCAGTTCCGCAGTGGAAATGAACAGGTAATTACTGTGGTTGGCTGCGGAGGAAATCGCGATAAAACCAAGCGGCCATTGATGGCCAGCATTGCCGTTCGCTTTAGCGATAAAGTGGTACTGACTTCGGATAATCCGCGCGATGAAGATCCCATGGAAATTATTCGTGAGATGCAGTCGGGTATTGGCCCAAGTGATGCACGAAAGACATTAGTGATTCCCGACCGCGAGGAAGCCATTAAAACCGCATGCATGATGGCTAATCCCAAAGATATTGTATTGGTAGCCGGTAAGGGCCATGAAACATACCAGGAAATCAAAGGCGTGAAACATCCTTTTGATGACCGCGAAGTAGTAGAACGCATGTTAAAACTTGTAGCGAATTAAGAGAATGCTGTACTATCTATTTGATTATTTAGACAAGCAATTCGACCTGATGGGCGCAGGGGTGTTCAAGTACATCTCTTTCCGTGCAGGTATGGCAGCATTTTTCTCGTTACTCATTACCATTACGTTCGGAAAGACCCTGATCAATTTTTTGCGGAGAAAGCAGGTAGGTGAAGATATCCGCGATCTGGGTCTTGAAGGACAGCTACAAAAGAAAGGAACACCTACCATGGGTGGACTGATTATCATAGCCGCTATTCTGATTCCAACATTGTTGTTTGCACGGTTAGATAACATCTATGTGATTCTGTTGATTGTGGCAACTGTGTGGTTGGGTGTGATCGGATTTTTGGACGACTACATTAAAGTATTCAAGAAGGATAAGGAAGGATTAGCAGGTCGTTTCAAAATTGTGGGCCAGGTCGGGCTTGGTCTGATCGTTGGACTTACGCTTTATTTTCACGATGAAGTGGTGGTACGCGAAGTACAACCCGATTCATTGGCGAGCATCAGCGCACTCACATTCACTCAGGAAGAAGAACAGGAACCAGAAACATTGTTGAGATATAAAGATGTGAAGTCGACTAGTACGACTATTCCATTCTTAAAAAATAACGAGTTTGATTACAAAAACCTGCTTCCATTTCTTCCAGCTGATTATACCTGGATTACCTACACATTGGTGGTAATTGTAGTAGTAACAGCAGTTTCCAATGGGGCGAACATAACTGATGGTATTGACGGACTGGCTGCCGGAACTTCCGGAATCATTGCACTCACGCTGGCCATCTTTGCGTACCTCTCCGGTCGTGTCGACTTTTCCAGCTACCTCAACATCATGTACATACCCAACCTGAGCGAGTTGGTAATTTTTACCACCGCATTGGTGGGAGCATGCCTTGGATTTTTGTGGTACAACGCATTTCCGGCACAGGTGTTTATGGGCGATACGGGTAGCCTTACCATTGGAGGTATCATTGCTGTGTTGGCACTGGCTGTACGCAAGGAATTATTGATACCGGTAATCTGCGGCATTTTCCTCATTGAAAATCTTTCAGTGATTCTTCAGGTGTCGTATTTCAAATACACCAAGAAGAAATATGGTGAAGGCAGAAGAATATTTCTGATGTCACCCCTTCATCATCACTATCAGAAAAAGAATTTACATGAAGCCAAAATCGTAACCCGGTTTTGGATTGTGGGTATACTGTTGGCAATTCTCAGTCTGGCAACCTTGAAACTACGATGAGCAAGCGCATAGTCATATTGGGTGCAGGAGAAAGCGGTACAGGCGCAGCCTTACTTGCAAAAGCAAAGGGATACGAGGTTTTTGTCTCGGATAAAGGAGCAATGAAGGATAAGTACCGTGATGAACTTGTCCGGAATAAAATAGCATTTGAAGAAGGCGGACATTCTGAAGAAAGACTGTTGGCTGCTTCTCTGGTGATCAAGAGCCCAGGAATTCCGGATAAAGCGGAAATCGTTTCAAAGCTTAAAGCAAAGGGAATTGAGGTAATTGATGAGATCGAATTTGCCTTCCGCTTTATTCAAGGTAAGGTGATTGCCATTACCGGAACAAATGGAAAAACTACCACCACACTGTTAGCCTATCATTTATTAAAGAGTGCTGGATTCAGTGTGGCCCTGGCTGGCAATGTAGGTGAAAGTCTGGCAGGTAAAATTGCCCACGGTAACCACGACTGGTACGTGCTGGAGATTTCCAGCTTCCAGTTGGATGGAACGAAAACATTCAAGCCGGCCATCGGTGTGCTGCTCAACATTACACCCGATCATCTTGATCGGTACGATTATAAAATGGAAAACTACGTGGCTTCCAAGTTTCGACTCGTTCAAAACATGGACACTGCTGATCACTTCATTTACTGTGCCGATGATGATAGGATTGCTGCTGAAATCAACAAACAAAAACCAACCCCACATTTGGTAAGTATCAGTTTGAAATCAGAAGCAAAAGTGAAATTCGATGGCAATCGCATGTGCTTTTCATTTGATGAAGCTTTTGAGATTGCGCAATCAGAAACCACGTTGAAAGGCCCGCATAATTTGATCAATACCATGGCGGCAGTTTCGGCAGCGTACCTGGCTGGGGCAAAGGTGAAGGCGATTCGTGAAGGACTGAAAACCTTTAAGAATGCTCCACATCGGTTGGAATATATCGCCACGATTAACGGTGTAGATTTTATCAACGATTCAAAAGCAACCAATGTCGATTCGGTGGTGTATGCCCTCGGCAGTTATGATCAGCCATTGATCTGGATCGCAGGTGGTATCGATAAGGGTAATGATTACAACCTGGTGAAAGATCAGGTGAGCAAGAAGGTGAAAGCCTTGATTTGTCTGGGTACAGAAAACGCTAAGCTGAAAAATTTTTTCGGTGGAATTGTAAAACGTATTCAGGAAACACAACAGGTTTCGGAGCTGGTACGATTGGCATTGCACGAAGCGCACCCTGGTGATGTGGTGTTGCTTTCGCCAGCCTGCGCAAGTTTTGACTTGTTTAAAAATTACGAAGACAGGGGCGATCAGTTTCGTAAAGCAGTTTTGGATTTAAAGAAGGAAGTAGAAAATCAATTGGCATGAACAAAGTAAAAACATGGGTAGATGAAAATCTGCAAGGCGATCGGGTGATTTGGGCCGTGGTGTTCATCTTATCCATGATCAGCATTCTGGTGGTGTATTCATCTATTGGTACCCTCGCCTTCAAGCGTGCGGTTAGCCCGGAGAAATATTTATTTACTCATACGTTACATATGATTATCGGTTTAACGGCCATGTGGTTTGCCCATCGTGTGGATTACCGATACTATTCCAAGCTTTCACGTATTGCTTTATGGATAAGTATTCCATTGTTAATCTATACATTCAAGAATGGTACTGAAATCAACGAAGCTTCACGTTGGATTCAGGTTCCGTTCTTCGGCTCATTTCAGCCTTCCGACTTCGCCAGCTTAGCACTTATTGTAAACCTGGCCAGTATGCTTTCCAAGCGTCAGCAAAACATTGATGATATTAAAGAGTCATTAATTCCCATTCTGTTCTGGTGTGGTATTGTATGTGGGTTGATTGCATTGACCAACATGTCTACTGCTGTGTTGTTACTGCTCACCTGTATGCTCATCATGTTCATCGGTCGTGTGCCAACCAAGTACCTGGCTATGTTGATGTTCGTAGGGATACTCTTTGGAGCATTGGCATTCAAGTTTGGTGTTCGTGGCGGAACAGTGATGAACCGCGTGAATGATTTTGTGGGATATGTGCAGGGAGAAAAGGAATTGCCCTTTCAGGCAAAGCATGCGCATATCGCCATTGCTACTGGTGGCATTGCCGGTAAAGGACCGGGTAACAGCGATCAACGAAACATTTTGCCACACCCGTATTCCGATTTTGTGTATGCCATTGTCATTGAAGAGTACGGCATGTTGGGCGGTATTGTGGTGTTGATGCTTTACCTCGTACTGCTGCATCGTGGAATGAAGGCAGCTTATAACAGTGAGCGAGCTTTTGCGGGATTACTTTCAGCAGGATTGAGTTTTGATATCGTCTGTCAGGCCATGATCAACATGGGTGTTGTGGTTGGATTGGGCCCGATTACCGGCCAACCGTTACCCCTCATCAGTATGGGTGGAACGTCCATGGTATTTACCGGTCTTTCACTTGGAATTATACTCAGTGTAAGTCGTGGTGAACAGGATGAAACATGGTCGCAGAAAACAATGCGTACAGAAGATAGTAAGAATATAGAAGCTAAAGCAGCATAAGGAGTACTGATTTGTTGAAAGAAAAAACACCATATCGATTAATCATCAGCGGAGGCGGAACAGGAGGTCACATCTTTCCTGCGGTTGCCATTGCCAATGAATTTCGTGAGCGTCATCCCGATGCAGAGATTCTTTTTGTTGGCGCAAAGGGGAGAATGGAAATGACACGGGTGCCTGAAGCGGGTTATAAAATCATCGGACTGTGGATCAGCGGTTTGCAACGTTCGTTCACGATTTCAAACCTCATGTTCCCGGTCAAAGTGATGGCCAGTTACATCCGTGCCATGGTTATCCTGAAGCGCTTTAAGCCGAATGTTGTAATTGGAACGGGTGGTTATGCCAGTGGACCGATTATGATGGCCGCAACGCGGTTGGGTATTCCGACTGTCGTTCAGGAGCAAAATTCGTTTGCTGGTTTGGCCAATAAACAAGTGGCAAAAAAGGTAAGCAAAGTTTGCGTGGCTTATCAGGGTATGGAGAAATACTTCCCTAAAGAGAAAATTGTGTTCACCGGTAACCCGGTACGAAAAGATATCCTAGACATCAGCAGGAAGCGTGAGCTGGCATTGAATAAGTATGGATTTGAAGCCAATATAAAAACGCTACTGGTTATTGGTGGAAGCCTGGGTGCACGCACCATTAACGAAAGTATTCTGGCAGGCATTGAAAAGCTAATTGATGCCGGTGTTCAGGTAATCTGGCAAACCGGAAAAGGATACTACGAAATGTGCAAGGCGGGCGTTGCCAAATATGATCTGAGAAGAATTCGTGTGCATGACTTTGTGAAGGAGATGGATCTGGCGTATGCCGCAGCAGATGTGGTGATTTCGCGTGCAGGTGCGTTGGCTGTTTCTGAATTGTGTGTAACGGGCAAGGCAAGCATTCTGGTTCCTTCGCCAAATGTGGCAGAAGACCACCAGACTAAAAATGCGAGGGCATTGGCTGACCAGGAAGCGGCTGTTTTGATTACCGATAAGGAGGCTGCTTCACGCCTGGTGGAAGAAGCCTTGCGCTTGTTGTTTGATGATCAGCGTACGAAAAAACTTCAAATAAAGATTGCTGAATTGGCTAAGCCATTTGCCACGCGGGATATCGTGAATGAAGTAGAGCAATTAATTAGCGCAAGCGAAATGAAAATATCCAACGACAGTCTCAAAACATTGTCGGTGGTTATGAATTGATTACATGAACGAACTGAATACATATCGCAACATTTACTTCCTCGGAATTGGCGGAATTGGCATGAGTGCGTTGGCTCGTTGGTTTAAAAAGAAGGGGCTTTCAGTTTCGGGCTATGACCGTACGTCAACAACGCTTACGCAACAACTTGAAGCGGAAGGCATGCAGGTTCATTACGATGATTCGGTAGCTAATATTCCGGAAGTTGTTTTGCATGGGAAGAGCGAAACGCTGGTCGTGCTTACTCCGGCTGTGCCAAAAGATCATAAGGAATATAATTACCTGCTTAAGGCTGGCTATACCATTCTCAAGCGATCTGAGATTTTAGGATTAATCACCCGCAACTACAAGACAATTGCAGTAGCTGGTACGCACGGGAAGACCACAACATCATCCATGGTGGCACATATTCTTAAATCGGCTGGAAAGAATATGGTAGGATTTTTAGGGGGAATCACGACCAACTACGAATCGAACCTGGTGATGCATGGAGAAATAAATGCAGATACGCTGGTCGTGGCCGAAGCCGATGAATTTGACCGTTCGTTCCTCCGTCTTTTTCCTGAAGTAGCGGTGGTTACATCCGCTGATCCGGATCACCTGGACATTTACGGTGATCACGACAGCATGATTCAGTCGTTTAAAGATTTTGTACGTCAGGTTAAGCCTGGTGGATCATTGATTATTCATGAATCAATTCAGGAAAAACTGTCAGGTGATGTAACACACCTGACAAAATATATTTATAGCATGAGCCGGGGACAATTTTTTGCTGGCAACATTACTGCGCATAGCGGATTTTTTGAGTTCGACCTGATTGGTTTTGGTGGTCAGGGTGAACGAATCAGGCTCGGTGTCCCCGGTTTTCATAATGTGGAGAATGCAGTGGCCGCTGCCATTGCCACACATGTATGTGGTGTTACGGTTGCTGAAATTAAAACAGCTTTGGAATCCTTTAAAGGCGTGAAGCGCAGATTTGAGTTTGTGTACCAAAACGACAAGGTGATTTTCATTGATGACTACGCGCATCACCCAACAGAGATTGAGGCATTCTTGAAATCGGTGAAATCGATGTATCCGCGTAAGAAGTTAACGGTAATCTTTCAGCCGCATTTGTTTACGCGCACCCGCGACTTTGCTCCCGGTTTTTCAAAAAGCCTGAGCCTGGCGGATGAACTGTTTCTGATGGACATCTACCCGGCTCGCGAACTGCCAATTGCAGGGGTGGATTCAGATATGCTGATGAAGGATGTTACGAGTGGTGTAAAAATTCGGTGTGGTAAATCCGACTTGATGCAAAAGCTGGCTGACCATGAAGTGGAAGTTATTGCTACGGTTGGAGCCGGAGATATTGACACGTTTGTTCAACCGATTAAAAACCTGTTGATGAAGCGTTATGAAAATTAAGTTCAACATCGGTAAGCAAGTAAGAATTGGCGCAGCCATAGTTGTGCTGTTTGCCCTTATTGGGTTTAGTGAAGGGCAGCAAGGCGAGATCGCGGTAAAGGATATTGTCATTAAGATTGAGAACATTCGTGAAAATCATTTTATCGATGAGCAGGATATTATTGACCTGATGGAGTTGGATTATGCCAACCTGAAGGGTGCGAGCTTAAGTCGATTAAATCTCAAGGAAATTGAGAAACGCATTAAGGCTGATCGATTTATTGAAAATGCACAACTATATAGTGATGTAAAAGGCAACCTGGTGGTTAAGGCAACCTTGAGAAGACCCATAGCCAGAATCATCCGGTCGGATGGGCCGGATGCCTACATCAGTGAAGATGGTACGATCATGCCCACATCGGAAAAGTTTACAGCGCGCGTGGTGCTGATCAGTGGGTCGTATGTGAAAAATTTCATGACGCTTGAAAATATCCGACAACATGAAGATGGCGATGAGTTAATGGAAATGCTTTATACGATCGGACAGGATGATTTCTGGCGGGCGCAGATCGCGCAGCTAGATATGGATAGCAAGGGTAGGATCAACATCATTCCACAGGTTGGTGGGCAGACCATTGAGTTTGGAAGAGCCGAAGATCTGAATATCAAATTGAGGAAGCTTAAAATTTTTTATAAGGAAATATTACCGCAAATGGGATGGAACAAATACAAACGCATAAGCTTAGAGTATGCGGGCCAAATCGTTGCGGAATAAAATGAAATAGACCTAACCAAAAAAATTAACAACCACTATAACACGTACAGTATGGAAAATGAAAAAATAGTAGTCGGACTCGATATAGGCACAACAAAAATCTGTGCCATCGTAGGGCGCAAAAATGAATTCGGCAAGCTCGAAGTATTGGGTATGGGCAAGGCCGAATCGGAAGGCGTTGTAAAGGGTATTGTTTTCAATATCGATAAAACCGTGTATGCCATTGAGCGTGCTATAAAAGAAGCCGGAGATCAGGCAGGTATTGATATTGGTGTGGTGAACGTGGGCATTGCCGGCCAGCACATCAAGAGCTTCATTCAACATGGAGGGATTACACGTTCTGCGAAAGATGAAGAGATTACCATTGATGATGTGGAGCGCCTCACGCAGGATATGTACCGCATGGTCGTTCCTCCCGGCAGTCAGATTATTCATGTGATGCCTCAGGACTACATGGTCGACTATGAAGAAGGTATTAAAGAACCTGTCGGGATGTCGGGTGTGCGCCTGGAGGCGGACTTCCACATCATTACCGCGCAGACCAACGCCATCAACAATGTGAACAAGTGTGTGCGCAGGGCAGGTTTGGAAATTGAAGATTTAATTCTTGAACCGCTGGCATCAAGCCTGGCAGTACTGAGTGATGAAGAGAAGGAAGCTGGTGTTTGTTTGATCGATATTGGTGGTGGTACAACGGACATTGCTATTTTCTATGACAACATCATTCGTCATTCAGCTGTGATTCCATTCGGTGGTAACATCGTAACCAATGATATCAAGCAAGGATTGATGGTACTTCCGCAACAAGCTGAGCAATTGAAGACCCGATTTGGTAAGGCCATTTCCGAAGAAGCCAGCCCGAACGAGATTGTATCCATCCCGGGTATCCGGAACCGTTCAGCAAAAGAAATCTCAACCAAAAACCTGGCGAACATTATTCAGGCACGCATGGAGGAGATTATTGAAATGGCGCATGCAGAAATTATCAGTTCAGGTTTTGAAAACCGGTTAGCAGGTGGAATTGTGATTACCGGTGGTGGTGCACAACTCAGCAACCTGAAACAACTGGTTGAATATATGACCGGTATGGATACGCGTATCGGTTACCCGAATGAACACCTCGGCAAAGGAAAAGTAGAGGTTGTAAAAAGTCCGATGTATGCCACGGCCGTAGGCCTGGTGTTGGCGGGCTTCCGTTCGCTTGATGAGCGGCAAGATCGTTATCGTGAAGCGCGTGAGCTGATTAAGGCAACGCCCAAAGCGAAGCGATCGGTATCGTCCAGAAATTTCTTCAATGAAATTCTTACCAAGACCAAGAGTTTACTGATTGATGACTTGGACGGAAAGAACGAGTACTGAATTTTTAAAAATTGAATCAACCACTAAAACCATACAATCATGATTGAATCCGGATCTTACCAATTCGACATTCCCAAGCATCAGGCGAGTACACCTCGCTCGATCATTAAGGTGATCGGTGTTGGGGGAGGAGGCAGCAATGCCGTGAACCACATGTATCGTCAGGGCATTAAAGACGTAGAATTTGTGGTGTGTAACACCGACTTGCAGGCGCTGAAAAGCAGCCCCATTCCAACGAAGTTGCAAATCGGAGAAGAACTTACAGAAGGACTTGGCTGCGGAGCCAACCCCAAAGTAGGTAAAGGCGCAGCTATTGAAAGCAAGGAACAAATCCGTGAGTTTCTGGAAGGCACCAAAATGCTTTTCGTTACTGCGGGTATGGGTGGTGGAACCGGAACAGGCGCTGCCCCGGTTATCGCCAAAATAGCCAAGAGCATGGGCATACTCACTGTGGGTATTGTTACCGCGCCTTTTGCCTTTGAAGGAAAGAAAAAGAAAGATCTCGCTGATATTGGTATCAAAGCACTTCGCAGAAGTTGTGATACCGTGTTGGTGATTTTGAATGATAAGCTCCGTGAGATTTACGGCAACCTGCCAATCGGTAAAGCCTTTGCGCAAGCCGATAATGTATTGACTACTGCGGCCAAAGGTATTGCAGAGATCATTACCCTTACGGGCTACGTTAACGTTGACTTCCAGGATGTGCGTACCGTCATGTACAATGCAGGCCCTGCGGTAATGGGAACGGCTGAGACGCGCGGTGAAAATCGTGCACGTAACGCGGCCAGTGGTGCGCTTGCCTCTCCGCTACTTGATAACTGCGATATTATGGGAGCGAAGAAAATTCTGCTCTCCATTATCTCTGGAGCAGAAGCCGAGTTGCAGATGGATGAGTTGATGGAGATCACTGAGTATATCCAACAGCAAGCTGGTCAGGATGCCGAAGTTATTTTTGGCCATGGCGTAGATGCTGGTTTAGGTGATCGGTTGCGCGTAACCGTAATTGCTACCGGCTTTGATCGCGAAGAAGAACACGAGGAAGAAGAGGTTGTTGAAAAGCAACCGGAAAAAAAGGAGCCTGAGCAAAAAAAAATCCATGACCTGGAACGCAACCAAATCTGGCTGTTCGAGCAGGACAATGCCATCGGTGCTCCCCGTGAAGTACAATTGAAAGTATCGGAGGAACCTAAAGAAGAGAAACCTGAGAAGCACGAAGATGAAGTTGTTTTTTCAGGACCTTTCAATCGCATTGATTCAACTTTTGATGATGACGATGATACGGATGATGGCGATGCGGGTTTGTTTACGGATGACGAAGATGAATTTGATCGTACACATGAAAAATACAGCGATCAAATCATTAACGAGGAGGGCATGATGGAGCTGCGCAATACACGTCAGCGCCTGGAGCAACAGGCCAAGGAACGCAAAGAGAAGCTGAAGACTGTGCGTAAGCAGGAAATGACCAAAGAAGAATTCAATGAAAAATGGGCATTACCCGCATACTTACGCAGAGGGATCAAGATGGATAATGTGCCTCATTCTTCTGAGTCGTTTATAAGCAAGTATAACCTGAATGACGACAACAATATTCTGGGGAACAACAAGTTCCTGCATGATAATGTAGACTGATTTGGGTTTAAAATATGATCAGTTTCCGATCAATGATTTCAAAGGTATGGCATTTCCGGTGCGACTGGTATTTTACTCCATTCGTAGTGGTTGTTGGTGGTAAATATTTTTTGCCGGCACCGGTATGCCTTTTCATTAATCCCGCTTAACGGGAACCATTTTTTACCTTTGAGAAGCCCCGACAGACGGTCGGGGCTTTTTTTGTTTTGGCGCTACGGAAAACCAGGATTTAAGGTTGCATAATTTCAGTGATCAGATTGGCCCCATCCTTGCAATACTCTTGGTATACCAACTTCAATTGTTATGAAACGGTTACTTTTCTTCGCTTTGCTGATCGGGTTATCAGGCTGCGAATTTTACTATTACGATCCTGTTTACGATTCTCGTGAACGTGTAATCGGTCGCTATGATGTTGAGGAATATAGCGAGACGTTCAATGATTATACCTCTTTCTCCGTGTGGATTGAACGGTCGAATAATTATTCCGATGAGGTTTGGATTGATAATTTTTATGCGGTGAACATCAGCGTTCGGGCCGTCATCAATTATGATAAGCTCACTATACCACGCCAGGTGGTGAATGGCTATGAAGTAGAGGGTGTAGGTACAATATATGCCTCCAGCATATCGCTGAGTTACCGGGTAAAGGACTTATATAATAACTCCAGAACTGATTTTCTGGAAGCAACAGCGTACAAGTCTTACTGAGGGTGATAATTTGTTAACGCTTGCACGAGGTCATCGGGAGTATCTATCCCGATGGTCTCGTGTTTTGTTTCCTTCACTTTTATTGTAAAGCCATTTTCAAGCCATCGTAATTGTTCCAATGATTCTGCTTTTTCCAGATCTGAAACAGGCAGATGTGTAAGTTTTTCCAACACATCCGCTCGGTAAGCATACATACCAATATGCTTATAAAAGGTGTAGCTATTTACCCATTGTTCAGGTTCAACACCACGAATATACGGAATAGAAGATCGGCTGAAATACAGAGCATTTCCTTGTTTTGAGAAGACTACCTTAACGATGTTAGGATTGGAAACAACCTGGCCATCGGTTATACGCTTTACCAAAGTGGCAATTTCAACATCACCTGACAAAACACCAGCTAATAAATCGATTTGTTCAGGTTGAATAAATGGCTCATCACCCTGAATATTGAGGACATAATCAAACTTTTCCTTTTGTAATGACAGTGCTTCAAAACATCGATCGGTTCCGCTTGCATGATGCTCATCAGTCATGCACACGTCTCCGCCAAATTTTTTGACTGTTTCAAAAATGTAAGGATGATCGGTCGCCACTATAACGTGATGAAGCGATGATGCTTTTTTGGCTTGATCGTAAACCCGCTCAATCATAGGTTTTCCGGCTACATCTGCCAATGCCTTGGCAGGAAACCGTGTTGAAGCATAGCGTGCAGGAATGATGCCGAGGATACGCATGTTATGCTTTTTTTACACGCAATGAAGTTGTCTCATCATCCAATACCACAATGGAATCACCTTTTTCAATGTATTCACCGCGGGTATAGGCATCGTAAAGTTGACCTTCAATCATCACTTTTCCACCCGGACGTAAAACGGTATGGGCTACACCGGTTTTTCCTTTCATAGATTGCGCAGCCGCACTTACGGTAAATCCTTTTTCCCGTTCCTGCGTATCGGTAAGGGCTATTCGTTTAAAGAAACGGGTTTCATGTAGTCGCGAACCACCAACAAACAGCAATATGATTCCTCCTAAAATTCCTCCAAAGGTTGCGGCTACTGCGTATAACAATTCGTTTGCAGGTACAAAATCGAAATTAAAAGCATCGTTGTTAATCATGATCAGTATAAGTGACATCACCGTAAGGGATATGCCTGCTATACCTGCCACGCCAAATCCGGGAAGAACAAAAATCTCCACTGCAATGAGCGCGAGTCCGCAAAACAAGGCAATGATCTCCCAGTTTTCGGCAAGACCGTTCAGGTAATAAGGTACAAGATAAAGTATGAGTGCCACCCCTGCAGCCAAAAGCGGAAAACCTACACCGGGAGTTTGAAGTTCAAAATATATTCCTCCAATGATGATGAGAATGAGTAAACCGCTTATAAAGGGATTCAGAAAAAAGGCAATAATTTTATCGGTAGCTTTCAATTGAAACCGAACCAGGGTATAGTTTTCAATTTTATTTCGTTTCAATATTTCTTCTATCGATTCAACCTTGGCTTCGCAAAAACCAAATTTGATAGCTTCAGAAGTCGAGAATGTTACGATCTGTCCCGCTTCGGTAACACTATCAATGGCAATGTCTTCATCTACCATGGCTTCCGCAATTCTGGGGTCGCGCCCGTTTTCTTCTGCTGTAGTGCGCATGATAGCCCGCATATACGATTGATATTTGTCGGGTGCTTTTTCACCCGTTCCCGTTACCACGGTGGCTGCACCAATGCTGGCTGCTGGTGACATGTAAATACTATCGCACGCAATGGAAATTAATGCACCGGCAGAAGCCGCATCGGAGTTGATGAACACCCAAACCGGTTTTTTGTACTGCATCAGGCGGTCGACAATTTCCTTGGCATCGGTAAGAATACCGCCATAAGTATCCATTTCAATGATGACGATATCGGCATCAATTTTTTTGGCATGATCAATGGCTAATTCAACGTACCGGTTGGTTCGTGGATCAATTTCACTTTTGATTTCCATCACCATAACGGTTTGCTCCTGCGCGGCAACAACAGAAACAACCAAAATGACCAGCAGAATGGAGAAAAGAAACCTCATATTAATTCATGGTTATAGTACGGTAAATACGCACAAAATTAGCCATTTAGCAACCCTTACCGGAATAGGGCATCCGGGCATTTTTTTGGCGGGTTATTTGTTACCAGAATTGGTAAGGTTTACCTGTTTTAGCCTTTTTTACGGCTTTAAGTTTGTGTAATTTGGTATCAAAATAAGTAACCGGGAGGTTCGTTACTGAGTAGTATGATTAAATTTTTGATTATTACCGGTCTCTCATTTTTTAATCCCCCGCAAGATTCGATCGGGATTGAGACCATCAACGGAAAAACATTTGTCATCCATAAAGTGGGAGAGAAGGAGACCCTATATGGTATCTCCAGGCGATATGGTGTAACCGTTACGCAGATTCTGGAATTCAACAAGACCGCTGATGCGGGATTGGAAATTGGCCAGATTCTTAAAGTACCCTATGTTCCCCGCCAGAAAACTCCGAAAGGTGCTACGGTGCATAAGGTTGCTGAAAAGGAGACACTTTTTTCTATTTCGCGACAATACAATGTAACCATTGATGAGATCAAGCAATGGAATAGCCTGCCCGACAATTCGCTTGCAGTTGGTCAGGAGTTGGTGATCAAAGCCACCAACACAATTCCCGGTATGCCTCAGGTTCAGCCGGTAGAAATGAAATCGGCTAAAACCGTTCACACCGTGGCTCAAAAGGAAACCCTGTTCAGTATTTCGCGCCAATATGGTGCAACGATAGATCAATTGAAGACCTGGAATAACCTGACCTCTGAAGAATTAAGTATCGGGCAAGTGCTTTTTGTAGCTCAACCGATCTACAATAGTTCTTCTCAAACTCAAACCAACCCGGTTGTTGAAACAACGCAACAAACAACAACACAAACTCCGGTCACTACCGAAGTGCCGGTTACAAAAACTGAGGTTACGCCTCAGGTAAAACCACCGGTTGTTACTATATCTGAATCAGTAACCAATAAAGATGAGATTAAGGAATCCGGTTTGGCCGAATTGATTGATGGAACAGAGGGTAACCGAAAATATTTGGCGTTGCACCGCACCGCACCTGTAGGAACCATTTTAAAAATCCGCAATGAAATGAATAACCGTGAAGTGTTTGTTCGTGTAATCGGTAAACTTCCAGATACGGCATTAACGGATAAGCTGGTCATTAAAGTTTCCAAATCAGCCTACGACAGGTTAGGTGCCATTGACCCCCGCTTTCGCGTAGAAGTTACCTACTACAAATGATTCGTCTGGCACTTTTAGGTGGATGGCTTATGTCGTTTTCAGCATGGGCACAAAACCTGGTGCCTAATCCCAGCTTTGAAGAGCTCATTCGTTGCCCGCATAGCTTCAGTACCGATCGTAAAGATTTCATCGTTCCGGGTTGGATCTCTGCCACGCGCGGTACACCCGATCAATTTCACGCATGCAGTTGGGGCGAGGCAGATGTACCCTATAACTGGGCCGGATCATCAAATGCTAAAACCGGAAAGGGGTATATAGGCATTTATGTGTGGATGAGCCGTACCGATGATAATAACTATCGGGAATACATTCAATGTGAACTTGCGGAACCATTGCGAAGTGGAACGCGCTACCGGGTGGAGTTTTATTACAAGCTGGCCTCCTATGCTGTGTATGCCGCTAACCGTATTGGCTTGCACCTTTCAGCGGAGCAACTTTCGTACGACCATGATCAACCCATTGATGTTGTGCCGATTCTTTCTGTCGAAGCCGATTCAGCAATAACCCCTGCAACCGGTTCGTGGGAGCATGCTGTTATGGACTTCAAAGCAACCGGTGGGGAGCGCTTCGTAACCATCGGTAATTTTTATAGTAATGAGCAAACCAAATCAACACGGTTGCCGCAGCGAATTGGCAAAAGTAATATGTTGATAAATAGTGCATATTATTTTATTGATGATGTTTCCGTTGAGTCGCTTGATTCAGTACCCCCAATTACACCTTCACGTACAGAATTCTCGTCTGAGCATGTAGAACTGGATCACGATTATATTTTGAAGAATATTCAATTTGAATTTGATAGCTATCTGTTGATGAAGTCCTCTTTCAAAGAGTTGAATCAGGTGGTGGATCTCCTGGAAACCAATCCCACGTTTCATGTACGGTTATCTGGCCATACTGATTTTATTGGCTCCGATGAGTACAACCTTACCCTATCGCGTAATCGTGCCCGAAGTGTTGCCGATTATTTTATTTCAAAGGGAATTAAACCGGAGCGCATTCAGTCGTTTGGATTCGGAAAAGCAAGGCCAATTGTACTTGAAAAAACGGATGAAGCGCGAATGATCAACCGCAGGGTTGAGGTTCGGTTTACAGCACCGGAGCCTGTTGGTAAGTTTTAGTTACCCATTCTTCTAATCGACTATTCATTTGAGCAAACCACAGCGGTGGAACAAGCGCCATTAAAATCATGGTTGGGTATCCATATGGTAACTGCGGACTTTCATCATAATGTTTGAGAATTTGATATCGCTTTCCCGCATAAGCATGGTGATCGGAATGGCGCTGTAGTTGGAACAGGAAGAAATTGCTGATTAAATGACTGGCGTTCCATGAGTGCAGTGGATTTACACGTTCATACTTTCCGGGTGCAACCTCTCTCCGGCTGATTCCATAATGCTCTACATAGTTCACTAACTCCAGAAGGGTAAAAGCAAGGAAACTTTGTGCAAAGAAAAACACAGGAATAGTCCAGGTAACTTCACCCATCCACATTGAAAATAAACCAGTAATAGCCACACAAAAAATTATAGGCAGGATCGTAAACGCGATCATGGTGTTTTGCCAGTGAAATGCAGGGAGTCTTCTCTTCTTCATCACCTCATTCTCTAGTTTCCATGCGTGAATGTATCCACCAAATACCGAACGAAACCAGAATTGATAAAAGTTTTCATTCTTTTTGGCTGTAGCCGGATCAAGTGGTGTGGCTACCCAAACGTGATGGCCGCGGTTGTGCTCTACATAGAAGTGCATATATGACACAGTCATCAATAAAAGTTTGGCGTAAAATCTTTCCCATGCTGAATTTTTATGTCCCAATTCGTGGGCAACGGTAATGCCTATGCCTCCCGTAACCAATGCTACGCTTAGCACAAAACCGAACCACTCGAAACCGGATTGCAAGTTTCCGGTAGTTACGGCATAGCAACACCAGATAACAAATGCAACTTGTACGTATGTCCACACATACGTAACGAAACGAAAGTAATATTCTTCACTCACCCGTTTAGCTTCCGTATCAGGAATATTGGTGGTATCAAGTCCTGTAAGCTGATCGATGATCGGTATGATGATAAAAGCAAAAGCAATGGCCAGGTAATTCCACCATCCACCGGCATAAAAACCCACCACCGCAAATGTTGGTAAAATGAATGCCGTAAAAAAGCCGATTTTTTTGAGGTGTCTCACACCTCTAAAATACACATTTTTGAAATTTAAAGAGACGGAAATTATTCAGAGACCATCTGAAACTGGGGTTTCTTTTCCACCTTACTGGTGTGGTCAATCTCCCGCATGTGATCTTTGTTTTCCAGAATAAATTTATTGTAGACCACTACAATTGCATCATAATCCGAACGGTAGTGTTCAATGCTTTCTTCTGCTTTTCGAATTTGATTTACCAAATTCTGCATGGTGGTGTTATAGGCAAAGGCAGTGTGCCCTTCTGATAATGAAATCAATTCATTGACTAAAGAATTTGAAGCAAAATCGTATTCGGCTACAAGGTCCGGGTTCGACATGCTTTTCGGGGTGTACCGGATTCGCTTTAACTGTTCAATCCGATGATCTAATGATTCAGCCTTTTCGGGATCCAATTGAGCTGATATTTTCAGTTCATGCAGCAAGTTCTGCATAGCCTTTATTTTCTGATTGTCATCATTAATCATCAGGTTCCAGGCGGTGTGCAGGCTGTCCTGTAAATCCAGGTAAACTTCTGTTAGCGAGTCAACGTGCGTGAAATGGGTTGCCATGTCCCTGGTTTTAGGATTGTCGCAACCTGCTAAAATCAGTGCTCCGCTAAAGAAAATCCAGGTGATGTGATGATGTTTGTTCATGTTAAATGCTCCTGAAGTACGAATACGGCTTATCGAAGTAAAGGTTTATGCTATCCAAGTGACATTTATCAGCAACGTGCTAAAATGGTCAATTTTCAATTAAATCGCTTACTCATAAGGGCTTAAACTGTTCAAATGCTTCCCGGCAATCCTCACAATAGTGTATCGACCGACACAGGGTGGGGCCAAACGGATTTTTAAGGGTTGTATTTGAACCTCCGCATCGGGGGCAGGCGGCATGTTCGAGTACGTCAATATCGGAAAAAAGGTTTTTACCTACCGGGGGTGGAGCCAAACCGAACTGCTTGAGGGCTTTTCGTCCTTTTTCAGAGATTTTATCGGATGTCCAGGGCTCCTTAAAAGAGACAGAAATGGAAACGTTGTTCATGCCATTTCTTGCCAGCACATCCTTCACGTCTTGTTTCATCATATCCAGAGCCGGACAACCCACAAAGGTGGGTGTCATTTCAATATTTACCTGGTCGTTTTCAATGGAAACATTTGTGATAACGCCCAGATCCACCAATGACAAAACTGGTATCTCGGGGTCTTTTACCTCTTCCAGCAACGTGTAAATATCTTCGGATGATTGGATCATATCTAAAACAACTGAATCAACGTTTGAAGGGTTCCGTTACCACTCGGCTGTGGGGTCAATCCGGAACACCTCGCTCATTTCATTTAACAGGGGTTGCAGGTGTTCACTATGCTTTCCCATTCTTCCACCCAATACAGGTTGAACCGTGTCCAAGTCCGGTAACTGGAGTCGTGTTTCGTTAATGATGGCACTGATTTTCTCGAGCCATTTTTCCTGCAGCTTTTTTTCTCCGGCAAGTACACCGGCATCAATCAATTCTTGTTCGTAAGGAGATTCTTCAAACATGCCCAATGCGTAGGGAAGTGCGTACTCCAACGATTTTTGCAGACGGCTTACACTTTCTTCAGTAGCACTGCCCAATTGTTTTACCCAGGTATTGGCGTGCAGGGTATGATACCGCAATTCTGCTCTTACTTTTACAGCCAACTCAGCCAGTGGTTGAAAGGAAGATTCGGTCAACATATCAAACCGGATGATTTCGGCTGTGTCGTATAAAAAGTGACGAATCAGACTAAAGTCGTATTCGCCATTGGGTAATTCGGTAAAAATGGAGTTATGAAACTGTTCGGCATTGCGTGTGAAGGCAACTGTATCGGGTTCCTGTTCGCCCAATGAATGAAGGATAGTATAGAGTGCATAACTCTGCCCCACTTTGTCTTGCGCCATGGATGAGAAGGCAATATCTTCTTCCAGTAGTGGCCCAAAGCCGGTCCATTCCGAATTGCGATGCCCTAGAATTAGCTGGTCATCGGCCATTTTGTACAACAGTTCTTTTATGGCGAGTTCGTTCATGATCTAAGATTGAGTACGTTCTAAAAATTCTTTCAACTTATCTCCACCTTTATAGTTCGATGCATCCCTGAATTTTTTTTCGGGCAGTGTCATCCATAATTCCTGTTCTTCGGGTTTGGTAAACCGGATGTCGTCAGTACGGATTGCCCAAATGTTATACACCACTTTGTCGGTTTGAAACTCCCGTTTGGCTTCACTCATGGCTTCATTGGGTGTGCGCGCCATTACGGTTCCAACGTGTACGTGTTGTTTACCCCGTTTTGGCAGCATGAAAATTTCATAGCTCAATTTCGCTCCAGGTTGTTCAGGTGTATCGTGTATGAAATCGAAAACGGTTATGTTTCCTTCTGTCATGGGTGAAACAAATACATGGCGGGTATCGGCAACGAAAAGCGATACGCACAGAAACCTGCGGGTGAAGGTTTCTTTTGCCAGCACAAAAGCCATCTCGAGGTTTGGTGCATGCACAGCCCCTTCGTGCTGAAAGGGCTTTCCTTCTTTCGGTTGCACAAACACTTCAAACGTGCCAAACTGATCGAGCGGAGCTTTCGGTTCGGCCTGGCCGGGTTGGCCAACAGCGGGTAATCGGTTTACTCTTGGGTCGAGTGAATTCATGTTTATAAGAAAATCAAAAGCCGGTAGTGAACCGGCTACACAATAACAAATCAGGCCAACGGTGTAACGTATGCCGTGCGCGGTGTTTTTAATGCTTCGCGTACCCAACGGCCACGTTCTTCCGCAACACGCCTTACTTCGAGGCGCTCCTTATTGCAAGGGCCATCGCCATTGATCACACGCTTGAATTCTTCCCAATCGGGTTCAGTATATTCCCAGCGACCGGTTTCTGTATTTTTTTTCAGCTTCGGATCGGGTATGGTAAACCCAAGTTCCCATATTTTGGGAACGTACATATCCAGAAACTGATTGCGCATATCATCGTTTGAGGCCATCTTCACTTTCCACTTCATCAGCACTTCGGTGTGTGCTGAAATTTTATCGGAAGGGCCAAAGAAATGCATCATCGGTGCCCACCAACGATTCAGTGCTTCCTGAAACATATCGCGCTGTTTTTGTGTACCGGTTGCCAGGTAAATCACGCAGTGGTGACCGTACTTCAAATGGAATGATTCTTCTGCGCAAATGCGATCAAGCGCACGGCAGTAGGGGCCATAGCTTCCTTTAGCGTTGGCCAACTGGTTTACGATAGCTCCCGCATCCACCAGCCAGGAGATAAAACAAGAATCTGCCCAGGTAAAAGCCGGGTAGTTGAAGATGTTCGAATATTTTGATTTACCGGTAATCAGGTCGGTGATCATCTGCTCACGCGACTTACCTAATGTTTCGGCTGCACTGTATAAAAGCTGGGCATGGCCAACTTCATCCTGAACTTTCGCCATTAAGGCAAGTTTGCGCTTAAAGCCGGGAGCACGGGTAATCCAGGTGCCTTCCGGTAATGCCCCGATAATTTCACTGTGTGCATGTTGCTCAATCATGCGGATGAGCTGCTTGCGGTACAGCTGGGGCATCCAGTCGGTGGGTTCTATTTTTTCACCCCGCTCAATGCGGGCTTCAAATTCGGCTAATTTTTCGGGATCTTCCTGTGCCAGGCTATCGGTCTTAATGCCTTCAAACGTGTTTCCTCCTCCGTACATGGCTAATGTTTTTTGGTAGTGACAAAACTAACAACTGTTAGTGGAAGAACAACAGGGCTAAGCCTTTTGTTTCAGGCCGTCAATCAACATGTCGGCCAGTTGCTGGCCCAGTTTTTCGGGTTCAATGGTGCTGTCGGGACTGAACCAGGCGGGCATCCAGTTGAGGGAGGAGAACAGTGTCATCACGGCTAGTTTGGTATCAATGTCCTTTTTGAAATCGCCAGTGGAAACGCCCTGTTCGATGATGGTTTTGAACCGGTTGATGTAGTTGATTCTTAACAGTAGAAAATCGCGCAGGTAGGGCTGGCTCAGGTGGCGGTGCTCATTCATAAAAACTGCTGACGCGGTAAGGTCTTTAGCCATAACCTTTACGTGCCCGATAATACCCAACCGAAGCTTTTCGCTGGCCGAAACGTTTTTCTTTTCTACCTCAGACAGTGATGACCGGAATTCCGCGGCCATGTCGAAACACAGGGTTCGCAGAATCTCCTCCTTAGATTTGATATGTGAATACAAGCTGGCCGCTTCGATGCCGAGCTTTTGTGCCAGGTCGCGCATGGAGGCAGCCGAGTAGCCTTTCTCTTTAAACAGCTCTGCTGCCATTCGAATGACCTGCTCCTTCCTCGATAAATTTGTCATGACCTCTGCCATATCACTTTTTGCTAATCAAAAATATGAGAAAATAGTTACCCGTTGAAACTTCAATTCGATAATTTGCCTAAACTGAATTTTATATTCATGAACTACCATTCGCTTAACCAATACTTTTATAAACTGTATGCCCGTTTGTTTATGCTGGCGTTGGTGCCAATTGGTGTGTTTATTTTTTTATACCAGGCAAGCGAAACGGATTGGTTACCCGATACAAAGGTGGATATCGAGCCTGAAATGATTGTTTACGCAGCCGCAGCCATTGCCTTTATGGATTGGCTGATGGCGCTGCTGATTATGTATGTAGGATTAAAACGAGTTCGTAAAGAGGTAAGCCTGGGTGAGCGCCTGAGCCGGTATGCCAACCTAACAACCGTACGTTCTGCACTTTTTTCTTCGGGTATGTTGATTCTGGCCATCGGGTATTACCTCTCACAACATCAATGGCTTACCATTGGGTTTATGGTTAGTTTGATTTTGCCGGCTATTTTTTGGCCGGTGCCCAATCGGGTGTGCTATGATTTGCGTCTGAAAGGAGATGAGCGTATGATGATTTTGTACAAGATGGATAAGTTGTAAACCTGAACAAAAAAAATCGCCCCGAGATCCGGGGCGATTGACTTTACTGTGGATTCTATTTTTTCTTAGAAGATAATTCCAAAACTAAACGCATTCAATTTCGGGTTGTTGGTTTTTTCGGTGCTGAACAACTCGTTCAAGTCGTAGTTGAAGAAGATGTCGGTTGAGCGAATGCCCAGTTGCACGCGCACCCCATAGCGGAAGTTATTCAGGTAAAAGTTGTCGCGGTTTTTATCTTTTTCACGACCGCCATCATTATACACCAACTTGGATCGACTGCTCAGGCGATAGCCCGCATAAGGTCCGGCACCAATCCGGAAATTGCTTCCGTATGAACTCCAGAAACGGGCCTTCTTCCCACGTCCGCCAAAGTCGAGCATGGGAATGAACGACACGTTTGCGTAGGTAACTCCAAGTTTGCTTTTGATGAAATTTACATCGCGTGTGTCAGGCTCAAAGAAGACTCTATCGTCATCTTTTCCGATCAGGATATTGTCTTGCTGAAACTTGAAGTTGTACCAGCTTAAGCCAAGCCCCCACTCAATAAAGAATTTACCACCCACATGCGTATGCTGTACCGAGTTGATACCCACATACCACGATCCCCACGGACGAACCGAATAGAGTTCGTTGTTTTCATCCGGAAACTTTCCATCTTCCAGGTAGTTGTTTACACCCAAATCGAAGTTGATGGAATGACGGGTTCTGCGCATGGTACGGATGGTACGACTGCGTTCCCATTCTTTATCTTCTTCATCGTCATCTTCCCAGGTAACGGGCTCATTAATGGTCTCTATTTCAAGAGGCTCGCTCGGTTGAGCCGGAACGGTGTCATTCGCAGGCGTTGAGGTTACGGGTGTTCCTTCAATGCGATTGAGAATATCGGTGAATAAAGCCTGAAAATTATATTGCCGCAACACGACTAAGTCTTTGCGATCTTTAATGGTAAACACTACCCGGCTTGTGTTAGCCAGCTCCACTACCACGGTGTCGGTTTTTTGTTGGGCAGGTGAAGCATAACCTGCCATGATCAACATCACTACTACAAGAATCTTTTTCATCTCAGTTTAATTTTTTTGTTTGTTTTTTGTCCTCCAGGAAATTCAAGGCGAACAACTCATCTTTCTTTTGCCTGAGGTCGGCCAGTGGACCATCGCCATCAGCGATGTTCATGGCTACTCCCATCAGCTTTTGCATACGAGATGATTTTTTTCCTTCTGAGGTTGCTTCATCTTCAGGTTGTGGTAATAAATATTTTTGATTCACTTCAGTTGCAGTCATAACAATGTATACAGCCGTGCTATTTTGCGTTTCGGTTGATTCAATGGTGATGGTTTCAACTTCTGCAATGAGCGTTTCGGTTTCAGGTTGAATAACTTCAGTTGAAGTTTCTTCCGGTGTGGGTTCAACTATAGCCAGTTGCTGATCTAAAGAAGTGGATTGGTTTTTATAAGCTGGCACAATTCGATTGTCTTTCTTCTCTGTCTTTTCCTGTTCAACTTTTTTATCTTGATCAACAGCAGCTACAGCCGGTTCTTCAGGCTGTGTTGGTTGTACCTTTTCAGGTGCAGGCTCGGTTACTTGTGGTGTTTTATCTACCAACGCATTCGTTTCAGCAGGTTGTATTTTCCAGATCAATACGGAAGCAATGGACAGCAGCAGCAATCCGGCAGCAATTTTCAACCACAGGGCTTTGTTGGATTTTTTATCCAGGCCGGCTTCAATGCGATTCCACGCATCAGCCGAAGGCCGAAGCTGAAAGTTTTCCAGCTTGTTGTGGAACAGGTGATCAGGTTGTTGTTTCATTGCTTTGTTTTTTAGAAATCCAATCGCGGTCGATAAGCATTTTTTGTAAATACGTGCGGGCGCGGCTCAACTGCGACTTAGAAGTATTTTCACTGATGCCGAGTTGATCGGCTATTTCTTTATGTGAGTAGCCATCGATGGCGTACATATTAAATACAATTCTATATCCACTGGGCAGCTCCTGAATCATCTGCATCAGTTCTTCTGCTTCCAGGTGGTCGTTGATGTTTTGGTAATCGGGTTCGCGTTCCGCTGCTTCCAGGTCAGTTTCAAGGTACATGGAACGGTTTCGTCTGAGGTAGGTGAGGGCTTCATTTACAATCACGCGTCTGATCCACCCCTCAAAACTTCCTTCGCCCTTAAACTGATCGATACGTTCAAAAATCTTGGTGAAAGCAGTAACCAATACATCTTCTGCCTCCATGGAATCTTTCACATACCGATAGCATAACGCATACATTTTTGAAGAATATTGGTCATACAGGCTCCGTTGGGCATCGCGATTGCGTGCCTTACACCCGTTGATCAGCTCATCTTCTTTAGCCCGGTAAATTTTCAGATCCATTTAAACGTTTCAGCAATAAGATGCCCATTTGCTTGGTGGGGTTGCGTGGCCAAAAACTTTTTTATTGCCGAATTTGACTTAAAAAGCAGTATCCCATCAAATCAATAAGCAGCTTCGTAGTTCACCTGTATGGTAATTTCGGTGAATTCGCCCGGTTTTACAGCCACGCAGTGTATACGGTTTTGCCCGTCAAATTGGTTGGCAAACAGGCCTTTCTTTTCTTTGATAAAGATTGAGTACTCACCCGGTGGCAGATTTATCCGAAAGCGGCCTTTGCAGTTGCTTTTTACCTTCTTTATTAATGTGGTCTTGATATCGGAGAAAAAAACGCCATCCGTGGCACTTGCATCTGCCATGGTGGTTGGCTGGTAAATCCAGATTTCGCGCTTGATGCCTTTGGCTTTGGCGGCAGGCCTGTCGGGACCGGGCATTTGGTTGCCGCTAATCCACTCCACACGACCGGCAATTCCCTGATTTTGAGCAAAAGCAGGAATTATGGCCAACAAAAGGCCAAGACATAGCAGATATTTCATGAATCAAAGATAACGCTCACCTGAACAGGGAGCCAATGATCATGCCTATGAAAAAGATCAGGAAGATGAATACGAGGATAAAAAACATAGGTTGGGTTGGTTTTATGGGTTTTGACGAAAATCTGTTGATAAGGTTACAGCAAACTGGTTAAACTTTGGTTTAGTCCTTAATCACTTCGGTAGGGTTGCCTTTATAACTCACTTTGCTGGCCAGCCCTTCTTCCACCTCAAGGCGTCCGGTTACAAAAACGTAGGCTTTTGATGCGCCATTGGCTTCAACGATTGCGTCTTTCACCCGGTATTCATATCCATCCATTTTCGAGGCGCCTAAAATATTCACATCCATTTTGTCGCCCTCACCAGTCAGTGTTAATTCCGATGCACCGCTGAGGTAAACCGCCAGATCGCGCGCATTCATGTTTGCGTTAACTTTTATGGCCCCCAGAACCTTGAGGCGGATATCGTCCTGTGTGAAACCAGTGAAAGATGCCTTGCCGGCACCTTTCAAATCAATCTTTTCAACTTCGGGCATAGTGATGTTGATGCGTACCTGTTCAACTTTCAATGGATTGCTGCGCCAGTTAAAACGCTTTTCATCATCGTATTCAATTACCAATGTACTGCCTAAACGCACAATGCGATATTTCGCTTTTTCTTTATCCGGGCCAGTCAGTTCAACCGAGTAATTGTTTCCTTGCTTTACGCGGATGTCGAACAAGCCGCTGATTTCCAGTTCATCGAAATCGGTGAGACTGCTGGTAGAAACATCTTCGCCATACAGATCGCTATCCCAACCTTCTTCACTTTCTTCTTCTACCGTCACTTCTTCCGGACAGCTCACACATTTCAACTGGCCACCTTTCTCTATAATCCAGGTATTGCCATCGCGTTTTTCATAATCGATATATTGATTGATGAGCCTCCAGGTGTTGTCATCCAGTACGAATTTGTAATCGTACGGAACGTACAGGGTCATGCGTAATCTTTGTCCGCGGAAAACTGCATCGGATTTGAAGCGGATGTTGGAATCGAACGTGAGCACGGAGTCCTCCTGTGCTACCGTGTACTCTACCATCTGTGCATTTTCAGCTGCCTGCATGCGGGTTACGCCTTGCGATTCAAATACCTGAACCAATTTTAGTTCGGTGCCTTCATATCCCTTCAGTGCCAGCGTGGTTACATCGTAATCATCCAACCCGGTTTCACGAATTTTCAATACAGCCGTTTTGCCTTCCAGATTATAGACCTGTTCAACTTTGTATTCGCCATCTTCTTTAAAGTTGATGATGATCTTGGGTATCGACACACTCATTACTGCTACCGAAAGGAAGAATAAGATAAACAACGTCCAGCCTGCGGTTGCGCCAAACACAATCCGATTGGCGATGGCAGATATACCCAACAGCATGATGATGATGCCCGGTATCAAAGCTCCGATAAACGCCATGATCGCTGTAAAGGAAGGAATGGCTCTGCTGAATGCTTCCATCGGCAGGCTCACATCGTGCCAACCAACAATCCATCCAGACGATAACAGGCCAAACAGGACGCCACCGGTAACCAATACGGCTACTACCAGGCTCAGGCCCATCAGCATGATGAATATACCGATACCTACGCGGAGTACATCTGCTAGCGGACTTAAAATTTTCCCCAAGCCTGTGAGTATCCAACCGATGGCACGGAACGGGAACAGGAGTATTTTAACCAATGCACTTTCTTCTTCGGTCGGTTTTTCCGTTTGTTCCTTTTTGATGTTCGATTCAATATTCGAAAGCGTTACCGGCTCGCCTTGCATTTGCATTTTATCCGTAATGGATCGTGCCTCGGGGGCTACGATCCAGAATACGATGTAGGCGATAAACCCGACCCCGCCAAAGACGGCTGTGATCACAAAAATCAGCCGGACTACAAACAAGTCCATTTTCATGTAGGCAGCCAATCCGCTGGCAACACCCCCCAGTACTTTTTTATCCGGGTCACGGAAAAGTTTTTTTGTGATTTGAGGTTCATCCAGGTCGTAAGAACCGGGCACAGCAATCCATAGGATGATGTACGCGATCAATATTAATCCGTAACCAAACGTCAGCAATACAAATAGCAGGCGTATCCAAACCGGATCAACATTAAAGTAGTTACCCAACCCTGCGCAAACGCCTCCCAGAATTTTGCGTTTCTGGTCGCGCATAAATTGTTTGGATGCGCGTGGTGTATACGTTTTGTTCTCCGTTTGCTTTTCTTCTTTTGGAGCTTCAGTATGCACTTCTTCTTCCTCGGCAGCTTTAAAATCGCTCACGCTACCCATAGTGGTTTTCAGCGCGTTTACATCATCGCTGGTAATTACCTGTTTGCCTTCGTATAATTTGCTCAGGAAGATTTCAGCAATGCGGCTTTCGATGTCGGCCAGAATTTCACTGCTGTCCTCATAGGATGAGAAATACTTATTGATCGAATCCAGGTACTTTTTCAACACTTCGTAACCGTCTTCTTCAATGTGGAAGATGATGCCGCTTATGTTTATGCTTATATTCTTTTTCATGTCCGTTAAGAGTCTGTAGGTTGAGTCTTATTTAAGATGCTGCTTTTGATTTTGACGTAATCATTTCGGTGGAGTGAATGAGTCCTTCCCAGGTTTCGGTCAATTTCTCCAAAAAATTTCTTCCTTCCAGCGTAAGCTTATAGTATTTGCGTGGCGGCCCCGATTTCGACTCCACCCATTTGTATTCCAGCAAGCCCGCGTTCTTCAGGCGGGTAAGCAGGGGGTAGAGGGTACCTTCCACCACAATCATCTTTGCGGCAGTCAATTCATCCAGCATGTCGGAGGCGTAAATTTCGCCCCGCGATATTATGTGAAGGACACAGTATTCCAAAATGCCCTTCCTCATCTGCACTTGTGTGTTTTCCAGATCCATTACTTTCATTTTTGTTCCCGTTAGCCCTTCTAACGCAGAAGTACTTGGCATGACCAAGTACTAAGCCAAAATATTATTGCTGTCTGAAAAGGCCTTTTTTGAGCTTGAATCGATGTTTTTTCGTAAGTGGGTTGAAATCAAAATCCAGAGTTCTGGTCATATCCGTACACCTCAAAATCAAAAGTGTACACTTTTTTGATGGTGTTAAGCGTGCTTTCGCGATAGGAAATGGGTGTAGATTCCGGAGTTTTGTTCAGGTGAGGAAGGGTAATGTCATAGCGGTGTAAAAATTCCTGTAATTGTTCAGGCTCTTCCAGCTTAAAAGCCCGAACGTTTATTCCTTTTTGCTGGTAAGGTTTTACAAATGCGTGCTGCGGCTTGAAATGCTGATCCTTAAACCGATCGGGAATGTCATGGATTCGCTCCACGAATTCATCAAACGACAGGTTTTGCGGAAGGATGCCTCCGAGATAATTCTGGTAGATAAAAGGTTTGGTTTTATCCGACAAAAAAAAATCGCGGTACACGGAAAGCAAGCGGCTTACCGGGTGACGCACGACCGTAAATCCTGCGAAAGATTTCAAATCAGCAGTGCATTGGGTTTGCAACCAGGCATCTGTTAAAAAATTAAGCTGTGTGGAGTTGAGGGATTTGTTTTTTAAATCAGGTTTGATCAACCCAAGCATCGCGTGTGAAAGCGAAGTACTGGCGGCTTTGGGTACGCGTACGTAAAATAATTTTTGTTTTGGTACGATCAGATGTCCGCCTTTTGTTTGGTACCCGGTTTTGATTTGTGTTACTGTTGCAAGAAAGTTAAATAAAAATGGATTGCGTTTCTTTTCTATGAAGGAGGAGGGTGTATAGTTTTCAGGTAAATAATCTTTCAGGTTTAACAAACTTTGTGCGCGGAGGTGATTGAAATCGAGGATGTCGGCTGTAAGCTTTCCTTTTTGAAGTATGATGGAACAAAGTGTTAGTAAGTCGTACACAGTAAAGATTCTACATGATTAGATTGTAAATCATTTGAGAACAAAAATGCAAAACCACAAAGATCACAAAGTTTGCACGAAGGACACTAAGGACTGAAAATTGATAACCTTCCTTTGTGAACGTTGTGCTTTCTTTGTGCAACTTGGTGGTTAGCTTAGTTATTGGAATTATGGAGATAAGCAAATACCGCTTTCAAATCCTCTTCTGATAATGAAGGGTAGCTTTCAAAAAGCATTTTTTCCGACCAGCTATTGGCAAGCAAGTCAAGAATTAGTTCGACAGAAATGCGTGTCCCCTTGATGGTAGGCTTACCTAACAAAACATCTTTATCAGATATGATATGATCACGCCAATTCATATATCAAATATAGTCGTTCCGAGATTAACTATCCAGCCAGTCACATTCAACAATCTTGCGGCATTAACTTCCTAAATAATTTACCTCTTGACTGTACATCGTATTTAACCCAAACCTGCCGTATATTGCAACGTGATGAAGTTGGTTATCAGGAGTTTACAGCGCTATACATATTCACTGGGGCTTTTTTTAGCTGGTATGGCCTTTTTTACAACGGCTTCCGCCCAAACGGGTAATGAATGGATTCAATTCAGCCAGTTTTATTATAAGATTCCGGTAGCGCAAACCGGCCTGTATCGGGTTACCTATAATGATCTACAGGCAATTGGTTTTCCCGTTGGATCGGTTGATCCGCGCAGGCTTCAACTTTTTCACCGGGGTGTGGAACAAGCCATTTATATAGAAGGAGAGGGCGATGCGGTTTTTAACGCTGCCGACTACATCGAATTCTACGGACGAAAAAATGACGGCACTTCCGATACCGAATTGTATAAACCCACAACGGCCCAACCGCATACGTACCACAACCTGTTCAGTGACACCACCTGGTATTTTCTTACCTACAATAACCTGGCTGTTCTGGGTAAACGTATACCCAAAATGTGGGAGGTGAACGTGACCAGCATTCCGCAGGAAACGGCCCACACCGATGAGAAATTATTAGTCAACACCCAACAACATTCGGATGGCATTGCCTATCAGCAATACATTCGCAATACATTCTTTGATATTGGCGAAGCGTGGACGGGGGTGATGATCTCCCAAAACCAAAACATTGACTATGTGCTGGAAGGAATTACCAATGGCGTTACGGCAGCCGGGCTACCACAACTGGAAGTGATGGTGGCCGGTCGTGCGGAAATCTCTACTCCGCACCGGATTGAAATTTATGCCGGCCCGAATGCTTCCGGACTTCGACTATTGGGAACACAAGACGTTTTCAATTTCAACGTGCACACCTTTAATCTTCCATTAGCATGGACGGATATTGGTGCGGACGGTCGCATGACGGTGCGCATGCGTTTACTCGCTACCGGTACGGCAGCCCGTGCCAGTGTATCGTATATCAAACTTAACTATCCGCAAAACTTTAATGCCACAGGCGCCACCGAAAAATATTTTCAGCTGGCAGAAAATGGTTCGGGTAAATCGTTCGTCAACATGACCAACGTGCCGGCCAACAGCCGGTTATTTGATGTTACCGACCCTGCAAACGTAATCTGGTATCAACCTCCGGCATCAACATTTAATCCGGTTATTTCCAATACGGAAAGTTCGCGCAAGCTTTTTCTCACCAACATTACACGAACTGTTACCGGCATCAAGCGTGTAAACTTTCGCAACATCAATGCGGCACAACATAATTACATTGTGATCAGTCACTCTTCATTGATGAAGCCAGCCGGAGAATACAGCGATGCAGTAAGAGCCTTTGCCGGTTATCGTTCATCTGAAGCAGGCGGATCGTACGATACGTTGGTGGTAGATATTCATCAACTCTACAACCAGTTCAACTACGGTGAAATTTCTCCCCTGGCCATTCATCGATTTATGAAATACATGGTCGACAATGGTTCACCAAAATATTTGTTCATCATTGGAAAAGGGTTGGATTGGTCACTTAACTACCACCGCAACCCAACCGCGCCTGCATTCAATGTTTACAAAGATCTGGTGCCTTCAGCCGGAAAGCCTGCTTCTGATATGTATTATACTGTTGGGCTTGGTAGTTCACTTCATCAACCGGCTGTGTCCACCGGAAGAATTTCGGCTACCAATTCATCACAGGTTGCTGCCTATCTTAACAAAGTAAAAGAAATGGAGGCGCTTCCGTTCAATGATTTGTGGCGTAAGCGAATCATTCACTTGAGTGGCGGACTTACTCCCGTAGAAACGCAGTTGTTCCGGTTATACCTCGAAGACTTCAAAGAAGTTGCTGAGGATTTGTACCTGGGTGGTAGTGTTCGGGCACAAGCCAAGAACACGACCAACGTAGGCGAGCTCATTAATATTTCGGATGAAGTGAACAACGGAATAAACCTGATTACGTTTTTCGGTCACTCATCGCCCGAAACCAACGACTTTGAAGTGGGCTTTGTAACCAACCCTGCCTTGGGGTACAACAATCCGGGCAAGTATCCGATGTTTCTCATTAATGGTTGCAATGCCGCAGATTTTTTTACCACGTCCATTCGCTTTGGTGAAGATTGGGTGTTGGCGGCCAATAAAGGTTCAACCGGTTTTATGGCGCATACCTCGTTTGGGTATTCCAACACGTTGCGGTTGTACTCTGAGTTTTTCTATAACGTTGCGTTTGGCGATTCAGTGTTCATACGCAGAGGTGTGGGCGACATTCAGCAGGAGGTGGCCAGGCGCTACATGCAGGTACAGCCTGCTACCGTTGGTAATCTTACGCAAGTGAGTCAGATGTTGCTGCTGGGTGACCCGGCTGTAAATGTGTTTGGAGCCGGTAAACCCGATTATGAAATAAACAACACGAACGTATTTGCCACCTCAACTGATGGCGAACCGATTACCGCACTCAGTGAATCCTTCACGTTAAATATTATTGCACAAAATTTTGGTCGCGCAAAAGAGGATTCCATACACGTACGCATAACGCGAATCTATAACGATAACTCCACCGAAGTATATGATACCTTGTATGCCCCTGTGTTATATCGGGATACACTTGCATTCACTATCCGGCAGGAACGAAACAAAGGATTCGGTAACAATATTTTTCAGATTGAAGTGGATCCATTCGCATTGATTGGTGAATTGAATGAAGATAATAATGCGGCATCGTATAACCTGTTTATTCCGCTTAACGTAACCAAAAATCTTTTTCCATACGATTATGCCATCGTAAACCAGCCGAATGTAACCCTAACCTTTTCCAGTACGGATGTATTGGGCGCTGCCCGAAATTTTGATGTGCAGGTTGACACCATGCATACGTTCGACAGTCCCTATTTGAAAAGTTTTACCGTTAACGGGGTTATTGCTGAACAGCCGCTTGAACTGCTTACGCAGGATTCACTCGCGTATTACTGGCGCACCCGCTTTACCGATCCGCAGGAAGGAGAGGTGGCGGAATGGGTAACATCATCGTTTAGTTACATTGAAAATTCACCGGTAGGTTGGGCACAACTCCATTTTCCGCAATACTTGAAAAATGAAAGTGTTGGACTGGTAAGAGATGAATCGATACGCTTGCTGAATTATGTGGAGTCATCCTTAACGCTGGACATCCTCACCTTCGGCAGCAACCACCCCGCTCCGCACACCGATGTGTCCGTGAAGATTAACAATGCAGAATACAATCCGGCAGATGTGGGCATCAAATGCCGCGACAACACCATCAACCTGATTGCCTTTGATAAGCAATCGATTATTCCCTACACCGCTGTTTTGTTTAATCCGTTTGATGGCCGTGCGTGTGGCAGACGACCGCAGGTGATCAACAGTTTTACAGCCGCGCAACTGCAAACCGGTTTGGGTAACGATATCTTTCAATACATGCTTAACGTACCCGAAGGCGATTCGGTGGTGTTGTTTACCATTGGTGATCCGGGTGTGGCGTTGTGGCCGGTTGCCGTGAAAGAACAATTTGAGGCTTTAGGTATTTCGCAGGCGCAACTCAATGCGGTGCAACCGGGTGAGCCCATCGTGATTTATGCGCGCAAAGGTGCAGCGATTGGTACCGCTAAATTTTTCAGGCCCGTAGCGGCACCACCGGATGTGCAGGAGTTGACTGTAAGTGGAACAATTACCGGAAGGTTTGATTCCGGAACGATGACTTCTACGCTGATCGGTCCGGCACAACAGTGGCAGCAACTGGTTACGCATGCGGAGATTTCAGAATTGCCGCAAACCGATGTGTATGGTTTTGATGTGATCGGTGTAAACCTGGAAGGTGAGGAAACTGAATTGCTGAGTAATGTAAACGGGACGGTTGATTTATCGGGCATTGATGCAACTGTATACCCTTATCTGCAAGTACGCTACAACACCCAGGATGCCATCAACCTCACCCCGCCACAACTCAATCAGTGGCTGGTGTTTTACACGCCTGTGGCCGAAGGTGTGTTGATCTTCAATGGTTCTATAGCACAACAAACGCTGTCGGAAGGGGAGGTGTGGAGTGCACCGTATAGCTTCCGCAATATTTCGCAGCAAACATTTACCGATTCCCTTACCGTGCAACTGGAAGTATTCAACCAAACCACCCGAAGCATGGAGCGGACGTATTTTAAAATAAAAGCACCTGCCCCTTCACAAACCACCGATTTTTTGGTAACAACGGAAACCCTCAACAAAGCTGGTCTTAACGATGTGAATGTATTTGTCAATCCGCGTGTGTTACCGGAGCAGTATTACGAGAACAACGTGCTCAAACTGAGCCGTTACCTCAACATAGAAGCCGATGAGTTTGAGCCCGTGCTCGATGTTACGGTTGATGGACGGTATTTAATAAATGGTGATTTTGTTTCTGCCAATCCGGAAATCAGCATAAAACTGTGGGATGATAATTCGTTTATCAAAAAGACAGATACAGAAGGCGTGCGCATCCGGCTTACTTACCCGGGCGCTGCAACGGCCACCGACATTACGTTTGATCGGGAAGATGTAGCCTGGTTTCCGCAAACTGAAACCGAATATTTCCGTGTACGGTTCACGCCCGAAAATTTACCTGTGGGTGATTATGTGCTGGAGGTAGAAGCCCGCGATGTACGTAACAACAGCAGCGGAGCAACACCTTACCGCATTGCATTTACAGTGGCAACTGAAAACAGCGTGGTGTTGCAGGCGCCTTACCCCAATCCGTCCAGCGGAGTGGTTAGGTTTGATCTGGTCCTAACCGGTGAACTGCCCGATAACCTGCGCCTGAACATCATAACACCAACCGGAAATGCTGTCGGTTCATATGCGTTATCTTCTTTTCATGTAGGTACCAACCGGATAGTATGGGAAGGAAAAGACGCTAGCGGCAATGACTTGCCAGGTGGCTTGTACATCTACCAACTTGAACTATACAAAAACAACCAGCGTGTGCCTATTACCATCCCGGCCGGACAAACATTTTTAAAAAATGGATTCGGGAAGGTGTTGTTGAGGAGGTGAGGTAGCCAGGTGTTAGGTTTGTTGTTGGTGAAGAACCTGACTGCCGCAGGCACCAGCAACGGCATTGTAAATCCTTACGATCCTTAACGCAGAGTGCCTTCCAGGACACGCTGCGAGGAAAAGAGTCTAGATGTTTCCTCTTAATCCTTCATCCAAAAATTGCTGATCGGGTACCTCAATTCTATTGTAGCGCACCAAAACTCCCCTTTGCTGATGGCTGTGCCGCTGTAAGGTGTGGAATTATTCACCGTATAAATGATGTCAAGTTGCATGGTATTATTTATTCCGGTGTAGTAGCTTGTTGAAAGCGTACATAACAAAACTTTAAAAAGTTGTACCTCTAGGCCTGCACCAATTTGAAATAGTGAGAAATACCGGGATACATCAGGGTTTTCTGTGGAGGAATAAGAAATTGTAGTAGTTGTAGATCGTTGTGTTCCATAACCAAGTCCGTATCCAAACGGTGGATTAATCCCAAAGGTGTATCCGCCAACCTGAACAAACCATAGCCTTTCTTTCAACAGGTTGGCGCGTAATCCTATGCGGAGGGGTAGCAACCATGAGATATCGCTGCTACCTACACCATAGTAGGGGATGGTTCTGAACCCAAACCCATCATTGTAAGCCTTTAGAATTGCACCACTTTCAATAAAGAGGTGCAGTCCTAACTCCTGTCTGATAAATATGCCACCTTGAGCATTGTACAAGGGCACGGGTTTCAGGTAGTCTCCGGTATCTGTAATTTTAAAGATATCGTTGGCCACTGAAAATTCGAGGCCAAAATAGGTTTTGTTTTGCGCATTTGCCTTTATGGTTAGACAACTAGCTATCAGGATGAATATTCCGGTTCGCATTATGTTGGGGACATTGATTGGAAGCCTAACGACAGTTCAATCTTGTTTGGTATGGATTCTGGTAATTTTTTAAGGTATCTCCTTAGCGGGTTAAATCAAGATTCAGATATTCCTTCCTCGCAGTGTCTCTCGAAGAGACGATGCGATACTCAGACTTTAAACAACCTTACAATGTTTATCGCAGAGTGCCATGCGGGACACTCTGCGAAGAAAAAACACGGTGTTGGCGGTAGTTGTTACTTGTCGAAATAATTCAGTACATCTTGATTCCAAACAAAAAAGTTTCCAGCCAAAGTCCCGAAATCGTCCTGCGGTAATTCATCGTCAATTTGGAATATCTTTACACGTTTACCTATTTTTCTTACGTCAGAATTTCTAACATGAAATTGATTTCTTGTTTGCAGTTCGTTCTCGTCATATACTCTAATTGCTCCGTCACAATGAATTATGTTTCCAGTCTTTTTGTCAAAGATTGCATGGAAATATCGGCTACCTCTATATTTAACATACTCGCTACTTGGTAGTTCCTCACAAGTAAAGTGGACTTCCTTTTCGTCAGGACGCCAAACGAAGTCTGTTAAGCCTACATCTTTCTTCTGACTTTCGTCAAGCCATTGTCCAAATTCCTCTGTCTTAAGTGACTTAATTCGTGACCAATCCAAAGGCCTCCCATAAATCCACATTCTATACACCATTGGATTGTAATCATCCTTGTGTTTTTCAATAAATGGGTCGAGTCGAACCTTGAAATCGATTTTTCGTTCTGCTGCTAATTTAAATAGGGCTATTGTTGTCCAATAGCTTGAATTGGATTGAATAATTGATGGCGTCAGTTGATAAAAGTATTCGTTTCGATAGAGTCCAAAATGTGAGTCACTAAGCTCTTTAACTGAAATAAGATTGTTCTGGTCGATAGGAATATCTTTCAAGTTGTCTGACGTATACGGTAATGTCCTACCTTTTGTCACCAAAATACTAAGTCGTTTTTCTGCAATACCCTTTTGTAATAAGTCAATTAGAAACCAAGCTCTTCTTTGTTGGTCTTTATTTTCGGCTCTAGAAAGAAGTCGGTCTACATTGTGTTTGGTCACATAATTTTCTAATTCGGACTTGTCGAGATTCAAGAGGTCGTCACTTAAATTTTGATATTCAATATGTTTTGGATTGTCCAAAATCTCGAACACCTCAAAAAATGGGTCAATCAAGCTACTACAAAAATAATTTAATGTTTTTGGCACCATCTGTCCTGTAACAATTACCGCCAACATTTGTGTTTGCGATGTGGCCGGCTTCTGAAGCCGCGGGTTGTCCCGCGAAACCAAACGTTGGTTTTATAAAAATATTAAAAATTAACGGGTCGCCCGGCCATAGCGCAAACATGCTGTTGGGCGCTGTATTAATTTTTCACTATTCCAATTTCTTTACTATTCCTTCAATTACTTCAATTAAAACGGTCAGTATGTGTTTTTTTAATGGTAGGGTCTCCCTGTCAATTTCTAATTCCTTTAATTTGTCCCTTAGTTTGGTTAGTCCGTCTTTGTCATCCTTTAGAAAGTCGCTAATATTTGATGAGTTATATCGATTGTCAAGCTCTCCTATTAGCCACCAAATATTTTTATTCTCAGATTCCGATATTGTCTTAGTTAGTAAGTCAGTGTCAAGGATGCTAAATATTGGTTTAGGATAAAATTTCTTGAACCACTCTTTAAGTTCTTCTTTGTCATTTTTTATGGATAAAATAAATTGATTTAACTCTCCTTTTAGTTTTTGAGCCATAAGCTCATCGTGAATCGATTTTATCTTTTTCTTTAGTTCCTCTACTTCTTCATTGTGGTCCCTAAAATGCAGCATTTGCTCCATTGAAAATTCATGAGCTTCAGTATGTTCTTTCGATTTTTGCAGACCCTTATCAAAAATCACCTTTAATTCGGCAGGTGTAGTTTTAATAAGGCTTTGTTTTGAAAAGAAGTAAAAATAATTGCCTAATTGACTGTATTGATAAATTGGATATTCTCCTGATTCAATATTTTTCAAAACGTCATTTGTAAGATTAATAAAATCAGCATCCTCCAATTCTCTAAAGGAGTAGTTTACCAATTCTTGAAATTTTTGTTGAGATTCTTTAATTGGTGGGGTCTCTTTAATTTTTGATAGTTCACCTTTAAAAAGGTGGTAATCAAAACTACCACCTACGATAAGACTATAAATTGATTTAAAGTATGAATAAAATGAAATTTGCTTTTCAAGATAACGGTTGTAGAATGAAATAGAGTAAGGAGGTTCATCCTCGGCTTCTTCTACCGGGGTTTGACCATATTGGTTTTCAATGAATGAGCTTATACTCGGTTTAAACATTTTTCCGTAGTATGTGTCATCAATTTCGTCAATTCCTTTAGGGTTTTCACTGTCTTCACTTGTCAACCTTCCCTCGCTATATTCATTTGAAATGATTAGGCAGAATAGGATTATTTGCTTCCTTACCTTATTAAGAGATTCAACCTCATTCTTGGCTTCATTGAATATTATAGATAGATAATTCAAACAGAATTTAATTGTCCGAAGATTTTGAATATTAAACTCACTTGTTAGCCCTATGAAATATTCTTTGTCGACCGTTATAAATTGATGGAATATCGAGTCGGTACTTGTCGCTTTTAGAAGTTCATCAAATATGTCCCCTATAACCGCTTTATAATTTAGCGTGCGTCCAATTGTTTTTTCTTTGACCAGATTAAAACCTGAATTCTCCTGAATGTATTTTTCGTTGGTTAAGATCAATGCTTTTGCTTTCTTGTTCGCAACTAATTCGTTTATTAATCCAATTATTTGTTTTACATCTATTGCAGTTCGTTCTAAATCATCAAAGCAAATAACTGATTTACTGAAATCATAATTGTTAAAAACTGCCGCCTCAAAAAGCTCTTGATAGTTAGTTTTACTTATGATTTTTCCGATGGGGGCACTGATTTTAGATATTACTTTTCCTATTGAGCTTTGTCCGCCAGTTGTGTTTGCGATTATTTCTGAAATAATGTGATTCTTAACTGTCTCAATGGAAGAATTCCCATACAAAGAAATGTATATAGGACTCAAATTTGCCTTTGTTATTTCTGTCGTTATATAATTTCTCCAAAAGTGAGTTTTACCAGAGCCCCAGTCACCGTTAATTAGTATTGCAAATTCTGAGTTTTTGTCGAGCAGATATGTTTTGACAGTTTTTTTTAAATCCATCTTTATCAAAAATTAATATTGCGCTCAACATCCAAACGCAATTGCTTGTATTTCACTTATAAAAGTACTAAAATTCAAACCCTTTTAGTATGCTCTATTCTTTTTCCAAATACCTCCGTACATTCCCATGAAACTCCTTCAAAGCCTTGGTATGCAACCCAGGGTAGAGTATGCGGTCGCGAAACCAGGAGTTACTTTTGTACCAGGTATCGTGAATAACGCGGGTTCCTTGTGGCGTTGAGGTGAGGCGGATAAACTGTGAACCTTGTGAGGCTGAATTTTCGAGGTAGCAGATTTTGATAAATTTTTCAGCCTCGTTCACTTCTATTATTTCGTGGCCTACGCAGAGCTGAATGGCTCCTCCTGCCAATTTCAGGTTAAGAATATGTACTTGCCCGGCTTGCAATCCGGTGGTGGTGTTGTCGCCTGCATAAATTACGGAGTGATCAATCCGGGAGTATTGGAATCCAAAATGAATCATGTCTCCGCTCCACGCTCGTGCAGGATCTATGGTTTTATACGCACGCCATACCTGATCGATGGGATGATTGAAGTCAAATACTTCCTGATGTGTGTAGTAGCTTGTGTCTTTGGGATCGTAACAAATAGATTTTATCCGGGAGAAATCTTGTGCGTGGGTGATTTTATAGTCGTGTAGGAATCTCCTCACTTTGACATGCGCAATTCTATTCAGATCAATGACTGAGTTTTCTTTTTCTGTTACTTTTAAAGTTGGCGTCATACTCAGTCGGATTTGATGCATTATAATTTCTTTTTGTTAAGCACAAGATGCTTCCAAACCGCATTAATGAAGCCAAGTCCATAACCAAATAACTGTGTATAACTTGTTACAACCGACAATAGACCAATGAAGATGTTTTTATTTTTTATGCTTGAGTCAGTTAATATGAGTGCCATATGAATGGGTACAGGAAGAAACAAGAGAGGTGAATGAATGATTGATAATATCAATAAGGCCAATATGCCAATCGTAAACAGAGCTGGGGCCAGGTGTAAAAGCTTGAGTGATTCCGGATGTCGTTTGTAAATGGTTATTCGGGCATAGCCAAAACTAAAAACCTGATTGAAAAATTGTTTTAGACTCGTTCTTCTTTTGTGATACACGTAGGCATCGTGTATCAGTACGGTTTTAAACCCAAGTTTTTGTATTTGTATGCTGAGGTCCAAATCTTCACCAGCCGCTTTGCTTTTAGCAAACCGGATATTGGGAAAGCCTCCCGTTTTATCAAACACGTCTCTGGAAAAACCCATATTAAAACTTCTGGGTTGAAACCTGGCAAGCTTTTCACCGCCACCCCGTATTCCCCCTGTGGTAAAGAAGGAGGTCATGGAATAGTTTATTGCTTTTTGAAGTATAGTGAAATCAGCATGTGCCTTGTCGGGGCCGCCAAAGGCATCAGCATAATCTTTTTCCAAAGTGTGTTGAACAATCTCAAAATATTGTCTGGGCAGAATGCAATCCGAATCAACGAAAATACAGTAGTTACCGCTCGCTTTTTTAAATCCATAATTCCTGCTGTCACCCGGACCGGTATTTTGTTTGAAGAAATATTTCAGGTCAAGTTTGCTTTCAAATTCCTCATATACTTTATCCGATTTTATTTCGGAACCATCTTCAATAATAAGCGCCTCAAAATCCTTAACCGTTTGGTTGGCCATGCTTTCCAATAGTTCCCTTACTTCCGTTGGCCTGTTATAGACTGGAATGATGAATGAAAAACTAATGTTTCGAGCGGTATTTTCTTTCATCCTGCTAATTCAATGGAATAAGTACGAATATACCCGAGGCTAAGTTAAATCGAAATGACCTTTAAACTATTTTGCACAACGCCTCCGCAAACAATTCCGCAGCAGCATGATGCTTTCTGAACCACAGTTCGGGTTCAATCAACTCCAGCTCAGAAACACAAAGTTGGTGCTGGTTATTCCAGATCACATCAACGCGGGCATAAGCAGGTGCTGGCTTGCAATACGCAACCACACGTTCGGCAAATTTAATTTCCTGATTGGTAGGTTTGTAGTCGTGCACAGTGCCACCAAAATCATCTTGCACCCGGAAGTCGCCAGGTTTTGCTTTTTTCAATACCGCATGACTGTACTTTCCACCAAACAACATAAACGCCACTTCGCCTTTTTTCAACACAGGGTTTTGAAATTCCTGTAACAACATGGATTCATGGGCGATCAGTTGTCTAAAGATTTCTGCGTGCGCTGAAGTGTTTTCCTGATTTAACCGGTAGGTGTGCCGAGCAGCACCGGATATTGCCGGTTTGAGAATGCAGTCTGTCCAGCCTGTTGGCGCGATAATTTCAGCTAGTGTGCGCTGATCACCCGGCTCAATAAAAACCGTGGGTGGAATGCGAATGCCTTGTTGTTCCAGGTCATGCAGGTAATGTTTGTCAATGTTCCAGCGTATCAGCGAAAGCGGATTAACCAACTTGGTTTGCGTGTTTACTTGATCAAGCCATTTTGAAAATTCAGCGTAGCGATCAAAGTAATCCCACGTTGTGCGGAAAACAGCCAGCTTTGTTTTTGTCCAATCATAATCAGGGTTATCCCAATGGGTGCGGGCAACGGTCAGGCCTTTTCGTTCCAGTGCTTCGCGTACCAGCCTGTCATCCTCCAGGATGTTTTGTTTATACCAATCGGGATTTACCGGATTCACATAACGGGCATCGGTAAGAAGCGTAACATCAACCATCAGAAGAACCAAAGTTTAACAGCCAAACCAATAACGGTAATTACCAGCACACGCTTGATCCACACTTCGCCTTTATCCACACTCCACCGGCTGGCATACCAACCCCCAAAGCCCTGGCCAACGGCAAGGGTAAGGCCCATCATCCATTCAATTTTTCCTTCAAGCGCAAACACAATAATCGCCACACCGGTGTACACAATGGCAGCAAATACTTTTACATAGTTTGTTTTTACCAATCCGAAGTGGTTGATGTTGGTCAGTACGGCAATTACCAGAAACCCGATACCTGCCTGAATGAATCCGCCATAGACACCCAAAAAGAAAAATGCCAGTATACCTAACGCCTGATGTTTGACACCGAGACGTTCCGGTCGGTTAAGTTTTTTCGTGCGCGGCTCCACCACAATGCTGATCACCACCAGCACCATAATGATGGCGAGTATGCGGTTGAATAATGTATCGTCAATGTCAACGGCTAACGTGGCGCCCAAAAATCCTCCGCCCAATGAGGCTAAGCCCAGATACAGACTATACGGAAACGGAAGTTTAATGCCCTTGCTGTTGAAACCCGTAACGGCAAAAATGTTTTGTGAGAGTATGGCCACACGGTTGGTGGCATTGGCCACGGAGCCAGGCAGACCCATAAAAATCAAAACTGGCAAACTGATGAGTGAACCGCCACCGGCCACTGTGTTCAGGAAACCCGAAATGAATCCGATGAAAATAAGGAAGGCGGCAGTGAGGATTTCCATGCACAAAGTTGCAAGGCCTAAAAATAAGTAAAGAAGTGGTGCGTTAAAGTATCGTTATCAATAAAGTTGAAACCAAACCCTCTGCTCTCGTGTGTCCCCCAAACCGGATTGCCTTCGTTGGCTTATTGTTACTATCACTAACGGGTATAGCCCAACAAAAGAAACCTGATGTAAAAATCTTCCAGCTTTCACTACTGCCTGGTCTGGGAACGAATGGCCTTCACCCGGGTGGGTTTACCAATGTGTTTTTCGGTTAACCTGACGTCCGGGTATTCAAAGGCTACCTTGTTTCTTGAGGTTGGTGTAATCTCAAACCTGAATGAAGAAAAAACCCGTGGACTGCAACTGGCGGGATTGGCCAACCTGACAGGTGCCAACGCTTTTGCCGGTTTGACAGAGAAGGAAATCAGAGAAAAAATCATTTCTGGTTTTGAAGCAAACCTTACGGGATTGCAACTTTCCGGACTTACCAACGTGGTCATCAACAATACGTTTGGTGGCCAGCTTACAGGTGGAGTGAACGTTAGCAAAGGCGCCATGCTGGGTGTGCAGGTGGCTGGCTTGATCAATCAAGTGAACAAATACATTTTTGGTGTGCAGGTTGCGGGTTTATCCAATGTGGTGATGCAGTCGGTTGATGGTGTTCAGCTGGCCACACTTTCCAACTACACCGATGGCGAATTGTTTGGTGTACAGATCGGAGCATACAACCGCGCACGGAATATGGAGGGAGTAAATTCATATGATAACAATGATCCTACCGGTGTACAAATCGGACTTGTGAATCGTGCTTTCAAGATGAATGGCTTTCAAATTGGATTGATCAATATTGCTAAGCGAAGTCAGGGAACACAATTTGGGTTGATTAACATTTACCGCAAAGGCAAAGATGTAGGCACGCGTGATGGTACATCCATCGGGTTGATTAACATTGGCGATGTGGGCTATGCGGCTGCATATGCTAATGACATTTTTCTTCAGAACTATGAAATTGCTACTGGAAATTATTTCAAGAACAGTCGGGTGCTGGAAGATCGTTTCAATAAAAGTGTACAGAACAGTTTAATTTACTCTCGCACCAGTTGGAATGGAAATATGTGGGCGATGGGGTATGGGTTGAAGAAAATGTATTTCACCAAATCCAGTATGCCCGGCATGGGTTCATTTCGTTTCTTTAGCTATGGATTGGATGTGCAACACATCAATCACGGTAAATCTTTTTCGCGTGAGTTGAGTTTGTTGGTGCGCCCGAAAATTTTGGTTGGTACGCGGTTGTCGCCTAAAATTCATAGCGTTTACGTAATCGCATCAATCGACTTGAATTATTACCGAAACCATTCAGGCATGGATATTAACACGCTTACGCAACATGGGGAGCAGACACTAACCAGTGTGGTGCAAAAGCTATGGCCTGGTTACTCGCTGGGTGTTATGCTACGTTGAGTTAACGCACCTGGGCGTTTCGGATAATGCGCGCCAATAAATTTGGGAGCAGTCTTTTCAGGTAAACGGCAGTTGTTTCTTTCATGCCCGCGATGTACACCTCGTTCTTTTTGGCTTCAATGGCACGCACCATTTTTTTGGCGAGTACTTCAGGAGGCAAGCCGGCAGCTGTGGTCGGATCCATTTTTTCATTTTTGCTTCCATCACCTACCAGGGCATTGATGGAAACATTGGTGCGTATCCAACCGGGGCAAACCAGGGTTACATAAATGGCCGGACTTTCATTCCAGAGTTCTGCACGGAGCGCGTCAAAAAATCCGTGCAAGGCATGCTTGGCTGCCGAGTAGCCCGTGCGATACGGTGTGCCCACTTTGCCGGTAATGCTGGTAATGGTTACATAATGCCCTTGCTTGCGTTCAATAAAGTGCGGGATCAGACTTTTCGTCAACGCGATCTGACCAAAATAATCCACTTCCATCACTTTGCGGTCAACATCAAGAATGGTGTCTTTTGCCAAGCTCCGCTGACTGATACCGCCATTGTTAACGAGTACATCCACATGACCAAATAATTGAATGGCTGCTTCCGCGGATAGCTTAAGGGTATCGGATTGACTCAAGTCGAGGGGAAGAATACGGATGTTGGCTTGTGCCTCTGCCGGACAATTTCCCTTCACGCGTTCCAGTTCTTCTTTTCTTCGCGAGGAGAGGATGAGTTTGTTTCCGCGTTTGGCCAATTCATAGGTGAGTGCCTCGCCAATGCCGGATGATGCCCCGGTGATCCAGATTACTTTGCCTTTCAGTTTTGTCATAGTGGTCTATAAAATCAAATTCTTTGTGAGCGTATTTTTTTAACCACATAGGCACATAGAGCACATAGTTTTTTTGGATTCATCTCAACAATAGAAAGACTGAAACCGCGAAGAGTACAAAGGTTTTCACAAAGGTCTCAAAGGGGTCCAATTCAGGGGCTTTTCATTGTGAACTTTGAGCATTCTTTGTGTGCTTTGTGGTTAAACTTATTTTGAGGTAGACTATAATTACTATGTTATCTATGTTTCTATGTGGTTTACGAATTACAAGGATATCTAACTATTTTTTATTCACTTCAGCGTATACCCAAATCGTGTAAACGCCTAACGCGGTACCAATCGGGAATGAGAAAAGTTTGAAGCAGCCCATAATGAGCAACAGGGTTAATGCCCACGACCGATGTTGGAGTAATGCTATTCCACCAATGATGGAGGGAACTGCAAACAAAATGATGAGTATCCAGAATAAACCCGGAATAGCCCAGCCTAATAATTCCAAAATCCAGGTGCCATCAGGACCGGCTTCATCGGCCACTAAAGGAAACAAGGTTGAAAGAAAGAGGGCAAGCCCACCAAGAATTAAAACCTGGAAGCACCCCGATACAATATACAGGATGGCCAGAATGCGTTTATGTGAGTCCATACTTCAGGAATTTATTTTTTCGTATACAACAAAATCGAATGCATAGCGGTGGCGATCATCTTTCGGGTGATGAAGTCGCGAAACTTCTTTCCATGAACGCGTGTCAAATTCAGGGAAGTAAGTATCACCATCCAGTGTAGCCATAATCTCAGTAAGATAAAGTTTATTAGCCTTTGGCATGCCTTGCCTGTAAATTTCAGCGCCACCAATAATGAAGATTTCATCCGTAACAATGTTAGTGGCTTCATCCAGCGCTTCTTCCAACGAGTGAACAACGATACAGCCATCTGCTACGAAATCGCGTTGGCGCGTTACCACAATGTTGGTACGGCTGGGCAAGGGCCTGAATTTTTCCGGAATGGAATCGTAATTTTTTCTACCCATAATAACCGGATGCCCTTTGGTGGTTTGCATGAAGTATTTCATGTCATCAGGCAGGTGCCAGGGCAGGTCATTGTTTTTTCCGATGACGCGGTTTTCGGTTAAGGCGGCTATGAGTGAAATGGTCATTCGGTGAGTCCTATATTTTAGATTTCAGATTTTATTGCCCCGAAAAAATTCTGCAATGCTCATTCGCTTTTTTCCTTCCGGCTGAAGCTCTAAAATAGAAATGCTTCCGTTGGAAGTCTGGTGGTAAAGATAAGTTTTATTGTCTGTTTGAATCGGACCGTTGTCACTATTTAATTGAGTGGGCAATACCTTCGTTTTAAAGATTTTGAATGTTTTTCCGTTTAAGGTTGTCCAGGCAGTGGGGTAGGGGCTTAACCCACGAACAAAATTATGAATGTGTTCAGCAGGCTGGCTCCAGTTGATCTGACACGTTTCCTTAAAAATTTTTGGAGCGTGCTTAATATCTGCTGTTTCAGATTGTGGTTGTGCAGGGTGATTTCCGGAGGCAATAGCTTCAGCTGTTTTTAAAACAAGTCCTGCGCCTTTTTTCATTAGCCTTTCATACAAGGATCCCACATCATCGGTATCATAAATCGGTTCTTTTTCCTGAAAGATGATGCTGCCGGTGTCGATTTCGTGTTTTAGAAAGAAGGTAGTTACACCTGTCTCTTTCTCACCATTGATAATCGCCCAGTTGATGGGTGCAGCTCCACGGTATTGCGGTAGGAGAGAGGCATGTAAATTAAAAGTCCCGAATTCAGGCATCGACCAAACCACTTCAGGTAACATCCGAAACGCAACAACCACTTGCAGGTTGGCATTATAATTTTTCAACTCCTCCAAAAACTGTGGCGATTTCAGGTTGGTGGGTTGCAGTACGGGAATGTTATGTTTTAACGCGCATTCTTTTACAGGTGAAAAGGTAATTTTTTGTCCCCGGCCCTGGGGCTTATCAGGCGCAGTAATTACCGCCACCACATTGAACTTGTGTTCAACCAGTATTTCCAGGCTGGGCACGGCAAATTCGGGGGTGCCCATGAATATGATTCTTAAATCGTTCATGCTTAAAAGGACTGCAAAATGTCAAAAAATTGGCTTGATTGAACGAATCATTGATGAAAACCGTATTAAATGATAAATTTGATTGTATGAAGAACTATACATTCAGGATATTACTGAATAAGGAGCCAGAGGGAGGCTATACAGTAACAGTTCCGAGACTTCCGGGATGCATTACCTATGGCGCTACGATTGAAGAGGCAATCGAAAACGCCCGAGAAGCTACCACGTTATACATCGAGAGCCTTGTTGAGGATGGTGAACCGATTCCTACGGAAGAAAATACATTCGAGTACTCGCTTTCAATTCCTGCGTGAGCACCACTCCTTCGTATACGTCAAAGGCGGTTATTAAACTTCTTGAAGAAAGGGGCTTTGTACTGCATCGTGTGAAAGGGAGTCATCACATTTTTAAATCGCATGACGGTTCGAAACGAGTTATTGTGCCCATGCATAATAGGGATTTGCCAAAAGGCACCTTCTACGCTATTCTTAAACAGGCTGGTATAGACAAAAAGAGCATTTAGTCCCGCAACGCCTTGCGTAAATATTTTTTGCAAATCGGACATTCGTTCCAGTTATGTCCGCGGGCCGGACAATACTTTCGGCCGTAGTATATGATTTGTAGATGTGCCTTGTTCCATTTTTCCTGCGGAATCAGTCGTTTCAAATCGCGTTCCGTTTGCTCCACACTTTTCCCATTGGATAAACCCCAGCGATACGCGAGGCGGTGAATGTGTGTGTCTACCGGAAACGCAGGCTGACCGAACCATTGGGTCATCACTACCGATGCGGTTTTGTGCCCGACAGCCGGTAGTTCTTCCAAGGCTTCCATAGAAGGCGGAACTTCTCCATTATACTTTTCCACTAAAATTTTCGACAACCCATAAATCCCTTTCGACTTCATGGGTGACAAGCCACAAGGTTTGATGATTTCGCGTATCTCTTCAACTGAGAGTTTGATCATGTCGTATGGATTGTCGGCAAGTTTAAAAAGATGGGGTGTGGTTTTGTTTACCCGTTCATCCGTGCACTGTGCCGATAGCAAAACAGAGATAAGCAAGGTATAGGCATCTTTATGGTGCAACGGTACAGGTGCTTCCGGTATGTATTTATCCAACAGCTTCAGGATGTCTTTTACCTTTTCGGATTTTGTCATGGACTTTAAAAGCTCAAAGCTGGCAACTTGAAGATTTATTTATGGATACAAAAGATATTTCTTTCTTAGTTCTTTAAATTTTTCCAAATCTATACGCCAACTCTCACGTATCTGCGCTTCATCCAATCCCTGCCGTATCTGCTCACGAAGTTTTTCTGTACCGGCAAGCTTTTCAAAATAGTTGTTGAAAAATTTATCCTTGTCGGGAAATGCCCGGTAAAAACTGATCAGGTAACTTAAGTCAAGTTGAGGCTTTACGTTTGCTTCACGAAGGTCTAGTCCATAACACACTTTATTTTCCAATGGCGGATTTTTCGACATGCCATCAATGCTAACCGGTGTAAATTGAAAAGGCATGTTTTTCAAATCCGGGTGACCTATTATCTGAAAAGGCATTTGTGTGCCACGCCCCAGACTGATTACCGTACCCTCAAACAAACACGTTGAAGGATAAAGCGCGATGGCCTGATCGTTTGGTAAGTTGGGCGAAGGTTTTACGGGTAACGAAAACGGATCAGCGTGTTTCCAGTTTTTCACCGGAATAACTTCCAAGTCGCACGTTTTGTTTCCATCAAGCCAGCCTTCACCGTTAATCATGCGGGCAAGTTCTCCGATAGTCATGCCGTGTACAATAGGAATCGGGTGCATGCCCACAAACGATTTAAATTCTTTTTCCAGAATGGGACCATCTACATAATGTCCATTTGGATTGGGTCGGTCAAGCACGATCAGCTTCTTATTATTTTCTGCGCACGCTTCCATTACATAATGCAACGTGCTGATGTACGTGTAAAACCGTACGCCAACATCCTGAATATCGAAAATCACTATATCAATATCCGCCAACTGTTCAGCAGTGGGTTTCTTGTTGCTTCCGTAAAGTGAAACCACCGGCAGGTTTGTTTTGGAATCAACCCCATCCTTTATTTCTTCCCCTGCATCAGCCGTTCCCCGAAAGCCATGTTCGGGGGCATAAATTTTTATCAGGTTAACGTTTCGTTTCAGCAACGTGTCGGCCAGGTGTGTTTTGCCCACCAACGAAGTATGGTTCACCACAATGCCCACTTTTTTTGATGTCAGCATAGGGAGCAACACATCCAGTTGCATGGCCCCGGTAATTACCGCAGGCTTAGTTGCTGGGTTCGCATCCGGATTAGGCGGTGTTGATGGTTGGCCTTTACAGGCGGAACACCATAAAAGAAGCATTAAAAATTTTATCTTGCCCACGTGTTTAATCATTTATCCCAAAGTTGAACCTCTCTTACTTCATATCCAAGCGCATCAGCAAACAAACCGGTGAGGGGTTTTCATCAACCATCCACAAAATTGCGGTGGCCAGCATTGGCATTGGCTTGGGGGCGGCTATTATCTCCTTCCTGATCATGCGGGGTTTTCAGGATACGGTGAAGAATAAAATCTACAGCTTCAGTGGGCATATGTTGGTCACCAAGTTCACCATGAACAATTCCATGGAAGAAACGCCCATGGACATCAACATTGATTTGTTTAACAATTATTCGGTGTACCCGGGGGTAAGGCATGCGCAGGAATTTGCACACAAAGCGGGCTTGATCAAAACCGATGATGAGGTATTGGGGGTGGTGTTGAAAGGCGTTGGTAAATCCTACGACTCAACCGTGTTTCAGGATAATATGGTGGCGGGGCGGTTTCTTCATTTACCCGACAGTGGGTATGCCAACGAAGTGATGCTTAGCTCGGTTATCGCCCGCAAGATAAGAGCCGAAGTGGGTGATCAGGTGATCGTTCATTTTTTTCAGAATCCCCCTCGCTTCAGGCGATTGAATGTGGTGGGCATTTATGAAACCAATCTATCCGAGTATTTTGATGGAAAGATCATCATCGGAGATATCCGGTTGATTGCCCGCTTAAACGAGTGGGCCGACAGCGTGGCCGGTGGAATTGAATTATTTGTAAGTGACGTCAATCGTATTGAAGATATTGCATTAACCATTGGTGAAACCATCGACTTCGATCAGAATGTACAGCCGGTAAGTGATAAGTACATCCAGGTGTTTGAATGGCTGCATTTGTTAAGCCGACAGGTAAATATTTTACTGGGCGTTATACTTACAGTTGTGTGTGTGAATATGATCTCGGTTATTCTCATCCTGGTCATGGAACGCACCCAGATGATCGGCATGCTCAAGGCGTTGGGTGCAACCAACCGCGTTATCCGAAATGTGTTTGTATATAACGGAGTTAACCTCGTTGTGAAAGGATTATTGTTGGGTAACCTGATCGGGTTAGGCTTTTGTTTTTTACAAGACCGGTTTAAGTGGATCAAGCTCAATCCGCAAGACTATTACATGAGCTTTGTGCCCATCAGCTGGCATTGGGAAATGGTACTGGTTTTGAACCTGCTTACCTTTATGATTGTAACCGTTGTATTACTGTTGCCTACGGCCATCATCGCGAGTATTAATCCGATAAAGGCGATACGGTTTGATTAGTCAATCAATCAGATCTGTTGCTTCTTCTGCAAACGCTACCAACTGCCAATACGGTGGCCGGTAGCCGTTCATTTGAATAAAAGTATTTACTTTTTCTTCGGTACCTGATCGCACCTGCTGATACATTTCTACAAATGAATTATTCTTTAACGCCCGTGTCGCACTCATGCCTTCCGGAATGATTCCGGGTTTGCCGAATGCATTTTGAAGCATGGAGTATCCTTTCACCATGCGTGCGACAGGTAAAAGCCAGGCTGAATACGTAATCTCTTCTCCGTTGTTGGCGCGTTCTAACAGGGCATCCATTACTGCATTGTCCAAATGGTCCTTGAACAATGTTTCTGGATCGCACCATTCTGCAACAATAGCAAGTTGCGGATCATACTCCAGGTCGGAGGGCATTTGCGTTACAAAATTTTCAACGCCAAACGTGTTTAGCCAACTTGCGGTACCCATTGATGAGATGGTGGATTCTGCTTGCCACAGTTGAATACCGTGTTTCTTATAAGCAAACGATCCAACCTCCGAACAGAACATAGCGGTTGAATCATAAAAATCCATTTTAAAATCGTAGGGGATATGTCGTTTTTCTGATTCCTGTATGGCAAACTGTGCGGCCTGATGGGGAAGCAACGGATTTTCTTTTACCTGAGGTAAATCGGCACGTGGCCGTAATACCATGAAGCGTAGTTTTTTATCTTTCAAATATTCTTCTGCGGTAGCGATGGCCACACCTTTTTCGATATGTGCTTCAATGAAACTGGCATTACCATCTTCACTCACATGCAGCAATGCCACATGCGAAAAATTCCCAGGGTAATCGTTACCGCGTGAAATGAAAGCCGAAACTTCTGCACCACCTCGCGATACCAATAAGTCGCCACTGTGAACACGAATGCCCTGAAGCAGGGTGGAGGGTGTAGCCGAGGGTTCATCTTTTACCACTTGAACGGGATTGAAGTTCAGTGTGTCCGTCTGAAGCAGCACTTCCTCAACGGCAGCACGCATGCCATACATTAATCTGTAAAGGCTGTTCCGATAAGATGGTTCATTTGGATTCCAGTTCCGCGATTGTTCTTTAATGAATTTTCGAAACCGGTTATAAACGGCCACATGCGTGTCGGTTTGTCGGGTGGCCGCAACAACAGGTGCCGTTTCAAAAAAGGCATCGAGGATTTGGTTTAACCGTGGATCATTGAGTTTGACTAAACTGTCGTGCATCAATTGACTTACCTGTTCCTCAAGGATGAGCATCTGAACTTTGTACAGGGAATCTTTTTCATGTTGTGGCAAGTTTTTCAGTGCGGCAAAAGAAGTTTCGAGGGATTTCCATCGCTCATCCATGTTCCAGATAAATGGTTTTGCTTCCGCTACTTGAGGTTGTGATGGATCAGTGTCTGGAATGAGCAGTAACAGGTAAAGTAGAGCCAATGGAAGCAATACGTATTTACCCAGTTTTTTAAACATCACGTATGATTGACTTTGTATTTGCGGAACCAACTTCCAATCTCCAGTTGCAGCACACCAAAAAAAGCTTCTTTAAAAATTCCTGCCGACATTTTCGATTGGCCGCGTGTACGTTCAGTAAAGATAATGGGTATTTCCTTTAGCTTGAAACCGTATTTCCAGGTTTTAAACTTCAACTCAATTTGGAAAGCATAGCCTACAAATTTAATTTCATCCAACGGAATGGTTTCCAAAACCTTTCTGCGGTAGCAAATGAAACCGGCTGTGGTATCAAACACGGGCATAGAGGTGATTAATCGTACATACCAACTGGCAAACCAAGAAAGCAGCACGCGCCCCATCGGCCAGTTTACCACGTTTACGCCCGTTACATACCGACTGCCAATGGCCATATCAGTTGATTCGGTCTCGCATGCGTCAATCAATCGTACCAAATCTTTCGGGTCATGTGAGAAGTCGGCATCCATTTCCAGAATAAAAGCGTACCCTTTTTCCAATGCATATTTAAACCCGGCAATGTAAGCGGTGCCCAGCCCCTGTTTGCCCGCGCGCTTAAGTAAGTGTAATCGCGTTTCGCTTACGTTGATTTTGGTTTGCAGTTCCTCAACAATAGAAGCAGTTCCGTCCGGTGAATTGTCATCTACAATCAGGATGTCTACCTCACGGGGTAAAGCCAGCACAGCCTCAATAATGAGCCGAACGTTCTCGCGTTCGTTATACGTGGGTATGATAACAATGGCGTTACTCAACGGGGTAATTGGTTTGGCGTAAAACTAAGAAAAAACGATACCTCTGCCAGTGCAACCTTGTTGAACGGTGTAGGAATTGAGGGATGATGTAAGGTTTTAGGCAAGAAAAAATAATCGCCCCGGGTGTGGGGCGACTATTCATTAAACATATGGGTTGATTAAGCCATCTCTACTTCGTGTAGTTCTTTGGCCAGCTTTTGCTGAATTTCAAATGGCACCTGGGCAAACTCGGCAAACTTTTGTGAGAAGCTTGCCCGGCCTTGCGACAACGATCGCAGGGTAGTAGAGTAGCGATCCAGTTCGGCCAGTGGTGTGCGGGCTTTTATAATCTGGTAGTTGCCTTTTGAATCAATGCCCATGATCAACGACCTGCGGGTTTGTAAATCGCCCATCACTTCACCCATAATTTCTTCGGGTACTAAAATTTCCAGGTCGTATATCGGTTCCATTAAGGCGGGCTCGGCATTCATAAACGCTTCCCTGAAAGCCATCATGCCGGCAATTTTAAAGGAGATGTCGTTTGAATCTACCGGGTGCATTTTACCATCGAATACCATAACCCGAACATCCCGTACATACGAACCGGTAATCGGACCTTCTTCCATTTTTTCCATTACGCCTTTTAGTATAGAAGGAATAAAGCGGGCATCAATCACACCTCCGACAATACAATTATAGAAAACAAGTTTGCCTCCCCACTCCAGGTCGATCACTTCTTTACCGCGAACCGAAAATTCAGTCGGTTCGGCCATACCTTCATAGTATGGTTCGATTTTTAAATGCACTTCACCAAACTGTCCTGCACCACCCGATTGTTTCTTATGGCGGTACATAGCTTGTGCCGGTTTGCGAATGGTTTCGCGATAGGAGATGCGCGGTGAAACAAAATCGACATGAAGTTTATATACATTTTCAAGATACCACTTACACACCGCCAAGTGCATTTCGCCCTGGGCCGCAATAATCAATTGTTTTAATTCACGTGAATAACCAACTTCGATAGTGGGATCTTCTTGGTGAATCTTGGCCAACACTTCGCCAATTTTTTCATCATCGCCTTTGCTTTGTGCCACCACAGCCGTACGAATACGTGGAGCAGGATATTCAATGGGTTCGATGGTAACATCAAATCCTTTAGCGTGTAGGGTTTGGTTAGTGTAGGTGTCTTTTAATTTTAGCGTTGCCCCAATATCACCGGCCACCAGTTTATCAACCGGGTTTCGGGTTTTACCATCCATGATAAAGAGTTGGTGAAATTTTTCGGTAGCACCGGTTTGGCTATTGATTAGTTCTGATGAAGAATTCACTTCACCAGATATAACTTTAAAGAACGAGAGCTTGCCCAGGTTTGGTTCAATATGGGTTTTGAAAACAAATAATGCGGTGGGTTTGGTGCGGTCGTAGGCAAGTTCTTGTCCATCGGTGGTGATTTCAGGTTTAGCCTCAAGCGGTGAGGGCGCTACGTTATCGATGAAGCCCATCATACGACCGCTACCCATATTTTTCTTGGCCGACATCACAAACACCGGAAATACATCGTGGTGTATCATACCCAGCTTAAGCCCTTCGCGCATTTCATCTTCATCCAGGGTGCCTTTCTCAAAATATTTTTCCATCAACTTCTCATCGTTCTCAGCAGCTTTTTCTACCAACTCATTATGTAGGCGATTGGCTTTTTCTTTTTCTGAATCCGGTATCGGAAGTTTTTCAGGTTTGCCACCTTCTTCAGGAAACTTATACATTACCATTTTCAAGAGATCGATAATGGCATTAAACCCCTCGCCTTGGTTTACGGGGTATTGCATTTGCGTTACCGCGCTGCCAAAGGTTTGTTTTAATGACTCCAGTGCATCATCAAAATTGGATTTCGGATGATCTACCTGGTTGATGGCAAAAATGACGGGCTGATTAAACTTATCTACATAATTCCAGATCAGCTCAGTACTGACTTCAACACCGTGTTGTGCGTTAATCACCACCACGCAGGTATCTGCCACGCGTATGGATGAAATCATTTCTCCGGCAAAGTCGTCAAACCCCGGTGTGTCTATGATGTTGATTTTATAATCGCGCCATTCGGTGTGCAGTACGGTGGCAAAAATGGAGTTGCCTCGTTCTTGTTCAATTTCATGGAAATCGGATACGGTGTTTTTTCCTTCAATGGTTCCTCTGCGGTGGGTGATACCGGCTTCAAAAATCATGTCTTCGGCAAGAAGCGTCTTGCCGCTTTTCGGGGCTCCCAACAATACAATGTTTTTCAGGTGTTTTTCATCATAGACTTTCATATGCGTAGGATTTTAATGGCAAAATGGAATGGATTATCCCCCCTGCGGCTGGCGCACACGTTTGTTGTGTCAACCTTGAATTTGATAGGAAAATGCGCTCACACTGTTTTTCCATGGGTCGGATGTTTACGTGAGACGTTTTTTGAGAAAGGGAATTGAAATTATGAAGAAATATTCAAAAAGGGAACCCAAACTTCAAATCGTTTAAGCCTGATAAAAACCCGCTTTTTTACTGATATAAATCAACTCTTTCGCTGACTGCAATCAGCTACTAGCCCGTATTGTGCCTATACTTTTAGGGCATCAAACAAAACACAAACTGTTATGAAGACGAACCGAAAAAACCCCTTAATGATCCTGGTGATTGTGTTTTTACTGCCGTTGGCAGCATTTGCGCAGACTACTTATTCTATAAAGGAATATAAACTCACCGTACAAGGAAGTTCAACTCTTCACGATTGGGAATCGGATGTTACCCAGACTGAGGCCAAAGCCACCATCACCCTTCAGGATAAGAAACTTACCGAGATCAAAGATGTAACCGTAAAAATTCCGGTAACCAGCATCAAGAGTACCAAAGGTAAAATCATGGATAACAAAACATGGGAAGCCTTCAACTCCGATAAGAACCCGAACATTCAGTATAAACTAACCAGTGCCAAAATCACAGCCAGCGGTGCCGAGTACACCATTATAGCTAGTGGTACCCTAACCATGGCCGGCACCTCCAAACCCGTTGAACTTACGGCAAAAGGAAAAGTATTGGCTAATGGCGATGTTCAGATCATCGGATCAAGAAAATTGAATATGAAAGACTTCAACATGGTGCCACCTACCGCCATGATGGGAACCGTAAAAGTGGGTGAAGAAGTAACCGTGAACTTTAATTTAACCTTAACCAATTCATCAAACAATTTGTAACAAAACCAGTTAGTCAAACAAAACAATTAAACAAACCTTAAAACTTAAAAAATAATAAAATGAAAACGAATATCTCTAAAATAACCCTAGTTGGCATTTTGATGCTGATGGTTTTGAGTGGAACTGCATTGGCGCAATATGCTCCGATACAGTTCTATCGCACCAACGATAAAAATGGTGTTAATGTATTTGAAGCCTCCAAGGAGGATACCGTAAAATTCGAAGGTTTTGGTGTGCGTGTAGGTGGTGACTTTGCCATGCAGTTTCAGAGTTTGAAGCACAGCAACACAGCCAACAATTTAGTTGAACTTGGTTCAGACTTTAACCTTCCCACAGCTAACCTGAACCTGGATGTACAATTGCACGATGGTGTGCGCATGCACTTACGTACCTATCTTTCAGCCCGGCACCACAATGAAGCGTGGATCAAAGGTGGTTTTATGCAAATAGACAAACTTGATTTCATCAAGGAAGGATTCCTGGAAGGCATTATGAAACACACGACCATCACAATTGGTTTAGATGAGTTTAACTATGGCGATGCGCATTTCAGAAGATCCGATAACGCAAGGGCTTTGTTTAATCCTTTCGTTGAAAACTACATTATGGATGCTTTCTCAACCGAGGCATTTGGTGAAGTAACGGTGCAACACAGTGGCTTTTTAGTGGTACTGGGTTTAAGCAACGGTAAACTAAACCAGAACGTAGTAACCCAACAAACAACCACTGCTGCAGTGGCTGATAACAAACCTTCTTTCTATGGTAAACTGGGTTATGACAAACAGATCAATGATGATTTGAGAGTACGCTTAACTGGCTCATGGTACATGAATAGTGGAGTTAATACAGGTACATGGTTGTACGGTGGCGACCGCGCAGGTTCCAGGTATTATAACGTGATGAGAACAATTGCTGATCCGAATGCTGTTCCTGCAACAACAAACGTGGGAACCGACTTTGATGGTCGCTTCAATGCACGCTTCCAAAAGCTCACCGCTATACAGGTTAACCCATTTGTAAAATTCAAAGGCCTCGAGTTCTTTGGAGTATACGAAGTAGCAGGTGGTAAAGACGTTCCTAATAATGATGGATCATTTACACAGATAGCTGGTGAATTACTGTACAGATTTGGTGCAACCGAGCAATTCTACCTGGGTGGCCGCTACAATACAGTAAGTGGTAAGTTCAGCGAAGCTGCTACTGTTGAGCAGAAGATTGACAGATTGAATATTGGTGGCGGATGGTTCTTAACCAAAAACGTGCTGACCAAAATTGAGTATGTAAAACAGAACTATAATGATGAACCTACCGCTTGGACAGGTGCAAACGCTCGCTTCAATGGTGGAGAATTCAAAGGTATTATGATCGAGGCAGTGATCGCCTTCTAACAAAATTGCAACTAAACAGAAAAGCCGCCCGAAAGAGCGGCTTTTTTTATTTTTCACATTATTTGGAAGCCGGATACCCCAGCACCTTCAACATGCTTTCTTGTGTTTGCTCGGGTGCAAACAATTGTGTTGAAATCTCTCCGTCTTCGTTCCGGTCAATCAACACATGCTTGGGTGCAGGAATTAAACAATGCTGAATGCCCCCGTAACCTCCCAGCGATTCCTGGTAGGCACCCGTATGAAAGAAGCCAATGTAAAGGGGCTCTTCATCGTTGATCATCGGTAAGAAAACTTCGCCAGTGTGGGCTTCTGAATTGTAATAATCATGACTGTCGCAGGTAAGGCCACCCATATTTACTTTATGGTATGGATCATCCCATTTATTTACAGCCATTAGAATGTACTTCTGGTTCAGTCCCCAGGCATCAGGCAAATGGGTAATGAACGAGCCATCAATCATGTACCAAAGCTCCTTATCATTTTGAAGTTTCTGATCCACTACCTTGTACAACACGGCTCCACTTTCGCCAACGGTGAAGCTTCCAAATTCAGTAAAAATATGAGGTACGGCTACATTGTTCTTTTCGCAAATCCATTTAATGTTTTCTACAATTTGCTCAATCATGTACTTGTAGTCGTAGTTAAACCAAAGCGATTGTTTGATGGGAAAGCCGCCACCGATATCGATGGAATCAAGAGACGGGCAGATTTTTTTGAGTTCGCAATATTTGAAAATAAACCGGCTGAGTTCACTCCAGTAGTAAGCGGTATCTTTTATACCGGTATTAATAAAGAAATGAAGCATTTTGAGTGATGCCTTTTCACTCTTTTCAATTTTATCGCGGTAGAGCGAATTGATGTCACTGTACCGTATGCCCAGTCGGGAGGTATAAAATTCAAACTTGGGCTCTTCATCGGCCGCCACACGAATGCCCACCTGGTAAGGTTGGTTCACGTTGGCTTCATAATGATCGATCTCGCTCAGGTTATCCAGAATAGGAATACAGTTTGTAAAACCATCATTTAACAATTCAGTAATGTATTGCCGGTAAAGCGGCATTTTAAAACCATTGCAGATGATGTAAGTGTCTTTTGAAATTTTTCCGCGATCGTACAAGCTACGTACAATCGGAATATCAAACGAAGAAGACGTTTCAATGTGCACATCGTTTTTTAATGCCTCTTCCAAGATGAATGAGAAGTGCGAGGATTTGGTACAATAACAATACGTGTATTTGCCATTGTACTTGAAACGTTCCATGGCCGCATTGAACGTAGCTTGCGCAAAGCGAATGTTTTCGCTGATGCGTGGCAGGTAAGTCAACTTCAACGGGGTGCCATATTGTTTGATGATGTCCATAAGCGGAACATCATTAAAGAGTAATTCATGGTCGCGTACCTTAAATTCCTTTTGGGGAAACTCAAAGGTTTGTTCAATCAATTCGCGGTAACTCTTCATGTATAAGGGAATGGTTTAAAGGTCTGAATTTTTGGATTAACGAATGATGATTAACGAATTTTGATTTTTGAAGTGATTGTCTGATTGTTTTTCTGTGCTGTTTTGGCACTGGATACAAAAATTGCGATTAATTCGTTTGCTTCCTTTAATGCGTGAAGAATTTTCTCCTCCGAAGAGAATAATTTGCTTCGATGGATAATTCTCAACGCAACATGTGACTCCCGTAATTCCTTTAAAACAACCTTAATCTTATGAATAAAGTCGTTTCTGGATTCGCCACTTTGTGCCTCACCGTAGTTAAGCGCTGGCGATGTTCCGGACCTTAACAATTGCCCACCCATGTGATTTGAGGCTCTTGTATTTGGCATGGTTTCAATAATCTCAATTATTAAAACAGCAAAACTTATCAGACGTTCTTCAAGATCCTGCTTGTTCATGGATTCAACTTCTTGATTCAAAAATCGTTAATCTTCAATCTTAAGTAAGAATTTCCAGTATCTATAAAAACACAGAGCACCTCAAAAAAGGAGTGCAATATTGGCATAAATTTGCCATCTTTGCAACGCGTTAACCGCCATGAAAAGTCTGAATTTCAATGCCTTTTATGCCGTAGTCTACAGCGGCACCTATGCTTTGCCCGACTATTAAATTTGGCCGGGTATTGTTCCTTTTTTGCATTGAATTGTCTTTTTAAGAAATCTGTTAATTTTCCATTACCGTGAAAGCGTTAAAAATCATAGAAGTAAAATCCGAAATCGGTGCGGGTACCCGTGGCGCAAGTCTGGGGGTAGAGGCGTTAAAAATTGCCAGCCTCGATTTAAAATCCGACTTCTTCAAGCAGCATGAATCTGTTGAAGTTGAACACGTAAACGAATTGTTGTTTGACGGTGCCAAGCACGCGTACGCCAAATTTATTGATGGCGTAATGATTATGGAGGAGCGTGTGTGCCTGGAAGTGTACGAAACCATTTGGGATGACTTCTTTCCATTGATTATTGCAGGTGATCACAGCACCGCGTACGGTACAATTGCCGGTATCAAAAAATCAAACCCGGGTGCGCGACTCGGTGTCATCTGGATTGACGCCCATGCTGATATACATACGCCATACACCACACCTTCCGGTAACATGCACGGTATGCCGTTAGCGATGGCGTGTGGCATTGATAACCTGGAGTGTAAAGTGAACGATCCGCGTGGTGAAACATTGGAGTATTGGGAGCAGATCAAAAATGTGGGCATGCCTGGTGCTAAAATTTATCCGGAAGACATTGTGTACATCGCGGTGCGCGACCTTGAAAAGCCGGAGAATTATTTAATCAATAAATACAACATCAATTTTATTGAAACGGAAGAGGTGAAGAAATTTGGTGCATCGGTAATTGCCACTAAAGCATTGCAGATGTTGGATCATTGCGATCACATTTATGTTTCCTTTGATGTTGACAGTTTAGATAGCCGCATTTCAAGCGGAACAGGAACACCTGTACCCAATGGATTAACTGTGGATGAAGCGAAAACCCTCAATGTGGAGTTGGCGAAAAGTCCGAAGTTGGTAGCCTGGGAAATTGTGGAAGTAAACCCCACACTCGACAGCCAGAATCAAATGGCTGAAAATGCTTTCGAAATTATGGAGGCAACCGCAAAATCGATAGTGGCGAGACCGGTTATCGCTGAGTAATTGGTATATTACTGATTCAAAAAATCGCGGGCTACAATGCGTTTAAAACCGGGCCAGGTATTTGCATTAATTCTTTTTGATTTCGCCATCCCGGCAGGCATGGGATTTTTAGCTTTTACCAAATACCCCGATGGTGATTGGAAAATTTTTGCAGGTATTGCAATTGCCAGTTTGGTATTCAGTTTTGTTTTAATGTTTTCGTTTTGGTCGCAATTCAAAGTCGCGCAGAAGAACGATCCCATTCGCCAAAAGATAGCATCACTGCGTGCATCAGGTCAGGAGTTGCATGTAAACCGGGAAGAAGTTTTAACAGACGAAGACATCGCCACTCTGAATAAATATTTAAAAAACACGTTATTGATCGTAACCCTTGTGTTGGGCATAATGGCCCTGTTATTTGGTATTTTAGCCGAAGGTTTTGTGAAGCTGGTAGGACTAGCCTCTTTAATCGGCATTTACCCGATCAGAAAATATTTAAGTAAAGACATGGCACGTGTAATCACCGCGGGAAAGAAAAAGATAACACGTGGCATTATTACCGACAGGTTTACCACTACTTCAGGTTCAGGTAAATCAAAATCTACAAATTATTGGTTGACTATTGGCGATGTGAAGTTGAAAGTAGCACGATCAAAATACACGGCCTATCAGGTAGGCGAAGCTGCCGAGTTCCAAACCGTAGATTACCCAAAGGGATCCGTGTTTGTACTCAGGGATGAAAAATTGGATGGAGCTGGGCTGAAGTAATAATCAGCTAATGCGTTAAATAGTCCTTCAATTGCCTATTATTCCTTAATTTTGCCCCTTAGTAACTTTGAAATCCAACAACCATGAGTCAGCAAAGACCAATTTCGTCTTTTATTGAAAAGCATTACCTCCACTTTAACGCAGCCGCGTTGGTGGATGCCGCCAAAGGCTATAAGAAACACCTAGCCGAGGGCAAGAAAATGATGGTGACACTGGCCGGTGCCATGAGTACGGGCGAACTGGGCATCAGTTTTGCCGAAATGATTCGCCAAAATAACGTGCACATCATTTCCTGTACCGGGGCCAACCTGGAAGAAGACATCATGAACCTGGTTGCACATTCGCATTACAGACGCATACCCAACTACCGCGACCTGACCCCCGAGCAGGAGTGGGATCTGTTACAAAACCATTTAAACCGTGTAACGGATACCTGTATTCCCGAAGAAGAGGCTTTCCGTAGGTTGCAGGCTCATTTATTCAAGGTTTGGAAAGATGCGGAAGATAAAGGTGAGCGGTTGTTTCCGCACGAGTTTATGTTCCGCCTGCTCAACAGCGGTGATTTGAAACAGTACTATGAAATCGATCCGAAAAATTCGTGGATGATTGCTGCCGCAGAAAAGAACTTACCAATGGTGGTTCCGGGTTGGGAAGATTCAACCATGGGTAACATCTTCGCATCCTACTGTGTAACGGGTGAGCTGAAAGCCTCAACCATGAAGAGCGGTATCGAATACATGGTGTGGCTGGCCGATTGGTATACCGAGAATGCCGGTAAAGATGGTATTGGCTTCTTCCAGATTGGTGGAGGTATTGCAGGTGATTTTCCGATTTGCGTGGTTCCAATGTTGCATCAGGATTTGGAGCGCGATGGTGTTCCGTTCTGGAGCTACTTCTGCCAAATCAGTGATAGTACTACTTCCTATGGTTCATATTCAGGTGCGGTGCCCAATGAAAAGATTACGTGGGGCAAACTCAGCATTGATACACCGAAATATATTATTGAGTCGGATGCCACCATTGTGGCACCACTCATCTTTGCTTATATCATGGATTGGTAATCAGTTACTATGGCCAAGAAACGTCCGGTACTTAAACTCAGAAATTTACAGATCAGCGACTATGATTCGATTGTTGACATCATGCGCAACGCCTATATCACCATGGGCGGAACCTGGAAACCGGAACAGATTCAACGGCTGATTGAAATTTTTCCGGAAGGGCAATTAGGTATTGAGGACAAAGGAAAAATTATTGCCTTTGCACTCACCATTATTGTTGATTACTCCAAGTATGGTGATGATCACGATTACCTCACCGTAACCGGTAATTATTCTTTCTCTACACACGATCGAAAGGGAGATGTATTATACGGAATTGAAATAGCGGTTCATCCGGAGTATCGTTCCATGCGGCTTGGCAGAAGGTTGTACGATGCACGTAAAGAAGTATGCGAAAAATTGAACCTGCGTTCGATCGTAGCGGGTGGTCGCATGCCCAATTATCATAAGTACAGCAATAAACTTAAGCCACGCGAATACATTCGTAAGGTTCGTGATAAAAGCATCTACGATCCGGTGCTTACGTTTCAATTAAGCAACGATTTTCACGTTCGTAAAATTCTCACGGAGTATCTTCCACAGGATAAGGAGTCGAAAGCTTTTGCAACATTAATTGAGTGGAACAACATCTATTATGTTGCACGTCCGAAAATCATTGGAAGTAAAAAATCGTATGCCCGCATAGGCGTGGTGCAGTGGCAGATGCGTAACGTAAGCGACCTGACTTCCTTTTTTGATTACGTTGAATTCTTTGTGGATGCTGTAAGCGATTACGGGGCAGATTTTGTATTGCTGCCCGAATTCATCAACATGCCGCTGATTGGCCATTATAAGGAAATGGACTCAGCCCGTTCGGTAAGAAAGCTTTCTGAACACACGGTTGAGATTCGAAATAAATTTGTCGAGTTTGCGGTTGCCTACAACATCAACATTGTAGCAGGAAGTTTACCCTTGCTGCAGGAAGAAAAGCTGTACAACGTTTCCTACCTCTGCCGCAGAGATGGTACCTGGGATCAGCAACTTAAAATACACATTACCCCAAGCGAAAAGCAGGAGTGGGGAATTTCAGGAGGTACGGAAGTGAAGGTGTTCGATACCGATGTAGCCAAAATCGGTATCCTCATTTGTTACGACAGTGAGTTTCCTGAACTCGGCCGCAAGTTGGCGGAACAAGGCATGCAGATTTTGTTTGTTCCTTTTTCAACCGACATGGAATCGGGTTATAACCGGGTGCGCATTTGTTCACAAGCACGCGCCATTGAAAATGAATGTTATGTGGCCATTGCCGGAAGCGTGGGCAACCTTCCGCGCGTGAAAAATATGGACATCCACTATGCGCAGTCGGCAGTGTTTTCTCCGTGTGATCATGCCTTTCCGTCAAAGGGTATTGTGAAGGAAGGGGTTCCCAATACCGAAATGGTAATTATTGCCGATGTTGACCTGGATGATCTGCGCGAGTTACACCGGTATGGAAGTGTGCGAAACCTGCTCGACAGGCGCAAGGATTTGTACGAGATAAAATTCAATACCCCCTCGACTTTCAGTAATTCGTAATTGTTAAAACAGTTTATTGCTTTTCTTACATGAACCTCGATCAGGAACTTCGCTCAGCCATACAGCAAGCAATTACAACATTATTCGGACAACCGGTTGATCAACTCCAGCTTCAACCTACCAACCAGGAGTTTGAAGGCTCACATACGTTGGTCTGCTTTCCACTTACGCGTATATCCAAACTTAAACCGGAGGAAACGGCCAATGCCATCGGCAATTATTTGGTGGAGCACTCCAGTATGATCTCCCGGTTTAATGTGGTAAAAGGATTTTTGAACCTGGTCGTGGCGGATAGTGTTTGGGCAAGCGTTTTTACTTCCGTTTATGTGAATAAGCAATACGGACAACTCGCACTCAACGGTAAGGAAATTATGGTGGAGTATTCTTCACCCAATACAAACAAGCCGCTGCATCTTGGTCACTTACGCAATAATTTTTTGGGTTACAGTGTCGCAGAACTATACAAAGCCGTTGGGTACAGCGTGCATAAGGTGCAGATCATTAATGACCGTGGCATACACATTTGTAAGTCGATGGCTGCGTGGAAACTTTTTGGAAACGGGGAAACGCCAGAAAGCAGTGGTATTAAAGGCGATCACCTGGTGGGAAAGTATTATGTGGAGTTCGACAAGAATTTTAAAGCGCAGGTAAAAGAACTGCTAGATAAAGGAGTAAGTCAGGAAGAAGCTGAGAAGCAAGCACCCATTATGCAACTGGCCGTGGATATGCTGCGCAAGTGGGAAGCAAAAGATGCGGAAACCGTGGCGTTGTGGAAGATGATGAACGGATGGGTGTACTCCGGTTTCGATGCGACCTATAAAAAGATGGGGGTTGATTTCGAAAAGCTATACTACGAATCAGATACCTACTTGTTGGGAAAAGAGGAAGTGTTGAAAGGACTTGATGCTGGTGTTTTCTTTAAAAAAGAAGATGGTTCCATTTGGGTTGACCTCACCTCTGATGGCCTGGATCAAAAGGTTTTGCTGCGTTCTGACGGAACATCGGTATACATGACACAGGATATTGGTACAGCCATTTTGCGTTTCCGCGATTTCCCGAAAACAGAAGGGCAGGTGTATACGGTAGGCAATGAACAGGAGTATCACTTCAAAGTATTGTTTCTGATTCTGGGTAAGCTTGGGTATGAATGGGCAAAGCAATGTTATCACCTGTCGTATGGTATGGTTGATTTACCAACCGGTAAAATGAAAAGTCGGGAGGGTACGGTGGTAGATGCCGATGTCCTGATGGCTGAAATGATTGAAGAAGCCGAAAAGCAAACACGCGAGTTGGGTAAGATTGAAGGCTTGAGCGATGCGGAGGCAACTGAGTTGTTCGAGATGATTGGTCTTGGAGCGCTTAAATTCTTTTTATTAAAAGTAGATCCGAAAAAGCGCATGCTCTTCGACCCGAATGAATCGATACAACTACAGGGTTTTACCGGTCCGTTTATTCAATACACGCACGCCCGCATCAAAGCCATTTTGCGCAAAGCGGCTTCAATGAATATTTCATCGCAGGATGGAGATTTACAACAGGTTACATCTCTCGAACCAACCGAACGGGAGATATTATTCTTACTGACGAACTACGAACAAAAAGTTCAGGAAGCAGCCAACCTGTATTCGCCTGCGGTTATTGCCAACTATGCGTATGAACTGGCCAAGACCTACAACCAGTTTTATCAAACCATCCCCATTTTCAACGAAGCCGATCAATTGAAATTGAAATTCAGGATTGCGATGAGTGAAGTGGTGGCGCATGTAATCAAGCATGCCATGCGTTTGCTCGGCATTCGCGTCCCGGAACGGATGTGATTAAGTTCTCTGTAACCTCTGCGGTTAAAATGTATCTTCGACCGAATGCCATGAAGTACCTCCTTAACAATCAGCAATCCGAGCGACTTCATTTCCGTCCGATTCAGTCTTCTGATTTTGATGAATGGCTTCAGTTTTTTACCGATCCGGAGTACTACAAGTATTGGGTGGCTGAAAAAGATATACCAGAGGCAGAATGCAGGAAGTGGTATGCGAATCAATTCAATCGCTATGAAAAGAATCTGGGCGGCATGAATGCCTTGATCGAAAAATCTTCCGGTGCTTTGGTGGGTCATGCGGGTTTATTGGTTCAGGTGGTGGATGGTATAGAGGAGCTGGAAATAGCCTACTCCCTACAGCCTCATTTTCGGGGAAAAGGGTTTGCTACAGAAGCGGCTCAAACCATTAAGGAGTTTGCCTTCGCCAATAAATTTTCACCTTCGCTGATCTCCATCATTAGCCTTACCAACCTGCCTTCGCAGAAGGTAGCCGTTAAAAATGGAATGAAAATTGAAAAGCAGACGGTTTACAAGGATAACCCGGTTTATATTTTTCGGATTTTTAATCCGATTATCGACTAAAAAGCGCGAACTTTCACATTCGAAACAATTTCGATCTCAATCTTGTTTCAACACTGTTAAACCTGCAAACTATGAAAACCTTATTCGCTGTATTATTTGCATTTGTTATGAGCGCATCTTCCGTGTACGATTTCAAAATGAACTCCATTGATGGCGAGTTGATCGATTTTGCCAAATACAAAGGCAAAGCTTTGTTGATTGTTAACGTGGCATCAAAATGTGGCTATACTCCACAGTATGCTGATCTGGAAAAACTGCATGAGCAATATGGCGACAAAGTTGTGGTGTTGGGTTTTCCAGCCAACAACTTTGGTGGTCAGGAGCCGGGCTCAAACCTGGAGATTGCTGAGTTCTGCCAGAAAAATTATGGAGTGAAGTTTCAGATGTTCGAAAAAATTTCTGTGAAAGGTGATGATCAACATCCGCTGTATCAATTTCTGAAAGAAAAAACCGGCAGCGAACCATCCTGGAATTTCTGCAAGTATTTAGTGAAGCCGGATGGCACCGTTACGTTTTATCCATCCAAAGTGAAACCGTTGGAACTGGTAGATGAATTGGGTTAAGATTGTACTTGGAATTCTCGTACTCATGGGATTGGCGTCATTTTTAGCGAATAAGCTTTCCGGTTCCGAACCGGTTCAGGCAACGGGTTCTATATACGATTTTAAAATGAAAAGCCTGGAAGGGCAAACCATCGACTTCGCACAGTACAAAGGCAAGAAGCTGTTGTTGGTAAACACGGCTTCCAAGTGTGGTAAAACACCACAATATGCCGATTTGCAAAAGTTGCACGAGCAACATGGCGATAAAGTGGTGGTGTTGGGTTTTCCAGCCAATAATTTTCTTTGGCAGGAGCCGGGCTCCAATCAGGACATTGCCGAATTCTGCGAACGAAATTATGGAGTAACGTTTCAGATGTTTGAAAAAATTTCGGTAAAGGGAAAAGATAAGCACCCGCTCTATCAATGGCTGGCAGGTAAAACCGGCAAATCTCCCGATTGGAATTTTGCCAAATACCTGGTTAGCGAAGATGGCGAAACCGTTACATTCTTCAATTCCAGCGTGAAGGCTTACGAGAAGCCGATCATGGAGAAAATTTTATAAGCGAAGCATGTTTAAAAGGCTTTTTGAAACGAAACCTTTTTCAGTTGATGCCGGACTATTTTTGCTCCGGCTTTTTTCGTTATTCCTGATGTACCATGGCTACGACAAGGCAATCCATTTTTCCGAGAAAGCATCCTACTGGCCTGATCCATTTCATATTGGAGGAAGCGCATCGTTAAGTCTTACCATTTTTGCCGAGTTGATCTGCCCTGTGTTTATCGTGTTAGGCCTCTTTACACGAGTTGCCTTAATTCCTGCTATGGTGAATATGATTTTTGCGATATTAATTGGCCATGTGGGACAACCGTTTATTGAACGTGAGCATGCATTTTCGTTTTTGATACCCTTTGTGGTATTGTTCCTTTCTGGTCCAGGAAAGTATTCAGTTGATGCACTACGTAAAAAATAGTTTTAATTTTGCTGCGATATGAATATCAAAGTCTGGATTGGTGCCTTTCGGCTACGAACATTACCATTAGCACTTTCATGCATTGGGATGGGCGGTTTTCTGGCAGCATCGCAACAGGCTTTCCGGTGGGATATTTTTCTGTTGTGTGTGTTCACCACCATCTTTCTGCAAATTTTATCCAACCTGGCCAACGATTATGGCGACTCGATTAATGGAGCCGATCATGCAGGTCGTAAAGGACCCAGCCGTGCGGTTCAATCCGGTGCCATCTCACCGCAAAAAATGCGATCAGCACTTTTTCTTTTTGTAGCCCTTTGCCTGGTAAGTGGATTGTGGTTGTTGTGGATTGCCTTTGGGTTTAACTGGAATGCCTTTTTGTTCTTTTTTGGATTGGGCCTGCTTAGCATTTTGGCGGCCATTGCCTATACGGTTGGAAAAAAGCCATACGGCTATGCCGGATTGGGTGATGTTTCGGTATTGATTTTTTTTGGCGTGGTAGGTGTGATGGGTTCTGCTTATTTATTTACGCAGGAAATTATCCCGATTCAGTTTTTGCCGGCCCTGAGCTGTGGGTTCTTTTCCATGGGTGTGTTGAATGTGAACAACATCCGCGATATTGAATCCGATCAACAGGCAGGAAAATTCTCCATTCCCGTTCGCATCGGACGGGAAAATGCCATTCGATATCATTGGTTTTTATTGATGGGTGGCATCATTTCAGCATGCGTATTTACAGCAATTACGTATCAATCGCCCTGGCAACTGCTTTTTCTGCTTACGGTGCCCCTTTTTCTTAAAAACGGATTTTCTGTTCAGCAAAAATCTGCCTCCGAACTTGATCCCTACCTGAAGCAATTAGCCTTGTCAACATTGCTTTTCGTATTGCTTTTTGGCACCGGTCTGGTGTTAACTGCTTAGATAAATCTGATATAAATCAGGTGCTGTCTTGATCGGTATCAGCCGAAAGTTGGTATTTTAGGGAATACCTTTGTTTTGACAATTAATCCCCCATGCCATGAAGAAGATTCTCGTTCCGTGCGATTTTTCCGAACAAGCGGTTAATGCTTTTCGGTTCGCGATTGATGTAGCCACCCAAGCAAAAGGGGAGATACACCTGATTAATGTGGTAGAAGTTCCGGTGTTGCACGATTCTGTGCTGATGCCGGTTATGGCTTTTGAAGAAGCGCTTTTTAAAGAACTGCGCGAAAAAGCTGAGAAGCAATTCAAAAAGTTACGCGAGAAATATGCACCTGAAAAGCCTAAGGTAACCAGTCAAGTAATTTTTGGACCGGTAAGCCATATGTTAGCCGATTACATTGAAGAGAATAAAATTGATCTGGTGGTGATGGGCACGAAGGGAGCCAGCGGTGTGCGCGAAGTACTGATCGGATCCAATGCCGAAAAGATGGTGCGTAACTCGGCTGTTCCGGTAATTGCGGTGAAGAAATATGTAAAGGCAGCATCCATTAAAAATATTGTATTCCCGAACACCTTAAATACAGAACATCAGGAAGACCTGGTGATGAAAGTAAAGGCGTTGCAGAATTTCTTCAAAGCTACCTTGCATATTGTGTGGATAAATACACCCACCAACTTCACCCGCGATACGGTAACGCATAAACGACTTCAGGCATTTGCCAAGCGTTTTATGTTGAAGGATTACACCATCAACGTGTTCAATGATCCGTATGAAGAAGCCGGAACCATCAATTTCGCGCATGAAATTGGTGCCGACATGATTGCTATGGGCACTCATGGAAGGAAAGGCATTGCCCACTTCTTTAGCGGAAGCGTTGCCGAAGATGTGGTAAATCATGTGGATTGCCCCATCTGGACATACGCGATAAAGAAGTAATCATCAGCAATTGGTAATTTATTTTTGTGGCCACTACACAACAATACCATACGGACATACAACCCGTAACCGATCAGGAAGTTACCTGCTATCACTGCGGTGAGGTGTGTGATGACTTGTTGTGGCAAGACGATAAACCTTTTTGCTGCTACGGCTGTAAAACGGTTTACGAAATTCTGAATGCCAATGATTTGTGTACGTATTACGACCTGGAAAAAAATCCGGGTACAACTTTACGGCACGTAAGCGATGAAGCGTATGTGTATCTTGACGATCCACAGATCAGAAGAAAGCTGGTAAGTTTTGATTCCGACACATTTGCCCGTGTTCAGTTTTGCATTCCGGCCATTCATTGCGTTTCATGTATTTGGTTACTGGAAAATCTGCAAAAATTAAATGCGGGTATTCTTCGTTCAGAAGTAAATTTTGTTCGAAAGACTGCCACGATTGATTTTAATCCGAAGCTTATACCATTAAGCGCGGTAGCCCGACTGATTACCTCGGTTGGGTATGCGCCCAAAATAAACCTGGATGCTGAACAAAAAGCAGAGAGATCAGGTGCAGTCTACGACAAATCATTGGTGTTGAAACTTTCCATTGCCGGTTTTTGCTTCGGTAATGTGATGTTGTTCAGTTTCCCCGAATACCTGGGGCTTGATCCTTCTGAAGGGCAGCTGGCACAAATTTTCTCTTGGCTGAATATTTTACTGTCGATACCGGTATTGCTGTACAGCGATTCGTATTACATGGTTTCAGCCTGGAAAAGCTACAAGCAACGTCAAATCAACATTGATGTGCCCATTGCTGTGGGGTTGATTGCCTTGTTTGCAAGAAGCGTTTGGGATATTGTTACGGGCTATGGTCCGGGTTATCTGGATTCATTTACTGGCCTCGTATTTTTCTTGTTGATTGGCCGGTGGTTTCAAAACAAAACCTATGAAAGCTTGGCGTTCGATCGGGATTTTAAATCGTATTTTCCGTTAGCTGTCTTGCGAAAAGTAAAAAATGATTGGGAGCCGGTTGTGGTGTACAACCTGGAGAAAGGTGATCAGATCAAAGTGCGAAATATGGAAATCGTACCTGCTGATAGCCTGCTGTTGGATAATGAAGCCTTTATAGACTACAGTTTTGTAACGGGTGAAGCAAAGCCGGTGTTGGTTAAAAAGGGCGATTTGGTTTATGCGGGAGGCAAGCTGATCGGACAACCGATAACGCTGGTTGTTGAAAACCGCACATCACAAAGTCACCTTACCAGCCTGTGGAACAACGAGGTATTTCAAAAACCCGAAGAGAGCAGATATAAACGGCTTATTGACAAGGCGGCCAAACGCTTCACTTGGGTAATTCTTGGTTTGACCCTCGTGGCTGGTGTTTATTGGTATGTGGTTGATCCATCGCAGGTTTGGTTGATCATCACCTCTATTTTAATAGTGGCCTGCCCATGCGCATTGGCCTTAACAGCCCCATTTACCTATGGTAACATGCTGCGGGTATTTGGCCGAAATAAGCTTTATTTAAAAAATGCTGACGTAATTGAGCGTATGGCCGGTGTTAATGCGGTTGTTTTCGACAAAACCGGCACGGTAACACACGGTCAGGAACCGGAAATTGTGTTTACAGGAGAACTTTCGGAGGAAGAAAAGAGTTGGATTTACACCTTAACAGGATATTCTACCCATCCCTTAAGCAAGCTCATACACAAACATTTAGGTTACCGGCACGCGTATGAGGTAAAAAATTTTAAAGAAATTACGGGTAAAGGGTTAGAAGGAGTTATATCCGGTATTGAGGTTAAGATTGGTTCTGCTATCTTTGTAGGATTCCACGAGCGATTGGAGGATATTGCGTCTACGGTTTTTGTGGCCATCGCTGGTGAAATAAAAGGATATTTTGCGATTCGCACAGCCGTGCGAAACCGTATACAAGAAATGTTGGGTCGTCTGGGTGATCAGTGTGTGGCGATGCTTTCGGGGGACAGTAAAGCGGACTATGTGCTGATGCGAACATTGTTCCAACCAGCGACTCAACTTCTTTTTAACCAAAGCCCACATGATAAGCTTCATTACATCAGCAACCTGCAACATCAAGGCAGGCAGGTAATGATGTTGGGCGATGGCCTGAATGATTCAGGTGCCTTAAAACAAGCCGATGTTGGAATAGCCGTTGCCGATGACACAGGTGTTTTTACACCCGCCTGTGACGGTATACTACAGGGCGATCAGGTATCGGGTCTAGATAAATTTCTTCGGTTAGCCAAATCGGCCACAGGTATCGTCAAGGCGGGATTCATCTTGTCGTTTACCTACAATGCCATTGCTTTGAGTTTTGCAATAACCGGGCATTTAACCCCCTTAGTGGCGGCCATTCTTATGCCATTAAGCAGTATTTGTGTGGTGGTATTTACCACGGTAGCAGTAAACATGGCAGCAAGAAGGCATCTCACTAAACAGATAGCGTAAGGATATGTCTATTATTATTCTGTTAATATCGATCAGCCTTACCATAGCCATAATCTTTTTGCTCATTTTTTATTGGAGTATGAAGAGCGGGCAATATGATGATACCTACACGCCCTCTATCAGAATGCTGTTTGAGGATAAAAAAAAGGAGAAAAAGTCCTCCACAGATAAAAACAAGCATTCGTCTTGAGATTTCGGTATTTCTGACTTTTATCAGCTAAAATTTTACTATTTTTCCCTAATCTTTAATCCAGACGGATGTGAGGGGGAGGATCCACTATTTCTACGGATTCTCGCAGCATAATAGGTGATATAAATCAAATGCCCCGTATGATTCGAGTCATACGGGCATAGGTAGCCTCAGGTATACCTTGTGCACAAATTAAAAACAAAAGAAACCGCAAACTAAACCCATATAATTATGAAAAACCTGATGACTGTTCTCGTTGCCGCTGCCATGCTGGCCGCTTGTGCTCCTGACAAACCTCAAGTAGCAGAAGCAGATGAACCTAAAAAAAGTGCCGTTGAAGAAGTAATTGATCCAACCAAAGGAATCGGCCAGGTAAAAAATGTGACCCTTCATAATCCGTTGGATGCTGAACGTGTTCAGCGTGGCCAGGATATTTACGACATGAAGTGCTCTGCCTGCCATAAACTGAGTGATGAGCGTGTTGTAGGACCTGGTTTTAAGGATGTAACCAAACGCAGAAAGCCAGAATGGATCATGAATATGGTAACCAACACTGAAGTTATGTTGGATCAAGACCCTGTTGCACAGGAACTGCTTGAATTATGTTTAACCCGCATGCCAAATCAGAACATTTCTATTGGCGATGCGCGCGATATTCTTGAGTTTTTGCGCAAGAACGATGGTGAAGAATAGAAACCATTAAACCCTAGCTATATGAAATATCTTCTGATCATCCCACTCACGCTGCTGTTGGCTTGCGGTCAGCAACAAACAGACAGCACGGCTGAAACAACCGGTGCTCCGCTTGGTGGCGGACAATCGAATGTGAAAGACGAAACATCTGAACCGGATGTTGTGCGGGTGGCTGTCGGTTCTGCCGATCACACAACACTGGTAACCGCTTTAAAAACGGCCAATTATGTTGATGCACTTTCCAATGCTGGTCCCTTTACTGTATTCGCACCGACCAACGCAGCCTTTGAAAAACTTCCGGCTGGTACCGTTGAAGGTTTACTGAAGCCTGAAAGCAAGGAAGCGCTGCAAAACATTCTGGAATACCATGTGTACGTGGGCGTGATCAATGAAGAGTATATAAGTGATGGCATGACGCTCAATCAGGTTAACCTGGATAATGTAACCTTGAACAAATCAGCAGACGGAAAAATTACGGTGAACGGAGCCAACGTGTTGGGCAAAGTAAAGGCCTCAAATGGAGTGGTGTATGTTATTGATGCCGTATTGTTACCGCCTGATAAAAAATAACCAAACTAAATTTTAACAACTAAATTCATGAACACAAAAATCAATCGCATAGGATTAACATTAGGTGTGCTGATGGTGCTCCTTATCGGTTATGGCTGTAAGCCAAAAGGGCCGGCTGCTGTAACCACTGGTGACGCTGCTTCCAAGGTATATGTAGCACCCGGTCAGTACGATGAGTTTTATAACATCGTATCGGGTGGTTTCAACGGACAAATGGCAATTTATGGCATTCCTTCGGGAAGGTTATTTAAAATTCTTCCAGTATTCTCCGTATTTCCTGAGAATGGTTATGGATACAGTGAAGAAACAAAACCCATGCTGAATACTTCGCATGGTTTTGTGCCGTGGGATGATTTGCACCACATTGCGCTATCCACAACAAAAGGTGAGCACGATGGTCGTTGGGCATTTGGTAATGGTAACAACACCCCACGTGTAGCCCGCGTTGACCTGGCCTCATTCAGAACTGTTGAAATTCTGGAGATACCGAACAGTGGGGGTAACCACTCGTCACCTTTCATTACTGAAAATACCGAGTATGTGGTGGCGGGAACACGCTTCAGTATTCCATTAGGCGATAACAAGGATGTGCCAATCAGTTCCTACAAAGAAAATTTTAAGGGATCGATCAGCTTCATAAAAGTGAATCCGGAAACCGGCCGTATGAACATTGAATTTCAATTGCGTACGCCCGGCTTCAATTATGACCTGAGCCGTGCCGGTAAAGGCCCGTCACACGGTTGGTTCTTCTTCTCTTGCTACAACACCGAACAAGCCTACACCTTGTTGGAAGTGAATGCTTCTCGTAACGATAAGGATTTTATCATGGCTGTAAACTGGAAGAAGGCCGAAGAATACATTGCTCAAGGAAAAGGGAAGAAAGAGAAGGCCAAATATGCACACAATACGTATGATGAAAAAACACATATGGCAACCAGCACTATGTTGGATGAAGTTACCGTGTTGGATGTGATGGAATTCCCTGATCTCGTTTATTTCATTCCTTGTCCTAAGTCTCCGCACGGTTGCGATGTGGATCCTACAGGTGAATACATCGTTGGTAGTGGTAAGCTTGCTGCTTTAATGCCAGTATTCTCTTTCAGCAAATTCCAAACGGCCATTGAGCAAAAGGATTATGAAGGTGACTTCAGCGGTATTCCGGTTATCCGGTATGAGGCTGCGTTACATGGTGAGGTGAAAAAACCTGGTCTTGGTCCGTTACACACTGAGTTTGATGGCAACGGAAATGCGTATACATCATTCTTCGTATCATCAGAAATTGTAAAATGGAATGTGAAGACACTGGAAGTGCTGGATCGCGTTCCTACATACTACTCCATCGGTCACCTTTCCGTGCCAGGTGGTCCTACAGCTAAACCTCATGGTAAGTATGTAATTGCTTACAACAAGATTACAAAGGATCGTTATTTACCAACCGGTCCTGAATTAACACAAAGTGCGCAACTTTATTCCATTGAAGGCGATAAGATGCAATTGTTGCTCGACTTCCCTACAACCGGTGAGCCGCACTACGCAGAAGCTATCCCTGCCAGTTTGATTCGTGATAAGTCCGTAAAGATTTATCCGATTGAACACAACGAGCACCCGTATGCCGCTAAAGGCGAGAAGATGGCACGTGTTGAACGCAATGGAAAAGAGGTTCACGTATACATGACAGCCATTCGTTCGCACTTAACACCGGATAACATTGAGGGTGTTCGCGTAGGAGACGATGTATACTTCCACGTTACAAACCTGGAGCAAGATTGGGATGTGCCGCACGGATTTGCCATTAAAGGTGCAAACAATGCAGAGATATTGATTATGCCGGGTGAAACCCAAACGTTGAAGTGGACAGCAAAAGAACCCGGTGTAGTGCCTTTCTATTGCACCGACTTCTGTTCTGCTCTTCACCAGGAGATGTCAGGATACCTGCGTGTATCGCCTGCCAACTCCAACACACCCCTCAAATTTTCAACCGGTGATACCGGAGGTCAGAAATAGTGGCGCTGACTAACAGGTTGATCCATAGTTTGCAGGTTGAAAAAAGCGTCCCTGTCCCGCAAGGGGCAGGGCGCTTACTTAATAACGATGTGTTCATGAGGGCCACTAAAATCCACTAAACAAAACATCATGAAAAAATTAAAAACATCAACGCGGATCATCATAGCCATTGCCTCTTTAGCGATGATCAGCGCATACTATGTACCCTTATGGCAAATTTTGATGTGGGCGCCACAATACCCCGAAGGACTGGAAATGAAAATCTGGATTGATGACCTTTCGGGTGATGTGAAAATTATCTCTGCGCTTAACCACTACATCGGTATGAAGCACATTGAAGTAAGCATGTTCCCCGAATTCAAATACATGATCTACATTGTAGGCGCATTGATTGGATTTGGATTGCTTACCAGTTTGGTGAACAGACGTTTTATGCTCGTAGCTTTTGGTTCTTTGATTATCGCTTCGGGTATTGCCGCGCTTGTAGATTTCTACTTGTGGGGTTATGACTACGGACACAATCTTGATCCAACAGCACCCATTGTTGTGCCCGGCATGGCCTATCAGCCACCGGTAATTGGTACGAAACAATTATTAAACTTTACAGCCTTTTCAGGTCCAGATATCGGGGGATGGATTTTTTTGGTCATCGGAATAATGATTATTGGCCTGTTGGCACTTGAAATTTTTAAATACGGAAAATCAGCAAAATGAAACGAATCGCCACATTCATAGCTTTAGCTGCACTAATTGGATTGAGTTCAGCCTGCAACGTTGAACCGGAAGCCATCCAGTACGGAACTGATAATTGCCACTCGTGCAAAATGACCTTAATGGATAAGCGCTTTGGCGCGGAGGTCGTTACCGCTAAAGGAAAAATATACAAGTTTGATGATGTGAACTGCTTAATGAGTTTTGTCAACTCTACGGAGGTTACGTCACGCGATTTGAGGTACACCCTGGTAACCGATTTTTCTCAGCCGGAAAAACTCATTGATGCAACCATAGCATTTTATGTAAAATCTCCGGAAATAAAATCGCCAATGGCCAGCCAGGTGGCGGCCTTTGAAACAGAGGAGGCATATAAACATCACAAGAAAGAACTAAATGGTATTTATTTAACATGGGGCGAGTTGACCGCACAATTTAAGTGAACGTTCGCAGCCCTCATTTGTCGCCACACAAAATGAAGGACTACATTCGATATAGTATTTTATATCTTTTTACACTGCTGCTGCTTCCGGCCACGGCCAACACCATTGTTGTTCAGCCGGGCGGAAAGATTAGCAGTATCCGATCGGCCATAGCACAGGCAAATGCCGGAGACACCATTCGTGTTAAAGCCGGTACCTACCGCGAAGGAAATATCTTAATAACCAAACCGCTCGTTTTGATCGGGGAGGGTAAACCGGTTATTGACGGAGAACGTAAAGTTGAAGTGTTCACCGTTGAAGCGGAGCACGTTACCATTGAAGGATTCCAGATTACTAATTCGGGTGTGAGCAGCATGAAAGACCTGGCGGGTATAGGTTCCTTACAAGGAAACTACCTGGTTGTTCGGAACAATGAATTTATCGCAACCTTTTTTGGGGTACACATTTCCAACGCGAAGCATGTTATCGTTGAAGGAAATACGTTCCGTGCTTCCTTACGTGCCGATCATGAAACCGGTAACGGCATTCACCTATGGCAGTGCTCCAATGCAACTATCCGCAATAACAAAATTAACGGCCATCGCGATGGCATTTACTTCGAGTTTGTTACCAACTCCCTCATTTCAGGAAACACCAGTGAGGGAAATCATCGCTATGGATTGCATTTCATGTTCTCCCACGATGATGAGTATCGCGATAATATTTTTCGTAATAATGGTGCGGGCGTGGCCGTCATGTACACCAAAAACGTAACGATGGTGAACAACATCTTCGATCGCAACTGGGGGCCTACAGCTTACGGCCTGTTGTTGAAAGATATTCGCGACAGCCACATTATTGGGAATAGGTTTGATCGCAATACCATTGCTATTTATATGGAGGGATCAAGCCGCTCAGAATTTAAACAGAACACCTTTGTAGGAAACGGATGGGCCGTGAAGTTGCAAGCAAGCTGTGACGACAACACCTTCTCTGAGAATAATTTTACCTCCAATACATTTGATCTGTCTACCAACGGCACGATGGTGCTGAATAAAATTGATCGTAACTATTGGGATAAATACCAGGGTTACGATTTGAATAAAGATGGCGTGGGCGATGTTCCATTCCGTCCGGTGAATATGTACGCCATGGTGGTGGAGCGGATACCCACAGCTGTTTTGTTGTGGCGTAGCTTTTTGGTTTTTCTGCTGGACAGGGCTGAAAAAGTTTTTCCCGCAGTAACACCCGAGAATTTAAAAGATGATTACCCAAGCATGAAACCCTATGATCTCAATTAAAGAATTAGAAAAGCGTTTTGGTAAACTACAGGCATTGAAGGGGGTGAGTGCTGACTTTACCTCCGGAAAGTCATATGCACTGATCGGGCCGAATGGTTCAGGAAAAACCACCTTAATCAAATCGGTGTTGGGTATGGTTATTCCTACTGCTGGCGAGATTTGGGTGGATGGCGAAAATGTGCGCAACCACTGGAGCTACCGCGAGAAGATTGGCTACATGCCACAGATTGGCCGCTACCCCGATAACATGCGGATTGGTCAGTTGCTCGATATGATGAAGAACATCCGGAAAAATCCTCCCATACTGGATGAAGAGTTGATTGAAGCCTTTAAACTGGAGCAGATGCTCGACAAGCGCATGCACACCCTTTCAGGTGGTACACGCCAGAAGGTGAGTGCGGCACTTGCATTTTTATTTAATCCGCCTGTATTGTTTTTGGACGAACCTACTGCAGGATTGGATCCGGTCTCTGTGGAAATATTGAAAGAAAAAATACTGAAAGAAAAAGAAAACGACAAGCTGCTGATCATCACTTCGCACATCATGAGCGACCTGGATGACCTGGCCACGGAAGTCATGTACTTACAGGAGGGACTAATCCGCTATAACAATTCCATTGCCGAACTGAAAGACATTACCGGTGAACAGCGATTAGGTAAAGCCATGGCGAAGATGATTCGTAGTTTGGAGAATGTAAAAGAAAAAGTAAACGTATAAATAAATGAACCTCGTCATTGCGAGGAATTGGAGGGAATGAGCTTGGGATGACGAAGCAATCCGAACAAAAGGTGAAAGTATACAATGAAATTAGGGATTGCTTCGCGCCAACACAGTTCCCCTTCTTCCGCTCGCAATGACGAATAATCTTGAACTTAAAAACTAAATCATGACTCGTGTAATCAAATATGTTTTCTACGATATACTCCGCACTCGATTTATTCTGGCGTATACGGCCTTTTTGTTGCTGAGTACATTCGCCATGTTTCAACTGGACTCGGATACGGGTAAAGTGATCATGAGCCTGATGAATATTGTGTTGATGGTGGTTCCGCTGGTGAGTGTTGTGTTCAGCACCATTCATTTTTATAATTCGTACGAATTTATTGAATTGATGCTTTCGCAGCCCGTAAACCGCAGGGTGGTTTTTCTGGGTGAGTATTTTGCGGTGGCCATCTCCCTGTGTTTTTCTTTTACCATTGGTGTGGGCCTTCCGGTTGTACTATATGGTACAGGCGCAAGCGGATTCACGTTGTTGTACACCGGCCTCATGCTTACCCTTGTATTTGTATCCATGGCATTCTTGTCATCTGTACTTACACGCGATAAAGCCAAAGCCATAGGTGTTGCCTTGTTGTTCTGGTTTTACTTTTCGTTGATCTACGATGGGTTGTTGATGTGGATCATCTATACATTCATGGACTATCCACTCGAAAAAGTAACGCTCGCGTTGGTTTCGCTTAACCCGGTCGACCTGGCGCGTATTCTCATGTTGTTGCAACTCGACATCTCAGCGTTGATGGGCTATACCGGTGCATTCTATAAAGACTTCTTTGGCAGCAGCATGGGACTGATTTTTTCTTCTGTGATTTTAATATTGTGGATTGTGCTTCCGGTTTGGGGCGCATTGCGTATCTTCAAGCGCAAAGATTTATAAGTCAGTTTTCATGAAGTATTTTTTTATCACTGCTGCTTTACTGGCAGCGCTTGGTTCTTGTACTGAAAGGAAAAATCCATTCACAATTGAACTAGTCGATTCGCCCGCTGGAGAATCTTCGGCAGAGCCCTATTTATTTACTGATCCTACCGGCAACATTCACCTCAGTTGGATTGAACGCATGGATACCATCAATTACCTGAAGCTTTCGCATTGGCAAAATGATCAATGGTCAGCGCCTGTTACCATTACTTCAGGTTATGATTGGTTTGTGAATTGGGCCGACTATCCGTTGGTGGTCAGTGATGGAGAGGGAAAATTTGTAGCGCACATACTAAAGAAAAGCGGGGATGGAACATTCGCATACGATGTAGCGATCACGCATTCTTCTGATGGCATTGCCTGGAGTGAGCCAACTGTATTGCATGATGACGGTAAACAAGCCGAGCACGGCTTTGTATCGTTTGTTCCAAATGACGAGCACGTTTTTGTTTCGTGGCTGGATGGTAGAAACACCGTGGGCGATGAACCAACCAACCACGATGATCATGGTCACTATGGTGAAATGACGGTTCGTGCTGCTGTACTTTCGTACGATGGTGATAAACTGAATGAATGGGAACTTGATAACCGCGTGTGCGATTGTTGTCAGACAACGTCCGCCATCACAAAAAATGGCCCCGTGGTGATTTACCGCGACCGTTCCGAAACCGAAATTCGCGACATGTCGATTGTACGGTTGGTGAATAATACATGGACGGAGCCTAAAGCAATTTATAATGACAACTGGGAAATCAGCGGTTGCCCCGTTAATGGTCCACGCTGTGAAGCAATGGACAATACCCTGGCGCTTGCATGGTTTACCATGGCCAATGATAAACCCTCGGTTAATGTTATTTTTTCGGACGATGGAGGGGAGACATTCAATCAACCTATTCAACTGAACCAAAGCAAAGAAGCCATCGGTAGGGTAGACCTGGTGTTAGTGAATAGTGAAACCGCTGTGGTGAGTTGGATGGAGGGGACAAGCATTCAAGTAGCGCAGGTAGCGAAGCAAGGTAATGTTGAGCAGATTACGGTATTAGCCGAGTCGTCACAGTCACGGTCAAGTGGATTTCCGCAACTAACGAAAGGAGATGGATTTATCATGGCTGCGTGGACGGATGCCGAAGCCAAAACGGTACGCACAGCAAAATTGAAGTGAAGCCAAAATTCGTTTTTGTTAAACACATAGGCACATAGTGCACATAGTTGAGTAGGCTAAAATTTCTATGTGACCTATGTTTCTATGTGGTTAAATTTTTTTGAATAAAGTTTTGTATGAAAAAAGAAATTCAATCCCGGGCTGAAATAAAATTACTGGTCGATAGTTTTTATAATAAGGTCAATGCCGATGAACTGCTCGCACCTGTATTCGCGCATGTGGATTGGCCGCATCATTTGCCGATTATGTACAACTTTTGGAGTTCCGTGTTGTTGGGAGAGATGTCGTACAGTGGTAACCCCATGGCTAAACACATGAACCTGCCCATTGATCAATCGCACTTTACCCGATGGCTGGAACTGTTCACGGCAACGGTAGACGAGCACTTTGAAGGCTACAACGCCACCGAAGCCAAGAACCGTGCGCATACGGTAGCGCAGTTGTTCCAGTATAGAATGGGATTAACGGAGAAGTAACTATTGCGACTCCACTTTAATCATCTTCTGAAACAACAATGAATTGGGAATGGTGATCACTTCCTTCTCTTCCGTTTCAATGCTTACGAAAAAGGCGCCAATGTCTTTAATCTTTCCGGTAAGCGGATAGTCTTTATCCAGGATGCTGATGGTATCGCCCACCTTGGCGGGATGGCTCACAAACAATAGGATGCTGGCTGTTACGTTGGAGAGCATAGACCATTGCGCGAACAACGCAATACCCATTATGGCGATGAAGGAGGAGAGAAATAGTACTAATTCATTTTGATCAACACCCCAGATGAACAGCAACGTAATGGCCGCTGCCGTATACAAACCGATGTTGATCACTTTTACCGTGAAGAGCGTACGGTCTTTCTGCAGGTGATAGCGGTTGCCAATTTTTTTGAGTGTGCCCTTTATAACCAGCACTAAAATCACCAACCCGACAATGACCAGTACAGTTTCGACAAGTTTTAAATGAAGGGGTTCCATGGATCAAGTTTAGCCAAGGTGTAAAAATAATTCAAAACAACATTGAAAAATTGTTTCTGGAATATTTCGTTTTTGTGAAGCTTTAGGCTTGTGTTAAAATGCGATCAGAAAGGCTGACATTACCGCTAACAGAAAAATCAACACCATTTTTGGCCATGAAAAAGGCTTACTGATCATATACTTACCCTTTCCTTTTCCAGGACGGTAATACACCCAAAGCGTTTGCCCGGGTTTTGCAAAAGTTATATTGGTTTCCTTTAAGGTCGTGGCGTACGAGTTGCTGTCCCCGTCAGTAAATTCAACCACAGGCATCCGATTGATTACTTCATGTCCGTCCGAATCCAACGAGGTTGACTCTTCAATCCGAAGAACGGTAGCCCGAACGCGCTTGCTTCGGAAAATGATCCTGATTTCAAAAAATACCAATGCAACGATGAGCAGGCCAATCATAAGTCCGGCTGCATGCGGAAGTGACTCAAACCATAAACTATCGGGTGTCATTTGTCATTTTATTACCAAGGCTAACAAGAAACATCAAAACGTCTTCAGTCAGGTTTCGTTCCGTTCTCAACAGACCCCAATTTCCATTTATCTCAACGGTCAGGTTCTTAATGTTCTCCAGTGATTTCATGAGTCCGCGGGGCAGGTGCTTTTTTACCAGGTCGGGGTTTTCGCCAACAACATAATAGTTTTTACTGAAATTCGGGTATTCATTAAAATCAATGTCGACTTTGGTGAACAGGTCAATTACTTTATCAGTGAGTGTCTCTTTTCTGATAAAGACGCTACCCATCTCTTGTGGAATGCTGAAAATCAATACGGGTTCAACTTCTTCAATCTCTTTCTCTATTCTTCGATGTCTTTTTGTTTCAATAATCGTGAGGTGCTTTTCAATTAGCAGGATGAGAAATGAACCGTGGGTTCCCTTTACTTCCACAACTTTGTGCACAAACAGGCTATTGTATTTTCTCAGCTCATCAAACCCGGATAAGAGTTTGAGTCCTGTGGTGGTGTCTTTTCTTTTAATTTCAAGTTGACCTTTAATTTTTTGTAGGGTTGACTCGAAGATATTTTCGATTGTAGGGTCAAGGGGTTTGTAATTCATTAAGGATTTGTTTAGTGCTTTCGTTGTTGGTGAAGAACGCTAACAACGGCTGACAATTTACGCATCAATCCAGTTTAGTATTCGTTCTTCCTGGGAATGAAGTAACAAATTTTATTTTTATGTCGGGAAATGAAGTTACATATTGAATTTTTAAATCGGGGAAGTGCTCAACCATTTGCCATTCGCCACAATCATTCGGGAAGTTATCAACCAATTTCACATTTAAGTCGGGAAATGTATTTACAACTTGAACTTTAAGGTCAGGAAAATGATCTACTACTTGAACTTTTCCATAAAGCTTATATCCCTTGTACTGGCAATCGTTTTTTTGTTGCACAGGGGTTGAACCGCTCAACAGTACCAGCAGTAGTAGTAGCCCTGGTTTTAGTGTGTTTATCATTTTGGTAGTTGTTTTTTTAAAACTCCAACAATCAAATTTTTGCCGAAGTACTACCAGGTGCCAACGATGGACGGGGGTTATTCTGAAGCAACAGCAGTACTAACCCTGTTTATTTTGTAGTTGTTTGAGTCTATTTCCAAATAGTTTGTGCTCGTGAACCAGCTTAAATAAACTTAATGAAGAACACCAACAACGGCTGCGAATCAATGCTTTATAAATCTCAAGATACTGGTATTTTTTTCATGTATGATTTTTACAAAATAAATGCCTGACTGAAAGTTACTTATGTCAATAGGTACTTTCTCTGTTGCAGTAGAGGTAATCTTGAAAAGATCTCTGCCAATCATATCACAGATTGATATAGTAGTGACTGTTGAATTAGTAAATTCTGCCAAATTGATTACTATCGTTTTATCAGCTGGATTTGGATAGATGGTTGATATTTTCAACGGGCTCTCTTCAATTCCCGTAATAGGTGAAATTTCAAGATTTTTTGTGACACTAGCTTCGTAATATATGGAGGTGGACTGTGCTGTTGCAGTAATATTAGTGTTGCCTGCGGACTTGATTCGAATCATGTTGTTGTTATACAAATCAACCACGGAATTATCCGCGATTGAGTAAGTTATCGGTATTCCGGAATCAGATTTTGCATCAAGAGGAAAATCTGGATCTCCATATTGTTTGGATGGTAAATCGAATATTATATTTTGCTGAACCTTTTTAACTTCTAAGTTTTGGACAATGGGCGTAGCAACATCAAAGATATCATCCCCTTCCTGTTTCGCTGTAATCTGAACAGTGCCGGCATTTTTTATAGTTGCCATGTCTCCACTGATTGAAATTACCGACTCATCTGATGAGGAGTAGGTAATCGGTAACTCTGAGG
>CAYQOM010000003.1:308832-438991 GCA_964419145.1 uncultured Roseivirgaceae bacterium | reverse complement strand
GGCGTTAATCTGATCGAAAAACGCACCTTTTTGAGTACCCGGAGCCGGAGTCGAACCGGCACAGTATTGCTACCATTGGTGTTTGAGACCAACGCGTCTACCAATTCCGCCATCCGGGCATTTGAAGAACACCAGGCCAGCTTTCCGGCCTGTTTGTTGGGCTGCAAATATGGGTAAAGATTACCGTTTGCACAATTCACAATTCAATAAATTTCTGAAGCGAAAATGCCTGCGAGCGCTCGGCAAACAAGGTTTTCACGCGCCCCCACACGTTACCGAAAAGTTCCGACTTGCGGTACCGTTCCAGGCTTTCCACATCTTTCCAATGGCTTAAAGTTGTGTAGGTGTTCGGGTTGTCAAAATCCTTTAAAAGCTGCAGGTGCGTACAGCCTTCAAAGTTTCGGATGGCCTCCTTGTTGGCATTGAAAATCTGAAGGAATTCATCTACTCCTGCATCCGTAAAGTGCATGCGTACAATTCTTATAAGCATATGATCTTAATCTTCAAAGATTATATTTACTACGCTGTCGTATTCAAGGCCCAGCAGTTCCGAAGCATTGCCTTTGTAAATGCCAATTTCCAATAAGCCAAGGCTGTTGAAAACAATAAAACATTCTCCCTCTTCGGCCTGGTTGTATTGGGTATGGATCTTCCTGAACTTTTCTCCACCAAACTGAATGGTGAACACTTTATCCTGACTCAGTACCTCAAAGGCTTCTTTGGTAATATTAGTCAGCAGGTTACCAAAATTATCTACCCGCAGTACGTGACCGGTTATTTGCTTTCGGGTAGCTTTCATCTGCCGGTCGATCATTTTCTTGAAGGAGGCCAATGGCTTGCCAAGCGAGGTTATGTTTACACCGCTGGCCAATCGGGCAGCAACCGGAGCAAAAATGTCCTTTTCCGGAAAAGTGGTTGTTGTTGTATTCAAGGTATTTAGTTCCACCACGTTTTGTTGAGTTCTATCCGTAACCAACCCAAACAGGCCATTATCAGCGCCTACAAAAAAGTGATCTTCTACCTGCAGGGCTATAGCGGCATCCATTCGGTTACCGGTTGAGTGGACGCCTACCAGGTGAACGGTACCTTTTGGAAAATCCCGAAAAATACCACGCAAAATAAAAGCGGCATGGGCAAGATCGCACGGTGCAATGGCGTGGGTAATGTCAACAATGCGTATACCTGGATTAACCGACAAGATTTTTGCCTTGATGGCCGCCACGTAGTGGTCGTTTGTTCCCGAATCTGTCAGCAGGGTAATAATGGCCATGTATTGATGCTCCCCGTGTTCTTTTGTAAGTTTACCGGCAAAAATAAACACTTTTAACAGCATTTATTATCCGTAAAAACTGCATCCCGTATTTTGACTGAGAAAGTAATAACCCTTGAGGAAGTATCCCTGGTTGATTTTTTGGGGATTGAAAACCGAAACATCACTGAATTGGCTTCTGCCTTTCCTAAAAGCCGTATCGTGGCGCGTGGAAACCAGATTATGGTTCGTGGAAGTGCCGATGAGATTATTCAGATTGATGATATCCTTCAGTCGCTGATGGATCACTACCATAAGTATGGCATTATTACAACCGAAAATGTGAAGGATTATGTTTCGCGTGAGCAGGAAATTGTTCAGTCGCAGGTAGCGGGCGAAGAGTTGATTCTTCACGGGACAAAGGGCACACCGATAAAAGCTAAAACACCGAATCAACAACGATTGGTGCAACTGGTTAAAGAAAACGACCTGGTGTTTGCACTCGGTCCAGCCGGTACGGGAAAGACTTACATTTCAGTAGCACTGGCAGTACGGGCGCTCAAAAATAAACAGGTAAAGAAAATCATCATCACACGCCCAGCTGTGGAAGCAGGGGAGAACCTGGGTTTTCTTCCCGGTGATTTGAAAGAAAAGATTGACCCGTACCTACGGCCAATTTATGACGGACTCAACGACATGATTCCGTACGAGAAGCTTCAATATTATATGGAGCGCGAAATCATTGAAATAGCGCCTTTGGCCTACATGCGTGGTCGTACGTTAAATAACGCCTTTATTCTGCTGGATGAAGCGCAAAACACCACACCCATGCAAATGAAAATGTTCCTCACGCGTATGGGCCCTGATTCCAAAATGATTGTTACAGGCGATACATCGCAGGTTGATCTTCCGAAAAAACAAAGTTCCGGCTTGAATGAAGCGATATCCATATTAAAAGATGTAAAAGGTATTGGTCTGATTGAGCTGAATGAAAAGGATGTTGTCCGTCATAAATTGGTGCGTGATATCATTGATGCCTATGCGCGCAAACAGAAAAGTGAAGGCGGAAATTAATGGTCTGAATTGATCCTTGCCTTGAATTCTATCGCCTTTTCGCTATTTTCCCTACATGTTTTATTGGACGCCCTACACATTTGTACGGATCGTTTTCTTCTTCATTGCAGGCATTGTATTGGGCATTTATCAGCCTGATCTGATTCCTGATCATGTGGCCTGGGTTCTTTTTATCGGATGTGTGGCCGGGTTTCTGATGCTTTCTCGTTTTAAATATAAAATCAATCCTGGCGTGTTGGGTTTGATGGCTGTGCTCTTTGCTGGGTATAGCAACACACTGCTGCACACAGAATCAAGAAACGCAGATCATTTTCTGCATGAAAAGGTAATCAAACAATACGTAGCTGTTGTTGCGGGATTTGAAGAAGAGAAGACCAAGTCGTGGAAGGTTGAAGCGCATGTTCAATATATTTTTGATAGTGCGAACTGGAAACCGGTTTCTGGAAGAATGCTTTGGTATTTTTCAAAAGAAGATTTCCCCACTCCGTTCTCCTATGGCGATCGTTTGTTGATACAGGGTTCACCTCACGAGTTAAAGGGGCCAGCCAACCCGGGCGAGTTTGATTACAAACGCTTTCTCACGTTCAAAAAAATCTACCATCAGCAGTTCTTGCGAAAGGAATCCGTGCAATGGATTGAAAACGATCCGCCTTATGCTATAATGGTCTATGCCTTAAAAACAAGACGTTGGGCTGAGAGCGTATTGGAGAAACACATTCAGGGCAATCAGGAGCAAGCCGTTGCTTCTGCTTTGATACTGGGTGTTAAAGATGGTTTGGATAATGAATTGGTTCAGGCGTATGCTTCATCAGGAGCCATGCATGTGCTGGCAGTATCCGGACTCCACGTGGGGATTATCTATTTTATCCTCATGCTTTTTATGAAACCCTTAAAGCAATGGAAGTATGGAAAATGGACGCTGGCTGTGATCAGCATTTTGACGCTGTGGGCTTATGCATTCGTTACAGGTCTTTCACCTTCCGTGTTACGTGCTGTTACGATGTTTACGGTTATTGCTTTATCACGACCATTGAATTACAGTACCAATATTTACAATACGTTGGCTGTCGCGGCCTTTGCTTTGCTGGTGTATGAACCATTCTTGATCATGTCTGTCGGGTTTCAGCTTTCGTTTCTTGCGGTAATCGGTATTGTATATATTCAACCTAAACTCGCTCAACTGTGGGAGCCCAACAACGGATTACTGGATAAGATATGGCAGGTAACCTGTGTTTCTTTTGCGGCACAGTTGGCAACGTTTTCATTGGGTCTGTTATACTTCCATCAGTTTCCGGTGTATTTTTTGGTTTCGAATCTGTTTGTAATTCCGGGAGCTTTCATTTCGCTTCTTGTTGGGGTTGTTTTGTTGATGGTTAGCCCGTTGGATGTTGTGGCAAACTGGATCGGACAATTGCTGGAAGGCATTTTAGGGTTATTGAATTACCTGGTTTTTGCGGTTGAACGATGGCCCTATAGCCTGATCAATAACATATACATCACCACGGCTCAAAGTTGGTTGATTGTGGGGATCGTATTGTTCGCTTTGCTGCTGTTTCAATATCGAAAGTATATTTATTTGATTGGCGCATCTGCTTGTGCCCTGTTTTTTGGTTTAGCGCAATGGGTTCATTACCAACAGGAAATCAATCAAGAAAAATTTGTGGTGTATAGTGTGGCCGGGCATCATGCTATGGAATGGTTGGATAAGGGAAAATCTTTTCTGTTTGCCGATTCGTTGCTGGTAACCCAGGCTGATCGGGTGCGGTTTCACATCCGTCCAAACCGGTTGATCAGCGGTATTGAATGGATTCATTATAACGAATCTGCGTTTGTTCAAGATGTTCCCGGAGGCCGGCTATATTCCTGGAAAGGAAAAACCTTTCTTCAACTTACATCACCTGATTTTTCCTTACCAGAGAACCTCAAAATCGATTACGTGATTATCAGTTATAATAGTGTTCGGTCGCTGACTTTGCTGCAGGCAATCGACTTTAAACGCATCATCATTGACAGCAGTAACGTATATTACATCGCAAACCGGTTGGTGAAAGAGGCCGAGCAACTTAAACTTCCGGTGTATTCCGTTTTACAACACGGAGCCTTTTCCATAAAATTGTGATGTTATGAGCATGGTTGAGTATAGTGTAAAGGAGCGAATTGGAAGAATCACCTTGAATCGTCCGGATAAGCGAAACGCCTTGAGTCCGGAGATGGTTGAAGGTTTAAAACACGCTTTTGATCGGGCGGCAAAAGACGATCAGGTTAAGGTGATTGTGCTGAACGCTAAGGGTGAAGCGTTTTGTGCCGGAGCCGACCTGGCGTATCTACAACAATTACAACATTTTTCCTTTGAAGAAAATCTGGCCGACTCCAATCAATTGAAGGAGTTGTTTATGAATATCTACACGCACCCAAAGGTGGTGATCGCACAGGTTCAGGGGCATGCCCTGGCAGGGGGCTGCGGACTGGCCAGCATCTGCGATTGGGTGTTTGCAGTACCTGAGGCAAAGTTTGGGTACACCGAAGTCCGGATTGGATTTATTCCGGCTCTCGTTTCAGTGTTCTTGTTGCGAAAGCTGGGTGAAGCTGCAGCACGTGAATTGCTGCTGGGTGGTGAGTTGATTGCCGCAGATCGTGCACAAGCAATTGGCCTGATAAACCGCGTGGTATCGGCTGATAAACTGGAGACTGAAGTGAATGATTTTGCTTCACGATTGATCTCATCCAACTCCGCTGATAGCATGAAGCTCACCAAGAAGCTGATAGCCGAAGTTCAGGGTATGAACTTGTCGCAGGTCTTGCAACATGCAGCTGAATCCAATGCCCATGCGCGTGGCACCAATGATTGTAAGCGAGGCATCGAAGCTTTCCTCAATAAGGAGAAAATCATCTGGTAATTTTCAATGTACCGGTAAATAGTACATTGATCTTACTCCATTCCCCTATTTTCTGAAACTATTTTGTAAATCGGTTAACACTAATCGATTTGAATATGAAAAAGACATGGGTTTTGGTGATGCTTTTATTGGCATCGGAGCTGATGCTGGCTCAGGGGTATGTGGGTGATTCGTGGGCACAGGTAAAAGCAAACGGACAGGGAACCATTTCCCTGGCGTACGTGGAGACTCCCAGTTTTGTGTACAAAGACAACAGCGGAAAACTTACCGGTATCTGTGTGGACATTACCAATGAATTTGTGAGTTGGGTTAACAAAACAAAGGGCGTTAAACTTCAAACCAAGTATGTTGGTGATGGAAGCAATTTCAGGGGCATGTACGATAAGGTAAAGGCTTCTACCGGTGGTGTTTTTGGTTTGGGAAACATCACGATAACCGATGAACGAAAAAAAGAAGTAAAGTTTAGCCCGCCATTCATAACCAACTTTGCTATTCTGATTACACAAAACAACGTGGCTACTTTAAATAAGCTGGAAGATATTTCAACTACGTTCTCAAAGCTTACCGCTTATACCGCAAAAGGTACCTTGAATGAAAAACGGATTCTTGAGTTAAAGAAAAAGCACTTTCCTGCAATGAAGGTGGTCACACTAGACACTAGTCCTGATGTGTATGAAAAAGTTTTTGCTGACCCCAATGCGTTCTCCTACCTCGATCTGGCTTTTTACCTGAAAGCAGTAAGTGAACGGAAATCAGTAAAGCGCCATCCCGTGGGTGATATGGCGGCCGAGCAATTTGGTTTCATCATGCCCATGAACAGCGACTGGACACCCTTGCTTGAAGAATTTTTTAAGTCGGGTGGAGGATACACAAACTCTACACCGTATAAGAACATCCTCACCAAACATCTCGGTGAAACCGGTGTGAAACTCCTACAGTCGGCAAACAAGTAGAGCGCACTGAAATATTTTTGTGATATAGAAAACGGGCTTTGGCCCGTTTACTTTTTTATATCTTTATAAAGTTTGGATACACCCCTCTCCATATTAAAACGCTATTGGAAGCACACCATCTTTCGTCCGATGCAGGAAGAGATTATTGCTTCCGTGCTCAAAGGCCAGGATACCCTGGCATTGTTGCCAACAGGCGGTGGTAAGTCGGTTTGCTTTCAGGTGCCGGCCATGTTGCTGGATGGGTTGTGTATTGTGGTGTCACCACTTATTGCCTTGATGAAAGATCAGGTAGAAGGATTAAAGAAAAGAGGCATACAAGCTGTGGCGCTTCATTCAGGGATGCCGCGTACTCAAATTGACTCTTTACTTGATAATTGCATTCATGGTAATGTTAAGTTTCTCTACGTTTCACCCGAGCGCCTAAAGACTGAGATTTTTATAGCACGCGTGGTGCAGATGAAGGTGAGCCTGATTGTGGTAGATGAAGCGCACTGTATTTCACAATGGGGATATGATTTCCGACCACCTTACCTGGAGATTGCCGCACTGCGCGATTTGGTTGGCGATATTCCGGTAATTGCATTAACGGCAACAGCAACACAACTGGTTAAAACGGATATCATGGAAAAGCTTCGTTTCCGAAAGGCTCACGAAGTTTTTCAACGGACCTTTGCCCGCGAGAATATTTCCTTTGTTGTCCGGAAATCGGAAAATAAGGAGAAGAAGTTATTGGAGATCTTACAAAAGGTAAAGGGCCCTGCTATTGTGTATGTGCGGTCACGTAAGGCAACTGTTGAATTGGCAAATTTACTGAATCAAAAAAACATCACAGCTTTGCCCTATCATGCCGGGTTGCATTTTCAGCAACGCACGGAGCATCAGGACGATTGGTTGAAAGATAGGTATCGGGTGATGGTGGCCACCAATGCATTCGGTATGGGCATCGATAAATCAGACGTTCGGGTGGTGGTGCATATGGACTTACCCGAAAACCTGGAATCGTATTACCAGGAAGCAGGCCGTGCCGGGCGCGATGGCTTGCGCGCTTATGCTGTGATTCTCTATCACGATTCCGATCTTGAATCGCTAAAAACAAAAGTGAAGTTATCCCATCCGGAAATTTCGGTGCTCAAAACGGTTTACCAGGCACTGGCGAACTATTTTCAACTGGCTGAAGGAAGTGGAGTGGGTGAGAGTTTTGATTTTGAATTGCACGACTTCTGTGAGCGATACGGTTTTCACGTGGCGGAGGTCTATGGTGCCTTGAAGAAACTGGAAGAGGAGGGTTTGGTTCAGTTTAATGAAAGCTTTTACAGTCCCACGCAACTGCATATTCAAATGGATCGAGGAGCCTTGTATGAATTTCAGGTTGCTAACGAAAAATTTGATCCAATAATTAAAATGTTACTGCGCTTGTATGGCGCCCAATTGTTTACCGATTTTATTAAAATATCCGAAGCTCAATTGGCCACTGGTTTGAAAGTTGATATTTCTGAAGTTAAAGGCTTGCTAAAACATCTGGATGAGCTTCAGGTGATCGCGTATCAACCGGTTATTGATAACCCTCAAATTACGTATATCCTTCCCCGTCAGGATGCCGATCGGTTGCCTGTTGATCATGCCCGACTGGCCGCTCGTAAAAAACTGGCTGAAGACAAGATGCAGGCTATGGTAGATTATGCATCAACCAATAACCGTTGCCGCATGCAACGTATTCTTGAATACTTTGATGAACACAGCTGGGAAACGTGTGGTCTTTGCGATGTATGTATCTCAAACCGAAAAAAGGAAAACCGGGAGGAGGCAGGAGAAATTCATCAAGAAATACTGAGTTTACTATCGAATGCATCTATGACCAGTGAGGAGTTGGAACAAAAAATTAATCCCCGTGATGTTGAATTGTTTGTGGATGTTATTCGCGAGCTTGTGGATGAAGGAAGAATTGAGTACGATGAGGTTTGGAAATTGCGGATCAAATCAGAATAAATCAGCTCACCAGTAGTTCACGCGCATTCTCCACGGCTACTTTTGAAGGCTTCTCTCCACCAATCATTTTGGCAATTTCTTCTACACGTTCCTGATCGGATAGGCGCTTAATGGAACTGATTGTTTTTTTCGAGGAGTTGTCTTTAAAAACAAAGTAATGGGTATCGGCCTTAGCTGCTATTTGTGGCAGGTGACTGATGGTTATCAGTTGATGCTTTTTCGCCATTGCTTTCATGAGCTTGCCAAGCTTAATGGCAATTTCACCCGAAACACCGGTATCAATTTCATCCAGCACCAATGTGGGCATTTCTGTTTTATCGGCCATTACATATTTAATGCAAAACATTAATCGAGAAAACTCTCCGCCTGAAGCAACATCACCTAACGGCCGAGGAGCAATTCCTTTGTTGGCGCTAAACAGCAAGTCGATGCTATCTGCTCCATAATTAGTTGGGGTAGTTCTGGCGTATTCAATTCGCAGCGATGCTTGTGGAATGCCCACTTCGTTTAACAAAAGCGTAATCTCTTTGCATAACGGCTCAAATACCTTGGCTCTGGCCTTGCTCAACTTTTCTGAAAACGCCTGCATCTGTTTTGTTTTCTGATCAAGGTCGGCCTTTGCTTTTGCAAGCTCATCGTCAAGGTTAGCCGTCAGGTTGGCTTTTTGTTGGAACTCTTCCTGAAGCGTTAAAAGTTCATCAATCGAATTTACCCGGTGTTTTTTATGCAAGCGATACAATAAGTCAATGCGATCTTTGGCTGCTTCAGCGCGTTGTGGATCAAACTCAACCGTAGCCTCAGCTGTTTCAATTTCGTTGAGAATGTCATCCAACTCAATGATGTTACTCTGTAACCGATCAGCCAGCGCTTCGTAAGCTTTGGAATAATCAGCAACCGCCTGTAATTGATTGCGTGCTTCCGTTAACGCCTGTTGTGCGGCATACTCTGATCTGGAAAGCAAATCCAGAATTGCATTAAACCGACTTTTGATATCCTCGGCATGCTCCATGATTTTCAATTCGCTTTCTAATTTCTCTTGTTCACCGGGTTCAAAACCAGCTTTTACAAGTTCGTCCAATTGAAAATGAATAAAATCTGACTCCTGCCTTAACGATTCAGCTTTCTCCTGAAGCGATTCGTATTCCTTTTTTGACTGAACATAATGGTGCCAGGCTTCCTGGTATTGGTCAAGCAGGCTTTGATTGCCGGCATAGGCATCAACAAGCTTTAGCTGAAAATTCTTATCGCCCAACATCAGTGTTTCGTGCTGGGAATGGACGTCCATGAGCAGTGCGCCAAGTTTCCGCAGCACATCCAACGTAACAGGTGTATCGTTTATAAAAGCACGCGATTTTCCACCCGGGCTAATCTCTCTTCGGATGACGGTTTGGTCATCGTAATCAAGATCTTCTGCTTTGAAAAATGATTTCAGGTTGTACGGCTTGATGAGGAAAACACCTTCTGTAATGCACTTCTCCTGTTCATCCCACAACACTTTGGTGTCGGCCCGGTTGCCCATGAGCAAACCTAAGGCTCCGAGCATAATGGATTTACCTGCACCGGTTTCGCCAGTAATCACGTTCAGGTGACCTGAGGGCTCCATTTCCAGGTGCCGGATGAGTGCATAGTTTTTTATGGTCAGGTGCTTAAGCAACGGAAACTAATTTTTCGAAATATACAGGATGAATGCCTACGGCACCACAAAGAATTCGGGGCGACTAATTCTTTATAATTTTCTCGTAGCTCGACCGGTTGGAGGGGTCCATGGTGGTGATCAGGTCATACACCTCCCTGCGAACGGGCAGTTCGCCTTCGGAATAAATGTTGGCAAGTTCACGACCTTTGGCATCGAAAAAGGAGATAATCAAAATGGCGTTTGGGTTTATGTCCCGGGCTTTTTTAATGTCTATCAGGCCTTTTAAAATGACCTCGCGGCTCGCATCGGCATCTTTGTCAAAGGTATCAAGGCCAAGCCTGTGATAGGTGTATGATGCTTTGCGTATATCAGTAAATTGGGTATTGATAATATTTTCGATTAACCAGTACCGGTTACGAATGCTACCAACCGATTGCCAACCCGGGCGATTGCTAGATTGTGCATTGTTCACCACTTGTAAAGCTTTTTGAAAATGTGGTGTGCCACCCAGTTCGCTAAAGGTATCATAATCCATACCTAAAATAACGTATGCATAAAAGGCAAGCAGCGATGTGATGTTGGAGGTAAAAGTATTGTCATTGAATTCCAGCGGTTGCGATTCGAGGTAATCAAACTCCCAATCGCGGTCAGCAAAATTGAAAATCAGGCTGTTGTAATTTGTATTGTAAACGGGGCGGGCGGCCTGCACTTGTACAGATGCACTGAAAATTCCAATAGCCGGCATATCGTTGATGTTGATCAGAATACTGCAATTAATTTTCTCATGCGGCAGGTAGTTGTCATTGGTCCACTTACGGGTGTTCAGAAATTGCTGAAACGCATTTTTCATATCCGTAAACACCGTACGGTCGGTGGTTTGCACTTTCGGCCCTACGTTTATGGTAACAATGCAGTTTAATTCCTGAGCTACTGCGTTTGATGCAGCAAGCCCGGTCAACAGTACAGACAGAAATAAAAAGCTACGCATGAAGTTTTTCGCGGATTGCCTGAACAATATCTTTAGCCAGTTCTTTTTTGCTTTTCAGTTCGTATGATGTGGCCTTTTGATGGCGATCAAGGATAGTGATTTTATTGGTATCGTGTCCAAAACCAGCCCCCTCATCGTTTAAGGAATTCAGAACGATCAGATCAAAATTCTTGGACTCCAGTTTTGATTGTGCATTGGCCTTTTCATTTTCCGTTTCCAAGGCAAAGCCAACAATAAGCTGTCCGTTTACTTTTTGCTTGCCGAGTGTGGCGGCAATGTCATGTGTCTTGGTCAGCTCAAGTGAAAGTGTTTCGTCTTTCTTTTTAATTTTTTGATCAGCCCTGACAAGGGGTTTATAGTCAGCCACAGCAGCGGCCAACACGGAAATATCAGTTTTAGGGAAGATTTCCTGGCAAGCTTGATACATTTCTTCTGCCGACATCACTTTCTTAACGTGAATAGCGGGGTGAATCGTATGCAAGGATGTTGGGCCGGAAACCAGATGTACGGTTGCGCCTTGCTGCGCCAACTCCTCGGCAATCGCATATCCCATCTTTCCGGTGGAATGGTTGCCAATGAAACGCACCGGGTCAATCGCTTCATGCGTAGGGCCGGCAGTTACCAGTGCAGTCTTTCCAGAGAGGGGTTCAATTTTTTTAAAGAACTGTTCGATATACTTCAGGATTTCTTCTGGTTCGGCCATTCGACCGGTGCCCACCAGTCCGCTGGCCAGTTCTCCATGGTTGGGTTTAATAATGTGATTACCAAAGCGAGTAAGAGCTGCCAGGTTTTCTTTTGTAGAAGGATGTTGAAGCATATCCAGATCCATGGCAGGAGCCACCATTATCGGACATCGGGCTGACAGGTACACGGCAAGCAATAAATTGTCGCAGGCACCGTGAGCCATTTTACTGATGGTGTTGGCGCTTGCTGGTGCAATAACCATCGCATCGGCCCATAGGCCAAGTTCAACGTGGTTGTTCCACTCTCCACTGCTATTCCTGACAAATTCAGATAACGCAGGATTTTTGGATAATGTTGAGAGCGTTAAAGGAGTTATGAATTCATGCGAAGCAGGAGTCATCACAACTTTTACTTCTGCTCCTGCTTTCACAAGCAGTCGTACGAGAAAAGCGCTTTTATAAGCGGCTATGCTGCCGGTTACCCCTACCAGTATTTTTTTTCCGTGCAGCATGCCGGATACTATTAATTTTCAGCAGTGTTCTCTTCTTCGCGTAAGCGATAGTTCAGCTTACCTTCCAGAAATTCTTCTGTAGCGGTAGATGTGGGCTTAGGCATGCGCTCATAGAAACGTGAAATTTCAATTTGCTCACGGTTTTCGAATACTTCTTCCAGGTTATCAACGGTAGTGGCGAACTCGGCCAGTTTGCTGTTTAGTTCTTCCTTGATATTCACTGCAATTTGTTTCGCGCGCTTGGAAATCACCACCACCGATTCGTAGATATTTCCGGTGGGTTTAGCCAGTTGTTCCAGGTCGCGGGTAACAATAGATGATTGGATAGCCATAATTATGAATTTATATTTTTGAATTTACTGAGTTTTTCAAGACTGTCGGCATACATTTTTTCTGCCTCCTTAAGAAATGCACTGGACGGGTACCGATCTAAAAATTCCAGGTACGTGTCTACTACTTCCTGATACCGTTCACGCTGTTTTGAATAAATGCTTTGTTCGGCCAACTTGTATTGCGCTTCAATAACCAGGTAACGTGCTTCTTCCAGGTGCTTGGAATCAGGGAAATTATTTTGAAAGTTTTTTAAGGCCACAATGGCCGCCTTGTACTGCCGCATCCGGTAGTATTGCCGGGCATTTTCAAATCCCTTCTCGTCAAGTCTGTCTTGGGTGGTATAGATAACATCCAGTGCCTGATCGCGAAACTTGCTATTCGGGTAACGGTTTAGAAACTCCTGCATAGAAGCCATGGCCTCAATGCTGCCGGTTTGATCCAGGTTTGCTCCGGGTGAGGATTTAAAGAGTGAATAAGCGTACATGTAACGTGCTTCTTCAGCCAATGCGCTTCGGCCATACGTTTCATAAAACGTTCTGAATTGCTCGGAAGCCAACAGGTAAAGCCTTTCATGGAACTGGCAGTAGGCCAGATAAAACTGGGCCTTTTCTGCTTCCGGTAACCCCCTGATAATGGGCATAACCTGTTCAATAAGCACGGAAGCACGGTAGTAGTCTTTCTTATCGTAGTAACGCAGGGCAGCCTCGTATTTCACCCGCCAATCGGGGTTTTTCTCGATTTTCCTGAATTTGCTGCACCCAGCTGAGATGAGCAAGGTTATTAAAATCGTTAATCCGGTTTTTGGTATCCGCATAAGCCCGCAAATATAGCACATCAAACTGAAATGAGTAAAACGAAGATTTGGTAGGCTTAGATACGTTGGCGGGTTAAAATCAACGCCTAACGATAAGCTTTCGCGTCATAACCCCCTCATTGTCGAGGTACAGGGTGTAGAAATAAATGCCGGGGGTAAATTCATCCACCCTGATTTTCACCCGGTTTTCATGGTAGGGAAGGGGGTATTCAGAAAGGGCGCTTCCAAGGATATTGTGTATGATTAGTTTGGCTTTTACCTGATCATTCAGCAACCGGTATTCAATATGCGCAAAATCCGAAACCGGGTTAGGATAAACATCATGCACGGTGATAAACCGGGAAGTATACATATCATTTTTGGCCGGTTTTTCCTCTACACTGAAGTGAAGATCAACTTCCTGGTAATCAATCGGGTTAGACCGGTTGATAATGGTATATTTAACGGAACTAACACCCGGCACAAGACCAGCTTCAAGTCCAATGGCAAGGTTTTCAAGCGTTTGGCCAGGCTCAAGTCGTACGGTGAATTCATTGGTGCTGGTTTCCTGGCAATTGGCATCCTGGCAAAAAAGTGTTTTTTGCGTGCTGCCGATTTGTGTATCGGCCCTGCGGATCAGCAAGACAAGGGTTTTTTGAGTTGTGTTTTTAATGATTAACGGGGCTTTGATCTGATCTCCGATGAAACCTTTGTGATTGTCCGCAACTTCCCTGACCTCAAAACTTTGCGCCTGAAGGAGCGATGCGATTAAAAGTGAACATGCCAGGAGTAGAGTCTTCTTCATAAACTTCTATGAAGTTCCTCAAAATTTAGCATTTTTTAGGGTATTTCATAGGGATAACCCTAAAATTTTGAAAGAAGTAACAATAATTTAAAACCGGGTACGTTGGGGCGCGGGCGGTTCGGATTCCTTTTTCTGCTTAACTACATCCGTACGGGTAGGGCGTGTATTGATTTTCCATTCAAATCCCTGAAGTAGCATATCATCTTTCTTGAGTTCGTGTGGTGGAATAAAATCCGCTTCCGGGTTGGTGTAGAAACTCAGGTTGTTTACACGGGCATCTTTAAAACGAATGACAATATTGCTGCAGATAATTTTATTCATCCCCATCAACAGGTTGGTCTCGTCTTCCAGGGCGAAGTAAATGCTCTCTCCATTTCCATCCACATTCACCTGATTCAGTTTTTTATCCCGGAAAAAAGCAATCATTTTCCGGCCTTTAATCTGGTTGAAATTCTTTATGGTATCTGTTGAGATAACAAATGAATTACTGGTCATAAATATTTTGCTGATGGTTTTATTCTCAATCAACATAGTGATCGTGTCGGCTGTCATTTGGTTGCCGGAAGTCCAAAGGGCAGGGGCTTTATAGAAGAACATCATGGAATCTGCCTGCCGGTATTCGAGCGAATCGGCTATCCCTTGCAGGTCGCTTTTGAAAATTTTAACGTTATGGTAGGCAAGCAATCTTTTTTTTGCGGGATCCTGACTGTCGATTGAAACCAACGTATCAGCGGAAAGAAAAAGCGTATCACTTTCTTCGGTAACCTGAGCCAACCAGGCGTTGTTGTACACTTTTGCAATTCCTTTTTGTTTATCGAAGGTGGCATCATCGCCATAGATGGTGAGGTTTTCTTCTTTATGTGTCATCACCACATCTCCGCTTACGGTATAGAATTTCCGTAAATCATCCAGCTTGATTTTTTTTCCGGTTAAGGTATATGATGGTGATTCAGCCTGCCCTTGTTTAATATCTGATTGCTGGGTTTTGGTATCGTATTCTCCACCCTCATAAATAAAAGTACTTCCCTCTTTATCGATTACAGTGGTTTCTGTACGAAAGTAAATGACCTTAGAAGCTGAATTATACTGGAGTGAGTCTGACTTCATGGTATAATCCGGATTCACCACATTCACATTCCGTTTGAAAGATGCCATGTTGGTGTTAACCTGGTAGTATCCTTTGGTGCTCGTTAATGTATTGATGCTATCCACCAACTTTCCTCCATTGAAATAATACGCTTCATTTTTTATCCGATCAAAGTCGAGGTAATCGGTGTATAAGGTTGCCTGGTCCAGCTTGGTAAACACTACGTTGTTTCGTAGTCGCGCAATGCGTGTGTTGCCATCGTAATCGGCTTTGTTCGAGGTGATGGTTACAGAGTCGCCCTCAACGATCCGCACCTTCCCAAATGCCTCTACTGTATTTTTTGCACGGTAAAAATGAGCGGAGTCACAATAAATGGTGGTTTTACTTTGTTCAAAGATTACGTTGCCGATTACCCGATCGAAACGTTCTCCGTCTTTTACCCCGCCTTTAAGTTCATCTGCTTTCTTCAGGGTAACCTTGCTTTGCGCCATCACAAGGCCAACCGGCAGGAACATGAATAAGACGACAATGAGAGTATACCGCATGGCGCCAAAATTAACCAAAAACTTAAGCATTGCAGGAAGGCACATGGGCATGAATCGTATCTTTGAGCCGTGTTAGAGCAATTTCTGAACCATATTGATAAGCACAAGCTCTGTTCTCAGCAAGATCGGATATTACTTGCTGTTAGCGGTGGCCTGGATTCGATGGTGATGCTGGATTTGTTTGTGAAAGCAGGATTCAATGTTGGTGTTGCCCATTGCAATTTTCAGCTTAGAGGTAATGATTCGGATGAAGATGAACGTTTTGTTCGAGAGAAAGCATCAGAACTAAATCTGCCTTTTTACACTACTCAATTTGCGACAGCCGATTATGCTGTACAGCATAGGGTTTCTATTCAAATGGCAGCGCGTGAGCTTCGTTATACGTGGTTCGATGAACTGTTAAATAGCGAGAAATACAGTTACCTGGCAACTGCTCATCATGCCACCGATGCCATCGAAACTTCATTACTGAATTGGGTAAAAGGAAATCCATTCAATTTAGGTATTCCAGTTAAAAATAAACAGGTTATCCGACCATTGCTATTTGCAACACGAGCTGAGTTGGAACAATATGCCAGAGAGCACGAAATTTCATGGCGTGAGGATGTTAGCAACGCAACAACCGATTACGAACGTAACTTCATCCGGCATCGGGTATTGCCTTTGTTAAAAGAAATAAATCCTTCTTTGGAGCAGACCATCCTTCGCGGCTGGACAAAGCAAGCCGGATCGCGGGAATTGGCAGAGGAAAATTTTAATCGTTGGAAGAAAGAGTTCATCACCCAAAGAGGACACAATCTGGTAATTCCTAAACGGGCTTTCAATAAGTACACCAACAAAGCTTCATTGTTATGGCATTTGATTCATCACCTTGGGTTTCATTTTGATGTATGCGAACAAATCGTGGAAACCTTGAACGGACAACCCGGTAAAAAATTTGAGGGTGATGGATATGAGTTGATTGTCGACCGGGATGCATTAATTCTTTCGGGTACTGTGCCACAGTGGGACGTTGTGACGATTCAAAAGGATCAACACCAAACGCAACTGGGTTTATGGAGCCTAAAACTTGAACGCATTTCAGTTGAAGAAGTCAGGTATCAATTATCAAAAAAATCAGATAAACATATTGCCTTGCTGGATGCTGATGCTGTTTCCTTTCCATTGGATTGGCGACAATGGCAGGCCGGGGATTCATTTTTTCCGTTGGGTATGAACAACCGAAAAAAGGTAAGCGATCTGTTGATTGATGAAAAGGTAAGCCGGGCGGATAAAAGTCGGGTAACGGTTATACTGTCGGAAGGGGAGATTGTTTGGGTTGTGGGGCACCGGATTGACGACCGGTTTAAAATAACGGATAATACCCGTCACGTGTTACGGCTTACGGTATCTCCATAATTTGCCTGATTATCCTTTTTCTTTGGTTCTCCGATTGATAAATTGCCACGCTTTTCAGCAACCCCCATTCTCGGGTAAAAGCAACGAAATGAATTTCAATAACTTAAACGTCATGATTGTATGAAAGTAACTGTAGTGGGTGCCGGTAATGTGGGCGCAACCTGTGCCGATGTTCTCGCATACCGGGAAATCGCCAATGAAATTGTATTGGTCGATATTAAAGAAGGTATTTCCGAAGGCAAGGCGCTTGACATCTGGCAAAAGGCCCCCATCGACTTGTACGATTCCCGTACCATTGGCTCAACCAATGATTATTCGAAAACAGCCGGATCGGATGTGGTGGTGATTACTTCTGGCTTACCCCGCAAGCCGGGTATGAGCCGCGATGACCTTATCGGAACCAATGCCGGTATTGTAAAATCAGTTACTGAAAATATTATCAAGCATTCGCCTGATGCCATCATCATTGTGGTATCAAATCCGTTGGATGTAATGACCTACCAAGCGCACCTGACTTCAAAACTTCCGCGTACGAAAGTTTTTGGTATGGCGGGTATTTTGGATACGGCTCGTTACCGTGCATTTTTGGCTGAGGCATTGAATATCTCTCCTAAGGATATTCAAGCGATGTTGTTGGGTGGTCATGGCGATACCATGGTGCCGCTTCCGCGTTATACAACAGTGGCTGGTATTCCGGTTACCGAGCTAATTGATTCCGATAAATTGAATGCTATTTTGGAAAGAACCAAAGTGGGTGGTGGTGAATTGGTGAAGCTTATGGGTACATCTGCCTGGTATGCTCCGGGTTCTGCAGCAGCACAAATGGTTGAAGCCATTGTTCGTGATCAGCGCAGGGTGTTTCCGGTATGTATGCAGTTGGATGGTGAGTACGGAATAAAAGACTGCTACCTTGGTGTTCCGGTTGTGTTGGGTAAGAATGGTATCGAAAAGGTTATTGAACTTGATTTGAATACGGGAGAGAAAGCATTGCTCGAAGCCAGTCGCAAGGCTGTACGCGAAGTGATGGACGTGTTGGATAAGTTGGGATAGTTTACAGATTTGATAGTGTGAATAAAAAAAGAGCCGGATTGTTCCGGCTTTTTTAATTAAATAACCACGCAAAGAAGCGGAGGGCAGCAAAGTTTGCGCAAAAGCCTCTAATGGGAGATCAATCCTTTTAACTGATCAATAGTCAGTTTTTCAAAATCCTTAATAATAAGATCAGTATCATTCAGTTCTTCTTTGTTATGCGTTGTAGTAATCCCAATCACTTTTGAGCCGGATGCTTTTGCAGCGGCAACTCCCGACAATGAATCTTCAATCACAATACATTGTGCATTCGGCAGGTTCAACGCTTTCGCGGATTTGAGGTAAATCTCCGGATCGGGTTTGCCACGACTCACCACGCGTTCATCCAGAATAAAATCAAAGTAATGCCCGATGCCGGTAGCTTCTAAAACAAAATCGACATTGGCAGGCGGGGCCGAAGTGGCGATAGACCGGGGAATGTTATTTGCCTTCAAAAGCTCAAGAAACGTAACCAGTCCCTTTACCGGTTCAATAATGGGTGCATACAATTCGCGGAAGAGCTGTTCTTTTTCAAAGGCATACGCTTCAAGTTGCTCTTCGGTCAGTTTGCCAAACAGGTTGGTAATCCAATCGCGGTTGGTGCGACCGTAAACTTTAGTGCGCAGTTCTTCTTCGCTCAGGTTAAGTCCGTATCGCGCACAAAATTGTTGAATGGCAATTTTATGTGTGGGGTTGGTGTCCACAATCACACCATCCATATCAAACACAACAGCAAAGGGTAACGACATTATTTTACGGCTTTATAGATGAGTTCGTGTTCCGGTAGTTTAAACCGGTTACGGGTTTCCGGCATCAGCTCTTCTACAAAAGTATCGGCAACAGCTTTTAACCCCGATTGATTTATTCGATCCACATAATCTTTACCGTATTTGCGCACGTGATCATCCTGTCCGAAAATTTTTTCCCGTTCTTTTGGATCGGTGATGGTGTTATCCTCAAATGTGGTGTCTGGCACCGGTTCAAAAAACGGAATTTGCAGAATGGCAAAGCCACCCGGTTTCAATACACGGTGAATTTCTTTTAACGCCTGTCGATCGTCCTGCACATGTTCCAGCACGTGATTGCACAGCACCACATCAAACCGGTTGTCTTCAAACGGCATGTGGTGAATGTCCATTTTTACTTTGGCTAATGGTGATTCGATATCAGCTGTAATGTATTGATCGCCATGAAGTTTCTCAAAATGCTTCATGAAGCATACTTCCGGAGCAATGTGCAACACCGCTTTTTGTCCTGAGAAGAAATCGGTTTTTTCTTTCAGGTATAACCACAATAACCGGTGACGTTCGAGCGCCAGGCAGTTCGGGCATAGTGCATTTTCTCTGGGGTGGATTCTGCCATAAGGCAAAAATTTACGAAAACTTTTTTCGCACACCGGGCACATGACGTTTTTACCGGCATAGGTCAAGGTAAACACCCATTGTCCAATTCCTGTTATTCGCTGGAGGTATTTACGAGGTATGTGTCTGATGAGGAAGGAAACCAACTGTTTCATTGGACAATATACGGATTGAGTTAATTGTTTACAGCTACCAGCGTACTTGGATTTTGTATAAACTGAAATTAGGATCCTTGCTAATTACAGTAAGCTGCTCGTGAATAGCTTGTGAAATTATTATCCTGTCAAAGGGATCTCTATGGTGAACAGGTAGTTTTGTGAGTTGATGGGTGTGGTCAAAGGAAAGTGGAAGGATAACGAAATTATTTTTTATTGCTTGCTCCTTAAGTTCCTGATAAGGAAAGCCGAGTTCAATTTTTTTGAGTCCAAGCTTAATGGCTACTTCCCAAAATGAAGCAATGCTGATGTAGTTAGTATTGCCCGGGTTTTCAATTTCTTGTTTTGCTTTTTCAGAAAGTTTTGCGTCCCCGTTAATAAACCAAAGAAAAGCATGGGTATCCAACAAAAAATTCATTCCATGTAGTCTTTGAAATCTTCGATTGGATCGTCAAAATCCTTGGTCATTTTTATCTTTCCTTTGGCACTTCCAAATTGGGGCTTCTTTTTCTTCTTTTCTTTGGTAGATTTTTCAACCAGGAAGTCAATAAAATCCCAGACCAGTTTTTTCAACTCTGGCGAAAGTGACTCTAATTTGGTATTAAAAGAAAGGTTGCTCATTTCCAGGTTCTTGCACAAAGATACAAAATTTGGCACCCACCCGAAGACTTAAAACTTTTTTAACTTTCCGATCATCCTATATACAGTAACAGCCTAAAGCCAGTCAAAAAACGTAGTTACATGCATGCAGAAACTTTACAGGACATGGCCCTGATGCATTCGGATACTCTGATCGAGCGCGCCCGACAAGGGGATAAGAATGCCCAGGGGCGATTGGTACAGGTATGGTACAAGCGTATTTATAATTATTGCTTCAAGTTTTTCCTCGACCACGACCTGGCTATGGAGGCTTCACAAAAGGCGTTCATTTCCATGTGCCGGAACATTGAGGCACTGCAAGATGTGGGGCGATTTAAAAGCTGGCTGTACAAGATTGCGGTGAACAGTTGTCGCGAGGAGGCCAGAAAGATAAAAGGCACCAAGGCAGTATCGTTCGATGCGGTGGTGAATGTGGAGGCGGAAGACTCGCCCGGTTGGGAAAAGACAGGACGAAGAAATGATAATCCGGAGAAGCACTATCAGCAACAGGAACTGGCCGATTTGCTGCAAGCGTGCCTGAAGGAATTGAGCGAGGAGCAACGCGAAGTGGTGATTATGAAAGAGTATGAAGGGCTGAAATTTCGAGAGATAGCCGAAGCCCTGAATATTTCAGAAAACACAGTCAAGTCGAGAATGTATTACGGACTTGATGCATTGAAACGGATTTTGGAAAAGAGAAACATTACGAAAGAAACGGTGAGTTATGAATTATAAACCTGATGAAATCCTGCTGATCAGCTACTTGTATGGCGAACTGCAGGGCGAAGAAAAAAGACAAGTAGAACGCTACCTGGCTGAGCATCCGGAAGCGTTGAAGGAAGTAGAGTCATTGACTTTTGTACGGAAAGCATTGGCCATCGTGCCCGATAAGGAAGTGATTGCCCCACCGATAGTATTTGATGATCACAAAACCCGTTACTTCTGGAATACGCCTTTTGGTCGTTCGTTAATCGGTATAGCCGCTTCACTCACGTTGATTCTGTTAGTGGGCAAATTAACCGGGCTCAACCTTTCGTATACGGATAATACTTTCACGATTCGTTTTGGTGAACCGAAAGCACTACCGGTAACGGAACCTGTTCAACCGGGTTTATCAGCTTTTGCCGTTCAGGAAATGATTGACCAATCGCTTACACGAAACAATGATCAATTACAAGCGCAGTGGACAGAAACGCAGCAAAAGCTGGATCAATCGATCCGAACAAACCTGGCCAGTCGTTCGGATGCTGATTTCAACAAGCTGGTGCAGCGCGTGTCAGCTGCCTCTGAAGATCAGATTCAACAGTTTGCATTAACCCTGCAGGCTGAAAATGCTTCGATGATCAAAGATTACCTCACCCTGAACTCAACGGATCAGCGAAAGTATATGGAAGAACTCTTGATTGATTTCGCCAAATACCTGGAGCAACAACACCGTAACGATTTACAGGTGCTTCAGGCACGACTAAACTCGATTGAACAAAACACAGATTTATTCAAACATGAAACCGAACAGATTTTAACCAGCATCATCAGCTCGGTGGATAACACAAATTCATTGGTAACTAAAAATTAATATTTAACTAAGATGAAAACGATAATAGGCATTTTGATGAGCGGAATTGTGCTGATGGCCTCGCCTGCATTTGCACAGAAGATAGACGAAGCGCGCATGGAGCGCGATATTGAAGTAGCGGAAAATATTCTGAAGACCCTGGTTCGGCAACAATTCGATCAACAGCGCATGTTTTTTGGCTTTGAGGTGGAGGGCAGCTATCAGGAAGGGTTTGGGGTAACGTTTCGGTTTCCGGCCGACTTTACTACACCCATAGCTTTTAACATGTCGGGCATGGGTGGTGAAGTGGTTTGGGTAGATGAAATGCCGCGGGGTTATACCTATTCTGTCACAACCCGTGAGGATCGTGAAGCCCAACAAAAGGCAAAGGAGGAGTTGGAGCGCGTTCGCTTAAAAGCCAAGACAGCACGGGCAACAGAAATTAATCCGGATAGCATTCGTCAGGTTTACAATGAAAAACTTATTTCAGCCGCAAAAGATTTTCTGGTGGATTATGGTGATTTAATCAGTCAACTTAGTCCAACTGAAAAAATTGTGATCACGAATCGTGGTGACCAGCCACGCATTTGGGTAAATCAGTTCTTTACATCACCTAAACGTACGCATCTGTCAATTGAAATTACCAAGGGTGATATTACTGCGCATAAGCAAGGTAAACTCACCCGCGATCAGGCCTTGAAAAAAATCAATGTAGTCAATACGGAATCCGTTGATGCAGTGGAGCCAGACCTTGAACTGTTGTCCAGTATTTTCAACCGGTTGTATCGTTCCGATCTTTCCAACACCTTCTTCACCGATGAGGGCATATACTATGAACGTTTGAAGGATTTTGGCGCTGTATATTACATGCGGGTTTATAGCAGTAACCAATTGCCAAACTCACGTCTGTTCAATATGCCCACTGTACAATTAAGTGAGGTAGATCAGGAAGCGCGTGATAAGAAGGTAAAGGAACTATATCCGGCTTTTGAAAAGGATATTAAGGAAAATATAGTGGAATATGGCCGTACTGTTAAAAGCCTGGGTGACAATGAATCGCTTATCTTTAACGTTAGATTAACAAAATGCGAGGGTTGCGGCATACCTGCTTCGCTCGAATTAACGATAAAGGGCAGTGTGTTAAAGGATTACGCATCAGGTAAAGTGACGAAAGAAGCGGCCATTGGAAAAATTGCGATTAAAAAAGGACAAGCGCAGTGAAACTTTCTGCAACCTGCCAGGTATTTACATAGCAGGGTAGCTGGTTATTCGGGTGGTTTTCTTATCTAAAACCACCCGTTTATTTTTGTACACTAAGTAAATCAAGTATGAATAAAAGAAACCTTCTTATCGGATCGGGCATTGTTGTGGTTATTCTGGTCACCTGGTTTATTGTAAAGGGTAATCAGAAAGCGGATGGTGTGGATGTTTTTGCCACGGTGAAACGTGGAACCTTCCGTGTGGAGATTGAAACCACAGGAGAGTTGGAGGCTAAAAATTCGGTAAAAATTCAGGCACCAACTTCCTTACGCGAATACCGGGTGAATAACCTCACCATTCAGAATATTATTAATGAAGGAACGGTGGTGAAGAAGGGTGATTGGATCGCCACGTTGGATCGTTCAGAGTTTCAGGGACGTATAAAAGACAAAGAGATAGAGTTGGAAAAGGCGCAAGCGGCCTTCGTACAAACACAACTCGACACAACCCTTCAAATGCGTCAATCGCGCGATGAGTTGATTAACCTGCGCTACAATGTGGAGGAAATGAAAATCGTGTTGGAGCAATCCAAGTTTGAGCCACCCGCCACCATCAAGCAAAATGAAATTAATCTTGAGAAAGCGCAACGTGCGTTAGATCAGGCGATGGAAAATTACAAAATCAAAAAGCGTCAGAACGTTGAGAAGATGCGTACCGTAAACGCTGAATTGCGCAAAGTACAGGGTGAGCACAACGGCATGATGCAACTCATTTCTACGTTCGATATTTCTGCACCCGAACCGGGCATGGTCATCTACCGAAAAGGGTGGGATGGAAAACCGATTAAAGCCGGTTCGCAAATCAGTACGTGGGATCCGGTTGTAGCCACGCTTCCCGACCTTACTACGATGATGTCGAAAACCTATGTGAATGAAGTGGATGTACGGAAGGTGAAAAGGGGGCAGCGCGTTGAGATTGGGTTGGACGCCTATCCGGATAAAAAATTATTTGGCCAGGTAACGACTGTGGCCAATGTGGGTGAGCAACGCCCCAACAGCGATGCAAAAGTTTTTCAGGTGGATGTAGAGATTGCTGGCACGGATCCTTCCTTGCGGCCGGCCATGACGACCAGTAATAAAATTATTACGTTGGTGATGGATAGTGCGCTGTACATTCCACTGGAGTGTTTGCACAGTCATGCTGATTCTATTTCTTATGTGTTTAAGAATAACGGCACCAAACAGGAAGTAATGTTGGGTGAAACCAATGCAAATGATGCCGTTATATTAGCAGGATTAACAGAAGGTGAGCGATTGTATTTGTCACTCCCCGCAAACACAGATGGCGATATTCGCTTGTTGCCAGAGATGGATGGAAAACGTAAGAAGCCAGAACCTGAGCAAAACATCCAGCCGGAAGAACAAACCATCACCCTTCCAAATGGGGAGGTAGTGAAAATTTCAACCAATGGTCAGCCACAACAGGGCGGACCGCGCAGGGAAGGAAGAAAGCAAGGTGGTACGAAGCCAGCCGGACAATAAGTTACCTTCTCTATTAATTATATCATGAAGGAACGAATTTTTGCCAACCTCTACATCGCCATTGACGCAGTGATTGCCAACAAGCTGCGGTCGTTGCTTACTGCGTTGGGTATTATTTTCGGAGTGGCTGCGGTTATTGCCATGTTAGCCATTGGTAACGGGGCCCAGCAGGAGATACTCGACCAGATCAAGTTGGTAGGGGTGAACAACATTGTGGTAAAGCCCATCGTTGAGCAGGAAGAAACAAAAATTGAAGAGGCATCGGCTGAGAAAGAAAAAAAGAAATTTTCACCCGGCCTTACTGTGCGCGACCTGGAAAGTATTCAGAACACGATTCCCGGCATCACCAAACTCAGTCCGGAAATCATTTTGGAATCAACCATAATCAAAAGTGGTATTCGCAGGTCGGCAAAATTAGTTGGCGTTGAGCCTGCATACTTTGAGATCTATAATTTTGAACTCTCTGATGGCACGATGTTTACCAGTGAGCATTTGAAAATCGGGGCACCGGTTTGCATTATCGGCAATTCAATTCGATCAAAATTTTTCCCTGCGGAAAATCCAATCGGTAAATCCATAAAGGTTGGTCCCAACTGGCTGACGATTATCGGGGTGATGAAAGAGCGGTATGTATCCGAGAGCAGCATTGCCAAACTGGGCATCCGTGATTTTAACATGGATGTGTACACGCCACTGCAAACGGTACTCATTCGCTACAAGAACCGCGACATGATTACCCAAAACAGCCTCAACCCAATGCAGAACTTCAGTCGGGGTCGCATCATTATCATAACCGGTGATGGCGGAGGCGAAGAAGATACCGGCCCGGCAGTAAACTATCATCAGTTAGATCGACTGGTTATTCAGGTTGGCGAAACGGAATCGTTAACACCTACCGCAGAGATACTTTCGCGCTTGTTGGAGCGCAAACACTACGGTGTAGTCGATTATGAAATTGAAATCCCTGAATTGCTACTCAAGCAACAACAACGCACCAACGATATTTTTAATTATGTACTGGGTGCCATTGCCGGTATTTCATTATTGGTAGGAGGCATTGGCATTATGAACATCATGCTGGCCTCCGTGCTGGAGCGTATTAAGGAAATTGGTTTGCGTCTGGCGATAGGTGCACAGAAAACAGACATTATTCAGCAATTTTTGTTTGAAGCTGTGATGATCAGTATCAGCGGAGGAATAATTGGTGTGGCGCTGGGTATTACCCTGGCTGTATTGGTTTCTTCGTTTGCGAATATTCCCACCGTAATCAGTTTTACTTCTATCATTTTATCTTTTGGTGTTGCCGCAACGGTAGGGTTGATTTTCGGGATTGCCCCGGCACGAAAGGCTGCATTACAAGACCCCATTACATCGTTACGTTATGAATAAAATCCGATCACTTTTTTTGATTGCGTGGATAAGCTTGTTCGCGTGTGTAGAAGCAGATGCTCAGCAGAAGCAATACGGACTCATGGATGTGATTGAGCTGGCCAAATCACAATCTCCTCTTTCAAAACAAGCCGAAACGCGAAAGGAAAACCGCTACTGGCAGTATCGGTTTTTCCGCTCGAATTATAATCCGCAATTGCGTTTGAACGGTACGGTACCTGCGTACTCCAAAAGTGTTAGTCAGGCGCCACAGCAGGATGGTTCTTTCCGGTACACACCAATTGAACAATCGAACAATAATCTTAATTTGGGTTTGGTCCAGCCGATTTCCTTTACGGGCGGTACAGTTTCTGTAAATTCTAGTCTCCAACTCTTCCGTAACTATAATCCAAGCGATCCGATTTTTGCTGAACAATGGGGCGGAACAGTGATGAATATCCAATTGAATCAGCCCATCTTTGCTTTCAATCAATTACGATGGGACAGGCGCACTGAGCCATTGCGTTATGAAGAATCAAAAAGGAGTTACGTGGAAGAAATGGAGTCTATTTCTGCAGAGGCTGTAAATAGATTCTTTAATGTGTTGGATGCGCAAATCAATCTACAAATAGCAGAGTTTAACCTTGCCAATAATGACACCATTTACAAAATAGAAGAAGGGCGTTACAATATAGGCACCACACCAAAGGATAAATTACTACAGGCTGAATTGCAGTTGCTGCGTTCGCGCCAGGATGTAACACAAGCCAAAATTAATTTGCAGATAGCGCGGTTACAGATGAGAAGCTACCTGGGCTTACGCGATAATGAAGAGTTTGAATTGGTGTTACCGGAAACCATTCCTCCTTTGTTTGTAACGGTTGATGAGGCATTACAATTAGCTAAGCAGAATCGGGCTGATTTTATTGCATTTGAACGGAGAAAGATTGAAGCCGAACGTGAAGTGGCGCAAGCACGAGGCCAGCGTTTTCAAACGAACCTGACGGCTGCTTTTGGTTTGAATAATAATGGTTTTGCATTATCTGATATTTATCAGGACCCTACACAGCAGCAAACCTTTGGGTTAACACTTAATGTACCGGTAATTGATTGGGGACGGAATCAGGCGCGTATGCAAACGGCTATCGCAAATAAGAAATTGAATGATTATGTCATAGCCCAGGATGAGGTAAACTTTGAGCAGGAGATTATTACATTAGTTAGGCAATTTGAAGTCTTGCTTAGTCAAATTGAAATTACAAAAAAATCTGATGAGGTGGGTTTAGAACGATATGTTGTTTCTCAAAATCGCTACCTCATTGGAAAATTGGATATCACCAATCTTAACAATGCTTTAATGGAGAAGGATGCAGCCAAGCGTAGTTATGTCGGTGCCCTTCGTGCATACTGGACTGCCTACTACGACCTGCGCAGACTAACGCTTTACGATTTCTCCAACCGCAGGTTACTGTATACGCCTGAGGAATAGTAAATCCGGAATTACCTCGTTATCCGACAAGGAATCGCAGCTTTTCCTTAACTTAACGCCACATGAAGGTTAAGAAAATTTTCCGTGGTGTTGGTAAGACCGTTCTTGTTGTGTTGGCGTTCTTGCTTCTGCTGGCATTGATCACCGTTGCTCCTGTTAATCGCAAGATCGATCGATCTGCTATGCTGGAAGAAATGAAGCAGCGCATTGGTGCATGGCCATCTGTCGAGACTGCACGTGCTGAATATTTTAATGTCGGCTCAGCCAAGGAAAGCCTGGTACCGCCTTTTCCTGTTGCCACTGCCGGGTATGGCAAACGAAGAGGAAAACTTTACACTGAAATTCGCGATTCTGTTTTTGTACGGGCGATGGTGATTGACAACGGAACACGAAGGGTGGCGATTGTTAGCGCTGATCTGCTCATCATTCCACCCTTGGCAACGCAACTGCTTGAAGAAGAATTGCCTTCCATTGGTTTCTCATTGGAAAATACCTATCTCGGAGCAACGCACAGCCATAACAGCATTGGTAACTGGGGAGCAGGAGCAGCTTCTCTTTTGTATGGCGACTTTAGTACCGATGTGGTTCGTTTTATTGTGGATCAAATCAAAACCAGTATTCAAAGGGCTGCACGTAAACAGAAATCCGCTACGCTACGAACGGGAACTATCCCTGTACCCCACGTTGTGCGAAACCGCTTAATCAAAGATGGCCCGGTAGATTCTTTGCTGCGCATCATTGAATTTGAATTTGCCGATAGCACCAAACAAATTATGCTGAGTTATGCGGCACATGCCACCTGCTTGTCGTCACGGGATTTACGCATTTCGCGCGATTATCCCGGGGCGCTTGTCGACAGTGTGGAAGCCAGCGGTTATTCCTTTGCCATGTTTCTGGCGGGCGCGGTGGGCAGTCATGCGTGTAAGGTGCCCAAAGGTGGTGATGATTGCATCGGCTGGATGGCCGCAGAATTGACACAGGCAGTGACAGCCTCTACTTCAAATCTGAAACCTGTTGAACAGAACACAGTGAATTTTTATCGGGTAGGGTTGATGTTAAATGATCCGCAACCCAAGCTTATGGGTAATTTACGGTTGCGCTCGTGGGTGTTTCGTTCGGCTTTTGGGGAGTATCCTGTTTTTCTTACCGCGTTGCAATTGGGTGATGTGTTGATGTTGGGTACACCGTGTGATTACTCCGGTGAGTTTCATGCCCAACTTGATCAGCAAGGTGCTGCGTATGATTTAATGCCCATGGTCACCAGCTTCAATGGCGGGTATATCGGGTATGTTACGCCCGACAAATACTTTGAAACCAACCACTACGAAACCCGACTGATGAATTGGTACGGCTACGGAACGGGCGCGTATGTTACCACGTGTATAGAAGCAATGATCGATCAAGCTGGAAAAAATCAATCTCATGACTAAACCCGTGGCCATCATCACCGGAGCAAACAGCGGCATTGGGTTTGCCTTTGCGCACGCCTTGCATGTACAACAATACCGGTTGTGTTTGGTGGATATTAAACTTGATAAGATTCAGGCGGCTTTACCGGCTTCTGATCAGTTGATGTTTTATGCGTTGGATGTGCGTGATGCTGCTGGTTGGAAAAACATGACCGAACGTGTGGTGGAAAAATTTGGTACCATCGATTACCTCGTAAACTTTGCAGGCATCGTGCAACCCGGTTTTATTTATAATGTTCCGGTAAGCGACATTGACCGGCACATCGACATCAATACAAAAGGCACGTTATACGGCACGCACACGGTTGGTGCACAAATGAAAAAGCAAGGCCACGGACACATCATCAACATTGCTTCGTTGGCCGGCATTGCGCCTGTGCCGGGCATTGCGTTGTACAGCGCTTCGAAGTTTGCGGTACGTGGATTTTCATTGGCAGCCGCACATGAGTATGCACCCTTTGGCGTAACCATCAGCGTAGTGTGCCCCGATTTGGTGAAAACACCCATGTACGACCTGGAACTTCAATACCGCGAAGAAACTGCACTTGTATTTTCGGGTAGTAAAAAAGTACTTACGCCTGAACATGTGGTTGCCGAAATCCTGGAGGTGATGCGAACCAAAAAACGGGAAGTCACCATTCCCGCAAGCCGTGGTTTACTGGCGCGACTGGCAGGTGCGTGGCCCTGGCTGGCGGATGTGGTGCGAGGCAGGTTGGTGAAGAAGGGGTTGAGAAGGATGGATGAGTTGAGGGGCTCGAAATGATTAGTATTCACTTTGGGGGTTAAGGACGCTAAGCCTCGCCTCACTTGATTTTATATTCCTTACGTAGTGCCGCGAGTAATCTTTTATTCACATCAATATACGAAGAGTAAAAACTATTTGTCGTGCCGTTGTGAGCATGCCGGTGCATCCCTAACATATTGCTGGCTGTTTCCCTGTTAAACTCAGATAAATTACCTATGTGATACAAAGTGTTTACCTTTCCTTCACTATATAAATTTAGTCCTTGAGATATTGAGATCAATCCATTTTGAGTTAACTCGTCAAAGAACCTTTGGTCATTATGATGAATAATAAAAGGTATCAGCTGAGTGTGATTAAATTCAAGTTCAAAGTCATTTCCGACACGTATGTTGTAAATTGCAACCGATAAAACTCCAATCAATTGCTGAATCTCTTTGCTTTGAAAATAACGAAGGGATCCAGAGTTTTTTAATTGTTCAAGTACTACGTCTTTAGGATAGAATCTTGAATTAATCATTAAGCCCTTATAAAAATTCAGGATGTACTCTTTGGAGGGTCTTTGCAAATTACTATCTAGCACATAATTTTTGAATCTGGTAAGTGCTGAATCTTTTTCCTGTCTTCTATTAATGCTTGTATGAATAATAATTGAGTCGGATAGAAGTTCATCATAAAGGTTCAGAGCTAACTCCTTTGCTTGTTGTTCTTCCGATATCTTTTCACGATAGTTCTCTGCCAAAAAACCTAAGAAGACAGCAAGAAAAAGTAAGATAAATTCAGTCAGGTAACGAGTCCAGGTTTTTGTTTTTGACAAGATGGGGTCACTTTTCTGTGGTATTTCTTGATATTCTTGTTGATCACTCATGGTATTCAAGATATTATTTTTTTTGTTAGGTACGGAGTCAGGCTAACGATTTGTTCTTCTAAAAAATCAAAGATCTCCGGAACCCCAACAATGGCGAGCGGGGTAATGGCAAAGCACGCGCAGCCTTGCTTCTTCGCAGAGTCTCCGCTTGCAGTTGGCAAGCTCTTCGAGAGACACTGCAAAGAATGTACTCTAATTTAATTAAATCCCAGTATACCCAAAAGGCGTAATCTCCTTCAACCGTTTTTTAAGTTCTTGTTTTATATCAAGATTATCAATAAAAGCTTCAAATTCTTTTTTGCCCACTTTTTCGTTTTTGCGGGTAAGTTCTTTAAGGGCTTCATACGGGTTAGGGTAACCTTCTTTGCGCAAAATGGTTTGAATGGCCTCGGCCACCACCATCCAGTTTGTTTCAAGGTCGGTGTTGATGGCCTCCTGGTTTAATTCCAGTTTGCCAATACCCTTGCGCAACGATTGCAACGCCACAACGGTGTGTGCTAACGGCACGCCAATATTGCGCAGCACAGTGCTGTCAGTGAGGTCGCGTTGCAGGCGTGAAACGGGAAGCTTGGCGGATAGGTGTTCAAAGATGGCGTTGGCATAACCCAGGTTGCCTTCCGCATTTTCAAAGTCGATGGGGTTTACCTTGTGCGGCATGGCCGAACTGCCCACTTCACCGGCTTTTATTTTTTGTTTGAAGTAGTTCATGGAAATGTACTGCCACACATCACGACTGAAGTCAATCCAAATGGTGTTGATGCGTTTCAGGTTATCGAACAAGGCGGCCAGGTTGTCGTAATGTTCAATTTGTGTAGTCGGCTCGCTGCGTACCAGGCCCAGGTGTTTGCTCACAAACGTATTTCCAAAATGCCCCCAGTTAATGTCGGGGTAGGCCACGTGGTGTGCGTTGAAGTTGCCAGTGGCGCCACCAAACTTGGCGGAGTGCGGAATGGTGTTGAGCAATTCAAGTTGTTTGTTAATCCGTTCAACAAAAACATAAAGCTCTTTCCCTAACCGGGTAGGCGAGGCTGGTTGCCCGTGTGTGCGCGCCAGCATGGGGATGTCTTTCCACGCAACCGAAAGGGCGGTCAGGTCGCTCACCACGTTTTGAAGCATGGGCAAAAACTCCTGTTCCATAAAGGCTTTCAGCGAAAGTGGAATGGCGGTGTTGTTGATATCCTGTGAGGTGAGTCCGAAGTGAATGAATTCTTTGTAGGCATCAAGCTTCAGCGCTTCAAATTTCTGCTTGATAAAATACTCCACGGCTTTTACATCGTGGTTAGTTGTTTTTTCTATGGTTTTGATGGCGGTGGCATCGGCTTCGCTAAAGTTGCGGTACAGTTCGCGCAGCGTGTCTTCCTTTTCTTTTGGGAAGGTGGCCAGTTCGGGCAGCGCATAGGTAAGCGCAATGAAATATTCGATTTCTACCTGTACGCGGTAGCGCATTAAGCCAAATTCAGAGAAGAATGGAGCCAATGATGAGGCGGTTGAGAAGTAGCGGCCATCGATGGGCGAAATAGCGGTAAGGGTATTGAGTTGCACGTGTAGTTGTTAAGGTGTAAAAATAGTAAAAATCGGGCGTGTTACGGGTTGCGGGTTGCGAGTTCCGGGATGTGAGTTTATGCAACGCCCATTCGTACCTTGTGTCCTAAAACTCGAACCTCTCAACCCGAACCTCGGAACCCGCAAAACTCCACCAGCGGCCTTCCGTTGAACTAGCATTATTTTTTACCTTCGCGCCCACATGAAGCTCCTGACCATCATCCTGTTTGCATGTTTTGTATGCGTTGCTGTGGCCCAAAACAAACCGGGTACGGAGTTGTCTATTCGAAAAGCGCAGGGCATGATAACGCTGGATGGAAAGCTTGATGAGCCCGATTGGCAGCGTGCGGCTGTAGCCAAGGATTTCTACCTTAACTTTCCAGTAGACACCACGTATGCGCCTTTCCAAACAGAAGCCCGATTAACGTTTGATGACCATAATTTTTATGTTTCCTTCGTGTGTTACGATGATGAGACCCCTGATATAGTACAGTCACTCAGAAGAGATTTCGACTATGATAATAATGATAACGTAGGATTTACCCTTGGCCCCTACAATGATCGCATCAATGGATTCTTTTTTGTGATTACTCCCAAGGGTGTACAAATGGAAGGAACGGTTTCGGGAGGCGGTGCCAGTGGAGATAACTTCAGCGCTACCTGGGATAATAAGTGGTACAGCCATGTAGAGAAATATGAAGACCGGTGGATTGCGGAGATTGCCATACCATTTAAAAGTTTCCGGTTTAAGAGCAATTTGAAGGAGTGGAACATCAACTTCATTCGATGGGACAGAAAGCGAAATTTATCCAGCACCTGGGTTGCCGTGCCGATTCAATTTGATTCGGGTTCGTTTGGGTATTCCGGTCAACTGGTGTGGGAACATCCCTCACCCGAAGCCAAAACAAACATTTCCATTATTCCATATATCGCAGGCCTTTCGTCAGTCGACAGGCAAGTTTCTCCGCGCAAGCGAACTACCGATTTAAATGCCGGCTTTGATGCCAAGATTGGTGTTACGCCCTCACTCAATCTTGATCTTACGGTTAATCCGGATTTCTCCCAGGTAGAAGTAGACCAACAAGTAATTAACCTGACGCGGTTTGAATTCCGGTTTCCGGAGCGCAGGCAGTTTTTTCTGGAGAACAGCGATTTGTTCGATCAGGCCGGTTACCCGAATGCACGACCGTTCTTCAGCAGAAGGGTAGGACTAACGCGTGATACTTCGGACAACATTCAGCAAGTTCCGATTTTGTATGGGGCACGGCTTAGTGGTTCAATTAATAAAGAGTGGCGCGTAAGTGCGCTCAACATGCTCACACAAGAAAAGGAAGAACTCGGTTTACCGAATCAGTTGTATACCGTGGCTACGGTTCAACGCAATTTCTGGAAGCAATCAAACATCTCGGTTACGTACGTGGAGAAGCAATCCCTTGGCGTGACCCGGTTGGATAGCATAAAATATTTTAATCGGGAGTTATGGCAGCCAAAAGTTAAGAATAATGACACCACCTGGGTGCTTAACGATTATAACCGTGTGCTTACTACCGACCTTGAATTACTCAGTTCAGACAACCGGTGGTATGGAAGTTTTTACTACAGCGCATCATTCGATCCGCATCTGGAGGGAAAGAATCAATCGGGTTTTGGTTTTATTAATTACCGAAGCAGAAATTTTCAGGCGCTGTATGGCGAAGCATTTATCCAGGAAAACTATAATGCTGAAGCTGGCTTTGTGCCAACGCGCGGTGTATATCCCGGCTTTCAGAATTCCTTTATCAATATCGATGGTATTTTCTATCCCGACAGCAAGCACATTGTGCGCATGGGGCCAAGTTTGAATGCCGAAATTTCACGCATTCCCGGTGGTGGCGTTACCGATAAAAGTATGTCGCTGGGATATGGATTCAATTTCCGAAACACTTCGGGACTTGAATTTAATTATTCTGTCACGTACCAAAAGCTTACCAATACGTTTAATCCGATTGACGAGGATACGTATACGGCATTTCAGGAGGGAGAAAACTACACCTGGTCGGGTGTGGGCATTGAGTATCGCTCAGATCAACGCAAGATTTTTAACTTTTCTACTGGGATCAATTATGGCGGATTCTATAACGGAAATTTGCTCAATGTAAACGGCTCACTGAATTACCGGTATCAACCCATCGGCAGTGTGGCCATCCGCTACGATTACAACGCCATTGATCTGCCTGATAATTACGGGAAGGAAAAATTGTTCCTGATCGGTCCGCGCATTGATCTTACCTTTACGGATAAAATCTTCCTAACCACCTTTATCCAGTACAACAACCTGGCGGATAATATTAATTTGAACGCCCGTTTTCAGTGGCGGTATAAACCAGCCTCCGATTTTTTTGTTGTATATACGGAGAACTACCTGCCCCAGCATTTAGCGAGTAAAAACCGGGCATTGGTGTTTAAGTTAACCTATTGGTTTAATCTTTAGTACGGCCGGTAGTTTATCCTTATTTTTGCGCCTGCCTTGCCGTCAGGCAAGACTCAAAATCAATAAAAAATGGCTTTTGGTTTTTTTAAAAAGAGTGAGAAGAAGGAAACCCCCGCTACAAACAGTGGGTCAAGGTATCACGAATTAAAGGTGAAGGAGATTATCCGTGAAACGAAGGATGCCATCACCATTGTGTTTCAGCAACCCCAACCGAAAATTACCTATAAATCTGGTCAGTTTTTAACGCTTATTATACCCATTCAGGGAAAAGAGGTGCGCAGGGCGTACTCTTTGTGTTCATCGCCTTTTGTGGATGAAGATTTGGCGGTAACCGTAAAGCGGGTGGATAACGGGTTGATGTCGAACTGGCTGCCGGATAACCTGAAAGCAGGTGATGTGTTGAAGATTATGGAGCCGATGGGGCAGTTTACTACTGAATTTGATAAGACGCGCAAGCGTCACCTCATCATGTTTGCGGGCGGCTCAGGCATTACGCCCATGCTGTCGATTATAAAAAGTGTGCTTACGCAGGAGCCGGAAAGCATCGTATCGTTGATTTATTGCAACCGCGATATCGACAGCATCATTTTCAAAGATGAACTCGCGAAGTGGGAAACAAATTATCAGGGTCGTTTGCACGTGATTCATGTGCTTGACAATGCCCCGATGAATTGGCAAGGCTTGTCAGGATTGTTGAATCCAGACATGCTAAAAAAATTATTTGAACGCATACCCGATTGGGGTAATGATAAAACCACTTACCTGATGTGTGGACCGGAAGGTATGATGAAGAACGTGGAGACCTTGCTGGCGCAACACAATATACCGAAGGAAAAAATCTTTAAAGAGAGTTTTGTTCAGGGAACGATTGACAAAGAGAAGAAACTAGAAGCAGCACCTGCTGTTGAAGAAAAGAAGGCACGCGAAGTAACTATTCGTTACGATGGTAACGAGTATAAAGTAATGGTGGAGCCTAATCGTACCATTCTGGAAACTGCACTTGATCAAGGTATTGATTTGCCGTTCTCTTGCCAGAGTGGTTTGTGTACCGCTTGTCGCGGAAAAGCATTAAGTGGCAAAGTAAAACTGGATGAAGAAGAGGGGCTGTCGCAATCGGAACGCGATGAAGGCTATGTGCTTACGTGTGTGGGACATCCGCTTACGGATGATGTGGTGATAGAGATTGGGTAATTTAAAAACTTTGCGAATCTCTTTGCGTACTTCGCGCCTTTGCGTGAAATTATTGAGGTTGATATAAATGCAAGTTGCTTGCTCCTTTTTTCATTCACAATCTTTTTGAAATAGTTTAAACCAATCGGTTCAAAAACCGTAGTACATCATAGTTAACTAAACCCTTTATTTCATGCGTTTGAGAATATTACTCTTTTCTTTCGTGGCTGTCAGCTTTGTAGTGGCAGCGCAAAACAACAAACACGGTCTGTATATGCCCATTGAATTTCAAAATGCATATGAGGCCGGTACCCGTAAAGCGGATGGTTCAGTTTCTTCTACCTATTGGCAAAACCGCTCCGATTACAAAATCAAAGCCACCATCGATCCAAAAACAAGAATGTTATATGGTCAGGCTACCATTACCTACTACAACAATTCGCCTGACACCATTCGCAACCCAACCTTTCACACCTACCACGATTATTACAAGCCCGGTTCCAAGAAGGCAGGGTTCTTTGCTTCCGGAAGTCCGGCTGATGCCAACCATGAAGGTGTGGTGATTGAAAAGCTTGCCGTGAACGGAGAAGCGGTTGATGTTAAAAATCGTGAAGTGGTTCGACATAACGGCACCAATTATACCGTTCGCCTTGGTCAGCCGTTGGCACCAAAATCATCTATGCAATTTGAAATTAACTGGAAGTACAAAGTTCCCGGTGAAGGTTTTGAACGAAGCGGTGCCATTGACAGTACTTCTATGTTTATTGCCTACTGGTATCCGGAGATGGCCGTGTTGGATGATATTGATTTGTGGGATCGTGTAGTATATGATGCGGCAACAGAATTTTACCACGATTATTCTGATTATGAAGTGGAAATTACGGCTCCGGATAACTTTACGGTTTGGGCATCGGTAGCCCCAAACAATGAAAGTGAAGTGTATTCACAAACCGTTCGTGAACGATTGACCAAAGCAAAAACCAGCACAGAACCGGTAAACATTATCGGTGAAGCTGATTTTAAGAAATCGTCATCAAAGAATATCGCCTGGAAATACACTGCGAAGAATTTCCCTGATTTTTCTTTTGCGTTGAGCGACCACTTTGTTTGGGATGCCCGCTCGTATAAAGACAAGATGGGCGACTATTTTATACAGGTTGCTTACCCAGCCAACCATAAGGAGTTTGGTGCGGTGTTAAAAGCTATGGAAGAATCGTTGAAAGTTTTTCATACGGAATTTCCGGTGTACGAATTTCCATACCACTACTTCACCATCTTTAACGGTTTACAAGGTGGAGGAATGGAGTTTCCGGGTATGGCCAACGACCAGGAAATGTCTGGGGCCATGATTGAACAATGGACAGGCAAGAAAGTAAGCGATGTGGATGCACAGCTTGGCTTGACGTTGCACGAAATGTGTCACATGTATTTTCCATTTATGATGGGCATAAACGAAAAGAAGTATGCGTGGATGGATGAGGGCTTTGCTTCCTTTTCAGAATATTTTATTGAGCCGTTGTTTCCTGCAGGTAACTGGGATCAGCCTTACTTAGGCTCACAAAGTGTTCTTCCCATTATGGTGCCCAGCCACATTCACGAAGGCAGCGGATTAAATTCGTATACGGTCGGTTCTTACTCGTACTACAGCTTGTATAAATTGTTGGGCAAAGATGTATTCACCAAGTGCATGCATGCGTACATGAATGAGTGGAAGTTTAAACATCCAACGCCATATGATTTCATGTTCACCTTCAATCGTGTATCGGGTCAAAATCTAAACTGGTTCTGGAACAAGTGGTATTTCGATTGGGGCTATATGGATATGGGCATTGCCGGTGTTAAAGACAATGTGGTAACGTTGCAAAATTTGGGTGGCAGACCGATTGCTTTTAGTTTGGATATTACATTTATGGATGATTCAAAAATTTCGGAAGAAGTAAATCCTTCTGTGTGGAAGAGTGCAGCTACCTATGCGCATAAGGTTAATGCGGGAAAGAAGAAGATTAAATCTGTTTCGTTGGTGATTCCTACCAATGGCGATGCAAATGGGCAGAACAACGCTTGGTCGGCACCAAAGTAAATCTGAAAGGCAAATTAAATTGGAAGGGCAGTGATTTTCACTGCCTTTCTTTTTTACCAATAAGTTTAATGATGGCTGGAATGGCAATAATCACCCAAACCACATTAATGAACGTGTTGGCATAAGCAGTGTAATACACAGAATAAATAATCAGACAGATTCCGCCTACCAGGTTTAACAATAGAAACCCGAACGAATCCGATTTTATTCTCTGGTAGCTGTTTAAGCCATAGGCGGCAATTACCATAATAGATCCTGCCCAGCCGATAATGTCAATAAGGAGTTTCATCTTTGCATGCTTTGCGCCTCTGCGTGATTAAATTTTATAATCCATTTACAATCCGTTGAATTCCTTTTTTGATAAGGACTTCATTGAAAGTCTTTTGAAAGTCAAGTTACGCGTGATTAATTCATACGCTAGTGTTTCTTCGTAGACTGATTCAAGTAAACCTGGTCCTAATGACGTATGAATTTTGAAGCAACTGTCTACAATTATAGTGGCTAGTTCGTTTTCAGTTCTCATAATATTTCACGCAAAGTCGCAAAGAGCGCAAAGGCTATTTTAATTTTACTCGAAACACATACATGTGATTCGTTACATAAAGCGTTTTCTCATCATTTGATAATGCGCAGTTAGCCGAGGCTTCTGTTAGGTTGAATTTTCCTATAAGTTTGGCTGAAGAGTTGAAAATAAACACACCACCCGGCCCGGTTGCAAAAATATTTCCCTTGCTGTCGATTTTTAATCCATCGGGTAGTCCTTTTTCAGTGAGTACCAGGTCAGTGGCATCATAAAATATTTCTCCACTTAAAACTGTACTGTCACTTATTGCGTATTTGTACCACCTCGCTTTTTGCCCATCTGAATTGGCGACAATCATTTCGCCAGTAGGTGTAAAGGCAATGCCATTGGGTCGGGTGAGGGAATCGATCAACAACACAACCGTTCCGTCTTTCCTGATTTTATACACTCCTTGAAACGGAATCTCCTTTGCCGGATCACCATCCTGTTTCGGTAAGCCATAAGGTGGATCGGTGAAATATAGTTCATCCTTGTAGTAAGCGGCATCATTCGGACTGTTAAACCGTTTTCCATCATAACGATCAGCCAGTGTGATAAACTTTGGTGCAGGGTTGTCGAGCGGAGCGTCCATATACGCCATACGCCTGTCGCCATGCTGGCAGATGACCAATTGCCCGGCTTCATTTAAAAGCAAACCATTTGATCCTTCAGCGATGCCGTCACCGGTAAATCCGGCAGGGGTGAGGTAAGTCTCCAGCCCGTTGGCTTCCGTCCACTTATAAATCGTGTTTTTTGGAACATCCGAAAGCAGCAACATGTTGTGTTCTTCAACCCAAACCGGACCTTCGCTCCAGGTAAAACCATCGGCCAGTATTTCAATGGGTGTATTTTGATCAAGAATGTTGTCCAATTCAGCATCCAGTCGTTCTATGGAGCCGATTTGGTTTTCTTCAGTTGAGGAGCAGGCATGGAGCAAAACAATGCACAGTATAATGGCAATCAATCGCATGGGAATAATTTTACAGGTGGAAAGATCGGTATGGCAAATCGGTTTATTTTTGCGTTAGTCAATATAAGTGGATTAAAACTATTTACATATGGTAGCAGCAGAGAAGTTGGAGCGCCCGACCCGGAAATTTTTACCGGAGACATATACAGTAACCGGTTGGGAGCAATTAAAGCCTTATTTCGATAAACTTCTGGAGAAGGAAATTACTTCCGTTGATGCGTTGAAGAACTGGTTGCGCGATCGCAGTGAGTTGGAAAGCGTGATCAGCGAAGATTTTGCCTGGCGCTACATCAACATGACCCGCTACACCGAAAATGAAGCGTATAGCAAAGCCTATCAGGATTTCGTTGAGAACATTCAGCCAAAAATTGCCCCGGTATCCGATCAGTTAAACCGCAAGGCTGCTGCCAGTGAATTTCTTGACGTGCTGGCCAGTGAAACTGGTTATGATATCATGATCCGGAACCTGAAAAAGGATATTGAAATTTTCCGGGAAGAAAATATTCCATTGTTTACTGAGCTTAGCCTGGAGCAACAGAAATACAACACCATTGCAGGCGCCATGATGGTTGAACTGGATGGAAAAGAACTGACCCTTCAGCAGGCCTCGGTTAAATTAATGTCGACTAATCGTGGAGAACGCGAGCAGGTATATCACAAGATCACCGACAGGCGATTACAGGATAAGCAAACCCTGGATGAATTGTTCACGAAACTGATTGACCTACGTCACCGGGTAGCGGTGAATGCAGGGTTCAAAAATTTCCGCGACTACATGTTTACAGCGATGGGCCGTTTTGATTATACCGCCCAGGATTGTTTTGATTTTCATGAGTCGGTGGCTGCGGAAGTTGTGCCCATTCAGAATTCACTCATTCTTGAGCGTAAAAACCTTTTAGGTGTTGATCCGCTGAAACCATGGGATAAAGCCGTTGATCCGGAAGGAAAAGAACCGCTAAAAGCGTTTGAAAATGGTAAAGATCTCACAGAAAAAACAGTTGAATGCTTTCGCAGAATTGATCCATATCTCGGTCAATGTTTGAGCATCATGAACGCAATGGGTCATCTTGACCTGGAATCACGAAAGGGAAAAGCTCCGGGAGGTTACAATTATCCGTTAGCGGAAATTGGTGTACCGTTTATTTTCATGAATGCCACGTCTACCTTACGCGATATGGTTACCATCATGCACGAAGGTGGTCATGCGGTGCATAATTTCTTAACACGTGATCTGGCATTGAATGATTTTAAGTCGACACCTTCGGAAGTAGCTGAATTGGCTTCCATGTCGATGGAGTTGATTTCGATGGATGCCTGGGATATTTTCTTTACGAATGAAGACGACCTGAAGCGTGCCAAACGCGAGCACCTCGAAGATATTCTGGAAACCTTACCGTGGGTAGCTACGATTGATAAGTTTCAGCATTGGATTTACGAACATCCGAATCATTCGTTGGAAGAGCGGAAGGAAAACTGGAATGCCATCGTAAATCAATTCAGTGACACCATTACTGATTGGAAAGGGCAGGAGGAAGCAAAGAACTATTTGTGGCAGAAGCAACTTCATTTATATGAAGTGCCTTTCTATTATATCGAATACGGTATGGCTCAACTTGGTGCAGTGGCCATCTGGCGAAATTATAAACACGATAAGCAGAAGGGATTGCAGGGCTATCTCAATGCATTGAAGTTAGGCTATATGAAATCAATTCCGGAAGTATATGCAGCAGCGAACATTCGCTTTGATTTCAGTCGTACGTACATCAGTGAATTGATGACGTTTGTGAAGAGCGAGTTGGAAAAGTTGAAGTAATTATCCCCGACTTTTATCCAGTAAATTACTCAGTTGTTCCGCTTCGTTGTCCGAGAGATTCAGGAAGCGATCCACTTCATGCTGTTGCATTTTTTTGAGTAGTTCAAGTCCAGCCTCTGTAATATTTACATCGCTGGCGCGCTTGTCTTTCGGGCATGATTTCTTTACAATGAGATTTTTTGCGCTAAGCCTGTCAAGCATACGTGACATATCGGAATTTTTATCCAGCATTCTCGATTTGATTTCTTTCGCGGAGATGCTGTTGGGGTGTTGCCCTTTTAAAATGCGCAACACGTTGAATTGCTGCCCGGTAATACCAAATGATTTGAAGTAGTGTTGCTGTTGGTTTACCAGCCAGTTGGAGGTAAATAACAAATTGATAACCGCCTTTTGATGGGGATTAACAAATTTTTGCTGCTTTATTTCGTCTTCAATCTTCATTTTGGATAAAATAAAAAAGCTGTTTCAAAAAACGTTTGCCTGTTCAACTGACAAACCTAAATTGAAACAGCCTTTTCATATGTGGATTAGCTATTAGGCTGCTTATCCAATTCAATTTTGATATTCAAACTTACTTCATCACCTACTACCATTTCGCCACTGGCCAGTTTGTTCGCCCAATTCACGCCATAATCCTGGCGGTTGATTATTCCCAACACCTTAAAGCCTGCTTTTTCGCCTCGGCCGGTATCGATTTTACCACCATAGGTAACATCAAATTCAACTTTCTTGGTAACACCTTTCATGGTGAAATCACCTTTCAACTTGTACTTAGTGCCTTCTTTTACCAGGTTTCCTTTAAAGCTGATTTCAGGGAATTTTTCTGCATCAAAAAAATCAGCAGATTTCAAATGACCATCGCGTCTTTCATTTTCTGTATCGATAGAAGCAACCTTTGCTGTGAAGGAAACTTCAGCACCGCTGAAATCGTCAGTTTTAGAAACTACGGATCCGGTGTAATCCTTAAACGATCCTTCTGTTTCAGATACCACCATGTGCGATACGCTGAAACCGATTTTTGAATGTACCTTATCGATCGTCCAGGTACTTTGAGCCAACATGCTGCTGCTAATCAGCAGCCCCAACATTAAAACAGAAATCTTTTTCATAACGAGTTTTTGGTTGTTTAATCAGTTTTTGAACATGTAAGCTTAACACAATCTGTAAAATAAATGTTTAAACATCTATTTTTTATTTTATAACGTACTGATAATCAGCAGATATAATTTGGACTAGGCCTTCAAATAGAAGTCTTTTATCAGGTTTTTGTACCCATTCGACCAGTTTTCCCCCGATTCGTACAGCAGAATTTCTCCGGTTTCGCACGGTCGGCTATGCCTCGAGAATTCCATTAATAGCCGCTCCACAGGTTTATTTTCTCGGGTTCGGAAACTCCATTTTCGAATGCAGGATAAACCACTATCCAACGCCAGCTTTTCAAAAGCTTGACCCTCCGTTACAGGAAGCACCACGGCAAACCGACCGCTTACATTCAATAAGCGCAGCACAGCTGACAGCAGTTCTTCAAAGCTGAGTTGTTCGGTGTGTCGCGCGGTGGTGCGGTTTAAATCAGGTGGTTTGTAGCTGTTAATGAAGTAGGGGGGATTTGACACAATAAGGTCGTACATCTTTTCAGGAGCGAACACCTGAATGGCCTCAGTATAAAGATGCAGTCGATCAGTCCATGAAGATTGAGAAAAATTTTCCTGAGCGTCAATACAAGCATCGGGGTTAAATTCAACTGCATCAATCTGCACAGACGATGATGTACGTTGAGCAAGCATTAAGGCAATCACGCCTGTACCGGTTCCAATATCCAGAATAGTTTGAGCGTTGGTTACATTAACCCATGCACCCAGTAAAACTCCATCTGTTCCCACCTTCATGCTGCTCCGTTTATGGGTAACGGAGAATTTTTTGAAATGGAATTGGTCGGGTTTTACGCGCTTCATAATCCGGAACTGACAATCGTCATTTAGGTTACAAAGTAAATAGTTTTAACTTTCGAACGGTTTAATTCATTTCCTATGGCGTACAAAACCGATCTAGAAATTGCACAGGCGGCTATCCTGAAACCCATCCAAAAAATTGCCGCAAAACTTAATATCGCTGATGATGATCTTGAATTGTATGGAAAATACAAAGCCAAGCTTCCGCTCAAGCTCATCGATGAAACCAAACGCAAAAAGAACAAACTGATTTTGGTTACAGCGATGACACCCACCCCGGCCGGTGAAGGTAAAACCACTACATCAATTGGTTTGTGTGAAGGGATGAATAAAATCGGAAAGAAAACCACGGTGGTATTGCGTGAACCGTCATTAGGTCCTGTGTTTGGTATGAAGGGCGGTGCAGCAGGTGGTGGATATTCACAGGTCGTGCCGATGGAAGATATCAATCTCCATTTTACCGGTGACTTTGCTGCCATTGAAAAGGCTAACAACTTGCTGGCGGCTTTAATTGATAACGACATTCAAAAACCCGGAGGCGGATTGGGCATTGACCCGCGCACTGTAGAATGGAAGCGTGTGATGGACATGAACGATCGTGCATTACGTAACATGCTCACTGGATTGGGTGGCAAGAATGGCGGGATGATCCGCGAGACAGGATTTAATATTACCGCTGCTTCTGAAATCATGGCCATTCTTTGTCTGGCGAAAGACATGAATGACCTGAAAGAGAAAATTGGAAATATTTATATAGGCGATACCTATGCGCAAAAAGCAGTTTTTGCCCGCGACCTGAGTGCACAAGGCGCGGTAGCGCTGTTGTTGAAGGATGCCATCAAACCAAACTTGGTGCAAACATTGGAAGGTAATCCGGCCATCATTCATGGCGGGCCGTTTGGTAACATCGCGCAAGGTGCAAACTCCATTATTGCTACACGGATGGGCATGAGTTTATCTGATTATGTAATAACTGAAGCCGGCTTTGGTTCCGATTTGGGTGCCGAGAAATTTATCGATATTGTTTGTGGCTATGGCGATTACTCTCCGCATGCCATCGTGTTGGTGGCCACCATTCGGGCGCTGAAATATCATGGTGGCGTTTCCCGTGAAGAATTAACCAAACCGAATGTGAAAGCCCTTGAAGCGGGTTTTGCCAATCTTGAAAAGCACATCGAGAACACAAAAATATTTGGTGTGCCTGCGGTGGTGTCGTTGAATAAGTTTGTTACCGATTCGGATGAAGAACTTCAGTGGGTGATTCAAAAATGTGAATCACTGGGTGTCGATATCGCTCTTTCGGAAGGTTGGGAAAAAGGTGGAGCAGGAATGGTTGATCTGGCCAAAAAAGTTGCGGAAGCTGCTGATAACTTTCATGGAAAATATTGGCCGGTGTATGATTGGAAGTCATCCATGGAAGAAAAGATCAGAACGGTTGCCGTAAAAATTTACGGTGCAAAGGATGTAGAGTTTTTGCCCAAGGCAAAACAGAATTTAAAGAAGATTGAACGGATCGGCTTGAATGGCGTTCCGGTGTGCATCGCAAAAACGCAAAATAGTTTTTCCGATGATGCTAAAAAGCTTGGTCGTCCAAAAGACTTCATCATTACCGTGCGTGAAATTGAAGTAGCTGCGGGGGCCGGTTTTGTTATCCCGATTACGGGAGATATTCTACGCATGCCCGGCCTACCGAATGTTCCGGCTGCATTGGGTATGGATATTGATAATGAAGGAAGGATTAATGGGTTGTCCTAATCAGAATACCATAACTTTAACTGGCGTGACTTAGGTATGGGTTCAGTTAATCACGTACGAATTGTAAAACACCAGGCATCTGGTAAAGCTGAAAAGACAGATCTTGTTGCCGTAGAAGAACCGTTGGAAATCCGGTTGGGTTTTGGTCCGGCTGACCAACGGGAGCAACGGAGTTTGGCGGTAACCATGCGTACACCTGGTCATGATTTTGAATTGGCTGCGGGATTTCTTTTTACCGAAGGAATTGTTCAGTCCTTTTCACAGATTGAAAACATTCGCTACTGCGAAAACCTGGGTAAACAGGAGGAGAACAATGTGGTACGTGTTGAGTTGAGCTTAGCCCTGGCACCTGATTTTCAAAAACTCCAACGAAATTTTTATACCACATCCAGTTGTGGTGTGTGTGGTAAATCCTCCATTGAAGCGGTTAGGGTTCAATGCGAACCGGTCACGACCAATTGGTCAGTTTCTGCCAAGCTTATTCAATCCTTACCCGACAAACTTCGTGATGCGCAGCATGTTTTTGAGCATACAGGCGGTTTACATGCTTCCGGATTGTTTGATCAACAAGGATCATTGATATTGTTGCGTGAAGATGTTGGTCGGCATAATGCATTGGATAAGGTAATTGGGGCCATGCTTTTTAAAGAAGCAATTCCATTATCTGATTACATACTGGTGGTAAGTGGCCGAGCAAGTTTTGAATTGGTTCAGAAAGCTGCGATAGCAGGCATACCGGTTTTGGTGGCCGTGGGTGCACCCTCCAGTCTGGCGGTTAACCTGGCACAATCGAGTGGCATTACGTTAATCGGTTTTGCCCGTGAGGGAAGATTCAATATTTATACTCATCCTACCCGCATTATATAGTTTATGGTTTTTTATGAGTATCCACTTCAAGTCCTTAATACCCTGTCATTGCGAGCCTGCCTGCGGTAGGCAGGCGGTAGCGAAGCAATCCCAATTTTAAATTAAAAAATGAGATTGCTTCGGTCTCCCGATAGTTATCGGGATCCCTCGCAATGAACTGTGTTAATTTCAAAGTATTTGATTGACCTCATGCAAAAGAAAGTTCGGTTTTAAACTGAATTTTGTTTTTAACCAGAGCAAAAGCTTGCCTTAAAAGTTTATGGCTAACAGCCATCAACGCTATTTTTGCAGCCTTTCCCTTTTGACGCAACCGCTCATAAAGATTTTTGCAAGCTTCGTTACACTTGATTGCTTGCAATGCACACATAAACAATGATCTTCTTAAGTCGGCCATACCCAATTTGCTAATCTTTGGTCTTTTGCTGACCGTTTTTCCTGATTGAAAAATCCTTGGGGCAATGCCGGTGTAGGCCACAAGCTGTTTGATGCTATCAAAACGAGTGAACCCATCAGTTGATAAAATCAATAACATCGCTGTTTTCTTACCAATACCCGGAATACTTGTTAGGACGTTAAACTCAGCTCCGTAGTGTTGCTTGGTGAGCTCCATGATCTGTTTTTCCAATTGAGTAATCTGATCTTGTTGCGCTCGTGCTACTTGTTGAAGTGCAAATAGAGCATTTTTTGATATACCAGGATGTTGTTTCAATGACTCCAGTGCATTCTGAGTACTGATTAGCTGTTTTGATAATTGCTCCATAACGCTCTGCATTTGAAGAAGTTGCTGCAAATGCTCTGGTGCCGGTGACCACTTTAAAGGGTTGGTTAAGTGGGCAAACTTCGCAATGGCCATCGCATCTTTACGGTCTGTCTTGGCCCGGTGCAAATTCATTTGACAAAACCTACGGATAACCAATGGATTGACTACAGAAACAGCTATTCCTGACTGATGAAGATCATAGGCAAGCTTTAAATAGTAAGGTCCACTAGCCTCCATAACCACATGAACTGTTGAACCAATCCATTTCTTGAACAGCGTAAATCCAGTGCTATCATTACTGAATTGTCGACCACCTAACTCACCGGTGTATACATCAAAAAATTCTTTTGAAACATCTACTCCAGCATACGTCATAATTGATTATTTTGAGTTGAACAATTAGTGAAAAGAGAATACTTGCTTTACCTATCCATGCTTAACACAGGCTCTAATGGCCTCATGAACTGTTCAGGTTTTGCAAGTAAAAGAGCGGTGACCAGCATTGCGAACGGTCTTTTGACCCATGACGACTCTCAGTCTTTATCCGCTCTTCTCTTTTCCTTACACAAAATAATATTTGCTCTACGTTTCTCACAGCAAACGTAGCATGACGTTAACTTATTAGTTTAGGACTCTTTACAGATACTCAGATTTTTTTTGATTAGCGATTTCATTTCACCTGTTCACCCCAGAACCCGGGGTATTTTGTGATCACGATATCTTCCGTAACCGATACCTGACACGCTAATCGTAAACCATTATCCTGACAATGCGGTGGAAAGTTCAATCTGATTTGTTCTTTCACGGTGTGCGGGTTTACTTTGCCCAAAATTTTCACCGCACAGGTTCCGCATGAACCAAAGCCACGACAATTGAGTAAGCGCGCGTGACCATTATGCACATTGAGTTTGTGCCGATGCAACGCATCGCGCAGTATTTCTCCTTGTTTGCAGGAGATGGTTTTATTTTTGAAAGTAATAGTAGGCATACTTAAACACGCAAAGTCGACATTCCGCCATCTACCGGAATAATTTGTCCGCTAACCCAACTGCTTTGATCGCTGAGTAACCAGGCGGCAGCCTGAGCAACATCCATTGGCTCGCCTACCCGTTTTAGTGGATGACGATCTCCGGATGCTTTTTTCTTTTCTTCACTCGAAAGGATTTTTGATGCTAACGGTGTATCCGTGATCGAAGGGGCAATTGCATTTACCCGAATTTTTGGTGCCAACTCGGCAGCAAGTGATCGGGTTAATCCTTCCAACGCACCTTTGGCCATAGCGACTGATGCATGAAAGGGCATGCCTTGCTGAACCGCCACCGTGCTGAACAACACAACTGAACTTTGGGTTGCGGCTTTCAGTCTGGGGAGCAACTCGCGTATAACCCGTGCAGCGCCTAAGGTGTTTAGTTGAAAGTCAGCTAAAAACTCAGCATCGGTAAACCGATGAAAGGGTTTTAATGCAATGGTACCCGGCAGGTACGCCACGCCATCGATGACTTCAGGAAGTTGAGTAATATCAATTGAATCGGTGGCAACGTCAAACAACACGTGCCTGATATCGGAATGTTCAGGTTTAGTTCGACTTAAAACGGTTACATCGTACCCTTGCTTCAACAGAATATCGGCTAATGAGGCTCCGATACCATAACTACCACCAATGAGTACAAAAGATTTCTGTGCAGACATGTTCAGGTTTATCTTCCTTCTAACAGTCTGCAGTTGCAAATGTTAACGCTATTCGGGTAGCGCGCGAATAATTTCTTTCAAGAATGCATTGTCATCAACAGCATTGCCGGTGGTCAGGCTTAGTTTTACCACAATCAGATCATGAGAGGGAATGATAAATACATTCTGGCCTTCATATCCGCTGGCGTAAAACATATCTGAAGGAACATCCGGATACGTTTTGTTGGCAATATCAGTTGGATCACCTGCATTTAACCAGAATTGGGCTCCGTATTCTCCGCGTTTTGCACCCTTGGCTGGTGTGGCGGTGTATTCTATCCAGCCTTCCGGAAGTATTCTTCCCGTTGACCAATAACCATCATTCAGATACAACAAGCCGAACCTTGCCCAATCGCGGGCCGTGGCATAAGAAAAAGATGAACCTACAAATGTTCCTCCCGGATCGGGCTCAATCACCAACGAATTCATCCCGATTTTATGAAAGACATTTTCATAAGCAAAGCGATGATAGGTTTCATCGCCAACCGATTGCCGGATAATCAGTGAAAGAATATTGGTTGTGCCACTGGAATAATAAAATACTTCACCCGGAGTGTGCTTTAATGGAACGGACAATGCGTATTTTCCGGCATCGCGTTTTTTAAAAAGCATGTTGGTGGCCGTGCTGGGGCCGCTGTAATCTTCCTGCCAATCCAAACCCGAAGAAGCTTGCATCAAATTGTGAATGGTGATGGCTGATCGTTCATCATTTTTCCATTCCTCAATCGGAGCGGGTTGGTTTACGGTAAGTTTTCCATCGCGTACGAGTATGCCCATCATGGCGTTGGTTAAACTTTTTGTCATCGACCACCCCATGAGTCGTGTGTTTTGATCAAACCCATCTGCATATTTTTCAAGAATGATATCGCCATGGTGTATGATAATTACTGCACGGGTTCGTCTGTTCTTTTCTTCACCGGGTTCTTCAAACGCTTCGTTCACGGTTTTTGTGAGTAACTCCAAATTATATCCACTCAGGTCAAGCGAATCGGAAGTTCGGTTGCCCATGGGCCAGGCAAGGGTATCTTGACGTATATTTTCAGGAGCGGCAATTTTCCAGTTTTGTGCACGAAGCTCTTCTTCGGTAACCCCGTTAACCAATGTGCAGCCAAGTCCTTTTCTGTAAATCGCTTTGCGTTTAGCTAACCCAAAAACACTGGCGGTAGCAGATAAGTCGGTATAGTTTGCTTTGAATGATCCGAGTTTGAGTAGCCCTGAGCCGAGTTCGTTGTCAATTACATCCTGTTCTGCCCGACCAACCAGCATGGTGCAGGAGCATAAAATTTTTGCACCATAGCCAGTGATAATTGGGAAGGCAATCCAGGCGTAATAGATGCCGTAGCTTAGCCCAGCCAGAATGATAACGAGCAGGGAGCGGAGAATGAGTTTGCGCATAAGGTTGTTTAGTTTTTAAAGATAGTTATTGTGTGATTGTCTTCGAGCAACCAATTGAAAAATCGACATACTCACAAAGGCATGATATTTAAGTCAGGCTACGGTTACTTTATGCATTCCCTTACTCTTGCGAATATTCACCGCAATCACTTTGTATTCCGGGCACATGGCTTCGCTGTCGTGCTCATCGGATCCAATTACGTTCAACCCGATTTCAGGAAAGTGGAAGGTTGAGCTTAAGATGCCGGGTTTTACTTCATCGGTAATGCGTGCTTTCAAATCTACTTTGCCCCGCGCAGACTCCACGCAAACCATGTCGCCATCTTTGATAAAATGTTTTTCGGCATCAGCCGGATTGATGAGCAACACGTCTTCCGTCAGGAGTTCTACATTTTTTGTTCTGCGCGTCATGGTGCCTGCATTGTAATGTTCCAGTTCGCGGTTGGTGGTAATGATGTAGGGATATTCCTTTCCGTTGTTGATGATTTCCTGACTTTCCTGAAAATCGAAATAGTGGAACTTGCCTTTACCGCGCTTGAATGTTTCGGTGTGCAGAATTTTTGTATCTGTTCCGTCTTCTTTCACCGGCCATTGTTTTCCGTTTTCACCCAGTTCATTCCACTTTACGCCTTTGAAGAACGGAACGATTTGTGAAATTTCTTTCAACAAAGTATCCGGATCATAATCGGGTTGCGCATATCCCATATGGTTCATGATATCCACCACAATTTGCCCATCGGATTTTGTGCCTTCAATAGGTTCAACCACTTTGTTCACGCGTTGTATTCTTCGTTCGCCATTGGTGAACGTTCCGCTCTTTTCGAGGAAGGAAGTACCGGGTAAAACTACGGTGGCGAGCTTGGCGGTTTCCGTCATAAAGAGTTCCTGTACAACAAGCAGGTCAAGGTTCTTTAATGCAGATATCACTTTGTTTGTATTCGGATCAGTTTGCACCAGGTCTTCACCCATCAGCCATAAGGCCTTTAATTTATTATCCAGCGAAGCGGTATACATCTGTGGAATTTTATAGCCGATATGATTCGGAAGGTTAACGCCATAGAACTGTTCATACATTTTATGATATTCCGGATGGGTTACATCAAAATACCCGGCACCCTGGTGTGGCTGGCAACCCATATCGGCAGCGCCCTGTACATTATTCTGACCGCGTAATGGATTTACTCCAACACCTTTTCGGCCGATGTTTCCGGTAATCATAGCAAGATCTGTAATCAACATGATGGCGTATGTTCCATAAGAATGTTCGGTAACTCCAAGTCCATGGAAAGCCATGGCTGCTTTTGATTTGGCATACGCCAGTGTTGCTTCACGTACCAGGTTTCGGTCGACACCGGTGATGCGTTCAAGTTCGTTAATGTTTACATTCAGAATTTGTTTTTTGAAATCTTCGTAGCCTTCTGTTCTCGATTCAATGAATTCCTTGTGTTCCAATCCTTCGGTGATGATGTAGTACAACATCATGTTGAGCATGGCCACGTTGGTTCCGGGCCGTAGTGGAAGATGGTAGGTTGCAAAGCGGGCGAGTTCTGTTCTGCGCGGATCAATTACAATGGTTGTTTTTCCCTTCATGGCAAATTGCTTGAACTTCGCGCCTGTTACCGGATGACCATCTGTCGGGTTCGCACCAATGACCAGAATGCAATCCGCATATTTTAAATCTTCAATGGAGTTGGTGGCAGCACCAGTACCAAAACTGCGTTGCATACCCAGTGCTGTAGGCGAGTGGCATACCCGTGCGCAGGAGTCGATGTTGTTGGTGCCGATCACTACGCGGATGAATTTCTGCATCAGGTAATTTTCTTCATTCGTGCAGCGTGCCGATGAAATGCCCGCGATGTAGTCGGGACCGTACGTGTTTTTTATAGCTGTAAGTTTTTCTGCTATAAAATCATAGGCTTCATCCCAACTGGCAGGTTGAAGTTCACCATTCTTTCGGATGAGGGGCGTACGTAACCGGTCGGGGTGGTTGTAGAAGGAAAAGGCAAATCTTCCCTTCAGGCAGGTGTGACCCTGATTTACTTCAGCATCGTAAGGCGCTTGTATCGATTTGATTTTATCATCGTTTACGGCCACTTCGAGGTTGCATCCAACTCCGCAGTACGTACAAACCGTGCGTACTTTTTTCTGCACATTGATGCTCTTGGATTCAAATACATCTGAAATAGCAGAAGTAGGACAGGCTTGCGCACAAGCGCCACAACTTACGCAATCAGAATTCAAGAAGTTATCGTCAAAGCTTTTGATGATGTGACTATCAAATCCGCGACCAGCCATACTCAACACCATTTCACCTTGTACTTCATCGCAGGCACGTACACACCGAAAGCAATTGATGCACTTGGAAAGATCAGAGGTCATGTACGGGTGACTTAAATCTTTTTTGCGATCAAGATGGGTTTTGCCTTCCGGGTAACGCACATCACGTACGCCAACTTGCGCAGCTACGGTTTGCAGTTCACAGTTGTTGTTCACTTCACACGTAAGGCAATCGAGTGGGTGATCGGTGAGAACAAGCTCAATGATGTTTTTTCGTAGACGGGTGATCTTTTGTGTATCGGTATAAATATAGGCGTTAGGTGAAACTGGAGTGTGGCAGGATGCCACCGTTTTTGTGGGGCCGTTCTGTTGCAAGGCAACTTCCACGCTGCATACCCGGCAGGAGCCGAACGGTTCAAGGTTGGGTGCGTCACAAAGAGTGGGTACCCGGTTTTGTCCAAGATTTCTACGAACAAAGGAAAGTACAGTTTCGCCTTCCTTGATTTCATAAGGTTTATCGTTGATGTACGCCAATTTAATTTTATCCGCACCGTTTCCGTTGGTGTGGATATTAACTGTTGCTTTTGTCTTTACCGCTTCCATATCAACTACCCTTTAGTTACAAAGTAAGACTTCAATTCATCTTCAAAATAATGCAACGCATTCCTCACAGGCAGCGGTAATCCACCGCCCAGCATACACAATGAGCCGATCTCCAATGTTTCGAGCAAGTCATCCATTAGCACGCGATCAATTTTGTATTCACTGGTTCTGGCTTTTTCAAGCATCTCTTTTCCTCGTGTTGATCCTAACCGACACGGGAAACATTTTCCGCAGCTTTCGTGTGCCGTGAACTCGAACAAATGTTCTATATATAATAGAATCGGGAAATCTTCAGGAATGCATACAATCGATGCATGCCCCAAAAGAAATCCGTTTTTAGAGAATGATTCAAAATCTATTGTAAGGTCGTTGATTTTGGCTACAGGCACCAATCCGCCCAACGGCCCGCCAATATGCATGGCTTTAACGGGTTTACGGAAGCCGCCCCCCAGATCATTTACTACAACACGTAAGGGGGTACCCATGTCCACTTCATAAATACCCGGTTTATTGAAATAGCCATCCAACGAAATCAGCTTTGTTCCGGTTGATTTTCCCAAACCAATAGCAGCAAATGCCTCACCGCCATGTTGTGTGATCCATGGTAGGTTGGCCAATGTTTCAACATTGTTGACTACAGTGGGTAAATTAAATAACCCCTGTTGTGCCGGATATGGTGGCCGCACACGAACCTCCGGCCGCTGACCTTCAATGGATGAAAGCAGCGCTGTCTCTTCTCCGCAGATGTAGGCACCTTGCGCTTTAATAACTTTAAAATGAAACGAGAATTCTGAACCGAGAATATTTTCACCGATGAAGTTATGCTGATGCAATTCCCGAATAGCATTTTCAATGACCTCTATCGACTCAGGATACTCTGCCCGGATATAGAGTACACCAACTGATGCATCGGCCAGGTAGCCTGCGATGATCATGCCCATCAACACCGCATGCGGTTGATGTTCGAGCAAGTAGCGATCAGAATAGGCACCGGGGTCGCCTTCATCCGCATTGCAGACAATGAAGCGCTGTTCGGCAGGAGTATTTCGGCATGACTCCAGTTTAATTGCCATCGGAAAACCGGCACCGCCACGCCCGCGTAGTCCGGATATTTTCAATTCTGTTTGAAGTGTTTCAACCGGTTTTTGCAGGCAGTCTTTTAGTATTTTGTAATACGCTTTTACACCCGGAAATTTTTGGGTGAGTATGGGTGTGCCACTTGCTGCGATAAGGTATTGATCGGCAACGGCAATTTTATTTTTCTTTATCTCTACAAGATTATCAATCGCTTTTCCGGAATAGTTTTTACCCGATATATGAAAGGCTGAATTCTCATGACACCTTCCTAAGCAACACATTTCCCCGATTTCTTCTTCCTTGAAGTGGTTTTGTAATTTTTCTTTCAACGCGGGTTGCGTTCCGGCACATAGGCAAGCGCTGCCATTGCAGATATACACCTTCTTATTTTGATTTTCAGGTTTTAGGAAATCATAAAACGTTGTTGTACCGTACACATTCGCTTTGCCAACCAGGAATTCCTTTCTCAAAGCCTCCATTTTTTCTACAGAAGGCGTGCCCGTTTCTGCTGCAGCGATGCCCAATTCTTCGAAGAGTGTTTTATTAACACCCTTTCTTCCGGCCAAATAGCTTAAATTCTTCGACATGATTACCTGAAATGCACCTTTAAGGTACCAAATATTTTGTGTTTTTCCTGTGGTTTATGTGTGAGTGGATATGTCTTAACCAACCGAAATAATTTTTACTTAGCCGTCTCGCTTAATTTCTCCACAATCTCCACTTCCGGTTCGGTGAACAACAAGTCCCGTAAGGCGTGAATCATTTGCCGCACCGACATATTAAAGGCGCGGTTAAGGGTTATCTGTGTGGGGATATCAGCCTGATTGATTTTTCGTGAAGCAATAACGCTGGTGATCAATTGCGTAAACGCGATGTCATCTTCCTTGTTTTTTAAGGTTAGTCCGTGAATCATGCTGATGTTGGTACTGGTTTCTTTTTCTTCCAATACACGAATAAATTCCTGGTGAATAGTGGCCCACTTTTCCTTGAAGTGCAACATTAACTTTTCGATTTCAGCATTATCGGATGCTTCAGCGTCCTGCAGGTTGTGCTGCACATCTTTCAGAATCTTTGCGGAAGCTACTCCATTACGGGTTGCGTGCAGGAGTTTGTTTAACTCTCGCGCCTCTTCATCACGGAGTTCGTGCATCTGCAGGCCGGAAGCAAACGTATAAATTTCAGCTTCCAGTAATTTAATATTCTGATATTGTTCCTCGGGTGCCACATCTTTGGTAATGGCAGGCACTTCTTTTTTCAGGAAAGATTGAAAGGGTTCTTTACGGTTAAGCTTTAACAGGCGCAGGTGATAACGAATAACCTCCACAATCAAATGACGGATTTCGTTTTTCAAGGCTTCAATGCCGGCCTCCGTTACATCGGGTTTAAGGGTGTGCAGGTATCGGGTTAGTGTCGTTTTCTTTTCACGAACCATGCGCACAATTAAATTGGTGAAAAAACCAATGAAAGGAAGAAAAATAACTACACCCATCAGGTTAAACAATGTGTGAAATAATGCAATGCCTGTTACGGGATCATTTTCCAGGTGAATGGTTTTTTGAATCAGGTACATCAGGAGTGGGAACAAGACTACAGCGACTACGGCTGTAACCACATTAAACAACAAGTGACTGACAGCCACGCGCCTTTTAATGGTTTGTGACCCCAGCGAACCAATCAGTACCGTGAGGGTGGTGCCTAGGTTGATGCCAATCACCATGTAAGCGGCCATGGGAAATGCAAGCACACCTGAATAAATGGCGCTGAGAATAATGGCCATCGATGCAGAACTGGATTGAATGATAGCCGTGAGAAGAAAGCCTATAAGGATAAACACAATGCCGGGGTAATGCTTCAGCGCGGCCAGGTCGTAATGTTGGGCCATGCCATCGATGCTGGTTTTCATATAGTCGAGACCCATAAACAGAAAGCCGAAGCCAACCAGAAATTTGCAGATGTTGGCACCACGGCCAGAGGTGCCAAAGAAAATCAGGCCTAAACCACCGACACCGATGAAGGGCAACGCCAGTAACTCAATCTTTACTTTAAACCCAAGGGTGGCTACAATCCAACTGGTTAGTGTGGTGCCTAAATTGGAACCGATAATAACCCCGATGGCACTTTCCATCCCCAAAACACCGGCTCCGGCAAAAGCCAGTACCATCAAGGAGACTGCGGTGCTACTTTGAAGTACGGCCGTGGCAACCGTTCCGCTCACCACACTGCGAAACCAGTTTTCAGTAAACCTGCGAAGGAGTTTTCGGAAGGTGCCACCGGAAAGTTGCTTCAGCGCTTCTTCCAGTTGGTACATCCCGAAAAGGAAAATGCCAATGCCGGCAAGTAATTCCACCAAATTGAGTTCGGTACTCATTCCAGATTTTGTTTTCAGAAATTTAAGGCATTTGCACTTTCAATAAAGTGATCTTTATCAGTACTTAACGCCTCATTTGCTGCAATGAAGAAAACCGGATTGGCTAAACTGTCGGAACTAAAAGAATTGCTGGATGCGAAAGTGGAACAATACAACCAACCCGGCTTTATTGATCTTGATCCGATACTGATTCCACATCAGTTTTCAAAAAAGCAAGACGTTGAAATTGCCGGGTTATTTGCTGCTACGTTGGCCTGGGGGCAGCGCGTTACGATCATTAATAACTGTCGTAAGCTTTTGGGGTGGATGGATCATGATCCGCACGACTTTATTTTACACCATCGTGAACATGATCTGAGACCATTTCTTGAGTTTCGTCATCGCACATTTAACGCTACGGATGCGCTCTATTTCATTGCCTTTCTGAAGTGGTATTATCAACGCCACAATTCCCTGGAAGATGCATTTTCTGGTTCACCAGGGGAGCAGACTGTAGAAAAGGGACTCATTAATTTTCATAACCTGTTCTTTAGCCTCCCGGATTTTCCTGTACGAACGAAAAAGCACATCGCTACCCCTGAACGCAAGTCGGCTTGTAAGCGCCTGAACATGTACCTGCGCTGGATGGTACGCATTGATAATAAAGGAGTTGATTTTGGTATTTGGGAAACCATCAGTCCAGCACAGCTGATTTGCCCGTGCGATGTACATGTGGAGCGGGTAGCGCGCAATTTGCGCCTGATCAAACGCAAGCAAACGGACTGGCTCACGGCTGTTGAGCTAACCGATAATCTGCGTAAGCTGGACCCCATCGATCCCGTGAAGTACGATTTTGCTTTATTTGGTTTGGGACTGGAAAAATTCTAGGGGGCCACCAGTTGTTGCGGGGAAAAAATCAGGTTGCCGATTAATATAAGGAGCAAGCCCAGCGAGATGGCGTAATGTACCCATGCCTTTTCTGTTCTAACGATCAGCAGAATGCTAAACAGCATGATAACGCCTAGTTGAACAGGCTGTTCCCACAGGGTGTAGTCTAACAAAAACACATTTTGCAGCAAGGCGGTTAGTGCCAGGCAAATCGTAAAAAAGAAAAACTTCCGACAAATGCAAAAGTAATAGGCTTTCAGGTCGAGGGGTACTTTCCATTTAACCGGGAACAATAGGTTGGCCAGGATGAATAACAAGATGGGGTAGAGGATAACAAATAGAAAAATCGTTAGGCTCCAGTTCGACCAATTCATAAGCTGATAGGTCTCCCACCACTCCTGAATGTGTAACACAAAGACCAGTACAATCCAGACAAAGAAGGGTCCGTAAGGCACTATCACTTCCCACCGTTTAATGATGCGCGCCAATCCGGTTAAGATCACGGCAATGCCTAATCCCAAAATCAGGGAAATGAGCACGCTCACATATTCAAATGGGGTCATAAATGCAGATTATTCCACCAATTTAAATTGATTCTAAATTATTTGTTCATCTTTTTCTTCGTCAAGGTTCTGGAAGTTTTAACAGTCGAAGAAAACCCTTTAAAACAGTTCAAATAATTGTTTCCAGTACCTGAAATAAGTTTGAAAAAATGACTTCCGATAGTAGATTTGTGCACCTTGATGTAAAACCGGACACTACAAACCTATCATGATAAAAGTATCCCTGTACTCCATCACCCGAAGCATCAGCACCCTCGTTTTATTTTTTACGTTATCCGTTTCATTCGCACAGGAAATTCCCACTACACCGGAAGCTATTGCCGATGGGGAATCCCTCTTTAACGCAAATTGTAAAACCTGTCATCGGGTACACCAGAAATTAGTTGGTCCTGCACTGGCTGATGTCTACGACCGTGCTCCGTCTATCGACTGGATCAAAGCATTCATTAAAAACTCAGCTGCCGTTATTGCCAGTGGCGATGAATATGCAGTAAACCTGTACAACGAGTACAATAAGACTCAGATGACAGCCTTCACCGGTTTGAAGGACGATCAACTGATGAACCTGTTGGCCTATATCAAGGCTGAAACAGAAAAGGGTCCTCCGGTTGCCGCAACTCCTGCAGCTGCGGGTGGAGAAGGTGGAACCGGCTCCGGTGTTCCGGCAGGTTACCTGAATATCATCCTGATCGGGATGTTGGTGATATTGGCTCTTCTTGTAATGGTATTGCTGTTTCTGGTTTCCGCCCTTAAGCGTTTCCTTGATCAGAAAGATCTTTCCGAAGAAGATAAAGAAGTTGTTCACTCACCTTATACCGTAGGAAGCATCACCAGCAGCGCTGGCTTCCGCTTTATTATGATCTTTATTATTGCTTCGCTTGGCTTCAAGTGGGTGATTAATACACTGTACTCTGTTGGTGTTCAGCAGGGCTATGCGCCCAAGCAACCAATTGCTTTCTCGCACAAACTTCACGCAGGTGCTTACGAAATTGATTGTAAATACTGTCACGTGGGCGTGATGGTGGGCAAGAACGCCACTATTCCTTCAGTGAATATTTGTATGAACTGCCACCGCTCCGTTAAAACAGAATCGCCTCAAATTCAGAAACTTTGGGCTGCTGCCGATTGGCAACCCGAAACACTCACCTTCGGTCCGAATCAGAAACCAATTGAGTGGGTGCGTATCCACAACCTTCCCGACTTGGCTTACTTCAACCACGCCCAACACGTAAATGTGGGTAACATTGAGTGCCAGACCTGCCATGGCCCGATTGAAGAGATGGAAGTGGTGAAGCAGTACTCCTTATTAACTATGGGCTGGTGTATCGACTGCCATCGCAAGACCGATGTGAACACTAAAGGCAGCGCGTACTACGACAAGTTGGTTGAACTGCACAACAATGCCAGCAAGGAACCGATGAAGGTGGAAGACATTGGTGGTTTGGAATGTGCCAAGTGCCACTATTAATATAGAATTGAATAACCGTACCTTAAGTCAGACTTCGCTTTAATACATATTATGGAGAAAGAATCTACGAAGAAGATATACTGGAAAGGCCTTGAGCAACTCAGTAATGATCCCGAGTTTGTGAAGCATGCCCACAACGAGTTTGCTCCCGGACCGGAGGAAGATCTTGGCCATTCCCGCAGGGATTTCTTGAAGATGATGGGTTTCGGTGTAGCCGCGGTTTCGTTGGCTGCCTGCGAAGCGCCTATTCGTAAAGCAATTCCGTATGTTAATAAGCCTGAGGACTCCACCCCAAGTGTGGCCAACTACTATGCTTCCACCTATACCAATGGTGGTGATTATTGCAGCATTGTAGTGAAAACCCGCGAAGGTCGCCCGATCAAAATTGAAGGCAACTCTCTTTCAAGTGTTTCAAAAGGCGGTACCAGCGCACAGGTTGAAGCCTCTGTTCTTTCGCTTTATGATAACGCCCGTCTCCGTTTCCCACGTCTCGGTGAAAACCGCAAGGCCACCTGGGATGAACTGGATATGGAGATTACCGACAAGTTGCGTGGCATCAGCCTGAGCAACGGCAAGATTGTAATTGTAAGTAACTCAATTCTTAGCCCCAGCACGAAGGCGGTTATCGAGAAGTTCAAAACGAAATACCCAACTACACAACACGTTCAGTACGATCAGAGCTCGCATTACGGGATGTTGAAGGCGAACGAAGAATCATTTGGCACGGCTATGATTCCTTCCTACGATTTCAGCAAGGCAAAAGTGATCGTAAGCGTTGCAGCTGATTTCCTTACCTCATGGCTATCGCCTGTTGAGTTTACCAAACAGTATGCCGCTACACGCGAAGTAGGGGAGAATAAAAAAGATATGTCGCGCCACTACCAGTTCGAAACCGGTATGTCATTGGCTGGCGCAAATGCTGACTACCGCACACAGATTAAACCTTCAGAAGAAGGTGCTGTGGTTGTTCAGTTGTATAATTTATTGGCTTCTAAAGCCGGAGTATCGACCATCAGCGGTGGTGTGGATAAGCCTAACTTGAAGAAAGCAGCTGATGATCTTTGGAACAGCCGTGGTAATGCATTGGTTGTAGCCGGATCAAATGATAAGTCGGTGCAGGTTGTGGTAAACGCCATCAACGATTTATTGGGAAGCTACGGATCAACCATCCTTCCGAACGTTCCTGTGAATTACCGTCAAGGTAATGATCAGGCTATGGCCGATTTTGTTAAAGAGGTTAATGCAGGCAGTGTTGCCGGTGTAATCTTCTACAACTGTAATCCGGTTTACGATCACCCGATGGGTGCGCAACTGGAGGCTGGTTTGAGCAAAGTTCAGGTGAAGATTGCTACTTCTTATAAAGAAGATGAAACCGCTGCACTTGTAGATTACATTGCTCCGGATCATCACTTCCTTGAAGCATGGAATGATGCCGAGCCTAAGAAGAATCATTTTAGCCTGGCACAACCTGCCATCACCCCGATTTTCAAATCGCGTGCAGCGCAGGAGAGTTTCCTGATCTGGGCAGGTGAAACCAATGTTGATTATTTCGAAGTAGTAAAGAATAATTGGAAGAACTGGTTTTATAAAACCGGTAATTTCCAGACCTGGTGGGATCAGTGCTTGTATAACGGTGTGTTGGAGCTACCGGTAGAAGAATCTGCTGTTTCTTTTGCTGGCGATGTAGCCGCGGCTGCATCTGCTATCGCCTCAACCTACAAAACAGGTGATGGCTTTGAAGTATTTGTATTTGAAAACGGAACAGTTGGTAACGGCTCACAAGCCAATAACCCGCTGTTGCAGGAACTCCCAGATCCGATTACAAAAGCGGTTTGGGAACACTATGTAACCGTAGCACCTGCCGATGCAAAGAACATCAACTTCAAGGAAGCGAAAACAGAATATTACACTATCTCCATCAACGGAAAGGAACCGGTTAAACTTCCGGTACTCGTTCAACCTGGTCAAACTCCGGGTACAATCGGTATTCCGTTAGGATACGGCCGTACTAAAGCCGGTAAAGTGGCCGATGGAATCGGTACGAATGTATACCCACTCATCGGCATGGTGAATGGATCGCTCAGCTATAGCGTGGGCGGTGCAACGTTGCAAGCTACTGGTGAACGCTACCAGATTGCTACCACACAAACGCACCAAACCTACATGGCCCGTCAAACGGTTGTACAGGAAACTACCTTGAATAAATTCTCAAAGGCAGATTGGAAGCGCGAGTTCCAGCCTAAGGTGGCAACCTGGAAAGATCCAGAGCATAAAGTTGCTCCGGGCGAACTTTCTATGTGGAAAGGCCACGAATACAAGAACCACCACTGGGGTATGGCCATCGACCTGAACACATGTATCGGTTGTGGAGCCTGTGTGGTTGCATGTAACGTTGAAAACAACGTGTCACTGGTTGGTCGTGAAGAAGTGATCAACCGCAGGGAAATGCACTGGTTGCGCATCGATCGCTACTACAGCAGTGATGCCGAAGTACATGATGTGCGCGGCCTGGAAGAGGCAGCCGAAAACCCTGAAGTGGTATTCCAGCCCATGTTGTGTCAGCACTGTAACAACGCACCTTGCGAAACGGTGTGTCCGGTGGCCGCTACCACCCACAGCACAGAGGGATTAAATCAAATGACGTACAACCGTTGTATCGGTACACGCTATTGTGCCAACAACTGTCCGTATAAAGTAAGACGTTTCAACTGGTTCAAGTATCACGATAACCGCCAGTTTGAAAATGTGAACCCGGCCATGAACACCGATTTGGGTAAGATGGTGTTGAACCCGGATGTAACCGTACGTTCACGCGGTGTAATGGAGAAGTGTTCCTTCTGCGTACAGCGCATTCAAAACGGAAAACTTCAGGCCAAGAAAGAAAGAAGGCCGCTTAAGGATGGTGAAGTGGTTACCGCTTGCCAGGCTTCCTGTTCAACCGGAGCGATTGTATTTGGTGATGTGAACGATCCGGAAAGCCGCATCAGCAAGCTGTTGAAGATTTCTCCTGCTAATCCGGAGAAGCCTTTCGGTATCGATAAGATAACCGGCAACCCGCGTGCTTACCAGGTATTGGAAGAAGTAGGGGTGAAGCCGAACATCTGGTACCTCACCAAAGTACGTAACAAAGATTCAGCAAACGCATAATAACGATAAACGAGAGAAGTAAAATACTATGGCAGTAACTTCAGCAGTTCGCGAACCCCTGGTAACCGGTGGTAAAACCATTAAGGACGTTTCGCACGATATCAGCCGGCAGGTGGAAGGCAAACCAACCAAACTCTGGTGGATGGCAATGGCAGTTTCGCTTGCCTTGCTCGCCTGGGGCGCATACGCTTGCGGCATGTTGCTTTGGCACGGCATCGGGGTATGGGGCCTAAACAAAACAGTAGGTTGGGCGTGGGATATCACCAACTTCGTATGGTGGGTTGGTATCGGTCACGCAGGTACACTGATCTCGGCTATCTTGTTGCTGTTCCGTCAGCGCTGGAGAATGTCCATTAACCGTGCGGCAGAAGCGATGACGATCTTCGCGGTTATTTGTGCGGCCAGTTTCCCGGGCTTCCACATGGGTCGCCTGTGGTTAGGATTTTACTGGGCATTGCCACTTCCCAACACATTCGGGTCGTTGTGGGTAAACTTCAACTCACCGTTGTTGTGGGACGTGTTCGCCATCTCAACATACTTCACCGTGTCATTGGTGTTCTGGTACATCGGTCTTATCCCTGATTTTGCGGTAATCCGCGACCGTGCCGTTGTGCAAGGAAATAAAATCCGCGCCACCGTTTACAATGCCCTCAGCTTTGGCTGGCAGGGTGGCGCAAAAACGTGGATGCGTTACGAATCCGTTGCCCTTATTCTCGCGGGTCTTTCAACACCACTTGTACTTTCTGTGCACACGATCGTATCCATGGACTTTGCTACTTCGGTTATTCCCGGTTGGCACACGACCATCTTTCCGCCATACTTCGTTGCGGGTGCGATTTTCTCCGGCTTCGCGATGGTGTTAACGCTACTATTGGTAACGCGAAAAGTTTTCAAACTCGAAGATTATATTACTATATATCACATTGAGTTGATGAACATCATCATCATCATTACGGGGTCGATTGTGGGTATCGCATACATTACCGAATTATTCATCTCCTGGTATTCACGTGTGCCTTATGAAGGTTACGCCTTCTACAACCGGGTGGTTGGGCCGTATGCCTGGGCATACTGGTCGATGATGACGTGTAATGTGATTTCGCCACAGTTGTTCTGGATCAAGAAGATCAGAACCAGCATTGTGGCTACGTTCGTACTCTCCATCATTGTGAACATTGGTATGTGGTTCGAGCGTTTCGTGATTATCGTTACGTCTCTGCACCGCGATTACATTCCATCAAGCTGGACCATGTTCTACCCAACTTGGTACGATGTGGGACAGTATGTATTTACATTCGGTATTTTCTTTACCGCGTTCTTCCTGTTTGCGAAGTTCTTCCCGGTAATCAACATGGCCGAAGTGAAAAGTATTATCAAGACAACTTCTGAAAAACAATAAATCATGGATGCAGATAAGCATTTTGTAGTAGGTATTTTCAATGATGAGGATGTACTGCTGGACGGCATCAAAAAGGTGCGCTCCAGTGGTGTTAAAATCCAGGAAGTCTACTCCCCGTTTCCGGTTCACGGCATTGATGAAGCCTTAGGATATAAGAAGTCCAGATTACCAATTGCCGCATTCCTTTTCGGTATGACGGGTACAAGCCTTGCGTTGCTCATGCAGATCTGGATGCTGGGTTACGACTGGCCCATGATTATTGGTGGTAAAAACTTTGCGTCACTTCCTCCTTTTATTCCGGTAACTTTTGAGTTAACCGTATTGCTTGCAGCTTTAGGTATGGTGGGAACCTTCATGATTGTAAGTGATATGAAGCCTTACAAATGGCCACGTCAGTTTGATCTCCGCAGCACAGAAGATATGCACGTAATGGCCGTTGATCTGGCAGCAAACGGAGGCAAGAGCAAAGAAGAATTAAAGCGCTTGCTTACCGAAAGTGGCGCTATTGAAGTGAACGAAAAAAGCTTTGAATAATATCGTACGATGAAGAATACCATGAGAGTAACTGCATCATTATTTATCGGGTTAATCGTGGCGGTGTTGCTGGCAGGCTGTAAAGCTGGTGGTGACAGTCCCGGTTTAGAATACGCACCGAACATGTACCATTCTGTGGCTTACGAACCCTATACCCAAATTACCAATCCGGACGAAGGACGTTGGTTGACCTCTATTGAGTATGAAGATGGTCATGCCGAGTTCTACAACTCAAATAACCTGAACCCATTTAAGATGAACTTGCGGTTACCACCGCCAAACACGGTAAGTCGCAATAAGATGGGTTTTCTTCCTTATCGCCTGCACAAAGACAGCCTGGAGATTGCAGCCAAATTGAAAAGTCCTTATGACTCTGTCGATGCCGCTTTATTGGCAGATGGAAAAGCTTTATACACCATGTATTGCCAACATTGCCACGGGGCGAAAGGTGAAGGTGATGGCAAAGTAGCTACCGGTGTAACCGTAGATGGCGTGGAGCGTGGTCTATATGCGGGTGTGGCTAACTTGAAAGGTGATGCCTACAAAAACATTACGGAAGGCCACATTTTCCATGTCATTACCATGGGTAAGGGACTGATGGCTCCACATGGTTCGCAGATGAGTCAGGAAGATCGTTGGAAGATTGCGCACTACGTAAAAACATTGCAAAAATAATTTAACAAAGCACAACAGGGTTAACTGAATACAACATGGGGCATTCAACAATAGTGGAAGAGAAATTTGTCTTTACCCAGGAAGCAAAAAAGAAAATCTTTTGGTTGCTCGGGGCTGGAGTAATCATGTTTGTTTTTGGGCTTTTTATGGCTCAGCGTGGCGGACATGATGATCATGCAGAAGGACATGGACACGTAGCCACAGAACAACTGGTAGCCAGTGCAGATGCGGCTGCGGCCAGCGAGGGTGCTGAGGAAGGGGAGCATCATGGATCAGCAACCTGGGTGAAGCGTTTGTATACAACCCTTTGGATGAACAACATCTACTTCGTAGGCCTTGGTATTATCGGGTTGTTCTTTGTTGCGATTCAGTATGCTGCGCAAGCCGGATGGTCGTCAGGCATTAAACGAATACCGTTGGCTATGGGCCACTGGATTTTAGTTGCCTTTGCTGTAACCGTTGTGTTATGGTTTGTAACCAACCACGATATTTTCCATTGGACACATAGCTCCTTATATGGTGAGTATGTTGATGAGGCTAAAACACAACCTAACCCGGGTTATGATGAAATTATTGATGGAAAGGCACCTTACTTTTTCTGGCCAGGTAAAGCGGGCGGATTCCCGATTTTCTACATCGCCCGTATGATCATTTTCTTTGGCATGTGGTATTGGTTCTTCCTGATGATCAAGAAGAACATGCTGGCCGAAGATCTGGAAGCCGATACAAAATATTGGTTTAAGAACCGAAGCATTTCAGCCTGGTTCCTGGTGTTCTTCGCAGTAAGTTCATCAGTTGCTGCCTGGGATTGGGTAATGAGTATTGACACACACTGGTTCAGTACCATGTTTGGCTGGTACGTGTTCGCCAGCTGGTGGGTAACGGCTTTGGCTATGATTACGCTTATCGTTGTGTACCTGAAAGACGCTGGTTATTTGAAAGTAGTAAATGCCAACCACCTCCACGATCTTGGAAAATTTGTGTTCGCGTTTTCAATTTTCTGGACATACATCTGGTTCGGTCAGTTTTTGTTGATCTACTACGCAAACATTCCAGAAGAAACCGTGTACTTTATTGAACGGATGAAGACAAGTCCGTATAGCTGGATATTTTACACCAACCTGATCCTAAACTTTGTATTACCGTTTTTGTTATTGATGACAAGAGACGCCAAGCGGCATTTATCTATGCTGAAAGTGGTTTGTCCGATTGTGATTGTAGGGCATTGGTTTGATTTTTACAACATGGTTACGCCTGGTGTAATGCAGAACAACGGTGGGTTAGGATTTTTAGAAATCGGAACCGGTTTAATCTTTATGGCTGCTTTCTTGTGGATTACACTGAACAGCTTATCGAAGATGCCTCTGTTCGGTAAGAATCATCCCCTGTTAGAAGAAAGTCTCCATCACCACATTTAATTTGAAAGCATTATGACGACTTTGATTGTAGTTCTTGGTGTTGTTTTGGTTCTGATGATCCTGTATCTGATTTTCAGAATCAGTACACTGGTTAGCGTAGCCAAAAGCAAGAAAGAGACTGAGGTAGACAGCAGCAATGGTCTAAATGCCATGCTCTTCATCCTGTTTATGGTGTTTGGTTTGGGAGGATTCTTCTGGTACTCCTATGCACACTTTGATTCGTACACACTGCCTGTTGCTTCTGAGCATGGCGCGTGGACGGATACCTTGTTCTGGATCACAATGGCGGTAACGGTAGTGGCGTTTGTAATTATCAGTATTATCAAGTTTGTATTTTTATATCAGTACCAATACAAGGAAGGTAGAAAAGCTAAATTCTATCCAGATAATCATTACCTCGAATTGGCTTGGACAATTATTCCGGCCATCGTTCTTGCCTTGTTGATTTTTACAGGTTTGCGCGCTTGGAATGATATTACTTCTCCGGCAAGCGAGAATGCTGAAGTGATTGAAGTCATTGCCCAGCAATTCGCCTGGACAGCACGCTATCCCGGTAAGGATGCCGTCTTGGGTGATTATCATTACCAAAAAATTGATGCGATCAACGAATTCGGTTTGGACTTAACCGATAACAAAACATTCGATGATTTTAAATCGCTGGAACTTCACTTGCCGAAAGGAAAGGAAGTGCTCTTGAAGATTCGTGCAAAAGATGTTTTGCACAGTGTGTTCCTTCCGCACTTCCGCGTGAAGATGGATGCCGTACCCGGTATGCCAACACAGTTTAAATTTCTGGCTACCAAAACAACCGAAGAGATGCGTGAGGAAACCGGTAATCCGGAGTTTAACTACGAGCTCGCCTGTACAGAGATTTGCGGAAAAGGTCACTTCTCGATGAAGATGAACGTGATTGTACACAGCGAAGAAGATTTTGCAAAATGGAAAGCAGAACAGGAGACCTGGTTAAGCCAAAATCCTGATTATTTAAAAAATGTGCCGGCAGGCTTGCGTGAGTCGGCTATGATCAAAGCGGGTATTCCGGCTGAGGCAGGATTAAAATTCACGCAAGGAGATTTTGGGACAGCAGTTGGTTCGAACTAAGACTTAACAAGACATGGCAACAACACATACTCACACACACGCTGACGTTCACCACCATGATGATCACGAACATGAGCATCATGAAGGTAATTTCTGGACGAATTATATTTTCAGTCAGGACCACAAGGTAATCGCCAAGCAATTCCTCATCACAGGTATTTTCTGGGCATTGTTCGGGGGAACACTTTCAGTGATCTTCCGTTTGCAACTCGGTTTTCCAGAAATGAACCTGGAGTGGATGCGTCCGTTACTGGGTGGTTGGATTACGCCAGAAGGAAAAATTGATCCGGAGTTTTACCTCGCGCTGGTAACCATGCACGGTACCATCATGGTGTTCTTTGTATTGACAGCCGGGTTGAGCGGAACATTTTCAAACTTCTTAATTCCCCTGCAAATCGGTGCCCGTGATATGGCTTCCGGTTTTATGAACATGCTTTCGTATTGGTTCTTCTTCCTCTCAAGCGTAATCATGCTGAGTTCTTTCTTTATTGAAACCGGCCCAGCCGGTGGAGGTTGGACTGTCTATCCGCCATTGAGTGCGTTGCCGCAGGCTATCCAGGGATCAGGTCTAGGTATGACGCTTTGGTTAACATCAATGGCCCTGTTCATTGTAAGTACCTTGTTAGGAGGTATCAATTACATCACCACGGTAATCAACATGCGTACCCGAGGCATGTCGTTTACACGTATGCCGCTAACCATATGGGCATTCTTCTTTACGGCTATCATTGGTTTATTGTCTTTCCCGGTATTGTTTGCAGCGGCCTTGCTGCTGATTTTTGATCGTAGCTTCGGCACAAGTTTCTTCTTGTCAGATATTTATATTGGTGGTGAAGCGCTTTCGAATGTAGGCGGTAGCCCGATTCTGTTCCAGCACTTGTTCTGGTTCCTCGGTCACCCCGAAGTGTATATCGTGTTGTTACCTGCTTTAGGTATCACGTCTGAGATTATTGCTACCAATTCACGCAAGCCAATTTTCGGTTATAAGGCGATGATTGGTTCTATGCTATTCATTGCCATCCTTTCATTCATTGTGTGGGCGCACCACATGTTCGTTACCGGTATGAATCCGTTCCTCGGTTCCATTTTCATGCTGTTAACGTTGATTATTGCGGTGCCTTCCGCTGTAAAAATCTTTAATTATGTAACTACGCTGTGGAAAGGGAACATCCGGTTTACTTCTGGTATGTTGTTCTCGATTGGTCTGGTTTCATTCTTCTTAACAGGCGGTATTACCGGTATATTTCTTGGTAACTCAGCAATCGATATTCAATTGCACGATACCTATTTTGTGGTGGCACACTTTCACCTGGTAATGGGCAGTGCTTCATTCTTTGGTATGCTGGCAGGTATTTACCACTGGTATCCCAAAATGTTTGGTCGGATGATGAATGAGAAGTTGGGTTACATTCACTTCTGGGTAACGTTCGTGGGTGTTTACATGGTATTCTTCCCGATGCACTACATTGGTATTGCAGGTTTCCCCAGAAGGTACTATTCATTTACCAACTTCGATTTCGCCAGCGGTTTCACTGACTTGAATTCATTGGTAAGTATCGCTGCTATCCTGACTTTAGGAGCACAGTTTATATTCTTGTTCAACTTCTTCTACAGCATGTTCCGTGGAAGACCTGCACCTACGAATCCGTGGAACTCGACCACATTGGAGTGGACTACACCACGCAATCCGGGGCACGGTAACTGGCCGGGTGAAATTCCTGCCGTATACCGTTGGCCTTACGATTACAGCAAGCCCGGTGCAAAGGAAGATTTCATTCCGCAAACTGTTCCGTTCTCGGAGACTCCCGAGTCCAACCTGCCTCACGAAAATGAGTTGATCAAGTTGGAGAGCTCCAACGGAGATGCCATTGTTGTCGAAGGAAATAAGCACTAATCACTACAGCGAACAAGGTTAGTCAAAAGGCTAACCTTGTTTGTTTTACCACGTATGGGTCACCGCGGTTTTTATCGGTTAAGCCTCTCTACACTCGTTGCTGTTTATATTTTGATTCTGGTGGGCGGAGTTGTACGCAGTACCGGAGCGGGTATGGGCTGCCCGGATTGGCCAAAATGTTTTGGGCAGTGGGTGCCGCCTACATCCGTTGAGCAATTACCTGCCGATTACAAGGAGTTTTATTCGAAATACCGCCATGAGAAAAATGTGCGCTTTGCCCGTTACCTTACAGCATTAGGTTTCGAAAAGACAGCAAACCAGATTTTAACGGATGAGACCATTCGAGAGGAGGCTGATTTCAATCCGGTGAAAACCTGGATTGAATATGTGAATCGATTGGTGGGCGTGGCTATCGGCTTTCTGATTTTTGCCGTGTTCGTTTATTCGATTCGGTTTTGGAAATCAGACAGAAAGTTGACCTGGCTGGCAGGTTTTACTTTTGTGTTGGTAGGATTTCAGGGATGGATTGGCTCCATTGTAGTTTCTACAAATCTAACACCATGGACCATCACCGTGCATATGTTTCTGGCCATGGTAATTGTGGGCTTGTTGATATACCTGGTGCGCGAGGGGAGAGGCGAAACCGGATTTTCCGGACAAGGACTTTTTCCATGGGTACTGGGTTGTTTGGCCCTCGTATTTATCCAGATTTTTTTAGGCACACGGGTGCGCGAAGTTGTGGATGAGGTAACGAATCAATTAGCCGACAGGAATGCGTGGATTTCAGCTCTTGGCATAACCTTTATTATCCATCGTTCATTTTCATGGGTAATTCTGGTTTTTCATGCCATTTTGCTTAGAAACCTGTGGAAAAGTGAGCCTACCCGGGGTTTCGTTCTACCGTTATTCCTGTTAATTTTGGGCACCATTTTGAGTGGCATGGGGATGGCCTATTTTGCGGTTCCGCCATTTCTCCAGCCGGTGCATTTACTCCTGGCAACCCTCACATTTGGTGTGGAATTTTACCTGGCACTGCAACTAAACAGAACAACAAAACACGTGTTATCATAACGCATGGTCACCAGTCAACTCGATACATTAAGCGGTTTGCAATGGATACTCTTCAAGGCTAAAGCCTATTGGGAGTTGCTCAAATTCAGGTTGTCATTGTTGGTGGCCTTCTCGTGCGCATTTGGGTTTACCTTGGCTTCACCGGTTATCGATTGGAAAGCCTTATCGATGCTTTTCATTGGAGGCTTTTTGCTATCCGGTTCATCCATTGCGATCAACCAGGTGATTGAACGTGATTTGGACAAGTTGATGACCCGTACCATGAACAGACCACTGCCCACGGGCAGGTTATCCGTTCAAGAGGCGCTTATTTTTTCAGCACTCTGTTTTGTGTTGAGTATCGGCATTCTCATGCAGTACACAAATCTGGTAACCGTTGGTCTGTCCGTGATCTCCATGATCCTGTACAGCTTTGTGTATACTCCGCTGAAGCGCGTAGGTTCAATTGCGGTATTTGTGGGTGCCATTCCCGGAGCGTTACCACCGCTGTTGGGATGGGTTGCTGCAACCGGAACCATTTCACACGAAGCGTTGATCATTTTTGGTATTCAATTCATCTGGCAGTTTCCGCACTTCTGGGCAATTGCCTGGCTGGCGGATGATGACTATAAGAAGGCTGGATTTAAGTTACTTCCTTTCGGAGGCAAGAAGGACTTTAACACCGCTGTGCAAATCATGATTTATACCTTGTTCCTGTTGCCGCTGGGTTTGTTGCCGGCAAAATTTGGAATAACCGGTATGGACTCCGCAGTAGTGGTTACGGTTTGCGGTGTGTTGTTTCTGGCACAGACTTTTTCATTGATGCGCACCGGAAGCCGTGCCAGCGCGTTGCGTATCATGTTCGGATCGTTTTTCTATCTGCCCATCGTGCAGATTGCATATCTAATGGATAAACTTTAAAAGAGGGGAGTGTTATGAGCAGTGACATTAAAGATTTACGAATTGTAGAAGAAGCGAAACGGCCGTTGGCGATGAACCCAAAGAAGTTCGCGCTTTGGCTTTTTATGATTAGCGTAGTGATGTTGTTTGGTGCGTGGACGAGCGCCTACCTGGTGAAGCGTGCCGATGCGGGTTGGGCTGAAATTATTCTGCCTCAGATATTTCAAATAAATACCGTGATCGTAGCCTTGAGCAGTATTTCCATGATCTGGGCAATTCGCTCGGCAAAGCGCGATAACATTGATCAGCTAAAAATAGCGCTGGGCGTATCCTTCATGTTGGGTATTGCTTTTTTAGTGGGGCAGTACATGGCCTATGGCCAAATGGTTGAGTTAAACCAGTACTTTTCAGGCAGTAATGTGTCCCATTCTTTCCTATGGCTTTTTCCATGGGCCCACGGTTTGCACGTGGTCAGCGGTCTTGTTTTTGTGCTGATTGTATGGGTAAATACCTTCAAGTTTAATGTCCATTCCAAAAGCATGAATCAGCTTGAAATGTGCGCCACCTATTGGCATTTTTTGGGCGGACTTTGGCTATATTTGTTCATATTCTTAATATTGAATCCGTAAACAAAAACCTGTTTTTTTACCATGGCAAGCACCTCAACCGTAACCGTACCAGCACCCGGAAAATCAGCATGGGATGGCGGAGTTTCTCCGATGAACGCCAGTTATGGCAAACTCATGATGTGGTTCTTTCTGCTTTCGGATGCCTTTACATTTTCCGCGTTGTTGATCACCTACGGACTGGTGCGTTCTTCACACCCGGAGTATACCGGTGCCGTTGAAGATTTTGTGTTCTCACAGGCATACTGGCCAATCCCTGAAAAGGTATTTGAAGCAGTGCCGTTTTTCCATGGATTAAATGCTCCCCTTGTTTTCGTGGGGTTGATGACGTTCATCCTGATCATGAGTTCCGTAACGATGGTGTTGGCAGTGGAAGCTGGTCACCGTATGGACAGGCGTGCGGTTGAAAAGTGGATGCTCTGGACAATCATTGGTGGATTTACATTCTTAAGCTGTCAGGCGTGGGAGTGGAGCCACTTTATTCATGGAACCGATGGTGGTAGTTTATTGGCTGACGGAACCAAAATTTTTGGAGCGAATCTGTCTATCAATCAATACGGTCCTCCTGATTTTGCAGCTTTCTTTTTCTTCATTACAGGCTTTCATGGTTTTCACGTGTTTAGTGGTGTGATGTTGAACTTCTTGATTTACTACAATACGGTTACAGGTGTTTACGAAAGACGCGGACATTATGAAATGGTGGAGAAGGTAGGTCTATACTGGCACTTTGTAGACCTGGTGTGGGTATTCGTGTTCACATTCTTTTACCTGGTATAATTCAAAACGATTAATTCCTTATAGCTCATGGCGCATATTGAAGAAACTCCACAAATAACGGTACTTCCTCCGGATACCGCTAAGATCAAAAAACTCTGGACAGTGGCAGGAATTTTAGGTTTGGTAACACTCCTTGAATTTGCGGTAGCCTTCTTGGTTCCACATGAGTATAAAGATCTTCGCGTGTGGACTTTTATCTTGATGACGATTGTTAAAGCAGCCTACATTGTTGGTGAATTCATGCACTTGCGCTATGAGGCCAAGGTTTTGTTGTGGTCAATCTTAATTCCAATGGTATTTGTGGTGTGGATGCTGGTAGCTTTCGTGTATGAAGGCATTCAAATTGGGTTGGTGCGTTAAGCAAAACTTTTAAAAACAGTGGAAGGGCTTAAGCAAACAACTTAAGCCTTTCTTTTTTTGGTGATTACTGAGATGAAAGGCATTAAACTTATTTTGTTGATTCTGGCGCTGGCATTGCCCGTGCTGATTTTTGTTTTCCTTAAGTTTTTCGGAAAGAATGAGTTTCAGGTAGAACCCTTATTTGCTGAAGGGCCACCTGCAATAAGCGGTTGTCCGGAATCAGCTCCGGGCCAGTATTACCTCTCAGCCGAATTATTGACTGGCTCAGGCTGGTCGACCGCTGATAGTTTAACCTTGATCATGGTTGGGAGCGATCGGCAACGTAATGCTTTTGAAGACCGCCTTCGGGAGGGTTTTACAGCTACTGAAATTAAGATAACTTCTATTTCAGGAATTTCTGCCGACAGCCTGCAAGAATTGCGCACGTGTTATTTCTTCATGAACGAACCTTATGATTTGTTGCTTGTTGATAAGCAAAGAAGAATCCGGGGTATCTACCAGGCTGAAAACCGGGAAGAAATTGACAGACTTTTGGTGGAGGCCAGAATAATACTAAAGAGATACTAAATGATTGATGATTATTATTCCATTTTGAATTTGGACTTTGGAGCAAATCACGAGAGTATCAAAAAAGCATACCGAAGTCTCGCAATGCAATATCATCCTGATAAAAGTGGACTACCTGGAGCTGACCAAAGGTTTATTAAGATTACTGAGGCTTATGAGGTTCTGCGTGACCCTCAAAGAAAGAAGGAATATGACATGCTTTATCGAAGTTTTATCAAAGACAGTAAAACACAATCACAATCTGACTTGGTTGACCTTTATCAAAGAAGAAAGAAGGAATGGGAAGAGCATGGCAGAAATAAGGCCACAGAGTACTCTTCAATTCCTTTGAAGGAACCCTATCGCAAACTCATCATTGCCGTATCGGTAATCATACCTGTTGTGGTGGCCGTTTTGTTCAGGGTAAAAATTGATGGATATGACCTCACCTTTTTACCTCCCATTTACGCCTCTATTAATGGTCTTACGGCTATCCTGCTTGTGGTGGCGGTGTGGGCCATTAAAAATGGAAAAAGAACCCTTCATGAACGCTTGATGAAAACCTGCCTGGGGTTATCGGGCGCATTTTTGGTCATGTACGTCCTGTATCACATGACCAGCGATTCAACCCCATATGGTGGAGAGGGAGCAATACGGTATGTGTATTTTTTTATCCTGATCACGCACATTTTACTGTCCGTCATTGTTATCCCTGTAGTGTTGTTTACCCTGGGTCGTGCTTTGGCTGGCAACTTTGAAAAACACAAGGCTTTGGCCCGGTACACATTTCCGTTGTGGTTATACGTGGCTGTAACGGGTGTCATTGTATATTTGATGATCAGTCCATACTACCCTTCATGATGAAGCGATTAATTTTATCGGTGGTGTTTTTTCTGGTTGGTACGGCCACATGGGCACAGTGTGCTATGTGTCGCACCCAGTTGGAAGTAAATGTGAGTAGCGGTGATGTGGGTATAGCAGCCGGTTTGAATACCGGTATACTTTACCTGTTAAGTTTGCCCTACCTGGCCATTATGGTGTTGGGGTATGTTTGGTATAAGCATAGTAGGAATGCCAGAAAGTTACAGCAAGGCCCTGCTGCAGGGTAAATGTCCGCAATGCCGTAAAGGCAACATGTTTACGTATTCTCCTGCCAATCTCAGTCGGTTTATGGTGATGAATGAAACCTGTCCGCACTGCGGCATCAGGCTTGAACCCGAACCCGGATTTTACCAGGGAGCCATGTATGTGGGGTATGGCATAACCGTAGCGTGTATTGCTGTTATTGGTGTCTTGTTATACCTGCTTTGGGATCCATCCGAATGGACCTATGTTGGAATATCCATTGCCGTTATGTTGCTCATCGCTCCACTCAATTACCGGTATTCCCGAATCATTTACCTCTATTTGTTTGGTGGAATCAAATACGATTCCCGTTACCGCGATTAGGGTTATTTCTTAACTTTATCGGATGCAGCTTCTTTCGAAGTTTAAAACCGAGTTATCCCTTTTAATTAGCGTAGTTGTGCTGACCTTAATCGGCACTTGGGTACTATCCCTTTCAGATAACCCCCTTGAGGCAAAGCACATAACACCTCACATTGCAAACCGCCTCGAACAACACATTGCACAACTTGATGAACTGAATGTTACCTGGAAGGAGCAATGGAGTAACGGCCCTGTTGTAGAGCTTACACCGGTCGGACTTACCGATTTTTGTATACTGGCTGATCAGGAATTTATTCAATGGACGGGCAATCATTTTTTGCCACCTGTTCGTTTTTCGCAAGATGATTTTTCAATACGGCACCTACGCACGTCAGCAGGAGATTTTATTATTAAAAAATGGACGTGGACGGAGCACGCCTCCCTGTTGGCGATCATTCCGTTGGATATACAATATCCCATTCAAAATGAATACCTGCAACCCTGGTGGAATGAATCACTATTTGGAAATTACCGGGTAACGATTTTTGACCCGAATGCGGCCACCGGGGAACCAGTGATACTAAACGATAAGGTTCTTTTTCGTTGCACATTTTTGGAGGGATCGGGCATTAATGCAGGCTTTCGATTTGCAGGCGTATCATTGATAGTATTGGCTATTGCTGTGTTTGTGTGGTTTTTAATTCGGGTTCACACCACCTTACTAAAAGGATCAGGAAGAGGCTTGCTAGTTATTGCAGGTGGGTTGGTGTTGCTGCGCCTGTTTATGATCCTCGGCAAATTTCCTGGTGATTTTATTTTTTCGGATGTGTTCGATCCCAAGTTTTTTGCGTCCTCTGAACTTAATCCTTCGTTGGGCGACCTTGTATTGAATTCTGTCACGGTAACAATCCTCTGTTTTTTACTCGCAGCATATACCCAACGGATAAAACGGAAACTTCTGGAGCTGAATTCATCGGGCATGAATTTGCTGATGTTGGTGCTGGCACCTGTTGTTATTCTGTTCAGTGGTTTGTTTCCGTTTGTGGTGATTCAAACAATCTATAATAATTCAGCCATCACGCTAAATATTTCTGAATCCATTTCCTTCGATTTGTTACGGATACTTTCTTTTCTGGCTGTCATTCTTTCATGGATCAGTGCATTTGTTTTTATTCAATTGTTTGTGCGCTTGTTTCTACTGGAGGCCAAACGGGTAAGATTAATAATTGCGGGTGGCATTGGTGTTTTGATTTTTGTTTTAATCAATGAAGCTACCGGGCAGGATTATATACCCGTGTTATTCCTCACCATCGCTTATGTGGGGATAATTATTTATTTTAAATTATACCAAAGTCTAAGGCCTTTCCGCTATCAAACGTTTACCTATTTTTTTGTTGCCCTTGGTTTCTTCTCAGCCTCCAGCTTGGTGGGTTTATATCATTTTAATATTGGTGAACGTGCACAGCAGCAATTCCGGTTTGCGAATTCATTCTTGATTGAGCGGGATGACTTTGGTGAATTTTTATTAGCTGAAGCGATGGAGAAAGTAGCAGCCGATTTCTTCATTCAATCCCGATTATCTGGCCCTTTTACAAACCGTGAGGCTGTAAAACAGAAGGTCAGGCAAGTATTTATACCTGGATATTTCAATAAATACAATGTAGGTATTTACTTGTATGGCACCAATGGCGAATCGCTGAATGAATCACGACCCCAAAATTTCTCATCCTTGCTTTCGGAGTTTGACCGCGAGGCATTGCGCACAACGTATGAAGGTATTTATTTCATAAACCGACCCGACAATGAATCTGCCCGAAAGTACCTGGCTGTTATACCGATTAAACGAAGCGAGTTTAGCGCAGGCTATATTGTACTTGAGTTATTGCTGAAGCGGGTTATTCCGAATAGTGTTTACCCGGAGCTGTTGGTTGACAACCGCTTTCAGGAGATGTTCCGGGCGCAGGAATTCAGTTATGCCATTTGGAATAAGGATGAAATTCAGGTTCAATCGGGAGAATTTAATTACCGGGCAGGGTTTGCCTCCGTGCTTGATCAACAAGCCTTGTTCAAAGATGGGATCGTCCAATCCGGATTTCTTCACACCGCCACACGCGATGCGACCGGACGAAGCATTGTGGTGTCATCACCTACACCCTCATTGATTTATCGGGTAGCTGATTTTTCATTTTTAATCATCCTCGGGCTTTTTGTATTGCTGGTTTTACTGATCATCATTGGACTGGCGGATTACGTTCGACATGAAAAGCCATTGTTGGCTACACGTATACAACTTATCCTCAACCTCGCATTTTTTATTCCACTCATTACCGTAAGTGTGATAACGCTCGGGCTAACTGCACTGTCGAATCAGCAACAACTCAGTAATGAATATGAAGTGAAGTCCCGAAACTTCTCGTCAGAAGTCAGTAATCTTTTTATGGAATACGAGCAGGCTGGTGAATCAGTCAGCGAGCAGAATTTTATTCAGCTTTCAAAGCTGGCCAGTCTGGATGCCAACCTGTTTACAGCCGAAGGGCGACTTCGTTTTACTACACAAAACCTGGTATTTGAGAATCAATTGCTTGCGCCTTTTATTAACCCCCTGGCGCTAAAACGCATTCGGCAGGGTGAGCGTGTATTTACGATGGACGAGCAGGTGGGATCACTCAGGTACTTTGTGGCCTATTCGGCATTGAATTCTCCGCTTGATGGCTCTCTGATTGGGGTAATTGGCATTCCATTTTATCAGTCGGCATACCTGTTGGAGCGGATGCAGATTACCGTACTGGCTAATATTCTCTCCATTTTCACGGCCATTTTTGTGGTGTTGATCATTATTTCTTACTGGGTATCACGGTGGCTGACTTTTCCGCTACGCATGATTACCCAAAAACTCGGTCGGATTTCTTTGACGCAATCTAACCAGCCCATGGAGTGGTCATCTGATGATGAAATTGGAATTATGGTTCGGGAGTATAACCAAATGTTGGCCAGCCTGAGCGACAGTAAGCAGGAATTGGAAAGAAATCAACGTGAGCGCGCGTGGCGCGAGATTGCGCAACAGGTAGCACACGAAATTAAAAATCCACTGACGCCCATGAAACTCATGCTGCAACAGGCAGAGCGGATACAGGAGTCAGACCCAAAAATGGCGGAGAAAATTAAACGAACCATTGCCTCGTTATTATCACAAGTGGATACGTTGGATGGAATTGCTTCGTCATTCAGTACGTTTGCTAAAATGCCTGAGCCGGTTATGCGTAAGGTTGAGTTGATCGAATTGGTTCGGAGCGTCATTCAATTACATGCGGCCACCATTTCGGTTTCGTTTAAATCAGAAGTTCAGTCTGCATGGATTCAAGCCGATCAGCAATTGTTGCAACGGATTATATCCAATATTCTGCTGAATAGTTTGCAAGCCAAGCAGGAGCATGTTGACTTGCAGGTGGCAGTTGCTGTAACGCGAAAGGAGAATCGCATTGTATTGTCGGTTACGGATAACGGAACCGGAATCGATGCGCAGCTTCAGGATAAAATATTTTTGCCGCACTTCAGTACAAAAAAATCTGGTTCGGGATTGGGACTGGCCATTGCCAAGCAGGGCATAGAGCAGATGGGCGGCAGTATTTATTTTGAATCAAGCCAGGGAAGAGGAACCGTGTTTTATATTGAATTACCCATTAATGAATAAGCTATGAAGTTGAAGTTATTGATCTCAACATGCCTGATTATGATATCCGTTTGTGCATCCGCACAGGAACGAGTGTTCCCGGTAATCCCCACCTACGGTGGAATTTTTGAGATAACCGATGCCGTTGAGAAACCAGACCCAACCCTTGAGTATAAAATTGTAATTGACCTGGCAGGTGGCAGTGCTGATCCGGCAGAATTAAACCTGGGCCTGAATAACATTGCCCGTATGATCAACCTGCATGCTTCTGCTGGTGTTCCGAAAGAAAAGATTCATGTTGTAGTGGCCGTGCACAATGAGGCTGCCTATACCATTTTAAACAACACGGCCTATAAAGAAAAGTATAAAACCGAGAATCCAAACCTTGGGTTATATCAGGAATTGCAGCGTGCCGGTGTTAAACTTTTTGTTTGCGGACAGTCATTGATTGCGCGTAACATAGATCGGAAAGACATCACTCCGGAAATACAAATTGCGACTTCCATGCTTACGGTATTAAGCACCCACCAATTGAAGGGCTATGCCTGGTTTAAATTTTAGGAGTTGGCATTTTGATCGCGCATAGCAATCATGACTTTGTTGGCAAACACGAAATCATCCAGCTCTTTTACTCCTGAGTGCGTAATGTCATCCTTGCCGCCTTCCCAAAGCTTATCTCCCTGATACAAGAACATGATGTTTTCACCAATACCCATCACGGAGTTCATGTCGTGTGTCACAACAATGGTGGTTGTTTCGTAATCGGAGGTGATGGAGTGAATTAATTCATCGATCAGAATGGAGGTTTGAGGATCCAATCCGGAGTTTGGTTCATCACAAAATAAATATTTAGGATTGTTTACAATAGCTCGTGCAATTCCCACCCGCTTTCGCATGCCACCGCTAAGTTCGGAAGGCATTTTTTTATTTGCATTTTTTAGCCCCACACGGTTCAGCACCAGGTTAACCCGATCTGTTTTTTCATCTTTTGGCATAACGGCCAACATATCTAACGGAAATCGAACGTTCTCTTCTACGGTTTTGGAATCGAACAATGCGCCTCCCTGAAACAGCATACCGATTTCACGCCTGATATCAATCTTCTGACTACGGCTTGCTTCTGTAAAATTTCGATTATCAAAAAATACGTAACCTTCATCGGGTTTAACCAATTCAACAATGCACTTCAGTAAAACACTTTTACCTGTTCCGGAAGCTCCAATGATCAAATTGGGTTTACCTTTTTCGAATACGCCACTGATGTCTTTGAGTATTCGTTTATCGCCAAATGATTTTGATATATGCTGAATCTCGATCATGCCGGAGAAAGTAAGAGTTGTGCTAGAACATAATCAGCTAACAGAATGGCGATAACGCTGGTGGTTACTGCTTTTGTACTTGAAATGCCGACTTCAAGTGCACCGCCCGTTGTGTAGTAACCTTTGTATGAGGAAATGGACGCCACTAAAAACCCGAAGGTGATGGCTTTGATGAGTGCAAATGTGACAGTGAATTCGTTGAATAAATAACGAATACCATAAATGTATTCCGTAGGTGCAAGAATACCGGTTATTACCCCAACCAGGTAACCTCCAGTTAGTGCGCAAACTCCTGAAACAATTACCAGCATAGGGTACATCAGCAGGGAAGCAATAATTTTTGGAAGTACCAAATAGTTTATTGAGTTGATACCCATTACTTCCAGCGCATCTATTTGCTCGGTAATGCGCATGGTACCTAGGTTACCCGACATGCTGGATCCAACTTTTCCGGCATATACAATAGCCATTACGGTAGGGGCCAATTCGAGCACCGTCATTTCACGTACTACTTGTGATATTACGTATTTCGGAATGTATGGAGCCACCAGGTTAAAGGCCGTTTGCACAGTTGACACCGCACCAATAAAGGTGGATACAAGAACGAAGAGCAGAATAGAGTCGACACCAATCAACAGGCATTCATCAACAACCAGCTTATAGTGCGTTTTGAACGATTCCCGGTTAACAAACAGATTCCCGAGAAACATGAAATATTTCCCGATTTCCTTTAGAAAGCCCATGCAGTATCAGGTGAGTAAATCAGCATTCTTACAGTCTTATCACTATCTTGCCAAAGATACCAAATATAATACTCCTATTGATATGCGTAAACTATTGGTGATTACAGGCGGTACAAAAGGTATTGGAAGGGCCGTGATTGAAAAATTCATGGATCAGGGCTTTGATGTAGCCACCTGTGCGCGCAAACTGAGTGACCTTGAGCAACTAAAGGATGCGCAATCTTCAAAGGGAGAGGTTCATATCTTACAAGCCGATGTATCGCAGCGCAAACAGGTAACCGCTTTCTGTGATTTTGTAAACACATTGAACAGACCGGTTGATGTATTGGTAAATAATGCAGGCTATTTTATCCCGGGAGAAATCTCCACGGAAGCCGAAGGGGCCCTGGAGGCCATGATAGAGGCAAACCTGTATAGCGCGTATCACGTTACGCGCGGATTACTGCCTGCCATGAAAGAAAACCGCATGGGGCACATTTTCAATATTGGCTCGATTGCCAGCATAAAGGCCTATCCAAATGGGGGTTCATATGCCATTACCAAATTTGCCATGCTGGGTATGACCAAATGCCTGCGCGAAGAATTGAAGCCGCATGGAATACGGGTTACGGCCGTGATGCCCGGGGCTACATTAACGGCCAGCTGGGAAGGGGTTGATCTGCCCGATGATCGCTTTATGAAGGTGGAGGATGTGGCGGATATGATCTATGCCTCGCATGCCCTTTCCAGCCGAAGTGTGGTGGAAGAGCTGATTATTCGCCCCCAATTAGGCGATATTTGATTTTCCGGTATTCGAAACAAAATCCCCCGGTTTAGGGTTAAATTTGCAGTAAAATTCATCCCGTGAGCCCTGAAATCGCCTCCATTAAGCAATATTGTAACAGCCTGGTTAAGTATAGCCGAAGAAAGTCTATTGAAGTAACCATAGGCGATGTGCCCATGGGTGGCAATAATCCCATTCGTATCCAGTCTATGACCACGGTGGACACCATGGATACTTTAGGTTCGGTTGAGCAAACGATACGCATGGTAGAGGCGGGTTGTGAATATGTGCGGATCACTGCGCCCAGTATAAAGGAGGCACAAAATCTTGATGAGATAAAAAAGGAATTGCGTAAGCGCGGATACACCGTGCCGCTTATTGCCGATATACATTTTACACCCAACGCAGCTGAACTAGCAGCCAGAATTGTTGAGAAGGTGCGCGTTAATCCGGGTAACTATGCCGATAAAAAACGGTTCGAGACAATTGAGTATACCGACTCTGCTTATCAGGAAGAGTTGGATCGCATCCGAAAGAAATTTACGCCACTTGTAAAGATTTGTAAAGAGTACGGTACCGCTATGCGAATCGGTACCAATCACGGTTCACTGTCTGACAGAATTATGAGCCGTTATGGCGATACACCACTCGGTATGGTGGAGTCAGCGCTTGAGTTTTTGCGCATTTGCGAAGATTTGCAATACTACAACATTGTGCTTTCCATGAAGGCCAGCAATCCACAAGTGATGGTGCAGGCCTATCGCTTATTGGTGCAAAAGCTGGATGAAGAAGGACTGAAACCTTATCCATTACATTTGGGTGTAACCGAAGCGGGCGATGGTGAAGATGGTCGAATTAAATCTGCTGTGGGCATTGGCACGTTGCTGGAAGATGGCTTGGGTGATACGGTGCGTGTTTCGTTAACGGAAGAACCAGAAGTAGAAGCGCCTGTGGCAAAGATTATGGTGGACAGGTATGCGCACCGTTCAAATCATGCACCCATAACCGAGGTTGCTGAATCTCCCATTAATCCGTTTGTGTATAACAGAAGAGCAACACGCGAGGTAAGTAATTTTGGTGGAGGTCATCATGTGCCTCGGGTAATTGCTGATTTAAGTGAGATACACATCAACGATTATAAGGATTTAAAGTGCATCGGGCATTTCTATCTTCCGGAGCCTGATAAATGGCGCATGAATGACCAAGGTGCAGATTATGTCTATACCGGAAATCGTCCTATTGATTTCATGTTGCCCAATGGATTGAAAGAAATCCGTGACTACGCAGGATGGATAAATTCGGAGGACAAGATTAATAAACTCCCGCTGTTCACACCGGATGAATTGTTGAAAGCGGAATCGCTTCACGCGGAAATAAATTTTGTTCGTTTTTCCATTCAGCACTTGAATGAATCGCTTATAACGTTATTGAAAAATACGCCAAAGCTTATTGCAGTAGTGTACAGTGAAAATCAGCATGCGATGGCCGAGCTGCGAAGAATATTTTTTGAGTTGGTGCAACAGGGTATTGATGTGCCTGTAGTTATTCAGCGTACCTATCCTACAGTTCCGGAAGATAATTTCCGTATCTATGCTGCTACTGATGCCGGAGGCTTGTTCATCGATGGTTATGGCGATGGCATCATGACAAGTATTACAGGGATTTCAGGTAAGGATGAACAATTGCGCTGGACTGATATCGCCAACAAAACCTCATTTGGAATTTTACAAGCTACCCGCAACCGCATGTCGAAGACAGAGTACATTTCTTGTCCATCATGCGGCCGCACCTTATTCGATTTGCAAGAGACTACAGCCATGATCCGGAAACGAACCGATCATCTAAAAGGAGTGAAGATCGGGATTATGGGTTGTATCGTGAATGGACCCGGAGAAATGGCTGATGCTGACTATGGTTATGTAGGCTCCGGACCAGGACGTATAACCTTATATCGCGGTAAAGAAGTAGTAAAACGAAACGTTCCATCTGCGCATGCCGTGGATGAACTGATTGGTTTAATTAAAGAAGATGGAAATTGGTTTCAACCCGAAACTGTTGAACATGACTGAGATGGAAAAGACAAACGAGACCAACCCAAATACGCCCACCAAAGAGGGCAACAGACTGAAGGAGTTTTTTCAGATGAATGAAGTATTAGGTTACTTCTTCCGCAAGAAAGATCCCTCACGCCCGAACAGTTTCAACATACGGGCCATGCATACCATCAATAAAATCTCCATTCTGATGTTTTTGGTATGTCTGTTGATCATCCTTAAGCGTTATTTCTTTGGTTATTGAGTTACCAGCCGGAACCCACATATCAGGGGTTTGGCTCGAATAATTTGATAATCAGCAGGTTACATTTCAACCCGAATTGGGATTACTTCTGCTTAAAATCGTTATTTTTGTCAGATTACCTATAAAATGGTCAGGGCTTTTCTTGTCGTAGTTGGAGTTACCCTGCTTTTGAGTGCCTGCACACAAAAGGTAATTTGCCCTGCCTATCAAAGTGCGTATATATACGATAAGGAATCCTTACGGCAGAAATACAGCTATTTCAATCCCGATTCAACGCCAAAGGTTTTAACAGCCAGTAAGAACAAATTCCTTATTGCAGAGCCGACCTCCTACAAGAAAAAGAACCGCAGCCTTCAAACCGTGGTGATGAAACCGGTTAACCCGGTTGTTCCGGATTCAATACTGATGGGGGATGAAGTACTGGCATCTGAATTGGATGCGGCTGCACGATCCATTATCGACAGTACGTATGTGGTGGATACTCAACCTGCTGATACTGTTGAAGCACAACCAACGGAATATGTAATCAGTGTGGATCGAGAAGTGCGTGTATTGAAATATGCGTATCGCGATAGCATTGCGTATGACTCCACAACGGGAAGATATGATCGGGTATATGTTCCGGGTGTTCCGGCAAAGCCACAGTATCATGTTCAGGAAATTGGATTTAATGTAGAGCAGGATAACTACATGTGGTACTTACGCGATGTATTGGTATTGCCGGATGTACAACTGGCCAAGAAGATTGGTGAAGAGAAAGCGCGGGCGGCTAAGAAGAAAGAGAAGAAGGGGTTGAAAGGCTTTTTCAAAAACATATTCAAGAAGAAATCCAAGCCGGTTGAGGCAGATTCTACCAAGCAGCAGTCAGCCGATATGGATGAATTTAATTTTGATGAATTCGATGATGCGCCACGGGATACAACTGTAGCCGAAGAGGCGCCTGCCAAAAAGAAGAAAGGTTTAGGGTTGAACTTATTCAAGAAAAAAGATAAAGCTGCAAAAAAGAAAAAGACAACCCCTCAACCGGAAGAAGAGCCTGCCAAAAAAGATGAAGAGGAGGATGATGGTTTTTAATCAATTGATAAACATCAATTGATAGTTGACAAAGTAAATTAATCAAACAAGGTCAGGTTGCCATGTTGATCGGCAGGCGGAGTGGGAATGATCAGTGAAGGGACATCCAGCTTGGTTTCATTAATGCGTGGAGAAACCGGGTACAATTCAAGTTTATCAGACGGGTAGGGGATTAAGGCATTCAGTATAGTTGACTCTGATGCTGCTGGGTTCAGCCAGATAGCTTCCAGTCTTTTATCGAGGATCATGGGCATGCGATCAGTAATTTTATTTACGGCATCATTGGCGGGAAGAGTAATAATCGTGAAGGTGTGTACCATGGCGCCTCCTTCATCTTCAAATTCCTCCCACATGCCCGCAAATGAAAATAACTTTTCAGTAGCGGTAAACCGGTAGGGTATGGCTGTTTTTTTTCCCAACTTTTTCCATGCATAAAATCCATCGGCCGGAACAATACAACGGTATTTCATCAAAGCCTTTTTAACTACCGGACGTTCCATGATGTTTTCCTGCCTCAGGTTTATGATTTTTTCGCTTAGTGATTTGTTCTTGGCGAATTGCGGAGGCCGGCCCCAATAGAATAACGATAGGCCATGCGGATCAGCACTGGTAATCACCGGTAACAGTTGGGTAGGCGCTGCATTATACCGGGGTTTGTAAAACTCGGGTACATCAGCAGCGAATCGCTCGGCTACTTCATCTGCGGTTGCGGTTAAACTGTAGCGTTCAATCATGGGGAATTAGAAACAGATGTTCCAAGTTAATACTTTTTGATCAGTTCTGTCATACGAAGCAGGTTGGTGAGGAGTTCGTCATGCTTCGACTGGGCTCAGCATGACAATTAACCTCTATGTCAGTCTGAGCAAGTCGAAGTCTGACTAGGGAACGGTCATGTTTGATTGTCCGTAATAAACCTCAACGCACGCTCCTCTGACCAATAAATGTTATCACTATTAAATCGTGCAAAGCCAACATGCCCGCCATGTTTCGGAGTTTCGATCTGAATGAAATCATGCTGCCTGAATTGTTCAACAGGAAAACACTCCGGACTCAGAAAGGGATCATTTTTAGCGTTGACCATCAGGGTTGGCACAGAAATGCCGGCCATGTATTTTATCGCACTGGATTTTTCGTAGTAGTCGAGTGCATTTTTAAAACCGTGTACCGGCCCGGTGAAATGGTCATCAAATTCCATCAGTGTTTTTACGCGATCAATCCCTTGTGTATCCAGTTCTTTTATCGATTGCGCTTTCTGAAGTACCTTCTTCTTTAAACTTTTAAGGAAGCGATTGGAGTATACCCAGTTGCCGGGTTTGGAGATTTGCAAACAGCTTGTGTGCAGATCAACCGGAACAGAAAACGCAACAGCTTTTTTAATCAGTGGTGTGCGTGCACGACTTTCGCCAAGGTATTTAAGCGTCAGGTTTCCACCCAGGCTAAAGCCCACCAGGTAAATCTCCTGATGCATTTGCTGACTTAAGGCGTGTTCAACAACCGTGTTCAAGTCATCCGTTGCGCCACTGTGATAAAACCGCAATTGCTTATTCATTTCCTCGCTGCAACCGCGATAGTTCCAGGTGAGCACATCAAAACTGTTTTGAAAGAAAATACGAGCCATTCCTTTTATATAAGCCCGCTGTGTGTTGCCTTCCAGTCCATGTGAGATAATGACCAACTTAGTCGAGCCTTGTTTCAACCAATCGAGGTCAAGAAAATCGTTGTCCGGTGTTGTGATCCGTTCACGTGTATACGGCTGAAGTTTTACCTTTCTGACCAAGGCCGGGTACATGGTTTCCAGGTGCGGATTGAATAGGAGAAAGGGAGGAGTGTAGTTCAATTTTGGATTTTGGATTGTCGATTTTGGAGTTTGACCCGAGGCAATTTCAGTTGTCATAAAATCTTCAATCTGGAATCTAAAATCCTAAATCCTAAATCAACTTCAAATGCCCCAGATGGTGCTCCCCATGCCACGCATACAACGCAACAAGCCTGTCGAAGCGAACGTGTTTTTGCGTTTCGGGATGGATGAATGATTTTTTTAAATCTGCTTCAGATAGGGAGCGAAGCAATACGACCCATTTTTTATGCAGGACTTTGATCAACTCAATAGAAAGGTTGGCATCTGTTTTTGTCTCGGGTGTTTCGGCCCAGGCTTTTTCATTGTAGGCTTTGATGAGTGGCGTTTCTTCGGTAAGCATCCATTTGCAGCGGATGTACGCGTTCATGTGGCTGTCCGCAATGTGATGAATTACCTGCTGGGCCGTCCAACCACCCGCGCGATAGGGTTGATCCAGTTGTTGTGGTGTTAATGATTTATAAATTTCCTCCAGCTTGTCAGGTAATGCTTCGATGGTGCTGATCAGCGATGTTAATTCGTCTGCGGTGTACGTTTCCTTTGGGGTAAATTTTCCAATCGGGTATTGGCGATCGATATCAGGCATGTGTTTCTTTAATTTTTTCTTCTTTCGCTTTCCGTTCTTCTTTGGCTTTCTCCCGTTTTCGTTTTTCCCGGTTTCGAATGCGAATATTCACCATTTCAATCAGCAATGAGAAGGCAACAGCGAAATAGATGTATCCCTTCGGAATCTCATAGTGAAGACCTTCCAGGAACAACATAAAGCCGATCAGGATCAAAAAGCCGAGCGCCAACACTTCCATGGATGGATGCTTGTTGATGAACTCGCTGATTCTACCGGCAAAAACCATCATAATGCCAATGGAAATGATAACGGCAATGATCATCAGCGTTACCTGCTTGGTTAGGCCCACGGCAGTGAGAATAGAATCGAAGGAGAAGATGATGTCGATAAGAATAATCTGGAGGATGATACCCGAAACATTCACCTTGGGTTTCATGGATGGATTAACCTCATCTTCTTCGCCCTCTATTTCATGATTGATTTCGCGAGTACTCTTGGCAATGAGGAAAAGTCCACCAAAACCGAGGATCATATCCCGGCCGCTGAATCCATGTTCAGGGTCTACAAACCGATGTAAGAATTCGGGTAAAATATCACCCACGGTGAACAGGGGTTCTACAAAGCCAATTACCCAGGTAATGCCCAGTAACAGTACAATGCGCACCCCCATGGCCAGCATAAGGCCCATATTGCGTGTTTTTGCACGCATTTCCACCGGTAGCCGGTTGGAGATAATGGAGATGAAGATGATGTTATCAACGCCTAGTATAATTTCAAAGAAGGTGAGGGTGAGCAGGGCAAGCCAGGTTTCGGCATGTAAGAAAATTTCCATTCAAGGGGATTTTGGAGGGTTAAAAATAGGGGAAGTAGGGTACACCTGCAACGGGCAAACCGTGTTTTAACCGGATAAACTTAAATGTAAATACTTGACTGCCAAGAGGGTTTACAAATCCGGAATTGGATTCCGGATTTATAAGGTTTTCATTGTATTTATTTCGGGTTACTTCTCGTGCACTACCATCACCTTTTTGCGCACCACACCCTGCTGGGTGTTGAATTGCAAAATATAAAGTCCCGAGGTCAGCTCGCTGGTATCAAGTGTTTTCTGTTGCTCCCCGGTTGCAAAGCCATTGGTATGTACCGTGCGGCCGTGGGCATCCATCAGGTTTAGGACAATAGGCGTAAGCGTTCTTTCCGGCAGCACCACATTAACCTCGCGGTTGGCGGGGTTGGGGTAGATACTTATTTTATTACCAAAATCTTTATCCTCAATTCCCGTTATTAAATTTTGATCAGGTAAATTGGTTGGGTTGAGATCTATTGCTGCCTGATACACTTCGCGTGGAGGTAATTCATCCTGAATGAAGGCGATAATGGCAATACTATCTAGGTTAATGGTTGGGTTATCCAGGCGTACGCTGTCGATGAAATTTGCCGATTCACCCTGATCCATTGGAGCGGGGAGTTTTAGGCCTGCAGCGTCCGGAATCATTTTTCGCAGCACAAAATCGTTATTTGCGTCTGGTTTTTTCTCTACCAAGGCAATGTGAAGGACAGGCCGCTGAAACGCGAAGATTCGGGTAAGCGCAGTTACATCAACATTGAACTTCAGGTAGGTAGGATCAGTTGAAGGGAGTGAGCTCACGGTTAGTTCGTAAGGTGATACTTTTAATGAACGTCTGCCATACTCGTTAAGTACCCACCCGGTATTGGTAAAATTACCACCTGTTTTTCCATCGATGAATCCTGAAGGAATGTATTGATCGGTTAGCGGTATTCCGTAAAATGCAGCCCGCGCTGATGGATCGGCTGTATTGATAGCATAATGGCCATCGGGTTGAGGAAAACCAACGTGGTACTGTAATTTCACGGCTTCGTCTGAAGAAATCGCGTTGTCGAAATTGTTTATGAATTTAGTATTGTTTGCGATGTAGGCTGGATCATTTTCGTTGGTAAAGTTTTCGAGGAGGATTATACGATTTCGGGTTTCAATTTTTAAATTATTGAAAGCAAACCCTTCCAACTCTCGGTTGTTATCGGTTCGAAAGGCGAAACGTAGACGGAGTTTTTGGCGATCAAGTCTTGTTAGTCCTGGGATATTATCCAGCGCTTTACGACCTTGTGCCAGAGTGTCACTACTAGGATTGTCCTCCAAATCGAAGGAATTATCAGACCATCCGATAGGACTATTGCCAATATTTCCTGTAAAGAAGCCTGTTGTATTGAACCAATTAATTCCGGAGTTAACGCCACCTAATGATTGCCAGGTTATCCCGCCATCCTCACTGTATTCAAGAACAACACCATCCCGATTACTTTCTGTATTAAGAACAAAATCGAGTGTAATAACTGGACGATCAATATTAAAAATATCAAAACACGGGCTATTAAGGTAAGAATTTTCAGCCGCTTCGTATGGGCCACTAGCATTCGTTACCCAGGCAGCGGAATTGAAATGTCCACCCATAATGGGAGTACTTGGAGTGGCGAATTCCCAGGTTGTATTGCCGGCAATATCTTCCACGGTCCAAAATCCTCTTCCTCCATCGAGTGCACCCATATCGTATGGATTGTCGGTGGTAAATGTCAGGTATTCCAATACTGTTAGAGTTCGTTGCACTGAATCAAAGCAGCCTGTAGGGGCAAAAGCAGTCACTGTAACAGGGTATTCTCCTGGAGATAAGTATTGATGATGTGGATCTTCAATTGTGCCACCCTCAGGGGCAGGCTCAGATAGGGTATCCCTCTGGATAATTGTGCCATCTCCAAAATCCCATGAATATTCGCTAACGGTAATATTTGTTGAGCTTGCATTAAATTCTGTTACATCTCCATCACAAATAAGACTGTATGAAAATTCCGGGATTGGGTTGATGCCAACAGTTGTGGCATAGGTGTCTACATTTTGGCAGTTGTTACTATTGGTAACTGTTAATGAAATGGTTCTTGGAACACCACCGTTGCCGGGTGGATATTGGTAAGATACTGAGCTATCATTTAAGACTTCAATTGTGGTTCCATCTCCAAATGTCCATACATATTTTGGATAAGCAACTCCTGGTGACTCTTCTGGTCCATACAGAATAAAAGTTCTGTCTGCACAAATTGGTGCATCAATAGATGTAGTAATTTCAGCATCAGGAGCCTCATTTATGGTTAGGGTCACAATTGTAACTGCACCCTCACAGCCTTTAAAATTTTGGGTCACATAGAAATCCTTCGAAAGCGAAGTAAGGCCATCAATTCCCGGGGCAACAAATCCTTGGAAATTTATTGAGTCCAAAATTGGTGTTGATGGATTTAGCACAGGATCTAATTCATACCAATAGGGATTGGTTCCCGATCCATTGGGGCTAGCATTAATGGTAAACTGTCCACCAGGCGGTGACAAAATTTTGCAGTACTCCACATCAGGCGCGATTGGTCCAAGCGGTTTTTTGACCCAATTGAAGTTTCTAACGGTGGTGTTCGGGCAATTGTTGAAATCTGAATAAGCCATTGTGATTCTTAAAGGTCGCTCGTCTGGTATTGTTCCTGAAAAAAAATCAGGATGACCCGGATTAAAATCCCGGTTGTTGGTGCCTGAAAGTGATGCTGAGAATCCTCCCGGAGTAATTGAAAAGTTGTTTACAGTATAGCCGGGTTCTGAAGCTTGGAGAGTAATCGTTGGGAAGTCTGAGCAAATGTTCTGATTCTCATTAATCCCAGCAATTGATGGTACAGGGCCATTATCAAATACATCAAAATACTGAAAGGTAACGTAGGTTTCTACACCTGAAGTATTTCTACCGTAAGCAAGTATATAAAAGTAATTATCACTAGAATACCCATAATTGTTTCTAATAACATCAAGATTTAGGGTGTAAGACACAGGTTGATTAAACATTACTCCAGGAAGCTGGCTAATGTCTTGAACAGAAATCGTTGAGTTTACAGTTAATGGATTAGGTAAGCCGCAATTTGGAAATATTGGAGCGGTATCTGCAATGCAATAAGTGAATGGTGAATTTCTTAGTTGGCGGTAAAAAACAAGTCGTGTAAATTGCCAGCCACTTGGATTTGTTGTTGGGTGGTATGTTGGAAATGATGAATTGGGGCTAAGGGGTCCATCAGATGTTGTACTTCTGCAATAACTTACATCAAGATTATTTATGGCTGTGTTAGTTACCTCAAAGGTTTCTGAATCTTGAGCTGAGCAACCCTGCACGTTTGTGAATGTGTATGTGATAGGGTGATTACCAGTATTAGCATCAAATGGATTGAAATAGTAGAAGCCATCATTTTTTAGCTTAACCCCTTGTCCGCTAAACACCCCACCCACAGGGGATCCATATAATCGGTAATCTCTGTTTTCAACTGTATACTTTGTTCTGACTACTGTTTCCCCTGGAGCAGGATCAAAACTTGCTGTTGGTACTGGATTTACAGTAATAAAAACTGAATCCTTTGCCACGTTTGCAGAGTTATCTGTAAGTGTACACACATACCAACCCGTTTCATTGGTGGGTGTTAGGTTCATAGTTACCTCCGGGCTCGAGCTGCTGCTGGAGAAACCGTTAGGACCACTCCATGAAAATTGATAGAAACCGGTACCACCACTAGTCGAGGCTATAAGAATTGTATTTTCCCCATCGCAAACAGATACATCAGTAGCATTAACACTTACAGCAAGTGATGCAACAGTAAGCGTAAACGGTGTTTGATCTAAGGTTCGGGTAGTACAACCGGTCCGTCTGACTTCAATTCTGTATGTATAATCACCAATTTGGGATAGTGCAGGGGTTGTTGTTAACGTTATATTACCGCCTCCAGCAGTATTTTGTGTAGTTGGTGTATATCCGCCAGGGGTTGAGTTTGCAATAAGCCAGTAATTGTAGTTACTCTGAGTACCCAGGATATCAACATCAACGCTTGTGTTTTGAGCAGGACTTAATGTTTCGGGATTAACAGTAAGGTTAGTAATCATGGCAGGATGAACCGTTAGCGCGCTATTATTACTGGTTAATCCGTTGTCGACATTCTCCACCACCACATTACCTGTTGAGGCTCCTGGTGGAACTGTTAGGGTTATTGAGGTGCTTGAAAACACCGTAATGTTAACAGGGGGTACCTGAAAGCCATTGATCCGAACAATAGGTTTTGTATTGCCCGATCCACCTGTGCCTGTAAATCGTTGACCATTAATCGTTAACACATCATTAACACATCGAGTAGTACCCGATAAGCTACTGATGTTCGGAGCTAATTCGGTGTCGAAATCCCAACTATCTTCCGCAAGGCCGGCAAAGTTATTTCCTGCGGCATCTTCAAACACGTTATTGCCAATGATGATGTCGTAATTCTCATCATCCTGAAGTGAAAACGTAGTGGTAAACGTTACTGTGTTGCCTGCCACATTTATATCGGCTACTTCAATGGTATCGCGGTTAACATTTGAGTCATCATCATAAAGCACAATTCTTCTGCTCAAATCTGTCGAACTATTGCCAATGAAAACAACAGGTTCGTTAAATACGACTGTAAATGTATTCAGGAGTACCGATATGTTTGTGGCATTGTTAGGTGGTGTTAAGCTTGATACTTCCGGGGGTGAAGTATCGGCAAACGAATATGTTGTTCCGGTAAGGGGTGATCCGTTAACGATTATTGTTCCACCTCCAGAAATACTAATGTTTGCATTTGTAAAGGAGGGGGTTAAGGTTGGGCTAGATGCAGAGACGGTATCCTGAACATCCACCACAATAAAAAAGTATTGTGGTGATGAGGACAATGCTACAGAGAAACCACTTAGTTGAATTTCAGTGCCAGTCAGATTGTCTGTTACGCTGCCAACAGGGGTGTCGGCAGGACCAAAAGTATTATTTGTAGATTGGTAGAGGTACGCATTGGAAAATTTGTTCAATGCACTGGAGGTAACCTGAATGTTAATGGCTGTAAAGTTTGGTGCTCCGTTTGAAATAATACTGAAACCCAGAATAGCTTGTTCTGTTGAACTGCTTCCCAGTGGTGAAGCAGCAATTCCACCTGTAATTTCATCAATGGTCGTTTCTAGTGGGATAGTGGCCGTTTGGAATGTGCTAAGCGAACCGTAGTTATAGGTTTGATTGATAGGAGTGGCTCCATTAAACCCTACTCTAAAGGGCACCAGGGCATAGTGATAGGTAATGCCTCCTAACGCAGTATTGTCGATATAACTTGTAGCTGTGGAGTCAGTAATTGTGGCCAAAAAGTAAGTTCCACCTGGAGCATTTCCATCTGAAATACCGCCAAGAGATGGATTGTTTGCTGCTCTTCGTAACACCAGGTAACCGTGGGCATTCATGGGTAAAAGACTGGCCTTGGTAAAGGCTAAGTCTATTTGTGTTGCTGCTGCTGTTGCTGTAAATGTAAAAACACCAGGAAATGCACCGGGATCGGTAGCTAAGGTGTAGACAGTAGTAGATGCTGACGAACTGATGGAGTTATTGTCGTAAGTAAATATTTCAAAGTCATATTGTGCGCCTGTGGCAATATTGATGAAACCACTATAGTCTGCAATATCTTCATCAGGAATTTGGATTATTCCAGCCCCGTCAGTAAGGTCGTTATCATTTGAAATTGGCAGGTCTCCGAAACCGGGCATAGTAGGAAAGGCGCCACCAGGAGTGCGTCTTGCCCTGATAATGTACCCTGCATTGTTGGGATCAGCATTTTCGGGATTCCAGGTTAGGGTAATGGTAGTGCCTGTAGCAGTGCCACTAAAACTGGTAGGCGCATTTTGTGCATGCAGAAGCACAAGAGTGCTAAAGACGAGAGGGACGGTTAAAATGAATTTGCGAAAAACTTTTTTCATAAAGATTAATTATTCAATTCTCCGTTTTTGTCAGTTTTCATTAAAAAAATGGAAGAAAAACCCCCCAGATTATTGGTTCCGCACAATACTATTCCTCCATCTGGTGCTATCCGAACAGTACTTATCGTTTCGTCACCGGCTCCACCAAAGGTTTTTGCCCACAACATTTCGCCCTGGCCTGTAATACGTATCAAAAGAATGTCTTTTCCTCCGTTCCCTTTTTGGGGATTGGTGGTTATCGTTCCGGCTAATACAAAACCTCCATCTGCTGTAGCGCATATGGCTTCGCCAGTATCAACAATACTGGATTCGTCACGGTTGATATTGCCGGAGCCGGGAATTAAAGATTGAATACCATCAAAATAACGATCACTACCCGCAATGGGGTTACCAGATGCATCAAATCGCATGAACATAATATTTCCATTTTCACCATCCGGTGTACGGCTGTAAGTGCCCACGAGCCCGAATCCCAATGCGCTAACAGCAGCCGGATATGAGTCCGCGGGAATAAATAATTTATCTTCTCCTTGACCAACAGGTGTTGCATTCTTAATTCCACCTTCTGCGGTAATTACCGGAAAGTACAAATAGGATGTTGTGAAGCCCCCCTGTGTATTGGCTACAGAAGTAGCCCAAAAAATCTTGTCATTAACGGAGTGAATGGATTTTGAATTCACAAATGTATTATCCAGCAGGTCATATGTTTTGAACCATGAACTGTCGCGTGCGGCATTATTACTCAGTACAAAAAGCATTTGCTTTTCTGGTTCCGCCTGTTGGGTCGGGGTTCCTTCCTTATAGGTGCCCAGCACTATGATATTGTTCTCGGTAACGGTAACAGCACTTCCTAGATAGTCTGCTTTGATAACGGCATTTGAATTGTCAGAAATGTACCGGTTGAGAATAGGTGTGTAACTGCTGGCATTAACAAATAACACGCGCATGGAAGAAATCAAAACATTTGCAGCTTGTTCTTCCTGCGGGTTTAGGGCAATACTATCGCCCACGATAACATATGCTGAAACTGAACCATTGTTAATTAAGGGTTTAAACGATTTTCCCGTGCCTCCCGGGAAATCGTGATATCCCCCTAGTCTGTTACCATGCTCATCGGTTTCAATTAAAATGGTTTGTTGATAGGAGGTGTCTGTTGAAATAAATGCAGAATTACCCAAAATTGCGTACCCACCGGGTATCAATTCAAGTGAAGCAGCACTAAGGTCATTTGAATATTCAAAAAACTTGATGAAGGTTGAACGACTGGCAGGCTCAACATCCTCCAGATTTTTACATGTGGTAAGTCCACTCAGTAGAAGTATTGCGAGTAAAGAGTTTTTCATTTTTTACTTCTCAGTTTTTTTGGTTTGAAAATATCCTGCACGTAAGAAGCTGTAATGGCCAGTGAACTCATCTTAAAAACCGGATCCGCATAGCCGTATTCCCAAACCAATCGTTGATTAGTGTAAGCTGTATCCTCGGAACTGACATCAGTGAGTCCGTGTACATACCGTATCTCAAATACCAATAAACCGGAGGCAATCTTCGTTTTAACTCCTGCTCCGAACAGTGCACTGATTCTGATTTTTTCACGGTCTACATCTATTCCGGATTCAGGAATAGAAGATTCTCCCGCACGATTCCGTAATGCGGTGATTGCGGGAGATGGCAGCAAATATCCACCCTCTACCCCTAGACTTACAAAAGGTCTCAACCGTTCATGTACGGCAGATTTTAGATTTAAGAAATTATACTCGGCACTTATTGGAACAGAAATCCAGTTTTGTGTTTCAACACCTTCAAAAGAATTAATGAGTGGTTCTTGTGTATCCGGATCAGTTCCCCGGTTTACCTTCTGATCAATTTCGAACCGATGTTGTTCATATAAAACTTCCCCATGAAGCGTCAACCGATCATTGAGGGGCAAGTCAATTGCGGCACCAAATTGAATGGCAAACAAAGGTTTATATTCACTATCCTCAGTAAGTTCAACGGCCGTGTTAAGATCAGTGACATTGGGCCTACTGCTGTTAACGCCTAGTTTAGCGCCAATGCGGTATACCGGATCCTTTCTGAATGAATTATACAACGCCACAAACTCAGCCGGGTCAACAGCCGGGTTGGGTTCGTAATAAGGGTCGGTGAGTTTTAAGTTAAGCATCGCCTGATCGGCTTTTTCAGGCTCTTCCAGGTAGATGTAGCTTAAGGTAAGGAGCTTGTAGGCTTCAACTTTTAGTTGCTTTTCATTCTTTTTAAAACCATCTTCCTCGAGACATGATTTAAGTTGAACCTCAATTTCACGTAAGCGCCCTTGTTCATATGTGGCTCGTGCTAATCTTAATTTTTGTGGACAATCCTGTGCATGGACATATCCAAATCCAACAGCAGTAAGTAAAAAGGTGAGGGGTAGAAGTCTTTTCATGCGTTCAATCACTTATTGTTGGGTGGATAATTCGGACAGGTTGATTCATAATCCAGACCCGGAACGTAGGTATCCCAATCTTCTTTAGTCATATTTTGTTTGATGTATTGTTCGCACAAAATATCCGACATAGTGGCGATTTTTGTCGGGTATGCACGAATGCTCGCTTCATTACGCAGTTTATCCCGATCAATGGTTTGTTGTGAGCTCTGTAAGCCTACCATGATTTGCTCATCATCCGGTGAGAACGTAAGCGTCCATACCCAATCCAAATGATCTTTTAATTCGATTGGAGGAATCGTGAGTTTGTTTACGTTCCACAAACGCACGGTACGATCCTTACTAGCCGAAGCAAAGAAGGTAGCGTTATGGTTGTATTTGATTTGTTCGATCGGGCCGCGGTGACCGGAAAGCAAACGCACAACAATACCATTTTTAATCAGTCTGATTAATCCCAGGTTATCGCCAACCACAAGTAGGTCTTCGGTTGGATGCCAGGTTACTGAAGTGAGGCTTCCGCCTAATTTAATTTCGGTGGCTTTGTAATTATCACGTATATCCCAGATGTAAAGTATGCCGTTATTTCCGGCCCCCGCTAATTTCAAACCATCTGCGCGAAGATCAGTTGAATTGATCTTTACGTCTGAAGACTTAATTACTTCTTGCGTGGTCGTGAAATCAGAAAACTTAATACTGTGCCCACCGTTATCGCGTGCGTATAATCCTTTGCCATCAGGCGTAAAGTGAACATTCTCAATGCTGTACCGGAATCCGGTGATCTTTCTGGGAGCGGCCTTCATGTTATCGAACGAGTACAATTCAATGTAGTTTTCCAACTCATTGGGTGTATGCAAGCCGGCAGCAGCCAATAATGTTTCATCAGCATTTATATCCATACTATAGACCTGATAATCTGTGGGCGTTGGCCGTGACACCATTTCAGTTGGCTTCCATAAGCCACTCTCATTACTCCAACGGATGATCTTGCCATCGCTTCCGCCTGAATAAATATGTGAATCCCCCCGATGGGTAACCATGGTGCGGGCATTTCCATAGTTATGGCCCGCCAGACTGTTGGTTAAGGGGTGTTCGTTGTTGCGTAACGCGAAGAATAACCCGTTATAGATATCGTTATCGTACGCTTCACCACCATATTTGGTATTAAACAGATAGGCTTGCTGCGCCATCAATCCCTCCAAATTAAGATCATTATTCAATTCAACCGACTTCAACGCCATGGCTTTTGCTTGCGCGATGTAGCGTTGCCGATTTGATTCGGCTTCTGCGATTCTTGCAGCTTCTGCGTTCCGATTTGCAGCGGCCTCATTTGTCTTGGCTAACGCCTCATTTGATTTGGCTAACGCTTCTTGTTTTTTTGCTTCCAATTCAGCGATTCTTGCAGCCTCAGCATTGGCTTCTGCTTGTAGACGCTGTTGTTCTTCAGCTAACTTCGCTTTTTCCGCTGCATCTTGTGCTTCTTCAGCCTCAATTCTTCGTGCATCTGCATCTTTTCTTGCAGCCTCTGCTAAGAGATAATTTTCTTCAGCTCGTTCTCGCTCAGCCTCAGCACGATTGTATTGATCTTCGGCTTCTGCTTTTTGAATGAATGCATATACAAGAAACAAAAGTGCAATTACTGTCAATCCACCAAACACCAATGCCGTAATCCTTGCCCGTTGCAGTTTACGTTTCTGCTCCAGTTCGCGTATGCGTTGTTCGGTTTCAAATTCTTTTCTCGAGTATTCGAGAAAGATCATGGTGCGCTCAAAGGCCGGGTTGTAACGCTGGCCCCACACCAGTGTTGGCTTATGCTTCGCTAGCCAGTTTAAGGCCAATTGCAAATCGGGTGGGCGCCATAAGCCGGCTTTACCCACCTGGTACATGGCGGCAGCTTCTGCCAAGCGCGAATACATTTGTACGGCATCAGCTTCATCGTCCACCCAGTTTTTCAATCGTACCCAAATGCGCATGAGGCTTTCATGCGAAATGTCTACCATAGATTTGGAAGAGAGGGGCGTGCCATGAGCCGGTGTTAATAAGGAACGGCCGGGTTCTCGGAATTTTTCAATCACTTCGGCTACTTCTTCTTCCGAGCAATCGGCAATGGCGGCAATTTCATTTAAGCGTGTTGGCCTGCGTATACCAAAGTTCTCGCCCCGTTTTTCGGTGATGGCTTTGAACAGCACTTCGCAAATGTGTTTTTGCGATTCGGTTAGTTCGTCATAGGCTTCGTTGGCGTGCATGCTCAACGCCTCCGACATGGTACCGATGGCTTCGTAATGTTTTAAGTCGAGGGGTTCTTCTTCGTAGTCGCGGTAGTTGGCCCAGTAACTCCAGGTACGCATCAAGGCGTGTTGCAGAATGGGAAGTTGATCGGGGTTATCGCCCAGGTCATTCAATAATTGTTGAACCAATCGGGGGGTAATGGTAGCACTGCCTACGGCAACGGGTCCTTCAATGGCCCTGCGTTTTTGGTCGCGTGTTAGTTGTGGAATCAGGTAGTGGCTGTCGTTGATCTTACGGGTTAGTTCAGGGAACTGCGCACAATCGCCAATGAAATCCGAGCGCATAGTAATGGCCACATAAATCGGTGCATCCGGATAGTTCACCGCTTCCATCAACAGGTTTACAAAGGCCAGCGTTTCGTTTACCGAGTTTGGATCGGTGCTGTCTTTAAACCGGAACAGTTCTTCAAACTGATCGACAAGTATCAAATAGTTTACATCCGCTGATCTTCTGGATTGTTCAACGGCTTCTACCAATCCCAGCGAGCTGCTTCGCAACAAGGTTGAGAATATCGTACGTTTGATTTTTTGTTCCTCTACTTCAGCGTCCAGGTATTCGGGATTACTCTTCAATAATGATTCGGCCAGGTTATCAATGGGGCCGGCACCCGGGCGGGTTACCACAACCTCCCAATTCGGACTGGCATCGGTAAGGAAGCCGCCATATAAAATGGGGAGTACACCGCAATAGATAAAGGATGACTTACCACTTCCTGAGGGACCGATCACACCTACGAACCGGTTTTTGGAAAGTTTCAGGAGCACTTCATCGCTCTGACCTTCCCGGCCAAAGAACAGGTGGCTCTCTTCAATTTTGAAGGGGCGCAAACCCGGAAACGGATTTATCACCGATACCTTTTCGTCAACGTATTGTGGCATAGACGTTTTGTTAAGGAACCTAAATGGCTACAAGACTCAAGCCTAAGGCTTCAAGCTTGTAGCTTTATGTTTTTAGTTATTAAATTCTTCCAGTAATGACTTCACTTTTTCTGCAACATCACGTGGATCCGCCTGAACCACGCGCAGGTTTTGATTTTTAAAACTATCCAGGTTTAATCCTGAATTCATGTTGGTCAGCACGGCTTTTCCTTTTATGGGCTTCTTTCTTCCAAATCCCGGTGCCTTAAGTAAATCCAACACCTTCATCCGCACCCACTGATCGTTTACTTTCCCCTTATAAATAATGGCGGTATCAAAATTGCGCAGGTTGTTGATGTGCCTTTGGCGAAGGTCAAGTAACTCACCCTCAAATGCGGGCATCAATACCTTGTAGCCATTTCTTTCGATGGCTTCAATGATGGGTTTTACTTCCTGATGATCAACCCGATCGTGAACGAGGTAAACGGATTTACCGCCTGTTTCCTCCAACGCTTTTTTCTCATTGGCTTCAAGCAACTCTTCACGCATGATGTTTTTGAAATCCTCCAATGGGGTTTGTAAGATTTCCGCACCTTCTTGCGCATCGGTATCGCGCTTCAGGTTTTCGATAAAGGCGCGTTGTCTTTCGCTGGCGTTAAGTAAGATGGGCGAAATCCAGATCAGGCGTGTGAAATGTTCTTTGCCTACCCGCTGACTTTTTTCTGCGGCAAACCAGTTTTGCAGATCGACAATAGACCGGTCGGAGCCGTCCGGTATTTCACCATAGGCGGCCCCGATCAGGTGAATGGAGAGGCTGGCTTCTTCCAGGTCGCGCTTCACCATCTTTTCGATATCGTGAATATTGCCCGGCAGGGTTTGTACAGGTGTAACAATGTATCCATGCCGTTGCAATTCACGCTTGATGATGTTGCGTTGTACGGAGAGGTCGTGCCCGGTTTCAGCCAGGTAAATGGTTTTGCGTTTGTAAATATTTTTCACTTCACCTTTTACTTCTGTTCCTTTCAATTGAAGCAAGGTGTCATAAATGTCGTAGGCAAGATCCACCATCTTCATCCAGTATTGGCGCTCGGCTTCTGAGCTGAAGTAGTCGGTGTACTCACGCACTTCACCGGTTTCTGAATCGAGCTGGTACATTTCATAGCCGATAAGTTCGCGCAGGCGTGGCGGTTGCTCCTGAACACTTAGTGGGTTTTTGAAAACTTTGAAAACACGGTTGTGGTTTTTGCCACTGGCTTCAGCCGCCTGATAGAATGCTTCCAGGTTATCGAGGCATTGACCAGATTGAATAAAGTCTGGAGATAGTATACTCACTAGTGTTGCAGCATTATCAAGTTTTGGTGAAGCCATGTTATCATATTCGCTCTTGAGTAAGATGTTAGGCTTTGATCCCAACACTTGCGTGAGCATCAGGTCGAGGAATTTTTTGAACTGCGTTACCCAACCGGATTGTCCGCCAATGGTTTCGTTATCCTTATCCGAGTAAATAATCAGTACGTCAATTTCAAGGTTCATCGTAGTGGTGGTTCAAATTCTGAAGTTTAAAAGTTTAAGGGTTGGTTTGTTCAACGGTATCAACTGTTTCTTCTGTTGCGTTCCGAATAATTTTCTCCACCATTTCATGATGGTTGGCGATAACGAAATAAAAGTCGAGCAAATCGATGCGGAACACCACGGAGCGTTCAACGGCTTCAAGCGTATCCAGGTTCGATCCGTTTCTGTTTTTGCTAAACAGGTCTCCGAATACATCGCCTGGCTTTAGGGTAAAGCGTGTCTCGCTTTTTTCTTTCAGTAATATTTCGCCATGCGCCACAATGAAGATTGGGTTGTTCTGTTCGTGCGAACCCAATCCAACTTTTTCTCCACGAGCCAGATCGTACGGTAAAATTTTATCGAACAGATCAGCCAACAGCACACCGCTGATTCCTCTGAATTCGGGCAATTGCTTCAGGAATAAAATCATTTCTATGCCCAGGAAGAAGCCATCATTCAAGCCATCCAACAATTCATTGTTTTCAATGGCTGAGTCGAGGTAGCGCTTGTCGCGATCGGGTAAGCGTTCTGAAATGGTATTGTAGATACTTTTGTCCTTATTATAAATAACCCAGGCTGCTGTCTCTTGTAGCAGTTTATCGCGATTAAACATTTGTGCAATCAATCCACGGCTAACCCTGAATTCAGGTATGTAGGCAGAAGTATAGGCCGCACAGACTTTTGTCCAGCGATTATTCAGGTTGAAGTCACGGTTTAAAATGTAATTGATTACCTGTACCGGATTGTAGCTTTCGCGTGGGAAATAAATCTGTAACAATTCAAGCTTACGCGGAACGGGAATGTCATCATACAACGGGAAAAGTTTTGGTTTCAGATCCTGATCTACGAATAAGTCCATTAATTCGAGCGCATAGGCTACACCATTCGGATCGCCTGAGTCGATATTCTCCCGCACCAGTTGCACAGCTTCGGGATCGTATAAAATCGAAAGAAGCATGGTGATCTGGTCGTTGTTGATCCTGATTTCTTCGCGTATCGCGCTTCGCAATAACTGGAAGTTTTCCAGTTGCGGTAATTCGTGAAGAGCGGCCTGGTTCCACAGGTTTTTTCCAATCTCTGCTTCAAGCAAATCCAATACCTGGTTGGCCTGCCGGCCGGTGGCGCGGTAGTTTACATAACGAAGCGAGTAGAGAATCTGGTTTACGATTCGTTTATCCGGATAATCCGCTTTTTTCCATAACAAATCAAGTGCAGCATCGCCACCAATGCGTCCGATAATCTGTACAATGCGCAACATGGTAATGTCGCTTTGTCCGGATTTATGAAACGCAGTATCCAACACGGGTAATACCGGTTCGCCTGCTTCAATTAGTGCCGCGGTGGCCTGATGGCAATACGAAGGAGAGGAGAGTAGTTCAATCAGCGTTGGCCAGGTTTCAGGTCGCTTTACTTTACGCGCGGTTTTCAGTGCTTCATGTCGTACGTTGTAGTCTACATCGCGAAGGAGTTCAAGCAAAATAAAAATGGTACGTTGGCTGATCAGTTTGCGTAAGAGTTTAGCGGCAAGCATCCGGTCGGCTGGTTTTACGGATTTACTCAGCTTCATTAGATTATCCGGGGAAATGGAAAGCAAGTCACTTGCTTCTGTTTCACTCGCGGCCTGTGATGCGAGGGTTCGGATGTCCTGATCTTTTGAGGGGTCTCTGTCTAAACCAAGTTGTTGTACTTTTTCGTTGGCAAATGCCTTTACGTGTTGGTGATTGCTGTTGGTTAACGTGATGATGGCATTTTCAAAAAGTGCAGGCTCAATTTTTTCCATCAGGCGTAAGCCATACAATACCTTGTCTTCTGCTGAACTGGAAATCTCCCGCTCCAATACCCGATCAACGGTCAGTTCTTGTTCTATTTTGTGTTCAACCTTCGATTTGTTTCGGATCAATGTTTTTCGCAGGGTGTTCCTGTAATTCGTGTACATGTTATTTCCCACCAGGTACCACAAGCCGATTAGCGGAAGGGTAAAAATGGTGATGTAGAGTAAGTCGAAAATATGTACACGGTTAATCAGGTAAATCAAACCACCGGCAAGCATGGTAGCGAAGGCTGTTACAAATCCTTCAATTTTTGTCTGCACATCAATTTTAATGTTGGGATCTACCGGTAACTGATAGAGTTTAAAGGCGGGCTCATCCAACGATTCTTTTGTGGAGTAGATGAAGAGTTTACTCATCGCAATCATCACAAAGAATATGGTAAAGGATGGACTTGCTTCGGTGTAACCAAATGTTAAACCGATGATGAGTGCACCAATGGTGAAGAGCGCGATAAGAATTGGGTTTACCAGAATGGAAACCTTCAAGCCGTAGTCCACCATAATCCGATCGGCCGCAAAGGCCTGAAAGAGAAAACTGAAGATTACAATGGTAGCTTCGAATAACGCCAGAAAGTTTGCCAGTTCTTCCGGTTTAAAGCGTTGGGTCGAAACACTCAGGAAGGAATACTCTACGAAGTTCAGCGAGACAATAGAAATAATGATAAATAAGGAGAGCAGGATCAGGTATTTGTTCTTGAGGAAATCGACTACCCGCACTTTTTGATTTTTTAAACGTTCCTGGGTAAGTGACCAACGTTCTCCTCCAAATTTGGTGGAGAGGATGATAAACATGACAGTAAACAAAACAACACTGACAAGACTAATGGTATAAAGCGATTCAGCCTTGTCGCTTCCTTCACCCGGCAAGTAAGGCAATACAACCGGAATGGCAAAGAATGAGATCAATGATGCCACCAATGCTCCCTGGTCAACAGTTCCCAATAAGCGTTTGGATTGCCGAACATTGAATAGTCGGTTAAACGCCCCCCAGAACACAAGCAGAATAATCAGTGTGAAGGGGATAAGCTGTGTAAATCCGTAATAGTAAATGGTTTGCTTGTCGGGAAAGTAAAGGTCACCAAATTCGATAGCGGCTGTAACGGTTGTAACGACAAGTAAGCTGAGTACGGCCAGGTACTGAAAGCGGATTTTGCGTTGCAGGAAGTTATAGCCTACTGTGGCCACAATGCCAAAGGCACCGGCAATGGCAAAGGCCCCGGGAAGGTCATTTTTCTCATCAAAATTGTTCAAAAACAGGGTTTGGGCGGCAACGGTAAAGGTGGCCAGGAAGGCTCCCATAAAGAAGCTCATAATCAGCAGAAGGAAAACCCTTCCTTCTTCGCCCTCCTGCAGATCAAGGACTCTGCTTAAAAATCCACGTTTCACGGTTATTTAGGGTATGGTTGAAGCAATGTGGTCTCTTTAACCTTTTACCAGGCCGGTTTCCCAACTTCACCATTCACCTGCATTTCCGACACCAGCGTACAAATAATTCGGCTAACCTACCTAAAATTCGGCATAATTCAATTCATTTCCTACAGGGACTCAATTTTTTCGTTTTCGGCTGGTTAGTATATCTTGCCTAAAGTAAAACTTTAAACTTGAGTTAAAATTTCGTGTGGCTCTAATTTCCCTACATTCTTCGCACGGGTAAGGTTGTAACCGAAAATGAACGATTTTAACCTGTTGATAATGTTAGCATTGCAATAAAAAACGAATCTCTTGCCATCATGAAAAGACTTCTTGTTGCCATTCTGGCGCTCATCTCATTCATTTTATTTGTCAACCGTGGGTACGCTCAGTCGTCAAAGGCCCTTTCTGAAGCTGAGAAGTATTTTGGGATCAGAAACTATGAGGAGGCTTTGCCCTTATTTGTTCAAGCTATTCAGGCAGGCGAAAAAGACCCCAACGTGCATTACAAAGCGGGTGTCTGCTACCAAAAGTCAACATCCACAGATGAACAGTCGAAGGCCATTGGTTATTTTGAATACGCCCTGAAAGCAGGCGCCAAGTTACCGCCTTCAACATACTTTGATCTTGGGAACCTATACCTCCGCAACGAGGATATTCAGAAAGCCATTGATGCGTTCACAGCCTATAAAAAAGCAGTGCTAACCGATAAGAAAGCAATAGCAGCAGCAGATAAGGCCATTGAAGCTTGCCATAATGCCGTTGCCCTGATGTCGGTACCCCGTAATGTTAGTGTTAAAAGTTTCGGATTTGGGGTTAATTCTAAATATACCGAGTACAATCCTGTTGTTTCGGCCGATGAAAGTATTCTGGCATTTACCGCGCTTCGTCCCAATACAGGTAAAACCCGTTCGGGGGATAAATTCATTGAAGAGATTTTGATTTCCTACAATACCTCGGGTAATTGGTCTGAGCCTCAGGTTGTTCCGGTTACCTCCGATTATAACGTGGGTACGGCAGGTATCTCGGCAGATGGTCAGAAGATGATGATCTTTATGGGCGGGGCCACCGACCCTGGAAATCTTTTTGTTATCAATAAGAGCGGATCGGAATGGTCGAAGCCCTCCATTCTGGCCTCAACCTTAAACAGCAAGTACCTGGAATCAACGGCCAGCATCACCCCAGATGGGAAGACGATCTACTTCGCCAGCGATCGCATGGGTGGACAGGGCGGCATGGATATCTACAAAATTGAACTTCAGGCGAACGGCAACTGGAGCCAACCGGTAAACCTGGGTCCATCGGTAAATACCAAAGACAATGAAGATGCTCCATTCATTCACCCCGACCAAAAAACATTATTCTTCACCTCCGATGGTCACAGTACCATGGGCGGAAGGGATATTTTCATGACCAAGTTCATCAACAATACATGGACGAAGCCGGAGAATATGGGATACCCGGTGAACACCACCGCCAATGATAATTACTTCACCTTAATTGCTGATGGTACGCGTGCTTACTTCTCATCCGACCGCAAAGGCGGACAAGGCGCACAGGATATTTATTTTATCGACATGCCGGAAGATGCGGGTAATATTCCGTTAACGATGATCAAGGGCCGCATTTTAAATGCCGATACAGGCAAGCCGATGCCTACCAAAATTTATGTGATTGATAATGAAACAAACAAAAAACTCGACTTTGTTTACGATCCGGATCCGGAAACCGGAAACTACCTGATTATTCTTCCCCCTGCACGCAATTATGATGTGATTATTGAGTCGGATGGATTTTTACCGTACACGATTAATGTCAATGTTCCCAATCAGGATTACTTCTATGAACTGTATCAACAAATCAATTTGAAAAACATCGTTCAGTTTGATGAAGTGGTGGGTCAGGAAGTTCAGGTAAAGAATGCGTTCTACAACACCAATCAGGATTCAAAGGCAGACTTACGCAAAGCACATGAAGCCAAGCTTGCACAAAGTGGCAATGTGGATATCTATGATTTAATGATGGATTTATTGGCAGCCGGTGATGACGAGGGCGTTGATTATGTTTTGGAATTGATTCACCTCACCAATACCATGGATCAGGTGAATTTTGATGAGAGTAATCCTAACCTGGAAGTGGCTACCCGTGTGTACTACTATGATGAAACGGATGAGAGCAAATTTGAAAAGAAAAATGTAGAGGGTAAGACCATTTTATCCTTACCAACTTTTGAAGTTTCCGAGGAAGCAAAAAATCAAAAGAACCAACCGGCTAAAAAGCAAGGCACCTTTGATAAGGCAGCCTTAAATAAATTAGTGAAGGTGTACTTTGATGTGGCCAAAAGTGATTTAAAACAGCAGTATCATACGCAGTTGGATGATATACTTGCTGCACTCAAAAAGAACCCTGACTTAAGTGTTGAGATTTCGGGTTTTGCGTCACAAGAAGGCTCAGAAGAAATGAACCGCGAACTTTCAAACAAGCGCGCGATTGAGGTATTGAACTACCTGAACCACCGTGGCATTGTGCGCAGAAGAATTATTGCGAAAGGTTACGGTGCTACCAAAACAGAAACCAGTAAAGAGGAGGGAAGAAGAGTAGAGGTTCGGATTATTGATCCGCTGGCACATCAGTAAAAGTTTGTTTTGTGTATAGTTATAGGGGCGGTTTAAAACCGCCCTTTTGTTTTGTTATAAAGCTGGAAGGAGCAATGAGCTATCGCCATAGCTGAGAAAACGATACTGATTGTTCAATGCTTCATCATAAATTCGTCTCCAATCATCACCAACAAACGCTGCTACCAAAAGCATTAATGTTGAACCGGGTAAATGAAAATTTGTAATCAATCCTTTACAAATCCTGAAGGTATACCCCGGATAAATGTAAATGGAGGTAGCCCCTGTGATGGAGTCTATTGAATGTTGATCAAGGAAATTTTTAACTGCACGCAAAGCTGTTCCTTTATCAGGCAAGGGTTGAGTATGCTGGTATGGATCATTTTGCGTGATGGAAAATTGGGCATGAGGATCGTTCAGCAATTTTACACCAAACCAATATAAACTCTCCAGGGTTCGCATGGATGTTGTGCCAACCGCAATGATCACCCTGCTCTCATCCAGCAACGAATCAATGTTTTCTCGGGTAACGATAACCTGTTCCTCGTGCATCGGGTGCTCCAGTGCATTTTCTGTAGTAACAGGTTGAAATGTGCCGGCACTCACGTGAAGGGTGAGAAAATCCGTTTTAATTCCTTTCTCTTTTACAGATTTTAACACATCATCTGTAAAGTGCAAACCAGCTGTGGGCGCAGCCACGGCCCCATCAGCCTTGGAGTAAATGGTTTGATACCGCACCTTATCCTCCTTATCTACATCACGTTTGATATAGGGAGGAAGCGGAGTCAGGCCTGCTTGCGCAATCACCTCACTAAATGATTTTTGCTCTGGCTTCCAACTAAACTCAACGATTCCCTGATCCCGATCAATGAGTATGGCCTGTAATTCCAAATCATTAAGTTGTTTGGTCAGTTTTCTATGCTTCCACCGCTTCAGGTTGCCAACAGCGCATTGCCACTGGCATGTTCCTTTTGCGGTCATAATTTCAGCCAGAAGTTTTGATGGATGTTCGGGTTGCAAAAGAAAGATTTCGATTTTTGCTCCCGTCTCTTTTTGAAACAGTAAACGTGCCTGTATAACCCGTGTGTTGTTAAAAAAGAGTGTTGAGTTATCCGGAAGAAAATTAGTCAAGGATTTGAACTGAGCGTGTGATATAGTGCCCTGCTGATAAACGAGAAGTTTTGATTCATCACGCTTTTCCAGCGGAAAGTGAGCGATTCTTTCTTCGGGTAGTGTGTACGTAAAATCTTTGATGGATATGGTTGGTCGCATACAGGCCGGCAAAGATAAGCGTAAATATTTTTCTAAATTCGTGCCGGGTAAATATCATGAAGGTTCACACGGAATATTTCAAGCAAATCTTTCACTTCAATTTTGATGCACGTACCAGTCGTGGACGAATGAAGGAGAAAGTGTCGTGGTTTGTGAAGATCCGGAATAGTGAAGATCCTTCGTGCTTTGGTATAGGAGAGTGTGGCCCGTTACCTGGATTAAGCATCGATGACCGACCTGATTTTGAAGAGGTGTTGAGGCGATGCCTTGAAAAATTGACAGATTCAACACAATCGGTTGACGTAATCGTTCCGCCCGGGTTTCCTTCCATCCGGTTTGGTATTGAAACTGCGTTGCTTGATCTGAAGCATGGCGGCCAGCGTTTAATTTTTGACAATTCTTTTTTTAAGGGGACACCCATTCCGATAAACGGATTGGTGTGGATGGGTGATCTGGACTCCATGTTGCAACAGGTTTCCATGAAAATTGAAAAGGGCTTCAGGTGTATCAAGATAAAGGTTGGCGGATTGAATTTTGAAAAAGAGTGCGACATTCTGCAATACATTCGCAGTAAGTATTATCGCGAAAACATCACCATCCGGCTTGATGCGAACGGGGCCTTCAAACCGGAGGAGGCTTTATACAAACTGAACGAGTTGTCGCGGTTTACCATTCATTCTATTGAACAACCGGTTAAATCCGGACTGGATATGTTGCCCGAGCTGTGCCGAAAATCGCCCATACCCATTGCATTGGATGAAGAGCTGATTGGCGTTGAATCAACAACAGAAAAGATAAAATTGCTCGATCGGATTAAGCCGGCTTTTATCATTTTAAAGCCTACGCTTCATGGCGGTTTAAAGGCTTGTGAAGAATGGATTGCACTCGCTGAAGAAAGGCAAATCGGTTGGTGGATGACCTCAGCACTTGAATCAAATATTGGGCTGAATGCCATTTGTCAGTTTACGGCCAATTATCCGGTTACGCTTCCGCACGGACTAGGTACAGGACAACTCTACGAGGATAATTTTGAATCACCCCTGACAGTAAATGCTGGCGAAATATTTTATGATCAGAAAAAACTATGGGTGCTCGATCAATCCGCTCAGTCCGACCAAGGCACTACCGCTTTTTAATATAGACTCCGCTGAAATCGCATCCGTTTTCGTGAAGTCTGCAAAAGCCAACTTCTTGTAAGCGGATGGATTGTTGTTTCAGGTTAAAAATAAATTCCATCCGGCAATCTGGGTTATCAAAAAAACCAGCATACTCGGTTTCAGTATGGATGGCCATGCCGATGCTTCCTTCGGCCTTTCCGGTACAATTATTCTGTTCTACCGACAATGAAAAGGTGAGATCATTTCCTTGCGGAAGAACTTCAAGTATGGCTGTAAAACCTTGCGTGTTACTTTCATGCAGGTAAATCCCGTAGAGTGTTTGATAGTCCCAATCATTTTGTGGTGCAAATACGTCAGCATCTGTTGATTCAAGCGTTGTGGAATCAGCACTTGGTTGTGTTTCAATCGATTCAGGTTGAGTGGTTTCCTTTTGCTTGCACGATGCTATGATCAGGATAATGAGGAGTAATGTGTTAATGCGTTTCATAACGATTCAGCAAATGACCGTAATGTAATTTCCGGTAAAACTATTACTAATTCTTTTTACGTTTCAAATTTTCCAACAATAGGGCGGAAGGTCGTGCGCGTTGAACATGATAGTTCTGTAAAACAAATTTCTGAATGTGTTGCTCCACTTCCTCAACATCATCGGTTATTAGTACAAGCCTCAAATCTTCCGGAGAAATGGTTTTTTCTTCCACCATTTTGTTCAGCATCTGCTGCAGGGGTTCAAAATAATCTTTGCCAAAAAGTACAACAGGAAAATCGCTGATGATTTTAGTCTGAATTAAAGTAAGGGTTTCCCAAAATTCATCCATCGTTCCAAATCCGCCCGGCATAACAATAAAAGCAATGGAGTATTTCACCAATAACACCTTGCGAACGAAAAAATATTTGATGGTAACCCATTTGTGCATGTATGGGTTAGCCGATTGTTCAAATGGCAATTCTATGTTACAGCCAACAGAAAGTCCACCGTTTTCGAATGCTCCTCGGTTTGCTGCTTCCATTATACCCGGCCCGCCTCCGGTCATTAAAGTTATTCCGCTTTGACCGATGCGTTTGCCGATTTCATAGGCATGTTCATAATATGGATGACCTTGTTTGAATCGTGCTGAGCCGAATACCGTGATGCATGGCCCCACGAAATGCAATACGCGAAAGCCTTTTATGAATTCAAGTAAAACCCGGAAGGAGAAAATGAATTCATAGGTTCTTGAGCGTGGTCCCTCTAAAAACTTACCTTCTGCCTTTGGCTTGAGTTGAATGGGTTGAAGTGATTCGTCAACAAAATATTTCATGATCAGTTTTTGAAGTAAACAAAATTAAGGGAAATAAGGTGGAGCAGCGCTGCACTCAGCTAATAAACTGCTTGAGCAGTTGGTGGAAATGATGGGTGCCTGTTTCATGTTTTACGGAATAGCGTCCGTGCGAATAAAACCGCGAGCGAATGCCACGCTGAACGCTTTCAACGACAGCCTCATCTTCCATTTCAACACGGTTCAGGTCGGAGCCTGCGCCCTTGTTGAACAGGGATTCATCCCAAATAAAAGTATGAAACTCTACGTTTGTTTGTTGTGGAGCAATGGGCTTAACCGCATTCAGGGAAAGTCCCCACGGATAAAAATTGAACATCAGGTTGGGGAAAACCCAGAAGTAGTAGGCGCCTACTGATTTACCGAAATCAGGAGAAGATTTTGGTAATTCAAACACAAGTTGGCCTTTTTTAGCAATGCCAAGCTGTAGGCTTGCGTTTTGGAAGAGTTCGGTAGAATAATTTCCGAAATCAATTACCTGATTTAGTGAGGCATGTACAAAGGGAATGTGAAAACCTTCCAGGTAGTTCTCGCAGTATAAAGCCCAATGCGCATGAATGGAATAACTTTTTGAAAGTTCAGGTTTGTACACCAACTGCTCAAGCGGCATCCAACCGATTCGGCTCATCATTTCAGAAAAGAAAGACTTTGCCGGCAAAGCATTGGTAAGCGATGAGAAGAGCAGCGGCCCGATTTCAAAAAGCGGAAGTTCCGCGAGGTCATCGGCAGGAGATGGAAAATTCTCCACTTCTTTAAATTCAGGCATCGAAAGAAATTTTCCATTGAGGTTAAATCGTCTTCCGTGGTACGGACAACGAATATCCGTTGCCTGACATGGTTCATTGACCAAAAGAGCTCCGCGGTGCGTGCATACATTGGAGAGGCAATGCAGTTGTCCGTCTTTGTCTTTTGAGAGCAATAAGGGCTCATTCATAAACTCATCCAAAACCACAACCGGTTTTAAATTACCAGGTGCAGATAATTCCTTCACATTTCCGACATAATGCCAGGCTTTCGCGAAAATTTTTTCTTTACTTAGTTCGAAGTACCGCGGATCGGTATAGAAATCCTTGGTGAGGGTTTTTGCAGAGGCGATATTCGGATCGTGGTGCAACGGGTTCATGCTTCAATATACTTATTTTCTTTCCACTTAAAATTGCCTTCCTGTCGGGGTGATGTCAAGTAAGCGACAAACTTCCTGCCGGTAGGCTACGTTACTTTGCTTTATGAAAATTACCCTGGTAATGTATTGGATAGCTCGCCTGGTGGCGGCCATCATCATGCTTCAAACCTTATATTTCAAGTTTACCGGTGCGGATGAATCGATTTATATTTTTACGCAAATGGGGATGGAGCCCTGGGGCAGGATTGGCACTGGTGTGGCTGAATTACTGACTTCAATTCTTATTTTGATTCCGGGAACGGCCTGGATAGGCGCGGTACTGGCTTTGGGATTGATGCTGGGTGCCATAGGCAGTCATCTTTTCGTTTTGGGCATTGAAGTTCAACAGGATGGCGGACAACTTTTTATGTATGCTGTTGCTGTAGCTGTAAGTTCTTTGTATGTATTATTCTGGAATCGCGATAAAGTGAAGCACTTGGTTAAGAACTTATAAATTCCAGAGAACTAAACTCCCCTCCTGATAAGGAGGGGCGGGGGTGGTTCTTATTATTTATTTTTTTTCTTAAATGAGATGCCGCTCCTCCGGAGCTCAATGTTGAATTTGAATTCATTCTAATAATATGTCGCTCCTCCGGAGCTTGAATTTGTAAACGAGATGGGGGGTTTTTCTGTGATTCCCCTCCTTGGAAAGGAGGGGCCGGGGGTGGTTCTATTGATCACCTTGCATCAAGGCTTTACTCAACAGTTCTTCCAGATCACGATTATCTTTCAATGATTTTCGCAACGCATCTTTGAGGAAGTTGGGAATTTTTTCTCCCTGTGAAGATTTTGATTTTGCTTCTGCAATCATTTCCAAAACGGATTCTTTGTCTTCCAGATTAACGTTTTTGATTTTGGATTCGAGTTCTTCCCATACATTAACAGAAGCTGCATTTTTGGAGGCCACCTCAACTTCCTGACTTTTTACATTGGTGTTGCGTGAGATGCAGGCATTATACCGAACGATAATACTGTCAAGGTCATTCCGGTTCAGGTCGCCTGATTCAATACTGGCTTTCAGATCAGGGCATTCGGTCAGGTACTCAGCCATTTTCTTTTTAAACGCCAGCGTGGGTACTTCCATGCCGCTTCCATCAATTTTATACAGGTAACGACCGTTCCAGATATTTTGTCCATCCATTCGAAATGCATACAAGCTGAGGTACCCACCGCTTATCAATTTCATATAGGTGTATTTGGTAGTGGTGCGGATCAGGTGGTAGGGTTCGTTGTCGATTTCAAATGCCTTTACCTGAAGCATGGGATAATTCACTTTTCGTTTTGAATCTTTCTGCTCTATCTGAATCGCTTCTTGCGTGCCATAGGAAAGGTGTTTCACTTTACCATATAGCGTATCACCCTTTGTTAATACCAGGTAATCAGCTTGCGCATGAACGAGCGAATACCCCATCACACAAATAATAATAACGATCAGTTGAATCATACGCACATCTTTCATAGCACTTCTGAATTTAGGCCGAAAGATAAACTTCATTGCTAATTTCGGGAAGTGTGGTTGAATTAATTTTATTTCTGTTTTAATCTACCTGCATCTTTCAGTGCCCGCGCAATAATCCATTCCAATTGACCATTCGTGCTTCGGAACTCATCACTCGCCCATTTTTCAACAGCTTTTAGTAATTCCGGATCAAGCCTTAATACAAATGGTTTCTTTTGAGGCATAGTTATTCGTTGGTTTCGGAAAGCAATTTTTTAAGTGCGTATTCAACTGCCTCCGGGTTCTCAGTTCCTAATTTTATTGTTGCGCCATCTTTTAGTGTTACTATCAGGTACTTGCTTCCGGCAATATTTACAGAAGTTGTTTTGGTAAACAGGTTTCGATGATACCCCATGTGAAATTTCTCGTACCACGATTCTTTATCGCGTACCTGATAGGCAGCAACATTTGCAAATACAATTGTTTGCCATCGAATAATGCGTGGTATAAAACGATAATGAATCCCAGCTTCATCAATTTTAAATTCAAATCGAAGCACGAAAAGGATTAGAATCATGGGCAGCAAAAAGGCAGTTAGTGAGAGAACAAGTAGCAGGGGCTGCTCATGAATTAATTGCGGAGCCAGGAACAAAAGTTCAGCAATCAGCAGGGCAAGCATCAAAAACCATAACCACCGTACCTGACTGAATCGCTGAACTTCTATGTGTTGAAGGGTTTTCATGCTTAATTGTGTAGCGTTCCGGTATTGACAACAGGGCTAACATCTTTGTCGGCACACAATACCACCATCAGGTTGCTTACCATAGCTGCCTTGCGCTCTTCATCCAGTTCGATGATTTGTTCTTTGGCTAAGTGGTCAAGTGCCATTTGCACCATGCTCACCGCGCCTTCTACAATTTTAAAGCGGGCAGAAACCACGGCTGCTGCCTGCTGCCTGCGCAGCATGGCGCTGGCAATTTCAGGGGCGTAAGCCAGGTAACCGATACGCGCTTCAATCACATGTATACCGGCTATCTCCAGTCGATTGCGCAGATTCTCTTCCAGCATATGGTTTACATCATCATGCCCGGAGCGCAACGTTACTTCTGAATCATCATCAAAATTGTCGTATGGATAAAGACCTGCTAATTTTCTTACCGCAGAATCGCTCTGGATTTTTACAAAATTCTCATAATTGTCTACTTCAAAAGCGGCTTTGAACGTGTCGCGTACTTGCCATACCAGAATGACACCAATTTGAATCGGGTTCCCTACTTTATCATTTACCTTAATTTTCTCACTATCAAAATTGCGGGCGCGCAGAGAGATGGATTTTTTGCTGAATAGCGGATTAACCCAATAGAATCCATTTCTTTTCACGGTTCCCTTGTAATCTCCGAACAGCACCAACACCATGGAGGCATTGGGATTGATGTAGAAAAATCCAGGTGTAAGGATTAAACCTATAGCCAATGGCCAGACAAATACCGGGTTTCGCATGGCAATAATGGCCCAAGTGCCTGCAATTAACAGGATCAGAACAATAACCAGCATGATGTAGCCGGATAGCGGGGTGTACTCTTTTTCGTGGTTCATGGAAATGATATTAAAATGATATTATAAAGATATTGTTTTAAATTGATTAACGCAAATTCCTCCGACAGGTTTCAGATTGGAATTAAAATTCTATTCCCTTTTATTAGCGGCCTGATTTTGATGTTTCTATGGTACAATACAACCCCAAGGCCTGGTTTTCTTTAGTTTTTCATTCTTACAGCCGGTTTGTGATGAAAACCTTACTGCCGGCTCTCATTTTCATGGTGCTGTTTACTTCTGCGGTTTGTTACATCGTACTGGAAATCATTCACCCTGATAAAGATGAGTTTACCAGCACCACAGCTTTGCACTCGCTGTTGGGTATTGTACTGGGTTTGTTTTTGGTATTCCGGATCAATAGCGCGTACGACCGTTGGTGGGAAGGGAGAAAGTTGTGGGGCGCGCTGGTAAACAGTACCCGCAATTTTGCGCTAAAATTAAATGCTTACCTGGATCAGGATGATCATGAAAACAGGGAATGGTTTGCCAAAATGATTCCAAATTTTGTTTACACTACAAAAGAACACTTGCGCAAAGGCGTGCAGCTTTCAGAATTGCAACCTCCTGACGACCAGTTTATCGATCTGCTGAAATCCAAAAAGCATAAGCCAAATGCAATTTCAGCTATGTTTTATGCGCGTGTGAATAAGCTTTACAAGCAAAATAAACTTACTGGTGATCAGTTTTTCGTACTGGATAAAGAAATGAAAGATTTCATTGATATCATGGGTGCTTGTGAACGCATTAAGAACACGCCTATTCCGTATTCCTATAGCATGTACATCAAGAAATTCGTATTCATTTACATCATTACCTTACCATTTGGTTTTGTTACTACTTTCGGTTATGTAACCATACCTACTGTTTTGCTAATTTCTTTTGTATTGCTGAGTGTGGAGTTGATTGCAGAAGAAATCGAAGATCCATTTGGTCGTGATGTAAACGATTTACCAACGGATGACCTGGCCGAAAAAATCAAGGATAATGTTCGCGAAATAATGGGGTGATTACCAGAATAAGCTTACCAGGAAGTAAATAATGATCAGCAGTATCATTACCCCATACATGATCAGATCAACCCGAACGTAGGGCTTAAACTCATGGTATAATTCTCGGAGCTTTTTAAACACGCTACAAAAGTAAAGAATTTGAACTGTTTTACTTGCGGCACTTGTTTTTGAGGGTGCAGAGTTGAATATTTCCAGATACAAATAAGGTGAATGCGTAACGGGTTACTTTTTGTTTTGCTTTTTTTTACGGTTGAGTTGAAAGCGCAGGAGGTTTTAAACAACAACCCGCCAGCATTATCCTGGTACAAAATCAACACGCCCAATTTCCGCATTCTATACCCAAAGGGTTTTGAATTTCAGGCGCAGCGCATGGCTAATACGCTCGAGCACATCCGCCAGACCGAATCGCGTACATTGGGGGTAAGCACAAAACGAATATCGGTTATTCTTCAAAACCAAAACGCCATTTCCAATGGGTTTGTGAGCTTAATCCCCAGGCGCTCGGAATTTTATGCCATGCCGCCTCAGAATTACAACTTCACCGGCACAACCGAGTGGCTTGATCAACTGGCTTCGCATGAATACCGACACGTAGTTCAATTCGATAAGGCAAATCGTGGATTCAACAAACTGTTATACTATGCATTTGGTCCCGCTACATTGGCGGCTATGTCCGTTACGGCCGTGCCACAATGGTTTTGGGAAGGAGATGCAGTGGTAACCGAAACGGCTTTTACGTCTGGTGGACGAGGAAAAATTCCAAACTTCGGGTTGGTGTTTCGTACCAATTTGTTGGAGGGACGTGAATTCAATTATCACAAACAATACTTACGTTCCTATAAGCACAATATACCCGATCACTATGTGTTTGGCTACCACATGGTAAGCTACTTGCGCAGGCGGACAGGCGATCCGTTCATTTGGGAAAAAGTAACTAATCGTGCTTGGGGTGTACCGTTTATTCCGTTTACCTTTTCGAATGCAATTAAAAAAGAATCGGGGTTGTATGTAACGCAACTGTATAAGGAAATGGCCACTGAGTTGGCAAAGGAATGGCGCGAAGAAGTGAATGCACTTTCGTTATCCAATTTTGAAACTGTACCCCATAATCCCCGAAAGGGCTATACCAATTATTATTACCCGCAGGTGTTGGATGACTCCAGGATATTGGCCATGAAGAGTGGTATAGGTGATATTGCTCAGTTTGTAATTCTTGAAAATGGCGTTGAGAAAAAATCTTTTATACCGGGATTGCTGAATGATGCTGGCATGCTCTCAGCGGTTGATAATCTGGTAGTGTGGAATGAATATGGGTTTGATCCGCGGTGGCGCATGCGCACATACTCTGTTATTAAGTTGTACAATTTAAGGGAGAAGAAGCTGAAGTTTGTCACCCGTAAATCGCGCTATGCCGGTGCCGCGCTTTCGCCTGATCAGCAAAGAATTGTTACCGTTGAAACAAACACAGCCTACAACACAACTCTAACTGTGTTGGATACAGCGGGAAATGTGCGTGAGCAATTTCCCAATCCGCAACAGGCATTTTACTCCATGCCGCGCTGGTCGGCCGATGGAAAATCCATTGCTGTGTTAAAGACTACTTCCTCCGGACGAGCAGTTGTTGTTTTTGATTTTGAATCGGGTGCTGAAAAGGAATTAATCGCTGCATCTAATGAAAACATCGGTCACCCCGTGCTACATGGCGATTACCTGTTTTATAATTCTCCTGTTAGTGGCATCGATAACATTTATGTACTGGTGATGAGTACCGGTGAACGGTTTCAAGTTACCTCCAGTAAATACGGTGCCTATAATCCAGCCTTAAGTGCCGATGGTGAAACCCTTTATTACAATGAACAAACCCGCGATGGGTTTGATGTGGTAAAAATGTCGGTTGATCCAACAGTATGGCGGCAAATTATTGTGAAAAAAGATCCGAAATCATTTTTTCAGGTGATGACCGAACAAGAGGGCAGACCTAATTTATTCGACAGCATTCCACAACAACCATACACGACTAAGAAGTATTCCAAACTGTCGGGTATTTTTAATCCGTATAGTTGGGGTGCGTATTTCAATACCGGCTTAACACAGGCTGATATTGGCATTTCGTCACAAGATATTTTGAGCACAACAACACTTAAAGCCGGGTATGTATTTGATATAAACGAGCGTACTGGTTTATGGCGAGTAGGGATGAGCTATCAAAATTGGTTTCCGATTATTGATGTGGACGTTACGTTTGGTAGGCGCGAACTAAATGAGGGAAACCTTACCTATGCCGATATTGTCGCGAGTGATACAATAGTGGTTACAGAAAACCTGACGTTGAATTGGCAAGAGAAAAATCTGGAAGCTGGACTGAGATTACCTCTCATAACCACAAATTCCCGATATCAAGGAAATTTCACAATTGGTAATTCTATCGGGTATACACAAGTTGTAGATTTTACGAATTCGATAACGGGAACTGGTAGGATTGTAACTCCTGAAATTCCTGTTTACTGGATCAGAAGTACCTCAGGAAATGGCTCATTAGTGTATAATCATTTTCATATGTCGGCTTATCGCTTGCTCAAACAAAGCCGAAGAGATATTTACAGTAAATGGGGGCAGTCATTTGTGTTGCATGGCTACGGTACGCCATATGGTGGCGACTACAGAGGAAATCAATTTTCATTTTATACCACGTTATATTTTCCAGGGTTGTTCAAGCATCACTCCTTCTGGGGATATTGGGGTTATCAGAAAACAAAAATTGAATTGTTATCGAGAACAAATAACAATAACCCATATGAGGACAACGGATCTTATATTTTCAGAAATCAGATTCCGCTTCCCAGAGGCTTAGCAATCTCACGTTTTGAAGATTTTTACTCCATGTCGGGTAACTACACCTTTCCGGTTTGGTATCCCGATATCTCCATCGGTCCCCTCGTAAACTTTCAACGGATTCGCGCCAATGCATTTGTTGATTATGGGTTTGGAAGTTCGACTTCAAGAGGCAATCCGGTTTCGCAAGTCTACCTTTCCGTAGGTGGGGAGGTGCGTGTCGACCTGAATGTGATGCGGTTGTTGGATCAATTCAACATTGGTTTCCGGTATTCCTATGGCATCCAGCCATCAGCCACCCGGTTCGAATTCCTGCTGGGAACCATCAACTTTTAAGGTTTTTAGCATTTGAATATCGGCTGTTTTAGCCCTATTTTTGGCCTCTTAACAGCATTTTTGAACCTTAATTGATAACCATACCATGGCGGAAATTGTACGAATGCCGAAAATGAGCGATACGATGACGGAAGGTGTCATCTCCAAATGGCATAAGAAAGTGGGCGATACGGTAAAGTCTGGAGAGTTGATGGCCGAGATTGAAACCGATAAGGCCACCATGGATTATGAGTCATTCAATGACGGTACGATCCTGTACGTTGGGGCCAAAGAGGGCGAAGCGGTGAAAGTGAACGATGTACTGGCTATAGTTGGTAAGAAGGGAGAAGATTACAAAGCTTTGCTACAGGGTGCGGGTCAGGCAGCCGGAGATGGCGGAAGTAAAGCAGAAGAACCCAAAAAGGAAGCTGAAACATCAGCCAAGGCAATTGACACTTCTGGCATTAAGGCTGAAGTTGTATTAATGCCAAAAATGAGTGATACCATGACTGAAGGGGTTATTGCGGCATGGCACAAAAAAGTAGGCGATGCAGTAAAATCCGGTGAGCTATTGGCGGAGATTGAAACCGATAAGGCCACCATGGAATATGAATCGTATAACACCGGTACGTTGCTTTACATTGGCGCGGATGCCGGTAAATCGGTTGAGATCAATGGCGTGTTGGCCATAATCGGTGAAAAGGGTGCTGACTGGGAAACCCTTCTGAAAGCGCATAAGAATCAGTCTGGCAACGCTAAAAGCGAATCTACTTCAGAGCAGAAAAGCGAAACTACACAAGCAAAAAGTTCTGCACCTGTATCCGTACCGCAAACACAACAATCCGGTAACGGAAGAATAAAAGCCTCTCCATTAGCGAAGAAGCTGGCCAAAGAAAAAGGACTTGATCTGCGCAATGTTCAGGGTACAGGCGATCAGGGAAGGATAACCAAGCGTGATGTAGAGAGCCATCAACCCGGTGCAGCTGCATCATCCGCAAAAGCCGGAGCTTCTCCGGTGGTGTTGCCGAATGTTGTCGGACAGGAAAGTTTTGAGGAGGTGACGGTATCGCAAATGCGTAAAACCATTGCCCGCAGACTTTCTGAAAGCAAGTTCAGTGCGCCTCATTTTTATCTCACCATGGAGATTAACATGGATAAGGCCATTGAAGCGCGCAAGAGTATCAATGAACTGAGTCCGGTTAAAGTATCGTTCAATGATATTGTGATCAAGGCAGTTGCGGCAGCGTTACGTCAGCATCCTGATGTAAATGTATCGTGGTTGGGTGATAAGATGCGTAAGAATCATCACATCCACATTGGTGTGGCTGTTGCTGTTAAGGATGGTCTTGTTGTTCCGGTGGTTCGCTTTGCGGATAATAAATCACTCTCGCATATTGCGGCTGAGGTGAAAGATTTAGCGCAACGGGCACACGATAAAAAGTTGCAACCCAGTGACTGGGAGGGAAGCACATTTACCATTTCCAACCTGGGTATGTTCGGTATAGAAGAATTTACGGCCATCATCAATCCGCCAGATGCTTGTATCCTGGCTGTTGGCGGAATTAAAGAAACCGCTGTTGTTAAAAACGGTCAGTTGGTTCCGGGTAATGTGATGAAGGTAACCTTGTCGTGCGACCACCGTGCGGTAGATGGAGCCGTTGGCTCAGCTTTCCTGAAAACCTTGAAAGGACTTCTGGAAGATCCCGTACGGATATTGATCTAACCTCACGTCACCATGATGGATGTTCGTGAACCAATTGCTGAATACAAGAACGTTCATCTGAGCGTGGAAGAATATCTTGCCTTTGAACGTGAAGCAACCGAAAAACACGAGTATTATAAGGAGGAAGTGTTTGCCATGTCGGGTGCGGGCAGGAGACATAATATAATATCTTCAAATCTTATTATTGCGCTTGGAAATCGACTCAAAGGGAAGCCATGCAGGCCCCTTGGTGGTGACATGCGTCTTCATATTCCACAGAATACCTTATTTACTTATCCGGATATTGCCGTGTATTGCGGAGAAATGGAAACGACTTTTGATGACAATGCGCTTCAACCGGTTGTTATTATTGAAATTCTTTCACCTTCAACCAAAAACTATGATCGCGGGGAGAAATTTAAATTGTATCGCGATATCCCTTCGTTAAGGGAATATATTTTGGTGGATGCAGAATCCATTTCTGTAGAAGTATTCAGACTTAATGCAACCAAGCACTGGGAGTTGGAAGAGTACGATTCGGCTGATGTGCACCTCGAAATACCTGCTTTGAATTTATCCATTCCGATTCACGAAATCTATGACGGCACAAAGTTGCTGGCTTAAAAAATTACACATGACAAAAATTCGTTCTACAACTGTTATTGCCGTTAAACACAATGGCCAGGTTTCCATTGGTGCTGATGGTCAGGCCACCATGAACAACTATGTGGCCAAAGGCAACGTAAAGAAAATACGCAAACTGCATGATGGAAAAGTAGTAACCGGTTTTGCCGGTTCAACGGCTGATGCATTTACCTTGCTCGACCGCTTTGATGAAAAGCTAAATGCCTATGGCGGAAACCTGAAGCGCGCAGCCATTGAGTTGGCAAAAGACTGGCGGATGGATCGCTACCTGCGCAGGCTTGAGGCCATGATGATTGCCGTCAATAAAGATGAGGTGCTGATTATCTCCGGAACCGGAGATGTGCTGGAACCCGAAAATGAAGTGGCTGCCATCGGCTCTGGTGCCATGTATGCGCAAGCCGCTGCCTTGGCGTTAAAAAAGCATGCGCCTCAATTAAGCGCTGAAGAAATTGTTCGCGAAAGCTTAACGATTGCAGCAGACATCTGCATTTACACCAACCATAATCTCATCATCGAGAAGTTATGATGCCTTTTCACTTTTCTTTGATTGCTTTTTAGGCTTAGCTGTTTCTGAATCATCCTCCAATAAAATTACAAAGGGCTTCATGTGCTGACTGTATTGCAGTATGCCTTTCAGGATGCCCACCATGGGGATGGCAAGAATCATTCCGGTGATGCCTAAAATTTTGCCGCCAATCAATAGAGCCAGAATGGCTGCCAATGCATTGATGCGAACTTTTGAACCGGTAATGCGTGGCGTAATAAAATTGCCCTCCAGAAATTGAACCACAGAAAATATAATGACAACGCCAACAGCATACCAGATGCTGTCTTTAGTAAGTAAAGCCATCAATGTGGGGAGTAATGCGCCAATGAAAATTCCGATGTAGGGAATAATGGTTAAGATGCCCGATAGTACACCAAAGAAAATCGCGTGTTTGATGCCGAGCGCCAGCAGGCCAATGGTATTTAATGCAGCAATAATCAGCGTTACCAGCAATAGCCCACTTGTGTAGCCTTGCATTACCCCCGCAATATCCTTTTTCCAATCGGCTGCCTGATTTTTTGGTAGAACAGCCTGGAAGAAATCGCTGAACTTATCCTTGTAGATAAGGAAGAGGAAAATATAGATTGGAATTTGAACTAATAGCGCAAGCGTACTGGTTGTTGAAACCAAAACATTGGTAAGGTATTGACTGGCTGATGAAAGTCCGTTTTTTAAAAAATCCGTTTGTTCCTGTATACCGAAACCAAATTGTTGATCCAGCCCACTGCTGATGTTTTGAATGAAGGAAAGAAATCGAGATTCCAGGTCGGGTAAATCTTTCACCAGGCTGGCTAACTGCGAGCCAATCAACCACAGCGTTCCGGCAAACAGAACAAAGGTTACAATCAGCACAAGCGTTACAGCAATCGTAAGCGACATTTTTTTCTCCAGTCGGTTGACTAGGGGCAAGAGAATAATGGAGAGAAATGCAGAGATCAGCAAAGGCACGATGATGTCATGTGCAAGTATTGCGGCTACAACACAAAGCGCTGATACAACCATCAGCTTATATGTATAATCCAACCGATTAAATGTTCTTTCCATGCGTAACGTTGGTGATTGCTTGTAAAATAAGTTGGCACGCCTCTCGGATTTCTTGTTCCGTAATCGTTAGGGGTGGGGCAATGCGAAAACTGTAAGGATGTGACAGAAACCAATAGCAGATAACACCCAGCTTTTTGGCTTCCTCAACAATTTGATTGACTAACTCAGCCGATTCAAAATCGATAGCGAACATGAGTCCGATGCGCCTGATTTCTTTTATTGCGGGATGCTGGAGTAGCTGCTCTATTAATTTTCCTTTTGCTTCAATATCAGCCAGTAGATTTTCTTCCTCCAATACCTCTAGCGTAGCTAAAGCCGATGCGCAGCATACCGGGTTACCGCCAAATGTAGTAATGTGTCCCAGCGGAGGATCCTGTGTTAGACACTCCATGATTCTTTTATCTGATATAAATGCACCTATAGGCAAGCCGCCTCCGAAAGCTTTTCCAATGGTGAGGATATCCGGCACGATACCGTACTGTTCAAAGGCAAAGAGTGTTCCGGTGCGCCCCATACCGCATTGAATTTCATCCAGAATTAAAAGCGTGCCGGTTTCATCGCACCGCTTACGCAATGCCTCTAAATAATGTTTATCGGGAATGCGAACACCGGCATCACCCTGAATGGTTTCGACTATTACACAGGCCGTTTTTGCGGTAATCGTGTTTAGTTCATCTGCATGATTGAACGTTATAAATCGCACATCCGGAAGCAGCGGACGAAACGCACGTTTCTTTATCTCATTTCCGGAAACACTTAGCGAACCATGTGTGCTTCCGTGATAGGATTTTTTGAAAGAAATAATTTCCGTTCTTCCGGTATAGCGTTTGGCGAGTTTTAGTGCTCCTTCGTTGGCTTCGGTGCCAGAATTAACGAAATAGCAGCAATTCAGAGTAGGGGGTAGTAAACTAACGAGCTTTTGCGCTAGGGCATTGGGCGTATGCTGGATAAACTCACCGTACACCATCACATGAAGATGCTTATCAAGTTGTTGCTTAATAGCTTCGACTACTTTTGGATGACGGTGCCCGATGTTGCTTACTCCGATACCCGATATCATATCCATATACCGTTTGCCATCTGGTGCATACAGGTAAACGCCTTCTGCTTTCTCAATGGAAATCAGGTACGGATTATCCGTGGTTTGTGCCAGGTTGTTCAGAAATATATCCTGATCAAAGTTCATAGCCCTAAAGCTATGGATCAGCGTAAAAACAAAAAAGTCCGGGTAGTTTTACCCGGACTTTTCTGTAACGTTTTGTGGGGTTGGAATTAAGGGTTAAGGATTTATCATAATCGCATATAGTACACTAACCGTAATTGCTGTGATCAGGAAAAAAACCCTTCTGATGCGATGAAGTATTCTTGATTCTACTCCAATTTCTTTTACCGTTGTCATAACACTTTGCTTTGGGTTACGATATAAATGTCGGGAATTTGAGTGTTTACACCGGGTACGCTTCATTCGAAATCATACATCTGTATAGCTTTGCGTCCAGATTGCGGGCTTTTGGTTTTTGGGTTAGCCGCAGAACTAACCGGCTATCCGGACTATCAGCGATTTAACCCCTTGTTTACGCGCTCGTTCCGTGAATTTGAGCGCGCAGAAACCGGTGCTTCCATTTCAGCCATTGGCTTGTATTTCTTCTTTTGAGCGGCCACAATCACCTTCCGGTTCTCCGTTTTATTGCGCTTTTTATGTAAAATATTACACACAGCCTTGTCCTTATACACCTTATGCCTGGGTTGTTGGGCTTGAACTGCATTTGAAATGAGTATGCCTATCAATATGATTAACACCAGCACGACAACCTGCTTGATGCGCGAAGAAATTTTTACGTTCGCGATATCCTTAAAATCCATCTCTTTCATCATGGCCGCATTTACATTAGGACTATGGTACAAAGATGGCCTATAGCGGGTCAGGGCTGATGTTAAGAACCGGTAAAACCATACACCCGTTTTATTGAAAGAATGAATGCCCCAGAGACCCTTTTTCTGATAAAAGTCAGCAAAACAGCGTGAATTTTGAGGTTTTTTGGCCGGTTTAGCTTTATCCCGGTTTTTAGTGAAAGTTGGCCATGCGTAATGCCTGGTTATTGATTTAAATACACGGCAATACTTACATGCGGCTACTCAAAGCTTTTCTGAATTTTCATAAAATCCTCAATTTCCTTCTTGAGATCACGGGGGTTTTCCTGGTCGAATGGAACGGTGGCAATGGATTTGAACAGTTCAGCCACGACTTCCGGTACATAACCCAATCGCTCGGCATATAAGGTGGCCACTTCCAGTTCAACGTCTTCCACTACATTATCCAATTGGATCATGTATACGAGGTGGTAAAGCGATTCAATTTTTTCACGAGGCTCCTGGAAGGCCAGTTTGTCGAGGTCAAGGTTAATGTTGGTCAGATCAGAGGTGCTTAGTTGAAGCTGTATTCCCCACTTGATCAGGCAACGTAAAAAGCGACTTTCAACCTGTTCGTGCTGCAGAAATAGACCCAACACGTTGAAGTAGCTTCGCTTCACAGATTCAAGCTGCTCGGTGGTAAGGTTTGCCTGTGTTCTCATAGTGTTCAGCGGTTAGTTTGAGCAGTATTTCTTTTTAAGTTCTGAGGTATCGGTCGCTCCTAATTCAATGGCTTTCGCCAGATCGGCACATACACCCCGGTAGTTTTGCTGATTGACTTTCGCGAGCACGCGCAGTTTAAAGCCTTCACCCTGCAGGGGACGCAAAAACGTAGCCCAGTTGCAATCCGTTTCCGCTTCGGCAAAATTGTTCAGGTTTAAATTCGCTTTTGCTCTTCCAATGAAAAGGTGGTAATAAATTTCGGGTGCATCTTTCGGATCCATCACCAGTTCGAATGCACGGCCGTAAATACTGGTTTGATTTTTCTTGAACAGGTCTTTACCCAAAGTAAAATACTTCAGTGCCTCCTGATCGTCCTTCAGGTTTTCCTGGTTGATGGTAGCAATTTCAAAAAGTATCTCCAGATTCCAGGGTTGCTGTCCGTAAATATGTTTCAATGCTTGCAGTGCTTGCGAGAAATCACCAACACGATATTCACAAATGGCGCGCTTGCGAAGCGTTTCCATGCGTACAGGCATTTCCTGTTTCTCCAATATTCTCAAGTAGTGTAGAGAGGCCGAATAGTTGTCGATACGGAATTCTTCATCTGCGCGTAAGCGAATAAAATTCAACAGGCTGTCGCGTGCAGCATAAAAGCGATACTCGACAGGTTGTTCTTCGCGCAATTTATTAATCAACGAAAAAGCCTGGTCAGCTTTGCCGCTATTAAATAAAGAAAACACTTCTACAATCTTAAGACTGTTTTGTTGATCCAGTTCAGCCTGTTTTTTCTCGTGGAAATAGTTGATGGTGTGAATAATGCCGAAACAAAATCCTGCAATTACCAGAAAAGTGAGAAATGCCAGGCCCTGAACCCGAAAGTATTCCTTATCGAATGTGTATCGGCTTGCGGTTTGCGTTGCCTTCCACCGTGCGTACCGCTGCCGCTGCACTTCGCGCCAGTAGTTGTCGGTGGTATCGGCATAAGAATGAAAGGAATTTAAACGTGCATCGTAACGCGATTTTTTTAAGGGATCAGAAAGCGTATGGTAAGCCTCATTGATAGCCTTAAACATTTCTTCGGCTTGCGGATCACCAGGGTGTAAATCGGGATGATAGGTAAAGGCCAGTTTCTTATAGGCTGCCCGGATTTGGGTAGAATCAGCCGTGCGATCTAATCCAAGAAGCTGGTAAAAATCCGCCATGATATGAAATTAAACCATTTTCAGGTAAAATGTATGAAAGGGGCGTTTAGTCCCCGAAAGGGAAAAGAAAAAGGCCTCTGTTACAAGGCCTTTCATGTTTCTGATTCCAGCAGATTTATTTCAGTTTGGCAACTTCCTGTACCAGGTCGATCAACTTGTTGGAGTAGCCCCATTCGTTATCGTACCAGGTTACCACTTTTACAAAGTGATCGTTCAGGGCAATACCAGCTTTCGCATCAAAGATGGAGGTGCGTGCATCGCCAATGAAGTCTTGCGACACCACATCATCCTCGGTGTATCCTAAAATGCCTTTCAGCTCGCCAGCAGCAGCTTCTTTCATGGCATTCTTAATGTCTTCGTAGGAAGCAGCTTTCTCCAGACGCACGGTAAAGTCAACCACCGATACGTTTGCCACCGGAACACGGAACGACATACCGGTTAGCTTTCCCTTCAACTCAGGAATTACCAAAGCCACCGCTTTGGCTGCACCGGTAGAGGAGGGGATAATGTTTTGGTAAGCCCCGCGGCCACCGCGCCAATCTTTGGCGGAAGGACCATCAACAGTTTTTTGCGTGGCAGTAACAGCATGTACAGTGCTCATCAAACCTTCAACGATGCCAAATTGATCGTTCAATACTTTTGCTACCGGAGCGATACAGTTTGTGGTACACGAAGCGTTTGACACGATTGTGTGTTGTGCGGTAAGTTTCTTGTGATTTACACCCATCACAAAAGTGGGTGTGTCATCTTTTGCAGGTGCAGAAAGAACCACTTTTTTAGCGCCCGCCTGAATGTGTTTTTGACCATCAGCCTGGGTTAGGAATAAGCCGGTTGATTCCACAACAATTTCAGCGCCTACTTCCGACCACTTCAGGTTGGCTGGATCCTTTTCTGCAGTAATGCGGATTTTCTTTCCATTAACCACCAGGCTTCCATCTTGTACCTCCACGGTACCATCAAAGCGGCCGTGTGTGGAGTCATACTTGAGCATATAAGCCATGTAGCTGGGTTCCAGCAGGTCATTAATTCCTACAATCTCAATGTCGGGGCGATTGATGGCTGCCCGGAAGGCCATACGACCGATTCTTCCGAATCCGTTTATTCCAACTTTTGTCATGGTATTGAAAGGTTAAAAGTTCGTTTTAGAAGCCGACAAAATTACGGGTTGAGGATTCAAAACCAATTTTTGCCCCGATAAATTCCGGTTTTCGAATCGAGCCGGAAAACTTACCTTTCGCAAACGATGTAACTGCATGAAAAAACTTCTGATTGGCTTGTTAAGTCTGGTAATTATTGCCGCTGTTATCTTTTTCGGTTTTGTCGCGAACTACTTCGATAAAAAAATGAATTTGGTAGTGGCAAAGGCCAGTCTGACTCCGGTTCCTTCCTATGAGGCGGTTCCCTTTGTGGCCGACTTGCATTGCGACATGTTGTTATGGAATAGAAACTTCTTCGGCCTTCATAAGCATGGTCATGTTGACTTGCCTCGCATGCAACAGGCCAATATGGCGCTACAGGTGTTCACCATTGTAAGCAAAACACCGAAAGGAATGAACATCAATCGCAACGATGATAAAACCGATCAGATCGCCTTGCTTTCCTTTGCGCAGATGCGTCCGCCATCAACCTGGTTCAGTTTAAAATCACGTGCGCTGCATCAATGCAATCAGCTACATGAATTTGCGGAAGAATCTGATGGTGCCTTTCGGATTGTAACCAATAGAACTGAATTAAGTGAATTCATTGAAGCCAGAAAATCCAACAATAGACTCACTGCAGGAATGCTTGGATTGGAAGGTGCTCATTGCCTGGAGGGCGATATTGAAAATCTTAAGGTATTTTATGATGCAGGGGTTCGCTATATCGGCCTTACCCATTTTTTTGATAATGAATGGGGTGGCTCTGCACACGGCATCACAAAAGAAGGTCTTACTGAAGATGGAAAGAAGCTCATAAAGGCAATGGACGAGATGAATATGATCGTTGATCTGGCGCATGCTTCCACGCGCGTGATGGACGATGTCTTTTCCATCACCACAAAACCAATAATTGTTTCCCACACCGGAGTAAGAGGGGCTTGCGACAACCAGCGAAATCTTTCCGATAAGCACTTGGCGGAAATCGGGAAACGAAACGGGTTGGTGGGCATCGGACTGTGGGAAACAGCTGTGTGCGGAACAGATGCGGCCGCCACTGCCCGAAGCATCAAATACGTGGCCGACAAAATTGGAGTAGACAAGGTTGCCTTGGGTTCTGACTTTGATGGCGCTATTAAGGCCCATTTTGATGTTACCGGTTTACCGTTGCTGGTTACTGCGTTGCAAAAGCAGGGGTTCAATCAAATTGAGATCAATCAGATAATGGGAGGAAACATTCGCGATTTTATGCTTCGAAATTTGCCGGAATAGAATTGAAAAAGCGGATTTTTTTTAATCCGAATTTGTAAATAAAAACCACAGGGCTATCTTTGCGACACTTTTTTGAAGACGGTCCGTTCGTCTAGGGGTTAGGACACCAGATTTTCATTCTGGTAACACGGGTTCGATTCCCGTACGGACTACGAAATAAAATGCAACTGCTTATAAATTAGGTGGTTGCATTTTTTGTTTCCTGCCTACCCGCACCAAAGCGCTTCCTTAAAAATTGTCATTTCGCTGACGGTTCCTAAACTTTTTACGGGAAACCCCGTACTAAGCCAAGTGCATTTCGTAATAGCCACAGGTTGATTTCCATTTAAGCATGATTGAGCAGTTGGAGCCGAACATCCTGCAGGAGATGTTCAATAGTATAATTGAGGATGCTGATGCCAACATCCTTATCGTCAATGATCAATTTGAGGTGGTATCCATCAACAATGGATTTTATTGGATATTCCTGGAAAACTATGGACTCGATTTAAAACCGGGTTGCAACATCATTGATGCCATGGCCACCGTCAATTCTGCACTTGCCGATGAATGGCGATCGCGTTGTGAACTGGCAAAAACAAGCACCCCCTTTCGTGTGGAGGATACATTTGAGCTTGATGGGCGTACCTTTCATTGGGAGGTGTACTACAAGGCTATTCCGTTGCACGATCAGGTTTATATCTCCGTGTTTAGCCGCGACATCACGGTTCGCAAGGCATATCAGCGAAGGCTATTGGAAAACGAAGCCAACCTTCGGTCCATCATCAACACGGTCGACAACAGCATTTGGTTGATCAATACACAATTTGAACTTATCGATTTCAATAAAGAATTTTATAAGCAATACAAAAAGGCATATGGTGTTCGGTTAGAAAAAGGAAAAAATATAATCGAACTACTTCCTGAAGGAAATCTTGAGCTTCGGAAAACGTGGACAGACCGATACATGCAGGGCTTGCGCGGGCGACCCGGCCGGTATGTGGACACATACCAGATCGATGGAGAGTGGCGCGTGTTTGAAATCAAAACTTATCCGATTGTTGAGGATAGTGTAGTTTCCGGTTTAACCGTTTACTCGCGGGATATTACTGCGTTCAAGCAAGCTGAAGACAAGTTGAAAGCACAAAATGAGGAGCTTTCAAGGATTAATGCTGAGTTGGATCGCTTTGTTTACAGCGCCTCACACGATTTAAGGGCCCCTTTAATGTCGATTAAAGGGCTTATCAATTTAATCAGACTTGAAAATCAATCGGAGCCAACGGTTAATTACCTGAATCTGGTGGATCGTAGCATTCTGAAACTTGATAATTTTATAACCGATATTATTCACTATTCGCGAAACTCCCGGATGGAG
>CAYQOM010000003.1:139313-308822 GCA_964419145.1 uncultured Roseivirgaceae bacterium | reverse complement strand
ATGGAGTTATTACCTGCGCCAATCGATTTTGAAGCCTTGCTGGAAGAATCGCTTAGCTCGTTGCGTTATATGGACGATGCCAATCTGGTGAAGGCAGTAAAAGAGATTACGGTAACTTCTCCGTTCTATTCCGACAGAAACCGGATACAGATCATTATGAATAATTTGCTCTCGAATGCGGTGCGTTACCGTGATCCATGGAAAGCAGATTCTTTTGTGCGGATAACAATTGAAGTCAATGAGCGCGAGGCGCATCTTGAATTTACCGATAATGGAATCGGAATTGCTGATCACTACCTCGATAAAATTTTTAAGATGTTTTTTCGTGCGTCAGCTGATAGTAAAGGGTCAGGCCTGGGTCTTTACATTGTTAAAGCTGCAGTTGAAAAACTTCACGGAACAATTGAAGTTGAATCGCAGTTGGGAGTAGGTACAACCTTTCGCATAATTATTCCGAATGGAATAAGCTAATAGTCACTCATTCAGGTATACGTTTTTATCACCTGGTTTTCCGATGCGTAAACTGCATCCGAGCAAATGCGCAACATGATTTCTGTAAGGCTTTCAGACGATTGCCACAAACTGAAGTCTGCTTTGGGCATGGCCTTTCGGTTATCCGGGGTATCAATGGTGCTGGGAACAATTACATTTGCAGTGAGGTTGTGGTCTTTCCCATCCGCATTTAAAATTTCTGCAAGCTTGAAGATTAATGATTTCGAGAGCGCATAGGCAACGGAGTTTTTGGCTTCGCTGGCATGCAATACAGGTTTTGCCCCGATAAGGACAATGCGCCCTGCTTGCTGCTCCTTCATGTGTGCCCATACAGGTTGAGCAACATGAAAGGCAGTTTTGAAATTGAGGGCGAACATCCTGTTCACATCGTCACCGGAAGTTTTCTCCAACTTTCCCGGTGTAAACCCTCCGGCCAAAAGTAAGGTTGCATGAATTGGTCCATGCGTGGTGATTACTCTTTCTACAAATGATTTTGATTCACTTTCATCGCTAAGGTCAACCTGGTAATACGAAAGATTTTCTGCTTGTGCGCTTTTGGCTGATCGGGGAGATGTGGTTGCAATAACTGTATAACCTGCCTGAAGAAATTTTTGTGTAACTACCTTGCCCAGGTTGCCGGTTGCTCCGGTAATGATCACGTTTTTTTGTGGCATCAGTTTTTCTTTTTTGGCGGACTGTGTTTTTTCTTAGCCTTGCCACCGTGAAGGTGTTGGTATTTCGACTGAACGGGTCCGGTTTGTGAGCCGGTGTTCTTCTGATTTTTCTTTCGCTTTTCGCGGATGTCGATTTCCACAATTCGTGAAAAACCTATCGTGAGGTAAGCAAACATTTCCCTGCGCTGACCGGGCAAATCGTAAATGGCTGTGTTGTTGTTTATCCGGTTAATATAATCTTGCTTCCGGGTATCAAATATCCCATAGTATCCGCGTAGGTCAAAAGATACACGGTAGTTTTCACCAATATCCCAATCCGACATAAAACCAATGGCGCCATAAAACTGAAGACTGTTGAAATCTTTTTTTTCCAGCAGAACCTGGTTACGCAAATTGGGTACGATAACACCATCATATTCCACAATATATTCTGCTGGTAAATTTGGAATTACCGCAGGCGAGAAATGCAGTTTACTATCGGTATGGGAAATGGTTTCTTCTCCACCAATCAGGTAAGCCGCACTGGCAGAGGCAACAAAGCTTACCTTGAAGAAGGACATATCAATCAGGTGCAGTTTAAAACCAACTGGCACGTGAAAATAGGTGAGGTTGATGTTTCGTTCCCCTACATCGCCACCGGCAATGTTGATCACGTTGAAGTGTTGCCCTGCTTTAAAAATGCTGGGATCAAATGTAAAGCCAAAGCCCGGCCTGTCCACTCCGTAGTGAATGCCAATGGGGGCGAATTTTACATTGTATTTTAAACGATAGCGTGGGTCTTTGTTGAAGCCTTCATCCCATGTATAAGGTATTGTGAATCCTGAAAACAAACCTAGCGAATGAACCTCCTGACTTTCAGCGGGTTTGCTGCAAGTCACCACGAACACAAAGGTGAGTAATAGTATCGGGGAGGTTCGGGTCATTTGGTACGGCAATATTCAAGGCAAAATAATAATTAATCTCAACATTCTTGGGCGAATGCCCTTCTGTCTGGTGGAAGGATATTTCAAATTCATTGATTTTCTATTACTTCGCACCGTGACAAAATACATTGTAAAAGATTGGTTTACCGATTTGCATTGGAAAGGCAACATCTATGTTGTGCTGTTGTTCAGGCTCTTGATTGCTTTGGCCTTGTTTACGGTTTGTCGCATTGCTTTTTTTGTCTTTAATGCTTCCTATTTTCCTGAAGTCACATTACCTGGGCTTACTCGGATTTTACTAGGTGGACTGCGCTTCGATCTTACTGCAGTGCTCTACCTGAATGCATTGGTTATTGTGTTGATGATCTTTCCTGTTCAACTCCGGTTTCATCGCATGTATCAACGAGTGGTGAAATATGTGTTTCTGATCATGAATGGTGCAGCTTTGGCCATGAACGTTTCAGACACCATCTATTACCGTTTTACCTTGCGAAGAACCACGGCCGACATTTTTGGTCAGTTTGAAAATGAGACCAATCTGGCTGGCCTATTTGGTCGGTTTCTGATTGACTATTGGTATGGTGTTCTGTTCTGGCTGTTGTTGATATGGTTGCTGGTTTGGTTGTACAACCGTGTTTCGGTGGAAGGCCCCATGATTAAAAACAACTGGGTGCATGTTGGATTTGGTGCACTGGCTTTGCCAATCGTTATTTATCTTTTTATTGGTGGGGCCCGTGGTGGGTTTGCGCATAGTACACGGCCGATAACGTTAAGCAATGCCGGTGAATATGTGCAGAAGCCTCAAGAGGTAAGTATTGTGCTGAATACGCCTTTCGCGATTTTTAGAACCTTGGGAAAAACCCGGATACAAAAAATCAACTATATACAAGATCCGCAAGAACTGATCAACCGATTTAATCCGGTGCATGTGCCCAGCGATACGATTTCCTTTACACCGAAAAATGTGGTGATCATTATCCTGGAAAGTTTTTCTCGTGAATTTATCGGTTCGCTTAATCGCGATCGGGAAAACTATGCGGGATATACGCCTTTTCTGGATTCACTGATTTCTCACAGCCTCACCTTTAATTATTCGTTTGCAAATGGTCGTAAGTCTATTGATGGTTTGCCCTCTGTGGTGGCGTCAATACCATCTCTGGGTGTGCCCTATGTACTCACGCCATTTTCCAATAACGATATTAATAGCCTGGCTTCTGTATTAGGGAAGAAGGGTTATCACACGTCCTTTTTTCATGGAGCCCCCAATGGTTCCATGGGTTTTAAGGCTTTTATGAACATGGCCGGTGTTGAGCAGTATTTTGGTAAGGATGAATATGAGCGTGATGTTGTTGATACTGAAGAACATTTTGATGGAATGTGGGGCATATGGGATGATAAATTCCTGAAGTATTATGCGGATCAGCTCAACACATTTCCACAACCATTTATGTCATCTCTTTTTACCGTAAGTTCACATCACCCGTTTAGGGTACCAAAAGAATTTGAAGGGGTTTTTAAAGGAGGAGAGGAGCCCATTTTGAAGTGTATTGAATACACCGATTATGCGTTACGAGAATTTTTTACAACCGTGTCGAAAGCATCCTGGTATGAGAATACTTTGTTTGTCATAACAGCGGATCATTGTTCTTCCAATATCTTATTTGATGAGTCGCGTACAACCTGGGGCATGTTTTCAGTTCCTGTAATCTTTTTCAAACCAGACCGCAGCCTCACGGAAAGAAGGGATGAAATTGCACAACAAATTGACATTATGCCTTCGGTACTAGGGTATCTTCATTATGATCAACCATATGTTGCTTTCGGACGGGATATTTTTCGTGAGCAGACGGAACCCTTTGCTTTTAACTTCAGCAGCACCTACCATTTATACAAAGACGATTACCTGATTGTATTCGATGGTGAGAAAGTGGTTAACCTGTTCAATTTTAAAACAGACAAGTTACTCAGTCAGGACTTAAAGGAAACGCTTCCCAATCAGGTTAGCGAAATGGAAAATCAAATTAAGGCCATCATTCAGCAATACAATAATCGTATGATGGATAACCGGCTTTTGCCGGAATAACATATGGTTAGGCCAGGTTATGATACACGTTCTGCACGTCATCATCACCTTCCAGTGCTTCTACGCACTTCAACACTTCATCCTGCTGCTCTTCTGAGAGTTCTTTTGTTGTCGCAGGGATGTAGTGTAATTCTGAACTCTTAGGCTCCAGGTTTTTGGATTCCAGAAACTTTTGCATATGGCCAAATTCGGTGAATTTGGTATACACGATGGTTTCTTCTTCACCGCGTTCAATGTCATCTGCTCCGGCATCAATCAGGTCGAGTTCCAATTCATCCAAATCCAGTTTATCCGGATCGAATTTGAATACGCCTTTTCGTTCGAACATGAAGGACACGGAGCCGGAATTGCCCATGCTGCCTCCATTTTTTGAAAAGTGTAGTCGCACGTTGGCCACGGTACGGGTAGGGTTGTCTGTAGCGCATTCTACTAAAATCGGTACGCCATGCGGACCGTATCCTTCGTAGGTTACTTCCTGGTAATCTTTATCTTCTTTCGATGAGGCTCTTTTAATGGCCGCTTCAACGCGATCTTTGGGCATGTTCACACCCTTGGCATTTTGAATCGCCATGCGCAGCTTGGGATTGTTTTCTGGCAACGGCCCACCTTGCTTTACGGCAATGGCAATATCTTTTCCAATTCGGGTGAAGGCTTTCGCCATCTTGTCGAACCGGGCAAACATTTTGTGTTTTCGTTTTTCAAAAATCCGTCCCATGGTAATTCAATTAATGGGTCAAAAATAAATTTTTCAGGGCTATTCTTCCAATCCCATCAGGCTCTTTCTGCTTTTTCCCACACTACGGATTGCTTCCCCTTCAGTATCCTGAACAAACCAAAAAAAACACTCAGGTTCATCAATGTAAAGTAATACGGAACAAAGAATCCTTTGATGGGTATTTTTTTATTTCGAAAGGTGTGTCCGATTATCGCCAACAAATAAAAAGCAAGTTGTGCATACAGCATTAGTTCAAAGAAAAATGCGTACGAAAATAAAAACACATTACTGATGAGAATAACAACAAGCGATAGGGGAGCCAGCGTCCAACGCAACACGCGGTGTGAGATGTACTGAAATGAAGTAACCCCATAGCGGAATGGATTCAATAAATTAGTTAACCGTGCAATAGCCTGCAGACCACCTGCTGAAATGCGCACTTTCCGCTTCCACTCATCTTCGGTTGTGGCAGATGGCCCTTCCATGGCATAGGCATCGGGCTCATAAACAAATCGGTAGCCTTGTGCAACAATTTTCATGGAGAGGTAAAAATCTTCAATGATGGTATCGGGTGGGGGACTTTGATACAAGTTTGTTCGGATAGAAAACAATTCACCGGCTGCGCCAACCACTGTATGTAAATCGGAATCTGCTTTTTTCAACATCGATTCGTATTTCCAATATAATCCCTCACCAGCCCCAGAAGCACTGTCGGATTCTGTGCTGATCACGCGTTTTTCTCCGGCCACTCCGCCAACTTTTTCATCCTGGTAATGGCGCATGATATTTTTGATGGCTTCGGTATTCAGCAACGTGTTAGCATCTGTAAAAACGACAACAGGTGTTTTTATAAACTTCATGATCCGGTCAACGGCATGAATCTTACCCCTGCGTTCCGGTTCATGAAAATGTTGTACCTGATTAAACTCGCGAACGATGTTCATGGTATTGTCTACGGATCCATCGGATACCACTAAAATGGATAGCTTTTCTGTCGGGTAATCCAGCATAATTGAGTTTTGCAGCTTTTCAGCGATGAATCGCTCTTCATTATAGGCGGCAATAACCAGGGTAACGCCTGGCCAATCGGTAATTTGATTTATTTTTGGAGCTTTTCTGGCTACGAATTTTGCAGGGATTAATACCACCAGGAAGTATATCAAATAGGTATACAGAAGAATGCCTAAACTGATCCAGAATAAAAACAGGAAAAAATCGGTCATGGGCGCTAAAAATGGGCCTAAAAATGGTGAAAAAATACGTTTCTGAAAGAAAATACACCGGTTAAATAGCCGATATTTGTTACCCTTTTCATTCTGACAATATTCAGGTAGTAATTGAGAGTTGGTTAATTGTTACCCTGTTGTCTGTTCTAGTTGGCTTTAATTATGAGGAATAGTATTATCCATATCGTTTTTCGATTTGGTATCCGTGGTTTGTTTTTGGCATGGGCAATTGCCACCGCCTCCGCTGCAGAGCCTGGGCATGGTTCCAAAAACAGTTTCGCACAAGATATCCAGGTTTCAATTGGCGGATCACCCGTTTCCAGTGGTCATACGCAGGATTTTGGTGCAATTAATTTATTATCTGCTTCGTCAGCCATTACCATCACCATTGAGAATATTGGTTCGCCTGAAGACCTTACCGTAAATACAATATCGTTAGGTGGTGCCCATGCTGCTGATTTTAATTTAACTGCTCCCGGATTACCCGCTACGCTTATTCCGACTGGCACGACTTCATTTACCATTTCATTTTCTCCGCTTTTGAGTGGTGTACGAACAGCGACTATAGAAATAGATTCCAATGACCCGGATACCAATCCTTTTGTAATTAACCTGGAGGGTACTGGGGTTAAGCTGGATCAGACCATCACATTCAATCCATTAAGTTCAGTAACCTTCGGTGACGGAAGCTTTGCATTAAGTGCAACCGCTTCTTCTGGTTTACCAGTAAGCTATTCAAGTAGCGATCCATTGGTGGCCACGATTAGCGGCAATACGGTAACCATAGTAGGAGCAGGCAGTACCACGATCACGGCTTCTCAAACTGGAGATGATACGTATAATCCTGCACCTGCAGTCGATCAAAATCTTTTGGTTAACAAAGCTACCCCGGTAATTACATGGAATGCACCTGCAGCCATAACGTATGGAACTGCATTAAGCGCCACGCAATTGAATGCTACCGCGAGTGTGGCGGGCACGTTTACGTACACACCTGCTTCAGGTGCTGTGTTGAATGCGGGTGTACAGGTTTTAAGTGTTGATTTTGTTCCAACCGATGCAGCGAATTACAATGCTGTTTCAGGTACTACGGTAAACCTTACGGTGAATAAAGCTACACCAACTGTTACCTGGGCAACGCCAGCAGCGATCACGTATGGTGCCGCATTGAGTGCTACGCAACTGAATGCTACTGCGAGTGTAACGGGTACCTTTACCTACACACCTGCTGCAGGTGCTGTGTTAAATGCAGGTGTACAGGTTTTAAGTGTTGATTTTGTTCCAACAGATGCAACAAATTACAATGCTGTTGCCGGCACTACGGTTAACCTAACGGTGAACAAAGCTACGCCAACCATAACGTGGGCTACACCGGCAGCCATAACGTATGGAACTGCATTAAGCGCCACGCAGCTGAATGCTACTGCGAGTGTAGCGGGCACGCTTACTTACACACCTGCATCGGGCGCTGTGTTAAATGCAGGTGTACAGGTTTTAAGTGTTGACTTCGTTCCAACCGATGCAACGAATTACAATGCTGTTGCAGGCACGACTGTTAACCTGACAGTGAACAAAGCAACACCAACGGTTACCTGGGCTACACCAGCAGCGATCACGTATGGTACCGCATTGAGTGCCACACAACTAAATGCTACCGCGAGTGTTGGTGGAACTTTTATCTACACACCTTCTGCCGGTACAGTGCTGAATGCAGGTATACAAGTTTTAAGCGTTGATTTTGTTCCGACCGATGCAACAAATTACAATGTTGTTGCAGGTACTACGGTAAACCTTACGGTGAATAAAGCTACACCAACCGTAACATGGGCCACACCGGCTGCGATCACGTATGGTACTGCACTGAGTGCCACGCAACTGAATGCTACCGCGAGTGTGGCAGGCACGTTTACGTACACACCTGCATCGGGCGCTGTGCTGAATGCGGGTGTGCAAGTTTTAAGCGTTGATTTTGCTCCAACCGATGCAACAAATTACAATGCTGTTGCCGGCACTACGGTTAACCTAACGGTGAATAAGGCTACACCCACCGTAACATGGGCCACACCGGCTGCGATCACGTATGGTACTGCACTGAGTGCCACGCAACTGAATGCTACCGCGAGTGTGGCAGGCACGTTTACGTACACACCTGCATCGGGCGCTGTGCTGAATGCGGGTGTGCAAGTTTTAAGCGTTGATTTTGCTCCAACCGATGCAACAAATTACAATGCTGTTGCCGGCACTACGGTTAACCTAACGGTGAATAAGGCTACACCCACCGTAACATGGGCCACACCGGCTGCGATCACGTATGGTACTGCACTGAGTGCCACGCAACTGAATGCTACTGCGAGTGTGGCGGGCACGTTTACGTACACGCCTGCATCGGGCGCTGTGTTAAATGCAGGTGTACAGGTCTTAAGTGTTGATTTTGTTCCGACCGATGCAACAAATTATAATGCTGTTTCAGGCACGACTGTTAACCTGACGGTGAACAAAGCTACACCAACCGTTACCTGGGCCACGCCAGCCGCGATCACGTATGGTACCGCATTGAGCGCTACCCAATTGAATGCCACCGCGAGTGTTGTTGGAACTTTTGTCTACACACCTGCTGCCGGCACAGTGCTGAATGCGGGATCGCAGTCCCTTTCTGTCAACTTTACCCCCACAGATGTCCTAAACTATAACACGGTCAATGGCACTTCGGTAACGCTTGAGGTAACGAAAGCCACCCTCACAGCCACGGCCAATAATCAGAGTCGTACGTATGGCGCAGCCAACCCTGCCTTTACAGTAAGCTATAGCGGATTTGTAAATGGCGATACACCTGCTGTATTGGATACGGCTCCTACCGCGGGCACTGCAGCTACAACCGCCTCACCGGTGGGAACATATCCGATAACCGTTACGGGCGGAACAGATAATAACTACAATCTCACTTACGTGAATGGCACCCTCACGGTAAACAAAGCCACGTTGACCGCCACTGGAGATAACAAAAGCAAAGCGTATGGAGCTGCCATTCCTGCATTAACGATTACCTACACCGGATTTGTAAATGGCGAAAATGCGACTGTCTTAGGTACTGCACCTACCGCAACTACCACGGCTACAGTAACCAGTAATGTGGGTAGCTACCCGATCACTGCATCGGGTGGTGTTGATGATAACTACGCTTTTAATTATGTGCCCGGAACGCTCACGATTAACAAAGCCATACTTTCGGCTACAGCCGAGAACAAAACGCGTACCTATGGAGCGGCCAACCCAGTATTTACAATTGCATATACGGGTTTTGTAAACGGTGAAACGCCAGCTGTACTGAATACGCCACCAGTGGCTTCTTCAACGGTAACCGCCACCACACCGGTAGGTTCTTATTCAATTTCATTAACAGGTGGAACGGATGATAATTACGACATCGTGAATACTGCGGGCACTATCACCATCTCCAAAGCCACACTCACGGTTGCCGCTCAGAATGCCTCTCGCGTGTATGGCGCCACCAACCCTTCCTTTACATTCAATTATTCAGGTTTTGTAAATGGTGAGACAGCCGCAGTGCTTACGTCAATACCAACTACTTCGACAACTGCCACACAAGCCAGTGCTGTGGGCACGTATCCGATCACGGTTTCCGGTGGTACGGCTACTAATTATGATTTTAGTTACAATGCCGGTATGCTTACTATAACCAAAGCTACAATAACCGCTACAGCTGCAAATGCGACCAGGGTATACCAGACTGCTAACCCTGTATTTGTAATCAATTATACCGGTTTTGCGAATGGTGAAGACTTTACCGTGTTAAACACACTGCCTGTTGCCAGTACCACTGCCACACTTTCGAGTTCAGTTGGTACCTATCCGATCACCGTATCCGGAGGAGATGATAATAATTATGCATTCAACTATGTGAGTGGCACCTTAACCATAACCAAAGCCACACCAACCGTTACGTGGAATACGCCTGCACCTATTGTATACGGTACTCCCTTATCGGCCACTCAACTAAATGCTACCGCTAGTGTTGCAGGTTCATTCACCTATACTCCGGCAGCAGGTACGATATTAAACACCGGCTCCAATCAAGTGTTGTCTGCAAACTTCACACCGACTGATGCTACAAACTACAACGTTGTTAATGGTACTAACGTAGTACTTGAAGTAACGAAAGCTACCCTAACGGCTACGGCAAATAATCTGAGTCGGACATACGGTGCTGCCAATCCAGCCTTTACCATAAGCTACAGTGGATTTGTAAATGGCGATACACCGGCAGTATTGGATAACGCTCCATCCGCGAGTAGTGCAGCTACAACCACCTCGCCAGTTGGTACCTATCCGATCACTGTATCCGGTGGAATAGATAACAATTACAATTTCACTTATGTGAATGGTACCCTCACCGTAAACAAAGCCACGTTGACAGTCACAGCCGATAATCAAAGCAGGTTGTATGGGGCTGCGAATCCTACATTTACAATTGCGTATTCCGGATTTGTGAATGGTGATAATGCATCTGTTATCAATAGTGCGCCTGTGGCTGCTACGGCAGCTACAGTTACCAGTAACGTAGGTACTTACCCGATTACGGTGTCAGGAGGAACAGATGATAATTATACGTTTGCTTATGTTTCAGGAACATTGACAATCAACAAAGCAACAGTTACTGCCACTGCTGCAAATGCAACCAAAGTGTATCAGACGGCCAACCCGACATTTACTATTAACTATACGGGTTTTGTGAATGGTGAAAATTCTACCGTGTTAAACACACCACCTGTTGCCAGCACTACCGCGATACTTTCAAGTCCTGTGGGCACCTATCCAATCACGATTGCTGGTGGTTCTGATGATAATTATACGTTTGCGTATGTGAGTGGCACACTTACCATTACCAGAGCTACTCCAGTGGTTACGTGGAATAATCCTTCAGCCATTACGTATGGAACTGCATTAAGTGCAACGCAATTAAATGCTACTGCCAGCGTAGCCGGAACGTTTACCTACACACCTTCATTGGGAACCATCCTCAATGCAGGAGCCAATCAAGTGCTTTCGGTGAATTTTTCACCTTCTGATGCAGGCAATTATAATCCGGTAAATGGAACGACTGTTCAGATAACCGTGAATAAGGCAAACCCGGAAATCACTTGGTCAAAACCCTCGTCCATTACGTACGGAACACCGCTCAGTGCAACGCAATTAAATGCATCTGCCAATGTAGCCGGTACATTTACGTATACACCAGCAGCCGGAACAATCTTAAATGCAGGCGCTAATCAGGTTTTATCTGTGAACTTCGTGCCAACTGATAATGCGAACTATAATGCTATCGGGGCAACCGCATTGATCACTGTGAATAAAGCGACCCCGACCGTGACCTGGTCAAATCCTGCAGCTATAACCTACGGCACCCCACTTTCTGCTACCCAACTTAACGCCACAGCCAGTGTGGCAGGAACGTTTATTTATGCACCCGGAATGGGTACGGTACTTAACGCTGGTGCCAACCAGGCGCTATCTGTTAATTTTACCCCAACAGATGCATTGAATTATAATTCGGTTAATGGTACCACCGTATTTATTACCGTAAACAAAGCAACACCAACCGTTACCTGGAATAATCCAGCCGCCATTACGTATGGTACGTTGCTCAGTGCAACGCAATTGAATGCTGCTGCTAATGTAGCGGGAACATTTGTTTACACTCCTCCATCCGGTACATTACTCAATGCAGGTGCTGATCAGGTTTTGTCTGTTAATTTTTCTCCAGCTGATCTCAATAACTATAATCCGGTAAACGGAACCACTGTTTTAATCACCGTGAATAAGGCAACTCCTGTGATTACGTGGAATAACCCGGCAGCTATTACCTATGGAACAGCCCTGAGTGCGACACAGTTAGATGCAACTGCCAACGTTTCCGGAGTATTTGTTTATACTCCTTCTGCTGGCACCGTGCTGAATGCAGGTGCCAACCAAATCTTGTCCGTTAATTTTACACCAACCGATGCGGCCAACTATAATGCTGTAAATAATTTCCAACGCACGATTACTATAAATAAAGCCGATCCTGTAATTACCTGGCCTAATCCCTCTTCGATTGTCTACGGCACTCCACTCAGTGCAACTCAACTAAACGCCACCGCCAGTGTGCCCGGAATATTTTTGTATACACCGGCTAGCGGCACCATATTAAACGTAGGCGTTAATCAAACACTATCCTTGAATTTTACACCCACGGATGGATTGAACTACAATTCCATTATTGGGCGTACAGCATTAATAACGGTGACAAAAGCAACGCCTGTTGTAACCTGGGCAACGCCACTGCCGATTAAAATCAATGAACCATTGTCTTCCACACAGCTTAATGCCACAGCCAATGTAGCGGGAACGTTTACATACACTCCGGCAATAGGGGCATCATTTGCCACGGCTGGTACGTATACACTCACGGCATCCTTTACACCATTGGATGCTCTAAATTATAATGCAGTACCCAGCACACAAGTTCAGATTACCGTTAATGATAAAGATAATCCAGATGTCACCTGGTCAAATCCTGCCGCCATTACATACGGAACTTTGCTTAGTGCAACACAATTGAATGCCACAGCCAGTGTTCCCGGTACCTTTACCTATACACCTGCTATCGGAACATTGTTAAACGCAGGAGCCAACCAAACCCTCTCAGTAACATTTGTACCCACCAACACAATCGATTATAATACGGTAGTACGTACCGTTCAAATTACCGTAAACAAAGCCTTGCTGACGGCAACGGCAACAGACAGAACCCGTGTTTATGGGGCCGCCAACCCAACGTTTCCAATTACCTATACCGGGTTTGTCAATAGTGAAACCATTGGTGTGATTGACACCCCACCTGTAGCCACCTGTTCGGCCATTGCTGGTGATAATGCAGGAAGTACTTTTCCGATCATCCCTTCCGGGGGTATAGATAATAACTATAACTTCAGCTATGTGAACGGCACACTCACCATCGCAAAGGCTACATTAACCGCTCGCGCAGATGATAAGTCAAGGTCGTATGGCTTGCCGAACCCGGTTTTTACAATCTCCTATACGGGATTTGTGAACGGAGATACAGAAAGTGAAATTACCCCACCAACGGCTACCTCAAGTGCTAATGCGTTGAGTAATGTTGGAAGCTATCCGATTACGTTAAGCGGAGGGGTATCCATTAATTACAATTTCGTTTTACAAAACGGAACGCTTACGGTTAATCCGGCTCCACTTATTGCACGACCTGCCGATGTGAGTAAAACGTATGGCCAGGCTAATCCTGCGCTTACCATAACGTATAGTGGTTTTTTGAATGGCGATAATGTAAGTGCCATCACACAGCCAATCGTAAGCACCACCGCTACCACTACCAGTTCCGTGGGCACCTATCCCATTACGCTTGCAGGGGGTAGCGCGACAAATTACAGTATCATATTGCAATCGGGGGTGCTAACCATAAATAAAGCTCAGCTTACGGTCACAGCCAATAACCAATCGCGTGTTTATGGGGCGGCAAATCCATCTCTAACTTTTGTGTATGCCGGTTTTGTGAATGGTGAAAACGCATCGGTGATTGACACACCTCCGGTTGGGTCAACGGCTGCAACAGTGTTGAGTGGCGTGGGAGATTATCCCATCAACGTATCCGGTGGTTCTGATAATAATTATAACCTGAATTATGTTTCTGGTACGTTAACCATAACCAAAAAGGTGTTAACGGCAACCGCAGTAAGTGCCAGCCGAACCTACGGAGCAACAACCCCCACTTTTTCAATTACTTACACCGGTTTTGTAAATTCAGAAGATGAAACAGTAATTGATGTGTTACCGGTTGCGTCCACTACAGCAACATTAACAAGTCCAACGGCCACGTATCCAATTACATTAAGTGGAGGTGCAGATAATAATTACAGTTTCAGTTTTGTGTCCGGCACACTAACGATCACAAAAGCAACGCTTATCGCAACGGCAGTAAATGCGAGTCGTGAATTTGGTGTGGCGAATCCTGTCTTTACAATTTCTTATACAGGTTTCAGGAATGGCGAAACTTCAGCGGTTCTGGATAGCCCCCCCACAGCATCTACCTCAGCGATCGCTTCCAGTCCGGTGGGCACCTATGCCATTACGCTTGCCGGAGGTACAGATAATAATTATACGTATACGTATGTGAATGGAACACTCACCATCGTAAAAGCAACTCCGGTAGTTACCTGGAACAATCCTGCTCCTATAACATACGGAACAGCCCTGAGTGTTACGCAACTGAATGCTTCCGTAAGTGTGGCGGGAACCTTCACCTATACACCTTCCATCGGTACGATTTTAAATGCCGGTGCCAATCAGGTGTTAAGTGTAAACTTTACTCCTGCCAACACAACCAATTATAATTCAGTTACGGGTATTACGGTATTGATTACCGTAAACAAAGCTACGCCAGTCACTACATGGGCTAACCCCGCAGCGATCACCTACGGTACAGCGCTGTCTGCCACGCAGCTTAATGCAACGGCCAATGTACCAGGAAGTTTTGTGTATAGTCCTGCTGCAGGCACGGTTTTGGATGCAGGTGCAAACCAGGTATTGTCAGCTAATTTCTTACCAACTGATGCGAACAATTACAATGCTGTTACGGGCACAACGGTACAGATTACCGTAAATAAAGCCAACCCAGTTATTACGTGGAACACACCATCGCCCATTACCTATGGCACCGCGCTTGGTGCAGCGCAATTAAACGCATCAGCCAACGTATCGGGAACATTTGTTTATACACCTGCCGCGGGAACCATATTATCTGCCGGTGCAAATCAAAACTTGTCAGTCAATTTCACGCCCACGAATACTAATAATTACAACGCTGTGATTGGAACTACAGTTAGTATCACGGTGAATAAAGCAACTCCGGTAATTACATGGCCTTCCCCGGAACCGATTACTTTCGGGACCGCACTTGGCGCTACACAATTGAACGCCACGGCAAATACAGCAGGTACATTTACCTATACGCCCGCCATCGGCACCGTGTTGAATGCAGGCGCTAACCAGGTATTGTCAGTGAATTTCACCCCGTCCAACACCAATAACTTCAATAGTGTGATCGGTACTACAGTTTTAATTACAGTAAATAAAGCTAACCCGGTCATTAACTGGAGTAATCCGTCAGCGATAAATTATGGAACGCCTTTAGGGGCAACGCAGCTTGATGCAACAGCTTCGGTACCAGGAACATTAACCTATTCACCACCTTCAGGAACTTTGCTCAATGCAGGGACTAACCAAAAACTTGCTGTTCGGTTCGTGCCAACGAATACCAGTAATTATAATATCATTGAAGAGACTGCAGTTACCATCACAATCAATAAAATAAACCTTACCGCACGGGCCAATAACATCAGCCGTGTTTATGGTTTGGATAATCCTCCGCTAACCCTATCCTACACAGGCTTTGTAAACGGTGAACTTGAATCGGTATTAGACAGCAAGCCTATGACTAGTACATCCGCAACCACAACTTCTTCTGTGGGTGCTTATCCGATCACGGTATCCGGGGGTGCGGACAATAATTATAACTTTGTTTATGCAGCGGGTACACTCACCATTACCAAGGCAACGTTAACCGCTACTGCGGATAATAAAACCAAGTTATTTGGTACGCCTAATCCTGAATTAACAATCAGATATACCGGATTTGTCAATACCGACAACGTCAATGATATTGATGAGAAACCAATTGTTTCTACTACGGCTACCCTGTCTTCACCACAGGGTGGATATCCGATTACGGTTTCGGGAGGCAGTGATAACAATTACAATTTCACTTATGTGCAAGGTACATTAACAGTTACGCCTAATTTTCCACCAACCCTGACTAGTTTTTCTATTCAAACTCCGGAAGATGTACCCTATACATTTACGTATGAAACATTTGGAGATAATTTTTCAAGTTTCTCCGGTAGTGCAATTCAGTATGTGAAGATAATTTCATTGCCGACCCAAGGAACACTCTTCTGGAAGGGAACTGCGGTGTCTGTGGGCGCTGAGATACTGGTTGAAAGTGGTGCCATTAATAACCTTATTTATCAGCCAAAGTCAGAATTTAGTGGCTCGGATTCCTTTATATGGAATGCATTTGAAGGAGTTTTTTCGGCAGAGCAGAATGCCAATGTGTTGATTTCTGTGGTTAGTGTGAATGATCCTCCCGTGTTAAGCAACATTGAGCTTCCACCGGTATTGTACAGCCTGGGTGATCCCGCCATACCGGTGTCGACTTCCATATTGATAAGTGATATCGATAACGCGAATATGTTTTCGGCAACCATTTCGATTGTTGAAAACTTTACCAATGGTGATTTACTTTCGTACAGACCGGAAACCGGGTCCCCCATTACGGTTTCGTATAACGCTGTAACCGGCATCTTGGAGTTAACGGGAAAGGACACACGCGCCAATTATGAAGCCGCGTTGTCAAAAATTACATTCAGCATTCCGGTTACCGGTGATGCCACGATATCGGATAAGCGAATAGCTTTTGTGGTGCGCGATAGTTTGGATGCCAGCAATGTAGTCAGCAGGATCGTTTCCATCACGGAAGTATTCCCCGAAGTAAGCATCGTCAATGCGTTCACGCCAAATGATGATGGGGTTAACGACTACTGGGATTTTGTAGGTCTGAATTTTTACTCTGACATAGAGATACGCGTGTTCGACAGAAACAATTCATTGGTATTTCATTGTAAGGAGGTTGATTGCAAGTGGGATGGTAAGAAAGGTGGTGTGGAGTTACCCGGTGGCCCATACTTTTATACCATCTATCTGAATGGAGGAAAACGGAAATATCAGGGCACTGTAACGATATTGAAATGAGGCAACCAGACGTAATATCAAAAATAGAAAGTTCGTCATTGCGAGGGAGGGGCGACCGAAGCAATCCCAGGTTCAGTATCGAAAATCGAGATTGCTTCACTTCGTCTGCCTGCCGGACAGGCAGGTTCGCAATGACGGTAACATTTATGAGATGGGGCTTAATTAAGCTTTACCGATATCTGGCGCTGGTTGTATTTATTTTTTACGCCACACCATCCGCTGCGCAAGAAGATGACTACACACAATATTATTTGAATCTGCCGGCTGTTAATCCTGCCTTTACTGGTATGGATGACTTTTTTGGTTTGCATGTTGGCGTAAGGGAAGGCTGGAATAACTTCGGAATAAAAAATGATAATTCCTTTTTCAGTTTATTTGGCGCGTTGAACAATGGCAGCCGCTCTGGACGAAGAAATAATGCATTGCGCACCTCCGACCCGACTATCTTTGAATCGATACAACAAGAAAATAAATACAGAAGGCGTCATGGGTTGGGCGGTATCGTGACCAGCAGAACGGTAGAGCCCTATAAATCGTTTGGTAGCTTCTTAAACTACGCGTATCATTTGCCATTGGCACCCAGGCTTAGTATTTCTTTTGGCACCCGGATTGGCTATATAAATCAACGGATTGATTTTAGTGGCCTTCAGGTACGCGATGATGTAAACGACTTGTTTTATCAAAGTTTGCTGGCGGCAGGGCAGGGGAATCAGAATACAGTGTTGGTTGATTTTGGATTGGTTCTTTACTCCAGGAAGTTCTTTCTGGGATTGTCATCGGATAACCTGGTTGCCCATAAGCTGGAAGGCGATCAGCTCTTCAACTTAAATGCAGGCACACGGTACAGGGCGCAAGTAGGAGCATTTTTTCCACTTAATGCGGAGTGGATGTTATCGCCCGGTATTACCGCGAACTATAGAGAAGGTTATGATGTAAGGTGGGCCGCCAATCTTCGATTAAAGTATAAAGACCTCATCTATGTGGGGTCGGCATTTGAGCCTGACTTAAAAGGTTCGTTACTTGTTGGCTTAACGACCAATGTAGTATCTATCAATTATGCCTATGATATGTACACAGGAGGCTTAAATAATTTTGATGTATACACCCACGAACTGGTGTTGGGGCTTACCTTATTCAATCCATACAAATTAAAACCTCGTTTTTGGTGATGGCCGGCATGAAGCGTTTGATACTGTACTGTTTTATTTTCAGTGCTGCGTGGGAAGCGGGTGCACAGGAGCTTCAATTCAGTCAGCCTGAACAACTAGGTACAGTCATAAACTCTGACGATGAAGAGTTGGTCCCCATGCTTTCACCGGACGGACAGACACTATATTTTTCAAGGGCATTTCACAGCGAGAACATAGGGGGCAAATATGCAGGCACCGATATCTGGATTTCGAGAAAGGATGCCAATGGAAACTGGACGCCTGCAGTAAATGCAGGAAAGCCGTGGAACAACAAGCGTTCCAACGCTGTGATTGGTATTAGCGCAGATTGTACAACCGTTTATTTGTTGAATGCCTATAACAACAAAAGCGGAATTTCATTTTCAAAGTTAGTGGCTGGAACATGGACAAAGCCTGAATTTATCGCGGTGCCTGGCATCAATCGGGATGATTTTGTAAGTATCTATGTGCATCCTTCCTTTGATCTGATGTTGATATCCATGAAGGGTAAGGCTAGTTATGGTGAAGAGGATTTATACGTAAGCTTAAAGGATTCACTGGGTAACTGGAATCAACCTCAGAATTTAGGGCCCTCTATCAATACCTCCGGGTTTGAGATTTCTCCGTTTCTTTCCAGTGATAAAAAGCGATTGTACTTCTCCAGCAATGGTCATACTGGTTTGGGTGGTGCAGATATTTTTTACAGCGATCGACTCTATGATTCGTGGGAGACCTGGACAACTCCCAAGAATCTGGGAGAGAAGATTAATACGAGAGGGTTTGAAGGTTATTATTCAGTACAAAATAACGCTTTAGGAATTTATACAAGTTCAGTAGGCAACAACTTGAATATTTTTTTATGCAGTGTTTTTACAACTGAAAAGCCAAAACCTATACGAAGGGTTATGACTCAAACAGAGTTGGAGAAAATTTTTGGAGGGAATGTCTTTTACAGATTTGATTTTGAAAAGGACTTGGTTACGCCCTCATCGGCTCAGCAGGAAATGCTTTGGTACCTGGCTTCCAAAGCTTTGCCGCTTAAGGATATCACGTTAGAAGTAAAGGTTGTTGAAGAGAACCGTCCGGATTTGACGAACATCAGAATAAAGGCTGTTTCCGACTATTTGCGAACAGCAGGGTTGGAGAGTGTTCGCATTATTGTGCCCGAAAGCCAGACATTGGTAAAAACAACTGAAAAAACCAGTATTGATATTATCTTTTATAAAGAAGGTTACTGACCTTTATGTTTTAATATGAATTGAGGTTTTTAGTTGGCGTTAATTAACCTTGAGATATGAAAAGTGTCCCTATAATATTTTTAGTTTTAGTATTGCTTACTTCGACAAAGGCACAAACTATTGAGTCAAGTCAGGATGGCCCATGGAATAGTCCTAGTACCTGGGTGGGCGGGGTGATTCCGACTGAATCGACTACGACACTTATTAACATACTACATGAGGTTACCGTGGTTAATGGTATGGATATTGAGTTAGATCAGACAATAATTGGTAATACAGGAAATCTAATTATCGAAAATGGTGCAGTTGTAACCATTATTCCAGGTACAGGAACCGATATTGAGATCTCGGGAAATGGCCAATTGAATGTTTTGGGTACGCTCAGGTTTTCTAACGGAGTTGGATTTGTTGGTTTGACTTCAGCAAATACAAATTTTCTGAATGGCTCATTATATAATCATTTATATACTTCACCCGCGGCTGCTTTACCGATTGCAAACTGGGAAGAGGGATCAATACTTAGAGTGACTGGTTGGAGTTCTACAGGATCTGTTTCTGCTACATGGAATCAGAATTTTGGTAGTGTTGAGATTGAAATAAATGCCCCTATTACTATACTATTTAATGGAATTCTTGAGAATGTGGCGGGAAATCTCACTTTAAGCAATAGCAATGTAAATCCAGCTACAATATTGTTAAGTACTAATCAGATTCCGGCACCGAGTATTTTAGTAGGTGGGAATTTCACCATAGCCGGAAATACGGTCGTTACTCTAACAACCTCAAGTGCAACAACATTGAATGTTGATGGAGATTTTATTATAAATTCATCTCGTCCCATGCCATTTTCGTTTATTACTAATGGTAGTTCTGTTGTGACTATTTTAGGCGATATAGACATTACTTGCCCTGCATCAGGAGGTATAAACTTTGGTAGCGGTTCAGGTAATGTTACTCTAAACCTTGATGGGAATTTTACCCTTACATCAGGGATCTTTTTACGTTCAGGTACCGGGCGGACATCCGTTAACTTCAACGGTGTTGGGCCACGTCAATTTAATCGTTCATCTAGTGGAACAAATATTCAAGGAAGTATAGATTTTGATGTTTCGTCCAATACGCTATTGGATATTGGCACATCTGTAATAAATGGAAATGGAAACTTTGTACTTAACGGAACATTGGCTTTAGGGTCAACTTCAATAGCTGGAGCTATTCCTACGCAGTTAGCGCTCAGTGGAACTAAGACCTATAATTCTGGAACTACTATTATTTATAATGGATCAGGTGCGCAAACAGCTAATGGGCACCCTTCTTCAGCTAATGTCAATGCTATTATTAATAATGGAAACGGTGTCTCTATTTCAGGTACCAGTAATGTGACTGTTGGTGGTGACCTCACTCTTCAAACCGGAAGTTTAACAATTTCGGGTACAAGCCCGCAACTTGAAGTGAATGGAAGTCTAAATCTTCCTGATAGTGGTGGTGATCTTATTATTGATACAAATGGTGGATTAGTGCTTAATGGCCCGGTGAATGTATTTCCGGGGAAGCAAATTCATTTGGGTGCATCTTCTGATTTGACCATCAATGGTTCAAGTAGTTTTGGTGTTTTTCCATTTCCACCTGGCGCTCAGCAATTCAGGAATTTTACATTGAACAGAGGTGGTTCCGGCAACGTGACTTTTGCAAATGATGTTACCCTTACGGGTACGGTAACTCTTACTCAGGGTAACCTCGTATTTAATAATGCCTTGGCATTAGGAGGTACATTTTCAACCGGAACGGGTCGTTTGTTTGCCAGTGCTAATCCCGCCCTATCAATAATCAGCAGTGGAGCATTGGGTACGCTTTTATTTGATCCTTCCGGAAATACCTTGAGTTCTTTGACAATGAACGGAAGTGGTTCAGCGGTAATAGGAAATGCTATTACTGTTCAGAATGAATTAAATTTAATAAGTGGCTCTTTGGATAACCAAGGTGGTATTACCGTAAGCGATCAGCTTGTTGTGACGAGAGATGCAAATTGTCAGTTTTTTGGTTCAGCCTTAAGCAATGCACCTGTCGATGTTTACGATGTCAGGTACACAGGATCAACGCTTGTTACGGGAATTGAATTGCCTGCTAATTCTGAAGATTTGAGAAATTTGATTATTGAGGGTGGCCCCGTTGGATTAACTCAAAACATAACCGTTAATGGGAATGTGCAATTGAATTCTGGATTTTTGAACGGAGGTGTGTCTGTAATTACCATGAATGGCCCCGTATGGGATTTTAATGGTGGAGAATTTCAATCCGAATCAAGTGTTGTAATTTTCGCTTCTCAAACGGAAATACAAGGTATGGCTCCATCTTTTGCAACGATTGAGTTGGAGCCTTCGGCCAATGTTTCGATTGAGGCACAGGAATTGATTATTACGGGTGATTTGACGAGGGATCCATTAGCTGTTTTTGATTTATCGCAAAAAACGATTTCGATTGATGGATTCGATTCCACCAGAATTTCATTAAATGGTTCTTTTGTTGAAGATATTAATGTGTATAAATCAAGTGCTGCTGTAAGATTGCGCTCTGGGTTGAATCTTACTGGAACCTTGGATGTTCAAACACCGGTTGCTTTCTTGTCAAATGGATTTCTTACGCTGATTTCTACATCGGACGGCCCCGAACAGAATGCAAGCATTGGACCATTGTTGTTCGGAGCAGAAGTAATTGGGGATGTAACCGTTCAGCGGTTTATGTCGGGTGAAGGAAGAATATACCGCTATCTTTCATCGCCAGTTACAAATGCTACAATTCAGGATTGGAAGGATTACTTCCCGATTACCGGAACGTTTGATGATCCCTCAACAGGAGATGGTATTTTGTCTGGAAATCCTTCTTTATTCTACTATGATGAAACACTCCCAGGTGGTGTCAATGGACAGGGCTGGAATCCTTATCCAACGAGTGGATTGGCATCGGCCAATCCTATAGTTCCGGGTGTTGGATATGCTGCGTTTATTCGTGTTGAAGCGAATCTGACATGGGAATTATCGGGTGAAATCAATCAAGGTGTATTCGATTTTGATATTACTTATACCGATAATGATAGTGAGGATGCAGATGGGTATAACCTTGTCGGCAACCCGTACCCGTCAACCATTGATTGGAGTAATCAGACGGGGTGGGATACAACTAATATAGCGGCAGTGATCGCAATTAAAAATAATGGTGAAGGTAATGGGGACTTTGTTTATTCAGATGATGAAGGATTTCCACAACCGGGTTTGATCGCTACTGGACAGGCCTTTTGGGTATTGGCAATTGGAGACGATCCCACATTATCCATTAATGAGTCAGCAAAAGTGGGTCAAACGGGTACCTTTTACCGAGAAGGGGTAAGGGAGTTTGATGCTATAGAAATTTCACTTAGTAAGGGTGCAAAGGTGGATAGGGCATATGTCCGAACACGCGAGGGAGCGTTAAAAACGCTGGATCGTTTTGATGGGCCTAAGTTGCAGAATGACTTCTTCTCACTTTCAGTTGTTGCACAAGGACAATCAAAGCTGGCACTATCCGCAGTTGATGCGCTGGCATGTGGCGATGTTATTCCACTTGATCTTCGCTTTCCTGTAAACGGACAGGGGAATTTTATAACTAGTCCTGTGGGTACTTATGAATTTGGGATAAAAAAATCAGGAATACTTCAGCCGATTAATACAGTGTTGTATGATCGTTTTACGAATGAAATTTATTCAATTGATCAGAATCAAACTGTTTCGATTACGATTTCCAATGACCCTGAATCTTATGCGTCAGATCGTTTTGAATTGAGAATTCTTGAAACAGAACCTCTTGTTGATTTTGCTTTGACAACCGAGGGAATACTGTGTAATGCAACAACAGTAAATATAACGTTATCAAATTCACAAGCTGGTGTAAATTATTCTATGATGATTAATGATCAGCCTTATCCCGTAAAATACTCAGGGCTGGGCGGTGAAATGGTAATTAAACTACCTGAGAACCAACTTCAATATGGTGTAAATTCTTTAGCATTGGAAGCAACAAACTTATGCGGGTCGTTGATGCATAACACTGTTTTATCTGTAGAGCGAGTTCCTGTCTATTCGGTCTCAGAATCCTCTTCGACCACGATTTGTAATGAGGGGCCCTCAGTGCTTAATGTAATCGGTGGGGTTGATGGATCGGTTTATAATTGGTATGAGTCCGCCTCTGATATTAACCCTATTTACAGCAGCACAAATTCAGCTTTTGAAACTCCAAAATTAAACTCATCGACTACCTACTATGTGGGTATTGCGAATGAAAAGGGTTGTGAAGGTAATCGGGTTCCGGTTACAGTAAACGTTGTAAGCTTTACTCCGGCAGAGATTACATTTACAGAACCTAACAAATTGATTGCCAATCATGAATCAGGATTGGCATGGTTCTTTAATGATGTTCTTTTACATCAGAATCAGCAAGAGATTGTTATTCAAAAATCCGGACTGTACCGCCTGGAGGTTACGGTTGATGAGTGTGTGAGCATCAGTGAGCAGATATTTGTAATCACGAGTATTGAAAGCCCTGATCAATCACAGCTTGAAATTTACCCAAATCCTGCTCACGATATGATTTCTTTGAGAACCAAAAGCATTACGGAGCTTCAAATCAGAAATTACACTGGTCAGCAGGTTTTGCAGATAAAAATCAATTCTGAGGAAAATAATTTACTGGATATTAGTCACCTTGCACCGGGCGTTTATTTCATCTCAGGAAAAGCCAGGGACGGTAGATTGATATCTACCAGGATTGTTAAGCTGTGATTACCGAAATGGTTTGAAATGGGTTTTGGTTCCTAGTTTCATCATCTCATAATCGCCACGGGAATCACCATAAACAAAGATGTTTGTGTATTGTGAAAGGTCAATTGAGCCATGTATCCGATTAACCTTTTCTATGCCATAGCAATTCTTGCCACTGATTTTTCCCGTTAGTTTACCTTGAACAACATTCAATTGGGTGGCAATACAATCTAATTGATTTTCATTACACCATTCGTATACCCAATTAGCAGCTGAGGCTGTAACCACAACAACATGGTGGTTTTTGTTTTTATGATCACGAATTGACTCCATTGCTTGTGGTCGTACTAGCAATGGAATGATTGTTTTAGAGAATAAAGAAGCCTTCTCGTTAAAGAGAGTTAACTCTTCGCCTTTAAAAAAGTAAGTAAGTACAATTTCCTTAGCTTTCCAGTTAGGGATAATTTTTAAAAGGTAGCCTAGTAGGACCGGGGCAAGAATTATAATTCCGAACACAAAGTGAATGTTTCCATGGTAGAAACGGATAAAGGACCACAACGTATCAGTTTTGGTGATGGTGCCATCAAAATCATATAATGCAATATTTTGATTCACCGTGAGTAAATCAATACATAGAAACTAATGATCCAACCAGCAAGTGTTAGCAGTATAAAGCGATCTTTGAATAGAACAGATGTTGGTGAGCCGCTCTTTTGTTCAACAAAAGTAATCTGGAGATAACGCATGATACCGGCAATTACAAAGATAGTAGTGATAAACAGGTAATTGCTGTTAAACCGTTCAGTTACTTCTGGTGAAACGGTATACATGATGTAGGCCACAATGATCACTGCGGAGAGTAATGTGAGGCAAGAATTGATAAACTCCAAATTATACGCCCGTGAAGCTTTCCTTACGGATTCACCGGTTTCGTTGTTGATCACTAAATCGTCTCTTCGCTTGGCAGTGACGAGAAAAAGCGCAAGTAGAAGAATCATAATGGATAACCAATGGGAGATACTGACATCTACTATAACACCGCCACTGTGAATGCGAATGAGAAACCCCGAAGAGACAAGGAAGAGGTCAAGAATGGCAATGTTTTTCAACCCCAGGGAATAGCCAATGTTGAGGCCAAGATAGACCAATAATAAATAGGAGAATACGGGGTCTATGAAATAGGATAGCAAAAGCCCACCTATAGTAACCATGCCCATTAGTGCGATGGCGATAGTTGGTTTAATCTGCCCGGATGCAAGAGGTCTGTTCTTTTTTCTTGGGTGTAGTTTATCAGCTTCCCGGTCATTGAAGTCATTTAAAATGTACACACCAGAAGCAACGAGGCTAAAGGCCAGGGCGCCCTCTAGTAGTTTAGTTAGTTCGGAAACAACAAAAAGGTGACCGGCAAAAAAAGTGGGGATAAAAATGAACAGATTCTTTACCCATTGCTTTGGCCTAAGAAGTCGAAGAATGGGTAACATACTACCAGATGTTTTCGAGATCGTCTTTGGTATAGGTATGATCTCTGGTCTCGTATAATGAATCCCTGTCGGTTACCTTCAGTTTAAGCGGATCTTTGGTGAACAGCCTTGAGATGAGTGCAATAGGGAAAAGGAAAATAAAATAAATTATGGTCAGCAAAATCCTGGAGTTAACCCAGCCTAAACCCAAAGCCAGCTTCAACCAAGCCCACTCAATCCACTTGGCAATGAAACCAAAGACGAGCGAAACGCCACCAATTGCCAATGCAATATTCGTAAGCATTGGAATCTTGAATATGTAGGCAATTACTGATAGGCCAATAACAATAACCAGAATGGTTTTGTAACGATCTTGATTCTTCACAGGTTTATGAGGGTTAGAAGAGTGTATAGATAAATGGTGCAACCGCTGAGCCACCGCCAATTACAATCAGTACACCAATAATAATGAGCAATAAAATGATAGGGGTGAGCCACCATTTTTTTCGCTGCATTAAAAACCTGAACATATCCTTTAAAAATTCCATGATTAAGCCGTTTATAGTGCGCTAAAGGTAGTAAATCAAAAATATTAATCTAAAGTGAATTCTTCTTTCCAGTTGTCTTTTTCTAGCCATTCAGGCTGATCTTTTTTATCAAATACAAAGTTGCCAATAACCAGATAGTCCATTTCAGTTCGCATAAAACAGCGGTACGCATCTTCGGGGGTGCAGATTATGGGTTCACCCCGAACGTTAAAGCTCGTATTTACAATAACCCCATAGCCTGTTATTTTTTTAAATTCTTCAATTAGATCATAGTACCGGGGATTGGTTTCTTTATGAACCGTCTGAATTCTGGCCGAAAAATCAATGTGGGTTATAGCCGGCATATCCGATCTCAGGTAGTAAAGTTTATCTTTTAAGGATAATGAATTGAAGTTTGAAGGTAGCGGTTTTCTTCGCTCCTTTTTTACGGGTTGCACGAGCAACATGTACGGAGAAATTGAGTTGTGTTCGAAGTACTCTTTGCAATCCTCTGCTAAAACAGAAGGCGCGAAGGGCCGGAACGATTCACGGTATTTTATTTTCACGTTCAATTTCTTTTGCATTTCTTCGCTTCTGGGGTCACCAAGAATACTGCGCCCACCTAATGCGCGTGGTCCAAATTCCATTCTGCCCTGCATCCAACCAATAACGTTCTCCTCAGAAAGTTTTTGAGCAACGTGTTTGCTTAACTCATTGCCATTCGAAAAGTATGTTGAGCGTGCATTGTATTTTTTGACTATAAGGTTTACATCTATATCAGAGTATTCCGGGCCTAAGTAAGAGCCTTGCATACCATCTAATCCTTTTGGTGCTACCCTCTCTTGTTGAAAATAGATGTGATAAGCAGCTTGTGCAGCGCCTAGTGCCCCACCAGCATCACCTGCCGCAGGTTGAATAAAAACTTCTTTAAATAAACCGGTATTCAGAATTTTACCGTTAGCCACACAGTTTAACGCAACACCACCAGCCATACATAAATTCTCCGATTTCGTAAGACGCTTTGCTTCTTCGGCCATCTTTATTACAATCTCCTCGGTTACGGCTTGTATAGCCAAACCAAGGTTGCAATGCTTGGCTTCAAGTTCGGTCTCTGATTTACGAGCTTTGAACCCAAATAATTTTTCCCATTTATCTTCATGAACCATGCGCAAACCAGTTGCATAATTGAAGTAGTCTTGATTTAGCCAAAGCGATCCGTCAGGGTAAATGTGAATCAGATGCTCCTTAATTAACTTAATGTAATGTTCAACCTCCGTGCTGCCTGGCTCCCCGTAAGGGGCGAGCCCCATTAATTTATATTCGCCAGAGTTAACTTTAAACCCAAGAAAGTATGTAAACGCAGAGTAGAGTAGTCCTAATGAATGGGGGAATTTCAACTCTTTGAGAATTTTAATGTCTTTTCCTGAGCCATGACAGATAGAAGCGGTAGCCCATTCTCCAACACCGTCAATGGTAAGGATAGCCGAATCGTTAAACGGAGAAGAGTAGTAAGCACTTGCAGCATGAGAAAGATGGTGCTCAGGAAACAATAACTTTATTTTCTTAGGGTCAAACGATTCAATTTTTTCAAGTTCTTCAAGAATCAATCGCTTTAAAAACATCTTCTCCTTTAGCCAAACAGGTATTGCTGTAATAAAGGACGACAGCCCCTTAGGAACAAAGGCGTAATAGGTTTCTAAAAGCCGTTCAAATTTAAGCAAGGGTTTATCATAGAAGGCTATGGCATCAAGCTGATCAATTCTAACGCCTCCATACTGAAGGCAGAATTTCACCGCATTTGTAGGAAATCCTGGGTCGTGTTTCTTTCGGGTAAATCGTTCTTCCTGAGCTGCTGCGATAATTTTTCCATCTTCTATGATTGCCGCGGCTGAATCATGGTAAAAGGCTGAGATGCCAAGAATTTTCATACGAGGGTAACAAGGTTAAAGCCAACAGGTTATAATAGTGCAAGTATAGGAATTTTTTAAATTGATTCAGTTTAACTCCTCAATTACCTGAGCAAGAAGTTTGGCAATTTTACGATGCCCGGAAGCGTTCAGGTGATCATCTAGAACATAAAAATCATCAGATGATAGTGCAGGTTGCACGTTTAGAGTTCTGATTTTCAAAGGGGTCTTAAATGAATTTGATTTGAGTTCCTTTTCGAGAGCCTCAATAAATTTATTGTGAGGATTTCCATAACTTGAGGCTTCAAATATGATCACATTTACAGTGTCAACTATCGGCAGTTTGGTAAAGGCATTTAGAAAGTATTGAACATCTTCATGGTCGGTTGGTTTACGATCACCCAATCGTCCTAATTGTTGTTTAAGTATGAATTTTGTCATCAAACTCGTATGCTTACCAAAATAATAGCCGATTCGGTTTCGTACCATCTCTGAGGTTTGCCTATATTTTTCTTCAGAAGAAATTATCAATGAATCAGTCGCCTTTGAAAACTCCCTATTCTCAATCAGATCGCTGTCATGGTACTGAATGACAAGTGTTTTTAGTCTATTTGTAGGTAATCGTTTTAGTAATTTAAGTTCCCGGACAGTACCATAGGATGAAATACCGGCATTCAGAACTTTTGTGCCAAGGTTCCGTTCAAGGTGGCTCTCAAAAGTTGAATCCTGCTCTACTCCCCAGCCCATGGTAAAGGAGTCCCCCAAAAGAACAACTTCCGGGCTTTTGAGAGATTCTTCATCATCGCGAATACCCAAAGAGTTGACTCTTACTGTGGTATTATATTCAGCATTGGTAAAAGAGCAAGTGCCGGGTTTTAGTGTATAAAATAATTCTTGGTCATACTGTGCGCAATTAGGCTCCATTTGAATAGCGCTTCTGAGATGCTCGGTGTAATAAGCCCGAAAAGCAGGTAATATTACTGTTGGGATTTTAGAGGGAGACGAAATCCAGTAAGCCAAAAGGGCTTCCGAAAGGCCAATAAAAACAAGTAGAATGGTAAGATTGTAGACGATGAATATTAGCCTATCTTTGAGGCTTTTACGTATGGCCATTTTTGAATATTTAGTAAAAATTCGCATCAAGCGGGTTTAAAGTTCGTTAAAATTGTTTATTCGCAAAAAATTAGGTCGAATATGGACTTGAGTTATTGGTTCAATGTATTGCTTAGGCGTATCTGGCTTTTGCTCTCAATCCCACTGATTGCAGGAGGAATTAGCTTTTATTTTGCTCAAACCATAGAAGATAAATTTAAATCGGTGGCTCAACTTTCAACCGGAATAACAACCCGCGATGATATCCCGCTAGGGGATGACTCATTTAATTTTCGGGAGTCTGAGATAAAGTTTAATAACTTATTGCAAATGATGCGGTCTGACCTTGTTGTTGGACTGGTATCCTATAAATTATTGCTCCATGACTTGGAAGAGGATAAACCCTTTAGAAAGAGGTCATCGGACTTTTCTACTGCCTTATTATCCGATCCCGAAGAGTATAATAGACTCGTGAATTTTCTTAAGGCAAAACTTGACTCCATGCAGGTTTTGTCAAATTTCGAAGATTATGATCGTCAAGTCATAAGAATTTTAAAGGATTACGGATATGATCATGTTTCCATAAAAGAGGTTCTTACTATTGATCGAATTAAATTTACTGATTATGTGCTGGTCTCATGCTTGACAGAATCTCCGACACTCTCTGCCTTTATAGTCAATCAATTATGCCAGGAGTTTATTCGCTTTAATGCCCTATACAATTTGGAGTCATCCGATGAGTCAGTAAAGTTCTTTGGGAACTTAGTGACCCAGAAGAAAAAGGAATTGGATGAAAAAACGCAAGCATTAAAAGATTTTAAATTCAGTAATCGTGTTTCAGACTACCGGATGGAAAGTCAGTTACAGGAACAACAGATTAAGCAGTACGAAGATTTAAGGGAAGCCGAAGAAGCTAAAATCAGACAATACAGGATATCATTGGACAATATTGAAAGTCGCTTGGCGAAGCTTCAAGAAGAATCCGGTAATTCTGAAACCATCAGGCAAGCAAATCAAAGAATTTTGGATTTGCGGAATAGGATACAGCAATTAAATCAGCGGTATATTGAGTCAGGGTCGTCTAATCAAGTCCTAATGGACTCATTGATTGCTTTAAGAAGGTTATACCAGATGGAGAATGATCGTGTAAATACCTTAATGTTAAACTCAAAGCCAACTCAAGAGTCTATTACCGAACTTGAGAATCAATACAATGAACTCAACTTAAACCTGCAGATTTCGGAATCAGCCTTAAGCTCCTTGGACTTTAGACTGAGAACTTTGCGCGCTGGGAAATCGGATTTTACCAGCAAGGAAGTAACCATTGCTGATTTGCAACGAGAAGTAGATGTGGCTTCTGCGGAATATGTTAGTGCCCAGGAGCGGTACAACTCCGCGAGGAATAAAGCCATGGCAGCTGGTAGCTCGATTAAACAAGTAATGATTGGTCAACCCGCATTTGGTCCTGAGTCTAAACACACCTTGCTCATCACTTTATTTTCAATGATTAGTAGTTTTGCAATCTGTGCTTTTATTGTTTTAGCTATGGAGTTTTTTGATACTTCCATTAAGACACCAGCAGTGCTAAAGCGCTTAACTAAACTTAAATATGCTGGTGCGATAAATTATGTTAGTGTATTTGAAAAATCAAACATCTCGTTGAATGAAATTTTTAATTCTAAGAACAATGATGAATCGCAAGCATTTCAGCACTTACTTCGGAGTTTACGTCATGAATTTGAAATTTCAGGAAAGAAGACTTTTTTATTTACAAGTACCCAGGCAGGTGCAGGAAAAACTTTTGTAATAATTGCACTTGCCTATGCGCTGAGTCTGATGCAACGGAAAATACTAATTGTAGATACAAATTTCCGCAATAATCAATTGTCACGAATTTTAGCGCAATTAAGAAATCAAGAAAAATTACAAGAGGGAAAGACTTCTACTACACTTACCTTGTTGGGCCAATGGGATGAAAGTACCCGTAGTTCATTGATTACCCCAACCATCTATAGACACATTGATAAGATTGAATCTAAGCCCTCGACAAAATCAGCGGCAGAAATTTTACTTGAAAGGGATTTTGGTGCTTTGTTGAAGGAAATTTCAAATTATTACGACTATATATTTATGGAAGGAGCGGCATTAAATGATAATTCCGACACCAAGGAGTTAGAATTTTATGTAGATATGATTGTTCCTGTATTCTCGGCAAAGTCATCAATAAAACAGGCGGATCAGGAATCAATAGAATATCTTGAAGGTTTGCGAGATAAGTTATTTGGCTCAATTTTGAATAAGGTTGATACAAAGGACTTGAAGCTTTAGTGTTGAGTTAATGAGCTTTAATCGAAAATTCATTCTCAAATCCGGAAGTTTTTCTACCCTAGAAGTACTATCCAATCAATTACTTGGTCTTGCTGGATTCTTCATTTTAGTCAGACTTATGACAAAGCAGGATTTTGGTATTTGGGTGTTGTATATGTCAACCACGACACTGCTTGAGCAAGCCAGGATTGGCTTTATTAAGAATGGTTTTGTTAAATATCTGACGGATGCTGAAAAGGATACTAAAGGTGAGGTATTATTCACTTCGTTCGTATTGAATGTTCTTGTTTTCGTAGTAACGGCTCTGATATGTGTATTTTTAGGTCTCTATGTTGGTACTGAGATTTGGCATACTGAAGTGCTGAAGGAGATGTTTCTTTGGTATATACCGTACGCATTTTTGCTAACATTTTACCTTCAATTTAAAATGATTGAACAAGCCCATTTCGATTTTAAGGGCTCATTTCTTACTGCCTTTTCTAGGCGAATTTTTTTTATTTCAGCTATCATTTTTCTTGCTGCGGTTGGGAGATCAATTGATTTACTTTTGTTGGTTTACCTGAATCTGGCCTCCATTGTTATTGGAGTAATTGGTGCTTATTTTCTGGCAAGAAAGAAGCTTACGGGTACTATGATGTATAAAAAAGCCTGGCTTATAAAATTATCCTCGTTCGGTATATATACTTTTGGTACAAATTTAGGTGCAATGTTTCTTAGGAATATTGATCAATTTATGCTTGGAACTTTTTCCAATAAAGTTTTTCTGGCTTTTTACAACACCGCTGTAAGAATAACAAACCTGGTTGAAATCCCAACTAATGCCATGTCTTCAATAGTGTACCCAAAGGGAGTAAGTCTTGCAAAGCATGGTAAGCGCCAGGATTTAAAGGATATGTATGAACGCTCAGTGGCAATCATTCTAATGTTTGTTTTGCCTATTGTATTTATAGTTTTACTTTTTCCGAAGATATTCATACTCATTGTTGCTGGTGAAGCTTACCTTGATGCTGTGCCATATCTTCGGGTTACAATTTTGTTTGCACTCTTTGTACCCTTCATGCGCCAGGCTGGCACGGTGCTGGATTCAATGGGTAAGCCAAAAATAAATTTCTACTTAACCCTTTCGGCTGCAGTTGTGAACGTAGTGTCGAATGTTGTTTTTATTCATTTCTATGGTCCCATTGGAGCAGCTTACGGAACATTAGTCTCCTATCTGATCATTATTATTGTCAATCAGATTTTTTTGAGGAGATTTCTGGATGTTAGTTTTATGAATATTCTCTATAGCCTCTTTACTTACTATAAGACTGGTGTAATGTTTTCGTGGAGAATAATAATGCGATAGATATGTTGTTGAATGGTAAGCAAGTTCCGGTGTTGATGTTAAGCGTTTCGAGGTGGGATCAGGAACTGTCCTCGGCATCCATTTCGATGGCAAAAGAACTTTCCAGAGATACACGAGTTTTTTATATTGATCATCCTTTTTCAGTTAAAGATATTTTTACAGATTTTAAATCTTCCAAAGTAAGAAGACGTCTGATGGCATTATTCTTTGGGAAAAGAGTTTACACTCAGGTTGATTTGGATAACAGGAACCTTATTGCTGTTACGCCTCTGGTTACCCTGCCCATTAATTGGTTACCGCCAGGAAAGTTATATACATTTTTCAGCAAGATTAATAATTGGATTTTTTGTAGAGTAATCAGAAGAATTATACGAGACCATAATCTTGATAGTTTTGTTTATTGGAATTCATACAATCCTTTCTTCTCCTACGAACTCCCATCCGATATTAAGCCAGCACTATATATTTATCAGTCTCGCGATAATATTGCGGAGTCAAATTATGTGAAGCGCCATGGCCCTCAACTTGAGTTTAAGGCTAGCAACTTTGCGAATATCAGATTGGCGACTTCAACTGATTTGGCAGAGCGATTGTCCCGATTAGGTAAAAAATTTATCTTGTTTCCAAATGCTGCTGAAGTCGATATCTTCAAAAAGGCGCTAGAACCAATTAGTCCTGTTCCAGAAGAATTGCAATCTTTGGTGGGTAACAAAAGGATCATTGGATATATTGGAAACATTTGTCTTCGTCAGGATTATGAGCTGTTAAGAAAAATTGCAGGGGCTTTCCCAAATGATATATTGCTGATGGTTGGGCCGCGTAACGATAGGCCCTATCATTCAATAAATTTTGATGAATTTCCGAATATAGTATTCACTGGGCCGAAGAAATTGCATGATTTACCTCGCTACCTTTCCTATATGGATGTTGTAATCCTTCCCTTTTTGGTTAACGACCTTACCCGGAGTATTTATCCGCTCAAATTGCATGAGTATCTGGCCGCGGGCAAGCCAGTGGTTTCAACTAAATTCTCGGTTGACGTTGAGCGATTTTCTGAAATCATCTATATAGCCAACACACATGATGATTTTGTTGGCAAAATTAATGCGGCTTTTAATGAACATAACGAACAACAAAAAGCATCAAGAATTGGTGTGGCTAAGCTTAATTCGTGGAAGGTCAGGAAAAAGCAATTAGAAGAGTTGCTTAATAAATGAGGAAATTAGGAAATTGATTGTGATGGATAATCTGAGCAAACAAAAGAATAAAAGATTGGAACTGAGTAAAGTTGATAAGGTTCTTTTTAATGGTATTGCCCTCGTTGTGTTGTTGACTTGCGTTTATTTTTTTTTAAAAGTACTCTTTCTTTAGATGTTAGTGACTGCAAGTAACTATAAGTCAATAATAGTTGTAACAGTGTCGCTGGTCTTCTCTGTTATTGCGGCAATATTGATTTCTTTGAAAGGATACTCCATTGCATTCTTATTAATTGGGTTGTGCGTGGCTATTCCTGTCATGTACATTTGCCTAACCAATGTTGCCTGGGGTATTATAATTACCTTTTTCTTGTCGTTTACACTGGCTTTTGTTAATCGCGTATTTCAGCTCTATCAGTATCCTTTGGGATTGGTCTACGATGGTTTAATTCTATTGATGTATCTGGGGGTTATTTATAGACTAAGGGGGACCGATCAGACAAATCGTCCGACTTTGAATGCTATAGGTATTTTATTGATTATTTGGGCGGTTTTAAATGTTTTTCAAATTTTAAATCCTTCAGCACCTTCCGTAATGGGTTGGATTATGGCTGTGAAGAGTAATCTTTACCCTGCCTTTTATTTCTTCTTATTTTATTTTGCTTTTACTTCTTTTGATCAGGTTAAGCTGTTAATCAAGATTTGGTTTGTATTGGTATTTCTTGCCGCATTGTACTCTTTTAAGCAGCGTTATATTGGGTTAGCAGATTACGAGAGTTTTGTTTACACGAATGCACTTAAAAGTAGTTTATACATTACATGGGGTAAATTACGTGTTTTTTCTTTCCTCAATGATCCCATGTCGTATGCTATGGTGCTTCTATACACATTGATTCTTTCATTTGGCATGTTTTTCTTATCCATGTCGCATGCCAAGAAAATTCTTTTGTTTATTTTTTTTGTGGTCGTTTTGTGGTCATTGCTACTAACAGGTACCCGTACGGCATATTTTTTATTGCCGGTAGGATTGATTGTTTTCGGATTGATTACCCTGAATTGGCGGATTCTGCTCATTGTATTTTTTGGATTGATCATTGGGGCGGGCGTAATTTTCACGTCCTCTAATCCACAGTTCCACATTTTTAAAACGGCCTTTAGAGGGAGTGAGGATGCCTCGATGAATGTGAGACTTCAAAATCAGCGATTTATTAGACCGTACATATTTCAAAAACCACAAGGCTGGGGACTAGCCAGTACAGGGGGATTTGGACGAATGTATAATGGTGGAACCGTTATTGGTAATTTTCCGCCAGACAGTGAGTATGTTCGAATCGCTATCGAAAATGGATGGATTGGACTACTGGCATGGTTAATCATACAATTCTTAATTTTCCGATCAGCCCTGTTAGACTTCTTTACTGTATCGGATAAGCAATTCAAAATCTATTTTGCTACTTTTCTTACACTTTTTTACGTAATTATAATCGCACAATATCCTCAGGAAGCTTTACGCGTACCGCCAACAGGAATAATTGTGGCTTTTGTATTAGCCATGCTGGCCCGGCTTAAAGACCTATCGATATCATACCGTACAATTAATCCTTAAAAATTAAGTTATGAAAAAGATAATTTTTATACTCACCATGATGGTGCCCTGTTGCACATGGGGTCAAATTGACTACACTAAAATAATTGTTCCGTCAAATGTGAATACGGAGGATTTTCAGGAGAAACTTGTCCAATTGGCTTGGAAAAATCACCCATCGAATCGAATTAGCGAAGAGCAAGTTCAAGTTCAAAGAGAGATTATGAAGCAACAAAAAATGGATTGGATTTCTAGCTTTGGGGTATCTGGTAACGTTAATGAATTTGTTTTGAATCCCAGTGCAGATGAGGGAGGGCGGGCCGCTTTTTTTCCAAAATATAACATTTCGGGAAGGCTCGATTTAGGTCAGTTTTTTGTTAGTCCGGCAAAGAGAAGAGAGAATGTGCACCGCATTAGAATGGCAGAGGAAGCTGTTAACGTTCAAAAACTTGAATTACGTAATAATGTATTAAAGGCTTACCAGGATTATCTGAAGTTTCTCGAATTCTATAAAATCCAGGCTGAAATTACTCAGGATGCATATTCAGAGTTTTTACTAGTCGAACAAAACTTCAAAAACGGAACCGCAACAACTGAAGATTATAATAAGGCGCTCCGTACCTACAATCTCCAGCGCAAAGAAAAAATTGGGGCTGAGAATCAGTACCTCAAGTCAAAATACGATCTCGAGTTTTTTATTGGGATGAAAATTGAGGAGATACTGTAGGATTAATTATTTGGGGAAATGATATGCAAGAGAAGACTGGTGGTTTTATAAAAGCTCTGATTAAACGGATAAGGCGTTTTAGTGAATTTATAGAGATTTTAGGAATTCTATGGTCGAAGGAGAGACGTTACTCGGCCCGTCTGGGTTTCTTCAAAAAACTAAGAGCCTGGCGCTTGGGTTTTTTAAGTGATTCCTATGTGCAATATTTTCCAACAGGTGATGACAGTATGCATAAGGAGTTTCTTTCAGACTTTCAGAGATGGTACTATGTGCCACGGATTAATGCTAAGTATGGAATTGTATTAGCAGATAAACTATTGTTTTTTAAAATTTTTGATCAGTACCATGAACACATTCCTAAGATTTATTATTTAATTAAAGACAACAAACTTTGTAGTACTGATTTTATTCAACATGAAAACAGTGAGTTAGTAGACTTGCTAAAAGAAAAACAACAACTTATTCTTAAACCTCGTATTGGTTTCGGGGGACGGGGAATTGTTAAAGCAACATACGTCAATAATCAATTTCTGGTTAGCAACAAGATTTTGTCTTCCGATGAGTTTATTCAGTATGCGCTCAATCTTGATAACTACATTGTCTGTCAATTTATTCAACAAGATGGTTATGCAAATGAAATTTATCCGGAATCAGTAAACACCCTGCGAATTTTAACGGTAATTGATCCGATCACACAACATGCGCGATTGGCATCAGTTGCTCACCGTTTTGGCAGCTCAACTACTGGGCATGTTGATAATTGGACCAGTGGAGGACTTAGTGCTGACGTTGATAGTAATGATGGTACTTTAGGCAGATGTGCAAGAAACCCAAAAGGAAAAGACTTGATATGGTTAAGCAACCACCCTGATACCAATGTTGCGATTTCAGGTAGAGTGATTCCTAATTGGGCAACAGTAAGGGAGCGAATACTAGCCATGGCCGAATTCTATAAGTTTTGCCCTTACATTGGATGGGATGTTGCCGTAACGGATAAGAGCTTTTGGATTATTGAAGCAAATGACTCCCCGGATGTTCACATTTTACAAATTCACACACCCTTGTTTAGATCCATTCAAAACCTGAAATTTTACAGATTTCACAAGGTGGTAGACTAGATGGTCTTCCATGTAAGGTTTGAATTTTAATTATTCATTAAAAAATATTTAAGTACCTGATTTACAGGTACTTATTTTTTTTGTGGATAAATTTATCTGGTTACTTATGTGGTAATATTTGTATTGAATATCTACATTTATGGGACTAATGGAAGTCTATGTCCGTTGGTCTTGGCTTTAATCTTAATCCTCAATGAAAAAACTAATTTACCTAATTGGTACAATATGCTTAACAGCATGGAGTAGTCTTGCCTTTTCTCAATCCGTTCCATTTCCTCCTGAACCGCCTTACAACACCCTGGCACCTTGGGGGTACACTCAGGTTGGCACAAATTGGGATACTTCCCCGTATCTCCCATTTAAGTATCAGGGTATTTGGTTTCGTCTAATGCCGCCTAATGGTGTGACATTTAATCGAAATCAGGGAACATACGGAACATGGACGTTTTCCGAGCCAGGTAAACTTTATCCGCTAATGGTTTTTAGCACCGGGGCAGGTGAACGGGGGAGTGATAATAATGCCCAATTAAAACATGGTGGCCAGCATCACCGAGATGCAGTACTAAGCGGGAGATTTCCTGGTTTTACCCTTTGGTGGCAAACGGAGAATGGATACCTGGATTCAGATAAGATTCAAAGCATAATAAATAAGCTTCTTCAGGATCTACCTATTGATATAAATAGAGTTTACTGTGAGGGTTTTTCAAGAGGTGGAACAGTAACTTGGCAATTTGTTCGTGACCTGCCAAGAACATTTGCTGCAACCTTCCCGATGTCCGCTGCAAGCCCCAATTTTTACAATTCTACAATGGTTCATATACCCGCCCGCTTAACCCAAGGTGGGCTTGATGGAAATCCTGAGCCGAATGATGCTTACGCTATGGTTACTGAGTATGAGCAAACTGGGGGTAATCTAGAATTCTTTTTCTTACCAAACACTGGTCATGGTACATGGAATTGGGCTTACAACTTACCTGATTTCTATGAGTGGTTTCTAAAGCAAAAGAAAAATCAGATTCATGTTTTCTTTGGAAAAACAGAAGTATGCCCTGGTGATCCTGTAAATATTAAACTGGGTATGACCGCTGGTTTTGATGGTTATGAATGGCGTAGGAATGGTGTAACAATCGGAGGGGCAACGCAAAATGATTATACAGCGACTCAATTCGGAATTTATGAGGCAAGGTTTAGACGTGGGAGCATTTGGACAGATTGGTCCGAGCCCGTTGAATTAAAGGAAAAGGCTCCGACACAAACTCCACCAATTGCCCCTGTGGCTGGAAAGAGTGTTTACTTGCCTTCACCTGATGGAAGTACCTCTGTTACGCTTGAGTTGCCAACTGGTTATGAGGAATATGCTTGGAAAAATGCTACTTCAGGTGCAATTCTCGGAACAAACAGAACACTAAACGTAACTACGCCTGGTACTTTTATAGCATCTGTAAAAGAGTTTGGTGGATGTTCTTCATTGGATTCCCCCCCATATGCGGTTGTTAATGCCAATGGACCAAATGCTCCTGATGTTATTACCAATCTATCGATTACACCTCAAGGCTTGGTATCGCTGGTTCTGGATTGGGATGACAACCCCACTCCGGCAAATGATGAAACTGGTTTTGAAATTTACCGTTCTGAAAATGAAGCAGGTCCCTACCAGTTAATCAAAATTAATCCTGCCAACAACACAACCTATACTGATCCCGGGCTGATTTCAGGAAGAAGATATTACTACATCATTAGATCAATAAATGCAACAGCCGCAAGTGCAGTCAGTGCTCCGGTATCTTCTGTTACTGGTCTTGACGAGGTTAAACCTACTGCTCCTGTTAATTTAACGGTCACTGCTTCTACGCCAACCAGTGTTACTATTCGTTGGAATGCATCTTCTGATAATGTTGGTGTGGTCGCTTACGATATCTATGTTAATGGTTTAAAGGCATATACCTCCACAACATTAACCTCTCAGGTAACCTTTCAGGTAAATGAATTGCTTACCAATCAGCTTTATAACTTTGTTGTACGAGCGCGTGATGCAGCAGGTAATAGCTCGGAGGCAAGTAACCAGGTGACACGAGCAACCGTTGGTGGGGGAGTTAATTATGAATACTTCCATCATACTGCGGTCGATAATTGGTCGGTATTGCCTGATTTCTCGACCCTAACACCAATAAAAATTGGTTGGCTTTCAAATTTCTCGCTCTCACCCCGGACGCAAAACGACTATTTTGCCTTCAGGTTTTCAGGTAAATTAAATGTAACGGTAGCTGCAGATTACACATTCTATCTAAGTTCGGATGATGGAAGCAAGTTGTATATTGATGGTGTTCTTCGCGTTAACCATGACGGACTCCATGGAAATAGTGAAATGGCGGGAGCACCATTTTTCCTTTCAGCGGGTGTTCATGACATTGTCGTTGAGCACTTTGAGAAAACGGGGGGCGAGGCACTTACAGTTCGTTGGAGCCGCCCAGGTTTGAATAAGCAAAATATTCCGAATAGTGCCTTAACAGACGTTTTTACTTATCCGACTACACCTACAACTCCTTCATGGCCTTCTTCCGGTCACGTTGTAGCAGCATCATACGATGCCATGAATGTTACCTGGAATGCAGGTACTTATAATGCTACAACTATTGAGATATTTCGCTCCTTGAACAATTCCTCTTGGGTTAAGATTAAGGAAGTTCCTGTTTCTCAAAATACATTTACAGACACTGGCTTAAATCCGAATACCCGGTATTATTACAGGCTTCGGGCTATAGGGCCTAATGGTGAATCTGGATATTCGGCTTCACGAAATGCGTTTACACAGCAGTTACCGCCTGTTCCTGCAGCACCTGCAGCACTTGCGGGTATTCCGCAAACAAATAGTGTTTCGCTTACATGGACGGATAATAGTTCAAATGAAACATCGTTTGAAGTTGAACGCTCTATCGGAACCACCAATGAATTTGAAATGGTGGCAACGTTACCGGCTGGATCCACCTCGCATGTTGATGCAGGTTTATTTGCACATACTGATTACGTATACCGTGTGCGTGCGCGTAACGTAACAGGTGCCTCCGGGTATTCGAATCTGTTAAATGTTACTACACTCAATTCGAATCCGGTTATTGAGCCATTGACTGCGTTTCAAATGCGTTATGATGAAGTAAAGGTGCTTCAGATTGCGGCAAGTGATCCCGATGGCGATGATGTAATTATTAGTGTTGAAAATCTTCCTGATTTTGCGTATATGTATGATTATGGAGACGGAACAGGAGAGATATTCTTTGAGCCAACCATTGATGATCAGCAAGTTTACACCAATATACAGGTTACGGTAATAGATGCATTTGGTGGCATTTCCACTAGTAGTTTTAACTTTGAAGTGAATGAGAATCACTCACCAACGATAGAGTCTGTTGAAAATGTAAATGTTAAAGAGACCTATGTTGCAAATGTTATTGTTTCTGCTACCGATTTGGACGGAGACCCGGTAACCTGGGAACTGACCAATGTTCCTGACTTTGTATCACATACAGTAGTGGGAAATACGGTGGAGTTCGTAATTGCTCCGGACGAGCAAGATGCCGGTAATTATCAGATTGGTTTGAAGGCCCTTGACACCCAAGGTAGTTCCTCAACAGGTAGTTTTATGTTATCAGTAGAGGAGTATAATCCACATTTTAAGGTTCTGGTTAATTTTGGTGGGACGGGTTCAGGACCAGCGCCATGGAATAATTTTATTCAAGGAACACCTGCAGTTGGTAACTCAATCTCTGATCTGTTGACTGATACAGGTGACGGGACAACCATTTCAATTTCTACATTGACAGATTGGAATGGAACAGGAGATGGGGGATTCCCAACAGGTCAAAGCTTTACTATTGATGGTATACTTTATCCAAATGCTGTTGGGAATACATATTTTAATACTTTGGGGGGGGCAGCTAATGCTGAGGTTGTTCTAATTTCAGGATTGAACCCTAACAATAAATATAATTTCAGTATTCTTTCGGCAAGAAATACAACTGGAACACGAAATGCTGTTTTTGAAATTAATGACGTGCAGATACCAATTAATTCATCCTACAACACAACAGCAATTGCAAAGTTTACCAGCGTAGTGCCTAATGAATCTGGGGAAGTGTTACTTAGAGTTTTCGTTCCTGTTGTCGCTGGATATAACTCGGCAGCTCTAAATGCCATGGTAATTGAATCCTTTTATGATGGCAACACACCTCCTGAGACACCAACTAACTTTGCTGTAGCAAATACAGACGGAATACTGCTTACCTGGAATGATAATTCGAACATCGAGTCTGGTTTCGAAGTGTTCCGCAGCGATGATGGCACAAATTTTATTAAGCAAGCCACATTGCCTGCTAACACAACCAGCTATATTGATGACAGCTTCATGCCCTTGTACACCTACTACTATACGTTGCGTGCAGTGAATAGCAATGGCAACTCAGCCTTTACGGATACCTTAAGTATTGATGCTTTAAATCGTGCTCCATACATTGAACCTATCGATGAGATTACAGTTTCTCAAGGTTCAACCAAAACGGTATTGATTCAAGCGGATGATGCTGAAGGAGGTTTCCTCAGTTTCTGGTTGGAAAACGCACCAGGTTTTGCCATGCTTGAATATGTGGATTATCAAAGTGTAAACCTGGTGTTAAACCCTCAGGAGGGTGATGCCGGTAATTATACATTTAATCTTGTTGTAATGGACGGATATGGAGATATGGCCCAGGAGGAAATTAGTGTGGTTGTATCCAGTACAATTGAAACGTATGTGTATATAAATTTTACCCGAACCACTAATGTGGCGGGAGCTCCGTGGAATAATTTTACGGTAGCCGGTACGGCTTCGGTTCCAGCAGGTACGGGTTTAACAAATCTATTGAACGCAGAAGGTACACCAACAACAGTTGGATTTACTATGGATAATCCAACGCCAACGGCATGGGGTGGAATTAATGTGAGTGGTGTAACCAGTGGTATTTATGAAACCAATGTTGTGCGGTCGGCCATGTGGGCTCAGGGTACTAATCGAAATATTACTTTCTTTGGGTTGAATCCTGATAATTCGTACGATCTTACCATTTTTGCCAGCCGGTCTGAAAATGGCGGAGCAACCACCAACAGGACAACCACGTATTCTGCAGGTGGTAAGTCCGCTTCATTAAATGCCTCTAATAATGCCACTGGAGTAGCGAGCCTCTTAGGCTTAAAACCCAATGCATCCGGTGAAATAGTCTTGAATGCTTCACTTGCAGCCGGTAGCTCATATATCTACCTGGGATCCGTGATCATAAGAGAGTATGTTAGTGATGGTACCCCTGTGCCACCTACCAACCTAATCACATCGACATTATCGAGAAATGCCATTAAATTGGATTGGAGTGATCAATCTGACAATGAACTGGGATTTGAGATTTGGCAATCAGTTGGAGATAATTCTAATTATCAATTAATACATACAACTGGTCCTGACATTGAGACTTATACCAATACTGGTTTAACTCAAAATACTACCTACTATTATCAGGTTCGTGCAAAAGTTAGTGAAGTTTTATTTTCTGATTACTCAAATGAAAGTACAGCAAAGACTTTCATATCATCTGTATCGATAAATTTTGGAGCGGTTGATCCTGCTCCAGCTCCGTGGAATAACCTGTTTAACTTTCTGGGAACTCAAGGTGATCGAGTAAATAATTTAACCAATGACCTTGGTGTAGCCACAAACATGAGCCTGGTTATTGTTGATCCATTTATTGATGATAATTCAAACGGTATGAATACCGGTAATAACTCAGGTATTGTGCCGGATGCGGTTATGGAAACGGCCTATTGGCTTGACCCGGGAGATGCATATGCAACCCTTCGAATTGAAGGTTTAAGTTCTTTATATGCGTATAACTTTGGATTTTTTGGTTCCCGAAATGGTGGTGGCAACAGAAACACGAATTACACCATTAATGGAACGACTGTGACACTGAATGCGAGTTACAATACTTCAGAGATTGTTCAAATTAAGAATGTAGTACCAGATGGTAATGGTGCTGTGACCATGCGTATTCAGGCGGCTCCCGGTGCTTCTTTTGGTTATCTGAATGGTTTAGTAATTCAGGTTGTTTCTCCAGATGCTCCAGCGAATGGGCGTGAAGGCACTGTTTCTCAGAACAATACTCAAGAGCAAGAACTCAGGGAGAACCCAGTCGTTTCTGAAGCCAGTGTAATTGCATATCCTAACCCGTTTGAGGATAGGATAGTAATTCAATCGGGCTATCCGGTTGAGCTTGTAAATATATCCCTGCTGTCCACAGCGGGCTCTACGCTTCAGGTTCAGGTTCCTGTTTCTGATGGCGCTGGTAATTATGAGATTGATTTCTCTTCCAGCTCCTTGAAGAGTGGTTTTTACTTTCTCCGTCTTGGCTATAAAGACGGGGCTTCAAAGACGTTGAAAATCATCCGTAAATAGAAAAGAGATGCTCAAAGCAATGTTCCCCGTTAGGAAAGACGGGGAACATTTTTTTTATTGTACCAGGTGAAACAAGATACTGGAAGAATTTATGGGCTAGACGCGCTACGGGCGCTAACCATGTACCTGGGTGTTGTCTTACATTCGGCCATTGCGTATAAGGCTGGGTACCATCCGCGGTATTGGATTCGTGACTCTGATTTTACAAGTTTTTTTTATGATCATCTGTATTTCTGGATACACTCTTTCAGAATGCCTCTTTTTTTCTTGTTGAGTGGCTTTTTTACCGTATTGCTGTTCAATAAAATTGGATTTAAGGATTTTATTAAGAATCGATTCAATCGAATAGTCGTACCGCTCATCGCTTGTGTGATTTTTATTTTACCAATCTCCATTGCTCCTTTTACATTTTCTCGACTGTACCTGGATGGAGGAGTTCCAATCACTGGAGCCTTTGATTTAACAATACAAGAAATTTTTCGACTAATAACATTTCAGGAATTTAAAGGACTTCAACACTTCTGGTTTCTGCTAAACTTGATATATTTTTATTTAGGGTTCCTTTTGCTTCAAAGATTGGGATTTGGAATTGATCAAATAGTTCGATTCTTTCCGTCAAGCGGTTGGTGGTTTCTCTTGGTTACATTTTTGTTGACTTTTGGAGTTCTTTTACTCTATTATCGTGACCTGACTCCATCAATCTGGACAGGGTTGCTTCCTAGAAATCCCCAGCTTTTGTATTATGGAATAAATTTCTTTTTTGGGTGGTGTGTATTTTTTAACATGCATTTGCTGGAGTTTTTTAAAAAGCACTCTAACTTGTTTCTTGGATTTGGCACTTTACTTTCAATAGCAAATGTTTATCTGGTGAATTATTTCTTTTCTGATGCTGTATTCAGTCCAGAACTCATACTTTACAAAGCCTCCTATGCTGCGCAGAATATGTTGCTGAGTTTTGGATTGATTGGGTTTTGTTTAAAATACTTAAATGGTAAAAGTGCAGTTATTAAATATGCCTCCGATGCTTCGTATTGGGTCTATATTATTCATTTAGTTCTGGTAGCTGCTTTTCAGATTTTCTGTATTCATTTTCATGTGCTGCCAGAAATACGATTTTTCGTTACCTTGATAGGGGCTTCTATAATCTCATATTTATCCTATCATTTATTTGTACGGTATACATTTATCGGATTCTACTTGCATGGGAAAAGAGAGCGTAAAAGTTAATATTTAGTACCAGATGAAAGAACATTTTGACATAATCATAGTAGGGACAGGCTTTGCATCAACTTTTTTCCTGAAGCGGTTCATAGAGAAATTTGGTGAGTCAAAACGCATTTTGGTGCTTGAACGAGGTGATCTGTTTCGTCATGTGGATAGGGTAAAACATATGCGCGACAGAAAGCCATTTGAGAATATCAACTGGGAAAAATCTTCGAAATTGGTTTTAAATGAAACGCCTGATAAACCATGGATTTTTGATCCAAATTTTGGCGGAGGGTCAAATTGTTGGACCGGCTGCACGCCTCGATTCATGCCCAACGATTTTCGTATGAAAAGCCAATACGGTGTTGGCGTTGATTGGCCATTAACATACAATGACCTGGAGCCCTACTATTCAGAGGTTGAGGATATGATGATGATTGCTGGTCCGGACGTGACCCCCTTTCCAAAATCAAAGCCATATCCTTTAAAGCCACATGCTTTGAGCAATTTTGATAGATTGATTCAAAGGAAGTATACTGAGCTATATATAAGTCAACCAACAGCTCGGCCTACCAGCCAGGTTGGAAATCGTCCGAAGTGTTGCTCTTCTGTTGTGTGCAATCTATGCCCAATTGACTCCAAATTTACAATAGAAAATACTTTTAGCGATTTGTATAGCCGTCCAAATATTACACTTCGATACAATGCTTCCGTCCATTCCCTTCGTATTGAAAGTAATGTAGCAAAAGCAGTTGTGTATAGGGTAGAGGATGAGGATATAGAAGTAACGAGTGATATTGTTGTGCTGGGTGCAAATGCAATTTTTAATGCCCACATATTACTCAACTCAGGTGATTCCAGCTACTTTACTGGACGTGGTTTAAGTGAACAAGCGGGAACCTATGCTTTTTTTTATTTAGAGAGTGTTAATAATGTTGGTGGCGGTAGCATTATTCCGGCTAATGGGTACATGATGTACGATGTTCCAGAAAGGAACGAATATTCGGGGTGTTTAATTGAGAGCCATAATACCGTTTACATTCGAAGCGAAGTTGGAAAGTGGCGCCACATAGCAAAGATGAAATTCGTATTTGAGAACTTGCCAAGTGATAACAATCGTGTTATGCTTTCTGAAAACCCATTGGTTCCTAAAATAGTTTTTATTGATCATTCAAATTACGCAAAAAGGGCAATGGATAATCTTGAGAAAAATGTTTCACGATATTTTCAATTTTTTCCCATTGAGAAGATTCACTATGATGGATTTTTTCAAAAATCTGAATATCATATTTGTTGTACGACACGTATGAGTGCATTGCCCAATGATGGAGTAGTTGACGAAAATTTGATTCACCATCAATATCGTAATGTTTTTGTATTAGGAAGTGGTGCTTTCCCTACAATGAGTCCGGCAAATCCAACACTTACAATCTCGGCTCTTTCATTGCGTGCTGTAGATAAGGTTTTTAATAGTAAATTATGACCCGAAGAAGGTTTATAATATTAGGTCTTATTTCATTCCTGACAACGTGGATAGGGTTTAGTTTTTTTATTTCTTTTAATTGGGTAGTAAGGAGGTTGATTGAAGATAGTCTCAAAGATTTATCTGTAGATGGGGCTATCTTAAAGCGTTTTCTAAATGATTGTGAAAAGCAAAATCATTGGAGACAATTTAGTTTGACTAAGAAGCTTGTTATTAGAATACATTTTTATTTCCCTTTTCTCAGTGGAGTAATACCTTACCATCATAAATATTTACATTATAAGAATATTATTGTCGGAGATTTCTTAATGTCAACAAATTATTTCTTTAATGGCCAGCGGACTGATTCTATAAAATACATGGGATTACCTAACCCGTACAATAGGTTTTGTTCAAATCCATTTTCTGACTTAAATTTTCTTAATAATGATTAAGGAGTCAAAAGTATTAAATATGGAAGTAAATCCGAGATGGATAACCATTGCGGAGATTTTCATAATTGTAAGTTTTGCTTTAGTTCCTCTATTCAGTACGTATCCGTTCCGAATTAATATTTTTCTTTCTTGGGAAGGGGCGTATCGGATGTATCTGGGGCAAATGCCTTATAAGGATTTTGGTATTCCACTGGGCTATGGTTATTGGTTAGTACCAGCATTATTTTTTAAAATTTTTGGACCGTATTTAGCTACATTGGTTAAAGCGCAGGTATTTCTGAATGTGGTTTCCGGTTTATCGTTTAGATCAATATTGCATTCTCTTAAAGTTTCGCCTCCTATTAGGTTTTTGAGTGTTTTCTTATTCGTTATTTCTTTTTCATTCCACAACTTTTGGCCTTGGTACAATCATACAGTCATTGTTTATGAATTGATAGGATTGGCGCTGATACTGGTAGCTTTTAAACAAGGAAATGGATGGAAGTTTTATTTTTTGGGTTTCAGCGCGGCTTTCTTTCTTTTGCTTTCTTTCCTAACCAAGCAGGATGGAGGTTTTTTTGCTATCGTAATTGGTGGTGGCTTGGCCCTTGCCGAATCATTGACTCAACGGTCGTATAAGTATGTAGCTGTATTTGCAGGCGGTCTATGTATTTCTGTATTGATATTAATTGCCCCATTTGTTCCACATGATTTTTTGTATTGGTTTAACTATGGACAGCCACCCCATTATGGTAGAACTAACTTAATGGATATTGCAAATGAATTCTTTGAGAAGTCAATATTCTTGAAGTTTTATCTTTTTTTATTCATTTTGATTTTGCTCTCTAAGTTAAAGAAGTGGAGAGAATTGTTTAGCGATCGTCATGATGTAAATTTTATAATTCTTTCTTTTGGGATTTTAGTTCAGGCAATTGTATTGCAGGTCACGAGTTATACTCCATTAGATGGAAATATTTATTTCCATGCATTTTCTATTGCCTTTATACTTTCAAGCATTAATTGGAATGTTAATTTTTGGAAACTCTCTGTTTTGACTCTTGCTATTGTGTTTATTTTTATCTGGTGGTCTGGTACATATTGGAAATACACTACGCGAATATTGAAGAGGATTGCCCCTGAGCTATTTACTTCAGATAAAAACAGTGACAACATTATTTCAATAAATACCTATAAGTTAGAGTTTGATTCAACTGCATTGGATCAATCTACATGGATTTTGAGTGAGTACAAAGCGTTTGATCGTGTTTACATGCCAAGAGAGACTGTGGAGGGGATGAGGCGCTTGCAGCAACTACCTGTTTTTCAAGGTGAGCATAAGCCAAAGGTTCTGAATATGTCTGAGTTAACACCCTTGGCTCATGAATTAGGGTACGAGTTGGAGACTAAACTTCCGTTGTGGTACCATCTTAACGTTGGGATGTTCCAGCGGGAGCTTGATTTGTTCTTGAATAGAATTGATAATCAGTATTATGATGTTGTTCTTTTCGAGATTATACCTAATCTAAACAACTTCTATCCTGAGGCTGTCAGGGAGGCGCTCCAGGACAAGTACAATCGTATCGATGTATTTCAGGCGCCCAGACGGAATACTTCAGAAATAATTGAAGTGTATGTCCCTAAAGTTATTGAGATAAGATAGAGTAAATTATTCGAGTGGCCCTTTTTTGTACCAGGCATCTTTTAATTGAATTTTATCTCTTATTTCAAAGAGTTGTTCTATCGAGGGGGCTGTTGTATTGTATTCTGGAAGGAATACATAGTAGTACCCCATAGCTTTTGAAAATTGCATCTCAGCCTTGAGCCCCTTACTTTTAACAGTTCTTAAAAAAACTAACGCATTGCTTGAGCTTTTAAATGCTCCAACAATCAAAAAGTAGTTTTCTCCTGGCTTATCGTTGGGTTTCGACTCTTCGAGTACAGGTGTTTTGATTTCTTCTTGAGGTGGTTGGTTTTCCGAAACACTCGGACTGATTGATTCCTCCTTGATAATGGAATCCTTTCGAACAGGATTTTCCTTAGCAACAATATCTGCATTTACCTCTTTTATGGGCTGCACAGGAGTGTCATTCTGGGCAACAGAAGTTGAGTCTATTGTGCGTTCTTCGTTTTTGGTAAGCAATTCTTTTCCTTTTTCGCCCACAAGAATTTTGAATTGTAGTTCGTGTGTTCCGCCTAGAAAATTTTTGGCTTGATTAGTTGCAAACTCATGCCCATATCCGAAATCAATTTTTTTATTCAATCTTACTCTCAGTATAAATCCAGGTCCATACTCTTGTCGGTAGAAACCACCAAGGCTGATGAAATTTTTGTAAGTAAATATTCGCTTTCCTTCAATGAAATTATAGTTGTTAGTGAAGCGGTATTGCACATAGGGCATAAAATCGAGCGATGGTGAGAGTGTAAACAAATAGCTGGCGGTGACGGCTTTGTTGCTTAGCTGACTAAATTTTATACCTCCTTCATTGACTGGAAGAGGGGTGTTTTCAAAAAGCTTGAGCAAGGAAAATCCGAGCGTAAACCTCTTATTTGTATAGTTTACCCCAAATTGGCCATCCATATTTAGGGTGTTTCCGTTTCTGGCAAAGACCGGGTCATTAGGGTCTTCTACATCCTCAAGTTGTATCCGATCGGAAATAATGCCTGATGAAATGCCAAACGAAAGGAAATGTCTACGGCTAAAAGGGACACGATAACCAAAGGTTGCCATTACTGAAGAGGTGGACAATAAGACCACTTCATGATTGTAGGCAGTTAAGCCAATCGACATTCTAGGACTTGCTGCATATTGAAAATTTGCTGCTATTGTTCGTGGCGCATCTTCAATACCAGCCCATTGTTGCCTATATAAGAGATTAATTTCTGAATATCCACGTTGAGCAATGTAGGATGGATTTATAAGGTATGGATCGAATGCATATTGATTGAAAATTGGTAATTCTTGAGTAAATCCAGTGCTAACCAGAATGGTTAATAGAGCAGAGTAAAATATTCGCATAAGGGTTACGGGTCTTTTGTTTACCGAATTATTCTTAATCCACCTGCACTAACGGTCTTTCCATCACACTTTATTACATAATAATAGTCACCGTCTGAGAGAATTCGTCCATCAATGGACAGCCCGTTCCATGTATTGTCGTAGGAAGATGTTTCATATATTTTTCTTCCTTCTCGAGTATAAATTGTTAGGGGGCAGCCATTGATTGCTTCAACATTCCGGATAACCCAAGTATCATTTGTTCCATCATTGTTAGGAGAGAAATATTTTGGAATGACTATGCCTTCTCCAGTTTCTGTAACCAAAAGCAAAAATTGATCTGAGGAGTACAATGAATCATTATCCATAACGGTTAAAGAAAACTCATATTCCCCCTTTACGAGTTCAGATAATTCGAGTATATGTTCTTCTGGTGTTGATATCAGGGCTGCAGGCCCAGATAACTTACTCCACTCAAATGATTGAATCGTGCCATCTTCATCAGTGGCCTCTCCAATAATTTGAATATTATTATCGGGTAAAACTACCGTTCTGTCTTCACCAGCTATAGCAACCGGAGGAACTTTTAATGTCTCTGAATTTTGAAAAGCAAACACAACTACATCGTCTGTATCAGTAGCCCCTTCGTTATCGGTAACCACTAATCTAAAAACATGTGGCCCTTCAGTGTTAAAATTACTTATGCTTAAATTTGGTGTCGATGTACCCTGCAATGTAATGCTTGGGCCGCTTACCTGACTCCATTGATAGTTTTCAACCGTTCCATCGGCATCGCTTCCGGATCCCTGAATAATAATTTCGCCAGAGAAAGGAAGTTCAATTGATACATTTTCACCCGCATTTGCAATAGGTGGAGAGTTTGGAGGAGTTGGTTGAACAATGACCAATACCCGATCGGTTGAAAATGCACCTAAATTATCTGTTACCCTTATTTCAAATTCATATGTCCCAACAACTAAATCGGCTAATTGAAGATTTAAGGTGGTTTCGTTAGTAAGTGAGGCAGACCCACCGGAAATTTTAATCCATAATATATCAGCAATTGAGCCATCGGTATCTGATGCAGTGGCTGAAATTGGTGTTGAATTGGTAGGAAATGTGATGGTAATATTGGGCCCCGCATTAACTATAGGCGATTGATTTACAGTGGCAGGAAAGACTGTTACTTTAACCTGATCACTGGCCGAAGAGCTCCTGTCATCAATTATAGTGATTTGGAATGTATAAACCCCCTCTACCAGATCGGAAACATCAAGGTCTTTAACATTTGGGTCAGCCAAGGTTGCTTGCGGTCCGCTTAGTTTTGACCAAAAGAATGATGTAATAGTACCGTCAGGATCTTCAGCATTTGCAGCAATGGTTGTGGCGTTAGTGGGAAGAAAGATGACGATGTCGTCTCCAAGGTCTACAGACGGAGGGATATTACTGTTTGGTGCCAATACCCGTAAGATCATTTCATCAAAGTTCGTTGCTCCGAAATTATCAGTTACAGTTAATCGCAGAATGTAGGTACCCTCAACAAGATTGCTAACGAGCACGTTTTGTAATGAGGCATCAGAAAAGGTAAGTGCTCCACCACTGACTTTTTCCCACAAGTAAGAGGTAATCTGCCCGTCCGAGTCTGTACCTTGTCCATTAATTGTTATGGAGTTTGTCGGCAGGACAATTGTTTTATCAATGCCTGCATTGGCAATTGGAGGCAAGTTGACCGAGGCAGAGTTGACAAAGACGTTTGCAATATCATCATTGGTTGCGCCATTGTTGTCAGTTACTCTTAGCCGGAATGAATAAGAACCAGCTTGTAAGTCATTAATCGTTAGTATTGGGCTATTTGTATTAACGAGCGTTGCTGATCCCCCTGTTATTTTTGTCCAGGCATAGCTTACAACTGAACCATCAGCATCTGTTCCTGAGCCAAACAGATTTACTGAATTTGTTGGGAGGGTTATCGTTTTTGATCCTCCTGCATCAGCAATCGGAGGTATATTTCCAGTGCTGCTATTTACTATAATATTGATATCATCTGATCCACTAGCTCCATCATCGTCCGTTATGGTAAGCCTGAATGTGTACACACCCTCAACTAAATCAGTTAGGGTAGTAATCTGACTGTTTGCTGATGTAATCGTAAAGGATGCTGGCCCTGATATTTTTGTCCACAGGTAAGATACAATTGTGCCATCTGGGTCATTCCCCGATCCAACCAATATGGTGTTATTGGTAGGTAAAATCAAAGTTTGATTTTGTCCGGCAAATGATATGGGTTGTTTATTCACTTCGGCAGGAAGCACCGTAATCTGTACTTCATCAAATGCAAGTCCTCCGGTATTGTCTGATACCGTTAATCTGAAAATATAGAGCCCTTCTACAAGATTTGTAACGGTTAGGGTAGGTGTGCTTTGATTTGATAGTGTACACGTAGGCCCTGATATTTTACTCCAGGTATAGGTAGCAATTGTTCCATCATTGTCAGCTGCTGTTCCAAGCAATGAGGTTTGGTTGGTTGGGAGCTGAATAAATTGATTGGCCCCCGCATTAACAAGGGGTAATTGATTTGTTCCGCTGCTATAGACCTGAATCGAAACATCGTCAAAATTAGTTGCGCCATCATTATCTGTAACGGTAACCCTGAAAGTAGATAGTCCGGCTAAAAGATTGGTAACAGTTACGGTTGTATTGGTTTCGTTTATAAGCGTTGCAACAGGACCTGAAAGCTGGATCCAAACGATGGAAGATATTGTTCCATCTGGATCTTGGGCATTTGCAGTAAAATTTGTTGAGTTGGTTGGAAGAAAAATTATCTGATCACTTCCGGCACTTACGGAAGGAATTTGATTTGTGGACTCCGGTAATACAGTGATTGTAACATCCTCGAAACTGGTAGCTCCATTGTTATCTGTTACGGTTATGCGTACCACAAAAGTGCCAAGTGTTAAGTTATTGACTGTAACAGAGGGAGTAGTTTCATTTACTAAAACTATACTAGCACCGGAAACAATAGTCCAAAGATAATCCGTAATGGTGCCATCCGGATCAGTTCCTGTAGCTTCAATTAATAGGGTAGAAGTGGGGAGAAAAACATTCTGATTATTATTTACAGAAACGATGGGGGGTATGTTGCCCGAACTTACCAATACAGAAACGAATGCACTGGCGGTAGCTCCCTGGTTATCGGTTACCGTGAACCTAAAAACATATTCACCTTCTACAAGGTCTGTAATATCAACCGTGAGATCGGTTTCACCTGTGATGGTAGCAGTAGGCCCTTGCTCTTTTGTCCATTGAACGGCAACGACCGTACCATCCGGGTCACTGGCAATGCCGGTTAGTGAAATGAAATTAGTGGGGAGCGTTAAAAATCTGTTTCCTCCGGCATTGGCAACGGGGGCCTGGTTGGCGGATTCCGGAAGTACTGTAACATTTACCTCATCGTCACCGGTTGCACCTTCATTATCCGTTACCCTCAGGTTAAATGTATAGTTACCGGCAACCAGATTTTCGAGCAACAGGTCTTTTGTGGTTTCATTGGCTAATGTGGCTGATGGTCCTGATTTTTTTGACCAGATAAAGGAGGAAATTGCTCCATCGGCATCCGTACCGGTTCCGTTTAACGTAAGTGTATTTAATGGCAGCTTTATGGTCTTGTCAGTGCCTGCATTTGCAACCGGGGATATGTTCAAAGGGGCATCCAGTACTGTAATATTCACTTCATCATACCCCGTTCCACCATCGTTGTCTGTAATCAATAAGCCAAGGGTATAAACACCAGCAACTGGGGTAAGTAAATTAAATGTGACTGTTGCAGAGTTGGCATTTACCAGATCAACAGCTGATGGGCCGCCTACCTGTGTCCACAGGTAGGATGCGATTGTGCCATCCGTATCGGTTCCTGAACCTGTCAGGTTTAAGGTCATCGTTGGTAAAGTAATGGAACGATCCGTGCCAGCGTTGACAACCGGGTTTTGATTTACCGTGATAACATCTACCGAAACCTCATCGAAGGACTTTTCTCCAAGATTATCTTCAGCCGTTAAGCGAAACACATAACTTCCTTCTACCAGATCGTTTGCTGTTAGATTAAGCGTATTCGTATTAAGTAAGTTTGCAGTAGGCCCGGACTTTTTCTCCCATAAAAGAGAGGAAATACTTCCATCAGTATCTGTGGCCGTGCCATTTAATAGTACTGAATTCGTTGGTAGCGGTATCGTTTTATCTACTCCGGCATTTACAACCGGTGGGATATTTACAGGAGCAGCATTCACTGTAACTCTTGCGCGATCGGTTCCCGTGGCATTGTCATCATCTGTTACGGTTAGTTCGAATTCATAAGTTCCTTCCAGCAGATCAGTTAAACTAAGATTAGCTGTATTGGCATTGGTTAATGTTGCATCAGGCCCTGAAATTTTAGCCCATAAATGTGAAGCAATTGAACCATCAGTATCGGTGCCTGTGCCATTAAGTACAATGTTATTTGTGGGCAGGGTAATACTTCTGTCTGGTCCTGCATTAGCTACAGGAGGCGAATTAACAGCTGCAGATAATACTGTAACTACCGCTTCATCAATAGCTGATCCAAACGCGTCCGTTACCTGAAGCTGAAAGACATAGGTTCCTTCTTCAAGATTGGTTACTGTTAATGCCGGGAGATTGGGATTGGTCAGGGTTGCACTTCCTCCGGATTTCTTAGTCCACAAGTAGGAATTTATAACGCCTGTAGAACTTGTTCCAGAACCATTTAAAACAACTGAATTAGTGGGTAGTGTAATGCTTACATCTGGCCCTGCATTGGCACCAATTGTTTGGGTCTGGAATTCGTGGGCGCCTTGATCGAATTTAGTATTAACAGGTCTGGGCTTGTTATCATAGTCAAAAGTAATACCAAATGAAGTTACATCTCTACCCGCATCAATAGCCGGAGATCCAACCTTGATACGGAAGTTTAGTGTTGAGGGATCTTCAAACAGGAGCGCGTTGATATTAGTAGTTTCGTAATTATTTGATGACTCTAATTGTGCACTAGGATGTTTACTAATGTATTTGAAAGTACTGGATCCATCGCTTACAATTATGTTATTAAAAAACTTATTGTTAACTGCTGCCAGGTTTAAGAAATTAAGTCCGTATCGTCCATTTTTAATTAGTGTATTATTAAATACATTAAATGTATAACCAGGAAAATTTCCGCGACTGTCTATAAAAATTCCACCCGCTCCACAGTTAGTAATAATATTATTGAAATAATTTGCTCCAATTCCAATACTCTGAATTCCGTAACCAACCCCTCCTGTCACAAAATTATTATAGACCACGCCAACAAAACCGGGGTTGATCTGTATGCCATTTATATGATCCGGATTTTTAATTCCAAAAACAGTGACTCTATTATTATATACCTTTCCTCCTTCTATCACTGCACCTACTTGTATGCCGTCACGTCCGGTATTTTCCACTATATTGTTGTAGACCTCACAATTGCGGATCGCATGTTCATTTACTTTAATAGTTACTCCACTACAGGACTTATCCACTCCATCTGCAAAATGATAGTGTGAATTTCCAATATAGAAACCCTCACCTGTTGTTTCATGTACATAATTATCATGTACTTTCACATTGTACATGGTGTAGTTTTCTCTCCATGTCTCAGGATTACACCCTGGATTTGTTTTAATCGCAATTCCTGCATAGCCGGTATTATAAACCTGAATATGATCAACTTCAAAGTCAGTGGAGATAGTACCAATTTGAACACCTTGGTTAGCACCATTAATTTCTATCCCATAAAAATGATTTGGATCACCGGTTCCGGTTAAACGAAAGTGCCTGCTTCTGCTAAAGTCTATTCCAAAGCCGCTGGCTGGTGAGCGCTCGATATAAGATTTGCCTCCGCAATTTTTTATTATAACAGGATTAGCCGCTGTTCCATTAATGTTAACAAATAGCTTAGAGGTAATTGTGCCTCCTGGTAGACATATAACGTCTCCAGGTTTTACACCGAGAGTTGTTCCATTTACTTCATATTGATTTGCCGGGATGGTGAAAGTACAGCCGCATTGACCAAGTGTTTCATTGACTCCAATCACCGAAATCATTAAAACTCCTACGAAGAAAGTCTTGAGAGGATTAAGCATATTAATGGGTTCATTTGGCGACTAGGAAATTTGTAACCTTAAATATACAAAAATTATTGACCTTGAACCATTATCTTAGTTTGAAGATATAGACATAAGTTTCTGATAATCAATGTATTAATAAATACATGGAAGCGGTTCTCAATCTAGGAAATCCTTTGATTTCAAGATTGTATTATTGTATTTATATCAAGGTAAATTTGACCTAATTTTTTAGAGATGCAAAAGATTAATGGCCTTGGTAATTGGAATAATTACCCATTGGTTACTGCAAACTTACAAAGCCCTTACTTTTTGGAGGATATTGTAAAATCGGCTCACTCTGCCCGCCATATAATTGCTCGAGGTAATGGAAGGTGCTATGGTGACGCTTCTTTGGGGGGTGATGTGCTCAGCATGTTGAAGTTTAATAATGTTACTTCCTTTGATAGAGATTTAGGAATAATAACCTGTCAAAGTGGAGTTTTGCTTTCTGATATTTTGACTATAATTATACCAAATGGTTGGTTTTTACCAGTTACCCCGGGTACTCAGTTTATTACAGTGGGAGGAGCAGTTGCTTCTGATGTTCACGGAAAAAACCATCATAAGGAGGGTTCTTTTGCTAACTATGTTTTGGGTTTCTCTTTATTGAAACCGGATGGAACAGTAGTTCAATGTTCTGGTACCGAAAACATAGATTTATATTGGTACACTATGGGGGGAATGGGGTTAACGGGTGTCATTCTTGACGTAACTTTTAAACTAAAAAAAATTGAAAGTGTGTTTATTCGTGAGAAGCGTATTAGAGCTTCCAACTTAGAAGAGATACTTACATTATTTGATGAATACAGTTCCTACACCTACTCAGTGGCGTGGATTGATTGCCTTAAGACTGGTAGTTCTTTCGGTAGGAGCATACTTATGTTAGGTGAGCATGCCTCTAAAGAGGAAGTGAGTGATTTATCTATAAAACGGAAGTTTAAGTTTTCTGTACCGTTTAATTTTCCGTCTTACACCTTAAACTCTACTACAATCGGTTTATTCAATGCCTTCTTTTATCATAAGAATATTAAGAAAACCTCTGATACCCTTGTGGACTATAGAAGCTTTTTTTATCCCTTAGATTCAATAGAGAGTTGGAATAGAATCTACGGGAAAAGAGGATTTATTCAGTATCAGTTTGTTGTACCAAAATTGGTAGGCAGGAAGGGGATTGAAGACATATTGAATAGAATATCGAAAAAGGGAATAGGATCTTTTTTAGCTGTGTTGAAATCTTTTGGTCCAGGGACAGTTCCCATGTCATTCCCAATAAACGGTTATACACTTGCATTAGATATGCCATTAGTAAAGGGTTTATTTACTTTTTTAGATGAGCTCGATAAAATAGTTAGTGACTTCGGTGGTAGAATATACTTATCAAAAGATGCTAGAATGGATTCTGAAATCTTTTATAAGACATATCCAAATAGCTATGATTTTTCGCAATTTGTAGCAACGCTTGATCCTAAATCAAAGTTTCTCTCAAGTCTTTCACGGAGGTTAAAAATAAAATGAAGAACTTTCTAATACTAGGTGCAACGTCTACAGTTGCGATGTCATTGGCTAAAATTTGTGCAGCACAAGGCCATCGTGTTCAGTTAGCCGCACGAAACAGTAGTCGATTACTTCCATTTAAAAAAGACTTGGAAATCAGATTTAATACGGAGGTTGATGTGCTAGAGTTTGATGTGGAAAATTATGAGTCACATTCAATTTTTTATAGCCAGCTTGAGCATAAACCTGATATCGCGGTTTGTTTGTTTGGATTTTTGGGTGATACTGATTTAGCCGAGCAATCATGGGTTCATGCAAAACAAATACTGGAGGTGAATTTTGTTGGCGCGGTATCAATACTAAATATTATTGGACAGGATTTTAGAAAAAGAGGAGTGGGTACTATTGTTGGGGTCTCCTCAGTTGCGGGTGATAGAGGCAGACAGAGTAACTATATATATGGGAGTGCTAAAGCAGCATTTACGACCTACTTGTCAGGACTTAGAAATAGACTTTTCAAGAATGGTGTAAGCGTTATAACTATAAAACCTGGCTTTATCGATACAAAAATGATAGCGGGCATCAAAACGATTAAGATTTTGACTGCGTCATCAGATAAGGTGGCAATGTCTATTCTCAACTCTATACAAAGAAAAAGAGATGTCGTCTATGTTTTATGGATTTGGAAGTGGATTCTGTTTATGATTTGCTTGATTCCAGAAAAAGTATTCAAAAGACTCAATTTGTAAAATATAAAATGTGAAGTGATCATTACTTCAGTAAGTGAATAAGATGTTCACGCGCAAAAATATCAACACCGTCTGAATTTAAATGATGGTGATCGTAGTAATGTTTAGGTTCTAGCATTGTTTCAGAAAGGTCAAAACAATCGCATCCATAATTATTTTTCATTTCTTCACAAAACTCAAAAGTTTTTTCATGTCCTTCCCATTTTCCGAAAAGAGCAGGTGGAATTATAAAAATCACAAATGAATTATTTTTCTTGGCAAGATGAACAGTCTGTTCAATAGCCTTTGAACTTTTTTTGAAAACTTCATCTTGTAATCCATTTGGGTAGGCAAGTTTAAATCCTTCCCTAACCGCAGCACTGTCAATCTTTTCAAGAAAAATTTCGTTCTTGTTTCTTTTTGTTGGCTGAAGAAGAATCCAATCAGGAGAAAATTTAGATTTTGTGTAATGAAAAAGTCTTTCAGATTTATTTTCGCTTTGATGATTCATGTATTCAAATAGAAATGATAACTCAAAAACTTCTGAGTCAAATGTGCTGGAAGTAATGTTAAGTTCATTTGAGAATAACAATGGTGGGGAGAGCACATAAATCAATGTGTCAATTTTAATTTTTCTGTTATTGTATGCATATTTAAGATAGAATAGCTGCTCATTCGCACCGCAAGAACTAGCTCCTTGACCTAAATTTAGAATTTTTTTATTCAAGAAATGTTCTAGTCTTTCATGATTTTGATAACGAGAAAAGTTTCTGGCGTGAGAAATGCCTAAAAATGCCAGGTCATAGTTTTTGTTCTTCTCCATGATAAGCGTATTGCTTTCTGTTTGGTCATTCTTGAAATCATTGCGCTTAACCCAGTATGACGTCAAAAGAGGTGTTAGTAGAAACACGAACAAAAATGCAAGACCAAATAGTATCAGCTTAATTACAAATATTTTCATTTAGAATGCAAAGTAAATGAATTCCGTTTTATTAAAATTACCGAAAGCTATAATGAGCGTGCAAACAAAAAGATAGATACTCCATCTAAGTGGTAGATTTGTTACTGATTGTCGAAGTTCCATAGCGTGTTGATTTTCTCTTTGAAACCACTCTGCAAGTGTCAAAATTGCAAGCAAAGTTATTAGCCTAAGTGGGAAAATTTCTGGATGCGAGAAGATTGACAGAGAGAATATGCCACCCAAGTATTGAAATGCATGATTTACACTCTCTGATCTAAAAAACACCCACGCGATGGATGTAAGAAAAAACGTAAAGCCTATTTGCAATATTTCGACTGGTGTTGGTAGAATTTTTCCTTTAGCTACAATTTCCAGATTGCTTCTGTTCTTTTTTCTAAGGAGAAGCGGAAGGAAATAGATAGCATTTAGTAATCCCCATATGATGAAAGTCCAATTTGCACCGTGCCAGAAGCCACTTACTACGAATATTATAAATGTATTTCGGACTTTTAGCAGAGTGTTGACCTTACTTCCTCCAAGTGGGACATAAAGATAGTCCCTAAACCACGTGGACAGTGAAATGTGCCATCTTCGCCAGAACTCCGCTATATCCCTGGAAAAGTAAGGAAATGCAAAATTTCGCATAAGATTAAAGCCAAAAAGCTTAGAGGTACCTATTGCTATATCCGAGTAACCAGAGAAATCACCATAAATTTGAAAACCAAAGAAAATTGCTCCCAATACCAAAGTGCTTCCACTGAAGTCATCTGGATTTGTGAATATTTGATTTACATAGATTGCACAATTATCAGCTATCACAATCTTTTTAAACAAGCCCCAAAGTATTTGTCTCATTCCATCTGTCGCGGCACTGTACTCAAAGACTCTTTTCTTTTCAAATTGAGGTAGCAAATTTGATGCTCGTTCTATTGGGCCAGCAACCAGTTGTGGAAAAAAACTTACGAATCCTAAAAATGAAATGATATCACGTGTTGGCTTTAGGTTTCTTCTATAGATATCTATTGTATAACTGAGTGTTTGAAAGGTATAGAAGCTTATTCCTACTGGTAGGATTATATTTAGTCTTTCCGGACTAAATGAGTAACCAAGGAATGAAAATGCTTCAGTGAAATTAGTAAGAAAGAAATTGTAGTATTTGAAAAATCCAAGTAGGCCAAGATTGGTTGTAAGGCTTAGCGCTAAAAGTAGTTTTCTATTTACCAGCCTCTTCTCATCTTCAAGTTTTAGGCCAATAAAAAAATCTGTGAATGAACTAAAAATGATTAAGGAGAGAAACCTCCAATCCCACCATCCATAGAAGATGTAGCTTATTATTAGTATAAATAAGTTTTGCGCTTTTAATTTGTCTTTAAGTAGCCAATATATGATAAAGGATATTGGTAAGAATATAGCAAAGTCTATAGAGTTAAAAAGCATGACGGTACAATTGACTTAACAATTTGAGTTCTCCTGTCTTCTGAAAGCAAATCGATGATTAGATTCTCTAAGTTTTAATATTACTCAGTGTATTCTTATATTTTATATTATATGGTAATTAATGAAACATCCACCTTTCTTTCCACATTTGAAAAATTAGCAGATGCCACAATTTTTGTACGTTTTCGGAATGCCCCTTGAGGTAACGATCACGCAGGCCTGCTACCTCGCGCATATTAAATATACCATCTTGCCTTAATCTTTCATCGTTTAGATGATGCATCACCATGTCTTTTAATTCATTTCTGAACCAACCCATAATCGGAACGATAAATCCCATCTTTGGTCTATTCATGATATTTTCAGGCACATATTTATGCACGATGTTTTTCAGAATGATTTTTCCCTTTCCATTCTCAAACTTATAATGCGAGGGAAGTTGTGCTGAGAATTCTATAATGCGATGATCCAACAGAGGTTCTCTACCCTCCAGTGAGACAGACATGGTTGCCCGATCAACTTTAGTTAAATTATTATCAACCAGAAAGGTTCTGTAGTCGACAGCAAGCATTTTGTTTAAATTATCGTTGAAATCATTCAATTCTCCATTAATATCGAAATCTGTTTTGGGAAGGTCAAATGGAAACAAGAATCGGTCCTTTAACTCTGCAGCTGTATTAAACTGTGAAATAACTTTCATCGCATGCACCGGATTTCCCTTTTGTAAGATGAGTTGAATCTTTTTGTAGCGCGTTGAAAAGTTATAAGCTTTTTTGGTGAATGGAATGAGATCCGGATTAACCAAGTGCATAGCCCCTGATAGGAGCGTACGAACCCAAGGGTTCATGCCTGTTGTATACCGAAGTGACATTGGGAATTTCGGATAGCCTGCAAATATCTCATCACCTCCATCTGCAGATAGAGCTACTTTAACTTTTTTTATTGCAACCCTGCTAACCAATGTTGTTGGGATGATGGAGTTATCGCCAAAGGGTTCATCGTATATCTCAGGAAGTTTGGGTATAATGTCAAAAGCTTCCTTATGTGTGCAGTAGTATTCGGTGTGGTCTGTCCCCAGGTAATCAGCAACCTTTTTTGCATGAGGCGCTTCATTGAATTTTGGTTCTTCAAATCCAATTGTAAATGTTTTTAGTTTTTCGCTCCTATTTGTTTGTAATAAGGCCGCTACGGTTGTACTATCATAACCCCCACTTAAGAAAACTCCCACCGGTACATCTGAAACCATACGGTATTCACATGAAGATTTCAGCAGGTCTTCCAAATGTTCTTCTGCTTCCCGGTATGAAATAGATAGCTTAGGCTTATTGTAGTGATCCAGCACATTCCAATAGCAACTGGTTTTAATAGTCTTTGCTTTAAGATCTAATTCAAGAATATGCCCGGGTTTAAGTTTATGCGTATTTTTGAAAATGGTGTAAGGGGCGGGTATGTAACTGTATTGAAAGTAAAGGGCAAGATTGTTGAAATCCATTTCCTTCCTGAAGGCTGGATGCTGATGAAGCGATTTTAGTTCAGAGCCAAAGAGCAGAATGTCATTATGCCAATAGTAGTGCATGGGTTTAACACCTGCACGATCCCTAACAAGAAATAGTTTTTCTTTTTCCTGATCCAGGATAGCAAATGAAAACATTCCAATGAAATCATCAATGCAATTCAATCCGTAAGCCTCGTAGGCCTTAATAATAACTTCTGTGTCAGAATTTGAATTAAAGCTGTAGCCACGGGCAATGAGCTTTTTCCGAATTTACTGAAAGTTGTAGATTTCACCATTGAAAATAATAGAGATCTTATTGTGGTGATAAGGTTGATGGCCTAGCGGAGATAAATCAAGAATTGAAAGTCTTCTATGCCCTAGTCCAACTACGGAATGTTGAAAATTAGTCATCACCTGACCTTGATCATCGGGACCACGGTAGGCAATCACATCAGTCATTGCTTTTAATTGCTGTTCTGTACTGCTTTTTGAGAAGTCAACAAATCCTGCTATTCCGCACATAGTTTTTACAAGGTCTTAATTACTTTAGCTGGTACCCCTGCAACCACAGTGCGAGGAGGGACATCCTTTGTTACAACTGCTCCAGTGGCTACAACTGCACCCTTTCCAATACGCACACCCTTTAGTATGGTGCACCGGGTAGCAAGCCAAACATCATCTTCAATAATAATGGGTTGCGATGCTCCATCAGCGAAGTGATCTTTAAGGTCGTGGAAATCGCTATCCAGTATAATTGTGTATGGGGCAATTCTTACGTTTTCTCCAATCTGTATTAATTCCCGTGCATCGATATGCACACCGTTCAATCTTGAATTTCTTCCTACTATGAGTTTTCCTTTTTTTCCGGTGTAGAGTTTTGCCTGCACAATGGTGGACCATACCCTTACCTCGTCTCCCAGAACGATTTCGCCCAGGTTGCCAATTACTGGCTTTCCGTTAACAGAAACCATTCTGCCTAGCTTCGTACATTTTCGTAGGTAGATCTTTGCAAGAAATACCCTCCAAAATCCGGCTAATGCGTGAAAAAGAAATCCAATTACTGAGCTATCAGGATTCTCTTTTAGGTATGCAGCCCGTTTGGTATTGATGGTGGAGGTCAATGACACGTAGTTGTTTATTTAATTTGCCAATTTACAATGTTCCACAAAATGCCTTTAAAGAATGCCTTTAATAAATTGAATTTTCCTGTAAGCAAGTATTGAAATGTCTTTTTGGGAATTGTACTAGCCGTGAAGACAACTAACCCTGCAAGAAACGCCAATCCACGTGAATTTCTACGCATGTACAGTATCCTGTTTCGGGTCATGTAGTATACCTTCAACGGACTTTCATCTCCACCCGTACTGACCGATTCTTTGTGTATTATCTTGGAAATTCCGAGGTAATACATAGAAAAACCAGCTCGTTTTATTTGCTCACACCAATCGTGTTCTTCGTAGTACAGAAAATAGATTTCGGGCATAAGCCCAACTTTATCCACAACTTTTTTGGGTATGATCAAAGCGGCACCGTGCCCCAGATCAGTTTTATAACAGCGATCATATTGACCACGATCTTGTTTCATCAGGCCCAGACGTTTACCGCGCCCGGTGTATTTATTTATCGCAATAGCCCCGGCATATTGAATCGTTTTTTCATCTTCAAAAAGTACTTTAGGAGAGGCTATTCCCGCATCAGGATGACTCTCCATGAAGTCTACAATTGGTTCCAGAAAGTCAGGGTAGAGGATGGTATCATTGTTAAGAAGAAAATAGTAATCTCCTTTGGCCGCCTTAATTCCTAAATTGTTACCACCTGCGAATCCAAGATTTTTTTCACTCTGAATGAAATGAACATGTGGAAATCTTTCTTTTAGTTCAGAAGTGGGTTTGCCTGAGGGTGAGTCGTTGTCAACAACTATTATTTCAACGTTTGGATAGGTTATTTTTTGGGCAGACTCCAAAAAATTGATAGTCTCTCTAATGTGTATGTAATTGATGGTAATAAAAGAAACAAGAGGATAATGGGATCGCATCAGGATTCTTGTTGGGGTGCGTGGGCACCATGAGGCGTATGGATAAACTTCTTATTTGCTCCTTTTAAGCGAAATAAAAGCAGGAACATTTGGATGAAGATGAGTGGTAATGAGAATATGGAAATGGCTAACCGTCTTGACCAGAATTCTCGTGGGATCGCCATCATGATGGCAGCTGAATTTATAGTAAATAATGCAATCCAAAGTTTGTAGGAAAAGTGAAGATATGGTGCAATGAAAATGCTAAGCAGGGTTAACGTGGTGAGGAGTCCAATATTGATTAACCTGGGTAGCTGGATGTTTCGCAATACAGCGCTGTTGAAGAAGGTTAAATCTCCTTTGAATAAAGCTGTAAAGCCTTCTACAAAGTATTTGCGCAAATAGAAGTATTGACTGGATATCCAACGAAGACGTTGATTTTGGAATGATTTGGATTTAGAAACCTTTTCATCCAAAACGAATGCCTCTTTATAGTAATAAACTTTTACACCTTCTTTTAAGAGAAGCAATTCCAGTTCTCGATCAAACCCACCGATAGAATCCATGGTGGTTATTTTGTTTTTAAAAAGCTGGTAGTCAAAGACCACACCAGAACCATTGATGGAAGCCGAAAGACCGAGCGCCACAGTTCCTTGTCTATAGATATGATTGTTAATCGCTTCGCTGACCCCATCCAAAAAGGATAAAGTGGTGTTTGTGTTTTTCGGTTTACGTTGCCCCTGAATAGCGCGTAATCCTGTGGTCAAAACATCAGACATTTTAGTTAGAAAATCCTGCCCCATAATGTTATCGGCATCAAGGATAACTGCGTAGTCATAGTTGTCTGGCAATGAATTCAGCGCTTTCGTAATGGCTTTAACCTTTGTGCTGCTTTCGAATGATACGGTAATTACGTTAATCGGAAGTTGATTTAGGGTAACAAGTGTTTCCTGTTGAAGTGAGTCAGCGATGACAACAACATCAAAATATGCTTTGGGATAGGTTTGATTTAGTGATGCCTTTGCTGTGTCAATGATTACTGCATCTTCTTTATAAGCTGGTATCAGTACACAAAATTTCTTGTAATTTCCTTGTTGCTGGATGCCTTCTTTTGATTTGTAAAAAAGGCCTGCGAGTGAACATACGAATGTGTAGAGGACTACATAAAAGAAGTATAGAAGAAAGATAAGTTCAATAACCCACATTGATTTTCGCTAAGAAAGGGTAAAGGTAAAAAGAGAATAAAATTAAACCTTTTCTTTTTGCAATAAGGCCGGAAAAGTTTTCAGAATGATCATCATATCCCCAAAGAAGGAATTGTTCATGGCGTAATCCATATCCAGTTGGATGCGTTCTTCGGGTGACATGTCGTCTTTGCCGCGTTTGGTAATCTGCCAAAGTCCGGTTAAGCCGGCAGGGGCAAGGAAACGCCAGGCGATTTGATCTTTGGTTAGTTTCTCTGCCTCATAGAGGGGTAGGGGTCGATTCCCGACTAATGACATATCGCCTTTCAACACATTCAAAAGTTGAGGAATTTCATCCAGGCTGGTCTTGCGCAGGAACATACCAAATTTCGTGATACGCGGATCATCTTTGATCTTAAAGAAGACACTGTCGCTTTCATCCGTGCCGTACTGGTTCAGCGCAGCAAATTTTTTGAGTTCAGTATCGGCCCCGGCTCGCATGGAACGAAACTTATAGAAATCAAATATCTTATACCCAGAGCCTGCGCGCTTCGATATATAAAATATCGGACCGCGTGATTCAAGTTTAATGATCAGGGCGATGAGCAACAGCACAGGAGACAAGATGGTAAGTGCTGTTAAGGCGGCCAGAATATCAACGGTGCGCTTTAACCTCCAAAGCTTTACTCTAGGAATCGCCTTGGCATATTGTTTTTTAATAATGCTCTCCCGGTTAGCCTTGTAAATCTTCAACTTGCGAATTACATCAATTCGTTTTAACAAGCTGTAATTGAGGGCGCCAAACAAGTAATCATCAACCTGTAAACGTACAGCTTTGTTTTTGGCATCCGGATCAAATTTTCCAGTAAATAAAATATAAGGGATGCATTGTGTAGCCAAAACACTCCGAAGTTCTTCCATAGAATTTTTATCGGCATCTGCATCGACAAAAATGGCCGATGGTTTTATGGAGCGATTGGAGATTTTACGGATGACTTCCTCGGTTGAAAGGAAAGAAATAAACGTATCATCCAACTGGTAGTCATCCAACTGGCGACTGTTTTCGGTTTTAATTTTAATGATATGATCGGTAACTACGGCTTTCGGTACAGATGGCGATACCGATTCTTGCTCAAGAATAGAGGTTGCAGAAGTAGAGAGGTTTAGTAGGTCTGCGTTCATTTCTTAACGATCATATTCTTAAAAAATATTTCCTTTACCCGGCTTACCAGGAGTTGTGGCTCAAAGGGCTTGATAAAATAATCGGTGGCCCCCAGGTCCATACACTCTTTACGCTTGCGCGGATCCTCAAAACTCGACAGGACGATAACCGGTATATCCTTATACAGCCCACTTTGCTTGAGGTTCTCCAGCAATTGCACCCCATCCAGGGACGGCATGCGAATATCGGAAATAATCAGGTCTGGTGTATTGCCCGAAGATAACCAGGACAATGCTTCCATTCCATCATGCATAATAAAAACTTCGTACGTTTGGCCAAGGATTTTCTCCAGCAGCCAGCACAAAGGCTCGTCATCTTCGATGACCAGTACCTTCTTCATGGTTCACAGTTAAGTAAAACAATGTGCTTTAAAGCCCTGGATTAAAGGCGGGGATTTAAAGCCAAAACCTATAGACAAACAAACTTAGTAAAATTTCCCTAAGTAAAGCCTAGCTGAATGCTAATTCTTTAGGATAGGTAATCTTACATATGTCAATATTTTTTGATAAAGATACACTTGGATGCCCAGTGTTGAATTAACCCTGTTTTACGAAAGTGTCAATTATTTGATTTTTTGGGTCTGGTAAGGAAGAAATGATGTGTTTTCGGTCAGTTTTACCCGTTTCAGTTAGTCTCCAATCGCTCACAAATACAATTTTTCTTGGTTTTTCGGGATTGGAGGGAAGTTGACTTATTTTCGCAATGATGCTTTTGAGGTCGGTTTGCGACAATCCATTTTTATCTACAAAAAGTGTAACAACCTGCCCAAACCTGTCATCAGCCGTTGGGCCAATGAAGTAGTTTACGGCAGGCCCTATTTCTTTAAAAAGTTCTTCCAGCACGGGTTCAATTTTTTCAGGTGAGACCTTTATGCCCCCGGTGTTGATTACATTGTCGAGCCTGCCCAGCCAGGTAAAGTGCCCAAGTGAATCAACTTCGCCCAAGTCATTGGTAACCAAAGGCTCCGGTTGAACGGAGTCATGAATAACCAGGCAACCTCGTTCATCTACGTTGAGTTTAACGCCCTCCAACGGTATAAAGCGGTCGGTTTTATCAGGTGTGTTGAGTAACCTGAGCGCCACGTTCGAGAGGGTTTCGGTCATGCCATAGGTTTCGTAGATCGGACAATGAAGATTTTGTACAGCAGTTTTTAAGGATGTACTAACGGGTGCTCCACCCACCAGTACAACCTTCATGTTATTCAGCCGACTGTAGTTTTCAGGGTCATGTACCAGGGTCTGCAGTTGCATGGGCACTACTGCCATAAAATCGGGCTGATAACCTGATGGAAGTTGCTCGAAAGGATTTGATGTTGGGTCTACTACCGTTAACCTAAGCTGATGCTCCAGTGCCCGAACCAGTATCATTTTTCCGGCAATGTATTGGGTGTTCAGACACACCAGCGCACTATCTCTTGGTTGCAATCCAAGCGCCTTAATGGTTCGCGCTGCGCTTCGTTGCATCTGCTCTCGAGTAAAAGTGAAGGGTTTTGGGGTACCGGTAGAGCCGCTTGTTCGAAATACAAACGTTTCTTTTCCTGAAAGCCAATCGCTGATAAACGTTAGCGTGGATCGCTCAAAATCATTTTCAGGCGTGATGCTTTGATGTAGAATAGAGTCGGTTGAAATACTGCGCTGATTAAGCTGAATGGAGTTAAACGGATACACACGTGCATGAATTAAAGTGCTTCCAGGTCGCGTTCAAATTTAACGAGGATAAGGGCTTCCTTTGCTGAAAATCCTCCGCAGGCATCGGCTACGCGTTTAACCACGCGCTTTGCTTTCTCTTTCAACTCAGGGGTGAGGCTGCCTTTGTACCGTTTCAGATCAATCATGGCATCTTTGTATGCTTCCTCAAGTGAGGGTTGCGTTACCTCATCCAACAATTCAAACCTGCTTTGTGCCACCCAGGAATTGTAATCTAATTCTTCCTGAATGATCGTGTTGAATGCTATTCGTTCAGTAGAACTTAATCCTTTATCGGCCTTGGCGATTACATAAGCCACTTCAGCAATGGAGCGGTATATCTCGCGGATAGGGATGTTCATGTAAGCAATTTATTTACCAATTAGTCAGATTAATTCCCTCAACAAAGTCAAAATGTTTATCGCGTGTCACAAGAGCTAAGTTATGTTCTTTTGCAATGGCAGCATTCCAGATATCATTTTCCGGGATTGGATTCCCTTTGGATTTTAATGCCGATTTAATTGTTCCGTAGATACTACCAGTTGTGGAGGTGCAGTTGAGAATATTGACATTTTCAATTAATGCTTTTATTCGATTCTTATTCTCTTCTTTTTTTATCGACTGAGTTGCACCAAAGTATAACTCTCCGATAACTATAACGGGTATAAAAATTTCCTTTGAAGTAGAAATTTTCTCTATAACAGTGTGGTCATTAGCGAAAAGTCCGATAACAATATTTGTATCCAATAAAAAGGATTCACCACTCATTTTGATCTATTTTTTCACAACCTTCCTCAATTGCTTTTTCCATTAAAGCAAGATCACCTTTTTCAATGGTGCCAGCGAACGTTAATAACCTGGTATTATCAGGTTTTGAAATTCCTAAAAGGGATTTGATAAATCTCAAAACTTTATTTTGATTCTCCAGTTCTAACTGGCTCAGGTTTTTAAGAATTTCTGCTTCTATTGCTTTGGAGGTCATGATTGTTAACTTTTATGGAAATTTAGGAAATTTATCCCAGTCAGGCTCGCGCTTTTCAAGGAAGGCATTTTTACCTTCCTTGGCCTCATCACTCAGGTAATACAACAATGTAGCATTACCGGCTAGTTCCTGTATGCCAGCCTGACCATCAAGTTCTGCGTTAAACGAAGCTTTGAGCATACGAATGGCCAACGGACTCTTGGCAATTATTTTTTTGCACCAGGATACATAGGTTTCTTCTAATTGATCAAGTGGAACGACCTTGTTCACCAACCCCATATCCAATGCTTCCTGCGCATCGTATTGATCGCACAGGTACCAGATCTCACGGGCTTTCTTTTGACCAACAATACGAGCCAAATAGGAAGCACCAAAACCGCCATCAAAGCTGCCAACCTTCGGTCCGGTCTGACCAAAGCGGGCATTTTCAGCCGCAATCGAAAGGTCGCACACCACATGCAATACATGACCACCGCCAATGGCCCAGCCTGCTACAGCAGCAATTACAGGCTTAGGGATGGATCGAATCATTTTTTGAAGATCCAGCACATTCAAACGAGGGGTGGCATCTTGCCCAACATACCCGCCATGCCCACGCACACTCTGATCACCACCACTGCAAAAGGCTTTGCCGCCTTCTCCGGTTAATACCACTACACGTATGTCAGCATCTTCACGGCAGATATACATGGCGTCAATCATCTCCTGCACGGTGAGTGGCGTGAAAGCATTGTGCACCTGTGGCCGGTTTATACTGATACGGGCAATGCCTTCATATTTGTGAAACAAAATCTCTTTGTATTCTTTAATCGGTTTCCAGGGGTACTTAAGATTCATAGCTCTTCTTTATTTTCATTTTTAACGCTTCAAAAATAGTCTTGTTCAGACTATGAGATGATTCTAATTCCAAAATTTTAGTGCTGCCATCAAAATCGAGAAAATCTTTCAGGGTGTTCTGCATTTTTCTGCGGTTGTCAATTTTCAGGTAGTCAAACCCAAATTCTTCGCACAACTTTTTGGCAGATAAGGATTGTCGCGTAACAAAATATTCCTCCGATTCGGGCAGGGAGGCAGGTCCATCGATCAGGTTAAAGATTGTGCCGCCATGATTGTTGAGCACTACTACTCGTAAATTCGGTATAGCGTAGTTATGCCAAAAGGCATTCCTGTCGTAAAAGAAAGCCATATCACCGGTAAGTAAAATGGTTGGTGTTTTACTGGCGAGTGCATGTCCTACTGCCGTACTCGTGCAGCCGTCAATTCCGCTTGTTCCCCGGTTGCTGAATACGGTTACACTTTTCTTTTCGGTTGTCAAACCGATAAAATTGGCATACCGCACGCTCATGGAATTGGCCAGGTGCAAACTGCAGTTTTCGGGCAGAGCCTTTATCAATTCATGAACCAATTCAAGTTCAGTAAATTCTTCCTGCGGAAAAAAATCTTCCAGGCAACGAAGTGCTTTTCGTTCTTCCACTTCCCAGAGTTTTTGGTAGTTGCTTTGCTTCTGGCGTTCGAAGTTTTCTGGTGTTTCAAGCTTGTCCAGGAAATCGAAAAATTCTGTCGGCTCTGTATGGATTATTTTTGTTAATCCCTGAAAGGTATCGGCTGGTATGCCGAAGGGTTGTATGTGCCAGTGCGCTTTCGCGGGAAACTGGCGTAAGAATAGTTTTACATTTTTCGAGATCACCGATTCGCCAAAGGTAATGAGCAGGTCGGGTTGAAGCGATTTTTTTACTTCGATGCTGGCCTGCCCTAAAAACAAATCGGCATGCCGAACGAGGTTGGTGATGCTGTGCAGGTTGGAGATCACATCGCCAATAAAGGGCAGGTTGTGTTTTTGACTTACCTGTTCCATGAACTGAATCACCGGTGCATCGTTGTGTTGCTGTCCGCCAATCAATAGAATTTTATGAAAGCCCGAAAGCTCTTTTGTCAGTTGCTTACGTGTGGATTTGGAAAGCGTCAACTCAGATGGAACAACCTGTTGAACGTGAATTTCTTTTGAATAGGAAAAATCTTCTGCTGTTTCCGGATACAAAGGTTCGCGAAACGGGGCGTTGATGTGCACGGGCCCTTGCGGATAGTGCATTGCCAGGTTAAGGGCATCATTCACCATGCGGTTGATGGCCCACACGGAATCGGCATGTTCATAATCCTGCGGAAGCTGAAAAAATCCTTTTACATGATTACCAAAAATGCCTTGTTGATAAATCGTCTGACCATCCTGCTGCGCCACCCACTCGGCCGGACGATCGGCAGTGAAAACAACCAAAGGTGTTTTGGAGAAGAATGCTTCTGCAACGGCTGGTGCATAATTGTACACCGCGGTACCCGATGTGCACACCAGTGCGGTTACCATTTTGGTTTGTTGTGCCATGCCCAAACCCATAAAGGCTGCGCTGCGTTCATCGCTGATGGTTTTGCAAGATAGTTTAGGATGTCGGGAAAATGCCAACGTAAGTGGAGCGCAACGTGAACCGGGTGAAAGTACTACGTTCGCAACGCCTTTCTGTGCACACAACTCGGCTATGTCATATATCGGTTGGTAGCGACTCATGAATGATCAGCGGATAACATCCAATAAGGTATTCATTTTCATTTCCGTCTCTTCCCATTCTTTTTCAGGAATGGAATCTGCGGTTACACCTGCACCGGCATACAACCAGGCCTCATCAGCAAAGAGTTGCATGCAACGCAAGTTTACGAACAGATGACTGGCATCATTCATATTGATTGGGCCTAAAAATCCGGAATAAAATTCGCGCGCATAGCCTTCATGCTCCAGCAGAAATTTACGTGAAGTTTCTAATGGTGTACCACACACCGCTGAAGTGGGGTGGAGGAGACGCAACATCACCGAGCCCAATTGCGGAAAGTTGGTCGCTTTCATGTCGACTGAGAAATCGGTTTTCAGGTGCATGAGGTTGCCGGCCACAACTGTTTTTGGTCCGTGTTCTTCAAATTCACGAAGGCGTATTTTTTTGAAACTGTTAATGATGTACCGACTCACCATAGCCTGCTCTTCAATTTCTTTCTGTGTCCACGCAACATGCTTTAGATTTGTACCTGTTTTATAGACTTGTGTTCCTGCCAGTGCTACGGTGCGGAAAGTATTTTTTTCAACGGATACCAGTGTTTCAGGTGAAGCGCCTAACCACGCACCATGCTTTGGTGTATACACAAAAGACACCAAGGCATTGGGATAAGCTGATTCCAACCGAACAAAAGCTTCAGCAACATCAAATGTTGGAGCAAGTGTTACCTGTTTTAATCGTGAAGGAACAATTTTTTCAGCATAGCCATGTTCAATATGTTGGATGGCTTGTTGTACCAGATCTTTGAAGTCAGTGGTGTGGAAATGATTAGATTTTTTAGTTGGAAGTTTTTTTCGTTGTTCGCTGTTGATTAATTCACCTATATGCGTGTTTAGCCATTCTATCGCTTTCAGGTTTTTCTGTTCCTCCGATTGAAGTTTACCCTGACGAAAACTGAATTGAACATCGGCTTTAATGAAGAGACCGGGTTGTGTTGAATCAAAAGGGTTAAAAAGAAATCCTGATCCGGTTTCTTCGAAGGAATCGGTCAGCAGAAACGGCTCTGGTTTTATGGTCAGGATAACAGTTGTCTCTTCCGATTCCGGGGTTCGCCAGGCGGCAAGTGCATATTCATGCTCCATGGAAAAGGTGAGGAGGTTATCCAGCAACGCTTCGATGACAACCGGCATATCTATAATTTCTGATACAGATGGTGATTGGTTCATGGTTAACGTTTGTCAATTACGGCCATAGTTATGCGACTGATGCAGATCAGTTCGTTTTGTTCGTTGGTGATGCGAATTTCCCAAACGTGTGTGCGCTTGCCGATGTGAATGGGTTTTGTGGTGCCGGTAACCGTTCCCTGTTTTATTCCTTTTACATGATTCGCGTTAATGTCGAGGCCAACACAGTATTGAATAGAAGTGTCAATGCAACAATGCGCAGCAACACTGCCCAATGTTTCAGCCAGTGCAACGGATGCGCCACCGTGCAACAATCCGTAGGGCTGATGTGTACGGTGATCAACCGGCATGGTGGCCTGAATGTAATCATCCCCGATGGCAGTGAACACAATGCCGAGGTGCTCAACCATGGTGTTGGCTGACATTTTGTTGAGGATTTCAAGAGATAGGTGCTTTGGAAATAGACTCATTTCGTAACCCAATTGTCAAGTTTAATATTTTTTATCCGTTTGAAATGATTTATATTATTGGTTATCAAAGTCACCTTGAAAGCGATTGAAGTCGAACCAATCAGTAAATCGAAATCATCCACCGAAGTGCCTGCCTTACGTAATCTTGCTTTCTCTTTGGCATAGATATCAAGGGCTTCATAAATTGGTAGTACTGCGATTCCGCTTAAAAAGTGATCAAGCGCTTTTTTATTTTTTGATGGATGTGCACTATTCTCGACTCCAAATTTTAGCTCTGCTAATGTAATTTCTGATATATAGCAATTTTCTTGATCAACTCTTTCAATCTGTTGCTTAAGATTGTGAAGGCCTTTCATGTAGTAAATGCATATGTTTGTATCTAAGAGATACTTGTTCACAGCCTTTCAATTTTTCTATTTAACTTCCTGCTTTTTCTGATAGTCTGAATTAGCTCCTCAGCGGAATCACGGGTGTCCCATGCTCCAAACGCTTTTTGAAAAGTGTTTTTTCCTCGCTTGTTTCCTTTCTTAAGGTTTTCCGAAAGTTTCGAGATCAAATCCAGTTGAGATTCGGGATTAAGCTTTTCAAGAATGCTCAGATAGCTTTGAACCAGCATCGAATTTGTGTCAATTGTTTTCATTTGCTTCTCAAAATCTGATAGTTGACATGTTCACTAATACTATGTGCATTTTTTCTATTTTTGCGGCAGTTTTTTCGGTTTTTCCCTAAAAACAGGGCCAAAATAGCTACAAATTGAACACGAAAAAAATATACATTGTTCGTCACGGACAAACTGATTTTAACCTCCGCGGCATCGTTCAGGGCAGCGGGGTGGATAGCAGTCTGAATGATTTTGGGCGCGCACAGGCCAAGGCATTTTACGAGGCATATCGAAATGTTCCGTTTGATAAAGTCTATACCTCCGTCCTGAAGCGAACCATCGAATCGGTACAACATTTTATTGATGCCGGATTTGAGCATGAACAGTTGGCGGGACTAAATGAAATTTCGTGGGGAAAGAAGGAAGGTCAGTCAATTACGCCTGAAGAAGATGCCTATTACCACCACATGTTGGCGGAATGGAGAAAAGGTGAAACGCATTTGCGGATTGAAGGTGGTGAAAGTCCGGAGGATGTGATTAAACGCATGCAACCTGCAGTAGAGAATATCTTGAGCAAGACGGATGAAAAAACTGTGCTCATTTGTATGCACGGAAGAGCGATACGAATTTTATTGTGTTGCCTGCTGAATTATCCGCTGCGAAGTATGGATATGTTTGAGCATGAAAATGCCTGTCTGTATGTGTTGAACTATTCGGGTTCGATGTTTAGTGTTGAGCGGTACAACGATACCACACATCTTAAAGAATTACAAAAGCAACTTGCCAAGGTAGCTTAACTAACTCCCCTCCTGACAAGGAGGGGCCGGGGTGGTTTTTTACTTATGTTCGTATCGAGTTTTTCTTTCTAAATTAAGATGCCGCTCCTACGGTGTTCAATTTGAATTCTTTCTAATAAGATTTCGCTCCTCTGGAGCTAAATTAACAACGAGAATAGAGAGTTTAATATAACTCCCCTCCTGACAAGGAGGGGCTGGGGGTGGTTTTATTAATTTTTTAAACGAGATGTCGCTCCTACGGAGCTCAATGTTGAATTTGATTTCTTTCTAATAAGATTTCGCTCCTCTGGAGCTTAATAAGCGTATCAAATATTTCTTTCAATACGATATCACTACTTCTGAGCTTGAATTGATGTAAGGAGATGGCGAGTTTTGCATAATTCCCCTCCTGACAAGGAGGGGTTAGGGGTGGTTATTTATTATTCATCTTTTTAATGAGATGCTGCGCCTACGGAACTCAATGTTGAATTTGATTTCTTTCTTATAAGATTTTGCTCCTCACTTTTTCTTCAACTGCGCCAGTGCGGATTTCGCCTTACTGTCAATACTGTTCTTATAAGCATGCTTTTTATAGCTGAGCGCTTTGTTAAAATATTTCCGGGCCTCTTCTGTATTTCCTCCATCGCGAAAAATGTACCCCAGTTGAAGACATGCGTTAGGTGCAAAGTACCAGGTTTCCAATCCACTTAACTCAATCGTTTGCTCGTAATAGCGCTTGGCTTCGGTAAACAAATTGGTTTTGTGATAGAGTCGTGCAAAGCGATAATGGTATTCCGCCAAATCGTGGGTTGTGTTCAGGTCTTCTTTCTTTATACTTTTCAGCAGACGAATGGCTTCATCATAATAACCGCCATCAATCGCGTATCGTGCCCGGGTGATGGGTATGTTGAAGAAATCATTTTCGGCAAGGCTACGAGCAGCGTATTTATCGGCTTCCGTAACTTCTCTGCCTTTTAATTTGGCCAATTCGAAAAACACCTTCGCCCGATCAGGTTGACGCTGCAGCCAATAGGCGAGCCCTATTTTATAGTGTGCATCTTTGATGTAGTTAACTCCCTTGTATTGATTGATAAAATTCTGGTAAGCAGCAATGGATTTGGAATAGTTTCCCTGATGCAGGTATACTTCACCCAGAAGGTAGTCGGAATAGTACAGGGGTAACCCTGCAGAGAGCCCCTTGAGTTTCTCCAGCATAATCATCGCCAGTTCGCTGGATGAGTTTTTGATCGCTAAAGAAGCGCCAAGAAATAGAATCAATCGGTTTTGTGGTTGATTTCGGTGGAGCAATTCAAGATGGATAAGCGCTGAATCGGTTTGTTGTAAAACAAAACCATTTATCAACGGGTAAAGCAACTCTGCTTCATCGGCAAGCGGGTTGTCCATGGATTTGATGTCGGTAAGCATAGTCAAACCCTTTTCCAGCGAGCCGTGCATGCCCAGCAAGTTCAGCACCCATTGATATTTTTCGGGCACTGATCCCAACATGATTTCCAGTAACCCCGCAGTTTTTTTTATCGGTAAGAAGTCGGGAAACTTTCGCAGACATTCCTGACTAACCACATGTGCTTGTCGTACACTCCAGGCCGCAGTGAAGTCATGACCAAACTTCAGGTACACAAACCCCCATTGCAATCTCAGTTCTGCTAATACGAATAATTCCTTTGCCGTTTGTGGCGATGCTTTCTTTAACGTGTTGATTCGGCTTTCATAAACTTTTTCAAGTTCCGTAAAGCGTTCCGCGTCTTCGGAGATCAACAACTCAAATACATCCGAAAGTGAGTTGATATAAATCGCTTCGGGAGATGTGGAAGAGGTAATGAGTTTCCTGCTTTCATCAAGTTGGAGGCTCAGGGTTAGTTCATGAGCTTTTGTATAGGGTTCTTTTGCAAGCCATGCATTCGGTTGACTGAACGCAGGCAGCATCCAAAAAAAAAGGCAGGTAAACTGCCCTGCCTTTCTCCACGATATCGTTGTTCGGTTACCCAACGGCTTTTCTTCTCCTGACAGGTGTGGCAGGAGCACCAGCTTTCTTAGGCTTATCGCTGTCATCCAGTGAATCCATATCCACATCGGCTAAGATACGACCGGAATGCTCATCGATAACAATTTTTTTCTTCTCGCGGATCTCGGCAATCTTTTGCGGAGGGATAACGATGTTACACCCTTCAGCGGCACCGCGCACTACGCGTACAACAGCTAAGCCGTTGCTCAGGCTACCTCTTAGGCGTTCGTAATATTTTAATATGGCTTTGTCTTCGATTTTCTTAACCGCCTTATCGCGCTCGGCCATCAGCCTCTTTTCTTCTTCCTGGCTTTCAGCAAGGATGCCGTCAAGTTCTTTCTTTTTAATGTCCAGGTGCTCGCCTCTTTCTTTGATCAGGGCTTCTGTTTTCTCAATTTCGTCTTTTTTGGCTTGGGTAAGGTCTTTGCCTTCTTTGATGCGTTTTTCGCAGATCTGAATTTCAAGTTCCTGAAGTTCAACTTCTTTGGTGATGGCGTCAAACTCGCGGTTGTTTCGTACGTTTTTCTGCTGCTCGTTGTATTTTTTGATCAGCTTTTCAGCCTCTTTGATTCCTTCCTTGCTCTTCTTAATGTTTTCCTCAATGTCTTTGAGCTCATTCTCGTGTCGTTGCAGGCGGGTTTTGTACCCTTCCATCTCGTCCTCCAGGTCCTGCACTTCATCGGGCAAGTCCCCCCTTAGTTTAATCAGTTCGTCTAATTTGCTGTCGATGGATTGAAGTTTTACAAGGGCTTCGAGTTTTTGTGCTACGGTTTGAGTTTCCATTCAGTATTTAAGATCTATGTAAAGTAACGTACTGGATTTGTGCTAGTTTCTGAAAAATTGACTGCAAAAGTAGGAAATTTTTCTTTCAAAATATCACCCATGAGTTCTTTCGTATATACCTCGCTTTCATAATGCCCAATATCGGATATAACAATCTGATTATCAGCATCAAAGAACTCGTGGTATTTAAAATCTGCCGTTACAAAAGCTTGTGCCCCTTTTCGGATTGCTGCTGAAAGCAAAAAACTGCCTGAGCCCCCGCAAATGGCCACTCGTTTTATCGCCTTATCCGTCAATGGGGTGTGTCTGATAACCTCCAGATTCATAGCTTTTTTAAGGTGCTTCAGAAACTGGATAGGCTCCAAGGGCACGTCCAATTCTCCAATCATTCCAGATCCAACTTCCTGGTTTTCATTATGTAGTGGTGTCAGGTAATATGCTGCTTCTTCGTAAGGGTGAGCTTTTTTCAAGGCCTGAACCATTTTCCCTTCGAGATGAGCAGGAAAAATGACTTCAATCCGATCTTCTTCAACCTGTTCTTGCTCAAGGGCTTTTCCAATATGAGGATTGGCCTTTTCTGTGGGCATAAAGGTCCCAGTGCCGGTAACGCTAAAGCTGCAGTTTTTGTAGTCGCCAACCTGGCCGGCCCCAGCTATGTGCAAAGCGTCCAGTACCTCTTGTGCATTTACTTTGGGAATAAAGGTCACCAGCTTGGTCAGGGTATTGCTTTTTGGTGCCAGAATTTTCAGATTCTTTAGCCCGATCTTATCCGCAATTTTCAGGTTTACCCCGGTATGCACATTGTCCAGGTTGGTATGAATGGCGTAAATGGCAATGTCGTTTTTAATCGCTTTTATTACCGTTCGCTCCACATAGTTGCTTCCAGTTATTTTCTTTAATCCTTTGAAAATAATAGGATGGTGTGCGATGATGAGGTTGCACTTTTTCTGGATGGCTTCTTCAACAATGGTTTCTATGCAGTCCAACGTAATCAAAATACCAGAAACATCCTGATCAGGACTACCGGTAAGCAGCCCCGAGTTATCGTATGACTCCTGATAGGCGCGTGGTGCAATCGACTCGAGGTATTGGGTAACTTCAGAAACTTTCATGAATCAATGCGTTAATTGTACCTTTGGCGTTTAAGGTCAAAGGTAAAATTATTCATGTCTGTTTTAAAGCTTTTGCTGTGGCCGTTTGCGGTGGTTTACGATGTGGTGATGAACATCCGTAACAAGCTGTATGACTTAAAACTTAAACCCTCCGTAACCTTTGATATACCGGTGATTGGTGTGGGGAATCTGGCTGTTGGCGGAACAGGTAAAACACCGATGGTGGAGTACCTGATTCGTTTGTTGGGCAGTCAGGTGAAGTTGGCTGCCCTGAGCCGGGGCTATGGCAGAAAGACAAAGGGTTTTTTATTGGCCGATTCAGCAGGAACCGCCAAAACCATTGGTGACGAACCGTTTCAACTTTTTACCAAATATGGTCAGGAGGTTGTGGTTGCCGTTGGTGAAGAACGTGCACTCGCCATTCCGCAAATACTCGATCAGCATCCGGAGGTTCAAGTGGTGGTATTGGATGATGCATTTCAACATCGAAAGGTAAATGCAGGATTTTCAATTTTGTTGTCGGAGTATAGCAAGCCCTTTTATGAAGATCATGTGCTTCCACTTGGTAGATTGCGTGAAGGACAGGAAGGAGCCAATCGTGCGGATGTAATTGTAATTACAAAGTGCCCGGCTACGCTCAGTGAAAATGATATGATGAAGGTGATGCACCAAGTGCACACGTACACTAAAAAACCAGTATTTTTTTCAACCATCCGGTATGGCGAGCCTGTGCCGATGTCGGATAAGTATGCTGTTTTTTCAGATCAGATTATACTCCTTAGCGGTATAGCACGTCCGCAACCTTTAAAAGCCTATGTTGAAAAAAACTTTAAGCTGGTGCAGCATCTCGAATACCGCGATCACTACAACTACTCCAAGCATGATGTGAAAAAGCTTTCATCGTTGGTTTCTTCAAATTCTAATCTGAGCATACTAACTACTGAAAAGGATCGTGTTAAGCTAATGAGTGAAGAACTGAAGTCCATGATACAGGAGCTTCCCATATTTTATCTTCCGATCGAGATGAAATTCATAAAGAATGGTAAGGATTTTGATATGCTTGTGCAGGATTTTATAAGTCGTAGTTGATTTTTCTACAATGATATTCGATTTTTTTAGACGGTATATAATTGGAGCCTGCCTGGTTCTCACGTGTATCTTAACTATGGCTCAGGATATGCCGGTCGAACCAAGGTCACGTTCAACCATAATTGACGACTCCACTAAGCAAATTTACGGCCCCACCACTTCACAATATTTCTTAGAAGAAGATTTGTTTCGTAACAAATGGATGTCGTATCCCATTGATACGGTGATCAGAAATTTTCATCATTTCTCATTCAGCCAACGCAGACAAAATCTGTATCAGGATCTCGGCAATATCGGAACAGCCATCCGGCCAATATATCAGGAGGTGCCTGATGCGATTGGAGCTACATCCGGATTTAATGCATATGATCTGTATTGGAATTCAATGCCCCAGCAGTTTTTTAATACACGTTCACCGTATACCAATCTTAATGTTATTCTTGGCGGAAAGGGAAGATCGCTCACCAACATCATGTACAGTCGTAACATTAATCCGCGATGGAATTTCGGCTTTCATTACAACGGCATTTTTATCGATAAGCAGATACAGCGACAGGGTAAGGGCGATCGGAACGCACGGGCAGAGGCGTACGGTATGTTTATGAGTTATCACAGCAAGGACAGTTCCTACACCGCGCTCGTACGCTTTAAACGCTTGTACCATAGGGTATTTGAATATGGAGGCGTGCGCGTAGCCAATGTGAATGATTTTTCACTTTCAGAATTATTTGAAGAAAACGCACAGCCCTGGTTATTTAGCGCACAGAGCAATGATATGCGGAGAAGTTACCACCTCTACCATCAATACAAAGTAGGTGAGGCACTACAGGTGTACCATCGTCTCGACAGCGATAGGCAGCGAAACCGGTTTTTGGATGACTTTAGTTCAGAACCCAATGGAGAAGATTTCTTTGATGCAGTTGTGGTGGACAGCGCAGATACAAGCGATGAAATCAAATTCAATACCCTACGCAACGAAGCCGGTTTTAAAGGTAATCTGCTAAAGCTGTTTTATAACGGGTATGTGGCGTTTCGTAACTACTCCATGACCTATAAATATTTTCAGGATGATGGATTTTATTTGCCTACCTATGATACTGAATTGTATGTTGGTGGTAGAGTGGAACTACAGGTGGACTCGCTTATACAGGTGCGTGGACACGTGGAATCTTTGTTGGACGAACGCTACCGCATTTCAGGTAGCATTGATACCAAGTGGTTTTCAGCGTATTTGAAACGCTCTGTTTCATCTCCAACGTTTTTGCAACAGGCCTATCGAGGCAGCCATGATATATGGATGAATTACTTCAGCCCCGTTGAAGCAAGCGAAATAGGAGGAAATCTCATCTATAATTCGGAATGGTTAAAGGTATATCCGGGTATTCGGTTGTCTACATTTCGTAACCTGATATTCTTTAAGAAAGGAGACTTTGGTATAGACCAGACTGTGCTCCCGGTGCAATCATCTGGATATCAGACGATTGCTTCACCGGAGTTGGCGCTGCATATCAGGCCTTTTAAGAACATTTGGTTAACCACCCGCACCATTTACACGCACATTCTTGAAAATGCAGATGATGCCTTACAGATGCCCGAACTTTTGGTTAATGCACAACTGTCGTATGCCAATATCTGGTTTGGTGGTAACTTCGATTTTCAGGTGGGATTAGACCTGCATTGGAAATCGGCTTATTACGCATACGGGTATGATCCGGTGATCCAACAGTTTCATACGCAGCAGGATTTTGCAAGTCCATCGTTTCCGTTGGTCGATGTTTTTCTGAGTGCCAAGATTATCAGAGGCAGGATTTTATTAAAGTATAACAATATCATGGCGGCCTTTTCAAGATCAGCGCAGGTGCCTACTCCATTTTACCCAGGTGTGGTTAATGTGTTTGATTTTGGTTTTGATTGGTCGTTTTACGATTGATTTTAATGAAAGATAAATTCACGTTAGGACTTGAGTTGCCTACCGATCCGCGGTGGGTGAATATTGCTGAGAAGAATATTGAAGAGATTTTGATTGATCATGCCTACTGCGAACAGAAGGCAGCCTCTTCCTGCATTTCCTTAATTGTTCAATATCCCGAAAAGGAAGAATTGGTAGAGATGCTGACCCCAGTAGTAGCTGAGGAGTGGGGGCATTTTGAACGCGTGATTGAAGAGTTAAAAAAGCGCGGCTATAAATTGGGCAAGCAACGAAAGGATGCATATGTAGAGGCTTTGAATGGCTTGATAAGGAAGGGAGGAAGCCGGGAAGAACAGTTGGTAGAAAAGCTGATGATGAACGCGTTGATTGAAGCGCGAAGTGCCGAACGATTTAAACAGTTGTGGAAAAATATAGCCGATCCGGAGCTTTCTGTTTTCTATTATGAATTAATGGTTTCAGAAGCAGGTCACTACAAAAGCTTTCTTCAATTAGCAAAGACGTACATGACCGAGGAGTACGTTGAAAAAAGATGGCGGCAATTACTGGCCGATGAAGCCGAGGTTATGAAGAAGATGGAGGTTAGGGGAGATAGGATGCATTAGTACTTCAGGTTTTTTGCTTTTTCTTCTTGGCAGCAGGAAAAAGTACGTTATTAAGAATGAGTCGGTAGCCTGGAGAATTCGGATGCTGATTGAGATCGGTTGGCTCTTCACCTACCTGATGTTGATAGTCTTCCGGATCGTGCCCACCATAAAATGTCCAGAAGCCTTTGCCAAGAACCCCGTGTAAATATTTGGCTTCTTTAATGTCTTTGTTTTCTCCCATAATCACTACATCGGGTTTGATGAGGTGATTTTTAAATCCCGTAGTTTGTCCGAAAAAACCTTTCAACACGCGGGTATGATTTTGGGTAAGCATGGTGGGAATAGGATCCCACTTGGCAGAAAACTCAAAAATGGAGAAGTAATCATTTGCCTGACGCAGGCCGCGCTCATTGGGTGGATTGTCGATATCAGAGAATTCGTATTGATAGGGGTCTCTCACTAATCTGAAATTGGTGAAGGCCAGGGTTTTTTCGTAATCGATTTTTTCTTGGGCCTGTGGATCGGCACCATCTCCATCAAACATCCGCTCACAAATGTCAACGCCTTCTGCCGCAAGGGCTATATCGTAGCTATCGGTAGCGGAGCACATGGCAAACATAAATCCACCACCGGCAACAAATTCTTTTATCCGTTTGGCTACGGCCAACTTAAGTTGGGATACTTTGTTGAAGCCGTTTCTACGTGCCGTTTCTTCTGCTTCCTTTTGTGCTTCAATATACCAGGGCATGTTGCTGAAGGATCCGTAGAACTTACCGTACTGCCCGCTGAAATCTTCATGATGCAAATGCAGCCAATCGTAGCGTGGCAATACATCTGAGAGGATTTCATCATCGTATAAAACATCATATGGAATTTCTGCGTAGGTGAGTACCAGCGTTACGGCATCGTCCCAGGGCTGAGCGGTTTTGGGTGAGTACACGGCAATACGCGGGTACTTCTCCAGTTTCATAATGTCGTAGTTTACGGCCGGACTGGAAATTTCCAGAATAATCTGATTGGCTTGCGCATCAGAAATTACTTCATGGCTTACCCCGCGAATGACAAGCTCATTCTGAATAGCGGGGTGGAATTTAACCATGAAACTGCCCCCGCGGTAATTCAACAACCAATCTACCTCCGTTTCGCTGCGTAATATCCAATAGGCTATACCATAGGCTTTCAGGTGGTTGGCCTGCTTTTCATCCATGGGAATAAACAGGTAATTGGCCCTGGTAAGAGCTGCAATCAGCAACAATCCAATCAAAAAACTCCCCCTCATCATATGCAGTAAATCAAGTGATTATTTGTGTATTCCACCATCTCAAAGTTAGGTAAATGACCCAATGAATAAAAAAATCGCAGATATTGTAACATTTCTGCTCTTTAATCAACGTATTGCCATAGTAAACCGGTTTCATGAATGTGATTGAAAATATGCGGGAAGGATTGCGGTCGGTGCAGGCAAACCTGCTTCGTTCCGTACTTACCGCCCTTATTGTGGCCATTGGTATCACTGCGCTTGTGGGAGCGCTTACTGCTGTAGATGGTGTTGAACGGTCGATTAATGAGAGCTTGTCATCGCTTGGAGCGAATACATTTGATATCACCTCCAAAACCAACCGGGGTGGACGTACAGAGGGTGTTTCAGAAAAGCGATACCCGAATCTTAATTTTCGTGAAGTAAGTCAGTTTGAAAACGACTATTCATTTCCCGCCACCGTCAGTCTTTCGGCTTTTTTAACCGGAACGGCTGAGGTAAAGCGCCTCTCAAAAAAGACTAACCCAAATATTCAGGTCTTGGGTTCAAACGAGAATTACCTGCCCATTAAAGGACTTAACCTGAGGGCAGGCAGAAATTTGTCCACTATGGAAGTGGAGTACGGTACTCATGTGGCTGTGATTGGATACAAGATTTACACCGGTTTGTTCAATGAAAATGAAAATCCAATCGGAGAAAAGATTTCGTTTCTTGGCGTTCAGTTTAAGGTAATTGGTGTGATTGAAGAGAAGGGTCAATCACTGGAAGGAAATTTTGATAACATGGTATTGGTGCCCATCCGGGTGGCCAATCAAATGGCAAAGGGAAGAAGTTTGTGGTACAGGCTTACCGTTGGCATTGATGATATTAATAATGTTGATAACGCCATGGGAGAAGCGACTGGCTTAATGCGCAGAATACGTCAAGACCGGATTGGAAATGAAAATTCGTTTGAGCTTGAACGCAGTGTTTCATTGGCTGAACGAACCGCTCAAATGGCAGGATATGTTCGCACGGCTGGTTTTTTAATTGGCTTTGTTACGTTACTGGGTTCTTCTATTGCCCTTATGAATATCATGCTGGTTTCCGTAACCGAACGTACGAGGGAAATTGGTGTGCGCAAAGCTTTGGGCGCCACCCCGCTTCGCATTCGCCAGCAATTTGTTACTGAAGCGATTGTTGTGTGTTTACTGGGAGGTGCGTTGGGTATCCTGCTGGGTATTTTAATTGGTAACTTGGGCGCACGTTTTCTCGGCATGGATAGCTACATCGTTCCATGGGTGTGGATTTTCTTTGGATTGTTTGTTTGCGTGTTTGTTGGCCTGCTTTCTGGCTATTACCCGGCACACAAAGCTTCCAAGCTTGATCCAATAGAATCCTTGCGCTTCGAATAAATACAGATTAAGCGAGATCTGCTTTTAACGAAATAGTAGTATTCAACAATTTCGAAATCGGGCAATTCACTTTTGCATTTTCAGCACATTCCATGAACTTCTCTTTTGAGATCCCAGGAATGGAAGCTTTGAGTTCAAGATCAGCATTCGTTACTGCTCCGCTTTCAAGTGTGATGGTACAGGTGGTAGATAGTTCAGTGGGCGTAAAGCCAGCTTCACCCAACACAAAACTTAATTTCATGGTAAAGCACCCGGCATGAGCCGCGGCAATCAGTTCTTCCGGATTTGTACCAACGCCTTCTTCAAACCTGGAACTGAATGAATACTGCGTTTTGTTCAGTACGGTGCTTTGTGTGCTCAGGTGGCCTTTACCTTCTTTGCCTGAGCCTTGCCAAACAGCTGTTGCTTTGCGTTTCATACACGTGGGATTAAGTTATCTCCTGGTGACGAAACTAACTTTTCTTGAGGTACAAAACCAGATTTGAGTGCAAAAGTATTTTACTTTGCGTCTGATCTGCCACAGATTGAGGAGAGATGCCAGAGTGGTTGAATGGGACGGTCTCGAAAACCGTTGTGCGGGTAACCGTACCGAGGGTTCGAATCCCTCTCTCTCCGCAAATTTTTCTAGCCTTTTCGGGCAGCCATAAATTTCTTTATCCCAACTACTGTTATGCGTCCGAAAGCATTTGTATTGGCGCCAAGGTTGGCTTGTTTTGCATTCGCGAGGGCATCACCAACGATGCCAGACATTTGGATGTGGATTGGTTTAGTTGAGTTCAGAATTCTGAATTCGGATTTATGATTTTATATTTTAAAAAGCCAGAATTACTTTAACCGCACCAGTTTCCCTTTCCGTTTTACAATGTTCTTATAGTCCCACTGAATGTCGCGCGATTTTTTGACCCAGCGGGTTACATCGCGCACGCGTACTTCTTCAACTGAAGTGTATCGGATGGAGGCGTCTTTGAATTTACCCGTGCCGGATTCAAGCTTTTCTTCGTCAAAGTCAGCACCGCTCCAAAACATCAACCGGATGCAATCCTTGAGTTTGCTGTAGCCCACCACAGGGTTGCCATCTAAGAACCAAACCGGGTGCGCATGCCAGATTTTGCTTTCGGCTTCTATTAACTCTTTATCGATGGTGGAGGCCAGCAACTTGCAAATGGCTTTGTCGGTTGCATTTTGTTTGGCGTTGTAAGCGGTTATCTCCTTGTTCATTGAATTTCAGTTAAGTAATCATTACACCTGAAGCATTCCCCTAAAACCCCTTACTCCATAATAGGATTCGGCCCCGTTGTGGTAAATGAAAACGTGCCCAAACCGGTAGTCACCGAAGATGGCGCCACCGAGTTTGCGAATATCGGCAGGTGTTTTTAGCCAGCTGGATGTTTTGGTATCGAATGGCCCCACCGTTTGTAACGCACGGTATTGTTCCTCGGTTAGCAATTCGATGCCCATATCCTCAGCCATTTGTACGGCACTGTTTTCCGGCTTGTGTTCTTTTCGTGATTCAAGCGCTTCATGGTCGTAACAAATGCTTCTTCGGCCTTTGGGCGTTTCGGCCGAGCAATCACAAAAGGTATATGAACCTGTTTTTTTATCGAATTGAATTACATCGGGCTCGCCACCGGTTTGTTCCATCTGGTGTAACGACCACAGTTTTTCGGGTTTGGCTTTCGCCAGACGGGCTTCCACGTTTTTCCATTCCAGGCCTTTGTGCCGCTTCATGTTTTTTTCGAAGCGATTCTGTAAAATACCAAGCAACGCATCGCGTTCTTTGGCAGACAATTTCATTTTACCGGACATACATATTCGATTATCGGGTTATCATTACTTTTCTTTCTGCTGGCCGCATATACCATGAAATAACGGTTAACACAAGCAATAGCGTTGGACCGAAATATTCGCTGGCCTGATCGCCAACAGCAGCATGTGAAAATACAGCTCCTGACATTAAAAAGAAAAACCCCGAATAGGCCCATTCTTTTAGCAAGGGATAGCCGGGTAGAAGTACAGCTACAACACCTAATAATTTCCATATGCCAATCAGGGTTAAGAAATACAGCGGATAACCCAGAGCGCTCATTTTCTCTACTTCTTCTTCCAAAGGAATCAGTTGTATAATACCGGTTGATATCATTCCCAGGCAAAGCCAGATGGTGGCAACCCAGTAGATGATTTTGTTTCGCTTGCCCATGGTTGATTATTTTAGTTTCAATGCTGTTTCCTGTAAACGGTTGTGCGCCATGTTGATTCCTTGGGCAAAAGGTAATTGTAACATGGCATCACGGTCGGCTACCGATTTGTACACGATGTGCATGGTAAGTTTACTGGTATGGTCGGTTAGTTTTTCGAACGTCAGGTATTCAAGCTGAACCGGAAACGGAGTGTTCTCCATTTCAAATGTCCGGATGATTTTCTCATTGGGTATGCAGGCATGGATGGTTCCGTTAAAGCGGTGTTTGTTTCCCATCGGATCGGTGGTTTCAAACTGATAGCTGCCATGTTGCCTTGAGTCGAGTTTCAATACTTGAGTTCCCATCCATTCCGCCACGATTTCTGGCTCAACATAAGCGGTAAAGAGCAGTGTAACGGGTAAATCAAATTCACGGGTAATGGTTAAATTCTGTTTGCCGTCTTCGGCATGTATTTTTGTTTTGCGCTCCATGTTATCTCGTTTTATATTTTTTCATGACGGTTTCCAGTTTTGCAAAGCGATCGTCCCACAATTGCAGGAAGGGCTCAAGAAAATCAGCTACCGCTTTCATTTTTTTTGGATTGAAATGATAGTATACCTCACGGCCACTATGCTCTTGCCTGAGCAGTTCACATTCAGTAAGTATTTGCAGGTGTTTCGATACGGTGGGGCGGGCAGTATCAAAGTTCGAAGCTATGGCACCGGCAGTCATGGATTGCGAAGCCACCAGCAGCAAAATGGCCCTGCGTGTGGGGTCGGCTATGGCTTGAAAAACATCTCTTCTCAGGTTCATTATGTAGCTATTTGACTACAAATATATGTAGTTAAATGACTACACAAAGTTTCTGATGACTTTTTGAGAAGAAATTATTCAGGTTCTTCCGGCCTTAGTTGGTTGGCCAGCTTTTTAGGGGCTACTTCACAATAGGCTGTAGTGAGGGCATCAGTGAATACGGCTTTGCTTACTTTTTTCAGTTCAATGAGTGTCCAGCCCTGCTTGCCCCATTTATTTTTTACCAGATAGATAATGGATTTGTTTGTACGGGAGAAAACATCCTGATCAACCTCCGATAACTTGAGACAAGCTCTGTTGTTGATATGATCGTAAGTAGCGAAAATCTTTTTCTTTACCCGGAAAGAAGTTTTCTCAAAGTGCGGCTCTTCCGTGGTTTCCGGAAAGGAGAGGGCAAGCTTGCGAAAGGTTTTGAGGGTTACCATTCAAGTTCACTTACTATACTTCCTATACCGTCAAGTCGTCCATAGAAGTCGAGTTTTTTTAAAGCTGGCTTGTCAAATATTCTTTTTCTATCCACCAGGTTGTTGTAATTATGAATCACAGAAGCCATTACGACTATTAATGAAAAACCAAATGCATAAAGTGTAGATTCTGGAATTCTTTGAATTATTGGTTGTAATGTCCAGCCGTTACTAATAATTATCGGAAAAATGTTAATGGGAGTATTAGAAAAAATGAAATTGTGAGTCCACGTAAAAGTGTCTGCCTTTCTGCAATTATTATGGTTAGCAGGTCTCTCATTAAAATGATGTACAGCCAAATATACTCATTGTCCAATAAAAATATTCCCGTTTTCGGATAGTATTAACGGATATTCAATTTGTTCAACCGAACTATCACGCCAACGGTTTGCTTGGCCAGCAAACGGGCACGGCCAGCCACGGGCCAATTAGTTTGTCCATGTCCTTCGTACAGTCAATGCAGCGAGTATATTATATATAAAATGTTAAGTATGCCAGGAAGTAATCAGTTGTAATATCAAAACTCCGATTATTCCCAGGATAGACATTAGTGACTCCATGATGGTCCAGGAAAGAAATGTTTCTTTAAGTGAGAGATTAAAGAATTCCTTAAACATCCAAAATCCGGTGTCGTTAATGTGTGAACCAAAAACACTACCTGCTCCAACCGCCAATACCATTAACTCTGGCGAGGCACCACCATCTAATAGAAGCGGGGAGACAATGCCTGCTGCTGTAAGACCTGCAACTGTTGCAGAGCCTAAAGATATTCGCAATAAAGCCGTTATGACCCATGCAAATAAATACGGATTCATATTCCAACGACTGCTAAAGGAAGTGATGTAATCCGCTGTTCCACTATCGATCAACACCTCTTTAAGTATTCCTCCTGCCGTAATGATCAAAAGAATCATGGCAACACTGTGAATGCCTTGCGATACCCATTGCATCACTTCGTTCATTTTAATTCCTCTTCTTAGACCAAGCATGTATAGGGCAATACAAACTGTTATTAACAAGGCGATAGTTGCATTGCCAACAAAATTTATTAAGGAATGGACCCATTCTGATGTGGTAAAAAATTGATTCATGACAACAGCCAGGGTGATCAAAATAACAGGCAGAAGGGCTATCGTGAAACTAGCCAATACAGTAGGTGGATTAGCGTTTTGCTCAGCTAACCCAACAGAGAGTTTTTTTTCCGGTTCTGTTCTCTTTATGTTTCGTATCACCTTGCCCAATAATGGACCAGCCATAACAACAGTTGGGATCACCAGTAGCAATCCATAAAGCAAGGTTAATCCCAGGTCGGCACCAAATGCATTTACCAATACCACTGGCCCCGGATGCGGAGGCAAAAAGCAATGTGTTGCTGAAAGAGAAGCTGCGGTTGGAATGGCAATGAACAATAGGGGTAATCCGGTTTTTCTTGCTACTGAAAAGACAAGCGGAACGAGAAGGATAAAGCCTGCATTGTAATAGAGCGGAAGCCCAATCATAAATCCGGTGAGCAACACAGCCCATTGCACATATCGTTCCCCAAAATTCTGAATCAGCCTGGACGTAATCTGGTGAATGGCACCACTTACTTCCAGTATTTTTCCCAGCACTGCTCCCAGGCAAAGTATAAGAACAAGTCCGCTTAGCGTGTTGCCTACACCTTTTTCGATGGAGGCAATTAGTAGAGTAGGCTCCATACCCAGAAATAAACCTATCAGGATCGCTACAATTAATAATGATAAAAACGGACTGACTTTTTTGTAGGTTAGGTAAACCTGAAGGGTTATTCCAAAAGCAATAATTAAAAAAGGCATTGGTTATCCATTAATTTTGGGAACCGATATTAGTTATTTTTTATTACACATTTGCGAATGTATAACATTATGTCCTTCTGACTGGTTAAAAAAACAAGACGCATACCATGCTACTAAAATTATACGCCATTGCTCTTCCGGTTTTCTTTATTATCGATATCACATGGATCGGGTTGATCGCCCGAAACTTTTACAAAAATCAAATTGGGTTTTTGATGCGTTCTGAAGTTAACTGGACAGCAGCGATTTTATTCTATTTACTTTTTCTGGTTGCGTTGGTAGTCTTTGTGATTGAGCCGGCTGTAATGAAGAAAGACTGGCTCAAGGCACTCTGGTATGGTGCATTTTTCGGATTGGTTACGTACGCTACCTACGACCTGACAAATTTAGCCACACTTAAAGACTGGCCAATAAAAATGGTGGTTGTAGACATGCTGTGGGGCACCGTACTTTCTGCAAGTGTTTCTGTGCTCACGTACTTCATCGCAGTTAAACTGGGGTTGTGAATATATACCTGACGATCGGACTGGTTGTGCTGGCCTATATGATGATATGGTACAGCATTAGCCTGGTGCTCAAGCGTAATGATGTAGCCGATATTGCCTGGGGATTGGGCTTTGTGGCGGTGAGTTGGATTTCATTTTTTTTGTCTCTACAAACAGAACGCGGATTATTGGTGGCTGCATTGGTAACGCTTTGGGGGACACGATTATCCTATCATATTTTCTTACGAAATAAGAATAAGCCGGAAGATTTTCGGTATCGGAACTGGCGCAAGTCATGGAAGAGTTTTTACCTGCGTAGTTTTTTACAGGTGTTTATGCTTCAGGGATTATTTCTATACATTATTTCTCTTTCAATTATTTTTATTCAGCACCACTATGTTGTTGGATTGAAATGGATTGACCTGGTAGGAACAGGTATCTGGACAATCGGTTTTCTCTTTGAAAGTATCAGTGATTATCAGTTAAAAGTATTCAAGTCAAAGCCAGAACATGCAGGCCGAATTATGACCATCGGGCTTTGGAAATATTCGCGACACCCAAACTACTTTGGTGAGGTGGTGCAGTGGTGGGGAATATTTTTGCTTGCCTTGCCTCTTTCAGGAGGATGGATGACTATCATTAGCCCGCTGACCATTACCTACCTGATTCGGTATGTCTCCGGAGTGCCCATGTTAGAAAGAAAGTATGCTGGGAATGAAGAATTTGAGGATTACAAAAGACGAACGTCTGTATTTTTTCCACTTCCGCCAACCCGCTGATCTTCCAAAACCGTTCGAACAATTCCGGATTGAAATCATCTTAATCCTTTTTATCTTGTTTTGAATATTTAACCCTTTCGGCTATGCGTAACCTCATACCCCTTATCCTAATCTGTCTTTTCGTTGACTATGCCTCTGCACAACGTAAAACTGAACCCAAAAAAGAAACGACAGACGGATTTTCGTCCGATCAGTTCTCTGCCCTAAAATTTCGCTCTATCGGCCCCGCGGTAACCTCTGGTCGTATTTCAGATTTCGCGGTTAATCCCACCAACAACAGCGAATATTATGTAGCAACTTCCTCAGGTGGGGTTTGGAAGACTATAAATAAAGGCGTCACTTTTCAACCCATATTTGATAGTCAGGGTTCTTATTCAATTGGGTGTGTCACGCTTGATCCATCAAACCCAAGTACCGTTTGGGTAGGAACGGGCGAAAATAACAACCAACGCTCAGTGGCCTATGGTGATGGCGTTTACAAAAGTGATGATGGCGGTCGTACATGGAAGAACATGGGACTCAAAGATTCAGAGCACATCGCCAGCATTATTGTACATCCCACTGATCCCAATAACATTTATGTAGGTGCATACGGACCAGTATGGCGCGAAGGTGGTGAACGCGGTGTGTATAAATCTACGGATGGAGGTGCTACGTGGACTAACGTAAAGTCAGTAAGTAGTTATACGGGGTGCAACGATTTGGTTATGGATCCGCGTGATCCCAACGTATTATATGCAGCTTTTCATCAACGCATGCGCAGTGTGTTTACCTACATTGGTGGCGGACCGGAATCAGCACTTTATAAATCAACGGATGGCGGAGCAACCTGGAAAAAACTGGAAGGTGGTTTGCCGGGTGGCGATGTTGGCAGGATTGGGTTAGCGATTAGTCCGGTGAACCCGGATGTGTTGTTTGCCGTGGTTGAAGCACAGGACAATAAGGGAGGCATTTATCGTTCAACCAACCGAGGCGCAAGTTGGGAGAAGCGTAATCCGTTTTTTACTTCCGGTAATTATTATCAGGAAGTAGTATGCGATCCGCACCATGTGGATCGGTTGTACATCACTGACACCTATTACAAAGTGAGCCACGATGGAGGAAAGACCGTAGTGAACCTGGGTGAGTTAAACAAGCACATCGACAACCATTGTATCTGGATTGATCCAAAAGATCCGAATCATTTATTGGTAGGCTGTGATGGCGGTATTTATGAAACGTATGATTTTGCCGGCACATGGGATTTCAAATCCAACTTACCGGTTACTCAGTTTTACAAAGTTTCAACTGACAATGCCTATCCGTTTTATGGCGTGCATGGCGGAACGCAAGATAACCTGAGTCTGGGTGGTCCGAGTCGTTCTACCTCTGCCAATGGAATCGTGAATGCCGATTGGTACATCACCTCATTGGGCGATGGATTTGAAACGCAGGTAGATCCCACAAATCCCGATATCATCTATGCGCAAAGTCAGTATGGGGGTTTAAATCGTTTCGATCGGAAGAGCGGAGAATATCTTCCCATTAAGCCCATTGAAAAAGAAGGTGAGGCGTATCGCTGGAACTGGGATGCTCCGCTGCTGATCAGTCATCATAGCCCAACACGTTTGTATTTTGGTGCTAATAAATTACTGCGTACCGATGATCGCGGAGATTCCTGGAAAGAAATTAGTCCGGATTTAAGCCGGCAACTCGATCGCAACCGGTTCGAAATCATGGGAAGGGTTTGGTCTGTTGACGCGATTGCAAAAAATGGAAGCACTGATATTTATGGACAACTCACTTCCATAGCCGAATCGAAGTTTGATGAAAACATGTTGTGGGTGGGTACCGATGATGGGCTCATTCAATTGACAACAGATGGTGGCCGCACCTGGATGAAATTTGATAATCTACAGGGTGTTCCGCAACGAAGCTATGTTCATCAGATTATCGCATCGCTTCATGATAAAAACACAGCCTATGTATGCTTTAATCATCATCGCTATGGCGACTTCAAACCCTATGTTTTAAAAACCACTGATGCGGGTAAAACTTGGCGAGCTATTCAATCCAACTTGCCCGTTCGCGGCAGCGTTTATTCCATTGCTGAAGATCACGTTGATCCGAATTTGCTTTTTGTAGGAACGGAGTTCGGTGCGTTCTTTTCCAATAACGGTGGACAAAGCTGGACACAGTTAAAGGCGGGATTGCCAACCATTGCGGTTCGTGATATTGAAATTCAACGTAGGGAAAATGACCTCGTGCTCGGTACGTTTGGTCGCGGGTTTTATATTTTGGATGATTACACCCCACTTCGAAACCTGAAGAAAGATGACTTGAATAAGCCAGCTATCATCTTTCCTATCAAAGAAAGCTTGATGTTCATTGAACGATATCCATTAGGTTTGCGCGATAAGGGGCATCTTGGAAGCAATTATTTTGCTACACCAAACCCACCGGTAGGGGCAGTGTTTACGTACTACCTGAAAGATGATGTCAAAACACTAAAAGAAATCCGTCAGCAAAAGGAGAAAGACAAGATTGAAAAGAAGCAGCTGGTGTACTATCCCAGCATTGATAGCTTACGTCTGGAAGACAATCAACCTGAACCTTATCTGTTATTTACAATAAAAGATCAGGCAGGAGATGTGGTGCGTCATATCAAAGCGCCTGCAAAGAAAGGCATGGATCGGATAGTATGGGATTTTCGTTACAACACGCCTGCACCCGTGAACAACCGCTATACACCAGCCCCTGATGTGCTGTTTGGAAGTGCAGAAGTTGGACATTTGGCTATGCCGGGGCAGTATACGGTATCCCTGTCAAAATATGCAGATGGTGTGATAACAGAATTGGTTGCGCCAGTTTCATTTACGTGTAAGCTGTTAGATCAAAGCAGCATACCTACAAACATGACTGAGAATGTGGCTTTCTTTAAAGATGTGACCCGCATTCGTAAAGCCACCAGTGCGGCCAGTGATTTATTGCGGAATATGAATCAACGCATCACACACATTAACCAGGCCGCACAGGATATGCCAGTTGAGCCAAAAAGCGTGTTCGAAAAAGCCTATGCAATAAGCCGCCAGTTAATAGCCTTGAATCTTCAATTGAACGGAGATGCCACGAAAGCCAGGCGTGAATTTGAGACTACACCCTCCATCAACGATCGGGTAGGAGGCATCGAATACGGCATCTGGAATTCCACCGCTCCGGTTCCAAAAATGTATAAAGAGTCGTATGAAATTGCCTCACGACAATTCAAAACGTTGTTAACGGAGATGAAAGAATTGAATAAGAAGCTTGAAGAACTGGAGCGGGAACTGGAAATCAATCAGGCTCCGTATACGCCAGGCCGTTGGTCGGAGTGGAGGTGATAAGTTGATAGAATTTATAGGCAGAATATCAATAGTCCCGATCGGAAGATCGGGGTTATTGAATTTATGGAGCATCAAGGAGTGAATACTGATGTTGAAAATAATGAGAGAGCTATGCAATGCTATGCCCCCTCTGCCACCTGTAGCTCTCTCGCCAACCACAACGAAACCAAACTGAAGAACACGGCAATCAAACCCACATAGCCATAGTTAACCAACGCTTTGGCGTCCGGACTGAATTCCGATGCCTTTTCACTGATGATGGTACCAGCCAGAAAAGAAGCCAACCCGGAAGTAAGTTGTTGAACGGAGGAGCGAATGCTCATATAACTACCACGACTTTCCGGACTGATAATAGCGGTTTCCATAGTGGTTGATGGAACCATTCTGCCGTTGCTGAAAATGAAAAATATTCCGGCCACCACTAAGGCCGACCACAATGGCATAGGCGGCATGTTCGTGATGAACAGAATAGGAAGAATTACCAGGCTGCCAAAAATGGTAAAGATTTTTAACCGACCATGCTTATCCGCCATCTTGCCTACCCACGGAGAAAAGAAAATTGTTAGCGCACCACCCACCAGGTAAATGTAGGAGAGGTCATCGTTGGAAAAGCCTACATTGCCAACCATGTATGCTGCAATAAACGGTACAATGGTAAAGTGCCCCAGCGTCAGCACCGAAACAAAGGAGAGCCCAAGCAAACTACTGCGTTGCCCGAATATTTTGGATAGAATTTCAAGTGGTTTTTTATGTGTTCCATTCAGGTGTGATCGTAAGGGCGGGATGAACGCGAACATCAATACGAATACTACAACCGCTACGAGCCCCAGAAATAGAAAGGGTGCATGCCAGGTGAATTTGCTGGCCAGAAATAAGCCAAAGGGTACACCAAATACGGAGGCTACTGAAAACGAAGCCATCACGATTCCAAGTCCGCTGGCTCTGCGTTCAAGCGGAACCACATCGCTCACAATGGAAAGTATCAAGGCCCCCAACACACCCCCAAAGGCTCCGGCCAACGATCGGGCAATTAGCAAAAAGGCATACGTAGGGGCAAAGGCACAGGCTATGGTACCCAGCGTGAAGCCAAAGTACATGAACAACATCATGCTCTTTCGGTCGAAACGGTCGATCCAGAAGGCTGTCAGAAATCCGGTAATACCTGCCGTAATGGTATAGGAAGACACCAGTAAGCTGAACTGCTGGGCATTGATGTCAAAAATGCTCATGAGTGATGGACTTAATGGCATCATAATCATGAAGTCCATGATGTGGGTAAACATGGCCGCAGCCAGAATAAAGAGCAGAATACGTTCGTTTTTCATTGAAGTGGCGAAAATACAGGAGGGCTGATTCTTCCGGTTGTTATTTTGGTTAAATAATTGATATTTTAACTCCCAGATAGGAGACTATGTTTTACGTTATTTTAGTTTATGCGTTTTAACCAGTTGGTCATTTTTTGCGCACTTATTTTTATCGGATCAGGATCGCTGTTGGCCCAAAAGAAGGGCGAAGGTCCTTTCTTTAAGGTAGCCGACATTCCATACGCCAAGCTGGCCAAAGAGCCCAGGTTAAACGCCCTGGACATTTACATGCCCAAGAAGGGCAGCAAGTCACCGGTAATCATTTGGGTGCATGGTGGTTTGTGGGCATTTGGCGATAAAAGTGATGTGGGCATTAAGCCGGCTTACTTTACTGAGAAGGGATACATTTTTGTAAGCATCAATCACCGACTTTCGCCTGATATCAAACATCCCGGTCATATGCAGGATGTTGCCCATGCCTTGGTATGGGTGTACAACAACATCGTGCACTACAGTGGTGATCCGGAAAAGATTTTTTTAATGGGATACGCTTCCGGTGCCCAGATGTCGGTGATGATAACCGTGAATAAAAAGTACCTGGATGAGGCGCAAGGTTCATTGGATATGATAAAAGGTGTAATCTCTGTGGATGGACTTGGTTTTGATGTGGCGAAGATCATTCCAGATAACAACAATAAAGTGAAAGACTGGTGCCTGGATACATTCGGTTTAACTGAACAAGAATGGCGCGAAGCATCACCGGTAACGCATATTGTGCCGGGGATGAAGGTGCCACCCGTTTTTCTGGCTTATTCTGGAGTTAAAACGCCCACTGAAAGTGATGCATTAAATCTCGCTAAAAAATTCAAGGATTCAGGAATAACCATTCAGGTGAAGAGTTACGCTAAGAAAAACAGCCTCTCTATTCATCGTGAATTTGGAAAAGAGGGCGACCCTGTTGGTCAGGATGTGTTGGTTTTCCTTCAAGATTGTTTGCGCAAGTTATAGTAGTGGTCCGATAACTTTAACCAGGTTGTTGGCCACGATTTTATGTCCCTCCGGATTCGGATGAATGCCATCCGGTAGATTTAACTTTTCATTTCCGGCAACACCTTCCAGCAGAAAGGGAATCAACGTGGCGTTGTTCTTTTTTGCGATTTCCGGAAATACTTTGCGGAATGCAGTACTGTAATCGTCACCCATATTTGGGGGCACCATCATACCGGCAACCACAATTTTTGCATTCGGGTTTTTGGCTTTTACTTTATTAATAATAGCCTGTAAGTTGGATTTGGTTTGTTCCAAAGGAAGCCCGCGCAAACCGTCATTTCCGCCAAGCTCGAGTACAAAAACATCAATCGGCTGGCGCAATACCCAATCAATACGCGATAATCCACCCGCAGTCGTTTCTCCGCTCAGCCCGGCATTGATCACTTTGCAATTTTTCCCTTGTTCATTCAGCCTTTGCTCCAGCAGATAGGGGAAGGCCTCTTCGGGCGAAAGCCCATAGCCAGCTGTCAGACTATCGCCAAAGAACATAATGGTTTTCGTTGTTGATGATCCCTGAAAAAGAAGCAAGGCCACAATAATTCCTAAAAACTTTCCGACCATGTAATTAGTTATTTGTTTGTTCCAATAAGGGTTAAAGTTACATTAACTTACACGCTTATGTAACGTTCAATAGGTCAAAAAAGGTGCCAGTAAGCATAAATCATTACTATAATACATTCGTATGAGTCAGCATGTTCTGCAAGCCGAAGCATTAACCAAAACATACCGATCGGGCTCAGGTTCGTTAACGGTACTTGATAATGTGAGCTTCTCCGTTCGTCAAGGAAATACCTTATCTATTGTGGGACCCAGCGGTAGTGGTAAAACCACGTTGTTGGGTTTATGTGCCGGACTGGATGTGCCAACCAGCGGCATCATTTCATTGATGGGTTTTAAGTTAAATTCCATGAGCGAAGATGACCGCGCATACATCCGCAATCAATATGTAGGATTTGTGTTTCAGAATTTTCAATTACTCTCAACACTTACAGCTTTGGAAAATGTGATGGTGCCGCTTGAGTTACGAGGGGAGAAATACGTACGTCAAAAGGCGGAAGAGTTACTCGTACGGGTGGGATTAGAGAAGCGTGTTGATCATTACCCATCGCAATTATCGGGAGGGGAGCAGCAGCGTGTGGCGATGGCGCGTGCCTTTATAACCGATCCAAAAATTTTGTTTGCCGATGAACCCACCGGTAACCTGGATGATGAGAATGCATCGCATGTTACGGAATTACTTTTTTCCTTGAATAAACAGCAGGGCACTACATTGGTATTAGTTACACACAACCTTGAACTGGCCCGAAAGACCGAACGCATCCTGCGCATGAAAGGTGGTAAACTGGTGGAAGAAGAACTGGTTGACGCATGATTGAGTACATCATCAAATTAAAGCGCAAAACACGCAACATACTGCAAGATAGTTGGGTGTGGAAAATGGCCTGGCGCGATGCGCGTCATAACTTCTCCCGTTTGTTTCTTTTTGTGGCTTCGTTGATCACGGGTATTGCCGCAGTGGTTTCATTGGATTCGCTTAATAATTCCCTTCAACAAGACATTGACCGCAATGCCAAGGAATTGCTTGGCGCAGATATGGTCATTAATGGAAATCGGAAGTTTGAACCTGAGTTGGAAGTTCTTTTCGATTCCCTGAAACATCCGCAGGCCAATGAAGCAGATATGGCTTCGATGGTGTTGTTTAAACAAAGCGGTCAGTCGCGGTTAATCCGTTTGGTAGCGCTGGAAGGTGATTTTCCATTTTACGGATCAGTAGAAACATTGCCCGCTAATGCATACTCATTGATGCGCGAGCAAGGATATGCCTTGTTGGATGAAACTTTGGCCAGTCAATACGAAGTAAGCTCAGGTGATACCATTAAGGTTGGTAATTCATTTTTTGAAGTAGCCGGTGTGGTTACGAAAATTCCTGGCGGTGGCGGTATTCTGTCAACGTTTACACCTTCCGTATACATCGCCATGTCGCAATTAGATTCAACCGGACTGGTTCAGTTTGGTAGTCGGGTGAATTATAGGAAATACCTGAAAACTGAAAGTGATGTAGCCACTGAAGCGTTGGAGAAAACAATCCGTCCGGAGGTTCGTAAGCGTGGTCATGGTTACGATACGGTTCAGGAAAGAAAAGAAGAATTGGGTGAAGCCTTTCAGTCGGTTTATCGATTCTTTTCATTACTGGCATTTCTTGCCCTCATCCTCGGCTGTATTGGGGTGGCCAGTTCGGTTCATATTTACGCACGTGAAAAGCGCGATGAAGTGGCTGTATTGCGTTGTGTGGGCTCATCGGGTTGGCAGGCTTTTAATATTTACTTCATTCAGATTTTTCTGCTGGGCATAGTAGGGAGTGTAGTTGGTGCAGCATTGGGGCTGGGTATTCAGCAACTGATTCCGGTTGTGTTTAAGGATATGTTGCCGGTGGAAGTAAGCTTTACGGTATCATGGATTTCCTTCGGAATGGGGATTGCGATTGGCACGGTAGTGTCTGTTCTGTTTTCGATGCTTCCGCTAATGGCGGTTCGCTTCGTACCGCCCTTAACGGTTCTGCGTGCTGATTTTGAACCTGCTAAAATTTTTTCCAAAGCGCGAATAGCGGTTGTGGTGTTGATTATTTTATTCCCGATGTTTTTTGCAGCTGTTCAAACGCGTAGTTTGTTGATTGGCCTCGCATTTTTTGGAGGATTGGCCGTTGCGCTTGGTTTGCTCACGCTCGTTGCCATGTTGCTTTTGTTTTTGGTAAGAAAATATTTCCCTGTCAACTCCACATTTATCTGGCGTCATGCCCTGTCAAATCTGTTCAGGCCAAACAATCAAACCCGCATGCTCATGGTGGCCATTGGCCTGGGAGCGTTTATCATCACTACCTTGAATGTGGTGGAGAAGAGTTTGTTAAGCCAGGTGGAGTTTAGTGGTCAGGAAAATCAATCCAACACCATTTTGTTTGATATTCAACCATCACAAAAAGATGGTGTGGTTAAGTTGATGGAAGATAATAAGCTTCCGGTTAATCAGGTGGTGCCAATTGTTACCTGCCGGTTGAGTGAATTAAAAGGTAGAAGCGTGGAGGAAGTGCAAAAAGATACAACCGACCGCGTGCCCAACTGGGCGCTTACCAGGGAATATCGAGTAACCTATCGCGATAGCCTGCATCTATCTGAAGAGTTGATCAGTGGGGAGTTGCAGAAAAAAACTTCCGGACCCGATTCCGTTTGGGTTACAATATCCGAAGGCTTACATGAAGAATTGGATGTGAAGGAAGGCGATTCATTGGTGTTTGATGTGCAGGGAATTCCGGTGAAAGTTCGCATCAGCGGTATTCGTAAAGTGGAATGGCCCAAAGATCCGCCTAACTTTATTTTTGTGTTTCCAACCGGTGTATTGGAGCAGGCTCCCCAGGTGTATGTTACGGCAACGCGTGTGGATGATCAGCAAATCGCCAACAAATTTCAGCGCGAACTGATCATGTCTTACCCGAATGTTTCACTGATCGACCTGCGATTGATATTGAGCACCGTTAATGATTTGTTTAATAAACTCGGATCAGTCATCAGATTCCTGGCGCTATTCAGTATTATCACAGGACTGGTGGTATTAAGTGGCGCGGTTATCAACAGCAAATTTGTACGCATGAAAGAAAATGTGCTGTTGCGAACGATAGGTGCCCGCACCCGTCAAATTACCCGAATCACCCTAATTGAATATGCCTACCTGGGAATTTTCTCAGCACTTACCGGCATGATTTTGTCTATTGGAGGCGGCTATTTGCTCACCACATTTTTCTTTAAAATTCAGTTCGCGTTTGATGCTATTGAATTGGTTACCATTACCGTTGGCGTGGTATTGCTCACCATGTTCATCGGGTGGTGGAACTCCCGCGAGGTTATTGCCACGCCTCCCTTACAGGTACTCCGAAAGGAGGGGTGAGCAAGTTGTAGAATTTCGTATTTTGCTTGCCTGGTTGGTTTATGGGAACGAATATGGCGATCCGTAGCGTATTATTTTCTGTTTTTATTATTTCCTTTTTGGTAGGCCGGACGCAAGATCCGCAACTCAAGTTTATTGAGAATAAAAACCAATGGCCCGAATCTATTGATTTTGCAGCCCGAACACCGGGTGGCCGGTTGATGCTTTCATCGGGACAGTTTTCACTTTACCTGTTTGAGCAGCAAGATGATCATGCGCATGACCACATGGATCATCAGGTGAATGAATCGGATGGACGAGCAGAGAACATGATGGATGCTCACCATGTGCGAATAACTTTTCCGGGTTCCAATACGGCATCCAGACCAATTCCCTCAGTTAAGGCGAAAGAATACTACAATTTTTTCCTGGGTAACGATCAATCCAAATGGGCTTCACGCGCTAATGCATGGCATAACATCATCTATCCGGATGTTTATGCGGGAGTTGACCTGCGCATTAGTTCCGTTAATGAAAATTTGAAGTATGATTTCATTGTAAAACCGGATGCGCATGCTGACGCTGTTCAGATTCGGATTGAGGGGGCAGATAAACTCAGGCTTGAGAATGGCAATGTATATATCGGCACATCGGTTGGGGAACTTATTGAGAAGAGACCGTTTACCTACCAGGTTATTGACGGTGAAGTATGTGAGGTAAGAAGTGAATATGTGCTCGAAGACAATGTGTTGCGGTTTTACTTTCCGGATGGATATGATGCGTGTTATGAATTGGTGATTGATCCTTTGTTAATCTTTTCAACTTTTTCGGGTTCGCCTGCAGATAACTGGGGAAGTACGGCTACACCGGGTGAACGAGGCACGTTGTACTCATCAGGAATAACCAATCATGCTGGGCTTAGTGTCACATTTCCGACTACACCAGGCGCCTTTCAAACGCAATATGGAGGTATTTACGATATTACCATCTTAAAGTACGATTCAACTGGTAGTCAGATGCTTTATGCAAGCTACTTGGGTGGTTCAGATAATGAATCACCTCATAGCTTGGTGCTGGATCCAAAATCAGAAGATTTGATTGTTTTGGGGACGACCAGTTCGTCAGATTTCCCCACAACGTTGGGGGCATTTCAAACAACTTATCAGGGTGGTGTCTCGCTCAGTACCTCTGTGTTTGGATATCCGAACGGATCGGATATAATCATCTCGAGAATTTCAAAGGATGGCGATGAATTGAAAGGCTCGACCTATTTGGGTGGTTCGGATAATGATGGAATTAATCCGGCAGGTTCACCGCTCGTTCGGAATTATGGCGATGAAATGCGGGGTGATATCATCACCGATTCACTTGGTAATGTGTATATCAGTTCGGTAACATCCTCAACTAGTTTCCCGGCTGTCAATAGTTTTAGTACGACTTATCGTGGCGGGTTAACAGATGCTGTATTGGTGAAGATGGACCCGGAATTGAAAACCATACTCTGGTCATCATTCTTAGGTGGTTCAGATGTAGATGCGGCACATACCCTTAAACTCGACAGCATGCAGTCGATTTACGTAGCAGGAGGAACGACCAGTTTAAATTTTCCGACTACAGATAATGGTTATCAAAAGATATTGGCGGGTGACGTTGACGGATGGCTTGCACGCATCGCTCCAAATGGAGATTCGGTAATGCATGCCACCTTTACGGGAACTACAAATTTTGACCAGGTTTATTTTATTGATCTGGATTCCCAAGGTGATGCATATGTGTATGGACAGACCAATGGAAGTTTTCCGGTAACTGCAGGGGTTTATAATAATCCGAACAGCGGACAATTTATTCAGAAGTTTTCAGGTGTTTTGGATAAGTTGATATTTTCAACCGTGTTTGGTTCGGGTATTGGTATTCCAAATATTTCTCCCACTGCCTTTCTTGTTAACGATTGTAACAATCTCTACATGTCGGGATGGGGTGGAAGTATTAATATACAAAGAGGATTTTGGCAAAGTACCACGCATAATATGCCGATTACTGCAGATGCCTTGCAAAAGACAACCAATGGAAGCGACTTTTATTTCATAGTGTTGACTGGGGATGCTTCTGAATTGCTTTATGCAACCTACTTGGGAGGCAATCAATCATCTATACATGTGGATGGAGGTACGAGCCGGTTTGATAAAAGTGGAATTGTATACCATGCTGTGTGTGCGGGTTGTGGAGGTGGTTTTGATGATTTTCCTACCACTCCGGGAGCATGGTCAAGAACCAATAACAGCACCAATTGTAACAATGCCGCTTTCAAATTCGATTTATCCTCGTTGCGTGCGCGACTTCAAACCAACTCAGTAGCTTTTGATGCCCCGGGTCTGAATCAACTTTGCTTTCCGGATTCAATTCGGTTTCAAAACTTCAGTACAGGAGGGGAGTTCTATGAATGGGATTTGGGTGATGGTACCCAACTGGTGAAAACAGACACCACATCATTTGTGCATCAATACGAGAATGAAGGAGTTTATACCGTCAAACTGAAAGCCATTGATTTGAATACCTGTATTGGTGTTGACTCTGCATTCACCACTATCCGTGTGTTTCGGAATTTACTTAAGGTACAAGACGATGATAAGATTTGTTTTGGCACCACGTATGAACTGAAGGGAACAGGTGGAATCAACTACCAATGGAGCACGGATGAGGGGGCATTAACTTCACCGGTGGTAAAGCCGGAAGAGAGCACTACGTATTTTGTTACGGTTACCGATGCTAATGGATGTAAACTTAAAGATACCGTAGATATTGAGGTAGTTCCGTTTATTGATGTAAAATGGGAGTATGCATTTATTTCGGATTGCATTTCGCGCCCGGAAGTATTTGTCCGCAACCTGACTGAGGTAAAACCCGATGAACTTTTTCTATTCGATTTTGGAGATGGCACAACAACGGATTTGTCGGAAGTTAAGCACACCTATCCACAGGATGGTAACTTTACCCTGCGGTTAACCGGTGTAAAAGAGTTTTGTGTGTATGAGAAGTTGATTGACCTTCCAATCTATTCGATGCTAGTGCCAAATGTGATTACCCCTGAAATTTCAGCGGGTCAAAATGATGTTTTCACCATTCAGTACGGTGATGCTGAAATTTACCCCGGACAAACACCGGCTGATGCGGGTTTGAAAGTTTCGTTGGATGTATATAACCGATGGGGAAAGAAAGTGTATGAATCTACAGATTATCAATACGACTGGTCTGCTAAAGACCTGGATGCAGGGATTTATTATTACACACTAACGATTGGGGATCAGGCCACTTGCAAAAGTTGGTTGCATGTGGTGAAGTAAATTTTAATTCACGTTCTTATTATCTCAAACTATGATTAAGTCGTTCTGGCTTTCTGTATTAATGCTCTTCATTTTGTTTGGAGAGGCGGCACCGTTGCGGGTGGGTGTTGCGGGTTTAACCCATACACATGTTCATTGGATTTTGGGAAGAGCTGATCGGGGTGATATTCAATTGGTGGGTATAGCAGAGCCAAACAAGGAGTTAGCCTTTCGTTACCTTAAGCAACATAATTTACCGCTAGACTTATGGTTCGCATCTCTTGAAGAGATGATTGCCAAAACAAAGCCGGAAGCCGTAACAGCATTTGGTTCTATTTATGAGCATTTACATGTGGTGCAGCTATGTGCGCCTAAAGGAATACATGTGATGGTTGAAAAACCGTTGGCTGTGAATATGGATCATGCGCTTAAGATGAAGGATCTGGCAAACAAACACGGCATTCAGTTACTCACCAACTACGAAACCACCTGGTACGCCACCAATCATAAAGTAAAACAACTTGCTGATGGGGGAGAACTTGGAAAGCTTCGGAAAATAGTGGTACACGATGGTCATGAAGGCCCGATGGAAATCGGTGTAAACAGGGAATTTCTGGATTGGCTAACCGATCCTGTACAAAACGGAGGCGGTGCCGTTACTGATTTTGGTTGCTACGGAGCCAATCTGATTACCTGGCTTGCGCATGGTAAGAAGCCCGTCTCCGTTACGGCAGTGCTGCAACAGTTTAAGCCAGACGTTTACCCGAAGGTGGATGATGAGGCCACCATTATTCTGGAATACCCGGATATGCAGGGGATCATTCAAGCTTCCTGGAACTGGCCTTTTAACAGAAAGGATATGGAAGTGTATGGAAGTATAGGTTATGCCCATAGTCTTGATCGCAGTAACATGCAAATCCGTTTGAAAGGGGAAGGTGAATTCAGGATTGAAAGGTTGAGTGAACGCACCTCACCTTATGATGATCCCTTTGCATTATTTGAGGCAGTCGTTCGCAAGAAAATAGTTTTGCCTGATTATGATCTCTCGTCTTTGGAAAACAACATGATCGTAGTAGAGATTTTGGAAGCGGCAAAGGAAAGTGCCAGAACGGGCATGAAAGTATTCCTTAAAAAGTAAAAAGCCGCAGAAAAATCCGCGGCTTTTGTGGGCCCAGAATTAGTAGGGGAAGAGTTAGTGTGGAGAGTTTATTTAGCTAAAGCTGATTGCTGATTTTTTCATCTCTTCGATCTTCTAAATCAAAGCAGCGCTTAAGTTATGCTTCACTGTACTTATTCCCCTCCTTGGAAAGGAGGGGCAGGGGTGGTTGATTTTCAATCAATTATTGATGCTAAGAAATCCACCACCCCGGCCTACGGCCACCCCTCCTGCATTAGGAGGGGAAGAGTTAGTGTGGAGAGTTTATTTAGTTAAAACTGATTGCTAATTTTTCATCTCTTCGATCTTCTAAATCAAAGCAGCGCTTAAGTTATGCTTCACTGTACTATTCCCCTCCTTGGAAAGGAGGGGCCAGGGGTGGTTGATTTTAGCCTATGAGATGAACTTAGCTTTTCCGTATTCGCCCTGATTATGGTTAAAGATTCGGGTATCATCCTGGCATTATCTAAAATAGAAAAAGCCGCAGAAAAATCCGCGGCTTTGTGGGCCCAGCAGGGCACGATCCTGCGACCCCCTGATTATGAGTTATTATCCATTCCTTTCCAGGTATTCGTAATCATTGAAAATACCTCTATTTTGGCCATTTTCGCATAATTATTGGTAATTAAAAGTAGCCGTTAGTAACTTTACACCTTTAATCGACCTTTAATTTTATGGCTGCCGTATCTCTCGTACACTGGACTTACAAAACTGACAAGCTTGGACACTCTCCGGTAAAAATCGCAGTACATCATAGACAGGAAAGACGTTACTATGCTGTGCGATTAAAAGGGAGCTCAACAAACCTGTATCTGAGTAAGAAGCAGTTCGAAAACTCATCCAAGTTTCGTACAGATTTAGGTAAAGCACTAAAAGCTGAGTTGAAGCGCGCAGAAGCATCTCTTCCAAATCCGTTTAGTTGGGTTAGGTTTGAAGCAGTGTACAAGAATGCCGGACGTTCATTCTTTGAATACTTCGAGGCTCATCTCGAATCATTGAAGGATAGGCCTGGTACTTACCTAAGTTACAAACAAGCACTGAAAAAATGGATTTCTATAACCGATGACTTTCAGCCAATAGAGTTACTTGGGCAACTTCACATACTCGAAGCGTCTTGTACCAAAAAATCTACTGCCGGAATTTATTTGAGAGCGACCCGGGCTGTGTATAACTTTATTCGTAAAGACTTTCCAGATTATCCTGTCTGGAATTACCGCATAAGCTCAAAAACTGCTACTCATAAAGCAAGGACTTTGACATTGGAAGAACTTAGGTTGATAGTCAAAGCAAAAAATTTAACTCCTGCCCAGAAAGAAGCCAGAAGAATATTTATGATTTCGTTCTTCATGGGCGGTATGAACCTTATTGATTTGCTGAATCTAAAATGGTCAGACATAAAAAAAGATAGAGTGGTATTTGTGCGACAAAAAACAAAATTGTCTGTTCCTACACCAATTGAGATACCACTGACTAAAGAGCTAAAGCAGTATTTAGGAAAAGAGAATGGTTCACTTTATGTCATAGCCAATTTTAACCGAGCTGGCTCATTAGTTCAGCAGCGAATTAGTGCTAAATCATTTATTCGAAATATCAATAGAAGACTTGAAGCAATTGCTGAAGCAATTGGAATAGAACCATTCTCAACCTATAGTGCCCGTCATACTTTTGCTTCTTTACTAAAGTTTAATGGTATTGATACAGCTAGAATAAGCGAACTTCTAGGGCACAAGTCAATCTCCACAACAGAGGCATACCTGCGACAATTTGATATCAAGAATAAATCCAAAGCAATAGCGACAATTAATCTGAATTAATCGCATATGAGAGATTCAATGAGTCAATCTATAACTAAAGCTAAAGCTGAGCATATAGAGTTTCTATTAGACCTGGAGATTGAACATCATGAAATGCTAATTTCTAAGGGTAGAAGGACTACCACTATTAAGCAGCATCTGACCATGATAAAAGTCTTAAAGGAAATGATTCTAGAGGTATTAGATGCGGAGGAGGAGCGCTTGACAGAGCTCAAAATTGCACATCTGAAGCGTTATGGTGATGTTGGTAGGAAATCAGGGACAAAGCTTAGTACCAGAAAGAAGGAAAGTCTTGAAAGCTTTAAGGGGGTGACGTATGATGAGTATGTAGAGCATTGCGAAGAAAATGGTTATAGCGATAGCATGTACACACCAAATTCCTTCAAAAAGATGATTCGAAACAAAAGAAGAAAATAAAGGAATCTTAATTGAATTAAAATCTCCACTCAATTTACACAGAGTAGCTTGATTTGCATTGAAATAAATGCAAATCATTTATGAGTAATCCATTTGAAGAACTATCAACCCGACTCGATAGAATCGAAAATTTGATTCTTTCCCGTAGCCCCAAGAATGCCGAAGTTCCGGAAACATTAAATCTTTCCCAAGCTTCAAAAATTTGTCAAATCAGCATAAGTCGGATGTATGAACTGAGCCGAAAGGGATTAATCCCTTGTTCAAGAATTGGCAACCGTTACATCTTTATAAAAGCAGACTTACTTAATTGGTTAAGAACCGCTTCAAAATAAGAATCATTTGATTCTTAAGACTGCTAGTGAAGCTCTTGAATGAGCGTGGAAGAGGGCAGCATTGAAGCATTTAATTTACAAGTTATGGAAATTAAAAACACAGAAGCTTCACCGGTGGTCAGTGAAGCTTCTAACAGAACTACAGAGCATATTGAGGTTGAAATTAGTAATCAAACTCAGTCAACGCAAATAAATCACACAGTAAGGGATTGGTGGAGTATTGAAGATGTACTTGCGCTTGGAGCATCAGAGCAACAATATTTACTTAAAGATTTGTTGCCACAAACCGGACTGGCTGCATTAGTGGGTAAACCAGACATCGGTAAAAGCCAGTTGGCACGGCAGCTCGCTATTGAAGTGGCATCAAACGCTGAGATATTCTTAGGTATTCCGCTAGCATCAAAGCATGGTCGCGTGTTGTATGTGTTGACAGAAGACCCTCCAAATGCAATCGGCTTTCCTTTAGAGAGGCAACTTACTGGACTGAACAAAGGCAACAATACTAAGCTATACTTTATTGAGCTAGGCAATTTGAGTAGGAAAGAGCTTGTTAAGAAAATATCGGAACGACTTACAACTGATCCTGTAGATTTAATAATTGTTGATTCGTTTGGTGACATATTTGAAGGTGAAGACTTAAACAACAATGCCGCAATTAGGAAATTATTAAAGCCATTCTATGCACTTGCAAGGGAGCATGAATGCCTGATATTGTTTCTGCACCATGTTACAAAAGCATCTTCGAATAAATCACCCCGTCTGGAAAATGTCTTAGGTGGTTCTGCTTTCGGTCAAAAGATGCGGTCAATTCTTTATCTGGATGACAGCCCCAATGGTATCCGGCAGTTGTCAGTTGTTAAAGGCAATTACACACCAAGAGAAATTAAAGAAAAACCGCTTAAGCTTGAATTCTCTGAGGAAACCTTTCTCTTTAGGCGGCTTGAAGAGCCCAACATAGGTACTGTTCAGGAGGAGCAAGCTGAGTTTGTCAGCCAACTTGACAAGCATAGACTTGAACTGGAGAATTTAGCCACTGAAATATTTCAAGGCCAGCGCATCAAATCCAAAGAGTTTGTAAGCCGATACTGTAGTCACACCAATAAAAGTCGAAGTGAGGCTTTTCGAGACCGTAAGCTGATGTTAGATTTCGCCATTATCGAGAAATCTTCGGGTCAGTATGTTCAGGTTATAAAATGACCAATTGCTTTGGTGTCAGGTGTCAGGCTGTGTCATAACCCTAGGGAAAATTTAAGCCTGACACAAATGACACCTCCCAGAAAGGTTCTGAAACCAAAAATTGCCTTATATTAAAGCCTCAATCCCTCATCTGGCTTTACATGACCGCACAACTCGAAAAAACCCTCTGGGCCACAGCCGATAAGCTCCGTAACAACATGGATGCGGCTGAATACAAGCACGTGGTGTTGGGGCTTATCTTCCTAAAGTACATTTCCGATTCCTTCGAGGAACTCCATGAAAAGCTTAAAAAAGACAAGCACTCCGACCCGGAAGACAAAGACGAGTACCTGGCCGAGAACGTATTCTACGTTCCACCCTCTGCGAGGTGGAACTTCTTACAGCACCAACGCGCCAAACTACCCACCATAGGCAAAGACCTTGACGATGCTATGGACGCCATCGAAAAGGATAATCCTTCCTTAAAGGGCGTACTCCCCAAAGACTATGCGCGACCGGCACTCGACAAGAAACGCCTGGGTGAACTCGTTGACCTTATCGGCAACGTAGGTTTCAACCAGAAAGGGCACAGCTCAAAAGATTTATTGGGCCGGGTGTACGAATATTTCCTGGGCATGTTTGCCGATGCTGAGGGTAAACGTGGTGGACAATTCTACACGCCTGAAAGCATAGTGAAGCTGTTGGTTGAAATGCTGGAACCCTATAAGGGAAGAATTTACGATGGCTGTTGTGGCAGTGGGGGTATGTTCGTGCAATCCGAAAAATTCCTGGAGGCGCATGGAGGCAAGATTGGTGACATAGCCGTGTATGGACAAGAGAGCAACCCCACTACCTACAAACTTGCTAAGATGAACCTCGCTATCCGGGGCATTGATGCCAAGATTGAGTTGGGCGATACCTTCCACAACGACCGACATAAAGATTTAAAAGCAGATTACATCCTTGCAAACCCTCCGTTTAATATTAGCGATTGGGGCGGTGAAAATTTACAAGACAGTTCGCTCTGGAAATTCGGTGTACCACCAACAGGCAACGCCAACTATGCGTGGTTACAACTCTTCATCAACAAGCTTAGCCCAACGGGCACAGCCGGTATTGTGTTAGCCAATGGCTCCATGACCACCAACACCGGCAGCGAAGGTGAGATAAGAAAGCAACTGATTAAGGAAGGACTGGTAGACTGCATGGTGGCCTTGCCCACACAACTATTCTACAACACACAAATACCGGCCTGCTTGTGGTTCCTGGCACGTAATAGAAAGAACCACAAGTTTCGCGACCGGAGTAACGAAATCCTGTTTATTGATGCGCGAAACCTCGGCAGCATGATTAGCCGCAAGAACAAAGTGCTGACCGATGCTGACATTGCTAAGATTTCAGAAGCGTATCACAATTGGAGAAACAAAAATAGCAAGTACACTGATGTTCAGGGTTTCTGCAAAGCAGCAACCCTTGCCGAGGTGGAAGCCAATAATTTCGTACTCACTCCGGGAAGGTATGTAGGCACAGAAGAGGCAGAAGACGATGGTGTAAGCTTTGATGAAAAGGTAGCTGCCATTACAGACAACTTAAGGCAGCACTTCGAAAAGTCGGTAGAGTTGCAAAATCGTATTAAGTCTAATCTAAAGAAAGTTGGTATTGAACTAAAATAAGTTGCTATGGAAGTAGATTTGAATATTTACCCCGAAGAGGATTTATTCTATTACTATCATAATTGGAGGGCAAACCAAGAAAATAAAATTCATAGAGCTGATTGTGGGTACTGTGTTTACGGTACTGGAAGGATGCACCAAACTCCAATAGTACGAGGAGAACACGGTGTATGGATTGGACCGTTCTCAACATTGCAACTATGCCAAGACTATGTGAATGATTTAGGTCTACCTCCTAACACTTGTCAAGTTTGTATTTAATCTAAAGCTCATGGCTTACGAAAAACCCATCACCATAAAAGAAGCTATAGACCAGATTCGAAAAAAGAAATTTGTGTTACCTTCTATTCAACGTGAATTTGTATGGGAGTCCTCTCAGATTGAAGTGCTGTTTGATTCAATATTAAGAGACTATCCAATCAGTACGTTTCTCTTCTGGCATGTTGAGCGTAATCGGGTTAAAGAATTTCAGTTCTATGAATTCTTGCAACACTACCATGAGCGTGATTCAACACATAATCCAAAGGCTTCTCTTCCATCTGATGAAGATGTGATTGCTGTACTTGATGGTCAACAACGTTTAACCTCGCTCTACATTGGTCTTACTGGAACATTTGCTGAGAAGATGAAAGGTAAACGTTGGGATAGTCAAAAAGCATTTCCCAGGAAAAAGCTATACCTTAACTTACTTAAGCCTGCTGATGATATTGAAACATACTATGATTTCGAATTTCTAACTGAAGAAGAAGTACAAAATACTGAAGGCTATTATTGGTTCGAGGTTGGGAAGGTACTCGATTTCAAAGATTTATCTACAGCGGTGCAATATATGATGAAGTCCGGATTAACCGACACTTCGAAGTACCCACCAGTACAAACTGAGTTTGCATTAAATACCCTGAATAACTTATTCAATGCTATTCATCAACAGGGCACCATGAATTTCTATCTTGAAAAAAGCCCTGAGTTGGATAAAGTATTGCAAATATTTATTCGTACAAACAGTGGCGGAACAAAATTAAGTTATTCTGACTTGCTGCTATCTATCGCTACAGCGCAATGGCAGGAAAAGGATGCACGTGAAGAAATCCATGAATTTGTTGATGAATTGAATTCAATAGGGCATGGATTTGATATTAATAAAGACTTTGTAATGAAATCTTGTCTTGTACTCGGAGATTTCTCCGATATCCGCTTTAAGGTGGATAATTTCACGAAGGGTAATATGTTGAAAATAGAAGACCAGTGGGATGCCATAAAGACAGCTTTGAGTACTGCGGTAAAGCTAAGTTCCAACTTTGGCTTCAGCCGTGATACGCTTACATCAAACAACACGCTCATCCCAATAGCATACTACTTGCTAAAACTCAACATGGATGAATCGTTTATCACCTCTAAGAAGCACGAAGAGAATAGAGCAAGAATCTGGCAATGGTTATTACGCGTATTGTTGAAAAGGACATTTAGTGGACAGCCAGATAGTTTGTATCCGGTACTTCGCAAACTTATAAATGAAGCTAATGGTGAATTTCCACTTCCTGCTATTATTGACACCTATAAGGGCACGAACAAATCCTTAATATTCTCACAAGAAGATATTGATGCACTTTGTGATTTACCCTATGGTGGTAAGTTTACATTCTCAGCATTGGCACTGCTTTATCCAGAATTAAATAGAAATTACACCTTCCACATGGACCATATCTTCCCTAAGAAATTCTTTGGGCCAAGAAGGTTAAAAAAATTCGGTATACCTGAAAACGAACACGCCTTCTACATGGAGAATTACAACAATATTGCAAATCTGCAATTATTGGAGGGTAATCAGAACAAACAAAAAAGTGCAACAGATTTCAAAGAATGGTTTAATGACAATTTCAAAACTCCAACAGCAAAAGCAAATTACAAAGCCACACACCTTATACCTGAGGAAGAAGACCTTGAATTCTCAAATTTCAAAAAGGTATATCAAAAGCGTAGGGAGTTGATGAAGGAGAAATTTAGTAAGATATTAAGTCAAGTCGTTTAGATTAATCAAATGATTGTCCCCAAGACCATACAAGATTTACAACGGCTAATTGATGACAACGTAGAGGAAAGTCAGCAATTGGAGTACAAGGCTGCTCAGGCATTGCAAAATATCACCGTTGGCAAAGACATAGCAAAAGATGTTAGTGCCATGGCGAATGCCTCCGGTGGGGTAATCATATATGGTATTAAAGAATACAACACGAAAGAGAAAAAGCATTTACCCGAATCAATAACGCCTATAAAACGGGCTGAGTTCTCAAAGGAAAGACTCGAGCAACTTATTAACAGCAATATTAGTCCGAAAATTGAAGGTATTACTATTCATCCAATCGCGTTACATGAAAGCGAAGTGGTTTATGTAGTGGAGATACCCCAAAGCCACACAGCACACCAAAGCACGAAGGACTATCTCTATTACCGAAGGTATAATTTCGAGATTCTTCCAATGCAGGATTACGAGATTCGGGATGTAATGAATCGATTAAAGCATCCTAAAATTCAAATGGACTTTGAGATAATTAAACATAGGCACTTTACATCGCTGATAGAAGAGGGATTGAATGTTCCAGGAACGCATGCAAGAACTACACTTACATTGAAGGTAAGACCTCACAACATTAGCACACAGTATGCAAAATACATAAACTACTTCCTTGAAATACCCATTTACGTACTTGAAGAGGAAGGTGAATTCTTTAATTACAAAAGGATTAGTGATGATATAATTGAGTTCCATGGAGAAAACACAATAAGAGATATACTTGACTCGACATACTCTCACATGAGTGGTACTACATATAAATATGGTCCATCAAGATATGCTCCAGTCCTCCCAGGCTTAAAGGGACAGTCTGAAGAAATTGCATTAAGAAATGATATTATGTTAAATGAGCATAGAATTATGTGGAAAGTATTTGCTGACAATGCACCAGTAAATTCGGGCTCTGTAAAACTGAGTGATATTAAACATACATTCAAAACAAACTAATGTCTGATTGGCAAGAGTATAAGGTAGTCGATATTGCATCAAGGATGTCTGATGCACCATTTGGGAGTAATCTTAAAACAAAAGATTATATAGATGATGGTGTTATAGTTATTCAAGGTAATAATATCCAGGGCAGAAAATGTGATTGGACATCAAAAAGATTTGTCAGCGAGGAAAAATATAAATCTTTAGCACGACATCATGCTAACATAGGAAGTTTGATATTTCCTAAAGTAGGCACTATCGCGAAAGTAGGGATACTATCATCATTTGAAAGTAGAGCCGAGTACTTACTATCTACAAATACCATGTCACTTGAAGTCAATCCTAATATTGCCAATAGAGACTTTGTTTATTACTACTTTAATTTACCAACCGTAATTAATCACATTCAAGCAATCAGTTCAAATTCAGTACAACCTGTATTTAACTTTACTTCGCTAAAAAATTATCCAATTCGACTCCCCTTACTAAAAGTACAAACCGCCATTGCCGAAATCCTCTCCTCGCTGGACGACAAAATTGAGCTCAACAACCAAATCAATAAAGAACTCGAAGCCCTGGCCCAGGCGCTGTTTAAACAATGGTTCATCGACTTTGAATTCCCCAATGAAAACGGCCAACCCTATAAATCAAGTGGTGGCGAAATGGTAGAAAGTGAGTTGGGTGAAATTCCGAAGGGGTGGAGAGTTGGGATACTTGATGAATTACTTAATGTAAAGGGCGGTACTACACCAAGTACAAAGGAGCCGGATTACTGGGATGGAGAATATAATTGGACAAGCCCTAAAGATTTATCGAATCTTCAATTTCCTGTATTACTATCAACAGAAAAAAAAATCACTAAGTCTGGACTTGATAAAGTAAGTTCAGGATTACTACCAAAAGGAACATTACTTCTGTCATCAAGAGCACCAATCGGTTATTTGGCAATTACTGAAATCGAAACAGCGATTAATCAAGGCTACATTGCTATTAACTGTAAGGATAATTACTCAAATCTATTTATGCTTTATTGGCTTAGACAAAATATGGATTCCGTCATTGAAAGAGCGAATGGTTCTACTTTCCTTGAAATCAGCAAGACAAACTTTAAAGGTATTAATGTGATAATTCCTTCAATCGAAATTCATGATAGATTTATCAATATCATAGAATCTCAATTTGAACTTCTAATTTGTAACGTTAAAGAAAATGAAGATTTAAAAGGATTAAGAGATTCACTTCTCCCCAAACTCATCTCCGGTGAATTAACCGTTAAAGATATATGAGAGTCAGCCCGGAGTTTACCCATATCCTCTTCCATAACATGAGCTCCGTAAGCGGTGTTGAAGTGGTGTACAGTAACGGGGAAAGAGTTTCGGGCTCATTTCGTGAAGTGCAGTACTATAACCCGGCAGAGCCAACGGTTATCCTGGCAAATCATAGCCACCAAACACTTGGTGAGCCCTTCCACTCCATCGACTTTAACAAAGCTGTAAAGGTTTCTATTATATTTACCAGTGGTCAAGTAAAAGAATTCATCTGATGGCCGTAATCTCCGAAGACCATATCGAACAGGTAGTTATCCAGGAGTTTATTAACCTGGGCTATGAGTACATTCACGGGCCAACCATCTCTCCGGAAGGACTGTACCAGGAGCGCGAATACCATGAAGTAGTATTGAAGCAACGCCTACAGGCTGCCATAGCCAGGCACAATTCCAACATCCCGGCAGAGGCACAGGAAGAAGCACTGAAAAAAGTATTACGCAGCGATAGCCCCAACCTGTTTCAAAACAACTACACATTTCACAAATACCTTACCGATGGCGTGGAAGTAGAATACCGCAAAGGTGATAGAATTGCAGGTGACAAAGTGTGGCTACTCGATTACACCAATCCGCACAACAACGAATTCTTAGTCATCAATCAGTTTACCATCATTGAAGGCAACGTAAACAAGAGGCCCGATGTGATTCTGTTCGTAAATGGCTTACCGCTTGTTGTCATCGAATTAAAAAACGCAGCCGATGAAAACGCGGATGTTCACTCGGCCTTCAATCAATTACAAACCTACAAGAAAGCCATTCCAACCTTGTTTCAATACAACGCTTTGCTTATTGTGTCCGATGGATGGGATGCGCTTTATGGTTCCCTCACTTCACCTAAACAATTCTTTGTTCCCTGGAAGTCGATAGACGGTAAACTAATAGCCGATGAAAACATACCACAGGTAGAAGTGCTCATGAAAGGTATGCTTAACAAAAGCGTATTGCCTGACCTTATCCGTCACTTCACGTTATTTCACAAAAACAAGGAGCAAATCACCAAGATAGTGCCACGCTACCACCAATACTTTGCCGTAAACAAGGCCGTTGAAACCACCAAACGCGCAACGGCAGAGCATGGCGACCAACGGGCCGGGGTTATCTGGCACACACAAGGCAGCGGTAAAAGTTTAAGCATGGTGTTCTATGCCGGTAAACTGGTATTGGCCTTGAACAACCCAACCTTAGTCGTACTTACTGACCGCAACGATTTAGACGACCAGCTATTCGATACCTTTTCCCTGAGTCAGGATGTACTGCGGCAAACACCCGTGCAAGCTGAAAACCGTGACGACCTGAAACGTTTGCTTTCTGTCTCTTCCGGGGGCATTGTGTTTACCACCATCCAGAAGTTCCTTCCGGAAACGGAAGAAAAGATTGACTTGGGTGATGGCAAATTCAAAAACGTAAAAGGAAAATATGAGCAGCTATCCGACAGGCGCAACATTGTTGTGATTGCCGATGAAGCTCACCGCAGCCAGTACGATTTCATGGACGGCTTCGCCCGCCACATGCGCGATGCCTTACCCAACGCCTCCTTCATTGGCTTTACCGGTACGCCCATTGAAAACACCGACAAGAATACCCAAGCCGTATTTGGCGATTACATCGATGTGTACGACATTCAGCAGGCTGTTGACGATGGCGCTACAGTAAGAATTTACTACGAGAACCGCCTCGCCAAAGTGATGCTGAAAGATGAGAAGAAGTACGCGATAGACGAGCAACTATCACTCGTAGCCGAAGAGTTGGAGGATTACGGAGAGCAGGAGGAAGGTGTAAGCAAACGCCTGGAAAGCAGTAAGAGCAAATGGGCACGGTTGGAAGCGATTGTAGGCAACCCACAACGCCTGGCATTAATTGCACGGGATATTGTCAATCACTTCGAAAGCCGCGAACAGGTATTCGATAGCAAGGCCATGATTGTGTGTATGAGCCGCAGGATATGCGTGGAGCTATACACTGAAATTGTGAAACTTAAACCCGAGTGGCACAGCGATGATGACGCAGACGGCATAATAAAAGTGGTAATGACCGGCTCCTCATCCGACCCGTTGGAGTTTCAACCACACGTGCGTAACAAGCCACGAAGAAAAGCACTTGCCGACAGGCTGAAAGACCCAACCGATAAACTGAAAATTGCCATCGTTCGCGACATGTGGCTCACCGGGTTTGATGCACCCGTACTCAGTACCCTGTACATCGATAAACCCATGCGCGGCCATAACCTGATGCAGGCCATCGCCCGGGTTAACCGGGTATACAAAGACAAAGAAGGTGGTTTGATTGTCGATTACATCGGCATAGCCAATGATTTAAAGAAAGCCTTATCACTCTACACTGAAAGCGGAGGCAAAGGCAAACCAGCCTTCGACCAGGAGGAAGCCGCCAGTGTAATGATGGGCAAGTACGAAGTAGTGGTACAAATGTTTGCCGAACAACCACGCGACCCAAGCCTGAAAAAAGGTTTCGATTACATGACATTCTTTAGCGCGACACCAAAGGAAAAACTTTCATTCCCCATACAGGCAGCCAACTACATCTTTAGCCTGGAAAACGGCAAAGAGCGTTACCTGAAAGCCGTTACCGAACTCACCAAAGCATTTGCAGTAAGCGTACCCCACCCGGATACGGTAGAGATTCGGGATGAAGTCGGTTTGTTTCAGGCCATACGCACGCGCATTGTAAAAGTGAGCGAGAGCCGGAAAGTAAAATCGGATGAAGAAATTGAAACGGCCATCAAACAAATTGTATCGGATGCCATCGTTGCCGATGAAGTGGTGGACATCTTCGATGCAGCCGGTATAAAGAAACCCGATATTTCAATTCTCTCCGATGAATTTCTGGCCGAAGTACGCGGCATGCAACACAAAAATCTTGCGTTGGAATTATTGAAGAAACTATTGAACGATGAAATCAAGGTTCGGCAAAAAACAAACCTGGTGCAGTCTAAGAAATTTAGTGAAATGCTGGAGCAAGCCGTAAAGAACTACCAGAACAACCTGATAACGTCCGCACAGGTAATAGAAGAACTCATTACCCTTGCCCACGACATAAAAGAAGCCGACCGCAGAGGGGAGGATTTAGGTCTTGACTTCCGGGAATACGCCTTCTACTCCGCCCTTGAAGTAAACGATAGCGCTGTTGCCGTATTAGGTGATGATGTGCTAAGAGATATTGCCAGAGAATTAGTGGATACCGTTAAGAAAAATACCAGCATCGATTGGACAGTGCGCGAAAACGTTCAAGCCAAGATGCGCATAGCGGTTAAAAAAATACTTCGTAAACACGGCTACCCGCCCGATATGGAAGCAAAGGCAACAGAGACTGTGATAGAGCAGGCGAAGTTGATGGCAGTGGAACTTAGCTAAGAGTAAAATGATTGAAGAGATCAAGAGACTAATGCTAAAGCATAATGATTTAGTTCAAAGGCGATTTGATGTGATTCAATTCAATCTTGACCATGAAGGAAAGCGATTGCTAAATAAAGAGATAAACAAGCTTTACAGTAAAATTAAAAGGCCATCTGATAGGGAGATAGTGGACATTGTTATCAATTGTCATGTGATAATTGAAAAGATGTCTGATCTTAAAAAATGTGACTGGGATATAACAGAACTTTATGCACAATTGGAAGGAGGTCTCAAGTACAACGATGCATTCAGTACACGAAGCAAATTGGACAATAATTCAGCTCCTGATAATCTTCATGTAAGGTATCCCGCCACATTAAAAACTTTAGATGGCCATTTGGTACGTTCAAAGTCAGAAATGTTAATAGATAACTTTCTTTATATAAACGGGATTACTCATGCATACGACAAGAAACTACCAATAACAGAATTAGCATATTGTGATTTCTATATTCCTGTAACAAGAAATGTAACACGGGGAGTTTATATTGAATATTGGGGGCTTGATGATGAGGAATATTTAAAGAGAAAGGCTGAAAAAGTAGAACTATACATCAAGTACAAATTACCTTTGATTGAAATAAAAGAGATTGAAATATCAAACCTCGAAGAAATTCTTACTACAAAACTATTGGAGTTTAAAATAGATGTATACCATCAGCCACCCTTGTAATGCCAATAATACGAATCATGAGTTCGGGTAGTTCTAATTCAAAAAAAACATTAACTAATTCACAGGACATTAGTAAGTACTTAATTTCATCAATAAAAGATAAGTTCCCGATAAATTCTGAAACCGAGCTTAGAGAAATTATAGAATTTATTGATTCTAAAATTCAATTCGAATTTCATATTGGAATATTAGAAAAAGAACTCCTGACAAACACCACTAATAAAAAGTGCAGGCGGTTAATTCAATTATACTTCCACTCTGTGAACCTCCATTATAAAAGCCTAAAAGAAAAGTCTTTAAAGGGTAAAAAGGTAAGGGTAAAGAGAATTAAGAAACCAAAGAAGACTACAGTCATTAAAGTAATTTATCCAAGTCGTGAAGAAATCGATAAGGTAGACCACATTGAGGCGGTCAAAACTTGGCATGATACCGAGAATGAAATAAAGCGATTAAACCATAGAATTGGTTTATGGCGTGAGGTTATGCCCAATTCCGAAACTGAGGAAGATCCCATTCATAGAAAATAGATATTTAATTTAACAAGCAATTATGAATATTTATGATGTAACCCCCGAAGATATTCTCGATTCACTTTCTTCATTAACAAATAAGGAGATGAAAATTCTAACAGCTATTTACAATTCCCCCGGATGCCTGTTAACAAGCGAAGAACTCAAAAGGAAATTAAATATACTACCAACTGAGGTCGGTAGACTAGGTAAAAAAATAGGAAAGCAATGTGGGGTAACGGATTTCGGAACTTACAAAGAAGGTCGAAGTTATAAACCTGCCTATTTCTCAATGATAGGTAACTACACTGAACTGGGATGGGCTTTAAATGATAGTATTAGGGTAGCACTAAAAATTTACTTTAAGAAGAAATAGTAGGAAGGGACAACTATAGGTATTCAAAAACCTATCGAAAATAACTGACACTTTATGTCAGCACTATTAAAATGGTATTGACCCAATGCACCACCACCGTTAGGTTTGTACCATGTCACCCAACATCTTTGATTACATGGAGGAAGTCCACATTAACCAGGTGTGGACAGAGCTGGAAGAACGGTTTGGTTTCCCTATAAAGGCATGGAAAAAGCACTTTGCTGAACATTTGGATTCAAAGCCTAGAAGTGAGAATATTCTCAATGTGTTTCTCCGATATGGCAGTGAAAGAATAAATCCCGTACTAAACGGTATTTTAATTAGAAGAGAGGGATTTCCTACATTCCATAACCTGTGCGAGTATGTAATACGAAAATCCCCTGCGTACCAAAATGAACTGAAGAAGGATTATAAATATCGTAAGCAATCCAAACAAATATTTAAGCGAAATCAGTAATCAAAATAGTAACGGTATAAAGCAGTACGAATAATTCTATCTATTTAGTTCAGGTATTATTGTTTGTAACTTATAGATATTATGGTCGTTCCAAACCTTGAAAGAACAATACATTATGAATTACAAAAGCAAAGCACTTGATAGCTTTAAAACTAAATTGAATCTATTTATTTATCAATTAGTGATAAATAATAAATTAAAATTTGAATCTAAAGAATTCCAATCATTTGAAATTACAGAGGAACTTGTTTCGGAGTATTCTACTGTCTATTGGCAACAAGAATTGGAATTTATAATCAAAGATAAAACCATTAAGGAAATATACGAAGCAATAACGAATGCCTTAAAAGAAAATGAAGAAGTCATTAAAGCCTGCCGTGAGCATTACATAGCCAAAGTATTCCCGGTTAAATTCCCGGAAAGCAAGTTTAATGAAATGATTAAAAATGAACAATGTCACTATTGTGAGCTCAAGAAGACTGAGATTGAAACATTGAGCAATAACAGGCAATTAAATAAAAAGAATTTACGTGGATGGAATCTGGAAATAGACAGGCTAAACTCAAATTTCGAGTATACCCCTGAGAATTCTGTTATGTGTTGCTATTGGTGTAACAACGCAAAAACAGATGAATTCACAGAAGAAGAATTCAAGCGTATAGGTCAGTCAATTAAGACTGTTTGGAAAGAAAGAATTAAAAAGGCCTTGCAGATTAGAGAGCAGGAAAGATATAATGCGGACGTTCGAGATATTAAAGTCTTTAAAAATGAGCAATAGAAGAAAAAGAAAAATCGACATACAAGTCGGTTCAAACAAGTTAACAAGTATAACGCTGGAAGAACTTGGCAAAATGCCTCATAACCTGGTATCAAGATTAATCGCTGAGTCTATTGTCGCAAATCTTAAAGCATCAATTGAAGAAAACTCAAATAGTCCAAAACAAAAGGGCAAGTTGAACTAAAATGATTACGGATGATAAAACTAACTTTCTTTATCTATCAGATTTATTGCCCAGAAAGAAGATATTCTTTGAATCCTTTACTAATCTATTAGCCAGCCTACAGGTTAGATACGAATTACTGCCTTTCACAAAGGATATATGGTGTAGAGACTACATGCCCATTCAGGTAGAGCAATGTAAATTTGTGCGATTTAAATATGAGCCTGATTACCTGCAAAATAATACTTACATATCCTCTCAAACCAATAACAAGCAGGTTTGTCGAGCAATTGAAATAGCTGCCATTGAAAGCCACATTAAGATTGACGGTGGAAATGTGATAAAAGGAAGTGATTGGGTAATCCTTACTGATAAAATCTTTAAGGAGAATCCCACTCATACCAAGCTAGGGTTAATAAAAGAACTGGAAAACCTGTTTGGATGTAAAATAATAATCATTCCCCGAGAACCAGGTGATTACACCGGCCATGCAGATGGAATGGTCAGGTACTATGATGACAATACCCTACTAATCAATAATTACAAGCCAAATGATAAACCAGACTTTCAAAGAAAGTTAATGAGAGAATTAAAAGGTAATGGCTTTCAGCTAATTAAAATTCCATACAATCCCTACAAGAATGTCAATCGAGAATCCGCTGATGGATTGTACATCAATTATCTAAAAATGGATAGTCTTACTATCCTTCCGATATTCGGAATGAAAGAGGATGATTTAACAGCACGATTCTTTGAGCAATTATTTCCAGGGAGACCACTTAAAACAATTGATGCGAGGGAAGTGTCAAAGGAAGGAGGGGTTCTGAATTGTATTACTTGGAATATTAAAACCGCCAGAAGACCTAAACAAAAGAAGGCCCTGATACCATAGCCTTTAAAAGTCTTTCAGTAATTCTCTGATTCTTATATTTAAGGCAGAGGCTATTGAATGGAGCGTGCTAAGAGAAGGGTTTACCTCGCCTCGCTCTATTCTTCCGATTTGGTTTATTGGAATATCCGCATCATTAGCCAGCTCTTCTTGAGACAGCCCTCTGGATGTCCTCATATCCTTAAGGGACTTTCCAAATTGACTCAATAGTTTCGAATTTCTGACTCTAGTCACGTTGCTAAAGTCCAGAATCATTAAAATTACACTTAACACATATATGTGTTATTTCTGAAATATTTCTTAATTTCGATAGCCGCTACACTCAGTTCTACAGTAAGCTTAAATTATCGAAGTGCTAAAAATTCAGTTGTAATTTGAAATAAATATCTTATGAGGTTATTATACACTCTAATAGTAATCGCTTTACTTTATTCGTGTGACAATCAAAGCGAGAAAAAAAGTAGGGAGGAATTATCAATAGAATATCGTAATAGAGCGCTATCCAAAATTAAGGATAAGGAAGAAGCGAAAAAGGCCCCTAACTATGCTATTATGAATGAAGCGAGAAAGGGGAATCAATTGTACAGAATTGAAACTAGATATTGCCAAAAGCATCCTTACGATAATTCCTTTATTCCACTCGATATTGTGCAAGTATTTTATATTGACAAGGATAGAAATCTGTTGATTATTAAGAAGCCCCTTGTTGATTCACAAACAGCTGGATTTCCGCCATCAGATAGGCTTATATATGATTTGGAATTGAATGGAAAATATAGAAGGTATAATGGCAATACATATTTTGATACCAGTGAGTATACGTATGAGTTTATGTCAACTCAGATAAATTTGTATGCAACTAATAGTGATTTATACGATTACTCAGTACACAAAAAAATGTACAAGGTTGAGTCAACTAAGAAAGTCGATGAATATTTATTTGATAGCTTTACTTTAATTAATAAGAATGCATTTGTAGCGCATACACGAGATTTGAGATCAGTGTCACCAGACTAAAATATTGAAAGAGTGAAACGCTACTACCCATTTCTATTCTGTTTACTTTCGTCTTTTACACTGGCTCAGCCAACGTTTACCGAGCAAGAAACGAGATATTTTGGAGACATCATTACTGAGGGTGTAGCAATTCATAGAGTTGTTTCACCGCTGAAAAGCAGTATTGGAAGTTCAACTATTTATGTTGTTCAGGCTATACCTGACAAAATTGGTTTGAATACTAAAATCTGCAAGGCGCCAGAAGCATTTGTTGATTCAGAAGTATTAGCTACAATAAATGCACCAAGCTCAGGATATAAGAAATTCAGTGGTCGTAGTAATGGCTATAAACTTGCTAATTCAATGGCTTATTTTGCCTGGCACCCGATTAGAAATGATTCAGCTTACATACGCTTCTTTAATAGAATTGACTTTGACAAACACTCAAAAAATTACCTTAACGTAGTTGAAGGTAAACTATTAATTGAAGATAGTGTGGTGACAGTTACCGAGGAGGAAACATATATGTCAATCAGTGCAATAGGCTTAGATAGATTTGACCGTTTAATATTCTTGCACTCAAGGTCGCCATATTCCCTTCATCAGTTTGCTTCAATTGTGAATGAGACATTAAAGGGAGTTAAGGTATTAATACTAACTGGACAAGGGAAAGAGTCAGTATTGGGTTTCAAGGGAGTTGACAAGCCTTATTTCTCCTATGGGAGCTATCAAACTGGAAAGTCAGAGAATGATGATAATGAAAATTTCTTTGCAACACCGCTATTGCTATTACAAGTCAGGTGAAATATGCATTTCATCCTACCAGGCCAATTTAGCCATCGTTCCGAGATTGTCAAGGGCAAGGCAAGTGGCCGCACAATCAGCCCACAACCAAAGCCACCCTTGACAATCTCTCCACTACCGGCTTTTGCGGCCTGTTAGGGTGAAATGGACAGGTGTATTCAAAAAAAAATTTTATTTTGTGGGAGAGATACGAAACCATCATCCCCGGACCCCCCCGGGGTCTAGCTAAGAAGTAACAGAATTTTGTACCTGGTACTACCTTTTAAGAGCAAGTTTCGAGACATCTTCATACACTAAGGTTTCTCGTTTCAGTAGCTCTTCTGCAATATTCTTTACCAAATTCCAATGATTGGTTAGTATGTTTCGTGTTCTCAACTTAATCCATTTGAGGAATAATTTGGCTTCTTCCTCACCCATATATTCAAAAATCCATTCAGCTATGTTCTGGTAGTCTTGAGAAGCTCCCGATTTTACCACTCCAAGCTTTCTTCGTGAATATATTTCATCAGACACTTGACCAGAAAGACCAACCATGCATTCATTAACTAATTTATTATAGCTCAGCTTTTGATAGTAGATGGAGGGTCTTCTGTGCTGAAACAGTGTTCCTAGATTACCAGCTTTTCCAGAGGGTTTAATGGTTACAGACTTGAAACGCTTTCCAAGCAGAAATATCATAGCTGCATGCCCAGCTTCATGATATGCTGTATGTTTCGATACTTTCATTTCGAGTAGAGGATTAAAATTCTCATTTGAAATTAATATGGGCCGGTTTCTTATTCAAGTGCAGTGAGGTAGAACGAGTAGGCGCAGGTAAAGCGGAGTTCGCTCCATCTTGCACGCAACAATTCCGCCAGCTCTCAACCTGCAAACCCCGGAAAGAGAAAGTAAACCTGACCGTTTGCGGAAGGGGTTAGCAGGTTTCGCCCTCGTACCTCGGGACAGCTGTCATAATTGTTGCTTGGTGCTGCGATTCCGCTCACGGCAACTCCTGTGTCCTTCAAGCACACCTCATTCAGTCGGCCTCCATTCACTTCATTACGCTTCATTCACTTTCCAGGCGCACGTATGCAAGGTTTGGGTTATGCAGCCCACACACAATCACCGCACATAACCACAAACCTGGCATACTCCAAACCCGCCTGGTTCATTACGCTTCATTTCGTTCATTTCGGCCTCCTTCAATCGGAGAGCTTGAAGTCCACCCGTTGCCCTTGTTGTGCGAGCCTGCGGTCGATTTGGGCTTCGGGGGCTGTCACGATTATTGCAATAGAGAGCAGGGTAAACGTTAAAGATTTGATTACTGCAATAAGTCGCGCCAGCCCCCTCGTAAATAATTCATCTCCGCTTCCTTCGTCAGCTCTCGATTCATACCCAAATCGACACTCGCGGCTCACTCCGGAAACCTCCGTTCGCCTTGTCGGCTCGCATTTAAGAGTAAGCTGAAATTTACTTGTTATCTAAAATCGATATTTGGAAATTGTAGTTCAATCAAGATAGTATGAAGCATTTGCAACGAATAAGATACTACGTGTTCGTAAGTATTCTCGTAATGGCTTGTACAAGTGAGTTTAAGAAAGGAGAAGAGAAATTTAAAGCTGGTGATTTCGAGAGAGCAAACTTTCATCTCAAGAACGTTTACAGCACGGACAGTGATTATAAGCAAGCAAGGGCCCGATTAGCACAAATAGATAGTATCTTAGCTTATGACTTTATAGATAGCGCCAGAAGGGCATTCGGTGGAGCAGATTATGAACTAGCCCGCAAATTCTATAGACAGATTCCCCACAATGCAGATAAATTGCTTTATGCTGAGGCACAAACCTATCTTAAAAAAATTGACAGTATTGATGCGCTTGTGAAGTTAGAGTATCAGCGTTTAGCAGCGGAACAAAAAGCAGAGGAAGAAAAGAGAGAACAACAACAAGCTAAAATAGCCGATAAGGAGACCAGACTTAGTGAAGCAAAGCTACTTAAAGAAGCCACTAACGAGTTTAAAAGGCTATACGATGAACTGCTTTCATTTAAGGACAAAAGTGACTTTCATCAATACGGGTTTGCTACTAGCTATAAGTATAACAGGTGGTTAAAAGAAGTTGAAGCGCTAATGAGTAAACCGGGAGCAAAACTTTTATTCTATGAGAAGGGGATAGTTACCGGAGACCTTCAAATGTTGGGCTTTGAGTACATGCGGTCGGAGGGGAAAGAGACTGAGTATAGCCAGTGGGTGAGGGGAAGATTTAAAGAGGGATTTAAAGACTGATTGTTAGTACACTTGACCTAATTCTAGGCCCCTGAGACGACCACCAACAAATCATTTAGTAGTAGTTCAATATGTATTCTCTAGACCGCAAAAGAGTGCGTAAAGAGAGGTCCATCAGGTGACACTTAGGGCCAAAATACCTTTAATTTACCTTTAATAATTTATGCTTAGGGCAAAATAAAAGGGAGTTACGGACTGTAACTCCCTGATAGTCAAGTGGGCCCAGCAGGGCACGATCCTGCGACCCCCTGATTATGAGTCAGGTGCTCTAACCAGCTGAGCTATGGGCCCTGATTCGGTTAAAAATCAGGTCGCAATGTTAGCATTTTGGAGGATAAAATCCCAACCTGTTGCCCTAATTCCCCAACGTAGCCTTGTAGTTTAAATAGGTGGCATTTTCCGGGGCAAACTCAATGGCTTTATTAATGGCGGTAAGCGCCTCGCTACGTTTGCCCAGCTTGGCATACGCCTGACTTTGATAGTAATACGCTTCGGCATAGCCTGCTTTTAGTTCCAGTGCCTTATTGGCATCCTGTAACGCTTCTTCGGTTTGATTTAGTGCAAGCTTAGTGCGGGCTCGCAGGCAAAATGCTTCGGCATACATGGGCTTTAAACGTATGGCTTCGTTGAGGTCTTGAAGCGATTGCTGATCTTTTTCCAAAATGTAGTGTAGATCACCTCTCCGGTAGAAGGCTTCCGGATAGTTTGGCTTTAGTTCTATTGCCTTGGTGTAATCTGCCAATGCCTGATTATCGAATTTCAGCATGTAGTTGGCATAACCACGCCAGTAATACGCATCACCCGTTGGCTTTATTTCAATTGATTTTGTTAAATCAATGGTAGCTTCGCTATACCGTTGCAAAAAGTATTTGACTCTTCCTCTTAAAAGTAGGGCTTCCGAGTAAGCCGGTCGAATTTCAAGTGCCTGGTTCAAAGCAGACAAGGCTTTTTCATCATTGGCCTGGTCAAATTCAATACAACCCCGAACATAGTATGCTTCCGCGTTCAGTGGATTATATTCAATCGCCTTATTCACATCGGTGGTAGCTTCATCAAACTTTTTTGCAAAGTATTTTACATAGCCCCTGTAGTGCAAGGCCTCTGAGTAATCATGTCGCAGGTTGATGGCGGCCGTAAAATTTGCTATTGCTTCTTCATCTTTTACCTGTGCAAACTTAACCCGACCTTTCCAGTAGTAAGCCTCAGGGTAATTGGATCGAAATTGCAAGGCTTTGTTAAAGTCGGCCTCCGCATTGTCATATTTCCCAGACATAAACTCAGCAACACCTCTCCAGAAGTGAGCCTCTACATGGTCAGGTTTTTGTTGAATCGTGGTGGTTAGATCTTTAATAGCTTCCGGATCGTTGCCCAGTAAATAATAACAGTTACCTCTATAAAAATAGGCCTGCGTATAATTAGGATCTTGCTTAATAACCTCGTTAAAATCGGCTATTGCTTCATTATGCATCCTTAGCGAGTAATAGGAGTTGCCTCTGTAGTACAATGCATTCAAGTGACGAGGGTTTAACGAGATTGCCGCTGTGAAATTTTTGATCGCTTCCTCATAATTCTGTGAACCATAATATGCCTGGCCACGATAATAATGAGCGTCAACAAAATCAGGTTTAACTTTAATGCATTCAGAAAAGTCATAAATCGCTTCGGCATCCATTCGCATGGCATAGTATACATTGCCCCGCCAATAGTAAGCGTCTCCAAATTCTGGCTTAAGCTGTATGGCTTTTGTGTAATCTGCTAAAGCGTCATAATCCAGTTTTAACGCGTACTTCACTCGTCCCATCATATAATGGGCTTCTGCATAGTTAGGATTCAGTCCAATAGCTTTTGAGAAATCCGACATGGCATCGTTGTACAATTCACTTTCGAAATTGGTTAAACCACTTTTATAATGAATTTCAGCTTGCTTTTCATTTTCAGGTGATACGGGTACGCGCTCAACAATTGCTTGCTGCTGTTTTACAGGTTTTGCACCGCGTGCTACATAGAAATCTTCACCCTTTAAGGAAGTGGTTTCCCATGGTATTTGCATCCGTCCTGAGCGCTCCTCCACTTCGGTACGAACCTTTTTGAACACTTGTTCAAGTGTAAGCGTCTCATCTTTAATATATTTTAAAATGGCGCTGGTATACAATCCGTTTATACCATCACCATCGGCTGCTGTGGTACCCGGGGCAGTGGCATAGGCAATCAACGTTCCGCTGGGTGCATTCATCATGGCCAGTCCGTTGCCGTTGGTGCTTCTGCGCCAACTGCGCTCAAACGGGTTATTGCGGCAGGCATCCATAATGATTACATTCACCTTGGCTTTGGCCGTTTCCATAAAACTCACTACCCGGTCGGCCGAAACGCAATCAAACTCTATCTGTTCTTCATTTTGAAGGTTGGCCTCTACGGGAATCATGTAGTTTGATCCGTTGTGCTGAATGCCGTGGCCGGCATAGTAGAACAGGCCCACATCATTTCCCGCGAGGCGTTTTCCAAATTCATTGATTACCCGCTTCATGTCGTTACTGGAAAGGTCTTCATACTTCATCACCTCAAACCCCATCGACTGCAGGGTTCCTGCCATGGCGCGGGCATCATTTACAGGATTGCGCAGGGAGCCACCATGCTGGTAGCTGGAATTGCCAATGATCAGCGCCAACCGTTTTTGATAGGATTGGCCGGAGGATGCGGTATACAGACAGGTTGCTGCAAGTAAGACTGCCCAAAATTTCAGCGTTTTCATGGTTCAGGTTTTTTCGTGGTGTAAGATAAAAATTCAGAGAATGAATATCAATGAAATAATCTTGCCTTAAATATTCGGCATGATAATCTTTAGTTGGATTGATTCTTTTGCATATTTGACTTTCAGATTGGTAACGTGAAGGTTAAGAATTTAATTTTTGATTTGGGCGGAGTGATTATTGATTTATTGCCAACCCGAACGGTTGAAGCATTTTCTGCCTTATCGGGTGTATTGCCTGACGATGTGCGCAAGGCATATATGAAAGAACCCGAATTTTTTGCTTTTGAACGTGGTGAAATTTCAGATGCAGAATTCCGGTCAGCTGTACAGCGAATATTATCTTTTGAAGCTACCGTTCATGAATTTAACCAGGCCTGGAATGCCATGTTGGTCGATTTGCCCGTATCGAAGTTAAATCTGTTGGAGGAGTTGAAGAGCCAGTACACGGTCGCGTTGTTAAGCAATACAAATCACATTCACATCGATTTTGTGAATCGGACAATGTTACCCGCGGTATCGGATAAAACGGAATTAGACGATTACGTGCATATTTCTTACTATTCTCATTTGATGGGAAAACGAAAGCCCGAGCCCGAAATCTTTCATCAAGTAATAGACGAAAACGCATTTAATCCATCAGAGACATTATTTTTTGATGATAATCCGGAAAACATTCAGGCTGCTGCGCGGTTAGGCATTCAAACCGTTTTAGTGAAAGGTCCTGATGAGGTTTTGAAATTTTTTAACAGGTATGAGTAAAGAGACCAGGCGAATTATCCTTCAGCTCATTTTATTTGTGGCTACATTTGTTACCACCACCATTGCCGGTGCTGAGTGGACGTACGGAAAATCAGTTTATGTTTCCTTTACCTGGTACGATTTCGTCTCAGGAATGCATTTCTCAATACCGTTTTTGTTGATCTTGACGGTACATGAATTCGGGCATTATTTCACGGCAAGAAAAAATCAGATTAACTCCAGCTTGCCTTACTATATTCCGATTCCTCCTTTTCCGTTTTCAATCGGTACCATGGGCGCCATTATTCGGCTGCGCCAGCGTGTCAATTCACTTAAGGTGAATTTTGATATCGGTATTGCCGGACCACTGGCAGGTTTTGTAATGGCGTTGATCGTTCTCTTTTATGGATTCTCCAATCTTCCTCCCGCAGAATATATTTTCGAGATTCATCCGGAATATGAGCAATATGGATTGGCGTACGCGGATCACGTATATGGAAACCAAGAAGGTGTAATTGATGTGGTAATTGGAAAAAATTTGCTGTTTCTCTTTTTTGAAAAGTTTGTGGCGGATCCAGAACGCATGCCTAATCCGCATGAGATCATGCATTATCCGTATCTATTTTCCGGATTCCTAGCACTCATATTTACAGCCCTAAATCTTCTTCCAATCGGTCAGTTGGATGGTGGACATGTGTTGTATGGGTTGGTTGGATATAAAAATCATAAACTGATCGCTTCCGGTGTCTTTATTGTCTTTATTTTTTATGCGGGAATAGGACTGGTGCATCCGTTGCAACCATTTAACGATTTGATTTTATACATACCAGCTTACGTAATCTTTCTGGTGTTATGCCTGCGTGGGTTGCGACTTTCTACACAAAATACCGTGATGATCGCCCTTTTGATTTTTGCTGGCCAGTTTGTATGGTCATGGATACAACCTTCTATAACCGGGTTCACAGGCTGGCTGCTGTTTGCGTTTATCATAGGGCGTTTGGCAGGAGTAGAGCACCCGCGCACTGAAATTGAAGAAAGACTGGACACCAATCGCCAACTGTTAGGCTGGATTGCGTTAATTATTTTTGTGCTGTGTTTTAGTCCGGTGCCGATTGAGATGACGGCCACTATTCCTGAATAATAATTTTTTGGGATTGGAATGAATCTCCATCGAAGTAACGGGCAATGTATAACCCGGGAAGTGCGCGCGTCATCCTGATCCTTGTTTTGTTTTCTTCTTCCTGAAAAGTCTCAACTGGAATACTGTAACCTGAGGAAGTAAACACTTGAAGCTGGGTAGCTTTTCCGTCAATAAAAAACTCTCCGCGATTGGGATTTGGATACAGGGAGATACGCTTCGGCTTTCCACCTTCTGCGGATGATGTAACTTCTCCCAGTCCAAAGCGGGGCCGGATCATCAGGCTGCCTTTTATAAGCACATTCTGTAACCAGGTATTTGGATTGTTAAGGCCTGCCGTATTGATGTAAAGCTGATCACCGGTTTCGTTATGGGTATCCAACCCAATCAATACACGACCGGAAGATGGTTGTTCCCAGCCAATGTAAAATGCACCCTGCACAAGGGCAGATTGAATAAACGGTCGCAGTACAAATTCATTGTTGCTGCTTCGTTGAACGGGAACAAGTTCTTCAAGGAGCAAATCCCCTGGTCTGCCATTATCATCGTCCCAAACATAAAAAGTAACAGTGGAGGCAAAGGTTCCATACGAATTTGCGAAATGCACGTATACGCCATTTACCGTATCCGGATCGGGTGTTTGCATCACAAAACGGTAGGCCGCTACGTTACCATTTTCTGTGAGTCCTGCTGCATATTCTGCTATGCCATCATCGTAAGCGTAGTAGTCTGTTAGGGTGTACGATGTAGTTAAGGTGTCATTAAACCTGAAATCAATATCGGAGAAATCTGCACGGATGGTATCATCCGCCTGAAGCGTAACGGTATACCGAATGATCAGGGAGTCAGCATTTGAATCAAAATTGTTGATGTCCGGTACAATGTCCGTTTCGATTTTTCTTTTTTCGAAAGGTGTAATGGTTGGTGAGATGGCAACCGAGTCTTTCAGCAGGAAATCTGATTCTAAACTTAATACACTGTTGGTATATGACTGAATATTTACAGAGTACTTGTAGTTTGATGGTTGGGATATGGATTCGAGATTGCTTAGTCCAAATGAAGGGAAGGATTGATTCTGTTGAGAAAAGAAATGCTTTACCGGAATAGCATGGTAATCACTAAAAGCGGATGATAGGGGGGTGTAAAGCGAGCGATCTGGAAAGGATGGGGGTCCGTCTGTTCTTTCTTTATCGAGGTACACATAATCAATATGCCAGGAGTCAAATTTACCCGACTGCCTTCCATATGCCTGAAACCGAAATTGAAAATCATCGTGAATATACTCGCCTTGATTTATGCGAATGGTATAGTAATAGAATGAATCGGGTTGTTGCAGTGCAGTAGCCTGAAAGGTTTGCCTGATATCCCAATTTCCATCCTCATCTAAAAATTGCAATTCAAGTTTATCATTGGCATCAGGCGGTTCAATTGCGCCACCCCACTGGTAATAGAAACTAAGAAATATATCATTCTGGCCAGCGACAGGTACCTCCGTCATTTTGATTTTGCGTGATACCATCACATCCGTTGGTCCAACATCCAGGTTTTGATTGGGGTTGGGTGCGTAGGCAACGCCAGCTCCGTTAACACCATCAAAGGTGGCTACATTTATGGTGGGTGGTTTAATGGCAGCACCCGAGTTGATCCATACATTCGCTTTGTCTTCCCATAAGGTATCGGTATGGGTGGGGGTAGAAAAGTCATCCCAGAAGGGAAGTGACATTTGGGGCAAGTCCTTCTGGCGGTCAACTGATTTTTCTAGTTTGCTTTGCTGGATTGGATAAAGAGTAAGTTGTGCTGAGACCACAACTGGCGCCAGAAGAATAATCCAACCAATAAAAATTCGGGTCAACACCTGTTTTTAATTCAATGGATCTTGAAGCTCTTCGTTATCCTCACCTTCTTCATCGGGTAATGGCGTGCCTTTTTTGCCCACCCATACTTCAACGACATCGCCCACCTTAATATTTTCTCCCGGCTCAGGCTTTTGCTTTAATACTACAATGGGTTCAGTACCTCCAAGCGTATCACCCACTACTTCAATGGAAATATTCAGGTGCGAACCAAAAATGGGAATTTTGGCATCTTCCAACGTGTATCCCCGAACATCAGGTGCAGGGAACGAATTATTGCCTCCATCTTCAACCACCAGGTCGATAACCGAGCCTTTCGGGATGCGTGTGCCCGCTTCAATTTTGGTGCCTTCGTACCGCATTTCTTTCACCAGGTTTAAAAACGGTCCGCGCACCAACTGTATGCGACCGCGCTTTAGTTCGTTACCACGCAAGATGGCTTCGGCATTGATCAAAGAACCATCAATCAAATTGGGCATCGGTACAGTGGGTGGCGTGACGCGATTCAACGAAATGTAGATGACCCTGTTTTCTTTTACTTTTGATCCCGCTGCCGGAAATTGCCTTAACACGGTAAGCGGAGGAAATTCTTCAGTATAAGACGAGTCGTTCACTTCATATCGTAGCGTACGCTTTACCAGAAAATCTTCCAGTTCACTAACATGCAGTCCTTCAATGCTAGGTACGGTAATGGTTTCACCGTGGTTGGTAGCAGCTGGCAAATACATATAAAAATAAATGACTGCGAGCAGCAAAATAACAATAATCGTTACTGCAATGCTTCCCAATACTCCGCCCAATGTTGAGGTATATTTTTTCAAATTCAGTTTCATGCTTTAAAAGTTAAAACTTCAGCGCTGAGTCAAAACCGCGTTCAATTCGTTTGCCGGCTGCATATCGCTCCAACGCCAGGTTAATGAGTTTGCTGATCAGTTCGGTAAAACTCACACCACGCTCCTTCCACATCATGGGAAACATGGATGAGTTGGTGAAGCCGGGAATTGTGTTGATTTCGTTCACATAAACTTTTCCCTTTTTTGTCAGAAACAAATCAACGCGTGCAAAATCTTCACACCGCAAGGCTTCATACGCTTTCACCGAAACTTCCCGTACAAGTTTTATGGTTAACTTATCCAATTGTGCCGGCACTTCAATGGAGACTGCATCAGGGTCAACATACTTGGCATCAAACGTATAAAAGTCGTAATGTTTTTTGATAACAATTTCTCCAGGGTTTGAGGCCTGTGCTGGGGCATTCCCCATAATGGCACATTCAATCTCGCGTCCGGAGATAAATTCTTCCATGATCACCTCGTCATCGTAACGAAAGGCTTCATCCAATGCATTTTTGAAATCCGATTTCTTCGAAACTTTGGAAACCCCAACCGATGAACCCAGGCTTGCCGATTTCACCATGAAGGGAAGCTTTAATTTTTTTTCGATTTCATCAAACCGGATTTTCTTTTTTTCGTTGAAGCGATAGGTAACGAATTTTGTTACGGGTACTCCGGCTTCTTTGAGTAAGCGTTTTGCTACAACCTTATTCATGGAAAGGGAAGAGCCCAATACGCCCGTTCCAACCATGGGCAAATCCATGGCTTTGATGAGTCCCTGAATGCTGCCATCCTCACCATCGGTGCCGTGCAGCACCGGAAAAATCAAGTCTACTTTAACTCGGTCTCCACTGGCTAATAAAATCAGTCCGGCATTTTTCGGGTCAAGAATAAGTCCTAACGATTTTCCCTGCTCAATGTCTTTAGTAACTCCCTGGGTCAAAAACCACTGGCCAGTCTGACTGATACCTATGGGCAGGGGTTCAAAGCTATCCTTATCGATAAACTCAAGGATGTTGCGGGCGGAGTTAACGGAAACACCATGTTCTACAGAGCGCCCGCCATAGAGCAGGGCAACTTTCTTTTTTCCTGACATTCAGAGTAGTTTAGCAGCGTCAAAGATAATCAATTCCGGGGCAACGACCGGGTGCTTTTTACCGGGAAAGATAAAACTTAGACGCGTAAAACCGATCGCCAATCCGCACACGCAGGATGTAGATGCCAGAGGCTGCATTGCCCAGTTCAATCGGGAAGGTTTGATTCAGGATGTCAGTCGCTGTTGTGTTGATAAATTCACGTCCCATTATATCCACCACATAGATGCCGATGGTTTGTCGTTCGGCTAAATTGAAGGTGACTGTTGCTTCAAGGTTATTTTCCCAATAAATGGCGTAAGGCTCTTCCACTTCAGGAGGAGTGGGATCATCGTCCAGAAAGAATTCAATATTATCCAGATAGAGGTTGTTTCCCATAGCATTGGTAAAGACAAAAGCAAAACGTATTTGTTCTTCACCCGAAAATTCATTGAGGTTTTCAAACCTTCTTAACCACCAATCACCCGTGTTAGCAGGTTGCCAACTGGTGAAACTTACCTCCCTTTGAAGTTGGCTGGCATCTTCATTTAATAAAATAATCGGGTACGTTTTACCGCAATCTTTTGACGCTACGATTTTGAATCTGTCATACTCAGCCTGATTCCATCCATAACTTATATCAAAGAACATGCTGGCTTTGCTAACATTTTTGAAATCCAACACTGGCGTTGCTAACCAGACTTCTTCGCCATCAATTCCCTGGTTAAAGGCTTGCACGGTAGCGGAATTTCCGAAGTTGGTGGCTGTGAGTTCCCACGCTGCACCACCAAGGGGGCTAACCGTTGGCCAATTCAACGCATCAAATCGTTGCCGAAGCGGAAGATAGTCAGTCGATTGATCGACTAGTACCGTGGCATTTATAAAACTGTTGGATGGATCTTCATCGGCTTCACCGTTGGCTTCTGTAATTTCTATAAAAACATTATTTAAACCGGTAGTCAGGTTAACGGCTGCGGCAAGATTAAGTATTCGCGTTGCACCACTAGGCAGGGCAGGTGTTACGGGTAATACAACGTTAGCTTGTCCTGATTGATTGACCTGGTAACTTAACGTGATCGAGTTTAACTCAACATCGCTTCGGTTCAGAACAGTGATGCTTAGTGGTGCTGTTGTTGAGCAGGAAATAGGAGATGGAGAATCAATTCTAGTGACAGCAACATCAATTCGTTCACAAATAGCTGGTGTTTCGAGTCCTGGTGAAGTAAGTAAACTCATTCTTCTGGGCACAGTAGGATCGTTCAAAATAAAATCCATTCTTTCAACTTGTCCAGTTGTTAAAATATTCATGCACGCATCATCGGTGTAGTCCATATAATTCTGAAACATCCGATTAAAAGCACCACAACCGGAACTCTGTGGGTTGGTAGGGCAGCTCGTTGTACTATCCTCTTGAGTTGGCGTGTCGGTCACGTAATCATTTCCACAGTTACTATCTCCCCAAATGTGACGCAGGCCAAAGAAGTGCCCCAATTCGTGTGTGGTTGTCCTTCCTTTGTTGTAGTCAGGATCGAGATCAAACGGCCCGTAATCATCGCTTCCAAACACTTCATAGTCGATGACTACGCCATCGGTTTGGGCCAATCCACTTTGATATTCTTCGAGCCCCTCCAGGGTTGATACCGGAAATTGTGCGTAACCAAGTGACAGGCCAGATAGATTGGTAACCCAAATGTTCAGGTAATTTTCCGAGGGCCAATAGCTCTGCGATTTCAAGGAGGCATCATCGGGCACACGCGACCACGATGATTTGCTTCCCTGTACGCGTACAATGCCGTTGGTGCATAGTCCGTTGGGGTCACTTTTGGCCAACACAAATTCAATATCCATACTGCCAGCAGCCGGTAGAAATTCTGTCGGTGTGTTATTAGCATCTGCATTAAGTCTCTTAAAATCGTTGTTGATGACGGCCAGTTGAGAAAAAATCTGTGCATCGGAAATATTGGTGCCGGTGCCAACGGGTTCCCCGTTATGTATCACATGAACGACAACGGGAATCTGATACGGTTCGTCTTGCTGCCGCTGGGTTTCGCCTTGCTGTTGAAGCATTCGTTTCTGCAGGTCGCGTTTGCGGCTTAACCATTGTTCAAACTGATCATCCGTTTGGGGTAGCTTTCCCTGGTTGCGCAATTGCTGCATGTACTGTACCGTTTCACAGCGCTCCTGCGCGTAAACATTTTCTCTCAGAAAGAGTGAAGTGGATAAAAATAGTATCGTGGCAACAAGCTGACGCACAGACCAAACGTTAGACAAAGCTATATCAGTCAAAGATAGTAATTCGTAACCGGAATTTTTACTTAGAACTTGGGTCTTGGGACTTAGGACTAGGGTTGGTGAGGATTAACACCCAAGTCCAACACCTAACATTAAGAAGTTGTAAGATTAACCACCTCAATGCCCTTAATTTCAGGCACCGCTCTTTTTATAGCTTCTTCCACGCCAGCTTTAAACGTCATGGTCGACATGGGGCATGAACCGCATGCACCAAGGAACTCAAGCTTAACGATATGATCATCCGTAACCTGCTGGATTTTTACATTGCCTCCATCTGCTTCCAGGTAGGGACGAATGGTATCCAGAGAGGCTTCGATGCGTTGGGTAAGATCAGTGAGCGTATTCATTAAACTTTCAATTCAACCCGTTTTGTTTCCGCTAAGTTAGCATTTCTGATGGCAATTTGTCGTGCCAGTGATTCAGCCAAGGTGCGGAATGCTTCTGCTATAGGCCCTTCTTTCATCACGGCCGGTAAACCTGAGTCACCGCTTTCGCGGATGCCCTGCACCAGCGGAACTTGTCCAAGCAGGGGAACATCATACTTCTCCGATAAGTTCTTACCGCCATCTTTCCCAAAAATGTAATACTTGTTATCGGGCAATTCTTCCGGAGTGAAGTAGGCCATGTTTTCGATGATACCCAGTACAGGAACGTTGATTTGTGGTTGGCGGAACATGGCCAGACCTTTGTTGGCATCGGCAATGGCTACCTTTTGTGGCGTGGTAACAATTACAGCACCGGTAACCGGAACGGTTTGTACCAACGTCAGGTGAATGTCACTTGTTCCGGGAGGCAGGTCGATGAGTAAATAATCGAGCTCGTCCCAAACCGTTTCGCTGAAGAACTGTTTCAGGGCGGCACTGGCCATAGGGCCACGCCACACCACTGCGCTGTCGGGCGGGGTTAAAAATCCAATCGACATCAACTTTACACCATATTGCTCCAGCGGAATGATCATGGTTTTGCCGTTGATCTCCTTCACTTCAGGCTGCTCGAACTCGCAGTTGAACATGGTGGGTATGGAAGGGCCATAGATATCGGCATCAATCAAGCCTACTTTGGCGCCTTGTTGCGCAAGGGCAACCGCCAGGTTACTGGTAACGGTAGACTTCCCCACACCCCCTTTACCGGAAGCAATAGCAATAATGTTTTTAACCTGCGGAAGGACAGGTGCATTGTTACGTGTTGATGTTACCGAAGATGTGATGGTAATATCAATGGGAGTTTCTTTACCAACAACTTTACCAACCGCTTCCAGGCAATCTTGCCGGATCATTTCTTTCAACGGACAAGCCGGGGTGGTGAGTACCACCGTAAAAGAAACGCCTTTATCTGAAACCGACACATCTTTAATCATCCCCAGGCTCACCAGGTCGCGCTTCAGGTCTGGGTCGTTAACGGTGGAGAGGGCTTTGAGGATAATTTCTTGAGTTACAGACATTAGTTAGATTTTAGAATTTTATAGAATCCAGTATTATTATGGTTTGACCTAATTTGTAATAGTAATAAACCAGGGGGATATTCCTGCATATTGATTTCGTTCATTCCTGTTTTAAGGGGAATTAATTTTTTCCTTCCCAATACATCAAGTATTTCCATGGAATCAGCTTGCGCTTCATTCTCAATAACAAGTTTATCTGTAATAGGGTTAGGGTATATCTTAAGGTTTTTAAAGATATCAGATTCTGTTGAAGTAATCGTTTCAATAACGGTCTCAATGCTTGATCCTGTAAAGGTAAAATCAACGATCATATTATTATTGTTAATATTAACGGCAATAGGCTCATTCATCGAAAAGTCAATTGGTTTAAACAGTAAAACCACGTTGAATGTTCCGTTTCCGATTTGTTCGAAACTGTACTCTCCCTGGTTGTTTGTATACGTTAGCCTTAGGGGTGAATCTGTTTCTGATAATAACACAATAGGCAAATTGACCAAGGGGATAAGGTCCTTTATTCGTCCAGACGATGGGTTTGTAAATACATTACCACTGATTTCATTTGGGCCCGCTGAAGTCCCTGAGATGGAGAGTATTTCAAAGATCAAGGTGCTGTCCGATCTGAGTTTGAAGAAGCTTTCTGGTGTAAGAAAAAGTGACGCATTAAAGATGGTGGGGATAAGGTTGGAGGGGTTATTAGAATCTGGTAGGTAATATAATGTATGTGGTTTTGGATTAATGCGGTAGTTAAGTTCCTCAGTTACTAAACGGGTGTCAATTAGTTCTAAAGAATCCTTTCCTTGTCGGTATAGAAAGAGTGTTCCAGAAGTTACCGCCTGTTGGTTTTCGTCTTGTGTATTAACTACAAGGTCAAAATATTTCTCATGAACAAAAAAATCAAACCGTTCCTGTGGTAACGTGTAGCAATTCTCAGAATTGGTACATGCAATTGATATCCGATAGTAGTCACTATCCAATGGTTGTGGGAGAATGATTTGCCAGGCGTACGTTGTCGATTGTTGATAATTTAATGTAATACTTTCAGAGATATTTTGTGTAAATAAGACATTACCAAGTGTGTCACCTAAGGTTAAGGTATATTCCTGGAGTAGATTTGATGTACTTTTTCCATAGTTTATTATTGATGCAAGTAGATCAATTTTGTCATCTGCAGTGGTTAGATCATCTGGAAACGACATTCCAACCTGTAGGAGAGGAACACTTTCCTTAACTTGTAAAGTTAGTGGAAAAGGTGTTGTAAAGCATTGTGTACCAATACGGCACTCAATGTGGACAGTATATTGACCAGCAGGTAACGGATTGGTTACGTTTAATATCCAAATCTGTGATGTTGATTCGCCTTGATTTAGTGATAAATTTCGATTTATATATGCGGTTCGAACAATAGTACCTTGTTCATCCTCAAACGCAATGGCGTAATTTTGTTCAATATTGCTAAAGGAATTTTCTCCAATATTTTTTAATTCTACGGTTAACCCAAATGAGCTATTTAGATCATTATATTCAGCATTAAATGTTGCTGCCTCTATCGAAATGCTTGGAGAGAGGTTTACTGTGAGTTGTGTGGTATGTGTTGAATTATTGCACTCAACACGATAAGGAGGAGAGCTTGTACATGAAAAGTTTACTTCTATCGTATAATTTCCTTCTGTTAACTCGGTATCACCAAGCGGAATATAAAAATAGCCATATGCTTCATAAGGATATGAATATAGAAAATTAACGTCTGTGAAGGCGGATGTTGTAGTGGCAAATATTGTTACCCCATCAGTATTCTTGATCTGAATGCTGAAGTTGGTTGGAACAGACAAATAATTAGCGACTGAAATACCATCATTCTGCACTGTTGCAGCATAAGAAATAGTAATGGATTCGTCTGTTGTAAATGTCTGGCTGGTTGAAATATGTTCGAAGGTTATTACTGGTGGAGTAAATGCTAAGGTATTGCTTGAAACCGCAGTGTTATTATCGTAATTGGTCTCTTCAATTATTTGATCGGGATTTAGCCTTATAATAACATAATATTCGCCCGCAGGTGGTATTTCTAGAAGACTGCTAATAAAAAAATTCCAAGCTTCTTTCGATTCACCACCTGTTAGCAGGTAGGATGAATGCGTTGCGCTTTCATAGAATATTTTGTAATCGCTGGGATCAAGGGTCTCATCAAGCGAAAAGTAAAAGTCGATTCCATATCCAATAGCATCATCAGTGCCGTTATTTCTAATATTAGCAAAAATAGCTAATGGCTGACCGGGTGAATGGCTGATTACAGGTCGTCCGGGGCCAAACAATTCCAAATCAATATTTGCCGAGCTACTCAATGCGGGCTTAGACAACCCAATGGTGACAGCCAGTAAGGTCAGTAGTGTGGGGGACAGTAGAAATTTGAGCATTTTAATAGTAAAACCTCAAATTTCGGTTTTAAAGCCTTTTCGGCAAAATCTTCCATGCCATAAACTATCTTTGTACCCTTATTTTATTTCTGCAATCTGAGAAATGATCTCCCGCCAAACCATAGATGAAATTCGCAACCGCATCGATATTGTGGATGTGGTCAGTGATTTTGTTTCGCTGAAGCGGTCGGGGCAGAATTACAAGGCATTAAGCCCGTTTACCAACGAAAAAACGCCTTCTTTTTACGTGGTGCCCTCCAAGGGCATTTTTAAGGACTTCAGCAGCGGTAAAGGTGGCGATGGCATCACCTTCGTGATGGAACACGAGGGCATGAGCTATGTGGAAGCCTTGAAATACCTGGCCAGGAAATACGGGGTTGAAATCAAAGAAGACGACCGAACCCCTGAAGACCTTGCTGCGCAGAGCGAGCGCGACAGCCTGTACATTGTCATGCAGTTTGCGAAGGATTACTTCAAGGAAACCTTGCATAAACATGACGAGGGAAAAAGCATCGGGCTAAGTTATTTCCGGGAACGGGGTTTTAATGATCGTATCCTGGAGAAATTCGAACTCGGGTACAGCCTGAATGAGTGGCAACACCTTCACGATGCTGCCGTGAAACGCGGTTTCAGTGAAGCGGTTTTGGAAAAAGCCGGGCTGATCATCAAAAAAGAAGATAAGGTATATGACCGCTTTCGTGGACGCGTCATATTTCCGGTACATAACCTATCCGGAAAAGTGGTTGCCTTCGGTGCCCGTATCCTCACCAAAGAAAAAGATCAGCCGAAGTACATCAACTCACCGGAAACGGATATCTACCATAAAAGCCAGGTGTTGTATGGCTTGTATCAAGCCAAGAATGAAATCCGTAAATACGATTTCTGTTATTTGGTTGAAGGCTACACGGATGTCATCTCGCTTCATCTTTCAGGCATTGAAAACGTAGTAGCGTCTTCTGGCACTGCGTTAACCGAAGAGCAGATTCGGCTCATGCGCAGGTTCACCGAAAACGTAACGGTGTTGTTTGATGGTGATGCAGCGGGCATCAAAGCTGCGTTGCGCGGCATTGATCTGGTACTGAAGGGCGGATTGAATGTACGCGTGGTGTTGCTTCCGGATGGCGAAGATCCGGACAGCTATTCGAAAAAACTGGGTAGCTCAAAATTTCAGGAGTACCTGAAAGCCCACACCAAAGATTTTATTTCGTTCAAGATTGATTTACTGTCTTCAGGTACATCAAACGATCCGATTAAACGCGCTGAAGCGATTCGCGAAATTGTTACGAGCATTGCGCTTATTCCCGATCCGATCAAACGGTCGGTATACATCAAAGAAACGGGTGATTTGCTAAAGATTCAGGAGTCGGTATTGCTCACTGAGTTAAATAAAATTCTGATTGCAGAGAAAAAGAAGCGCGATCAGGAACGCATGCGTGATGATGTTGTTGAACCACTTCCCGAAATTATTGATGACGTTATTCAGGCAAGCAAGACGGATACCCAAACAATGGTGCAGATGCAGGAACGGGAAACGATTCGGCTGTTGTTGAATTATGCAGAAAATGGCGTTGGTGATGATCAGAAAGTAATTGATTTTCTGTTGAGTGAGTTGGATGATGTAGAATTTATCAATCCGGTTTACCGGGAAATATTCGATGCATTTAAAACCGGAGCCGAAAGTGATACGCGCATAGACAATTTCTATTTCCTTGAAAACGGATCAGATCCCGTTAAACGTGCGGTGGCAGATTTGATGACATCGCGGTATGAAACTTCACCGCATTGGAGCGATAAGTATCACATTTATTTTCCGCATGAGAAGGAGGTGATTCATGATGTGGCCATGTCGAATGTGTTGCGTTTGAAATTCCGACTCATACAAAAAATGATGGAAGAAAACCTGAAAGACTTAAAAACAAGTAAAGATGATGTAACTGTTGATAAACACCTGGCGATACACGCCCAGCTCAAAGAATCTGAACGGCAGTTAGCTTCTTTTCTGGGGATAGTGGTTTCCAAGTAGCGGAACAATAGTGATTGTAAATATGTTTGAATAACAAGTTTGTTAGAAACGAATGGAAGAGCCAATTAAGCTGGATTCAATCGAAAGTGCGATTGAAGATATTAAAAACGGTAAGGTAATCGTAGTTGTCGATGATGAAGACCGCGAAAATGAAGGCGACTTTATCTGTGCCGCGGAGTGCGTAACCCCTGAAATCATAAACTTTATGGCCACCCATGGCCGTGGATTGATCTGCGCTTCGCTGATCGAAGACCGTTGCGATGAGCTGAAACTCGATCTGATGGTGGGTAAAAACACAGCTACATTCGAAACGCCCTTCACCGTTTCGGTCGACCTGATCGGTCACGGTTGTACCACCGGCATTTCTGCCCACGACCGTTTTAAAACCATTCGTGCGTTGGTTGATCCGGAAACAAAACCGGAAGACTTGGGTCGCCCCGGTCATATTTTTCCACTTCGCGCCAAGCGTGGTGGTGTGTTGCGTAGAACCGGGCATACCGAAGCTGCCATCGACTTTGCACGACTCGCTGGGTTCAAACCCGGAGGCGTTTTGGTGGAGATTATGAATGAAGATGGTTCCATGGCCCGCCTGCCTGATTTAAAAAAAGTAGCCGATCGGTTTAAGCTTAAGCTTGTTTCGATAAAAGATCTGATTGAATACCGGATTAAGAAAGAATCGTTGATTAGTCGTGAGGTGGAGGTGGATATGCCAACCGATCACGGTCATTTTAAGTTGATTGCCTTTCAACAAACCAATACGCAGGAAACACACCTCGCGCTGGTTAAAGGAACGTGGGAAAAAGATGAGCCGGTGATGGTGCGGGTACACTCATCGTGTGTTACTGGTGATATTTTCGGTTCGTGCCGGTGCGATTGCGGCCCACAGCTTCATCATGCTATGGATATGGTGGAACGCGAAGGTAAGGGTGTAGTGTTGTACATGAAACAGGAGGGAAGGGGAATCGGGCTGTTGAACAAACTACGTGCGTACAAATTACAGGAAGATGGGATGGATACGGTTGAGGCCAACCTTCAGCTTGGATTTGATATGGATGAACGCGATTATGGCGTTGGTGCACAGATTCTTCGCGATCTGAACGTAACTAAAATCCGGTTAATTACGAATAACCCTAAGAAGCGTGTAGGTTTAATGGGCTATGGGTTAGAGATTGTGGAAAACCTTCCGATTGAGGTGGTTCCAAATCCGCATAACGAAAAGTACCTCGCTACCAAGCGCGATAAACTGGGACATACCATTTTAAAACATTAAGTGAAGGAAGTGACTGGCAGATTAATAGCAGGTGTTGTTTTTAGTTTTATTGTTACGGCAGTACAAGCGCAGGAATGGCCGTTTGAGTTATGGCATGAAGGCAAGATTGTTCTGGTTTCTGGCGATACGTTAAAAGGTCTTGTCAAGTATGATCTGGAGCAGGACCTTGTACAATTCAATGATCAAAAGGAGAGCATAGCTGCCTATACATCGCGGAAGGTACTTTTCTTCGAGATATTTGATAATACTCAAAGTCGTTACCGTAATTTCTTTGCCTTGCCCTATGCGGCAAACAATACCAACTACCTAACACCCGTGTTTTTTGAATTGTTGGAAGATGGAAAAATGACTTTGTTAGCCCGCGAGGCATTGGAGTACCGAACGTTCAGTTCTCCTTACTATTATGGATCGTACACACGACTGGTGTTGGTGTACAAGTTTTTTTTAATGGATGAGAAAGGGAACATCAATCAATTTACCGGTAAAAAAGGCGAGTTGTTAAGTATGATGGGCAGGCAAGCCAACGATGTGGATCAATACATGCGAAAAAATCGATTGAAAATTGAAGATCCCACAGACTTTACGCGCACCGTTGCGTATTACAATTCCTTATTTTGATTTCCGATTTCGGATTGCTGACGTTGGATTTCAGATTGTAATTCCTGGTACTTACATTGCATCTCACAAAAATCAAAAATCATAAATCTAAAATCGTAAATGAAAAAACCCTTGATTCTTGTTACCAACGATGATGGCATCACCTCGAAAGGCATCCGTACGTTAGTGGATGTAATGAAACAGATTGGTGAGGTATTGGTGGTGGCACCGGATAGTCCGCAATCGGGTATGGGACATGCGATTACCGTGGGTGAAACCTTACGGTTAGAAAAGAATCACATTTTTGAAGGTATTACCGCTTTTGAATGTTCCGGAACACCGGCTGATTGTGTGAAGATGGCCCGTCATTTTGTGTTGAAAGACAAACGCCAGCCCGATGTGGTGGTGAGCGGTGTGAATCATGGCAGCAACACTTCTATCAGTGTGTTGTACTCAGGTACTATGTCGGCTGCTATTGAAGGTGCCATTGAGGGCACACCCTCGATCGGTTTTTCGTTGTGCGATTATTCGCACGATGCTGATTTTTCGCACACAGAGAACTACATCAAATCCATTACTGAGCAGGTATTAAAGAGAGGATTACCAAAGGGAGTAGCTTTGAACGTTAACTTTCCACCAAAACGAAACGAGGGAATAAAGGGTGTACGCATCTGCCGCCAGGCAAACGCCAAGTGGGTAGAAGAGTTTTTGCAACGCCATGATCCGAACGGAAGAAGTTATTTCTGGATGACGGGCAACTTTGTAAACTTCGATAAAGGCGAGGATAACGATGAGTGGGCGATTGCCAACAACTACATCTCCGTTGTGCCGTGCCAATTTGACTTAACAGCACATCAGGCCATTCCGGTATTAAATGAGGACTGGGATATCCTTCAGTAGAATTGCTTACTAAACCGGGTCAACATCTATAATAATCCGTAAACTGCGAAATTCTTTCTCCGTTTGAATTTTTGCGGCAAGCTGTGCCAGCGTTTTTTTGATTTGCGACAGATTCCCCGAGTCACGTGGAATTTTAATCAGCATATTCATCAGGTACTGGTTGCGTATGCGGGAAACCATCGGCTCACCCGGCCCCAACACGCGAACGCCATGTATTTCCTGCACGATCATTCGATGAAGTTGGCCAATCGCTTCCTGTACTGTTCTTTTATCGATGTGCTTTAAGGTCAATTCAATCAACCGACTAAACGGTGGGTACAAATGATTTCTCCGATCATCAATTTCTTGCTGATAGAATTCATCCATGCGGTGGTGAACAACATGTTGGATGACCGGATGGTCGGGCTGTGAGGTTTGAACGATAACTTTTCCAACCTTTTCTCGTCTTCCGGCTCTTCCACTTACCTGCGTGAGTAACTGAAACGCCCGTTCATACGAACGAAAATCGGGGAAATGCAGCATTTTGTCAGCATTAAAAACACCAACCAAACTAACCTTGTCGAAATCCAATCCTTTGGTAACCATTTGGGTGCCCACCAAAATATCCGTATCGCCTTGCTCAAATTGTTCAATAATGGTTTCGTATCCGGTTTTACTTCGCGTGGTCTCCAGGTCCATTCGCTGAATATGCGCTTCCGGAAAGTGAAGCTTTAGTTCTTCCTCCAGCTTTTCTGTTCCATAACCGGGTGTGTGCAATCGCGTGGATGAACAAGTCGGACAACTTCCGGGCATGGGTTCCTTGTATCCGCAGTAATGACAAACCAGTGCATGTTTGTATTGATGGTAGGTGAGACTCACTGCACAGTTGATGCATTTGGGTATCCATCCGCAATCTTCACAATGAAGAATAGGCGAGTATCCCCTGCGATTCTGGAATATGATCACCTGTTCTTTTTCCTTCAAGGATGACTCAATACCCTTCAGTAAAATTCCTGTAAACTCGCCCTTCATGCTTTTGCGTTTCCGCTCCGCCATTACATCAGCCAATACCACTTGTGGGAGTTGTGCGTCTCCATATCGTTTGCTTAAGTGTACATAGCCATACTTTCCACTTTTTGACAAGTGGTATGACTCAACCGATGGTGTAGCCGATCCAAGAATGATTTTAGCATGGTGCAGGTGCGCCATCATCAGGGCAGCATCGCGCGCATGATAGCGGGGGGCAGGTTCCTGTTGTTTATAAGAGGTGTCGTGTTCTTCATCCGCGATAATCAGTCCCAGGTTATCGAATGGTAGAAATATGGACGACCGTACGCCTACCACAAATTTAAAGTGGCCACTTAATACACCGTTCCAGACTTCCACGCGTTCGTTATCGGAAAAGCGTGAGTGATATACGCCCATCTTGTCACCAAATATTTTTTTTAGTCGTTGTACGATTTGGGTGGTCAAGGCAATTTCCGGCAACAGGTAAAGCACCTGTGTTCCGCTTTCCAATGCCTTACGGATCAGGTTAATATAAATTTCTGTTTTTCCACTTCCGGTAATGCCGTGAAACAGAACCGTAGAATGGGTTTCTAATTCCTTTAGTATAGCTTGCTGGGCTTGAAGCTGATCTTCACTTAGGTTGACATCTGGTATTTCAGTTTCGGTTGGTAAATCAAAGCGTGAAACAATGATTTCAAATTCTTCCAGTATACCGTTTTTAATAAGCGTATTCAGTGCTGAAGTTGAAAACTCGGCTGTAGATAAAATACTTTTTCGCAGACCGGTTTTGTTTGCTGCCGTGTCGTGTAAAACAGGAACATCTTGTAAATATTTTAGCAGTATGGCTTCCTGTTTGGGCTTTGTGCTTAACTCGTTAAAAAGTTCTTCCAATACTTTGTGTTGTGTATACGCAGCACGTAGTCGAATGTATTTTTCTTTTTTTGGCTTGTATTTCTCTTTTACTTCTTCGTATAAAATTATCGCCTCTTTTCCAGCCAGCGATTTCAAGATGCTGTAAATGCTTTTAATGCCCAGCAACGAAGCAATGTCAGAATATTTCATGGCCCCCGAAGCCAGGTGCTTAAGCAGCATCGTTTCCTTCTCAGAAAAATCGAACAGGGTTGTTTCCCAGTCGAAGGCCGGGTGCAATTGTACCATCGATTCGCTGGAGAGTTTCAATCCGGAGGGGAGACCTGCATTCAGTACTTCACCTGGCGAACAGAGATAATAGTCGGCTATCCAGTTGTAGAAGGTAAGTTGCTGGGCGCTTACAATGGGTTCTTCATCCAGGATTTCCAGAATGTATTTGGCTTCGTATTCTGTTGGGGGATTTTCGTGCAGCGATACCATGATTCCCGTGAGAATTCTACGGTCACCAAATTGCACGATAACGCGCTGACCGATTCCAGCCTTGTTATTCCATTCGAACGGTATCCGATACGTGAATAGTCGGGGCACTGGAACCGGCAACAAAACTTCTGCGAACAAGGTCGTCCGCGAATCGGTGGTTAGTTCATGCTGCACGTTTCGGTAAATCGTAAAGCTAAGATTTATTTAGAATCTGTTCGAGTGCGTCCTGCGCCTTTTGTACCGGTTGTTTGCACGTGAAATGGCGACAAACATAAAAAGTCGTCTGCTTGTTAATGGCTACTTTTTCGCGCAATAAGGGCAGACTACTTTTTTCGGATGAGCCCATAAACCGGGTTAGCGGAAGATAATGTTCACGTAAGGACGCGTACGCTTGTTTGACATGATCGCCCACAATTACTACTTCCGCAGGGTTTGATTGCCATTCGGTGAGCACGATGGCCCAATTCGACATGTAGTTGGGTTCTTTGGTGATCAATTCAGCAAATCCGCTGATCATGGCGTGAGCCGTTTCTTTCCAATTCGAATTGTCCAGTAGCGTACCTAATTGTAACAGGTTGCGGGCCATGATGCTGTTTGAAGCGGGGATAACATTGTCAAACAATTCCTTTCTTCGGGCAATCAGTTTTTCAGCGCGGCTGCTGGTGAAGAAAAACAGGTTATCCGTTGGGTCATAGAAATGCTCCAAAACATATTCCGTAAGTGCAGTGGCTTTTGTAATCCATTCTTCATTAAAATCAGCTTCGTACAATTTCAAGTAAGCCTGAATCAGGCAACCATAATCCTCCAAAAATCCTTCCGTGGCTGAACGTTCTTTTCGGTAGGATCGAAAGCAAATGTTTTTATCCAGCAAGTGCGTTTCTAAAAAGGTAATATTTTTTTTGGCCAACGTGAGGATTGATTCATTCTGAAGGGACAGGTAGGCATCTACCAGCCCGACTATGGTCAGGGCATTCCATCCCGTAAGTATTTTATCATCAAGCCCCGGACGAATGCGCTGTTCCCTGAGGGACAGCAGTTTTTCATGGCAACGTTTAAGATTTTCTTGCCAGGTTATATCGGTAAGGCTATGTTGTTTTAAAAACTCCTCTTCAGGAAATATGCGCTTGAGAATATTTTGTCCGTGCTCCCAATTGCCTTCTTCGGTTACCCCGTAATATTTATTAAATAGGTGTGCCTCATCACTTAAGGCATTTTCCAGTTCGGTTTTTGTCCAACAGTAAAATTTCCCTTCAACACCTTCGCTGTCGGCATCAAGGGCTGAATAAAATCCACCTTCCGGGTGCATCATTTCCCGCTCCAGCCAACTTATGGTCTGTTCAATAACTCGTTTGTAGGATGCTTTTTTTGTTTGCGAATAAGCTTCCGCATATAAACTAAGTAGTTGGGCATTGTCGTACAGCATTTTTTCAAAATGTGGAACGAACCATTCGCCATCTACCGAGTAGCGGGCAAAACCGCCACCAACCTGGTCGTAAATTCCACCTTGCGCGATTTTATCTAACGTGAGGGTAAGGTGTTTTAAGGCATTCTCATTGTTTGTAAGGTGATGAAACCGAAGCAACCATAACCAAATGGATGGCATGATGAACTTGGGCGCTTTTTCAAGACCGCCCCAGGTGTAATCGAAGTTTCGTTCCAGATTACTGTAGATGGTTTGTAGGGATTTTTGAAACTCAATGTTCTCTTTTCCGGATGATCGAAAGCGATTGCTATCGTTTGACGAGAGCATTTTGGTCAGCTCTTCTGCTGAGTCTGTAATTTCTGATCGCCTTTCCCGATAGGCTTGATGAATGTTTGTTAACACCTGCGCCCAAACATTGGGCGGAAAATACGTGCCTCCATAAAAGGGCTTTTGATCGGATGTCAGAAACACATTGAGGGGCCAACCGCCATTGATGCCCATTGCTTGGACTGCCTCCATATACACCTGATCAATATCAGGGCGTTCTTCGCGATCAACTTTTATGCACACAAAATAGTCGTTCATCAAGCTTGCCAAATCTTCCTTTTCAAAACATTCCCGTTCCATCACATGGCACCAATGGCAGGAGGAATACCCAATGCTGACGAGAATGGGCTTGTCTTCTCGTTTAGCTTTTTCAAGGGCTTCGGTGTTCCACTCGAACCAATCCACCGGGTTGTAGGCATGCTGCAACAAATACGGTGAGGTGGCGTGAATGAGCCGGTTAGATTTTTTATGCGATGTAGTTGTCAAGGTTTTCGATAGCTGTAATGACCAATAATTTTGTATGTAAGCAAGCAATCAGAGATTTCCTGTCCGTTGCCAATGTTGTGAACAATCAGATAACGTTCTCCATCTTCCGATTTTTTATTGATAACAATCCCGATGTGCGTCAGGTTTCCGCCCAGGCTCCAGGCAACAATATCACCAGGATTATAGTCTTCTGGATTTTTCGAAATTACTTTTGTAGTCCCGAACCGTGAGAAATAAGTCATCAGGTTGGGTACTCTTCGGTGATCGATATTTTTATCGGGTTTGGTAAGCCCCCATTTGTTAGGATAAAGACTGAAGTTCTTTTTCATATCCTCATGTACTTCCTTCTGTAGGTCAATGTCCAGTTTCCGGTAAGCCCGAATGATAACATCGGTGCAAACACCTTTATCAGCGGGCACATCGCCATTCGGATAAGGGATAGAAAAGTAGGAGGGGTCGTAGGCAACCTTGTCGTTCGTTAACGCAATGGCAGCATCCGATAAGGTTATGGCATCGGTTTGTGAAAATCCCAGTGAAATGAGAAAACTTAGGAATATAAAGAGCACACCCCTCATAACAGTTGATTTTTTACTGATTCTATTTCTTCATCTACTGAAACTACATTGCTCACTTGCCTTAGTTGTTCCAGTAACGCACGTAAAAAGGTTTGATGCGCTGAAGAAGTAATATGAAAAGGTTTGTGCTGTAATCCGGATCGTATTTTTCTCCATTTTTCCAGAAAAGCCAATGTGTTTTCATCAACATAGTTTTGGCAGAATTTTGTCCAGATGTATTCCTCAGCATCTGCTGAAGGATGAATCATGTCGGATTTATAAAAGCGATAGTCGCGCAAATCATCTAACAGAATTTCATAGGAAGGAAAGTAATGGACATCCGGGTGTTGTTGCGTCAGCGTATGGCATGCCAATCGCAAAACCGATTTACTGACACTGTTTAATTCCAGAGTATCTTTCAGGTGGCGAACTGGGCTAACTGTCAGGATAATGTTCAAATTCGGATTGAAGGTTTTTAGCTTGGTATATAATTCTTCAAACGAATCAAGCATGCGTTTTTGTGTGCAGAGTTCTTTTTCGAACTGGTTAGCGGGTACTTTATGACAATTGGCCACAACTTCTCCGGTATCTTTTCGGGTATATATCCAGGCTGTACCGTACGTAATCATCAGCCATGTCACATCTTTCAAAAAATAGTGGGCTTTGCCAATATTCTCCACGAATGCTTTTTCAAGAGCTGTTTTTGATAAGGCCGATAGGGTAGAGTGAAAATTGTAGTTCAGGTGCACGTCCTGATTTTGCAAAAATGTATGTTGGGCCGGTATGTGGTTGTGGATGGTGTAGCTAAGTTGGTTGTGAATGGACAAGGGATTGTACGTGGTGCCGAACGGGTTTTTCAGTATGTTGAATTTGTTTTGAATCAGTTGTTCACCAATGGTATCTGCAAAACACGATCCGATGGTAAGCAATTGATCTTTAACAGAAATCAATTCAGTAGATCGGCTAACATCCAGTGTAGTTCGAAAGGTATTCATAAGACTAAGTTAGTCCTAAATTGGATACTACTGAAAAAACAAAACCCCGGCTGGATACCAACCGGGGTTTACATATGATCATTTTTACTTATTCTGCTACCACATTTACCTTGATTTCGTGCTTCACTTCTTTGTGAAGATCAAGGGTAACGTTGTATGAACCAAGTTGCTTAGGCTGTTCCTTGAAATGTACTTTCTTGCGGTCAACCTCAAAGCCTTTTGCCTTTAGTGCATCTGATACCTGTATGGCCGTAACGGCACCAAATATCTTTCCGCTTTCACCGGCTTTGGTTTTCAATTCAATCACCACTTCACCAATCTTGGCAGCCAATGCTTCAGCATCTTGCTTCAGCTTAGCTGCTTTGTGCGCCATCTGACGAATGTTCTCTTCAATCAGGCGTTTGTTGGAATTATTGGCGATAAGTGCCAGTCCGTTAGGAATAAGGAAATTGCGGCCGTAGCCAGCTTTAACTTTAACAATATCGTTCTTGTAGCCGAGGCCCTGAACATCTTGTTTTAATATCACTTCCATTTTCTATTCAGTTTATCGGTTAACCCTTATTTTAATGAATCACCGGTGTATGGAAGAATGGCCATGTGACGGGCACGCTTTACAGCCTGCGACACCTTCTTCTGGAACTTCCAGCTTGTTCCGGTTAGTCTGCGGGGAAGAATCTTACCCTGCTCGTTGATAAACTTCAACAGGAAGTCGGGATCTTTGTAATCAATGTACTTGATACCGTTTTTCTTGAAGCGGCAGTACTTGGGTTTTTGCTCAACCCGCTTGATGGGTTCGTTCATTAATGTCATCTGGCAAGCTCCTCCTCAGCTTTACGTACCGGTTTGCGATCTGTTTTCTTGAATTCGCCTTTGCGTCTTCTTTCGTTGTATGCCAAAGCATACTTGTCGAGGGTGATGGTCATAAAGCGCATCACCGACTCATCCCTTCTGTACTCGGTTTCGAGTGTGTCAATCAACTCAGGAGTTGCTGAAAATTCGATCAGGCTGTAGAATCCGGTCGACTTCTTCTGGATTGGATATGCCAGTTTACGAAGACCCCAATGCTCAACGTTTAAGATTTCAGCATTGCCTTTCTTCAACACCTTTACGAACTTATCAACAGTATCCTTCATCTGATCTTCAGACAAAACGGGATTCAAAATGAATACTGTCTCGTAATTGTTCATAGATTGTTTTGTGTTTTTAAAATGAGGTGCAAAGATAGAAAATGCCGCTAAAAGGAAAAAATAAACATCAGGAGTTCTTTTTATGTAAAATTGGCCTTTTTAGGCCCAGAATCAACATATTTGGGATTTAGCGTGAGCCATGGTACCCCGTTTCTGGAAAATTTTGTTGCTGATTTTGCTTGCTGCCCCGCTTTGGGCCACCCCTGAAGTAAAGCGGTTTGATATTGAACTGGCGGGCCTGAAAATAGGGGAGCTGACCGCCACCCGGGTTGACCGCGACACCCTTACGCACTACCACATCGAAACCAAGGTTAGTTTTTGGCTTTTTGTAAAGGTCAATGTGCACCACATTCAAACAGCCGTTTATCATGGCGAAAAGCTGCTGCACTCAACGGTAAAAACCAAATCGAACAAAGGAAATTTCAGTGCTTCGGTAATCTGGAATAGAAAGCAGTACGATGTTAAGGTGGATATGTACAAGTATAAGAATGACACCACCATTCTGGATCCCATCCACTTTAACGTGATGCGCTTCTTTTTCGATGAGCCAAAGGAAATTAAAAAGGTGCTGGCCGATAGCAATGGTTTGCTGGCCCCGGTATCGTACCTAAAGAACAGTTATTATGAAGTGAATGTGCGGGGTGAGCGCAACAAATACTTTTATAAGGATGGAAAACTGCATCGGGCGGTGATGGATAATCCAATTAAAAATTATGAGATTGTGCTTCGCGAGGATGAGCAGGGATAGCCTCGTAAAGGCAAACATGTATCTACACAATTGAAAAAATATTATCTTGCCTTATGGATTATATTGTAAGTGGAATTCAGCAGATTGGCATTGGAGTTAAAAATGCCAATGAGGCATGGGCGTGGTACCGCAAGCATTTCGGTTTTGATGTGCCCATTTTTAAAGATTCAGCCCAGGCTTCATTGATGACGCGGTATACCTCGGGAATTGCTGAAAGCCGATACGCCATTCTGGCTATGAACCTGCAAGGAGGAGGAGGTTTTGAAATCTGGCAATACACTTCCAAAGAACCGGTTGCTTCCAATCAGAAACCCTTGCTGGGGGACACGGGTGTTTTTGCCGCCAAACTGAAATCGAGTGATGTTAACAAAGCATACGAATTTCTTAAATCGAAAAATGTAAACATTAAAACCCAGCCATCGGAATCTCCCGAAGGGCGATTACATTTTTATGTAGAAGATCCTTACGGAAACCTATTTGAGATTGTGGAGAGTGGTAATTGGTTTAAGCGAAAGTCCTTCCCAAATGGTGGCGTATCGGGCGTAACGATTGGTGTTACCGATATGGATCAGTCTATTGCCTTGTATAAAGATATTTTGGGTCATCAGTGTGTGGCGTACGATGAATCGGGGACGTTCGATGATTTAAAAGGACTTGCCGGGGGAGAATCGAATTTCAGAAGGGTGTTACTCAAGGCACAAACGCCTTGCAAAGGAGCGTTCGGAAACCTGTTAGGTTCAACGGAGATAGAATTGGTTGAAGTAAAAGACCGGAAGGCAACAAAAATCTATGAAAGCAGAAATTGGGGCGACCTCGGTTTTATTCATGTTTGCTTCGACATTCGTGGAATGAAAAACCTGGGCAAGCGGTGCGCTGATTACGGCCATGCTTTTACTGTGGACAGCAGCAACTCATTTGATATGGGAAAGGCTGCCGGTCATTTCTCCTACATTGAAGATCGTGATGGTACGCTGATTGAATTTGTAGAGACCCATAAAATTCCCATCATCGAAAAATTAGGGCTGTTCCTGAATATCAAGAACAGGCCTATGGAAAAGCCGCTTCCTAACTGGATGTTGGGTATGCTGGCTGTTAACCGGGTAAAGGATTAATCCGGATTACCGAACAGTAAACTGTCCCGAACCCATCTTGTAATCATCGCAATACACTTCCAACGTGTAGGTTCCTGCTGCATAATCAGAACCCTTGTCGTACAAATAGGTAAGTTTTTGGCGTGTGTTGTCGAATAAAATTTCCTGTGAGGCGGTATAGAATTCTTCCTTGCCGTTGTACATGAACGTTCCGGACCCACGGGCTACATCAAACAATACCTGATCGTTCTGATCGATAATGCGAATCATAATCTTCTTTCCTTCAATGGGCGCTACATTGTTTTCAGCCAGGTTAAATTCAACTTTAATGGTTCCTACCTGACGGTTGCGGAAGGGTGATTCACGCTCGCGACCCTTCTCGTTCACGGCAACAATGCGAATGTTCTCGGCCTTTAACTGCGAAGCAATAGCCACTTTACTGGCGAGCTCTTCACGGGTTTGTGCCAGTCGGTTGATGGAATCACCTAATTGGTTCTTCTCCGTTTTAAGGGTGGTGTTTTCTGTGAGCAATTCTTTATTAACACTCTTCAGCTTTTCAATTTCCTCGTCTTTGTTTTTCAACAGCAATTCGTAGCCTTCAACTTTATCTTTCAGTTCCTTAATCACCTGGCCATTGGCCCTGCGCGTACGTTTCAGTTCGGTTTCTATTTCTTCTTTTGCTTTGGTGAGTTCTGATATATCGCCACCAAGCCGCTGAATCTCAGCGATGCGTTGATCCAATTCTGCGCTGATTTCATCCAACCGGTTCATGGTAGTGGCCAGTTGTTCTTCCGTGGAGGATTTCTCCAGCTTCAGTTGGTCGCGTTCCTGCTTATTCAGATACCCGCTTACAAACTGGATGATGATAATAACCGAAAGTACCGCAATGATGATGGCGTACTTTTTATTTGATTTTTTTGGTTCGGGTGCAGGTGCTGGAGATTCGGTCTTTGCAGGCTCGCTCATAATGTTTACTCAGATTAGGATTGTGCAAAAATAAGGGTATTTGGAGCTAATCCAACGCCTAAAAACGCAATACAACGTGTTGTTTGCTCAATGACGGATCAAGAAATACCACGCCACACCGGAACAGGTCGGCTGTAGTGTAAACCAATGGATTCTTTTTGATGGTTGACCACGCCCGTTCCATGTCGGGTGAATCGTGAATATCATCCAGTATAATGATGGTTTTGTGATGCGATCGATTCACCACCAGGTCGAAATACCGGAGAGTGGGTTCATAGCGATGGTTTGCATCTAAAAAAGCCAGGTCAATTTTAGGGATGCGTGAAAGGGTGGCGTAAAGCGTTTGATCAAGGTTGCCGGTTATCAGTTCAATATTTGAAGCTTCTCCAAACTCAAAACTTATGGATGCAATTTCAGCTATCGCTTCAGCGCCCTCGAATGTGTACACCTTGCTGCCAGGTTGTGTGGCCAGGTAAAGGGTGTTTATCCCCAATGATGTTCCCAACTCTACAATTGTTTTTGCTTTTACATGACCTGCAATCCGGGAATACAAGGTTGAGAATTTGGCATCACTCAGGCTAACCGTTGCGATGTCGCTGATTTTTCGTTTGTTGGTGGAGAGATGTTTCGAGCCGGCACCGAGATCTTCTACCTCAATTTCCCGATGATCATTCGCCAGCTGTTTACGCAACGATTCAAATTTCGGAATAGGAATGGTTTCTCGTTTAATTACCCGCGTGTAAAAATCAAACAGGAAGGGGGCGTGCAAAGAATGCTCGTCTACCGAATCAAGCCAGTAGTTGAGGTAGGTTTTTATTTTAAAAAAAGCTGACAATCAGTTCAGGCGAATTGGCGCAATCATAACAAACTCAGGAATGTTAACCGTGAGTTTTACGCCATCCACTATGCGTTCCATCAGGTAGGTGCCGGTCATCTTCCCCAGGCCCGATTTTAAATTACAACCGGAAACGTATTGATGAACCTGACCAGGCTCCAGCACAGGCTGTTGCCCCACTACACCTTCACCCTCAACTTCGCGCATGTTGAACCCCGCATCGTACACGTGCCAATGCCTGCGCAACAATTGAATGGTGTTTTCGCTTTGGTTTTCGATGGTAATCTTATACGTAAACACGTAGTGGTACTGACTCGGACTTGAATAAGCCGGTTGGTATTCTGTTTCAACGGTTACCCGTATTCCTTGTGTTACTTCCGTTACCATGCGTTTCAAAAATATTAATTTTTTAGAATTAAAAATGTTTCGCGAAACTTCGATTTTATTTTCAGTCAGAAACAGCCCATGGAGGTTAAAATAGCGCATTCCTGGAAGGAACATTTACAGGACGAATTCGAAAAACCCTACTTTCAGCAGCTCGCTGCCTTTGTTAAGGCTGAGTATCAGACAGCTGTGGTTTACCCACCCGGGAAAGAAATTTTCAATGCTTTTGACGCCTGTGATTTTGACCAGGTAAAGGTGGTCATTATCGGGCAAGACCCCTACCATGGCCCGGGCCAGGCGAACGGGTTGTGCTTTTCCGTGCGTGAAGGTGTGCGCATGCCGCCATCGTTAGTGAATATATTCAAAGAAATCCATCAGGATTTAGGTAAACCTATTCCTGCCACAGGAAACCTGGAACGGTGGGCAAAACAGGGTGTGTTGTTGTTGAATGCAACCCTAACGGTTCGGGCTTCAACACCCGGATCGCACCAGAACAAAGGGTGGGAGACGTTTACCGATGCGGTCATTAAAAAAGTATCTGATGAAAAGGAAAACGTGGTGTTTCTTTTATGGGGTGCTTATGCGCAAAAGAAAGGCGAAGTGATTAACCGCAACAAACACCTCGTGCTGATGTCAGCACATCCATCACCCTTCTCTGCCGACAGAGGGTTCTTCGGGTGTAAGCACTTCAGCAAAGCCAACGCGTACTTGAAGAGTAAAGGGTTGGAAGAGATAGAATGGTAGAGCGAGGTTCGGGTTTCGCGTTTCGTGCTCTTTAGCTTTTAACGTGCAACCTGGATCCTGTAACGCGCAACACGTTACTCAATCATTTTAAAGAATCTTCTCCACCGTATCTTGTTTAGGAATTTTTCGTTTGGATCAATCGATAACCAAATAAAGAAACCTTTACCCACAATGTGATCTTCCGGAACAAAACCCCAGTAACGTGAATCTAGGGAGTTGTGTCGGTTGTCACCCATCATGAAATAGTAATTCTGATTAAAGGTATACGAGGTAACTTCCTGACCATTGATCAAAAGTTTCTTGTCGGTGATTTTTGCATCCGCTTGGTGATCGTATGCAGTGATAATAAATCCATACAATGCGAGAGTCGAATCATTTATCGAAATGGTTTCGCCTTTCTTGGGAATCCAAAGGGGGCCAAAATTATCCAGCGACCAGTTTGTATTGTTTTGAGTTCCGGCACCAAATCCATAGTACTCAGAATAGGGAAAAATCCCGCCTGAATTATTTTGGCTATCCTGCTTAACCGAGGTAATGAAAGGTAAGGCTTTAAGTTCTTCTGCTTTTTCCTGCGTTAGCCACATGGTGTACTCTACACTGTTTTCATCAGGTCTTCCAAGAATATGATAATCTTCTTGTCCAATGCCAAGCCTGTTCAGGTTGCGTTCATTGATCAGGTCTTTGGCAATAACCTGGTAGCTCCATTGCACCAACGGATGATTTTTGAGTTCACTTCCATTGACCAGAATGGTTTTGTCTTTCACCTGAAGTGTTTCTCCGGCAGCAGCCACACACCGTTTGATGTAATTTGTTTTTAGATCAACCGGATAGTCCTTGTTGTCATTCAGTCGTTTGGGTGGAACATTAAACACCACCACATCTCCACTCTTCACTTCGCTAATTCCCGGCAAACGATATTGCGGAAGCTGAATCCAATCGAGGTAGGAGGGAACTTCCGTGAACCATATTTTTTGATGGGTTAGCGGAAGTTGAAGCGGAGTTTTTGGTGTGCGTGTGCCGTAGTGAAATTTACTTACGAACAAGAAATCACCTACAAGCAGCGAGTTCTCCATGGAAGGTGTTGGAATGGTATAGGCCTCCATAATCAACCAACGGATCAATGTCGCGGCCACTACCGCAAATGTGATGGCCTCCGTCCATTCGACAAGTGGAGATTTCTTCGCTTCTGGTGGCAGCTTATCGAGTTTGTCGATGTATTTCGCATTGGGGTTGAATCCCAAATAGATCAGGTAGAAAAATCCAGTGAAGATGATCAGGATCTGACTCCACAATGAGTTTTTTCCGTAGCAACGCAATACTTCAAAAATCAATACGTAGTACGCAAAGAAGTTTACCACCGGAATAACCAGGTAGATAAACCACCACTTGGGTTTACCTACAATCTCTGTCATTAAAACATACTCTGAGTAAAATGGAATAATGGCTTTCCATCCATCGACACCAGCCTTTTCAAAAAGCTTCCAGTAGCCAACAGTAACCCCCAGCCGTATGATCAGAAAAGTTATCAGTATTGCGTTCACGTTTTTATCAGTTTAAAAGCCTGCAAATAAAAGGATTATCGATCAGAATTGTAAGAAATCTTCCATACCCAACACCCCCTTTTTTCCGGGTAACCATTCTGCAACCTGCACGGCCCCAAGGGCAAAGCCTTCGCGGGAGTGAGCGGTATGGCGTATTTCAATATCATCAATGCCCGATGCGTATTTTACATGATGCGTTCCCGGAACCTGGTCAATCCTGAACGAACTGATGGGTAGCTCAGCAGGTTCAGCACTATTGCCACCTACCCATTTGGTTAGGCGATTTACGTGTTTCAAAATTCCTTGCGCCAACGTAATGGCTGTTCCGCTGGGTGCATCTTTCTTTTCCGTATGATGAATTTCGTCAATGTGTACGCTGTACTGATTGTGCGCATTCATCATGTTGGCCAGAAACTCATTCAACCTGAAAAAGATGTTTACCCCAACACTGAAATTAGACGCGTAAAAGAAGGCTCCATTACAAGAGGCGGTAAGTTTTTCAACCGCTGATTTTTTGTCAAGCCAGCCCGTAGTGCCACAAACAACAGGAATACCTTGTTCCAGGCAATGCCGGATATTATCAAAAGCGGCCCCCGGATTGGAGAATTCAATGGCTACATCGGCTTTGATGTTGCCGAGTTCATGACGGTTGGCTGAGGTGATCCGACCGGCAATTTCATGTCCACGCTCAAGGGCAATACGCTCAATAATTTTACCCATCTTACCGTATCCCAGCAAAAGAATTTTCATAGGTTTGATTTACCGGATTGTTCCGATTTGGTCGGTGCAAGTATACGGATGTAGTAGTTGAATTAAAACCGGATCTTCAGAGAAATCCCTCCCATACGACCGGTCAATAATTCATTTGAAAAGGAGGGTTCTACCCGCACCTGTAGATTTGGATTCAGGTCGAATTCTTTCAAATGAGAATCCACATGGGCATCTACTATTTGCAAAATATATACGCCCATCATGATGATAATCATGAAGTCACGTTCACGCCTGTAGCGGTCGACAATGGAACGGAGTTGGGAGGTTGTGTATAGTGTATTTGGATTAACCTGAGTGTCACCAGAAAGCCCATTTTCAAGATTATAAAACAATTCCTTTCTGAAAGTCAAATACCCCTCTTGATAGATATTTAAGTAATATCCTGTCAGTGCAAAGCCTCCATACACCAATGGCAACTTCCAATATTTTTTGTTGTACACCTGGCCTAAGCCGGGTAAAACTGCAGCATAGAGCAACGCTTTACGCGGATCGTAACGGGTTGAATAAGAAGCTATTGTAACGGTATCGCTTTCTGGTTGCACCACGCGAACAGAGTCGCGTTGAGCATAAGCACCTAACGTAAAACCCACCAAGCAGAAAAGAATTAGAAGTCGTTTCAAAAAACGAGATTGCTTCGGTCTCCCGATCCCGATAGCTATCGGGATTAGCGGGATCCCTCGCAATGACGATCTTCCTATTTTTAAGATGGCTTCTGGTTTCTTCATAACCGGTAACGCGTAAAGGTACCGGTTTTACTGCATCTTTAAGATGTCCAGTATCCGGTTTAAATCCTCTACCGACAAAAAAGGAATTTTGATTTCACCCTTTTTGCCATCGCTTTTTACAACAACACGCGTACCAAAGTGTGAAGAAAGCTGCGACTGAAGCTGAGAAATTTCGCGATTGGAAGTAGCAGGTGTTGTGGTTTTTCCTTTTTCAGAAGTGGTTTCACTTAACGAGCGCACCAGTTCCTCCACTTTCCGTACGGAAAGATCTTCCGCCAGAATCTTTTTAAAGATGTATAACTGTTGCTCCGGATTTTCCACGTTTATGATGGCCCGCGCATGCCCCATGGTAATGCGGTTATCACGCACGGCAATTTGTACATCAGGTGGGAGTTTCAACAAACGCAGGTAGTTGGTTACGGTAGCGCGGTTCTTGCCCACACGTTCACCCAGTTGTTCCTGGTTCAGGTTACACTCGGAAATCAAACGCTGATAACTCAAGGCAATTTCTATGGCGTTCAGGTTTTCGCGCTGAATGTTTTCAATCAACGCCATCTCCAGCATCTGCTGGTCATCAGCAGAGCGAACGTAAGCCGGAATGGTTTTTAATCCAGCGAGTTGCGAAGCCTGAAACCTGCGTTCACCCGAGATGAGTTGATACTGATCACGTGCGAGTTTACGCACGGTGATGGGTTGGATGATGCCGTGCACCTTAATGGATTCAGCCAGTTCTTGCAGCGCATCCTGATCGAAATGGGTGCGCGGTTGAAACGGGTTTACTTCAATGTGCTCAACCGGAATTTCAGAAATGCTTCCGGAAGGTGAGGTGTGCACAACGGGAAGATCCGTTTCCAGGCGTTCTTCTTTTTCACTGTCGCTTAACAGGGCGTTTAAACCTCTGCCTAGTGCTTTCTTCTTGCTCATGCTGTTACCATATTTTTATCAATGACCTCATGCGCCAGGTTCAGGTAGCTGATGGCTCCTTTGCTTTCAGCATCATGTACGATTACCGGTAACCCGAAGCTGGGTGATTCACTGAGTTTTACATTTCTTGGAATGATCGTTTGAAACGTCATCTTATTAAAGTGTGTGCGCACTTCTTCCACTACCTGGTTACCCAGACTGGTACGCGAATCGTATAACGTCAACAGAATGCCTTCAATCTCCAACCGGGGATTGAGGCGTGTTTGAATAATTTTTATCGTGTTAAGCAACTTGCCCAATCCTTCCAAGGCAAAGTATTCGCATTGTACAGGAATGATGACAGAGTCGGCAGCAGTAAGTGCATTGATGGTGATCAATCCAAGCGAAGGTGAGCAGTCGATGATGATAAAGTCATAATCTTCCTTTACTTTATCCAATGCTTCACGCATTTTTTCTTCACGACTTTCAATGCTCACCATCTCCACTTCAGCACCTACCAGGTCGATGTGGGAGGGAAGGATATCCAAAAATTTCAGTTGATCATTCTTTACAATGGCATCTTTCGGATCAATGCCATCAATCATACACTCGTATAAGCCGGTTTCCACTTCTTTTGGGTTAATGCCTAGTCCCGAAGTAGAGTTGGCCTGCGGATCGGCATCCACTAAAAGTGTGCGCTTTTCCAGCACCGCCAAGCTGGCGGCCAGGTTAATGGCGGATGTGGTTTTACCTACGCCACCTTTCTGATTTGCAATCGCAATGATCTTTCCCATCTTGTCGTAATCCTGTTAATAGTTTGCCTGATTTTCAGACCGGCAAGTTTAAAAAATGAGTCCTGATCCCGATAGCTATCGGGATCAGGACTGCAAATATAGACGAATGACAATGGGGCGTGGAACCTTGTGGAACGTATTTGTCCACATTCCATTCACAGGTGAATGTTAATTCTTTTTCTTCTTTTTCCGGTTTTCTTCAGCCTGTTTCCGGGCTTCTTCGCTGGCTTTCATGGCGTCTTCCAGCTTACTCATAAAGCGCGATTTTTTAACCGTACCCGAAGCCATCATTTTGCGGTGGTTCTCCATAACCGCTTTGATTTTATCCTCATCCACAAACCGTTTGATGATGGCCTGTTGACCGAAGGTGATCAGGTTGGAAACAAAGTAGTAGTAGCTCAATCCGGCAGGGAAGGAGTTTAATACAAACAGGAAAATCAACGGCATGATATATGACATCGATTTCATCGGACCTTGAACCGAAGATATCTGGTTGTTCTGCCAGGTGTAGATTAATGTGGAGGCCGTCATCAATATCGTGAACAAACTAACGTGATCACCATAAAACGGAATGGAGAACGGTAGATTTAAAATGGAATCGTACGTAGAAAGATCATCAGCCCACAGAAACGATTGTTGACGCAACTCGATACTGTTTGGGAACAGGTAGAACATCGCGAAGAGGATGGGCATCTGCAACACCAACGGAATGCAACCGCTCAACGGGTTAACACCTGCTTGCTGATACAGCTTCATTTGCTCCTGCTGCACCTTGGTCATGTCTTCACCAAATTTCTCCTTGATCTCATCCAACTCAGGCTTCAGTACTTTCATTTTTGCCATACTGAGGTACGAACGATAGGAGAGTGGCAACAAAATGATGCGCAGTAGGATTACCAGAATGATGATGATGAGTCCGAAGCTGCCAATCACATTCGTGAGAAAATGAAAGACAGGGAAAATAACATATTTGTTGATCCAGTAAACCGGAGGCCAACCGAGGTAAACGTTTTTAGCAAAGTCTTCGGTAACTTTACCCAATTCCTTGTAATCATTCGGGCCGAAGTAGAACGCGTACTTCGCTGTTCCGTTCACAACTTCCTGAACGGGGATATTGATTTTTACATTCGCCCGTTTTACAATGGAGGTATCAGATTCATTGTAAACCGTTTCCACTTCACCACCCGGAAATCCTTTCTCGGAAATAATTGAGGCTAAAAAGAATTTTTGTTTGATGGAAACCCATTTCAGGTTACCGGAAAATACTTCTCGCTCTGTTGAGGTAGAGCGTTGCGATAATTCATCGAACGAATCCTCATGGTAGTATGTAATGGTAGTGTTGTTACGGCTGTCCGTTAAATCCTTCTCCAATGGACGCAAGGTATTTTGCCAATCCAGCGTAAGCTGTTCAGAAAAATTATTGGCACCACCGGTTAGTTTCAAGTCATAACCAATCTTAAAGCCTGTTGGCGGAATGGAATACTGTTGAATCAATTGTGTGGTTTCAGAAAGTGACCTGGTAAATGTTAATACTGTTGTGTCACCATTTTTAGTTTGGGATGCGGTATAGAACAAACTGTTCAGGTCAATATCTTGTCCGTGGTAGCGGGTCTTGAGTTTAAACGAGTTTGAAGTAGGGTCAACCAATTTCAATGGCTGCCCGTGGTAGGTTTTATAGTTGAGCAGTTCCAGTTCACGGATAACGCCACCTTTGTTGGTGAATGCAATCGCCAGATCGGGTGTGTTGATTGTTGTGATTTCCTCGGCTTGAACCGGTTCGATAGGAATTCCGGCTTGAGCTGTGATAGTACTATCTGTTGTCGCGGGTATTTCTTGGGATGGAACACTATCCTGCTTTAATTCAGATGTTTGTGCAGGTTGGGGTGGCACTGGCTTTTCAGCAAACCAATAAAAATAGGCCAGTAATAAAGCGGCTATAAGGGTCAGGCCTATGGCTGAGTTTCTATCCATTAGTAAATATTAAAAAAGTTAAATAGTCGATTTTTTATAGTTCACGGAAGCCTCCACAAATTTCACAAACAACGGGTGCGGATTCATAACCGTACTGCGTAATTCCGGATGATATTGAACGCCAACAAACCACGGATGATCTTTCAGTTCAACCACCTCTACCAGGTTTGATTCCGGATTTATACCAACCGGTTTTAATCCGGCTTCTTCCAGTTGTTCGAGGTACGCATTGTTAAATTCATAGCGATGGCGATGACGCTCCTGAATGGTGGTTTCACCATACGCATTCGCAGCTTTGCTTCCTTTTTTAAGCTTACAGGTATATGCACCCAGTCGCATCGTTCCGCCTTTGGCTGTAATTTTCTTCTGTGCCTCCATCAGGTCGATAACCGGATGCTTGGTTTTTGGATTCAGTTCCGTTGAGCTGGCACCATCCAGTCCGACAACATGGCGCGCAAATTCAATCACGGCACACTGCATCCCCAAACAAATACCGAAGAATGGAATTTTATGTTCGCGTACAAATTTGATGGCTTCAATTTTTCCTTCCATACCCCGCTCTCCAAAACCGGGCGCAACCAAAACGCCATGCAATCCTTTAATAATAGACTCTACACTTTCATGTTGAATATCTTCCGATGAAATCCATTTCAGATTCACACGGCAATCGTTTTGTGCACCGGCATGAACGAAGGCTTCTACAATGGACTTATAAGCATCGGGCAGTGTAACATACTTCCCAACCAATCCGATGGTCACTTCTTCAATCGGGTTTTTGAGTTTACCGAGAAAATCTTTCCATTGTTCCAGGTCGGGTTCGGATTTACTTTGCACTTTCAGCTTGGCGAGCACGCGCTCATCCAGCTTTTCCTTTCTCATTAATATAGGTACATCGTAAATCGTATCGGCATCAATGGCTTCGATAACTGAATTCAGATGCACGTTACAAAACAGCGCCAGCTTTTTACGAATATCCAGTGGTAGCGGCATTTCTGTGCGACAGACCAGTATATCCGGCTGTACACCATAGGAGAGAAGCTCTTTGACAGAGTGTTGTGTTGGTTTTGTTTTGAGTTCCTTAGCGGCCTTTAGGTAGGGGATAAGCGTCAGGTGAATGACCAACGCGTTGTTTGGGCCAAGATCCCACCGTACTTGACGCACCGCTTCAATAAAGGGGAGGGATTCAATATCGCCTACCGATCCACCAATTTCCGTGATGATGAAATCATAGTCACCGCTTTCGCCCAATAAATACAGGTTACGTTTTATTTCATCCGTAATGTGCGGAATCACCTGAACCGTTTTGCCCAGGTATTCGCCCTGGCGTTCCTTGGTAATCACGTTATTATAGATGCGGCCGGTGGTTACGTTGTTGGCCTGTGAGGTTGGGATATTTAAAAAGCGTTCATAATGGCCCAGGTCGAGGTCGGTTTCAGCGCCATCGTTGGTCACGTAGCATTCCCCGTGCTCGTACGGATTAAGCGTTCCGGGGTCTATATTAATGTAGGGATCGAACTTTTGGATGGTCACCTTAAAGCCGCGCGCTTGCAAAAGCTTGCCTAACGAGGCGGAAATGATTCCTTTTCCCAGGGATGAGGTCACCCCTCCCGTAACGAAGATGTATTTAGCTGCCGACATGGAGGATTGTTACGGGGTGCAAAGGTAGGCTTTTAGGGTTAATAAACTAAAGCGATTTAAGGTTATTCCTGACATTTACTCAGGTTACGAAAAAGCGCGATCCCGTATTCAAAATCTGGATTTGTGTGACTTACACTACACGTTTGGCTGAACGGATAAGTATTTTTATTTTAACGGAATTTCTAACCTATTGAGATGTTCAGGAGGATATTTTTATCAAGCCTTACCCTAATTTTTTTATTAGACTCGTTTACAACAATTGCTGGGGTGCCTGTTGCCAGCAATGTTAGATTAACTGGGGTTATGAAGCGGGACCACACACTAGCGGTTTCCTACGATTACTTTGATCCGGACGGACATCCCCAGGCTGGTTCAATAATACAATGGATTAGATACGATGATAACTGTGGAATCAATCCTGTAGTAATCACTACTGGATTGACTTATACATTGGCCGCTGCTGATGAAGGTAAGCATATTGCTGTGAGGGTGACACCACGTGATGCAAATGCAGAAGTTGGAGCACCAGTCGAATATAGACCTTGGTCATGCGCAGCAGCCTCTCCAACTCAGGATATCGGCCCAAATCCTGTATTAACTTACAATGCCAATTGTAATAATGCAAGTGGGGTTGGTGTACCTACACCGGGTAACCTAATTTTGAATGAAACTGGTTTATGTTCACCACGTTCACTCGACTGGCAGGTTGAATATAGGGGGATAAACTACCGGTTAGGTGGAGCCGCACTTCCTCCAAGAATTATTATTGACTGGGCTGATGGGAATATAGAGACCCTTGCGCCCACACTAATGAATCCAAACGAAACCAACATGTCAAAACAACTTTGGCGTGTAACCCGAAACCATATTTATGATTATGATGGGGGAAGTACAGCCTCAACCACTCCGGGAGAGCGATGTACATACACCATGCGGGCTACCTGGGGTATTGGAACGTATACGGGTGCAGGATTAGGAACTGTGACATCTTGTGGTTTTTCTGGATTCCAAACACAGCCCTTCACTGTATGGGACATGGAAGATAATGTTGACCTCGGTACACACGATATCAACCATGATCCAACCAGCACTGGAGTAGAAGTAGGGGAAAACGTAAATGTTTGCCAAGGTGATACAAATCCTATACGGCTAAGAGATAATACGGATTTTAACTGTACACCTCCTCTGGAAAACCCTCAGCCTAATAACCAACCTCGTTGGGTACAGTTTGTTTACGGAACGGCCTCCAACATTACAGCTCCGGGAGGTGCGGGGGGGAGTATTATAATAAATGGGGTTTCTTATAGCGCAGCACAATTACCAGTTTATGGAAGAGTGATATATCAGGCATCGCCAACATTGGCTCCTATCCACATTACGGATAATATCCAAATGCCAACAACGGCTGTTGCAGGTCAGCAGATGACGGTAACCATGCGAACATGGAATGTGTGTAATAATTTTGATCGTAATACATTTGATGGCAATGGTCTAAATCCTCCGCAAACCGCCCCTGCAGATGTGTTTAATTTTAGAGGCTCAGCTAGTTTCCAGCCTCAGGCTGATTTTCCAAACAACAATAACTATTTCGCCAATGCAACTCCGGTTTTACGAAATTACACGATTACAATTATCACCAAACCAAATCCTCCGGTTGTACCGGATGTTGATATTTGCTCAGCGCAGAGTAGAACAATTAGTGTTAACCCGGTTGTTGGTGGCCTTACCTATAGATGGTATGCTTCTCAAGCTGATGCGTTAGCTAACACCAATGTTTTAGCAACAGCAAATACGTTTACGCCATCAAATGCTCAGGCTCCAATTGGGCAGCGCAGGCATTTTTTTGTAACAGCAACAGCCGCTAATGGTTGCGTGAGTGATCCGGAAGAAGTTACCATTACCCGAAGACCAGATCTTTCACAACCACCGGTGGTAACTGGACCGACAAACCTTTGTCCTGGAGGTACCTTTGTATACTCATTACCAAGTCCACCTTCTTCCATAACTATAACAGATGCGATCACTGGTAATTTCACCTTGGATACAGAGTTTCAATGGACGGTGCCAGCAGGTGTAGGTACTTTAAATGCAGGACAGGGTACCCAATCCATTACCATTGCAGGAGCTGCTGGTGTGGGATCAGGTAATATCTCCGTTGTAAATAGGTACGTTTCTCCCCCAGCTACAACTGTAAATGGATCGCAATGCCCCAGCACGGCAAGGACATTAGTAGTTAATGTACGAGCAAGGCCTACAGCTAGTATAACACCTAACCCGGCAGATATATGTGAGGGGAGCACGCTTCTATTAAATGGTAATCCGGTTTTGCCGGCTGCTGTGGCCGGATTTACTCCAAGCATTTCGGCACATACATGGGGCGGTAGTACCGGAATTCTTGATGCGACAAATATTCAGCAGCCAACGGTTCAGTCATCGGCAACAGCTGGATCTTATCCGTTGAATTACGTGGTACAAGCTGATTATGGTGGAGGAGTTTTTTGCTCATCGAACCCTCCGGCAACGCGCACGGTAAATATTTCACCAAATACTGTCCCCGCGGCAGCTGGCCCTGATCAAGCCCTTTGTACGGCCACCGATGGATTTACAGCTTCATTGTCAGGAAGTAATCCTGCACCAGGTACAGGAACATGGAGTTTTGTATCAAGCGTTCCGGCAAGACCAGCGCCAACTTTTTCAAATGTAAATGATCCTAATGCTACAGTTACAATCGCCTTGGGTAATGAAGGAGCTTATACATTACGTTGGGAGGTTGTTAGCGGAGATTGTATGAGCGATGATGAGCTTGTGATTGACTTTGGATCAAATCCAACTGATCCCATTGCAGGACCGCCTCAAGAAAGTTGTGGGGAGTCGGCAACCTTGGCAGGT